>CAWDWC010000001.1:0-162211 GCA_963805885.1 uncultured Flavobacteriaceae bacterium
GTAACAAAGTTTTTCATAAGTAAAATCCTTTTATGATTAAAGTAATATTTATGATGATTCTTTTTGTTAGTTCCGCAAATGTTAGTTATCAGTTTACTAAATGGTGTCTTGGTCAACCAGGACGATTGCGTTTATCTCACATATGTTTACGCAATCCAAAACCGCCAAGACCACTGCTGCCATGGGTTTTCTTTTTTTGGGAGAGAAAATTAAATTTTAAGCCTTTATTCAAATATATTAAAAATATTAACTTTTTTAGTAAAGTATCCTTAAAATTTTAACAGTTGTTGTTTTTTTTAGGCTTCAGGCTGTATGCTGGATGGTGAATTTGTGAATAAGTGAGTTTTTGAGTAAGTTAATTAGGAGTTATGGGTTGTATGCTTTAGGCTGTAGGCTTTAGGCTGTAGGCTAGGCTAGAAGCCAGCCAAGAGCCAAGAGCCAAGAGCCAAGAGCCAAGAGCCAAGAGCCAAGAGCCAAGAGCCAAGAGCCAAGAGCTTAAATCTAGAAAATTTTAATAGTACATTTGAAAATCGATAATCTATTCGTGGACAAAAAACAAAACACCCCAAAAAAAACAAAAACCCCTTGGCCCACGAAGCTCGCCATGGAGCAGGTATACGAAATCAACCTTTGGGGTGGTGATAAAGCTGATTTCTATTCCGGAGAGGGATCGCACCGTCCAGAAATAGTAAATCCATATATAGCCGCGGTGACAGCATTTTTAACTTCGTTTGAACCTCCGCTAACGGTATGCGATTTAGGTTGTGGCGATTTTAATGTAGGCAAGGAATTGGTACCCCATACCAAAAAGTATGTTGCAGTAGATATCGTGCCCAGCCTGATAGCCCGCAATAAAGAAACCTTTAAAGCACCCAATTTAGAGTTCCAATGCCTGGACATAGCAACAGCAGATTTACCTTCAGCCGATTGCGCCATACTACGGCAGGTACTTCAACATCTATCCAATGCCGAAATACAAAGTATCGTAAACAAGTTGGCTGCTTATCAAATACATTATTCTAACAGAACACATCCCCGAAGGCGCTTTTGTACCCAATAAAGACATCATTTCCGGACAGGGAAATAGACTGAAACTGCAAAGCGGGGTAAACCTATTGGCGCCACCCTTTAATTTTAAGGTTCAGAAAGAAACGCTACTATCAGCTGTTGTCTTGGATGATGGGAAAGGGGTTATTGTAACTACACTTTTTTTTAGGCTGTAAGCTTTAGGCTTTTGTGAATTTGTGAATTAGGAGGGATTTTTAAAATTGGTTTGATTGCTTAGTTTAGACCCTAGAGCAAATAAAGGGGAAGATGGCGCTTTATTTCTGCTATGCTCAATTCGGGCCTTAGGCTGCTCTCAGTCTAAGTTTCAGTGTGCTAGGGGAATCAATTTTTTCGGTTTATGACAATTATCATATATTCCATTGCGTCAGAAGCTTACTTTTATTTCCTAATTAATCTTTTAAAATTTAATAAAATGAAAAACAACCAATCACTTAAAACTTGGCTCAGGATTATCCTAGGTGTGTTCTTAATTGTATACGCATTAAATCAATTTTTCCATTTTCTGCCTACTGGTTATGGTGAAATGCCCGAGCATGCAAAAGATTTTATAGATTCAACGGTAATATACCTTCCAATCCTCTACGCTTTTGAAATCATTTTAGGGTTATTATTAATATTTAATAAATGGACACCTTTTCTATTATTGGTACTTTTCCCATTATCTGTAGCATTTTTAATTTTTAGTATTTCAAACCAAGATCTTGCTGATGCTTGGCCTGCTTTGTTTGTTGCAATACTAAATTTTATTTTGTTACTATTTGAAAAAGAAAAATACAAACCTCTTTTCAGGAAATAGAATTCCTTAATTCCGCTGACTCCAGCCTATACAGGCTGGAGTCAGGCTATTTTAATGGCACATACAAATTTGTCTTTAACGAGAGATTTTTTCGCTTTTGAAAAATGACGTTTTGCGAATATGGGAGTTACATTGGTTAAACACCTATTGTAGCAAGCACAAACCGAAGAGACCTGCACGCAGCGCACTGGCGTAAGCAATTAGGCATAACCATTGTGAAGAACTCGTATTTTAAATATTAATAATAACATTCCCTGTTTCTCACCAGTCAGCACATAGGCATAGGCTTTAGATATGTCATCCAATGCATATTCCCGGTCTATTACTGGTTTAAAAATTCCTTTCTTCAACATATCGATAATATAGGGAATCGTTTTCTGCTTGCTGTAGGGTATCGGAAAGATCACTTTTTTACTTCCGAAAATTGATGTTGAAACTGCATAAAAAAGATTTTGGGAGTAAGGCCCTGAACTTGAAAGAGATATAAACTCCGTTTTTTGTTAACAATGATTTACACTTCCCAAAGGTACTTTTACCTACTGCATCAAATATAAAGTCGTATTGATCTTTAACCGCTGTAAAGTCTTCCTTTGTGTAATCATAAATTTTGTCAGCGCCTAAGGATTGTATTAATTCAATATTTTTTGTAGCACAGATGGCTGTTATTTCAACATCAAATTGCCTAACAAATTGTATGAGCGCAGAACCAATTCCTCCAGTTTGCCCCATTTATTAAAATTTTTTGCCCAGATTTAATAGGTGCCTTATGAATAAAGGTGTATGCATAGTTAGCCCCTTCTAAACTTGCTGCGGCTACTTTGTAATCTATGGCTTCGGGTATTAAAAATAAATTTTCTGTTGTAAATGCTGTATACTCAGATTGCGATGCTGAACCTACGTCATTAAACCCTAAGACTATATTGCCAATGCTAAATGACTCCACGTTGCTCCCTATAGATGCTACTTCTCCTGCAAAATCGGTTCCCAATATTATTTTTCTTGGTTTAAAAAAACCCAACACAAACCGCATAATAAAAGGTTTCGCTGTAAGGTTTGCACAATCTGTTCTGTTTACTGTCGTGGCATAAACCTTAATTAACGCTTCATTGGCTTTCGGAACAGGGATTTCAATATCCTCAATGTTTAGCTGTTTTGGTGAACCATAGCTTCTGCGTACTGCGGCTTTCATTTTTTGCATTTTTATTGTTTCCAGTTTTGGTAAATCAAGTGAGCAGGTTTTTTATTTTTTGTTGTTAGTTCTTTTTCAATCCGCTCTGCTAACCACTGAACCCATTCACCAAAATTTTCATTCCCATTATATAATTCCCGGGTTCAATGAATTAATATTTCATTTTATTCCAGAATATAATAATAGGACCTCTCAAAAAATCAGCAACTAGATCTGAATTTTATCGTGCTCTTTTAAATATATAAGCCCTAAACTTTCAAGTTTTACGAACATTACCAAAACATTCGATAATTTATTACCCAATTCATCTTCAATTTCCTTTTTTGTCAAACCTTCAGAAAGATTGTAGATTATATTTAAAGCTTCAATAAACTCTAATGTTTGTACTGAATTCAACATCTGCAAAGCAGATTCTCTTGATCTTTGCTTTTTAAGCTGAAGTAATTGGACCGCGGCAAAGATATGAGCGGCAATAATGCCTTAGTATTCAAAATGTTGAGAAAAGTGCTTAAATCTAATATATATTTTAATTTTTAATAGCTATTTTTCAGTTTGACTTCAAATAAAGGCTAACAGCTCTAGCTAAGAAATGTAAGGGTATGGGAACACGTTTCTGCCAACCGAGAACTATAGTTTATTTTGTATTCAAAATTACATTTTATCTTGCTCGCCTGCATGTTTTCTTAGCCGATGGCGTGGGTTGTTTTTCATTTTTCGGATGCATTCTTTAGATCCTTCAAGTTTTTCTGTACACCGTCATCTAAGTTTTTTTGAAAATATTTTTTAAAAAGCTTAGGGAATACACCTTGTAAGCTCTCTTCAACATAAATTATGGTTTTTCCTCCTTCATCTTTAAAGAACCAATTATGGATTGCACTAGCACCAAAAGTTTTCCCTGTCCATCCAAATCTGATTTTTGGGTCAATCGTGTGAATTTGTGAAGTAAACGATAATCCACCAGCCTTCCATTTAAATTCAGCTCTTTCTTTTAGTTCTTCTTTCAAATTCGATTCGGTCACTTCTGATTGCCAAGTGGGCCAGTCATTTATTGATGTTAATATCTGCCAAACTTTTTCTATCGGTGCATTAATGACAATTTCAGCATGTGATTTCACTGGTGCATCTTGATTGATTGGAATATTCATTTCTTTTGTTTCATTTATTTCTGGAGAGGATATGTAGTTGTTAAACTGAATGCTTTCATAAACGAATAAAGCTATTGCTGCAAAAAAAATTAGCAAGAGGATGTAAAAAATGATCTTTTTCATTTATTAATTACCCAAAACATGTGGATAAATACAACAGTTGCTATTATCCACCTTATATAATTAGATTAGTATTTTCAAATACAACAAAAAAAACAAACCCCATCACCTTCGAAAAACCGCAATGAGGCTTATTTAATCGGGGATAATACCAAATATAGAATTTTTTTGTGAATCTTGCGCAATTGGTGGCAGGCATCAAAAAAAGGAACGCTATTGGATTCTCAGTTAAGTAGATGCGCTAAACAAAGAACGCAAACTGCTATTGATTTTATACTTTATTGTTCTCATTGTTTCGCTTTAAAGCGTTTCACAAATCATTAAGTCTACTTCTTGTTTATATGCTTTTTCTCGAAGATCATTTAATGAATTAAATTCTTCACTTGCCATCATATCTTGTTACAGCTTGAGCACTTGGAAATTCAACAACCGCAATTGCTTTTATTCCTCCTTTCCCCATTATTTGTGTTAATGGTTTTAAATCGTTGAAAATTCCACTACCACCATATTGTTTAAAAATACCTACAATTTGAGATAAATAGGATTGGAAGCTTACCATATCATCAGTGTTCGGAACGGCATTAACGATTAGAAATGTTTTACTTTCGTCCATTTTGTAATTTATTTTTTGGATTAATTATAGTTTAATTGGTGAAAGTGCTTTTTTCATCATTTTCTCATTCATTTTCGCTTGCATTTTCAAAGGACTATGCTTTGCCATTGCCGCCATCATTTTATTCTTAGTTCCAGGAATAGCGATGAGTTTTTTACCAAGTGCATTTACAGCCGTTTGTGCCACCTTCTCAGGAGACATGGCCTGCATAGGTGTTTTAGCCCAATCAACACCGTTATCTTCGGTCATTGGTGTATTTGTTAAGCCAGGAGATAAAACAGTTACATCAACACCCTTTAGGTTTTAGTTCTCCATAAAGAGATGCACCAAAGTTTAACACATAGGCTTTTGTTCCGGCATAATTCGCAAAGTATGGATTAGGCATATGTCCAGATAAACTTGCAACTAATATGATTCCTCCTTTACCATTACGTACCATTTTTTCAGCAAAAGTGATGGGTGAGTTGTAAGCGTTGCAGTTTATGTTGATTTGAACAACTTTTAGTTCTTTCTGAATATCATTTTTTTCGAATGCTCCATTAACTTCAAGCCCTGCGGCAATAGCTAATAAGTCCAATTGAGAGGTCTTTTGTTGATGTTTTAACCTTATCAATCCCTTCTTCGGTTGAAAGATCGGCAGAAATAATTTGAGTATCTATGTGATACTTCGCTTTTAATCAGTTGCTTTTAATTCTAATTCAGCTGTTTTACGAGCAACTAGAACAATATTAATTCCTTTTGAGGCTAATTCATTAGAGATTGCCTCACCTATGCCTGATGTTGCACCTGTTACTAAAGCCCATGGGCCATATTTTTCTTTAAATTGTTTCATTTTCTTAATGAGTTAATAAGTGTTTGCATTATTAGTTTTCCTTGTTTATGGTCTTGAATACTTTTAGCTTCTTGTTAAGGCGCCATAAAATGTTGAATGAAGTAATTCTGTGAGTGTTTTTGAATCAATACTGAAAGGGTTAGGTCGCCATCTGTCTGAGCTTCTTTAACACAGGGCTCAATGGCTTCAATAAAACTGTTGAACTCTATTGAAGCAGCGCTTCCAACGGTCTCATTTGCCGAGCCTAATTCTGACATGACATTATTGACCATGCAACCCATAAAATTATTTTTAGGTTGGGCATCAAACATGAATCGTATAAGTCTGTTAATCTGTCAATGGCTTTAGGTTTTCCATTTTCTTTGGAAAGTTGACTCTGTAAGTCTTTTTACCGTCATTTCGCCATATACTACCAGTCCTTTTAACAAAAAGTTTTCTTTGCTTTGAAACGCATTGTAGAATGCTCCTTTTGTCATGCCAGTAGATTTGCAAATTTCATCTACCCCCAGACTATTATAGCCTTTGGAACAAATAAGTTTTAGTCCAGATTTGAGTACTTCGTTATGGTCATGTTTCTTATTCATGATGTAAATATAAACAAACAGACCGTTCGGTACAAATAATATTACAATAATATTATAATAAAATTAAAAAGGCGGTTTTGCATTGGTAACCACATATGAATAAAATCAGCTAAAAATCACGAGCTAAAAACGCGCTCCTTTTCTCACATCACAAACCTTCCAACCGAAAGCTTTCGAAAAAAACGCATTACGATTCACGATTCACGTCTCACTAAGTACAATTCACTACCCACCTACTCCTCATTTTACTATCTTTGCACATTCAAACAAATAAAGTCAAATGAACTACTTCTCCACCCACTTCACTCTCGGCATTCTAGGCGGCGGGCAGTTGGGCAAAATGATGCTCTACGAAACCCGCAAATGGGATATCCGTACAAGTGTTTTAGATCCTAGTGCAGAAGCTCCCTGCCGAATCGCCGCAGACTATTTTCAGCAAGGCGACCTGATGGATTTTGAAACGGTCTACAACTTCGGAAAAAAGGTAGATGTACTCACCTTTGAAATAGAAGGTGTGAATGTTGAAGCTTTGGAAAAACTGGAAAGCGAAGGCATAAAAGTTTATCCCAGCGCCGCTACCCTGCGCAACATTCAGGACAAAGGGGTGCAGAAACAGTTTTACAAAGACCACCAAATACCCACTTCGCCCTTCAAGGTTTACAATGATAAAAACGATTTAAACCAAGCCATTGTACGCAAGGAATTACACTTCCCTTTTGTGTGGAAAAGCTGTACCGGCGGGTATGACGGCAAAGGCGTAAGCATCATCCGCGAAGCCGAAGACGTAATCCCATTATCGGAAGGCGCTTGCATCGCAGAAAAATTGATTCCCTTTAAAAATGAGCTGGCAGTAATTGTAGCCCGCAACCCTTCCGGGGAAGTAACTACCTATCCTGTGGTTGAAATGGAATTCCACCCCGAAGCCAACCAAGTGGAATACGTAATCTGCCCTGCCCGTATAGACGAAGCGGTTGCACAAAAAGCAAGAGCAGTTGCCACCAAAGTCTCTGAAGCCTTTAAACACGTAGGGCTTTTGGCAGTAGAAATGTTCCAGACAGAAGACGATGAAATATTGGTAAACGAAGTAGCCCCCCGCCCTCACAACAGTGGTCATTACAGCATAGAAGCTAGTTACACCAATCAGTTTGAACAGCAAATAAGAGCTATATTAGACTTACCTTTGGGAAACACCGATAGTAAAGTTGGCGGCATTATGGTTAACTTAGTAGGCGCTGAAGGCCACACAGGCCCAGTAGTCTATAAAAACATTGAAACCATTTTGGCGATGGAAGGCGTAACGCCTCACATCTACGGCAAAAAAGAAACCCGCCCGTTCAGAAAAATGGGCCACGTAACCATCGTAAACAAAGACCTCAGCAAAGCCCGAAAAATTGCCGAGGAGGTTAAGAAAACTATTGAGGTTATAAGCAAATAAATGACCCCTCGAATAGCCTGTACTGAGCGCAGTCAAAGTGCAGTCGAGAGGTTCTTGTTAAGCAGAATTACTATAAAGAAATAGGTCTCGACTGCGCTCGACCAGACAAAGAACAATAATCCAAACTATTCTGTTCTTAAATGAAATCATATTACATTTACATATTGGAATGCTCAGATGGTTTACTTTATACAGGATTCACAAACAATATTTCGAGAAGATTTGATGAACACCAAAACGGATTAAACAAATCTTGTTTCACATACAAACGAAGGCCTTTAGAAATAATATTTCATCAAGAATTTAATGATGTGGAACAAGCCATATATTTCGAGAAGAAAATAAAAAAATGGAGTGCGCAAAAAAAGAAAGCTTTGGCTAATGAGGATTTTGAAATGCTTCAAATACTCGCAGAATGTAGAAATATGACACATTCAAAATATAGACCAACTGCCGAAGAGGTCTCGACTGCGCTCGACCAGACACGCAAATGTTAACTATCTTTGAAACCAAAATGTCCCCTCGAGCGCAGTCGAGAGGTCCTTGTTAAGCAGAATTACTATAAAGAAATAGGTCTCGACTGCGCTCGACCAGACAAAGAACTAGTATATATGAGCAAAGTAGCAATCATAATGGGAAGCACCAGCGACCTGCCAGTAATGCAGGAAGCCGTAGATATATTAAAAGGATTTGATATTGAGGTAGAAGTAGACATCGTCTCCGCCCATCGCACACCAGACAAACTTTTTGATTACGGAAAGAATGCACACAAACGCGGCATTTCTGTAATTATAGCTGGAGCAGGCGGCGCTGCTCACCTTCCGGGAATGATTGCCTCATTGTCGCCATTGCCAGTAATTGGCGTTCCCGTAAAATCCAGCAACTCCATTGATGGTTGGGATAGCATCCTTTCAATTCTTCAAATGCCAGGCGGTGTTCCTGTTGCCACAGTTGCATTAAATGGCGCAAAGAATGCTGGCATCTTGGCCGCACAGATTATCGGATCTTCAGATAAAGCCGTTTTGGACAGGATCATTGCCTATAAGGAAAGTCTTAAAACAAAGGTAGAAGAAGGTGCCAAAAAGATGAAAAAATAAAAAACATCCCACCCTTACCCTCCCTTCAAAGGGAGGGGAGCAATAAATATAATAAACATCTTCCATCCTAGCCCCTCCCCTTCGAAGGGGAGGTTGGGAGAGGATGTAATCAAAAAACATAATAATGAACAATCCTCTTTTACAAGAATATAACACCGCTCCCTTTTCAAAAATAGAAAATGCGCATTTCCTCCCAGCAATCAGCAAACTGATCGAGGAAACAAAAGCAGAAATAGAAGCAATTACTTCAAACCCCGAAGCAGCCACTTTTAAAAACACAGTAGAAGCTTTGGAAAATACTGGTGAAAAATTAGATAGGGCAACTAGCATTTTCTTCAACCTCAACAGTGCCGAAACCAATGACGAGATACAAAAAATAGCGCAGGAAGTTTCGCCAATACTTACCGAGTTCAGTAACGATATGTTATTAAACGAAGGGTTGTTTGAAAGAATAAAAACGGTTTACAATCAAAAGGATTCATTAAACCTTTCCGAAGAACAGCTTATGCTGCTAGATAAAAAATACAAGGCGTTTTCAAGAAACGGCGCCAACCTTTCCGAAGAGAAGAAAACGGAATTGCGGAAAATTGATACCGATCTTTCCAAACTGAGCCTAACTTTTGGCGAAAACGTTTTGGCGGAAACCAACAAGTTTGAACTTCATATTACCGACGAAAAAGACCTCTCCGGATTACCAGAAGGCGTAATTGAAGCCGCAGCACAAACCGCTGAAGAAAAAGAAAAAGAAGGCTGGGTGTTCACATTGGATTATCCAAGCTATGTTCCGTTTTTGACTTATGCGGACAACCGCGAACTGCGTAAAAAAATGGCAATTGCCTTTGGTGCAAAAGGGTTTCATAATGACGAATTGGACAACCAACAAAACGTTTTACAGATTGCAAACCTTCGTCACCAGCGGGCAAATCTGTTGGGTTATAAAAGCCACGCACATTTTGTGCTGGAAGAGCGCATGGCAGAAACTCCCGAAAAGGTTAAATCATTTTTGAATGAATTGCTTGAAAAGGCAAAACCTGCAGCGCAAAAAGAATTTGATGAATTAACCGCTTTCGCAAAAGAACTCGATAACATCGATCATTTGGAAAAATGGGACGGTGCTTACTATTCTGAAAAACTAAAACAAAAGCTTTTCAATCTGGATGATGAAAAATTAAAGCCTTATTTCGAATTAAAAAATGTAATCAATGGCGTTTTTACCGTTGCTGAAAAACTCTACGGACTTCATTTTGAAGAAGTACAAAACATCGATAAATACCACGCCGATGTAAAAACATACGAAGTAAAAGACGATGAAGAAGAGTTGGTCGCAATCTTTTATGCAGACTTCCACCCTCGGGCGGGAAAACGCAATGGTGCTTGGATGACTTCCTATAAACCTCAACAAATGAAGGACGGAAAAAATGAACGCCCGCATATCTCTATTGTTTGTAATTTTACGAAACCTACGGCGAGCAAACCTTCATTATTAACCTTTAATGAGGTAACAACGTTATTCCACGAATTTGGGCATGCACTGCACGGAATGTTGGCAAACACCCTACTACCCTAGCCTTTCCGGCACCAGTGTGTACTGGGATTTTGTAGAACTGCCCAGTCAGATTTTAGAGAATTGGTGTTATGAAAAAGAAACCTTAGAGCTCTTTGCCACACATTACAAAACAGGGGAAGTAATACCAATGGAATATGTTGAAAAGATAAAAGATTCCGCAACCTTTTTAGAAGGAATGGCAACCCTGCGCCAATTGAGTTTTGGAATGCTTGACATGGCTTGGCACGGTAGCGACCCTTCAGGTATCAAAGACGTTAAAGCCTTTGAAGTTGTAGCTTTTGATGACACACAACTGTATCCAGACGTGAAGGAGAACTGTATGAGCACCTCGTTCTCACATATTTTTCAAGGTGGATATTCCGCGGGTTACTACAGTTACAAATGGGCTGAGGTTTTAGATGCTGATGCTTTTGCGTATTTTCAAAAGGAAGGAATTTTCAATAAAACAGTTGCTGATAAGTTCAAAAACTTTGTGCTTTCACAAGGAGGAACTATAGACCCGATGGAGCTTTATATTAAATTTCGCGGGCAGAAACCGGATCCTGAAGCGCTTTTGAAAAGAGCCGGACTTTTATAAGTTCGAGAAATAGAAACCACAACCTCAGCGTTTAATTATTTCAACTATAAAATATTTTACCTGTTGCCTCTAGATGTTTTTAAAGGAATACACAATGCACCAATTATTTAAATTCGATTGTTTTTGTACGCTCGCAGTTGGCATTCCAAACTAAATGGTTGGTATTATCGTACATGTTTATAGAAACTTCCCTATTTTTGAAATAGGCTAAAAACTATTCCTTTGGAACTATTGAATCCCGACCAATGGGTTGACAAATATTCAGATTACCTATACAACTACACCATCGTAAGGGTGAATGACCATATTGTTGCCCAAGATCTTATTTCAGAAACTTTTTTGGCGGGCCTTAAGTCAAAAAAAAACTTTAAGGGCGAAGCTACTGAACGAACGTGGCTTATTTCAATCTTGAAGCGGAAAATTATTGATTACTACAGAAAAATAAATTCCAAAAAAGGAAAGGCCGAAGTACATATTACCTATCGCGACGATGATGCCGAAGGTGATTGGCTGGAAGAAAACGCAGCTGACCCTTTTGACAAAAACGCCGAGGACAAGATGGAAAACAAAGAATTGGGACTTGCTATCTTGGAATGTTTGGACAAACTTAACGAGAAGCAGGCAACTATCTTTAAAAAGAAAACAATTGAAAATTTTGATACCGAAGCTCTTTGTAAAGAATACAACATTACACCGTCTAATCTTTGGGTAATAATTCATAGAGCACGCAAGTCAATGGTTGAGTGTTTGGAGAAAAATTGGTTTAATTAGAATATATGAAGTTTTTTTTAGAGTGTGATAAAGCGGTTCACGTATGCGACAAAAGTCAATATAATGAAGCTAGCTTCTTCGAAAAGTTCATGCCGAAGTTGCACATACTTATGTGTAAATTGTGCCGTAACCATGCAAAACGCAACACTAAATTGACCAAAACCATAAAATCTGCTAATATCAAAACGCTTCGCCCTGAAGAAAAACAGCAATTAAAAACCAGACTCCGCCAAGAAATAGACAACAACCCACAATCCTAAAGTTTTTCCAAAAGAATATAAAGTGCGAACCAAAGTATCGGTAGCCCCTCCACCCAAAAAGAAGCAAAGTAACGCGATTGCTCGGTTTTTGAAATAACAATAAGCCACCCCAAAAACACACAAAAAAACAACAAGCTTACAATATAGGCCACTTCATAATTTTGTTTAAAAAATTCGAAAGCCAAGCAGAGCAACAAAACCCCTTCTCCAATCAGTTTTGTGGCTTTAACGCCAACTTTATGTGGCACGGTTTTTAGATTTTTTGCATCATAGGGCACATCGCGAATTTCGAAAGGCAAGATAAGTGCGATAACGATCAAAATCCGTTGAAAAAAAGTAAGCAGCAAATCTCCAGAAAAGTGAACTTCCGAAGCAACTACAGGAACAACTACCGTAACACCAGCCCATACCAATGCCACCACAAAAATCTTTATTCCTGAAAGTCTTCTTAAATTTTTATTTTTCACGAAAGGGACCGCATAAAAAAAAGTTGCCAATGCAAAACCAGCGGAAACCAAAAGTGTGTTTATGGAAAGTTGAAAAGCAATAAACCCCAATAAAGCGAAACAGACCGCAGAAAAAATTTGAATCGTTTTTAAGGAATTTGTCAAACTTCGGTGGTGCAAACCCGCGACTTTGGCATATTTTACAAAATTATAACTCGTTAAAGCACCAAGAAAAACAAACACCCAAAGTTCAATAGGGATAGTTAAATTGTACTCCATAACCGTAATTGCCAAAAGCGCAACCACTGCAAAAGCTACGTGAATACTACTGTTTATATAAAAAGCAAATACCCTACTCAAAACCTTCATGCCATCAAAAATAATTAAAGTGTGGATAACCTTGATAATTAGTTGAAAAATTAAATTTTCAGATGGTTAAAAGCAATCTATTTTAGCTTAAATATTGTAATTTTGCCACCTAAATTTCAATCGTAAATTAATGAACACAGATTCTTTTGCTTTAAGGCATATCGGCCCTCGGGAAAACGACCTTCCTGAAATGCTTAAAACCATTGGTGTAAGCTCTATTAACCAACTTATTTACGAGACCGTTCCAGACGATATTATTCTGAAAAAACCACTGAATCTGGACATCGCAATGAGCGAGCAGGAATATATTGAGCATATCACCGAACTTTCCACAAAAAACAAGCTTTTTAAAACATATATTGGACTGGGTTATAACCAATCTATCACGCCTCCAGTTATCCAACGGAATATTTTGGAAAACCCGGGATGGTACACAGCCTATACCCCTTACCAAGCTGAAATTGCCCAAGGCAGATTGGAAGCTTTGCTAAATTTCCAAACCGTAGTCAGTGATTTAACGGGAATGGAACTTGCAAACGCATCGCTTTTGGACGAATCCACTGCAGCTGCAGAAGCAATGGCATTGCTTTATAACGTTCGCGAAAAGAGCAAGAAACAAAGCAACGCTTCCAAGTTTTTTGTTTCGGAAGAAGTGTTGCCGCAAACCCTTTCAGTTCTTGAAACACGATCAATTCCTTTGGGAATAGAATTGGTAGTGGGCAATCACGAAGATTTTGACTTTTCCGAAGAGTTTTTTGGAGCAATCGTTCAATATCCAAGCAGAACTGGGAAGGTATACAACTATAAAAGTTTTATTGAAAAGGCGAACGAAAACCAAATAAAAGTTGCCGTTGCCGCAGACATTTTGAGTCTTGTGATGCTGGAATCTCCAGGTCAATTTGGGGTTGATGTTGTTGTGGGAACCACACAACGTTTCGGAATTCCTTTGGGTTATGGCGGACCACACGCGGCTTTCTTCGCCACAAAAGACGAGTACAAACGAAGTATTCCAGGACGTATCATCGGGGTTACGAAAGATACCGATGGCAACCGCGCCCTGAGAATGGCACTTCAAACAAGAGAACAGCACATTAAACGCGACAAGGCCACTTCCAATATTTGTACCGCCCAAGTTTTATTAGCGGTTATGGCGGGAATGTATGCGGTTTATCACGGCCCAGAAGGATTGAAATACATTGCACGAAAAGTACACCACGGGGCTGTAACGCTTGCAAGCGCTTTGGAAAAATTGGGTTTTGAGCAAATAAACGACACCTATTTTGATACCATTGCGATTAAAACTGATGCTACAAAAATTAAATTTTTAGCGGAAGCGAAAGAAGTAAATTTCTATTATCCAAACGACGAAACAGTTTCAATCTCAATTAACGAAACCACAACCGTAAAGGATTTGAATAAAATACTCGCAATTTTTTCCGAGGCGATTAAAAAAGATTTTCAGAAAATTACCGATTTGGAAATTAGCAATAAAATCCCAAAAGAAGTTGCTCGGAAAACCGAATTCCTTCAACAAGAAGTTTTCAATAAGTATCACAGCGAAACAGATTTGATGCGTTACATTAAAAAACTGGAACGCAAAGACCTTTCGCTTACACATTCAATGATTTCATTGGGCTCATGTACAATGAAACTGAACGCTGCGGCAGAAATGCTGCCATTGAGCGACCCAATGTGGGGCAATATGCATCCATTCGTTCCAATATCTCAAGCCGAAGGCTACCAAATCATTCTGAAAAAACTCGAAAAACAACTTACCGAAATCACTGGTTTTGCAGGAACATCTTTGCAACCAAACAGTGGCGCACAAGGTGAGTATGCCGGCTTGATGGTAATTCGTGCGTATCACAAATCGCGTGGCGAAAGCCATAGAAATATTTGTTTGATTCCATCTTCAGCACACGGTACAAACCCAGCGAGTGCAGTAATGGCAGGCATGCAAGTGGTTGTGACAAAATCTACTGAAGAGGGAAATATAGACGTTGATGACCTTCGAGAAAAAGCAATAAAATACAAAGACAATCTATCGTGTTTAATGGTTACCTATCCTTCAACACACGGGGTTTATGAGTCTGCCATTCGCGAAATAACCAGTATAGTTCACGAAAACGGCGGACAGGTTTATATGGACGGTGCAAATATGAACGCACAGGTTGGCTTGACCAATCCAGGTGCTATCGGTGCTGATGTTTGCCACTTGAACCTTCATAAAACTTTCGCTATTCCACACGGTGGTGGTGGACCGGGTGTTGGGCCAATTTGTGTAGCCAAACAACTAGTTCCATTTTTGCCTTCAAATCCAGTAATCCCAACAGGGGGTGAAAATGCAATTACGGCAATTTCAGCAGCACCTTACGGTAGCTCGCTGGTTTGTTTAATTAGTTACGCTTACATCTGTATGCTTGGCGTAAATGGCTTGAAAAAAGCTACCCAATACGCCATTTTGAATGCCAACTATATAAAAGAAAGACTAAATGGTCAATATAAAGTGCTTTACGCAGGTGAGTATGGACACGCAGCCCACGAAATGATAGTGGATTGCCGCCCTTTTAAAGCAAAAGGAATTGAAGTAACAGATATTGCAAAACGATTGATGGACTACGGTTTCCATGCGCCAACGGTTTCCTTTCCAATTGCTGGAACATTGATGATTGAGCCTACGGAAAGCGAAAGCAAGATGGCTTTAGATCAATTTTGTGATGCAATGCTTTCCATTAGAAAAGAAATTGAGGCGGCTGATAAAGAACAACCCAATAACGTTCTGAAAAATTCGCCACATACCTTGCAAATGTTGACTGCAGATGATTGGGATTTCCCTTACAGTAGACAGGAAGCGGCTTTTCCGTTGGAATACATATCCGACAATAAATTCTGGCCTTCAATTAGAAGAGTAGATGACGCATTTGGAGACAGGCACTTGGTTTGTACCTGCAACCCGATTGAAGCTTATATGGAAGCGTAACAACCCAGAATTCTGAAGTCAGGATTCCGAATTATTAAAGCTTTTTGTACATTTAACGAAACATTTCAATTTATGAATGTCAAGATAACAGGCATCGGCAGTTACATTCCAAGTGAAGTAGCAAAGAATGAACAGTTCGGCCAACATCATTTTTACAATGAGGACGGCACCCGTTTTGGCCAAGAAAATGAGACCATCATTCAAAAATTCAAGGCCATTACCGGTATTCACGAAAGACGTTATATTCCTAAAACACTCACTACTTCAGACATCGCTTCCTTTGCGGCAGAAAACGCAATCAAAAATTCTGGAATCAATAAAGAAGAGTTAGATTATATTATTGTTGCCCATAATTATGGTGATGTAAAAGATGGTTCCGTACAAAGCGATACAGTACCAAGTATTGCCACCCGAGTAAAGCACAACCTTAAAATCCAAAACCCAACTTGTGTAGGTTATGATGTGCTTTTTGGTTGCCCAGGCTGGATTGAAGGAATGATCCAAGCCTATGCGTTTATAAAAGCCGGAATGGCAAAAAAATGTTTAGTTATTGGTGCTGAGGCTCTTTCGAGGGTGGTTGACCCACACGATCGCGACTCGATGATCTACAGCGATGGTGCTGGCGCTGCAGTTGTTGAATTAAGCGAAGAAGCCGGTGGAATTCTAAGCCATTTTAGCGCGACTTATGCATTTGAGGAAGCACATTTCATCTTTTTTGGGGAAAGCAATAATCTGGAAATAAAGGACAATCGCCGTTATATAAAAATGTATGGGCGGAAAATTTATGAATTCGCATTGAACAATGTGCCTGACGCCATGAAAACCTGTTTGGACAAAAGCGGCATGGGCATTGATGAGGTGAAAAAAATATTTATCCATCAAGCAAACGAAAAGATGGACGAGGCCATTGTAAACCGTTTTTATAAACTATACAACAAAAATACTCCTGAAAAAATAATGCCAATGAGCATTGATAAATTGGGAAATAGCAGCGTTGCAACCGTACCGACACTTTACGATTTAGTCTTGAATGGCGAATTGAAAGGACATTCCATACAAAAAGGAGATGTTGTTATTTTTGCCAGCGTTGGCGCGGGAATGAATATTAATGCAATAGTTTATAGGGTTTAATTAATTCTGAATTCAGAATTCAGAATTCAGAATTTAAAAGATGTACGAAGGCAAATTTCCGAAAAAAAGGTACAAACACACATTTCGTTTTCTCAGCGAGGTTGTTTCAAAAGAAGAAAAAATATTGGATTTGGGCGTTCCCAATCCTTTCTCTGAAATACTTACCAAAGAAGGCTTTAAAGTTAATAATACAAATGGCGAGGATCTTGACCTTGAAACCGAGGTAGTAAAAACAGATGAATTTGATGTGGTTACTGCTTTTGAAATCTTTGAACATTTGATTTCTCCTTTTAATGTATTGAAAGATATTCAAGCTAAAAAGCTGGTGGCTTCAGTTCCTTTGAAGCTTTGGTTCGCTTCGGCTTACAGAAGCAAAACTGACGAATGGGACCGCCATTATCACGAATTTGAGGATTGGCAATTTGATTGGTTACTCGAAAAAGCGGGGTGGCGAATTGTGAAAAGTGAAAAATTTACCAATCCTGTAAAAAAAATTGGGATACGGCCTATTCTTCGCAGGATTACAGCACGGTATTATCTGGTTTATGCTGAGAGATTATAACTATTGTTTTATCAGCTTAAAACTTCTTAAGTTTCCATTTTCAGAAGAAATTTTTACCACATAATCCCCAATTGGCAAATAAGAAACATCGAAAAGATTGGAATCAAAATGATCATATCTGACAGCCAATCGGCCTGTTATATCAAAAATTTGGATTTTAGAAATGTTTTTTAAATCGCTAAGACTAAATGAGTTTTTAGAAGGGTTCGGATATAGGAAAATATCAGTTGACGAATTGTTAATTTCCTCAATAGAAAGAATTTCTCCAAGTTTCAAAATCCAAACAGCGCCTTTTTGAAAACCAAATTCACTATCTCCAAAGGCACCGGCAATTATTGAATTTTTTCCATTTATATCAGTACTCAATGATACTGAATGACCAAAATAATCCCCTTCATTTAAATTACCGTCAAACCCATTAAGTCCTGCCCCATATTTTTGAAAGTCATCAACAGTTCCATCAGAATTAAGATTTAATATATAAAATAAATTATCTGTACAACCTACCAATAATTCTGTTTTTCCATCCCCATTAATATCTGGAGCTAAAGTAGAAGACCTCCCAAAGAAAAGATTTTCAGTAAGCACCTCGTTGAAATCACCTTCTAATTCGCTTATTTTTTGGGTTGATAAAACAGTACCATCTGGGTTCAAAAAAAGTATATAGACTGCACCTTTATTTAATCCTCCATCATCATCACGATAAGCTCCTACTGCTAAATCAATGACTCCATCATTATTTAAATCTCCGATATTCGTAATTGACGATCCAAAATAATCTTGAAAATCCAATTCAATATTTAAATCTCCACTTGTTGCACTTATTTTTTGGTGACTATTAACTGTAAAGTCCGAATTTAAAAAAAGTATCCAAACCGCTCCCCTTTCCTCACCACCATCTCCATCTCTCCTTGCTCCAACAGCTATATCTATATTTCCGTCACCATTTAAGTCTCCAATATTTGCTATATCACTTCCAAAAACGTCCCAAACATCCAATTCACCTTGAAAATTTCCATGAATTTGATTTATTTTTTGATAGGAAAAAACTGTGCCGTCTGTATTTAATGTAAGAATGTATATACCTCCGAAGCGATGTCCAGCTTCATTATCATATTCCGCTCCAACAGCAATTTCGATTAATCCATCATTGTTTAAATCTCCTAAATAACTTATTGACCTCCCAAAGTAATCCCATTCTATCATATTTGCATTAAAACCACCTTCTTCCTCACTAATTTTTTGCATTGATTGTATGGACGAATCTTCATTTAAAAACAGTATGTAAATAGCTCCTTTATTTTCACCCCCATCATCATCTTGATTTGCTCCAATTGCAATATCATTTACTCCATCCCCATTTAAATCTCCTATTCCTTCTACAGAATGGCCAAACCAGTCTTCATTATCTAGATCATAAAAACCATTTATTGTTTCTTCTGAAATTTTATTGTACAAGGCAACATTATATTCCTGCGAATAAATTAAATTCACTGCAAAAAGGAAAACAAAAAAATATTTATTGGACATTTGATTTTAATTTAGAGACCAACTAATATATATATTATAATTGGAGAAAAAAATTTACATAGTAATAACGGCGCATAACGAAGAAGACTATTTAGCTGAAACATTGCAATCGTTATGTTCTCAAACCTTCCTTCCTAAAAAAATCGTTATTGTTAATGACAATTCAACAGATGCAACACAACAAATAATTTTAGATTTTTCAGAAAAATATTCATTCATTTCGTATGTTAAAATAACTTCAGGAGATCATCACCAACCTGGGTCCAAAGTCATCTGTGCTTTTCATGAGGGTTTTAAAACACTTGATGATGATTATGATATAATATGCAAATTTGATGCAGACTTAATTTTCCCTGAAAACTATCTTCAAAAAATTACGGAACAATTTAAAAACCATCCAACTTACGGCATGGTAGGTGGCTTTTGCACTATAGAAAAAAATGGCAATTGGGTGGTGGAAAATTTAACGAATAAGGACCACATCCGAGGAGCACTGAAAGCTTATCGAAAAAAATGCTTTCAACAAATAGGCGGTCTAAAAAAATCCATGGGATGGGACACAGTCGATGAACTTTTGGCCCAATACCACGGCTGGAAAATAAAAACCGATCCTTCTTTGCACGTAAAACATTTAAAGCCTACAGGAAAGGTTTATTCAAAAACTTCAAAACACAAACAAGGCGAGGCTTTTTATAAAATGCGTTACGGATTTTGGCTCACATTGATCGCTTCGGGAAAACTGGCTTCCAAAAAAAATAGTTTTCAGTTTCTTTTGGACTCAATGAAAGGTTATTTCAAAGCGAAAAAGGCAAAGCTGGAATACATCGTTTCAGAAAACGAAGGGAAGTTTATTAGAAAACTACGGTGGAAGAATATTTTACAAAAAGTGGGAATGGTTTAGTTTCACAAAGAAATGCCTTAAGATGTTATTTCCTATTTAACAACAAACTCTTAACACTTCAACCCTGTTATATTCTCTATTTTTGCCTACAAAATTTTAAAACAAAATGAAATTCCGTTTCCTCACCCTGCTCCTTTCATTTGCTGTAATCTCAATTTCCTGTGTTTCGGTTCAAGTTAGAGAAAATACAGTTTCCAATATTCCTTCAGAAGTAAAAAAACCAAAAAACATTATTCTTCTTATCGGCGATGGAATGGGATTGAGCGAGGTATCTACGGCCATTTATTACAAAGATGGAAAGCCAAATTTTGAGCGGTTCCACACTATTGGTTTGAGCAAAACTTCTTCCGCTAGCGATTTGATTACTGATTCTGCTGCTGGGGCGACCGTTTTTTCTACGGGTGAAAAAACTTATAACGGCGCCATTGCGGTAAATATGGATACCATTCCGCTGCCAACTATTGTGGAGCAATTATCAAATAAAGGCATAGCTACGGGTATAATTGCCACATCTTCCATTCAGCACGCCACACCGGCAAGTTTCTATGCACATGTAAAATCCCGCAGTCTTTATGAAGATATTACCACTTTCACAATAAATAGTGGAGTGAACTTTTTTGCCGGTGGAGGATTAAAATTTTTCAATAAAAGAAAGGACGGAAAAGACCTATTATTGGAAATGAAAGCAAAAGGATATGATGTAATTACAGATAAGCTTCCAAACAGCCCAAGTGAAAACAATGAAATTATTCTGCTTGCCGATGATGGAATGCCAAAAATGAGTGAAGGTCGTGGCGATTTTCTGCCCAATGCCACTAAACTGGCTTTGGAAAAACTTTCCAAAAATGAAAAAGGATTTTTCTTAATGGTTGAAGGAAGCCAGATAGACTGGGGTGGCCATAATAATGATGTAGACTACCTAATTCAGGAACTTTTGGATTTCGAAAAAACTTTGGGAGTGGCATTAGATTTTGCCCAACAAAACGGCGAAACACTCGTAATTGTTACCGCAGACCACGAAACGGGGGGCTATACACTTGCTTCAGATGGTAATGATTATAATAAAATAAAACCTACCTTTTCTACTTCTGGCCATTCAGGCACCATGGTTCCTGTTTTTGCGGAAGGACCAGGGGCTTCAAATTTCAACGGTATTTTTGAAAGCACCGAGATTTATCATAAAATGATGGCTCTATTTGGTAAATAAAAGCTAAAAAAAGCTTTTTCAGAAAACAGTGCACTAATTTTAGTATTTTAGCCATAGCTATCGTTTTTATGAAGTATTTACAAGATATTGGTTCTTATTTTTTAATGCTTAAAAAGGTGTTTGGCAGTTTTACCAAAACATCTGTTTTAAAGCACCTTATTTTTAAGGAAATAAACGACCTTATTATCAGCTCTTTGGGTATTGTTGCTTTTATATCTTTCTTTGTTGGGGGTGTTGTGGCAATACAAACTGCCCTGAATATGAGCAATCCACTAATTCCAAAAAGTCTTATTGGCTTTGCCACAAGACAATCAGTTATTTTGGAATTTGCCCCTACCTTCATTTCAATAATTATGGCTGGTAAAGTTGGGTCATTTATTACTTCCAGCATAGGTTCCATGAGGGTTACGGAACAGATTGACGCGCTAGAGGTTATGGGTATCAATTCGCTCAACTATTTGGTTTTTCCAAAAATAATCGCATTGATGTTTTACCCTTTCGTGATAGTTATTGCTATGTTTCTTGGTATTTTGGGCGGCTGGGTGGCTGGTGTTTATGGAGGCTTTTCTAGTTCTACAGCTTTTATTTCGGGCTTACAGGATAGTTTTATACCATATCAGCTGTTTTACGCATTCTTTAAAACCTTTGTATTCGCATTTATTTTGGCAACCGTTCCTTCTTGGCAAGGATTTTATATGAAAGGTGGCGCACTGGAAGTGGGCAAGGCTAGCACAAACTCTTTTGTTTGGACCAGTGTTTTAATTATTTCTGCAAACTATATTATAACCCAACTTCTTTTAAGCTCATGATAAAAGTAGAAAATGTACATAAAAGTTTTGGAGATGAAGAAATCCTAAAAGGAATTACTACTGAATTTGACAAAGGGAAAACAAACCTTATTATCGGTCAAAGTGGAAGTGGAAAAACCGTATTGCTCAAATGTCTCATCGGGCTTTTTAAACCAGACCAGGGCAAAATATTTTACGAAGACAAGGCCATTCAGAATATGGATGACGAAGAACAGCGCAAACTTCGTGAAGAAATTGGAATGCTATTTCAGGGCGGGGCACTGTTCGATTCAATGAATATTGAAGACAATGTAATGTTTCCGTTGCGAATGTTCACCAAACAGAAAAAAACAGATATGGTGGACCGTGTTAACGAAGTGCTGAAAAGGGTAAATCTTGAAAATGTAAACAAAAAATTCCCTGCCGAAATTTCTGGAGGGATGCAAAAGAGGGTTTCTATTGCGAGAGCCATTGTGAACAAACCTAAATTTCTTTTTTGCGACGAACCAAATTCCGGGCTTGACCCAAAAACAGCAACATTGATTGATACCCTTATTCAGGAAATAACCCACGAATACAATATTACAACAGTTGTGGTAACCCACGATATGAACTCTGTGATGGAAATTGGCGAAAAAGTTGTTTTGCTCAAAAACGGCAAATTAGTTTGGCAAGGTGACAATCAAGAGATCTTTAAAACTGACAACGAAGATGTAACCAATTTTGTATATTCTTCAGATCTTTTCAAAAAAATACGAGGAGTTCAGCTAAAAGAAGGTTAATTTTTTTTCTTCTATCCCGCTATTTATCAAATATTTTGCTTTATTTTTAAAGTTCTAATTATTAATATTATGATAAATAAACTACTTTCCCTTTGCACTATATTATTTAGTGCATCCTTAATTGCCCAAGTAACATTTACCAACCAAAGCGGATTAATTGGTAATTACCAAGACTATTCTGAAGTGGCCGTTGATATGAACGGCGATTATCTTGACGATTACGTTCGGGTTTCCCAAAACGGAATCGGTATAGATTTTCAGCTTGCAGACCATACGTTCAATTCTGTATTTCTTACAATGCCAATACAAAATATCCCAGATTGGAGTGTAGCCGCCGGTGATATTGATGGTAACGGATTTAACGACCTTGTTCTCGGAAACAATTCGCGTGTCTCTTTTCTGTTCGCAAATGTGGATGGAACCGCTTATACCGAAGTGCCAAAACCTGAATATATCTTTTCGCAAAGATCAACCCTTGCCGATATAAACAATGATGGTTTGTTGGATGCTTTTGTTTGTCACGATGTAGATCTTAGCCATCCCTACCGCAATGGTGGTGGCCAAAATATGATTTTGGACCAAACGTTAATTGTAACCTTGGACCGACCCGGAAATTATGCCGCCATTTGGGTAGATTATGACAACGATGGTG
The DNA here is from genome assembly GCA_963805885.1 of uncultured Flavobacteriaceae bacterium. Classification (GTDB taxonomy): domain Bacteria; phylum Bacteroidota; class Bacteroidia; order Flavobacteriales; family Flavobacteriaceae; genus Aequorivita. The sequence continues at coordinate 23,403 of CAWDWC010000001.1, forward strand.
ATAGTGATATGTATTTAACCAAATGCCGAGGGGGTGCCCTACCAGGTGATGAAAACCGAGATAATGCAATGTACACCAATAATGGCGATGGCACTTTTACTGAAAATGGCCTTGATATTGGAATGCGCGACAATGCGCAATCTTGGGCAACCGTTTTTGAGGATTTTGATAACGATGGCGATTTTGATGCTTTCATTGTAAATCACGATTTCCAAAATAGATTGATGGAGAATGACGGTACCGGAATGTTTACGGATATTATTGCAGGTTCAGGAATAAATCCAACTGATCTTGGCGCTTGGGAAAACCAATCTGGCGATTTCAATAATGACGGTTTTGTAGATATTTTTTCTGAAATGTCCAAAGAACTTTACCTCAACAATGGCGATATGACCTTTACAGGACAAGATCTTGATTTTGACGAAGGAGGAATTGGAGATTTTAACAATGATGGGTTTTTGGATGTTGTAAACGACGGGAACTTATACATCAATGATGGAAACGCCAATAACTGGGTAAAAGTAGGATTGGAAGGTGTTGAAAGCAACAAAAATGGAATTGGTGCTAGAGTAAAAATTGTTGGAGATTGGGGCACACAGATGCGCGAGGTTCGTTCCGGCCAAGGCTTCAGCCATATGAATTCGTTATTGGCCCATTTTGGAATCGGTACCAGCACAACCATTGAAACCTTGATTATTGAATGGCCTTCTGGAACGGTAGATGTAATTCAAGACCCAAACATAAACGAAACCCACATTATTGTTGAAGGAAGTACCATACTGAATTTGGAGAGTTTTGGCGAAAATGACATAAGTCTCTACCCTAACCCTACCTCAGACTTTCTTAATTTTTCAATGAAAGGTTTAGAAAATATTCCAGTACAAATTATTGACATTAGTGGAAAAGTAGTTTTAAGTACAAAAGTATCGAACGAAGGAGCGATAAATGTTTCTTCATTGAAAACAGGCACTTATTTTGCAATGCTACAGGTTGAAAAGAAAACCACCAGCTATAAATTTATTAAGAATTGACACTATAAAAAACAGTGAATTCACGTCAAATAGAAAACTATAAATCCCAGTATTTTTACTGGGATTTTTTTATGGATATTCGGAAACTTGCAGGGTGTCCAACTTCAATTTAAACTTAAGCCATTGCTGTATTTTTTTTAGATCGTTCCTTCTTTCTTTTGAAGAAACATCTTTTTTCCAGCGAATATTAATAACAGGAAGTGTATCGGTTTTTTGAAAGTTTGTAGTAATCTTGTTCGAATAACTAAAAGTTTCAACGCCTTCATAATTAATTTTCAGCTCTTCACTCAACTCCTTAAAAGGAACATTTTGGACCTTTATGAGCGCAATCTGGTTTTCCAAAAAGCGTATTTTTTCGTCTTTATCTTGAATCAACTGTTCGTTTTTAACATATAGATCTTCAAGAATTCCTGCTTTTATTTCGCCAGATAATTTCGCTGCCATTTCGCCGCTTTGATCCGCACCTTGGTATATTCGCAAATGGGTGTTTTCTAGTTTTTTAGTTTTTTCCAATTTTGCCAACCATTCGTCTATTTTATTCTGTGGAACAGGACGACCAATTAAGTAGACATCAATATTTTTTGTTTTATAATCCTGGGTAAATTTTACTACTTCGGCGCCTTCATATCTAATAATGTTTTTCACAAATTCCTTGGTAGTATTTTCAAACACTTGTTGATCCAATAATTTAATAAACAACCAAACACTTGGCACCATCACTGCAATGCCAATTAATGAAGCTATTTGAGCGATCCTTCTACGTCTTTTGCTATTGGCATAACGTACCAATGGGAACCGCAAAATTTTCGAAACAATAAAGGTGGAAAGCGCGATAAAAACTGCATTTATGGAAAACAGATAAAGCGCACCACCCGCATAAGAACCATTGCCAACTGCCAAACCATAACCCACAGTACACAATGGAGGCATCAACGCAGTTGCAATTGCAACACCAAAGATTACACTGGCAATGGTGCCGCTTTTGGTTTTAGCAACAATCAACCCCAAACCACCAAAAATGGCTATCAATACGTCTAAGATTGTGGGATACGTTCGTGCAATTAACTCTGGAGTTTCCTCTGTTAATGGCGAAAGTTTAAAATAGAGAAACGCAGTTAGCACACTTAAAACAACCATCACCCCGAGGTTTATGAGTGAACGTCTTAAGGTTTCAACATCATTAATTGCAACAGACAAACCAATACCAACTATTGGCCCCATTAAAGGTGAAATAAGCATTGCACCGATAACAACCGCCGTGCTACTCACGTTAAGCCCAATGGACGCAACAAAAATGGAGAAAATAAGAATCCAAGCCGTATGCCCTTTAAAGGAGATATCCTTTTTAACGGCTTCAATCGTAGCATCACGATCAGAATCCGTGCGTATATCAAACAACTCAATTAAGAATTTTTTGATGCTTTCCCAGGTGTTTAGCTTAACCTTTTCGAACTCCTCATCCTTCGAATTTACTTTTATATTCTTATTGTTTTCTGTGTTCTCCATTTACAAATATTTTTTTCCAAATTTATCTGAAACCTCCTTTAGCAGTTCCTTTATTTCCTGCTCCTTTTTCTTTGGAAACAATAAAAGGACTTCTTTTTTATCCACGACAATATAATCTTCAATTCCGTCTAAAACAACTAACTTTTTTGATGCCGTAAAAATCATGTTGTTTTTGGAATCCTTTAATAGAGTTTCAGCATTTACAGAAGAATTGCCAGCATCGTCTTTTTGCATTTTGTCGTAAAGTGCACCCCAAGTTCCCAAATCATTCCAATCAAAAGTGGCTTTTTTTACAAAAACATTCTCGGCTTTTTCAAGAATTCCATAGTCAATAGATATATTTTCTGCATTGGTGTAATTTTTTTCAATAAAAGGTTTTTCTTCGGAAGTGTTTAAAACAGTCTAATCCTTTTAAAAACAGTGAATTCATCTCAGGCAAATATTTTTCAAAAGATGCGACGATGCTTTTTACACTCCAAATAAAAATACCTGCATTCCAAAGAAAATTTCCTTCGGCAAGAAATTGTTTGGCGGTTTCATAATCTGGTTTTTCACGAAATTGTTTCACTTTTCCAATTTCCGAAGTATCGTTTTTATCACTTTCAATATACCCGTAACCTGTGTTTGGAAATGTTGGCTCAATGCCCAAAGTCAATAAAATATCTTCGCGCTGTGCGGCATCAAAACAGGCCTGAACATCTTTTGCGAAAGCATTTTCGTCTTCAATCCAATGATCACTTGGTGCAACGAGCATTAACGCATTCGGGTTTTCTTTTTTTATTTTTAGTGCCGAAAGCAAAATACACGGGGCGGTATTTCGCATTGCAGGTTCCAAAACAACTTGTTTTTCTGAAATTTCTGGCAATTGCTTCAGTGTAATATCCAGATACATTTCATTGGTAAGAATATATATATTTTCTGAAGGAATAATTTTGTTGAGCCTCGAAAAAGTTTTTTGCAGCAAGTGTTTGTCCCGTTCCCAACATATCGTGAAATTGCTTGGGAAATTCTTGTGTGCTCACCGGCCAAAACCGCGAACCGATGCCGCCGGCCATAATTACTGCGTAATAATTTTTATTCATAGTTTATTATTTGACCAGACTTAAAGGAACCAAGAATCACGAAATCAGTTTCTAAATTAAGATCTTTCATCACATTACAGCATATCGTACCTTCAGTCGTGATCGTGTTTCATTTACTTAAAAATTCCACTTCTGCATTGGGATTGAAAAGATAGGTTCTTCCAGTGGCACCTCAAGCATTCAAAGCGTTTTACACGTTGTTTTCCGCGTTTAAAAATTTTACCGTTGTACAATCTAAAATGTCCCCCAAAGGGTATTTCAAAGATATAGTTTTTATCGTTCTCTGGGTCAAACTGCTTTAAGGCCAAAGCCAGACTCGCATCAGTATCGCTAGAAGCTTTCGGGTTTTTGAAATGACGTGCCAATAAAGGCAATAATTGATTTGGAAAAACCTCAGGCCGTAAAAAAGGAACATCAACAATTGAAAGGTTCGTTTCCATTCCAAGCCATGCGGTTTTATATAACGTCCGTATTTTGTGAAGGCTTCCAAATGTGCAATTTCGTGAACAAGCGTAATTAAAAATCGATATTTATTCAAGGAAGCATTTACGGTAATTTGATGCTGGCCATTCGCCATTTTCCGGTAATCGCCATGGCGGGTAACGCGCTCGTTCACAATTTTCAGATGTACGTTGTGTGTTTTTATCAGTTCAAAAGCGGAAGCTACGGAAGCCTGTGGGAATATATTTTTCAAGAATTTCTGTCATAAAAATATTCAAAAAATATGGAGTTGTACTTGAAACCTGCAAATTTTCCCATTATAGAATTTATTCCCCGTTAAGGGAAAAATCCATTATATATTGTGCCATTTCGGTTGCAGAAAGCGGCGCTTTAAAACCTGGGAAAGCTTCTTCCAGCATTTCGGTTTGCACAGAGCCTAAAGCCAAAACATTGAAGGAAGGACCGGTTTCTTTATATTCTTCGGCAAGCAATTCGGTTAATGTAATGATTGCGCCTTTACTGCTACTGTATGCGCTAAGACCAGGAAATTTTACACTGCCTTGTACGCCGCCCATACTGCTTATATTAACTACATGCCCATCTTTTTTCATAAAGGGAAGTACGGTTTTTATCAATGAGGCAGCGCCAAAAACATTTACATCGTAGCATCCTTTTAAATTCTTCCGAAGTGATTTCTGAAAAAGGCTTATTCACTAAATACCCGGCATTGTTTATCAGCACATCCACAGCTTTCATTCTTTCTTGTAAGATAGGCTGAAAGTTTTACTATTTCAGATTCATCTGCAATATCAAATTCGAGAGCCGTTACATTTTTCAGTTTTAAATCTGAAATAGGTTTTGAATTTCGAGAAAGCGCCAAAACATTGTGCCCCGCTTCGGAAAAAAGTTTTACCATTTCAAAACCAATCCCTCGGCTCGTGCCTGTAATAATTATATTTTTCATCTTTTAAATATACATAAATCCCGATAGTTTCAATAAAAATGAAGCTATCGGGATTTTAGTTAGTAATTGATTTTTGTTAAACAAACATCGTCACAGGATTCTCAATATACTGTCGCAATGTTTGCAGGAATTTTGCTCCCGTTGCCCCATCAACTGTTCTGTGGTCGCAGGCCAAAGTTACCGTCATTGTATTGCCAACGGCAATTTGTCCATTTTTAACCACTGGTTTTTGAACGATTGCCCCAACCGATAAAATGGCCGAATTTGGTTGATTTATGATAGAAGTAAATTCCTTGATCCCAAACATTCCAAGATTGGAAACCGTAAAGGTACTGCCCTCCATTTCCTGTGGCGTAATTTTTTTATTTCTGGCTTTTCCGGCAAGCTCTTTTACTTGACTGCCAATTTGTGAAAAGGTCATTTGGTCTGCAAATTTCAAAACAGGAACCAACAAACCTTCGTCAACAGCAACCGCAACGCCTATGTGAATGTGCTTTGCGATTTTTGTAACCTCCGGCGTCCATTGGCTGTTTACCTGTGGATGTTTTCGCAGTGCCATCGCACAGGCTTTTATAACCATATCATTAAATGAAATTTTCACATCCGGATCTGCATTTATCGCTTCACGCGCTGCAATTGCATGATCCATATCCAACTCAATGGTCAAATAATATTCCGGTGCGGAGAATTTGGATTCGCCCAAACGTTTGGCAATGGTTTTGCGCATTTGTGAATTTTTCACTTCCTCAAAACTTTCAGTTCCTACTGGGTATGTAGGCTTGTCCACCGCCAGCAGCAGGTTGATAGTTTTCAATATCGTTTTTTACGATTCGGCCATTTTCACCACTTCCGCGAACTTGGCGCAGATTAATGCCTTTTTCCTCAGCCAATTTTTTAGCCAAAGGCGAGGCAAAAATACGGCCTTCGTTTGTAGAGTGTGAAGTTTCTATTTTTTTCCCTGAAAAGTTTCTTTTTTAGTTTCCTTCTCTGCGAAACTTTTTTTAAGATTCTTTGGTTTCATCGTTCTCCTCATTCTCAGAATTTTTAATGGAGGAGGATTCCTTTTTATCTGAAGACTTTTTGCCCTTTTTAAAATTTTCAGCAACACCGGAAACATCAGTTCCTTTTGGGCCCATGATTGCAAGTAACGCATCTACAGGAGCAGATTCACCTTCGCCTATTCCAATTTTTAAAAGCGTTCCGGAATAGAACGATTCAAATTCCATGGTGGCTTTATCGGTTTCAATTTCTGCAAGAATATCGCCTTCTTCCACTTTATCGCCTTCTTTTTTAAGCCAAGTAGCAACAGTTCCTTCAGTCATTGTATCACTCAAGCGCGGCATGGTAATTACCTCAACACCATCGGGCAGTCTCGGTTGAATCGGAAGAATCTTTCAGATTCTTCTTCGTCTTCCGTAGTTTTAGCAGAGGAGCGTTTATCCTCGTCTTCCTTTTCAGTTGATTTCTCCTCTTCTTTGGAATCTGCTTCGATCTTCTTCGACTTTTTATTTGAGGATTTCCCATCAATCAAAGCTGAAATATCTTCATCTTTCTCACCAATAATAGCCAAGAGCGAATCCACATTTGCGGTTTCACCTTCCTTTATTCCAATATGAAGCAATGTTCCTTCATAAAAAGATTCAAACTCCATTGTGGCTTTGTCGGTTTCTATTTCAGCAAGAATATCGCCTTCTTTTACGGTATCGCCAACTTTTTTAAGCCAGGTTGCCACCGTTCCTTCTTCCATCGTGTCGCTCAAGCGCGGCATGTTTATTACTTCTGCCATCTTCTATAATTTATCTGATAAAAAAGGATAATCCTCTTGTTCGTATACAACATCGAACATTACGTTCTTCTCTGGATATGGAGATTCTTCCGCAAATTTTTCGCATTCCTCCACCATGTCCTTTACTTTTTTGTCAATCTTTTTTATATCGTCTTCAGTTGCCCATTTGTTTTCATAAATCTGGTGGAGCACATAAGTAATAGGGTCTTCTTCCTGTTTTTTGGCAACTTCTTCCTTGGTTCTGTAATGTTGTGCATCACTCATTGAGTGGCCGCGGTAGCGGTATGTTCGCAATTCCAAAAATGTTGGGCCATCGCCGCGACGGGCACGTTGTATTGCTTCGTCCATTTCCTTTGCAACTACTTCTGGTTTCATTGCATCTACTGGTTTGCATGGCATTTCGTAACCTAAACCGAGCTTCCAAATATCTGTATGGTTTGCGGTACGTGCTACGGAAGTTCCCATTGCGTAGCCATTGTTTTCAACACAAAAAACCACTGGAAGTTTCCAGAGCATTGCTAAATTAAATGTTTCGTGAAGTGAACCTTGACGGGTTGCACCATCGCCCATATAGGTAAGGGTTACAGCGTCTCTTTCAAAATATTTATCGGCAAAAGCCAAGCCAGCGCCTAATGGAATTTGCCCACCCACAATACCGTGACCACCATAAAAACGGTGTTCTTTGGAAAAAATATGCATTGAACCTCCTAAACCTTGTGAGGTTCCAGTGCCTTTTCCATAAAGTTCGGCCATCACTTTCTTTGGATCTACGCCCATGCCGATTGGCTGAACGTGATTTCTGTAAGCGGTAATCATTCGGTCTTTTTTAAGGTCCATTGCGTGCAAGGCACCTGCTAAAACAGCTTCTTGACCGTTGTAGAGGTGTAGAAACCCCCTTACTTTTTGATTGATATATACTTGCGCCAGTTTATCTTCAAACTTGCGCCAAAATAGCATGTTTTCGTACCAATCCAGATACGTTTTTTTAGTGATTTTCTTCATCTATCGGCTATAAGGTTTTCCCAGTGGAAAATTTATTAAACGGATAACAAAAGTAGCACTTTATAAGGTTAAAACACAAATTCCAAATTCCAAAATCCAATTATATTCCAAATTTCAAATTCCAAATTCCAAATAAATCTCAAAAAACAAATTTTAAAATTCAAAGGATTAAAGTTTTTGGAATTTGGAACTTGTTTTTTTATTTGGAATTTGGTGCTTGTAAGTTGGTGCTTGTAATTTGGTGCTTGTAAGTTGGTGCTTGTAATTTGGTGCTTGTAAGTTGGTGCTTTATTTTAGAGGTATTTTGCATCAAACCCCAAGGGGAGCAAATCCATCACTGAAGCAACTTTTATTATTTCACCCGTTTCGCCCATAAAGTAGATAGCGATTGGTGACTTTTGTTTCTGCTCATACTCTGCCAAAGCTTGCCGGCAAGCTCCACAGGGTGCAATAGCTTCTGCAACCTCCTTGTTTTCAGCACGTACCGCTATAGCTAGTGCGGTAATTGTTTTATTGGGGAAGTTGGCCCCAGCATTAAAAACCGCGACCCTTTCAGCACAAAGCCCTGAGGGAAAAGCGGCATTTTCTTGGTTATTGCCTTTAACAATTTCTCCCGAAGAAAGCCGAAGCGCTGCCCCAACCCTAAAATGTGAATAAGGCGCATAAGCATTTTCACGTGCTTGCTGCGCCTTATTCATCAATTCTTGAATTTCTTTTGGAAGCTCTGAAATGGTTTCAAAAACTTCCAACGCAATTTCAATTTTTTGTTTTTTCATTTCAAGTTTAAAGGTTTAATGGACAAATTAGTATTTATACAGCTAAACTTTTAAACACTTAAACAACTCAACAATTAAACTTTTCTAATACTCGTCGTAGGTATCGCCAAAGTTAAAGGTCAGACCAAAACGAAGGGTTCCATCAAGCGGACTGTTAGCCAATTTAGATGTAGAAAATAAATAAGACACGTCAATATTGATAGCGGTATAGCGGAAGCCTGCCCCAAAGGTCAGAAATTTTCTACTTCCTTTTACATCACTTTCGTTGAAATAACCTGCACTGAAAGCAAACACATCTTGATACCAGTATTCAGCACCCAAAGCCCATGTAAATTCTTTTAACTCTTCGCTGAAACCGTCTGGGGCATCACCAAAAGAAGAAAACATCCCGCTAAAAAAGCTTTCGTTGTAATAGTCATCTTCGCTGTTTATTAGGCCGTCATTGTTTGAATCGCTAGGTGTTGGTACCAAAAGTTTGTTAACCTGTCCAGAAACGCCTACTTTATTGTATTCGTCAAGAATAAAATCAAAACCACCACCTAATGCAAGGTTTGTTGGAAGGTTGCTTTCTGAACCTACTTCGTCATATTTAAGTTTCGGACCAATATTAGAAATATTGAAACCCAATCTCCAACGACCGTCAAAATCGTTATAAGGTATTTCCTCACTTTGATAGTAACCTGCAACATCCACAGCTACTGAGCTTGCTGCAGAAGCATCTTCAACAGCAGTTTGCAATTTTAAATCTGAACGGATGTATCTACCAGCAACAGCCAAAGAAAAACGCTCGCTAAGTCGCAATGAATAAGAAATGTCAAAAAGAAGTTCGTTTGGCTTTACAATTAACGGAGTCTCGTCTGGTGTTTGGCGAAGTTCAATTTCACCTTGGCTGAAATAACGGAAACTTGCAGCAACTGCACTTTGTTCGGTCAAACGGTTATAGTAAGTAACGTTACCCAAAAATATATCGTTAACCAATTTGTTTAAATAAGGAGTATAAGTAACACCAACGCCTTGCTTTGAAAGTGAAAAAGCATACTTTGCTGGGTTCCATTGTTGCGAAAAAGCATCAGCAGAAGTTACAACGCCTATGTCTCCCATACCTCCAGAACGCGGATCTGCTGCTATTAATATAAATGGAACCCCTGTGGTAATTACGCGATTTTCAATACCTGTATTGTCCTGAGCAATCGACTTAAACGCCACAAGGCCTAACAAAATTGGAATAAATAATTTCTTCATATTAAATAATTTTGGACAAATATAATTTTAATTTTTAAAGGATGACGAGTTTCTCGAATTTTTCAACCCGCTGATTGGTTAACGTTGATTTAACAGTTATCTTATATACGTAAACTCCTTTTCCGATTCGGTCACCAAAATCATCGCGGCCGTCCCAAGTAATATCGCGACACAAATAAATGCCCGATGGCGGTAAGGAAGCATTTTTTGTCCAAACCACTTTCCCGGTAACGGTGAATACTTGCACTTGCACGTCCAGCGTTTCATCCGGTCTGTTGTGGTTGAACCAAAATTCGGTATAATTTACAAATGGGTTCGGGTAATTGAGCACGCGTGTAATTTTAAGTTTATCACTGCCCGCAACGATGAATTGAATTTCTGCGGTAGAGGAATTATTGTAAACATCCCATGCTTTCAAGGTTAGTGTATGCAGTCCATCTTCCAAATTGCGGAATTTATAGCTGGTTGCCCCCTTTGTATAATCGTCAACCTCTGCTTGGTAAAATTCATTTAAAAGAAATGGATTGGCCTCGTCCCCGTCCAAAACAGCCACAATATCGTGGCCAATGCCACTAGCGGTATTGATACCGTTGGGATCTTCCAGTTTTGCCAATAAAATGGGTGAGTCATCCGTAATACCCCCAGACACAAAGCTTTCATCATTCATATAAAGCCGAATCAAGGGTCCTTCATTATCTTCCGGGGCATTTTCATTGAGTCCCCCAACATCCAAATCCAGATTCACTCCAGCTTGATCTTCCAAAACGTCATTTCTTTTGGCATAAAGGCTCACCCTTCCTTTCCCCACAGGTATTTGTATATCACGTGGAACAACAAACTCAAATTCAAAAAGACCGTTTGAAACTGTTGCTTGGCCATTAAAAAGACCTTCTCCCAAAGTGATAAAATTCATTATGAAACCGTGATTATCATTATCCAACGTTTGTCGCATTACGTTTTTGTCAAAAACTTTTGCCTCAAGCACCCCATTGTAATCTGTCATTAGTGATCCCGCCTCATTAATAACCTCACCTTCAAGCTTAATCCTACTTAAAGCTTTAAGCGTATCTGTAGCCTGCGCAAGCGGAACACCATTTAGTTTTGTAAGCCGGATGCTCTTTTTTGGAAATGCAAGATGCATTGCAGGGTCACCAATATAGAAAACAACACGCCTTAATGGGCTACTTATATTATCTTCTTTTGCACGTCTAAAAGCCTCTGCGGGAGGACTTGGCACATCAACACCATAACCAAAGAGCTCTGCTGCCAGTGCTTCATTAAATTCAACTCCTGTGGAAATAAAAATGGCCCGGGTAGTGGTAACTAAGGAAATTGCACCTCCATTTTTATTTTGAAAGGTTAGTTCTCCCGCAGTGATCCGCAACGGATTGTCAAATTTTGTAAACTCGCAGGTAACGGTTATTAAACAAGGAAGATTGTTCTTGTTATTGAAGTCTTGTGCTGTTTCCTTGGTATATATAAATTCTTGGGCCATGCCATCTTCTCCTCCATGCCCAAAATAATTCATAACTAGAGCTCCAACCTCTACTGCACTTTCAATAGCTTCATTGACCTCTGGATATCGATTTCCCCCTGCTGAAGCCTCCTGCTGATAGGCGTCTGAATGTATTTTTTTTACGTTTATATAAGGTTTTTCCTGGGAAATTCGATCTCCCAATGCATCCAGTTTTGTTTCTAAAATCTGTTCCCCATCTTTATCAACATCATCAGACACAAGAACGAAATTGGTTCTCCAGTTGCCATAGGAAGTTTCTGATGTGTATTTTATAATCTTATCCACCATCGCGTTGGCTAAAGAAACGTTGTCCACAACTATCCGCCCCATTGCAATGTCCAATCTGTCAATATCTGCCGAGCCTCTACCTATAGTGCCTTCAAGTTCATCCATATTTCCATAGAAATCATCAGACATGAAAGACTGGCTTATACTAGTCCCCGAAATAGTTTGGAAAGTGGGCACAATATTATTATTGTTGGGAATCCTGTTCTTATAATCAATGGAAGCATCTCCCATAATGCCAACATATTTAATCCTTTTGGATTCTGTAGAAGCATTGTAATAAACATATCGAATAAAATTCCGAATGGCGCTGATATCTTGTTTCCCAGAACTGAATTCTTCATAAATTTTATCAGTGGTAACCACTTTTACATTCAGTCCTTCTAAGTTTTTATGATATGTTGCCAATCTTAACGCTGGCTGAATAAGGAACGGAGCAGTGATAATTATATAATCTACATCTTTAAAATTTCCAGATTCATCATTAAATATGGTTCCTTTTAAATTTTGATTTGGAACTGCAGACTGTGCTATTTTTATAGGAACAAAATAATTATTTGGATTTACTGCAACGTATTCGCGCACTTCCCCAAGGGTTTGTTTAAAACTAAAGGATGAAGCATTTCCTTCGTTTTGTTTTGAAGTAATAAATTGAAAATCCGTAACATCCCAAACCTGCGAAAACTGTGATGCATTGCTAATTTGATACTCTCCAACACCAGCTGAGGTAGCTGCATCTTTATATCGAAAAGCCAACTGTCCGTCTACTCCACTTAATTGGCGAACGGCCCAAATACCAATGTAATCCAAATAGGCTATACTAGATGGGTTTCCACTATTATTATAAGCAAGATCAACCGTAACGGTCGCACTGTTTGCCGGAATTTCTTCAAATAAGCTAGCCAAGCTTAACAACCCTCCATCTAATCTGTTAAACATCAAAGGATCCAAGCTTGTACTGTTGACAGATACTGCCATTGAAGTATTACTTTCTGAAGCCGCACCAGCCTTAATAACAAGCTCCATAGGTTTTCCTGAAACAATATTTGGAAACTCAAAACTGAAGCTTTGTTCGCTTTCAATATCAAAACGATTTCCGTACCATACTCTACCCAACTTCGTGGGACTTTCCTCGTCTTTTTCGTAAAATTTATAATCGTCAAATTGATTGATCGTGAATTCAACAGTGCCAGTAGGTTCTGTCATGGCCCTTACGCGTTTTCCGGCACCGCCATCTGCAGTAACATAATAGTAAGATTCATCACTATAAGGGTTTATGTGAGAGTCGTTTTCTGCATTATAGCCCTCAGGTCCCGAACCATAAAACAAAATATAGTCACCGCCGTCAAAATTTCCATCTTCTTCACCCACAACTTGTATGGCGTTTTCCGGAAGGTCAAAAAATTTGTTTTGCGAATTAAGCAATGGCAAAGTCTTTCCACCATCACCGTATACTTTTAGATTTCTGGGGTTAATACCATCGGTATTCATACCCAAACTATTCAAAAAAGATTTATCTATTTTATAAATCCCAGTTTGGTCAACCTTAAATTTAAACCATTTCCCACTGGCAAGTACAGAATTTGTAATAGCTGGAGGGGCATTGCGACTTTGTGGTCCATATTGATATTTAATATCAAATGAAAGCACTTTTTGATAACTCCCATTGGTTTTAATAATAGGCGTTATATTAAAAATAGTAAAAAGTTTATCTCTGGATTTAGTGCTTGCAATGCTATAGTTTAGCTTGCTTGGCAATAAATCAGGATTAATCTTTTTTAGTTCCGCTGAAGAAACCGAACCGTACTGAATGTTTGAAACCGTCACTGAATTTCTGTCGGAAAAACCATCGTCTTCCCACTGCGTGGTATAGCTAACGACCTCTTTATCCATTTGAAGTTTCAGTGCTTCAATTGCTTTTTGCTTTGCAGAAACCTCTTGTTTCTTAGCTCCAAAATTATTGGTAGATACACTACTATCTCCCCAATCTATGGTTATGTTTTTTGACTGTGCCTTTCCCAAAAAAGGCATCACAATTAAAATAAAAAGAAGTATCGCTTTTCTCATTAGTACAAATAACGCTCCAAATATACACTTAGTATAGCGGTAAATTTTTAAACTTTTTCTATAACACAGTATTAGGATAATAATTTTAAAACTAATACGTTTGCATTTGGGATTGGTCGTTAAGCCTATCAAAACCCCACAGCGCAATAATAACAAAATATTATTGTGTTTTTGTCGTTAATTACTATATTGCGAACCCAATTTTATCATATTTGAATCTATGATGTTAAGAAAAAACCTAGCATTAAAGCTATTTGTTACTGTAATAGTGGCCTCACTACTCGTAGGTTGCAACAAAACGAGAGACTATAAAAACAGCTCACGCGCCACTGGCTGGAAAATGAATGCCAAAGAAGGTGGTTTTCAGTACAACCCAGAGTCTAAAGAACAGGAAACTGGCCCAGGCCTTGTATTTGTTGAAGGTGGAACCTTTACAATGGGAAGGGTTCAGGATGACCCAATGCACGATTGGAACAACTCCCCAAACCAACAGCACGTTCAGTCTTTTTACATGGATGAAACTGAAGTCACCAACCTAATGTATCTTGAATATCTGGATTGGTTGAAGAAAGTTTTTCCACCATCTGATGAAAATTACAGAAGAATTTATGAAGGTGCAGTGCCAGATACCCTTGTTTGGAGAAACCGTTTAGGTTTTAATGAAGTAATGACCAACAACTACCTTCGTCATCCTGCATATGCAGAATATCCAGTTGTTGGTGTAAGTTGGATTCAAGCTGTTGAGTTTAGCAATTGGAGAACGGACCGTGTTAACGAATTGGTTTTGGAGAAGAAGGATATTACCTCCAGAAATGCCCGCTTATGAAGTTGAACCTGGAGAAACTTTTAATACTGAAACTTATTTAAATGCCCCACACAATGACTTATGGTGGTAATGACTCTATTACCCGTGGCGGAAAAAAATCAGAATCTATCGCAAAAAGAAGCAAGGACAGTACAAATTTATATATTCAACGTAAAGATGGATTGCTATTGCCAGAATACCGCCTTCCTACCGAAGCTGAATGGGAATATGCAGCACTTGGATTGGTTGGTCTTACGAAATTATAATGTTTACAGAGGAAAGAAAAAATATCCTTGGGAAGGACAATATACCCGTTCTGGAAAAAGAAGAATCACGAGGCGATCAATTAGCCAACTTTAAACAAGGTGATGGTGATTACGGTGGAATTGCTGGATGGAGTGATGATGGTGCAGATATTACTGCACAAGTAAAATCTTACGAGCCAAATGATTATGGTTTGTATGATATGGCAGGAAACGTTGCAGAATGGGTAGCAGATGTTTATCGCCCAATAGTAGATGATGAGTTTAACGATTTCAATTATTACCGTGGAAATGTTTACACCAAAAACGCTATTGGCGAAGATGGCAAAGTAAAAATTGTCACCATGGATTCCATAGTCTATGATACCTTAAGCAACGGAAAAATTATTGCTCGAAATCTTCCAGGTGAAATACTTCAGGTTCCAGTTGATGAAAACGAAACTTATTTGCGAACCAATTTCTCAGAAAGCGACAACCGCGATTATAGAGATGGTGATAAACGTTCCTCTCGCTACTATCAATCTTTTGCAGATGATGAAACTGAGAGTGGCGATGGTTCACACCGTATGTACAATTCGCCGGTTCAAAAAGTATATGCAGACAGCTATAGGAGATCTAGATAGACAATATGATAAGTCCTCAAGCAGAACTACTTTGGTTGACAATGAAGTTCGCGTTTACAAAGGGGGTTCTTGGAGAGATCGTGATTATTGGTTAGATCCAGCACAAAGACGTTATTTCCCTCAGGATATGGCTACTGATTATATTGGCTTTAGATGTGCAATGTGTCGTGTAGGTTCAAAATCTAAAAAAGGAAAAACCCCACGTAATTAAAAAATTAAAAATCTATAAAAACTACCCTCCCTTGCACTTCGCCTCGGAGGGTTTTTTAGTATATTTATTTTATGAACACAGAAGCTATCCATCATCTTTTTCTGGAGAGTAGCGGAGTTAGTACCGACACTCGTAAAATATTTAAAAACTGCATCTTTTTTGCTTTGAAAGGGGAAAATTTCAATGGAAACTTATTTGCACAGGAAGCTTTAGACAAAGGCGCTTTTAAAGTTATAGTTGACGAAAAAGCTTTTCATAAAAGTACTGGCGAAACTATTCTGGTGGAAAACGTTTTATTGACGCTTCAAGAATTAGCGACGTTTCACAGAAAATTTTTAGGTCTTACCAATAATCTCGCTAACAGGAAGCAACGGTAAAACAACTTCAAAAGAACTTATAAATGCGGTGCTTTCACAAAAATTTAAAACCGCCGCCACAGAAGGGAATTTAAACAACCACATTGGTGTTCCATTGACTTTGCTTACTATGAATAAAGAAACAGAAATTGGAATCGTAGAGATGGGTGCCAATCATTTGGGCGAAATTAAAATGTTGAGTGAAATAGCTGAGCCAGATTACGGTTATATTACCAATTTCGGAAAGGCACATTTAGAAGGTTTCGGTAGTATTGAAGGTGTTGTAAAAGGCAAAACCGAGCTGTACAAGTATTTTAAAAAAGCACAATAAGAAAATTTTTGTTAATGCAGACGATCCGAAACAATTGGCCAATTCAGAAGGAATTGACAGAATAACCTTCGGAACTACCCAAAATGATTACAATATTCAATTACTGGACAGCTCTCATCACCTTTTGGTCGAATTTAACGGGACCCAGATACAGAGCAATTTAGTGGGGGCCTACAATTTCGCAAACCTTTCTGCTGCCATTGCCATTGGGGCCTATTTTAAGGTTTCTTCCGAAAAAATAAAAACCGGAATTGAAGAATATATTCCATCAAACAATCGCTCCCAATTGATTACAAAAGGCACCAATACTATTTTGATGGATGCCTACAATGCAAACCCTACAAGCATGCTAGCAGCATTGGAAAACTTTAAACAAGCAAAAGGCAATAATAAAATTTTGTTTCTGGGTGATATGTTTGAGCTTGGAAAAGATGCAGAAGTAGAGCACCAAAACATTGTTGATTTTTTGTCAAAAAATCCTTTCGGAAATGTGTTTTTAGTTGGAAGCAATTTCTTTAAAACAACGAATAAATCTTTCCATATCAAGCAATTTGAAACTTTTGAAGATCTCAAAAAAGAATTGCAAAACAACACTCCAAAAAACAGCACTATTCTTATAAAAGGCTCCCGAGGAATGGCCTTGGAACGGATTTTAGATATTATTTAAAATTTTTTATTAAACAAAACCGAACATTTAACTCACGTTATAATCTTTCTGTCCCGCTTCAATAATTGTAATAACCCCGCCCCACTTACAATTCAAGGAACACGTATTGTTTAAAGTAGGGATATTTGCCAAAAGCACTGTTGGGCTTCCCGGTACCCACGGAGTTTCTGTTGCAGGAATACAAGGCATCGGCGTCAAAACACCCAGTGCTGCTTCGGTTGCTATGGATACCGTAGGGTTTGCCAAAGAAGAACACATTCCAAAAGGTAGAATATTCACTAGAGGCTTGTTATCCAAAATATTTGCCGCTGGCATATTATTGACCATTACACGATTTGCTGGCAAAACAATTAAACTTGAAGGCGCTACCCCAAAAGAGCATTTCAATGTGGCGCCCATACATACTTGTTGTGGCATAATTATAGGGTTTTATTTTGTTTTCTATATACGCTACGTATTCCTGTAATAATATCGTTTAGCAATACTTTTTTTTTATTTCTTTTTGCGGCTTCCAAAGCGCAATAGCGAAGTACCTGTGTAATTTCGCCCCCTGTAAGTTCGTAACTCGCTGCAAGGTCGTCTATATTTATGGAAGATTCTAGTTCAAAATTTTGTTTAAAAAGATTATCCCATAACAGTTTACGCTGCTTCATTCCTGGTTTTGAAAAGTGGATCATACTCTGAAAACGCCGTGAAAATGCTTCATCTATATTCGTTTGGATATTAGTCGCAAGAATTACCAAACCTGAAAAATCTTCAATACGTTGTAATAAATAGGCTACTTCTTGATTGGCGTAACGGTCATTGGCATTTCTTACATTGGTTCTTTTTCCGAAAAGTGCATCGGCCTCATCAAAAAAAAGTATCCAATCCTTTTGCTCGGCTTCGTCAAAAAGACGTCCCAAGTTTTTTTCAGTTTCGCCAATATACATTGAAACGACTAAAGAAAGATCTACTCTAAAAACAGGGTGGTTTGTTTCCTTACCCAACAAAGTGGCCGCAAATGTTTTTCCTGTGCCTGGAGGACCATAAAACAAACTGCGATATCCTTTTTTAAAATTTTTTTGCAAGCTCCAATCTTTTAATATTCTTGGACTATGAATTAACCATTCTTTTATTTCAGACAGTCCTTCCGCAACTTTTTCCTCAACTATAAGATTTTCCCATTCTAAATTAGTGGCAATTTCTTTTGCTGGAAATTTTGTACTGTACTGAGGCAAATTCCTTTTCCCAGTTGTAAGGAGACCAAAATATTCCGAGGATATTTGAAGCTTTTGGTGTATTGCAAATTGTTTTTCAAAATCAGTTTCCAAAATCCCTTTTTGGTATAATAGATTTTCCGCATTAATTTTTGATAGAAATTCTAGTCGGGTTTTAAGTTCATAACCACCCAAAATAAAACAAGCAGTTTCCAAAGTCGGGGAAAAACCAGAATTATTTGCATCCTTAATTCCTCCAAATTCTGAAAAATAACAATCCAAATTTTGGTTTTTAATTAAAAATACATCTAAAATGTCAGGTTTTAAATAGGGAATCATCGCTAGAATTAGCATTAGCCTTTCTTCGAAACCCAATTGTAACTCTTTCACTACTTCAGCATAAGGCGAGGTGTCTAAATCTAAATCTGGAGGCGGGATACCATAAACAGATTTTTGGCTGCTTTCGGTTTTAAAATAAAGCTCCAAGGTAGTATCTACAACACTTTTAAACCAGTCGATTTCTTTTTGAAGTGTTTTTGCTAATTTTTCTATTACCTCCATGACACATTTAGTATTTTTTTCATCCAACCTAATTTTACTGTGTTTATAACCCACGGAATTTGATCCAATAGCATGTCAAAAGCTTTCTGTTCTACTTTCAAGAAATAGGCGTCGGCATCTACTTCAAGTTTTCCTTCCCTTTGAATAAAAGAGGTTTGCAAACCTTCAATAGAGGTCGATTGTAATGGTGTCCATTGCTGGGTAATCGCATAAAGTAAACTGTTAACTGTCTCTTTATCTGTATTACTCAATGTAATTGAAAAATCTACTGGAGTATTTAAACTTATACCGCAAAGTAGTTTATGGATTAACAAATCCTGCCCGTTTTCAATTGTCTTTCCTGTAGCGGCATATTCCAGTAAATAAATGGCTTTATAAACACTTCCAGCATCGTTAAATGTATTGTCTTGCATTAGCCCAGATCTTTCAAATAACATTGGGAGAAAAGGAGCAATAATTATTAATCCTGCATAATTAGTATAAAAAGGCTCCTCAAGTTCTCGTCCCATTTTTTCGATTTTTAAATGATTTTAAATATTCTTTCCAAAAAATCAATTAATATTAACCATTGCTCCTTTAGCACTTAACATTCCAGCGCTGGAGATGGTACATTTGGTTCCACCATTTACAGTTGTGGACACATCTCCTTTTACGGAAACATTTTCAGCTGTGGCTTTTAAAGATGATTGACCGTTAATACTCATATTATTTCCTTCAATCTTAACATCATCCGCAGCTTTTATATGTATGCTTTTAGAACTTTCTAATAAAATTCCGTCGGTACTCATTTCTATCTTGTTGTTATTTTTATCTGAAATTGTAATTTTTTCAGATTCATCGCTAAATTCCATGATATTTCCGCTGGGAGTACGTATGGTTATAACCTTATTTTCATCATCAAATTTTAACTGTAGCTTGCTTTGCGTAATTAATGTTTTGATGGTGTTTTTTTCATCGGGAATTTCAGGTGCTGGATTGGAGCTGCTGTAAACACTTCCTAAAATAATGGGAAACCGCGGGTCTTCGTTCATAAAACCCAATAAAACCTCATCTCCAACTTCGGGCATAAAATAAGCTCCAATGCTCTTTCCTGAATAAAAAGTTGCCATACGGGCCCAAATCGCTTCGCCTTCCGCACCTAGTATGGGTATTTCAACCTGTACTCGGAATTGATTCTCTGGGTCCTCATACATTTTTTTTACAACTCCTGCTTGCAATCCTTTTACCCCAGGTAACAATCCAGAAGCTTCTGGTGCTGAAATACGATGGTTTTCAGAAAACCATTCCGCAGTCATTCCTATTTTTACTTCCGTGAGCCATTGGCCATCATTAACGGTATGAGTAACCTCAGAAATAAAAGCATCTCCATTGAAACGATTGCTTAATCCTTCTAGTTTTATTGTTGTATTTACTTTCGCTTTTGAGGAACCCTGAAAAGAAAGTGTTCCTTTGTATTGGGATAATCGAGATTTTAAAAGTGCAGCATCAGACCAAACTTTTAGGTCTTCATTGGTAATTGCGGCAGATGAATTTAGGTTATTAGTGCCAGCACTTAGCACATCAGAAAGCTTCTTTCCCGTTAAATTGCCTTGCTTGTTCACACTTGGCTCCGTGGACGTGGTATTAATTATCTTTTGGGTACTAATGCCCCAAGCATTTCCCTTGGTTTCGGAATATTGAAGGGTAGCGTCCATTTCTACATCAAATTCAATAATATCATATCCAAATTTCAACTGTAATGCTGGGCTATCGGAAACATTTGGTTTTGCAACTGTTAATTTTCCGTTATCGGTTATTACTATCATTCCATTTGCTTCGGCACGACTGATTATAAAATCCCAGTCTGTGCTATAAAACTGGACAATTTCTTTGTGTTCTACTGTCGTTGCCGTGACAGCTGAAGACAAACCATTATTGCCCACAATTTTTTCTATGGCAGCGCTATCTGTCACGTCTGTAAAAATAGCGTTGTTTCTGTTGATTGCCATTTTTAGCGCTTTGTCTTTGCAGGTAATCAATAAAGTGGTTCCCGAAATGCCATCGGCTCTAATTTTTTGCTTAACCACAATGCCTTTGAAAACACTCTCATTCTTTTGGTGATAGCCTAATTTAATTTCTACCTCAGTACCAGGCACAAATGTGCTCGACTCAGCAATTTCAAAAGTTTGTGAAGCAGGATTTCCATCTAGCAGTACAATTTCTGCTTCGGAAATTCTGTTTAAATGCTGTTCTAATTTTATAGAAAGCACCTCATAGGCACTAGGTATTTCTGTTCCTCCTGAAAGGATTGAAAATGTTATTAAGTCGGCTTCTTCAATTAATGGCGAGGTTGGCATAGATTTTACTTTAATAAGGGTTCATGATTCTATAGATGATTTAAATTACTTCAAAATAGCTGTAAGTTAACTCCAAGTTTTCTATCAACAATTCGTTGTTCATCGAATTCAAATCGGAAGCCGCCCATTTTACAGGCCAAGCATTAATAAAACTCCAAGATTTGAGAGGGCTTCCATTTTCATCCAACAATTTAACAACAATATTTTTGGTCTCTATGGCATCTTCCAACTTCCCGTTCAAAGTTTTCAAACACCAAGCTATTAATTCAGAATCTTTGGATACCAAACCCCGCTTCAAAACTAAATTTGAAAATTTTACAGAAGTGGGAACGCGATGCTTGAAGCTGTTGGTGTCACCCTCTGTAATTTCCTCTACCCCCATTTCCATAGTCAATCCAGACACTTCCTTAAATGCGGTATCTACATTTCCGGATACACCACTGAAACTGAGTTGAAAATAAAAAGCTACTGGAGGAAATTCATTCATTATCCCCCGTTATTAATAGTTAAACCTTCATGACTGAGTTCTAAAGTTTCTACGGCAACCTCGTTTGCGTCCGTTTTCATATCGGTCCCTGTTATTTTGGTTGGCCAAGCGTTGCTTAACGTCCAAGTCATAGTAGGACTTCCCGTTTCGTCCAAAAGCTGGATGGTAACAGTTTCTCTTTTTATGATATTCATTTTTATGGCGTCGTACCATTTCCAGAAATTGTTGTCATTTACAAAAATTCCTTTCTTCAAGGTTACATTTCCAGTTTTTGAAATACCCGGCATTTTTACGGTAGAAAATAGTTTACTATCACCGTGCCTGTATTCTATAGGCTGTGTTTCTGTTTCCAATCCTGAAACTTCTTGAAAGGAAACTGTATTATCCTGTGAACCCAAACTTACCTTAAAGTAAAACTTGGGTATGGGCCATATATCATTTTGAGTATCTTCTGCCATTTTTCATGATTTAAAAAACTTAACTATATAATATTAGCAATAAAAGGCTTTGTTTCCTATAAGTACTAGTACGTATATTCCGAAAACAAAAATCCCGATGAAAAAATTCATCGGGATTTTAAATTTTAGTGGGTCATACTGGATTCGAACCAGTGACTTCCACGTTGTCGACGTGACACTCTAAACCAACTGAGTTAATGACCCTTTTTAAAAAATTAAACCGCCAAAATACAAAAAACAAATTCCAAAAAATTGATCGGCAAAAAGTTATTTATCGAACTTTTTTATGGGCTTCTTTTTTATCATTCCTCCTTTGGCATCTTTTACAGAAGTCATAATTATAAAAGCCTGTTTGTCTATTTTATCCACCTCCGTTTTAAGCTTGCTCATTTCCAATCGAGTGATTACCGTATAAACAACATCAACAGGTCTTCGGGTTTCGCCATTTTTGGAAAAGCCGTTTTCAGCTTTAAAGATTGTGCAACCCCTGCCCATTTTTTCTATAATTGCCAAACGGATTTTTTCATTTTCTTCTGAAATAATAGTAATTCCCATAAACTCCTCAATACCGTCTATTACAAAATCAACTGTTTTTGAAGCTGCGAAATATGTAAGAATCGCGTAAAGCGCAATTTCTGTGGAAAGAAAATAGGCAGCTGCTAAAAATATAAATACGTTAAATATCATAATCACATTCCCCACTGTAAGGCTTGTTTTTCGACTGATAAAAATGGCCAAAACTTCTGTACCATCAATGATGGCACCACCGCGAATCGCCAATCCAATTCCCAATCCTAAGAAGAATCCACCAAAAGCAGCAACTAAAATTTTGTCATCTGTAATTAACGGATAGGGTATTAAAGCAACGGCAATTGCCAAAAGAACTATGCCTAATACACTTTTTATTGCAAATCTTTTCCCTATTGAAAAATAGGCCAATGCCAAAAAGGGCAAGTTAAAACACACCAATAAAAGCGGAAATGAAATACCTGCCAATTCATTTACCATCAGTGAAATACCAGTTACACCACCATCAATAAAATTGTTCGGTATTAAAAACCCCCTTAATCCAAAAGAAGCCGCAGTTACTCCGAGCAGTAAGTAGAAGAAATCCCAAATTTCATGGGTCACCTCAACCTCCAAATTTTTCACCTTTTTATCAAAAGATTCAGTCGGCTGTGTTTTTTTTTGTTGTTTCTGACGGTTTTTTACAACCTCTATTATGATATTTCTAAATAATGGATTCAAAGATTGCTTTTTTATGATTTCTCCAAAGTTAAACTTATTAAAAGAAGAAATGAAGTTTTGAAGCTTTATGGCACAAAAAAACCGAAGCTTTCACTTCGGTTTTTAAAATCTGGTGGGCGATGAGGGGTTCGAACCCCCGACCCCCTCGGTGTAAACGAGGTGCTCTGAACCAGCTGAGCTAATCGCCCTCATTGTTTTGAGGTTGCAAATATAAGTTAGTTTTTATTTCCCGCAAACATTTATTTGAAAAATATTATAAAACTTCCGCAACCACAAAAGTGCTTCCTCCAATAAATATCAAGTCATTATTTAAAGCACTATTAATAGCAGCTTTATAAGCACTTAATACTGAAATATATTCTTCACCAATCAACCCAAAACCTCTTGCTTCCGACAATAATAAAGATGCGTCCATACCTCGTGGAATATTCGGTTTGCAGAAATAATAAGTGGCGCTCTTTGGAAACAACGGCAATATCGAAGTCAAATCTTTATCGCTGACTACACCCAAAACGATATGCATTTTTTCATAGCTTTCGGTTGCCAATTGTTCCATCACAAGTTTCAATCCATCTTTGTTGTGGGCGGTATCACAAATCACTTTAGGAGTTTCGTTTAAAACTTGCCAACGCCCCATCAATCCTGTATTTTTGATTGTTTTCAGCAACCCTGCTTTAATGTTTTCCTCGGAAATATTCCAGCCTTGCTTCTGAAGTATTCTCAAAGTTGCCAAAACAGTTTTTATGTTTTTTCTCTGATAATCACCCTTTAAATCTGAAGGATACTCCGAATCTTTTTCCGCCTGTGCGAAAATGATAGGTGCATTTTTTTCCAAAGCGATTCTCTCAAAGACTGGTTTGGTTTCAGCAAGCGTTTCTCCAATTACAACGGGATTCTTTTTTTTAATAATTCCGCCTTTTTCCATTGCGACTTTTTCCAAAGTGCTGCCCAAAAATTGAGTGTGGTCCAAACCAATATTGGTAATCACAGAAACTTCTGGCCAAATTATGTTTGTACTGTCCAACCTACCGCCCATTCCAACTTCAATAATAGCGATACCCACCTTTTTCTTTCTGAAATAATCAAACGCCAAACCAACGGTCATTTCAAAAAACGATAGTTGATTGTTTTCAAAAAAGGGCTTGTGTTTTTCAACAAATTCCGAAACGCTTTTCTTCGGAATCATTTCGCCATTTATTTTAATCCGCTCCCGAAAATCCTTTAAATGTGGCGAAGTGTAAAGCCCTGTTTTATAACCCGCTTCCTGAAATACGGAAGCAAGCATATGGCTTGTGCTGCCCTTGCCATTTGTACCTGCAACATGAACGCTTTTGAAACTTTTCTCCGGATTATTTAAATACTTGGCAAGATGAACCGTAGCAGATAAATCTGCCTTGTAAGCAGATTGCCCTACTCTTTGGTACATTGGCAATTGTGCAAAAAGCCAGGTTATAGTTTCAGAATATTTGATAAGAAAAAGTTTTGCTGAACAAAATTACTCAGAAAGACTGAATCTGTAGATAATTTTGCCAATCTGTTTTGCGGGTGCTTTATCGTCTGCATTAAATTTAGTGGCCAAAGCAGCTCGTTTTGCAGGTTCGGTAAGGCATCGAGAATTGTTTGTAGTCCCGCGTACACCTGGAGTGGCACTGATCACTTTTCCGCTTCGGTCCACTTCAATACTTACCACAACAGTTCCAGCTTCATTGCAATCCTGTACAAATTTTTCTTTGTTCAGTGCTTTTCTCCCACCTAGTAAATAATTGCCATCACCGTCCAATCCTTTTCCAGTTCCATAATAACTGCTGGCATTTGGGTCGCCATCAGGGCTTCCCTTATCGCCTGGTTTGCCGTCATTTCCTTCCCCTCCTTTTGCCGTACCATCACTTTTTGGACCGTTCAGGATACTGGAAAGCGCATCTGTTGTAGATTTATCAGGTTTAGGGTCTGGTTTTTTAACTTCTTTTTTTGGCTGTTCTTTTACCGGAGTTTCCGTTTGTTCCTTTTTGGGCTTTTCCTTTTTGATTACAGGCGCTTCTTCATTGTCCTGCGTAACTACTTCTTCCTTTATTTCAGCTTTGGGCTGTGAAACAGGCTCGGGAGTGGTTTTTTGTGGTGCGGACTGTATTTTTTCAGTCGGCTGGATGTTTCCACTACCCGTTTCGGTGGTACCAAAATTTATTGCTATGCCCTCCTCTAAAGGTGGATCCAAATATTTCATTCCCACATAAAACAAAAGAATAAGAATAATTACATGCACGACTACCGTGATGGTCATACTTTTTCGTTTATGTTCTGTATCTAAAAAGTTCAAGGTTTAAAATTTAAGATTCAAAATTTTGGAATGTTCGTTTTCAACAGAAATTCTTTTCCCTTTGGGGGTATGGGGGACTAATTGGGCCTTACGGCAAGTACTACTTTGAAGTTGTTTCTATTTGCAATATCCATTACAAAAACAGCATCTTCAATAGGTACGCCTTCTTCCGCCCGGAGAATTATGGTTGGTTCTTCTTGCCCAGTAAGCGCTTTTTTCAACTCACTTTCAATGCTGTATTCGCTAACCCGTTCTTTATCCACATAATAAGCTCCGTCTTTTGTGATGCTAACGGACGCTTTCTGTACGTTTGAAGTTTTCCCTTTTGCCTTTGGGAGGATTAAATCTAAGGCGTCTGGCGTTATTGCAGGCGAAGTAAGCAGGAAAAACACTAACAACAGAAATACAATGTCTGTCATGGAACTCATGCTGAATTCTGCACTTACTTTATTTCTTCCTCTTAAGTTCATTAAACTGGTTCATTTAAAATATCAAGGAAATCAACAGCAGTAGCTTCCATTTGATGGACCACTTTATCTGTTTTTACCACCAAATGGTTGTAACCCATATAGGCAATAATACCAACTATCAGTCCAGCGACGGTAGTTGTCATTGCGGTATAAATACCTTCAGCAAGGCTTCCCATTTCGGCTTGACCACTACTAGTGGCAAGTTCGTGAAATGCTAAGACCATTCCGATTACTGTTCCCAAGAAACCAATCATTGGTGCAGCACCTGCAATTGTGGCCAAAACACTCACATTTTTTTCAAGTTTGTAAACTTCAAGTCGACCAGCATTTTCAATTGCTGTATTGATATCTTCTAAAGGGCTTCCAATTCTGGATATTCCTTTCTCAGTTAGATGTGAAACCGGGGTATTGTTTTGGGCGCAAAGCATTTTTGCGGCTTGAATATTTCCTTTGGCAACATGATCGCGGATTTGGTTCATAAAGTTACCGTCCATTTTTGAGGCCGCTTTTATTGCGAAAAGCCGTTCAAAATAAATGTAGACTGCAACGAAAAGAAGTACAAAAAGCACTGCGATAATTATTTGTCCGGCGATACCCCCCGTCAATAAAAGATCCATTATGGAAAGGGTTTTCTCTTGTGCAACAGGTTCAAGATCTTGGGCTACATCAGCACCTTCTTGAATAAAGAAGTTTAGCATAAAAAAGGTTTTGTTTTAGTGGATAACGAAATTAGGTTTCAGAAATTGTTAGGTATGGTGAAATAAGACTCTTTCGAACAAAAGGAATACTCCAGCTCCAGTAATAAAGCCGACAAAAGCAAGCCAGGTTATTTTCTTAAGATACCAAATAAAGTCTATACGCTCCATTCCCATTGCGGCAACACCAGCGGCAGAGCCAATGATAAGCATACTTCCCCCGTTCCGGCTGAGTATGCAATAAAGTGCCAAAGTACAGAATCTATAGGCATGTCATACATTCCCATTGAAGCTGCAACTAGCGGCACGTTGTCAATAATTGCGGAAAGCACTCCTAACAACAAAATAACAATATCTTGATTTGGTATGGCTTGTTGTAACAATTCTGCCACATAGCGAAGTGTTCCTACTTCTTCTCCATTTACAACTCCATAAACAAGGCTTTCAAGCCCTGCTACCGCCATCAATATTCCAAGGAAGAAAAGGATACTTGAAATTTCAATACGAGAAAGTGCTTTATGTGCAGAGTACAAATGCCTTCTTTCTTTACTGAAATCCTCTTCAGGGTGAATGTATTCTGAAACAAGCCAAACAACACCTAGCGCTAGCATCATCCCCATATAGGGGGGCAAGTGCGTCAACGTTTTAAAAATTGGCACAGAAATTATCATCCCCAATCCTAAAAAGAGCATTGTCTTACTGCTTAAAAGCTTTTCCTCATCTTTATCCTCTCTAGCATCTACTGAAATAGTTCCTCTAAAAGCTGGCATATAACTAGCAATAGCGAATGGTACTACAAAACATACAATTGCGGGTAAAACCACAAATTCTATCAATCCGCTTGCGGATACAAGTTTAGCAATCCAAAGCATCGTTGTAGTAACATCTCCAATTGGAGACCAAGCACCACCAGCGTTTGCAGCAATCACCACCAATGCAGCATACCAAAGTCTATCTTCTCTTTTATGAATTAATTTTCTTAAAAGTGTAATCAATACAATAGTTGCAGTAAGGTTATCTATAATTGCTGAAAGAAAAAACGCAAGAATCCCAATAATCCAAAGCAGTTTTCTTTTACTCTTCGTATGCACAGCGCTTTTTAAAATTTCAAAACCACGGTGAAGGTCAATAATTTCAACAATCGTCATTGCTCCTATTAAGAAAATCAATATTTCAGCAGTTTTTCCTAGATGGTGAAGCAATGTTCCCTCAAAACCTTCCATGGCAGATTCACCGCCGGAAAGAAAATTGAAAGCCTGCTCTTCACTATTAATAACATCAAACCATCCATTTGTAAAACCAATGGCTAGAACAGCCCAAATAAGAGAGGCCATTATGAGCGCTGGCACAGTTTTATCCAACTTTAAGGGGTGTTCCAAAGTGATGGAAAGATATCCTATTACGAAAATTAAAATGATTATTGATGCCATAATACTGTTGGTTATTGTGAATTATAATAACTGTTTCAATGCAATCTCGAAAGCAGTTTTACTGATATTTGTTTTGGTACTATTATTATCAAATGTGTTTTGGATCGCATTTTTAATAGTGATGGAAGTATCGTTGAAAATTGCCTCATCCGTCATTTGTACTTTGCGCTCCATAAAATATGCAAAAACTCTCGCCATCCCACAGTTACTGATGAAGTCTGGGATTAAACTTACGCGTTCGTCCGTAAACTCCATAATAGATCCGAAGAAAATTTCTTTGTCTGCAAAAGGAACGTTTGCACCACAACTGATTACTTCCAATCCAGTTTCAATCATTTGTGAAATCTGCTCTTTTGTTATCAATCGCGAAGCAGCACAGGGGGCAAAAATTTCCGTTTCTAGTTTCCAGATTTTATCGTCGATTTCTTCAAATGAAATCATATTCTCTGAAACCAAAGTGTTGCCATTCTTATTAAGAAAGAGTTGCTTTATTTCTTCAAAAGAAAAACCATCCTTATTAATAATTCCACCTTCGCGGTTAATAATCCCGACAATTTTGGCACCCATTTGCGAAAGGTAATACGCAGCAGCCGCACCAACATTCCCAAAACCCTGTACTATAGCTCGTTTTCCTTGTACGCTTCCGCCATAAATGTCATAATAATGACGAACAGCCTCTGCAACTCCGTAGCCCGTAATCATGTCGGCTACTGTGTATTTACGGGAAACATCTGGCGAAAAATTTACGTTCTCCAAAACTTTTATTACGCCTTGGCGCAATTGCCCAATACGATTGATTTTGTCAGCTTCAGTAGGTGAAAAATGTCCGTTAAAAACCCCTTCTTGCGGATGCCAAACACCACTCTGTTCAGTGATAGGAATTACTTCGTGAATTTCATCCACATTTAAGTCGCCGCCAGTGCCGTAATACGCTTTCAACAAAGGTGAAACAGCTTTGTACCAACGTTCCAAAACCCCTTTTTTCCTAGGGTCTTCTGGATCAAAGTTGATTCCAGATTTTGCGCCGCCAATAGCTGGGCCAGAAACTGTGAATTTCACCTCCATTGTTTTGGCCAAAGAAAGAACTTCATTCATGTCAAGCCCTTTGCGCATACGGGTTCCGCCGCCGGCAGCACCGCCGCGCAATGAATTGATTACCGTCCAGCCTTCGGCTTCGGTTTCGGGGTCATTCCAGTGAAAAACTATTTCGGGTTCTTTATCTTCGTACTTTTTAAGTAGTTCCTTCATTTAATGTGGAGAGTTAAATTCCTCCTTCGTCAACGCTTCGGAGTTTGAGGACAAATATAAAAAACTTGCTAGGGGTTTATATTTATTTTAAGTAAAATTTATCGGAAGAATAAAATACTGAACAAAAACAGTCAGATTCTCATAACCTTGAATATTATCTTCGGCGTCTTCCAAAAAAAATTCAGGAACAATCTCTATTTTATAGCTAGTAAGGCCATTTCCAAAAATATTTGGATCTAAAACACCTGTAAAGTCCTTCTATTCCAATTTTTGGTCCTGGTTCCATATAATTGTATTTAAATTGGAATTATCAAAAGCATTTTGAGAAAAAGCTTCAGTAGTAAGCAAAAGATCTTTATAGGTTTTAAAAAAAAATAAAAGGACGCGTGAGAAATATTAAAATTATCTATAAACTTTCCCAGAAGAATGATCTTTCGAAGCACCGGTAACACTCGCCAAACAGTTAACTTCACCCCTAAGTTTTAGAACACCCAAAAGCCCAAAAATCAAGGCTTCTTTGTATTCCACAATTTCTGGGGAAGGAATAATAACGTCAACAGTAGCAAGGTCTTTTAGTCTTTCAATCAGAAAAGAATTATAGGCACCACCGCCAGTTATAAACACAGATGTATTCTTAGAAAACTGACTGGCGAGCTGAATGCGATATGTTCCGTAAAAGTTCGTAAAATAGCTTCGGAAGAAATTTCAGAAGCTTCAAAAAGTGGAAAAATAGTTGACTGAACCCATTCCAATCCCAAAGATTTTGGAGGTTTTTCTGCATAAAAAGAAAGTGAGTTTAATTTTTTAAGCAATTGCTCATCAATTTTTCCCGAAGCTGCTAAATTTGCCATCTTCGTCAAAATCCTTTCCCAAGTTCTTCGGCATACTGGTTCAAAACAATATTAACGGGGCAAATATCATAAGCAATCCGTCCGTCATTTTTTTCAAAGGAACAATTCGCAAAACCACCCAAATTCAAACAATAATCATATTCTGAAAAAAGCAAACGATCGCCAATTGGCACAAGAGGCGCACCTTGCCCACCTAGCTCAACATCCTGCACTCGAAAATCACAAACTACAGTTTGATCGAGCATTTTTGAAATGCGCGGCAAATTGCCGATTTGATAGGTCAATCCTTTTTCGGGGCGGTGTAAAATTGTATGCCCATGACTACAGACTGCGTCAATTTCAAGAATGTTGCGTTTTTTGATGAACTTAGAAATTTCTTCAAAAAGTTTTTCAGTGTACTTAAAATCCAGCCGTTCCAATTTTTCCTTGGGAATAATTGATTGCTTCTCTCAATTCAGTTTTCCAAAATGAGGAATATGGAACGGTTTCCGCCGCGAGGATTTGAAAACTCCATTTTTTTTTTGAATACTCAAAAATAATTTCGGCCAAATCGATCCCGTCCAGCGAAGTGCCGCTCATTACGCCTATAATATGGTAGTTGTTCTTTTTCAATTTTTATAAATGTTTGAAATCTAAAGATAGCAAGGAAGAGCCTAAAAATTTCAAATCACAAGCATCCAAATTCCAAATAATTAAAAATATCAAAGTTCCAAACCGCCGTATTGAAGCTATTTGGAATTTGTGGATTTGTATTTTTTTGGAATTTGCTTTTTATAAGTACCTTTGCCCTTTCTTATTATAACAAAATTTTTACTTATAAAAAGCCTATGGATTTCAGTCTATCCGAAGAACAGTTAATGATCCGCGACGCCGCTCGCGATTTTGCACGCACCGAATTACTTCCGGGCGTAATAGAAAGGGATAACCTTCAAAAATTCCCTACCGAACAAGTCAAAAAAATGGGCGATCTCGGCTTTTTAGGGAATGATGGTAGATCCAAAATACGGCGGTGGCGGAATGGACACAATGAGCTATGTTTTGGTGATGGAAGAATTGAGCAAGATTGATGCTTCTTGTTCAGTGATTGTTTCTGTGAACAACTCTCTTGTTTGTTACGGACTGGAAAAGTATGGTTCAGAAGAACAAAAACAAAAATATCTTACCAAGCTTGCTACAGGTGAAAAACTTGGAGCATTTTGCCTTAGTGAACCTGAAGCGGGTAGCGATGCTACTTCTCAAAAAACCACAGCAATTGAAGATGGCGATCATTATATACTGAACGGCACCAAAAATTGGATTACCAATGGCGGCTCTGCAGATTTTTATTTGGTTATCGCGCAAACCCATAAAGAAAAAAAACACCAAGGAATCAATGCTTTTATTGTTGAAAAAGGTTGGGAAGGTTTTGAAATAGGCCCTAAAGAAGACAAATTAGGAATCCGCGGAAGCGATACCCATTCATTAATTTTCAACGATGTAAGAGTTCCTAAAGAAAATCGAATTGGCGAAGATGGTTTCGGATTTAAGTTTGCAATGAAAACTTTAGCAGGAGGTCGAATTGGAATTGCAGCTCAAGCATTAGGAATTGCCGCAGGCGCTTATGATTTGGCACGTGAATATTCAAAAGTTCGTAAGGCATTCGGCACTGAAATTTGCAACCACCAAGCTATCGCCTTCAAATTGGCTGATATGCACACTAGCATTGAGGCTGCTCGAAACCTTGTTTATAAAGCCGCGTGGGACAAAGACCAAGGAAATAACTATGATATGAGTGGTGCAATGGCAAAACTCTACGCCAGCCAAGTAGCAATGGACGTTTCTGTAGAAGCAGTTCAGGTTCATGGAGGAAATGGCTATGTAAAGGAATATCACGTGGAACGCATGATGCGCGATGCAAAAATCACACAGATTTACGAAGGAACTTCAGAGATTCAGAAGATTGTGATTTCTCGCGGGCTTTTAAGGGATTAAATTTAATCTCTCCCTGAGCCGCCTAGCCTGTCCTGAGCGAAGTCGAAGAATTATGGTAAAATACAATTTAGATAAAAAGCCCGTCCATGTGACGGGTTTTTTTATAGGAAGAAATTCCAAACCAAACCAAACCGCAGTACATTGTCGCGATACGGATAGCCTGGCGCCGCAAAATATTCATTCTTTCCACCAAAGATGGACATAAAGTTTTCATACACAAAGAATATACGCGTCTGCCGTATTTTCGCATTAAAGAAAATATCTACCAGCGGAAAACCTCCCAATTCCTGATCGTTTTGCACATAAAACTCAGCAAGAACCGGATCATAAGCGTTCATATTATACTGGGTAAAATACTTAAAAGTTACACCTGTCTGCATAAAAAGCGCACGTTTAAACCAGTGGTCTTCATAATAAAGTGAGTTTCGCGTAATTATTTGTGGCACATTAAAAACAGTTTGGCCACTTAAAACCTGTTGGTACATTAACGTGTTTTCCAATCCGAAATGACCAAACTTAAATTCCTTTTCAGCTTTTATTTTTAAATAATCTACACGCTCGGAAGCTTGCATAGGTGAAGGTGTGCTGTCGTTCGCTTTTATTCCGAAGTAGGCATAATCATCAATTCCAGTATAGCTAACGGAAGCATTACCGAATTTTTTGGTGTTGATTTCAAACTTCAATTCCTGGGTTTTTACATTGTTCAGCTCGTTTTTCCAATTGTAGTTTTTGTAATCACTTTGGTACAATAGAAAGTTAAAATTTGGCGCTGCAGAATGAATTGTTATGGAAGCTTTGGCATTATAACCTTCATTCAAATCATAGGATGCGGCACCCTGAATATAATTTCCATCAAAATCGCCCGCCACATTTATGGCTCCCTTCCCGCTTAGTTTAAAGCCGCGATATTCTTTTTCATATGCCGCACCGGCTTCAATGAGACTTCCTTTTATTCTATTGGGGATTCGCCCTTCATCAAGTATTAAAACGGAATTATAACCGTAATTAAAATCAGTATAGCCTGCCCAAGCAGTAATTTTTCCCAAAACGGAATTGTCAAAATCTGCATATCCCTTTGCATTGAAATCCTCAAGATAGGTGCCCGTAAACAAATCTGCGGTTTCATAGGAAGGTCCAAACTCAGCAAAGGGCGCATCCTGGCCATATTTAAAAGATTTCTCTTGATAACTTAAAATATTTCCCAGTGTTAAAACCGTATGGCTCAAACTGTCTCGCTGTGAAATAAGTTCATAAGTGTGGTCTCCATAAAACCGAAGCCCTTCCAGCTTATTATCGGCATTTTCAAATTTCACATCCAACCTTCCGCGATCAGTGAATTCAGAATCATCATTTATAAAAAGCGCCAAGGAATTATCCGTCAAACCTCCATTTTCTTCATTCATAATATCCTGCGCCGCCACATGAAAACGGATTTTATAGCGTTGGCTTTTGGTGTGATAATTTGAAGTGAAGAGAAAATTTCCTGTACTCGTCAAAATGTGTTGGTATTTTCCAAGGGAACGAACTCCTTTATAACCTATCGAAAAGTTAAATTGGGGTGAAGTATTTATTGTAAAAAAAGCATCCAATTGCTGGCCCTGGGCGTATGCAGTTTTAAAATACAGCTCTGTTAAAGGCGTAGGCACGTTAAAATAATTTACATCTTCAATTTCCTTGTAATTAAAATGGTGCGACTGCGCCACAAAAAGTGGCATTAAATTCAATCTGTCAAAGGAATATGCCAAAGAATTATAGGTCTGTCCAACGTTTGAAAATTGCAGCAGTTCAAAATTGTCCTTTCTTAAGTAGTTGAATTTATACTTTTTTTGGATGGAAAGTGTTGTATCTACAAAGGTAGTATCCCTGTCTGCCGAAATTATTTTGTAATAATCAATCGGCGGTTTTACCTTTTTTTCTCCGGGAGTTTGCGAAAACACAGTTGCCGAAGCAAACATAACAATAAGTAGTAAAAGTGTTTTTTTCATCCTAGGGAAGCTTTCGGGCAAAGGTATATTTTTTTTGGTTTTAAGAGTTACTGAGTTTATAGGTTATTGCGTTATTAAATACATTTAAACCATCCGCTCCAATAACTCAATAACTTATTAACTTTGCCCCATGTTAAAATTAAAAATAAATAACCATCTTCAGGAATGCGGTACAGACGAAGCTGGTCGCGGCTGTTTGGCTGGGCCTGTCACCGCTGCAGCAGTGATTCTTCCCGACGATTTTCAACATCCTTTTTTAACGGACAGTAAACAGCTTTCAGAAAAAAAACGATTGCAGTTGAAAGAAATTATTGAGCGGGAAGCCATTTGTTTTAAAGTAGTCCACGTAATGATGGACGAAATAGATAAAATAAATATTCTCAATGCCTCTATTTTAGGGATGCACCGCGCTATAGAAGGGCTTTCCTGCGCTCCCAGTTTTATTGCCATTGACGGCAACCGTTTTAAACCTTTCGGAAAAACGCCTTTTGAATGTGTGGTGAAAGGCGATGAAAAATTTCTGCATATTGCCGCAGCTTCCATTTTGGCCAAAACATATCGGGACGAATATATGACTGCACTCCATGAAAAATATCCGCATTACAACTGGAAACAAAACAAAGGATACCCAACCAAAGAGCACCGCGAAGCAATTCGCAACCACGGCGCCACGCCTTTTCACAGGAAAAGTTTTAAACTTTTACCGGATCAGCTGGGATTGAAACTCTAAAATAGCTCCTCCTCCTTTTTCAGGGGGAGGGGGCTGTTGAAAACCCGTCAATAAACAAATTCAATTATACACCAAACCATCACTATACATTGCTATTTTTGTATTATGGGAAAATATGTGGGCAAGTTAATAGCGTTTTTACTTTTCGTCCCAATGCTTTTGGGAGTTTTTGGAAGCTGTGACAAAACACCTCCAAAAACAGGGACCTTAATGGATTTTGTTCCTGAGAACTCTTCCGTGGTTTTCAAGATCTCAGATTTTGAAAACTTGCAGGCGGATATTGAAAACAATTCACTGCTTTCAAAATTTGAAAAAACAGCTCCTTATTTATTTTTTTCGGAAAATACGGCGTTGCTAA
This sequence comes from uncultured Flavobacteriaceae bacterium, assembly GCA_963805885.1. Classification (GTDB taxonomy): domain Bacteria; phylum Bacteroidota; class Bacteroidia; order Flavobacteriales; family Flavobacteriaceae; genus Aequorivita. The sequence continues at coordinate 58,698 of CAWDWC010000001.1, forward strand.
AAAATCTGCATCCCACCACACAGAGCCTTTTCTGTATAAACCAAGTGAATGATTCCGTTTCGGCATATACTTTTATTTCAAAACAGACGAAAAATCTATTCCAGCCAGATTCCCTTAAAAACAAGACTATTGAAACGTTGAAATTGGACGAGCAATCTTTTCAAAGAATCACTATTGACAAACAAATAGCTTATTCAGCAATCATAGACAGTGTGTTTGTTGTTACTTCATCGCAACAAATTTTGCTGGATATTTTAAACAGAAAAACCGAACATGACAACACGTTTAAAAAAGTTTTTAACCTGCCGTCTTCCAATAAATTCACAGCTTTAATCCGCGGAAATAAAATTGCAGTCAACGATTCCACAAAAGTAGCATTCACTTCGTGGAGCGCAATGGATGTTGCAATCACACCCGAATCCTTTACGGCAACGGGAATCACGCTAGCAACCGATAGCATTCCGCAATTGTTGAATGTTTTTGAAGATCAAATACCTCAACAGAATGATGTATCTACACTGATACCGACAGATGCTTTGGGTGCTGTGAGCTTTACGTTTAACGATGCCGAAAAATTTCAAAAAAATCTTCGGAATTTCCGTGGCGAGAAAGATGTTGTACAAACCACCGGAATTTTTGGCTCGGTAAGTGAGGCTGGAACAATTCAGTTTAAAACCGAAACCGCGATTTTTATAAAAAGCATCGATGCCGCTTTAACAAATGATGCTCTAGCTCGTTATGTTTCCGCAAAAAGTGATTTTCGGGATATTGAAATAAGCAGTTTTAGCGAGCCTGAATTATTCGAAAAAACGTTTTCGCCATTTATAAATTCCAAAAAGGCAAACTATGTTTTTCAAGTGGAAAATTTCTTTGTTTTTACGGAAAGTGAGATTACCGCACAGCAAATTATCAGCGATTTTCAAAACAACAACACCCTAAATAATACTTCCTATTTTGAAAACACCGCAACAGATTTGAGCACAGCCTCTTCCCTTTTGATTTTTAAAATGCAGGGTGAATTCTCAGAATCAGTTTCAGGTTTTTTTAATGCCGAAAGTCGCACAAATATTAAAAATATTTCTTTTGATGAATTTCCACTGGCAGCGCTCCAATTCAGTTTCGACCGAAATTTTGCGCACGTAACACTGAGCTGCAAAGAAGCTGGCGCTGCAACAAAAAGTATTTCGAGCAGTGTTTCGGAAAAATTCAATTTAGAACTTGAAAATGCTGTTTTAGGCAGTCCGCAGATTTTCAGCAACCAACATAATGGCAGCAATTTAGTGGTGCAGGATATTGCCAACAAATTGTATTTTATTTCTGAAAGCGGAAAAATTCTTTGGTCAAAAAACTTGGGTTCGCCCATTTTAGGCACAATTGAACCGGTAACCATATCAGGCAACAACTACATGGCATTTGCCACCAAAGACGGGTTCTATATTTTTGACAGAAATGGAAAGGAAGCAAAAGGATTTCCTATAAAATTTAAAGACAATGTTACGCAGCCTCTTTCTGTTTTTGATTATGACAATAACAGCAATTACCGCTTTGTAATCGTTCAGGGCAAAGACGTTCTGATGTATGACAAAACTGGAAAAACGGTAAAAGGCTTCGGTTTTAACAAAGCGAAAAGCAACATCGTCCAACCTCCCGTCCACATTCGGATGGGCAATAAAGATTACATAGTTATTGCGGAGGAAAGTGGGAAGTTGAATATCTTGAGCCGTGTTGGAAAAACTCGAGTTTCAGTTTCAAAAAACTTCAATTTTACTGAAATTCCTATTGCTGAAGAAGACAATACTTTTGTTGTGATTACAAAGGAAAACACCAAAGAGCGTATTTCGCAGGACGGAAAGGTTTCTTCCCAAAAACTGGATGTGGGCAGAAGTTATTGGTTCGCCATAAACGGCAATGTTAAAGTAACGCTTGATGACAATCTGCTTCGCATAAACGGAAAATTGGCTGAACTGCCTTTGGGTGTTTATACAAATCCACAACTCTTCAATGTGAATAGAAATACATTTATTACCATTACAGAAACACAAGAAAAAAAGGTCTATGTTTTTGACCAAAACGGAAATATATTGAATGGTTTTCCAGTTTATGGAACCGCTGCAGCATATATTGATAACGGAAGCGGCAAAAACAATATAATTATTGCAACTAAAGGAGACGCCAATAGTTTAATTCTTTATACAAGTAATTAACAACTATATACTTATGCGTTAAAAAAGTCGGGGGTTAAAATATTTTAATTAACTTTAATTCACAAACCAACTTTTTAAACCCCACTATGAGAGTGCTACTCTCTATATTACTCTTGCCCATGGCTATTGCAGCTTTGGGCCAAAATAACCTACAGGCAAAAAAACCTGTAGGTAAAGACTCCATTACACTTTCCAACTATCGATTAAAAATTACCCAAACCATCAATGCAAATCCTGATAGTGCTTTTGTGGTTATCAAAAAACTTGAAGCTTTTAGCGCTAAGGGAAATTATGCCAACAGCTTAGCAGATGCAGATTATCTATATGCGCAATATTTTAGAAGAGTACAAAAACCAGATTCGGCACTGCTATACTTCCAGAAAATGATAACAAAATCTGCCAAAACCAATTATTATCGTGGTTTGGCATTGGGTTATAATGGACTTTGCAGAACCTATTATTTGATTGGTGAAATTGATAAGTCCATTGAAGCATGTAATAAAGGACTTGCATACACAAAAGATTTTGAAGATACGGGAAACATTGTTTTAGCTGATACGCACAATGCCATGGCTATCGCCTATTCTCGTCAAAACAAAATGAAAGAAGCCATTTCACATCTGTTAGTAGTAGACTCCATCCAAAAAAAAGAACCACTTCGGGAAGATATTATAGCTGCGGCTTACCAAAGTCTCGGCAATATTTATTTAGAACTGAAAGAATATGATTCCGCAGAAGCATATTATTTAAAGGCAAACAAAGAGTTTGAAAAAATTCCGGGTGCCGGAACTTTCTATTTCAACACTACAAATGTTTTTTTGGGGCAAGTTTATTATCACAAAGGACAACTTGAAAAAGCAGAAACCCTTTTGACCAAAACACTCTCTTTCTTTCAACAAATTGAAGACGGACGTACAGTTGCAGAAATAAACAATTATTTGGGACTAGTGAATTTTGAAAAAGCGAACCTTGAAAAGGCTGAGACCTATTTTCAAAATTCGTTGGATTTTCAAAAAAAGAACGATTATAATCTTGAAGCGGCACAATCAGCTATTCAGCTCGGAAAATTGAATATTCAAAGAGGGAAAGCGTCTCAAGCAATTAATTTCCTCCAAAATGCACTGGAATATAACCGTGAAATAGAAAATGGAACCCTCAACCAAAAAGCACATATTCTGCTTTCGGAAGCCTATGCCCTGCAGGGAAATTACAAAGCGGCATTCACCAACTCACAAATTGCCGCAAAAATAAAAGATTCCATCCAGCAAGCCCAGAGTGCTGAAAAAATAAAGGAAATAGAAGGCATTTATCAAACCGAAAGTCGAGATAAGGAAATTTCATTGTTAACCACAAAAAATGATTTGGTGGAACAACAGAAGAAGAACCAGCGCAATTTGCTTTGGGGAATTATAATAATCATTGCTATTGCTGGTGTTTTTATATTTTTTCAATTTAGAACCCGACAAAAAACCACGAAAAAACTGCGAGAGCTCGATACTGCAAAATCTACTTTCTTCGCAAATATTTCGCATGAATTTCTCACTCCGCTAACGTTGATAAATGGACCTATTGAAGACCATTTGGAATCAGATAAGCTTTCGCCAACCGAGCGCAAAAACCTCAAATCTGCACTTAGGAATACCCAAAGATTAAAAGATTTAGTGGATCAGCTCTTGGCCTTGGCAAGGCTGGAAAGCGGAAACCTTAAGCTCAATGTTCAGCAAGCCAATATGCCTAAATTCCTCATTGCACAAGCAGAAGCATTTTATTTTAGCTGTAATGAAAAGAACATTGCTTTTAGCGTTGAAGTAGAAAAAGATGAAATAGAAGATTGGTTTGACCAAGATGTTTTGGAAAAAATAATATATAATTTGATTGGCAACGCCATAAAATATACACCTGAAAATAATTTTATAAAACTGATAGGGAAAAGACAAGGTGGAAAATTTAAAATTTCCGTAATCAATTCAGGAAATTATATTCCATTGGATCAGCAACAAAAAATCTTCACCCGATTTTATCAAACCGACACCAAAAACCATGGAACAGGTATTGGCCTTGCACTGACGAAAGATTTAATTGAAATCCACAAAGGGAGCATTTCAGTAAAAAGCGAACAAAATGGCACAACGGAATTTACAGTAATACTGCCTGTAAATAAAAATGCTTTTGAAGAAAGTCAGATTTTTTATGAAAACCCCGAAAAGGAAAGCATAAAATCGCCTCCTTTTGTCGAAAAGTTTATTGAAAAAGAAATTGTCCTGCCCGAAGATGCCCCAGTGATTATAGTAATAGATGACAATAAAGACATTCGGGAATACGTACGTTCAATTTTTGAGAACACTTATTGCGTATATACCGCGACCAACGGGAAAGAAGGTTTTGAAATGGCGATAGAACATATACCAGACATCGTTATTAGTGATGTGATGATGCCTGAGGAAGATGGTTTTACTTTTACAAAACACTTAAAAGAACACCAACTTACCTCACACATTCCTGTAATTTTATTAACCGCAAAAACGCAGATCACCTCCAAGTTGGAAGCGATGGGCATTGGTGCAGATGCCTATGTAACCAAACCTTTTAATAGCCAATTACTGAAAGCAACGGCAGAAAACCTCATCGAAAACCGCAGAAAATTGCAACAACGGTTTGCACAGGAAGTAGTTTTGATGCCAAAGGATATTTCGGTTTCTTCTGCTGACGAGCAATTTATGGAACGCCTTCAAAAAGTATTGGACGAAAACATTACCAATTCAAATTTTAGCATTGAAGACTTTGGGGGCGAAATGGGTGTTAGCCGGATGCAACTTCACCGAAAATTAAAAGCACTTACGGGTCAGTCTGCCACAGAATTTTTACGAACACAACGGCTAAAATTGGCGCTAAAATTATTAAAGGAAAAAAAGATTTCCATTTCAGAAGTGGGATATACCGTTGGCTTCAATGATCCTTCCTATTTCACCAAATGCTTCAAGCATGAATTTGGCAGCTCTCCTTCGGAATATATTTCAAAATAAATTTTCTACATACACTTGAAAAGCCTTATAAACATAGGGCTGTTACATTTGTTATAGCATTGGTTACAAAATTCACAGTACCTCCTATTTCTTCATAATATATTTATTGCACCATTTTCCTAGTTATGAAAAAAGAAAAACAATATTCAGGCAACCTGGAAATTGTACCGGGAAAACAGATTTTTTTAAACATAAATAATCTAGCGGCAGGAATTTATACATTGAAAATAATGCTCAACAACAAAGTGATAAAAGAAGTAACATTTAAAAAATAAACCCTTAAAACATTTATTATGAAGACAGTTTTAGCCCTTTTATTTATTTGTACTACCAGTTTGTGCAACGCTCAGTTTTTGGACAAACTTGGCGATAAAGCTGCTAATGCAGTAGAACGAACTGTGGAAAGACGTGTGGAAAAAGAAACCACAAAAAGTACAGATAGGGTTTTGGACACTATTGTAGATTCACCTAAAAAGTCCAAAAAAGAAAAAAAGCGGGAACGCAAAAACAAACAAAAAAGTAGTGGTAACGTAATTGGTGGAAATGAATCCAATACCGGAAATCAAAATAATAGGCAAAACCAACCAACCTATTCGGTTAATACAAATTTTGATTTTGAACCCGGCAATGTGGTAATCTTTGAAGATAGCTTTAACCGTGACAATTCTGGTGATTTTCCAGCTAAATGGGATACCAACGGAAGTGGTGAAATAGTTACCGTTAGCGGTGAAAAATGGTTTAGGCTTGCAAATAGCGCTATGTTTATTCCGATGACCGCACAAAACCTTCCGGAAAACTTCACAATAGAATTTGATCTTCTCGCCCTAGGAATGGATAACAAAACCAGTTCGCAGGCTATGGTTACATTATTCCTTTCAGACAATGGGAAATATGACAAGGGCAAAAATTGGAGCATGGTCCAACTTTCACCTTGCCAATTTATAGAATCTCCCGGATCAATTGAAAAGGTAATGAATGGATCGAGACAGTTGCGCAATAAAATAGGCAAGGACTACAGAAATATCATAAAAGGAAAATCTAGGATTTCCATTGCAGTTAACAAATCAAGGATGCGCGTTTGGATCAACGACAATAAAATAGTGGATGTTCCAAGACTTGTTGCAGACGGAGTCACAAACTTCAAAATAGGAACACGAGGCCTGCGTGATGAAAGGGGAGTAGATGAAATACATATTAACAACTTCAGAATAGCCAAAACAGGCCAAGATAATCGTAGCAAATTGCTAACCGAAGGCAAACTTTCCACAAACGCCATCCTGTTCAACACGGGTTCAGCAACTATTAAAAGTGGCAGTGAAAGCATTTTAAAAGAAGTGGGCGAAGCAATGCAAAGTGTGCCTGATATGCGCATAATGATTGTGGGGCACACAGACGCCGACGGAAGTACCGACAGCAACCTAAAACTTTCTCAGGAACGCGCAAAATCTGTTAGAGCCGCACTCGTTAATCAATACGGTATTTCTATAGGAAGAATCCAAACAGACGGAAAAGGAGAGTCCAGTCCTGTTGCAGATAACAATTCTTCTTCAGGAAAAGAACAAAACAGACGTGTAGAATTTATTAAACTTTAAATTCATTTAAACTTCAAATATTATGAATAGAATATTAATTTTCTCAATTGCCCTTTTAGGTTTAATGTCAACCGTTAAAGCACAAACTAGTTGTAGTAAATTCTACCCCTTTAAAGAAGGAACCAAGGCAGAAATAACTACTTACGACAAAAAAGGAAAGAAAGCAGCAGTTATTGATTATACAGTTTTAAATAAAACCCAAACTTCAGAAGGAGAGGTTGCTACTATGAAATCTTCCATTAAAGATGAAAATGGAAAACTAATAGCGGAAACCGAATACAATGTGACCTGCGATGGCAATAAAATCTCCATAGATTATAAATCCATGGTTAGCCCAATGATGCTGGAACAATTTAAGAATATGGATTATGACATTAGCGGTACCGATTTGGAAATCCCTAACAATCTTTCTGTAGGCCAAACACTTCCAGATGCACAGATGAATATGAAGATAAGCATGAGCGGAATAAACATGAATATGGAATTGAACATAACCAATAGAAAAGTGATCGGAAAGGAAAACGTTACCACGCCCGCAGGAACTTTTGACTGTTATGTGTTAACATCTGATACGACTACCAAAATGGGAGTGTCGCAAACAAGTAACTCTAAACAATGGATTGCCGAAGGTGTCGGAATGGTTAAACAGGAAGATTATCAAAGAGGGAAAGTAACTTCAAGTAGCATGCTAACAATGTTTTCAAAATAACCACTAACCAAATTAGATTTCAAGGACCGGAGTTTTAAGCTTCGGTTTTTTCATTTATTTCTGCTTCAAACAGTTTGAGAAAATGTTTTAGAAGTTTCTCTTTTACCTCTTCCATAGAAATTTCAGTCTTTCCCAGTTCTACATTCATAGAGGTAACTGCCTTGCCCTTTATTCCGCAGGGAATCATATTGTCAAAATAGCCTAAATCTGTATTTACATTCAGTGCAAAACCGTGCATGGTAACCCAGCGGCTGGCACGAACGCCCATAGCGCATATTTTTCTTGCAAAAGGCGTTCCCACATCTAGCCAAACACCGGTCTCGCCTTTGCTGCGCTCAGCTTTTATGTTGTATTCAGCCAAAGTTAAAATTATCATTTCTTCCAGAAAACGCATATATTTATGAATGTCTGTAAAGAAGTTTTCCAAATCCAAAATAGGGTAACCCACAATTTGCCCAGGTCCATGGTAGGTAATGTCGCCGCCGCGATTTATTTTATAGAATTTGGCGTCAATGGATTTTAATTTTTCTTCGGAAATGAGCAAGTTTTCAATATGCCCGCTTTTACCCAAAGTATAAACGTGCGGATGCTCTACAAACAGCAGATAGTTGGGAGTATCCTGATTTAACTTTTCAAGTCTGTTTTTGCTTTTAATCTGAAGTATTTTCTGAAAAAGAAATTCTTGATGGTCCCAGGTTTCTTTGTAGTCTCTTAATCCTAAATCTTCTATTTGCAAATTTTTAGCCATTTTTCGCTAATTTTATCAATAAGTAGGCAAAACTATCAATTAATTGGGTTTGTTGGATTCATATTGTGTAATTTTTAGGCTAAAATCTAAAGTTAGTTTCTTAAAAATTCCTTAATTTCCTCAAAGGGTATTATATTTACAATTCTAAACATTCATACTAATAACTTCTAAAATGAAAAAAAGTACTTTTAAAACCATGCTGGCTTTATCCTTTGCACTATTTTGCTTTGGGTTAAATGCACAGAACACAGCGTTTTGGACGAAAGCCTCGTCCAATGAGACGCAAAACCGACAAAAAGCCTTCAGGAATACGATGCCGCAGGAATACAACCTTTTTACGCTAAACACTTCAGCGTTAAAAAGTCTTTTGGCGCAGGCTCCTGCAAGAAATAGTGTACACTCTAACGTAATCATAGATTTGCCAACCAACAACGGCGAAATCCAACATTTCCGCGTTTATGAAGCCTCCGTAATGGAACCTGCTTTACAGGCGCAACACCCAAACACCAGATCTTATGTAGCTCAAGGTATTGAAGACGCTTCTGCCATTGCGCGCTTTAGCGTTTCTGATATTGGAGTAAATGTGATGATTTTTTCTGCAAATTATAGCACTATATACATTGATCCTTACACCCAGGACAAGAATTATTACATTGCTTACAATCTCAGCAAACTTCCCGCAGATCCTAACGGATTTGAATGTCTGGTGGAAGATGCCGAAGGCCCAGCTCCTACTGGCGAAAACAAAAATGCGGATGATGGTACGTTAAGAACTTTCCGTGCCGCTATTGCCTGTACTGGCGAATATGCACAATTTCATCTTAACCAACAAGGCGTTGGCAATGGCGAACCTGATGCCGTTAAAAAAGCCGCTGTTTTAATGGCGATGAACACAACCATGACTCGTGTAAACGGTGTTTATGAAAAAGACCTTGCCGTAACCATGGTTTTGGTAGCAAACAATACAGATATTATTTATCTAAACGCTGGAACAGATCCATTTACAAATAATAGTGCAAGTACCTTGATCAATCAAAGCCAACAGGTTATTGACGCAGTAATAGGTTCTGCTAATTATGATATTGGACATACATTCAGTACTGGAGCAGGTGGTTTGGCACAATTGAGAGTTCCTTGTACAGCTTCCAAAGCACGTGGAGTTACAGGTACAAGTTTCCCACTAGGAGACAACTATGATATTGATTATGTTGCTCACGAAATGGGACACCAGTTTGGCGCAAACCACACTTTCAACAATTCTTGTGGAAACAACAGAAACGGAAGTACAGCTGTAGAACCTGGAAGTGGATCTTCTATTATGGCTTATGCAGGTATTTGCCCTCCAAACGTTCAGCCTCATAGTGATGATTATTTTACTGCAATAAGCATTCAGGAAATGTGGGCTTTTGTAAAGAATGGCGCAGGACAATGTGGCGCGCAGAGTGCAACAAACAACTTGCCTCCAACTGCTGATGCAGGACCAGATTATACCATTCCAAAATCAACTCCTTTCGTATTAAAAGGCATCGCAACAGATCCTGACGGAGACGCCCTAACGCATTGCTGGGAACAAATGAATCCACAAACCGGAGTTATGCCACCACAAAACACTTCAGTTTTTGGGCCAATGTTCAGAACTATCGATCCACTTGCTTCTCCTGACAGATATATGCCAGCTTTACCAACTGTATTGAACAATCAAACACAGAGCACTTGGGAAGTTGTTCCTGCAGTAGGAAGGTTTATGTCCTTTAGATATACTGTTCGCGACAATGTTGCCGGTGGTGGTTCTTCTGCAAGTGACGACACGATTATCACAACTGACGGAAACTCAGGACCATTTTTAGTTACGTCTCAAGATACCCCTGTTACTTGGACAATTGGAACTACTCAAACAATTACTTGGGATGTTGCTGGAACTGACGTAGCACCAGTAAGTAGTCCAAATGTTGATATCTGGTTTTCTACTGATGGTGGGCAAACATACCCCATTAGTATTGCGTTAAACCAACCAAATAATGGTAGTGCAATAATCAATGTACCAAATGTTAACACAACTACGGGTAGGTTAATGGTTATGTCATCAAACAATATCTTTTACGATCTTAACAATGCAGTTATTAGTGTTGATGGTATTGTAAGTGCTGAAGATTTCACATTTGATAATTTTGCGGTTTATCCAAACCCTTCAACTGGAACTTTCAACCTTACATTCAAGCCTGCTTCTAATGATAATATTGAAGTTGCACTTTATGATTTAAGAGGAAGATCAATCAATACATATACCTATGACGATGTTTCTGCTGCCAATACTTTCAGCAAACAACTAGACTATGGTTATATTGAAAGTGGAGTGTATTTCCTTGTTGTTAAAAATGGCGACAAAGTAACTACTAAGAAGCTAGTTAAAAACTAAATAGAGAAAATAAGAATATAGAAAAGAGAGAAAAAACAAGATAACTTCTTGTTCTTTTCTCTCTTTTAATTTTATCCAATCCTGAAGAAAAAATACTTCCGGATTAAAACCGTTTTGGAAGCCCATTGTCATTTTCTGCCATTCAGTAATTTTTGTTTCTAAAGCTACCAAACCCTCCTCAGAATAATATCTCTAACTAACGATTCAATACTCAATACTCAATACTCAATACTCAATACTCACTACTCACTACTCACTAAAGCTTCACCGTTTCCGTAATATGTGAAACAACTTGAGACGTTTTTTCAACATTAAATTTAAGATCAATTACAAGGGTGTTATTGGTTTTCTCTATCATAAGTTTTCCTTTTCTAATGGGATAAAAACCTGCTTCACCTCTGCAAAAACATTGTTTCCCGTAGAGTAAATTCACATCGCCAAGCGTTGCATTTTCTTTGCTTAAATTTTCTGCATTAGCTGGTATTTCAAAATGAATGGTTTCGGAATAATTGCCATCCACAGTACCTTGCGGTCCTTCCTTGGTGTATGTATAAACTACCACCATATTTTCTCCATCCAATATTTCAGGATACATAGCACCAGTGCCATCTTCCTTTATAACCAAACGTTTGTTTTTGTTGACTATCACGTTGCAAGTTCCTTCCTCGGGGCAACCCGTAACTTTATTTTCTACTTGTCCCATACTCGTGTTATCTGATGAAATTACATTTCCAGTCTGCGTTTTGCAGGCATTGACAAAAAAGAGTGGAATTAAAAAAAGTAATGCTTTCATATAGTTTAGGTTTAATGTTAATAAGTCATAATATACAAATACGTTGCCGAAATATTCTAATTTTCCAATTCAACCTCTAAATCAAGTAAATCTGGGTTTTTAAAATATTCTATAAAAGGCGCCTGAACACGTATTGTTTTTTTGTCTTCTGAAAAAGTAGCATCTGGGTTTGATGCTTTCTTTATTTTTTTCGGAAAAGTATAATTTAACGTATAATTGGAACCTCCCATAAACGCCTCTGCTTGTTTCATGCTGTCCACTTGCTGTTGATGCAGTTTTTCATCTTTGATATAGGCATCACGCTTAAAAATACCTTTTTTAAACGAGTAATTTACGCCAATAATTTCTGGGGAATCTTCCTCTTTCTTTATTTCAGTATTGGGATCTGGGCTCGGCATTAAATTGCTTACTTGCTCCAATCCGTTCAAAATATCGTTAGCCTCACTGATGTTTTTAAATTTTGTTGAAATATCATAAACCATTTCTGAGGTTTCAGAATTCATGTTTATGTGAATATTGAAATTTTCAAGCTTCTTTAATTTCGCTTGTTCACTTGCGGAAAGTTTGGAAATGCTATCTTTTTTTTCCTCTAAAAACTGCTTCATATAAACAATAGTGTCAATTTTCACTTTCATAGAATCAATAACGGGCGCACCACCAAAAGCCATTAATTCGTTCATGTTTGCTTCTACAGTCATAATTCCGCTTCCATCTTCGTTCATAACCATGGTTTCAGTAAATTGGCAACTTGTGGCAATAAAAGCCAAGACGAAAAGAAATAGTAATTTTTGAATCATTTCCTTATTGTTTAGGTTTATTTAAAATTATAAGCGCTGCAATTACACCTGGAATCCAGCCGCAAACAGTAAGTATAAAAACAATCAGTACGGAACCACAGCCCTTGCCAATAACAGCAAGTGGTGGAAAAATAATTGCTAGCAGGACTCTCCATATACTCATAGAAAACAAATTTACGATTAATATTTAAGCTATCTGTCAAGCCATTTTTCCTTTTGTTACAAGATTAAATTTTTAACCACAAAGTTCACAGTCTTTTAAAAAAAGACACAAAGTTTTTCTCCGTACACTTTGTGCCTTCTTTGTGCTCTCGGTGGTTTCTTTACATCTAATAGATCAATCTCTCCTATAGCTTTCTTTTTTTGAATTTTATTTTTTTATTTGGAATTTGATACTTGAAATTTGGAATTTATGCTTTAGCATATAGAACTTCATTTCCCTATCTTTGCAGCCTTATTTTTAGACAAAATATATGCAACTTTCTGAACTGGAAATCATCCGAAGAGAAAAACTTACCCAACTGCGCAATCATGGGAATAAATCCCTATCCCGCAGATTTATACCCTGTAAATACCACTTCAAAAAAGATAAAGGAAAATTTTGAGGAAGGAAAAAAGGTAGTAGTTGCAGGACGGTTGATGTCCCGAAGAATTCAAGGAAAAGCTTCTTTTGCCGAACTTCAGGATGCCGAAGGGCGCATACAGGTATATTTTAACCGCGATGAAATTTGCCCGGGCGAAGATAAAACCCTATTACAACGAAGTCTATAAAAAACTGCTGGACATAGGCGATTTTATAGGGATTGAAGGTGAACTTTTCAAAACCCAAGTAGGCGAAAAAACCATTATGGTGAAAAATTTCACCCTGCTGAGCAAAGCCTTAAAACCCTTGCCCCAACCGCGTGTTGATGCGGAAGGAAAAGTGCACGACGCCTTTACCGACCCCGAACAACGCTACCGCCAGCGCTATGCAGATTTGGTGGTAAACCCACACGTAAAGGAAATTTTCGTAAAACGAACCAAGCTTGTTCAATGCCATGCGAACGTTTTTTAACGAACGTGGTTATTTTGAAGTGGAAACTCCCGTTTTGCAACCCATTCCGGGTGGTGCGGCGGCACGTCCTTTTATTACGCACCACAATTCGTTGGATATTCCTTTTTATATGCGAATTGCAAATGAACTATACCTAAAAAGATTGATTGTCGGTGGTTTTGATGGCGTTTATGAATTCTCTAAAAACTTCCGAAATGAAGGGATGGATCGCACCCACAACCCAGAGTTTACCGCCATGGAAATTTACGTTTCCTATAAAGATTACAACTGGATGATGGATTTCTGTGAGCAATTGCTGGAATTCTGTGCAATGCAAGTAAATGGAACCTCCAAAACAACTTTTGGAGAATACGAAATAGATTTTAAAGCGCCTTATCCAAGAGTAACGATGGCAGAGGCTATAAAAAATTTCACAGGTTTTGACATTACCGGAAAAACTGAGGATGAAATCCGTAAAGCTGCTTTAAATATGAAAATTCCAGTGGATGACACCATGGGCAAAGGAAAATTGATTGATGAAATTTTCGGCGAAAAGTGTGAAGGCAACTACATTCAGCCAACCTTTATTACAGATTATCCAAAGGAAATGAGCCCGCTCTGCAAAGAGCACCGCGAAAATCCAGAACTCACCGAACGTTTTGAATTGATGGTCTGCGGAAAGGAAATAGCAAATGCATACAGCGAATTGAACGACCCCATCGATCAGCGCGAGCGTTTTGAAGCCCAATTAAAACTTGGCAGATAGAGGCGATGACGAAGCAACTGCTTTTATAGATTATGATTTTCTTCGTGCTTTGGAATACGGCATGCCGCCAACCAGCGGTATGGGAATTGGGATGGACCGTTTAGTTATGTTTTTGACCAACAATGCTTCCATACAGGAAGTACTTTTCTTCCCGCAAATGCGCCCAGAAAAGAAAAAGGTGGAAATGACCGAGGATGAAAAAGCGGTTTACACACTTTTAAAAACCAAGTCGCCTGTTGCTCTTGGAAGAGCTAAAAAACCAAAGCGGCTTGAGCAATAAAAAATGGGACAAGGCTATTAAAGGATTGACCGCTTCAAAGGTTGCAAAGGTTGAAAAGACAGATGACAACTTAATGGTTTCGGTTTTATAAACAAAATTGTCTGTTCGAGTGATTTTCGGTAGAAAATTGTATCGAGAACAGCTTATTAAATTGAAAATTTGTTTTCAATATAAATTTTACAAAATGTAAACCAAACCATTTATTTTATTTTTAAAAGGAAACCACAACAATGTGGCTTCCTTTTTTTATGGGGTTTAATCTTGAAATTGCAAAAATTAATCTAATTAGTTTTTCTGAATTCTTTGAATTATAATCCATTAACATTACATTTGGAATTCTATTCACAAATTCTAAACATTATTTTATGAAAACAAGAGTTCTACTCACCGCACTATCATTGTGCTTTACACAACTTTTCTTTGCGCAGAGTAGCAAAGAAAGTGTTGCCCAATCTTGGATGGACAACAATATGCCCATCAACAAAACGAACCAAAGTTTCACTATGAAAAGCAGCCACGAAGGTCCTTCAGGTGAGACATTTCGATACCAACATACCGTAAATGGCGTGGAAGTTTTTGATTCTTCAGTGGCAGTTCACGTTTCAAATAATAACCAAGTAACCTACCATGCCAGTACTTTTGACAGTGCTGTGGAAACCATTGACACCAACCCTGCAATTTCTGCTGATGACGCTTTAAATGCAGCAAAAGCAGCTTTGAATATTGAAGGTTACATTTCCCAAAAGGAAGTAAAACTATATGTTTACAACAAACTGGGAAGTAACCAATTGGTTTACCGAGTAACCACAATGTCTGAATTCAGAATGGGTAACTGGGAAACAATCGTTGATGCAAAAACTGGAACCGTTTTAAGCACCCAAGATATTGCCATTTACCATAAAAAAAATGGAGAAGGCAATCAAAAAGGAATAAAAAATCCAGTTGCCCCTTCTAGCATGGCAACAGGTACTGCAATGGTTTTTGACCCAGACCCACTTACCAAAACTGGAAGTACCTATGGCGGAAATTATTCAGATAATGGGGACCAAACCAACGCCCAGCTTGACGCTGCAAGAACTGCAGTAACTTTATTCGATATTCAGTTTGACGGCACCAACTACAGATTAAAAGGACCATATACTGAAATAGCAGAATTAGGCGCCCCATCAACAGGTTTGTTTTTACAACCATCACCAGCTTTTGAATTTACACGTGACGCGCAAGGTTTTGAAGCAGCTAACTGCTATCACCATATCGATAAAAGTTTCCGTTACATCAATGATGATTTGGGAATTCCATTAGTTTCAATTTACAATAACGGAGTGGTTCGTTATGACCCACACGGCGCCAATGGTGCCGACAACTCTTTTTACAGTGCCGGAAGCCTTCAGTTTGGCGAAGGCGGAGTAGATGATGCAGAAGATATGGACGTAATTCTTCACGAATTAGGGCATGGGCTTCACGATTTTATTACCAACGGAAACCTTAGCCAAGTAAATGGCCTAAGTGAAGGAACTGGTGATTATTGGGCAAATTCCTATAAAAGAAGCACTGGCTTTTGGGATAGCTCAGACGCACAATATTACTGGGTTTTTGGCTGGGACGGACATAACCCATTCTGGGGAGGCCGTATTACCAATTACGGAGCTATGTACCCAGGAGGTCTTACAGGTTCTATCCACACAGACGGACAAATATGGGCTACCGTACTACTTGAAATCTGGGAGATCATCGGAAGAGAAAAAATGGACGCCGCGGTTTGGGAAGGCCTTGGCATGACCAATAGCAATACCAACCAGCAAAACGCAGCCATTGCAGTTAGACAGGCAGCAATAGACATGGGCTATACTTGTGCGGAAATCGATGCCTTTACAGATAGATTTGAAGCTAGAGGATATACATTGCCAGTTTATATTTGTGATCCCAATGCTTGTGCTATTTCTGAAATTGAAACTACAAACATTTCTCCATGTGATGACAACGGAACACCGGGGGACGGCAGTGACGATTTCTTTACTGCAGATGTTACCGTAACTTTTATAAACCCTCCAGCAACTGGAACGTTAGATTTATCTGGTGATGGAACAGCTTCAGTTCCTGTATCAGGTTTAACTTCGCCACACACTTTTGTGGGCGTACAAATGCCATCAGATGGTGGACCAATTAACCTTACCGCTACTTTTTCAGCAGAAGGAGCTTGTAACCTAAATGTTCCAAATGCAGGAACAGCACCAGCACCTTGCGTTACTGCGGGAGTTAATGAAAATGAAGCGCTGCTTGGAGTTTCTATTTATCCAAACCCAGCAGATGATACTATTGCACTATCAAATCTAAAAGAAGAATACAACGTGGCCATCTACAATATGCTTGGCCAAAAAGTGAAGGAACAACACGTTGATGCCAGCAATAGCAGTATCAATATTTCCAATCTTTCTTTGGGTATTTATATCTTGAAATTTGAAGATTACAACAATGTATTGCGTTTTGTTGTGAAATAATTATTTAGCATTTTAATTTGTGAAAGGAGCCACTTTAAAGTGGCTCCTTTTTTTATAAACAAACCACCGCCCACGCTTTTTTCCTCCTCCCGATACTTCGGGATTGGCATAAGGGGTCCGGCATCCCTACCGGAAACGCGAGCGGTGGTATTTAAGTTTGAAATCAATTCTTCAATAATTAAAACTACCTGAATAATTTACGTTCCAAAACAACTAATAAGTAAACTATACTCCTCAATGAGTAAAACCATCTTTTTAATTATTTTACTTCAAAAACCAAACTACCATCTCCAGAAAATACATGTAAACGAATTTTTACTAACAGCAACCTTCATGGTCAGGCTGAGCCTGTCGAATCAAGACAACAACCAATAACTTTACAATAAATAGATTAACCAACTCCTAAAAACAGTCAATCCTATTTAGGACTCTACAAACGACAAACTGATAACCGATAACCGATAACTGACAACTGACAACTTTTTATTACATTTAGCTACCCAATTTTATAAATATGAAGAAATTACTTTTTCTGGCCCTTATCGGCATACTGATTACCGCTTGTGGAAAGGATGATAGCTATGACCCTATTGAAGTGGATACCCAAGCCCCTTCAAAACCTTTAAATTTAACGGCCTCCGAACAAACCGAAACTTCGCTAAAACTTAGTTGGGGCGCTTCCACCGATAATGTTGGTGTTACGGGCTACCGAATTTATCAAGACGGAACAGCGCTTGGGAGCTTAATTACCGAAACCTCTACATCCATTCAAAATCTTACTGCTGGCACGGCATATAGTTTTTACGTTACGGCATTGGATGCCGAAGAAAACGAATCTGCTCCTAGCAATACGCTGCAAGCTTTTACTATTGAGCAACCGCTATCGTTTTTGCCTCTACTCTCACAAATGGGGGTTTTCAATGGAAATATTTCAGATTTGAATCCTGCCGACGGAGTCCAACTTTATGAAATTCACAGCACATTATTTACAGATTATGCCCGCAAACAAAGACTAATCCGTCTTCCCGATGGGCAAAGCATGCGTTACAACAATACCGATTTGCTGCCTACTTTTCCGGACAATACTTTGATTTCAAAAACATTTTATTACAATCTTGACGAACGCGACCCTTCATTGGGCAAAAAAATTATTGAAACCCGTATTCAACTGAAGGTAAATGGAGTATGGCTTGTAGGAGATTACATTTGGAACGCCGCCCAAACCGAGGCCACTTTACGCGAAACAGGCAGTACAGAAGCCATTAGCTATATAGACGAAAACGGAAATACACAAAATGTAAACTACCAAATACCTTCAAAGCAGGACTGTTTTACGTGCCATAACAACAACGCAACCACCTCCCCTATTGGTCTAAAATTGCGGAATTTGAACTTCATTCCTTCCTATACCAATCAAAACCAATTGGATTATTTTGCCGGCCTTGGGCTTTTGCAGGGCGTAAACTCCGGGAATACAAGTGTTTTGCCAAACTGGGAAGATGAAAATTTATTTATTCAAGATCGCGCCCGCGCATATATGGACGTGAATTGCGCACATTGCCACCAACCAGGAGGCAGTGTTCCCCAGGGATTTCTTTTGGACTTTAGGCTGGAAACACCTTTTGATGATACAGGCATCTACGCAAACCGCGGTGAAATAATTGCTCGTTTTGAAAGCACCTTGCCAACCTATAGAATGCCACAGTTGGGAAGGACAGTAATTCACGGAGAAGCCCTGCAAATGCTGAATGAATATATCGATTCCCTATAGATAAATAATTCTTAAAGATCCTTCAAAATTTCTATTTAAGTATCATGATGGAACGCACTCCATTCTTTGGTCGAGCACAGTCCGTTGTCTTGTCCGGTGCAGTTCATTGTCCGGTCGAGCACAGTTCATTGTCCGGTCGAGCACAGTTCATTGTCCGGTCGAGCGCAGTTCATTGTCCGGTCGAGCGCAGTCGAGACCTCCTTCTTCTAAAAAATTAATTATCTAAAAAACAAGGGCAATTAAACCTATGCAATGTTTCAGGGTCATAGTTATGTTAAACATTAAAAAAAACATATCATGAAAAAAGTATTGATAATCTTTATGGCACTAGCCACTTTCGCTGTTAGCGCACAAAACAGGAATTCTGAAAGAAAAGAACAACGCAAAGAGATGAAAGCGAATCTCACACCAGAACAAAGAGCCGATTTAAAGATGAAAGAAATGACGTTGGCTTTAGACCTTAATGCTACACAACAGCAAAAAGTGAAACAACTTATTCTGAAAGCAGAAAATGAAAGACCTGCAACTCGCCCAAACAGAAGCGAAATGACAGATGCTCAAAAATACGAAGCGAAAAGCGCTATGTTGGACCGTCGTATAGCAATGAAAAAAGAAATGAAAGAAATTCTTACCGAAGAACAAATGACAAAATGGGAAAGGCAACAAGCCCACAGACACGATAAATTAAGAACTAAAAGAAATCAGGAAAGAAAGCCTCGTCAATAAAATAATTTTAAAGTTGACATTTTTGGTTCGGTTATTGTCTATGTTATATACAAAATAGTTACTTTAGTAACTTTAAAATTAAAACTTATAACCATGAAAAACATACTAACAGTATTTGCATTTGCGGTAACATTGCTTTTGGGAGTTCAAACAAGCTCTGCGCAACAATTGTCACAAGATAAAAGTAGGCCAGAGGTAATCGCCAAAGCTGAAACCGCAAAGCTTACCGAAACATTGAATCTAAGTGGAGATCAAGGTCGAACTATTTTTAGGGCTCTTGTAGCCAAAGAAATTGGTTACCAGAAAAATGTGGATGGAAAAGATGCCAAAAGTACTTCGGTTGTTGCCGAAAAGAAAAAATTGGACGATCAGTTGAAAGAAGCGATGAAAAAAACGTTAACAGCTGAACAATATGCCAAATGGCTCAAGATGAATAATTAGTGATTAATTATATTTAAAGTTAAGACCCTTTCTAAATTTAGAAAAGGGTCTTTTTTTATGAGATAAAAAAAATCTTTGCGTCCTTTGTGGTTAAACTTTTATTTAATTGCTTTTGCCACTTTCCTGCAAGCAGCAATAGTTGCATCTAAATCTTCATAGCTTAAAGCATCACAAATAAACCAAGTTTCAAAAGCGCTTGGCGCAATATATATCCCTTCGTTTAGCATTCCGTGGAAAAATTTCTTGAAGTTTTCATTGTTCGCTTCTGCTGCAGAGGCAAAATCGGTCACGGGGCTTTCTGAAAAATGTATGGAAATCATCGACCCGATTCTGTTGATAGTGAATTTTACATTTTCAGAAGTAAGTGCTTCCTCCAACCCTTTATGGAGATAAGCTGTCTTTTTGTTTATTGAATTGAAAACTTCCCCGTTTTCATTTAATTCTTTCAACATCGCCAATCCAGCAGCCATTGCCAGCGGATTTCCACTTAGAGTTCCTGCTTGATAAACTGGGCCAATGGGTGCCAAGTAATCCATTATCTCTGCTTTGGCTGCGAATGCGCCAACGGGCAGCCCGCCACCAATCACTTTTCCGAAAGTCACAATATCAGCTTTTACACCAAACAATTCCTGTACCCCGCCAGCGGCAAGCCTAAAGCCAGTCATTACTTCGTCAAAAATTAACAGGATATTGTTTTGGTCACAAAGGTTTCGCAGGCCTTCCAAAAATCCTTTTGCAGGTGGAATGCATCCCATATTCCCCGCTACGGGTTCAAGGATTATACAAGCAATTTCATTTTTGTTGGCGGCAATTACTTCTTCCACATTTTTTAAATCGTTGTAGTTTGCCAGCAAGGTATCTTTCGCCGTTCCTTCGGTAACACCGGGACTGTTGGGAGTCCCGAAAGTAACAGCGCCACTTCCGGCTTGAATTAAAAAGGAATCGCTATGGCCGTGATAACAGCCTGCGAATTTTATAATCTTGTCTTTCCCAGTATATCCACGCGCCAATCGCACCGCACTCATACATGCTTCGGTACCACTATTCACAAAACGAATCTTATCAATATTCGGAACCATGGACACTGCAAGTGCAGCAATTTCAGTTTCTATTTCTGTGGGCATCCCGAAAGAAGTTCCTTTTTCCGCTTTTTCAATTACGGCCTTTACCACAGCTTCGTATGCATGGCCCAAAATCATAGGTCCCCAGGAGTTTATATAATCAATAAATTTGTTTCCATCAACATCATACAAATAAGCGCCTTTGGCCTTTTCAACAAAAACGGGCGTTCCGCCAACTGCTTTAAATGCCCGCACCGGTGAGTTTACACCGCCGGGAATAACTTTTTGCGCTTCAGTAAATAGAGCGCTGCTTCTTTGGTAATTCATACTAATGGTTGTGGGATTTTATTACTATTTTGAAGAAAAAACGGTTCGTCATTTTTTAAAATGTTTTCTATCTTTTCTTAGTTCGTCGTTCGACATTCATCGCTTTTCAAAAGTTATTGATTTTTCACAGGATGTAAATACAACACTTGACCAATAGATAAGTCATTGTTTTTTAATCCATTATACCCTTTTAATGTTTCCACCGTTAGATTAAAACGCTTTGAAATACTGTAAAGTGTATCGCCAGCTTGCACAGAATATGTGCCAATTTTGGAGTCATCGGGATTTATACTGCTCACTTTTTTGCCCAATACTTCTTCGTCATACTTTTCAAGGTTATACCTTTCAATAATCCCAATAAGCTTATCAGGGTATTTTGGATCTGTTGCATAACCTGCTTTTCGCAATCCTTTTGCCCAGCCTTTGTAATCGTCTTTCCTTAGTTTGAAGAGATCTTGATAGCGACTACGCTGCGTTAAAAAAAGCGAATGATCTCTATAGGAATACTTGGGATCGTTGTACTTTCGGAAGCATTCCCCGCGCTCGTCATCATCGTGATATACACTATCGCCTTCCCAACCTGTGTGGCATTTTATACCAAAGTGGTTGTTTGCTTTCAAAGTAAGCTCTCCCGCACCGGCACCGCTTTCTAAAATTCCTTGCGCAAGAGTGATACTGGCAGGAATTCCGTATTGCAGCATTTCTTCTTTGGCAATCCCACTGAATTCATTTATATAATTGGCCACTCGTTCACTATAGGGAATATTAATGGGTACCTTAATAACCTCGGGTTCTTCCGCTTTCGTGTCTTTTTCTTTTATAGGCTGCTTTACTCTGACAACTCTTTCGGTTTTATGTTTTTTTCTGTGGTTGACAGCAGTTTTTTTCGATTTACAACTGCTAAAACAAATAATACATATAAGAAGAAGGGTAGTTATTCTGCCAATCATTTTATTCAATTATAGGAAGGTTTTTCTTTTTCAATTTCTGGTTCATCCCAGCCACTCCTTGCAAGCCCCCGGTATGGATTGCAAAAATACGGCTATTTTCTTTGAAATACCCACTTTTTAAAAGATCGAAAATGCCATACATCATTTTTCCGGTATAGACTGGATCCAGTGGAATGTTCGTTTTTTCTTTAAACACATTCATAAAACGAATTAAATCAATATCTATTTTACCATACCCACCAAAACAATAGGCATCAGTGATTTCAAAATTGGTTTTGGAAGTATATTTTGCTATTTCTGAAGATTGAAAAATTCCTTTTAAAGCTGAAAAACCCATAATATGTTGGCTTTCTTTTGAGGACTTCACCAATCCAGCCATGGTGCCTCCTGTGCCTACAGGAACACATATATAATCGAAAGAAGCAGTTTCATGACATAAAATTTCCTCACATCCTTTTACGGCCAATGCATTGGTGCCACCTTCGGGCAACAAGTAAAAATTACCAAATTTATCTTTCAATTTATTGATGAATTCAATTTCGTCTTTATGTCTATAATCTTCACGCGAAATAAAATGCAACTCCATGCCACAAGCCTTTGCAAAAGAAAGTGTTGGGTTTTCCGATATTTTACTTTCAAGTTCCTCACCACGAACGATGCCGATGGTTTTAAAACCCAGTTCTTTTCCTGCTGCTGCAACTGCGGCAATATGATTGGAATAGGCCCCGCCAAAAGTGAGAAGCTTTTTTTGCCCCTGCTCTTGGGCAGCTTGGAGGTTGTATTTCAGCTTCCTGAATTTATTGCCCGAGACAAACGGGTGCAACTTATCTTCCCGCACAATTGTCAAAGAAAAATCGTTTAAGTTAAATGCTGATAGCTTTACGGTTTCTATGGGGCAACTCCAGTTATTAAATATATTAGACATATTTTGCAAAGATAACAATCGCTCATGTATACTTAAACACCCCTTCTCAATATAATTATTCATAAAAAAAATTAATAAAAAAACAAGTAGGCGTAAGAAATATCTTAAAAAAAACCTAATATTTGTAGGAAACAACTGATAAATAAGTATTTATAAAAAAAAGAATTAAACATTTTATCCGAAAAATTTGCATTTTATCGGATTTATGTCATATTATTGTGGTGTATTTTCAACCAAACCCCAAATTATGAAAATAAAACTACCTACACTGTGGCCGGTTTTTACGGCCGCTCTTTTCTTGGCTACTAGTATTTCCTATGCGCAAGTAGGGATTAATACTACTACTCCTGATGGTATTCTCGATGTTAATGGAAACAATCAAGGAATTGTTCTTCCTCGAATAGCTCTAACTTCCAAAATCATACAGGCACCAGTTCAAAATCCACAAGGTGGAAGCATTCTTCCCGGCACAGTGGTTTACAATACCGCCATCACTTCAGGAGTCAATGCTGTTTTTCCAGGTATTTATGTATGGACAGGAACAGAATGGCAGAACAAATTCACAAAAAAAGAAACAAAAATTTATAAGCAAACCACTTTTTTTCAGCCTGCCTCTAATGGTGGGGTTCAAAACGTTCCTGGCATGAGCCAAACATTTACACCAAAATATAGCGGTCCATATAAAATGGAGGTCAGTTTGAATTTTGGAGGAGGCTATGTTGCTGATGCTTCACCACAAATGGATGTAGCTCCACAGACGGGAATTTTTGTGTTTACCATTAATGGAACCCCTTATAGTGTTCCCGCAAAAACAAATTGTACACTTTTCGGGACACGCTATTACGCCATATGGCAACAAACATTTATTATTGAATATCTTAATCTCAATGCAAATACTGCTTATCCATTTAATTTAACATTTGATATGGATCCGGCACCAGGTTTTGAAAACAGTGGGAATTCGGGCGATGGTCGTGGCTATATTGGCATCCCAGATCACGTGCCCTGTTCAGTTGAATTTACTTATATAGGAAACTAAAAGAACAAAAGATGGAAAAAAACTACTTAATATTTTATAAAATAAGCCTTTTACTTTTTCTGACCGCCAGTTCGGCGATTGCTCAGGTTGGTATTGGCACAACCACTCCAAAAGGTGCATTAGATATAGAAAGCACACAATACGGTGTTGTTTACCCAAGTGTGGCGCTTACAGCAACCAATGTGGAACCCCCAGTAGTAAACCCAACTAATGACCCCCTGGAAGTAGGCACAACTGTCTATAATACCAATACAACAAGCAACGGCTCCTTTGATGTGGAGCCTGGTATTTATTCTTGGAATGGAAGCCTATGGGTACGGCATTACTATAAAAGGCAGGTTCAAGGGTTTAAACAAACCGCTATTCTTCGCAGTAGCTCAAATGGAGGCTGGGAAGTGGTAACAGGGTTTCCAATAGTTTCTCCACAGACATTTTTTGCCAAATATACTGGTCAATATAAAATTGAATTAAAACTGGACTATGGAGGGGGCGCTATGGTTGATAATGCCGATGTGAATGTAGGCCTATTTGAGGGTGATTTTAGATTTACCTTTGAGGGAACCCCCTATTTGATTCACGCAAAATCCTACTCTACTTTCAATAAATATATTGGTACTGCTCCGGGTACTCAATTTAGCAATATTTCTTCCCAAGTGTTCAAGACTATCTACGTTAATTTGGTTGCTAGCACAATCTATACATTTTCACTAGAATTTGATCAGTATCCAGACCCAGACACAGATGTAAATATTGGTTTTCTGAACAATGGAAACAATAGTGGCGGCATTGATGGTCGTGGCTATGTAGGTAAAGATATCCCTTGTATTGTTGAATTTACTTATTTAAAAGAATAACTCCAAAAGATACAAACTATGGAACGAATATATAAAATAGGAATATACTTGGCTTTTTTGTTCACTTGGTGCTGGGCTAGTGCACAAGTGGGCATTGGCACAGTAACACCTCAAGGAATGTTGGATTTGCAGAATAGCAATTCCAGCGGTTTGGTTTTTCCAAAAGCGGAACTTATAGGTACTGCTTTTGCAACGCCAGTAATCAATCCCAATGGTGGAACATTAGTAGCTGGCACAGCCATTTTTAACACTAATACCATAAACGACGTCTCCCCAGGCATATATGTTTGGGATGGCACCAGATGGATTCCTCAATACATGCGGGAAGATTATAAAGTCTATGAACAAACCCCTTTGCTACAAAGAATAACACTAGGAAGCAAAGTTTATAACGGTACGGCCTCAAACTGGGTGTATATTAATAATTTTAGCCCTGGAGATAATTCCTTTACACCTATTTATTCAGGTATGTACAAGGTTAAAGTAAATCAGCAATTTGGTGCGGGTAAGGTTAAGACTGCTGTTGCTCCTAACAAAATAATGATGGCTACGCAAGAAGGTTTGTTTAGGTTTAATTTTAATGGCACCAACTACCTAACTTATAGTCATTCCTATTCCATGTACAACGCCGCTATAAACGGTGGAACGTATACCGAACAATTTCCGCACGATACACAGGTCACGCTATACCTTAACCTTACAGCAGGTGTTTCCTATCCTTTCACACTGGAATTTGACATGGTAGTCGGCGAGGAATTTGATGACCCAAATGCAGGCCCTGGCAGGGGGTATGTTGGAGTCGATAAACCGTGTACTGTAGAATTTACCTTTTTAGAATAAAAATTAATTCATAACCCATTAATTCAATAAAAAACATAATTATGAAAAAATTATTACTCATTGCCGTACTAATGAACTTTACTTTCATAAACGCGCAAACTCCATGTTCAGGAGGTAATGCAGGGGGCTACCCCTGTAATGGGCTTACGCTGCAATCCTTCATTTCACTTTCGTCCCTGGGCGCCTCCAGCGGAAACGATTCCTGGGGATGGACTGACCCGCAAACAGGCAAGGAATATGCATTGATGGGAGTGAACAATGGTACTGTTTTTATAGACATCACAAACCCAACAAGTCCTCAAAATCTAGGTAAATTAAGATCGCATAATAACGTTAGTAGCTTATGGCGCGACATCAAAACCTACAACAACCACGCATTCATAGTAAGTGAAGCCAATGGACATGGCATGCAGGTTTTTGACTTAACACGCTTAAGAGGATTAACTGCTAATTCCGGACGTACATTCACGGAAGACGCCCATTACGGCGCTTTCGGCAAATCGCACAATATCGTGATTAATGAAGAATCCGGTTATGCATATGTAGTTGGTTCCGGACTTTACGGCGGAGGCCCACATTTTATTAATATCCAAAATCCTACCAATCCCATAAATGCAGGTGGATATTCAGGAGATAGCTATACACACGATGCTCAAGTTATTGTTTATCATGGTCCAGATCCTGATTATCAAGGAAGGGAAATACTTATAGGAAGCAACGAATCAAAAGTGGTTATTGTTGATATTACAGATAAAGCCAATCCAGTAAAAATTTCTTCCCTTTCCTACAGTAATTATAATTATACACACCAAGGATGGTTTACCGAAGATGAGCGTTATTTTATACTTGGAGATGAAGAGGATGAAGTTCATGAGGGTTTTAATACCCGCACCCTTATTTTCGATTTCAACGATCTAGACGCCCCAACTTTAAAATTCACTTATTATGGCCCAACAGCCGCTATAGACCATAATGGTTATGTACGTAAAAACAGATTTTATCTTGCGAATTACGAAGCAGGAATCCGTATAATAAAAATTTCAGATATCGCCAATGGCGTTATGACAGAGATAAATTCATTTGATACTTACCCTGAAGCAAACAGCGCAAACTTTCACGGTGTCTGGAACATTTATCCCTATTTCAACAGTGGCAATCTATTGGTAAGCGACTATACCCGAGGATTCTTTCTTCTGAAAGATCCAAATTACGATAATACTGATCCAAATGCCGTATGTCAAAACATTAATGCTACGCTAACAAATTCGGGATCGGTTACTATTACCGCCAATATGCTTGATGGGGGTTCTACTGATAATAAAGCGATTGTAAAAAAGACCATCAGTAAAAACACTTTTACTTGCAAGGACCTTGGCCCAAATCTAGTTGATTTTACCGTAGAAGATGATTATGGCAACAAATCAACATGTACGGCCACAGTTACAATAGTGGCTCCAACAACAAGTTATACTAGTGGTGTCTGGAACAACGGCACACCTCACGCTGGATCTAATGCCCGTATCAGTCAAAATTATGACACTTCGGCAAAAGGAAGCATAGATGCATGTACCTGTGAGATAGATGCGACAAAAACCCTTACTGTTGCAGCAAATGACTACCTTAATGTTACAAAAGATATCACAGTTAACGGTAATCTTATTGTCCAGCATCAAGGGAGTGTAGTTCAATTTGAGGATAATGCCACCGTTGCCAATAATGGCGTTATCAATGTTGAATACACAACTCCGTTTATGCTTCCCAAAACCTTTTTAATAACGGGCAGTCCAATGACAACAGAAACACGTAATGGAGCCTTTGGGAATTCTTTTTCAGGTTCAAAAACCACTTACCGGAAACTTTGTGCCGAATCCAGATGTTACATTACAATTTCCGGGTGCGGAAAACTTTGCAGATGACAATGGAGACGATTGGGTCAATTATTCTGATATCGTAAAACCTGGGGAGGGTTATTATGTCAAACCCCAACTCAACGGCAATGATGGTAACAAAACATATGATATCACCTTTGAGCAAGGAACGCTAAATACTGGAGATATCGATTATAACATATCTATACAATACAGACAGAAATAGTAGTCCAAATGTATTAGCAAACCCATACCCATCAGCAATTCGCGCGGTAGATTTTATAAATGCCAACAGCATGATAGACGAAGTGTATTTTTGGAACCCAAACACACCCCCAAGTCCATTATTGCCTGGGGCATACACTATGAATTACAGCATGGAAGATATTTCCATGTATAATCTTATGGGAGGTACACCAGCACCATCAGACCCAACACAAACCGAACCAAGCGGATATATCTCTACTGGGCAAGGTTTTGGCATTAAGGCAACAGCAGCAGGTATTGCCACTTTTACAAACGCAATGCGGGTTACTGGCAATAACAATGTTTCCCCAAGACCATTAGTAGATGGCAACGACCGTATATGGGTGCAGGTTAAGAATGAGCAGTACCAAATGCAAAACAATACATTAATTGGTTTCTCTACATTGACAACTTCTGGTATAGATCAAGGCTATGACAGCCGAAGATTGGCAAACGTACTTTCCGTATATACACATTTGGAAAATGGAAGTGAGGAATTTGGAATCCAGAGCCGCGAAGCTTTTGAAGATGGTGCAAAAGTACTTATGGGCTTCTCCAGTTTATTGGACGAAAACCTTGAATACACCATTTCAATAAAAGACATACAAGGCCCAGGTTTTGATAACGCCACCGTTTTTCTTATTGACAATGAATTAAATATACGCACCAATTTATCTCAGGAAAACTATACTTTCAAAGCGGAAAAAGGAACTTACAATAGTCGCTTCACCCTACAATTCAGAAGTAATGAGGTTTTGGGAGATACTACCACTGCCCTAGAAAAAGTAGCTGTTTACCCCAACCCAACAAGCAGTGTACTTAACGTAGTTTCGCCCGAGGCAAAAATTACCACTTTAGAAATTTTTGATGTAAGTGGAAGAAGACTAAAAAATCTGGATCTTTCCACGGCAACCCATTATGAAGTTGACATGAGCAACCTTCAAAGCGCTATTTATTTTGTAAAAATAAGTACCGATTTAGGTTCCGTTACTAAACAGATAATAAAACAATAAATCCCCACAATCCATTATTCACTTAACCTAAAAAAGACCGCTAATTAGCGGTCTTTTTTTTAGTAGAAAATCATATTTAAAATTTGAAAGGCTATTATTATTTACATATATATTTCCCAATCATATACTGCGTGATGGGTCTCAGCGCCTTTCCTGTTTTAGGATGAAGGCCGTAACTTGAAAAATATTCAAGTGTACCATCTTTATTTTTTACATACCAAACTTTCGCGCTTCCATCCTCGTTAAAAAACTGTGTTTGGCAGCTAGGGTCCAATTGCTCAAAGCTTTCTATCCGTTCAGCTTTATAAACCTTAAGGACTCCTGTTTTTATTTTTTCAGCATCAAAGGAAGCTTCAACATAATGAGTTTCCTCCCATTCCATCCAGCGCTGTTTATTAAAATAATGATACCCGAAAAAACCAATAATCCCCATTATAAATAAAACGATTGCAATAAACATCAATTTGTTCTTTTTCTTTAGAACCTTCTTTTCTTCTTGAGTTGTATTTACTTCATCTGTATTATTCCTAATCAGAAACTCTCTGTAATTCTCATATCCTAAATATTGGGCTAATGCAGATAGCACTTGGGGCTGGGGTATATTAATATCTCGTTCAGCATTATTTCGGGCTTCATTGTAAAAACCCCTTAAACTTCTCTCACCATACGTAAATGTCTTTGAAATAATAGCAGACAATTCTTGCGCACATCTTGAATCTGATGGGCTTACAAATCCTTCTTCCACTAATTCCCCTCGCACTTTCTCAAAAGCTTTTAAAAGTAATTCTCTTTGCATATACCCTATTTTTCAACATATTAAAACTACGAAAATCAGATGGAAAATGATTGGAAATTCTTTTCCATAACCTTTCCATTTCCTTTCCAACCTTTCCAACCATTTCTTTCTTCATTTGTCTCAGTATTGCAGTGCCACCTTGGGCGTAACAAGGTTTACAAAACATTTCAATACTGATACTGGAGCCGCAGCGTAATATGATTGGCCATTTTGAGAAGTAACCTCTTGCCTTACTTCTGCGCTCCACACTTCTCAAAAAAGGTAGGGCCTCCCCCTTCCACTTTAACGTGTTGCCAAAAAAATTCACTGGGAAAAACCCGGAAGGCAACACCAGTATCAAATTTTAAACTATACTAAATGAAGAAAATAGCTTTAATTTTATTTACGGTTTTCCTCAATATGGGTCTTTTTTCCTGTACCCCACAAGCAATTTCCGAGGAAGTGAAAAGCACACAAGCCTGTTGTGGCGATGACGGTGATATTCCGCCCCCTCCTCCGCCACCAATTGGAGGCAATGGCGGCGGATAAATATTCGCAGATTTGTTAGTACTTTAGAGGAATGAAAAACAAAATATTTTCATTCCTCTTTTTTTGGATAGTACTAACCCCTTTACTATTTCCTCTTTCCATATATTCCCAATCAAAAAATGACAGCATAGCTCATTATTACAAATTAGTACTTAATCCCAACTCCAGTGAAGATCTTCCCAAGGCAATAAATTTTTATACAAAAAAGAAAGAAACGGATAATGTTGCAAATGATACATTACATCTTTTAAACGATTTAAGGATGATTGCCATTGCGGAATATAAAATTGGAAATATATATGACAGCGAAGCAGCAGCAGTAGAAGCCCTAGCCTTGGTGGAGAAGTCGCCAAAACTTGACACCTTAAATCAAACAAGAATAGCCATTTTAAATCAGTTAGGGAAAACTTACCGCGCTGGGAAAAATTATGAAAAAGCCATTGAAATCTATAATGATGCCCTAAAGCTCCATCCAAACCATAAGGACAGTATTACTATAATTAACAATAAAGGAAATATTTATAAAGACCAGCACAACTACGCAGAAGCTTTAAAACAGTACCACATATTGCAAAACAATAAAAACCATATCAATGATTCCCTCCAATTGGCTCAAGTACTCGATAATATGGGATATGTACAATCAAAATTGGGGAAACCAGAAGCCCTCCCCAACCTAACCAGAGCATTGCAAATTCGGGAAAGTTTTAACGATCTGGACGAAACATACTCCAGTTATAAAAATCTAGCATTGTATTATTTCGACAGAAAAGACAAAGATAAAGCGCTCAAATATGCAAACAAAGCATACAACTTAGCCAATGCAGTTAACAGCATAACTTACCTTCAGGACGCCCTTTCACTTTTTGCTATAATGGACGAGAACCCAAAAATTGTAGAGTTCAAAAAAATTACCGATAGCATAGCCAAAGAAAAGCAATTGGCCGAAAATAAAAATGCCTTTATAAAATACAATGTGGAAAAAGAACAAAAAAACACCGCTGCGGCTCAACTACAGCAGGAAAAAGAAAGAGGCCAAAAAGTGTTATACATGACACTCGGAATATTCACTTTGATTATGGCAATTTTTGTTATTTTACTTTTAAGAGCAAGGCACAAAAAAGAAAAAATCCGTCAAGTGTATAATACCGAGGCGCGCATTTCCAAAAAAGTACACGATGAGGTTGCGAACGACCTTTATCACGTAATGGTCAAAATTCAGGGCAACACCCCAGCCAATGATGAAGTACTAGATGACATCGAAAATATATATAACAAAACCCGCGACATTTCAAAAGAAAACAGCGCAGTGGAACTTAGCGAAGATTTTACCGAGCAATTATCAGACCTCCTTCTGAGTTATAAAAACCAACAAACCACAGTAATTACCCAAAATATTTCCAAAATGAATTGGAAAGCGGTTTCCGATATAAAAAAAATTACGGTTTTTAGAATTCTGAAAGAGCTAATGACCAATATGTCAAAACACAGTCAAGCCTCGTTGGTAGCCTTATCCTTTAGCCAAAATAACAATAAAATAAACATTACATATTCAGACAATGGTGTTGGTTGCCAAATAAAAAATAAAAATGGCCTGCAGAATGCGGAAAACCGTATTCAAACCTTAAACGGAACTATTATTTTTGAATCAAAACCCAATGAGGGGTTTAAGGCAAAAATCATTTTGTAAGTTATGTTCAAGAAAGTTTTGGTTTCGGAAGATCTGGGCAGCATAAGCAATGGTATCATTTCCATTTTGGAAGCCCTTCATATAGACAATTTTCACCAAGTACAGTATTGCGATGATGCTTATTTAAAAATTAAAAAGGCTGCCCAAAGCCAACAACCTTTCGATTTGTTGATTACGGACCTTTCCTTCGTAGCAGATCATCGTCAGCAAAAATACGCTTCTGGAGAAATCCTTATAAAAGCCCTTAAACAGGAACATCCCACTATTAAAATAATAACCTATTCAGTGGAAGACCGCCCACAAAAAGTGCGAACCGTAATGCTGGAAAGCAAAGCAGATGCCTATGTCTGTAAAGGCAGAAACGGCCTAAAACAATTGGAAGAAGCAATCTTTAAAGTATACCAAGGCCAAACCTATCTTTCGCCACAAATTGGCAATGCGTTACGGAAAACCTCAACGTCCGAAATTGACGATTTTGACATTGAATTGATGAAACTCCTCGCTAACGGATTATCTCAAGACGAAATAAGCCAAAACTTCAAGAGCAGAAGTATCATCCCAAGCAGCTTGAGCGCCATTGAAAAACGTATTGTGAAACTTCGTGCGAATTTTAATGCAAAAAATGCTACACAGCTTATATCTATCGCAAAAGATTTAGGACTTATTTAACCTAGCATAAATCTAGAACCCCTTGTAAATAGCACCTTTCTCTAACCAAATAGTCTTATAGTTTGTAATCAAGTGATTAAAAAAATGCTTCAATTACGGAAAACCGTAAACAAAAGGTTTTCAGCTTTCCTAATTTAGTAAGGATTTAGCCACAATGTGTTTCTGGGGAGAAAAATGTGGCCAAAATCAGTCCCTTACGGATTCCCGTAAGGGACTTTTATTATGTAAATAATACTTGGATATTAATGATAACCAAAACAAAAAAAGTCATTCCTGCTAAAGAACTGATTGAATTCAATTTAAAAAACAGTAAAAATTAAAGTGTATTTACAGCGTATGTAAAGCATATTTATAGTGTGTATATAGCGTCTTTATAGCGTATTATTACTATAACAAACTTACTGAACAGCCATATATAGGTAATGGGAAAGTTTGTGTATAAAATAGAAGAAGCTATATATAATATGAAGAAAAACTAAAAAGTAAACCCAAAAACCCCAGTAACCCCAAATTTTCGGGCATCAGGATTGTCAAGATAATTCCCTCTAAAGTTGAAGTCGAGTCGGAAGACACGGAAGATGTTGCCCACGCCAACGCTCCATTCCCAATAGACATCTTCAGGGGCTTGGTAAACAATATTGGAGGCATTGATATCTTTGTTCTCTTGGGATATTGAACCATAAACAGCCCGAAACCCAACCACTTCACGCAGATCCAATTTTCGAAGTAAAGGAATACGTGAAAAAATGCGCCCACCAAAATTGTGCTGTAAATGCAAAGATGTATAGGTATCACTTACAAATTCATAATAATCCAACTGTGTAAAACTGTTGTAAAGACTAAAATAAGTTTGATTTCCAGGAATAGGATTCAACAGACTTAGCGGAACAGCACCAATGGTTGTACCCACTTCAACAGTAGATAACAAACGCCCAATACCTCCTATATTCCAAGGTTGGGTGTATAGTGCCTGTAATTTTTTGTATTCAAAATCACCTTGTAAAACACCTTTTAAACCATAGCTATAACCAGCATAAAAAGAAGGAAAGTCCCCGTCGTTTATCACAGTGCGTTCCACTCCATAACCAGAGGTTTTTCTTCCGGGAGTATACAAGAAGCCAACTTGTATTTCTGCCTGTTTCAGTTCGCTTTTCACTTCGCCCGTTAAAACACCATCCTCCATAACATTGTAATCAATGCTAAATGTTTCGGTTGCAGATTCTAAAGTTCTATAAGAACCTGTTAATCGTAAAATAAAATTCTTCCACGGTTCAATATCAAATCCAATAGTAGTAAGGTTAATTCGCGAAAGCCTGTCATTTGCCCCAACTGATAATAAGTGAAGAAGACGCGAGACTGCGCCCCAAAACATCATTGCTATTGGTTAGGCTGGCACCCGTCTGCTCTACATCGCGACGGTTACCACCAAAAATTGTTAAACGCGATTTTCTGTCCAAAAGCCATTTGGCGCAAATTCCATATTTAAATCGATCATCTTTAAAACCATAAGCCCCAAAACCTTCCAAACGCCACGGATCATTTTGACTGAAATACGTTCTTCCGCCCAAACGTATGCGCATTCCTTCGGCTTCATTATATCCAAAAATGGAAAATACGGGACCAATATCAAAATTATTCACTTCATAATAACCACTGGCCAGTGTTGCCCCAATATTATACAATGCCTTAAATCGCGGGACAGTTTTAAGTGTATCGAGCATTTTATAAACCCCTGTTTCATCCTTGCTAAGTTTTTCCATTCGGTTTTTATCCCAAAACTCATCCGGTCGGTTGTAAACCTCATAATTGTAGGGATCTACTTGCTTGTCATAAAACTTTTTGTCCTTTGGGAATATCGAAAACATAGTTGTCGTATAAGGTTGTTCGTTTGCCATAAACTCCCTTAGCTTCTTCTTTTTTCCTAAAACTAAAATCACTCATAAAATAATCACGAGTAATAAGAAAAATAGAATCATTCAGAACATCAAATTCCTGTTCAATATATACATCGCGCACCCAGTTTAGATTGGCGCTTTTGGAGGCTTGCAGGTTTATTTCCTTAATCGCCCAAGTGGTATCGTTTACCCAAAAATCGCCCTTAAAGGTCAAGTTCGTTTTTTCGGCGTGGATAATATATAATATTGTAGCACCATTTATTATCGCGATAGGCACTGTCCTGAAGCACATAATTGTAAACATCAATTCCCGTTCGGGAAAGTGGGCTTGTAAAAGCTTTGTCAAAAAACTTCAAGTAATTGTCATAAACATCATATTCACTGTAAAGATCTTTTACAAAGGCAATGAGGGTTTGGTTATTATCAAAACCCGAATTTTTGTTTCCTTGCAAAACTTCCTTTTCTTCATTAATATTGATTATCGCCATAAACTTTGGAAGCAGCTTCATTGATAAAAATGGGCAGATAGGTATTTCCGGTAACCTTTGAAGTATCGGTCTGATCAAAAATGAATTCCATCCCTTTAAAAATTTTGCTTTTAATAAGGGCACTATCAATGGTATTTAAATCAAACTCAAGCTTTTCGTATTTGTCGTACTGGTATTGTTTGAATTTTTTCACACCGTTTTCCCGGCGGTTTTCCCAAATTTTCCGAAGAATATCAATGGCAGGATTGTTTTTTTTTGAAGTCTTTCCGCTATAAACTACCACCTCATCCAACGCGTAAGCGCTTTCTTCCAGGACCAACTACCATATTGTAGGTAGTTCGTGATGTAAGTTCAACTTCTTTGGTAGTGTAGCCTATAAATGAAAAAATAACCGCTGGTATAGGTTTTGTTGCTTTCCAAATAAAAACGTCCATTTTCGTCGGAAATGGTTCCTTCCTGCGAATCCTTAAAAATAACATTGGCAAAAGCCACAGGCTAACCTGATGGCGTCTTTAATAACCCCACTAACCTTGGTTTGGGAAAATACCGAAGCACTAAAAATGAAAAGTAAAAAATAATAAAAAGTGCTTCATATAAAAGAATTCTGTTTTCTTAAAATTAATATAATTCTCTCCTTTGGAGGAACGGGTTGAAAGAGAGGAAATGTTTTTAAATTGAGTTATAGCATTCTAAAACATCCCCCTAGCCCCCTTCAATGCTTCGACTTCCCTAAGCACAGGCATTTGGGATTTGTCTTTTGATATTTATTTGTGATTTGGAACTTGTTATTTGGGATTTCTATTTATAAAGTACTTTCTTTACAGCCTTAATAACATCTTCACTATTTGGCAACCATTCTTCCAATAATACTGGTGAATATGGCGCAGGAGTATCGGCAGTATTTATCTTTACAATAGGTGCATCCAGATAGTCAAAAGCTTCGTTCTGCACCATATAGGTTATTTCTGTGGAAACGTTTCCAAAAGGCCAAGCTTCTTCAAGAATTACCAATCGGTTTGTTTTTTTAACCGATTCCAAAATGGTTTCCTGATCCATTGGACGTACGGTGCGCAAATCAATTATTTCACATTCAATTCCGTTCTTCGGCAAGTTTTTCCGCAGCTTTATAGGCTTCTTTTATAATTTTTCCGAAAGAAACAATCGTTACATCCTTTCCTTTTCGTTTAATTCGGCAACCCCTAGTGGAATTAAATATTCGCCTTCAGGCACTTCGCCTTTATCGCCATACATCTGCTCGCTTTCCATAAAAATCACAGGATCGTCATCACGAATGGCACTTTTCAACAATCCTTTTGCATCGGCTGGATTACTCGGCACCACAACTTTCAAGCCTGGACAGTTGGCATACCAACTTTCAAAAGCCTGACTGTGTGTTGCGGCAAGTTGACCTGCAGAAGCCGTTGGCCCACGAAAAACAATGGGAATATTGAACTGACCACCGCTCATTTGGCGCATTTTGGCCGCATTGTTTATTATTTGGTCTATCCCAACCAGTGAGAAGTTAAAAGTCATAAACTCAACTATCGGCCTATTGCCATTCATTGCAGAACCAATGGCAATTCCGGTAAAACCATTTCTGAAATAGGAGTGTCTATAATGCGTTTTGCACCAAACTCATCCAGCATTCCTTTACTGGCTTTATAAGCGCCGTTGTATTCTGCCACTTCCTCGCCCATTA
This sequence comes from uncultured Flavobacteriaceae bacterium, assembly GCA_963805885.1. Classification (GTDB taxonomy): domain Bacteria; phylum Bacteroidota; class Bacteroidia; order Flavobacteriales; family Flavobacteriaceae; genus Aequorivita. Next base: position 95,383 of record CAWDWC010000001.1, read on the forward strand.
AATATATAGTGTCGTCGCGGCGCATTTCTTCGCTCATCGCCTCCTGTATGGCTTCTCTGAATTGTAATGTTTTCATCTGTTGAATTTGAAATGTAAATAATTGATTCCCAATACCTTCGCAGGGATAGCAAAAATACTATAATTCCAATCTGTTTAAGTATTATTTCCTCAATTTTTAACCAAATTTTATTATGCGTGCATAACAAAAAAAAGAAATATATTCTTAACTTCGCACCTGTGTAGTCCGAAGCTCGAAAAACGAAGGATTACCTACCTAATCCGAAGCCTTTGGCAAAGGGTAACCGAATAAAATTTACAATCCAAAAAATAAAATCAAAAAATGAAATGCCCACATAATCAATTAACAAATTGAGCGAAGATGTAGATTAGGGCATTACATCTTCCTATTTATCAAATATAATTTAAAGATGAAAATATTAGTCTGTATAAGTCACGTACCGGACACAACTTCAAAAATCAATTTTACCGAAGGTGATACCAAATTTGACACCAATGGAGTTCAGTTTGTAATAAATCCAAATGACGAATTTGGCCTTACCCGCGCTATGTGGTTTAAGGAAAAACAAGGCGCAACAGTACATGTTGTGAACGTTGGCGGCCCAGAAACAGAACCTACATTCCGCAAAGCTTTGGCTATTGGCGCCGATGAAGCAATTCGAGTAAACACCCCTGCAACCGACGGTTTTTCGGTAGCAAAACAACTTGCAAACGTTGCTAAAGAAGGCGGCTACGATTTGGTAATTGGCGGAAGGGAATCCATTGATTATAACGGCGGAATGGTTCCTGGAATGCTTGCAAAACTTATTGGTGCAAATTTCGTAAATACCTGTATCGGTCTTGAGGTTGAAGGTGATAAGGCTACCGCAATCCGTGAGATAGACGGCGGAAAAGAAACATTGAAAACTTCACTTCCATTGGTGATTGGCGGTCAAAAAGGATTGGTGGAGGAAAGTGATCTTCGCATCCCCAATATGCGCGGCATTATGCAAGCGCGATACAAAACCATTAAACGTAAAAGAACCAGTTGATTCAAATGCGGAAACAAATACAATTTCATTTGAAAAACCAGCCCCAAAAGGAGCAGTGAAATTGGTGGACACCGTTGACGAATTGATAAATCTGTTGCACAACGAAGCGAAAGTAATTTAAATTCAAATAGTACCAAATAACAAAGGGAACTAGGAATTCCAGTTAATTTCCAAATCAACAAATCAAAACTCATAATCAATAAAAGAATTATCAAAATGATATTAGTATATACAGAATCAGAAGAAGGAAAAATAAAAAAAATAGCTTTGGAAGCAGTTTCATATGCAAAAGGAATTGCCGACCAAATGGGAACTTCCGTTACGGCAGTTAGCATCAATGCCAATGACACTTCCGAATTGGGCAAATACGGCGCTTCAAAAGTGTTGGAAGTTTCCAATGATAAATTGAACAAATTTAATGCCGAAGCTTATGCAGATGTAATTGCACAAGCCGCAAAAAACGAAGATGCAAAAGTAATCGTGGTTAACTTCAAGTGCAAACAGTAAATTTTTAGCCCCAGCTCTTGCTGTAAATCTTGAAGCCGGTTATGTGCCAAATGTAATGGCACTTCCTGAAAGCACTTCCCCATTTAAAGTAAAACACAGCGTTTTTACAAATAAGGCATTTGCAACCACTGAAATTAAAACCGATATAAAAATTATTGGTTTAGGTAAAAATTCATTCGGATTGAAGGAAAATGAAACTCAGCAGCAACTGAAGCTTTTTCGCCAAACCTTGACGCCCACGATTTTGATATGGAAATTGTTTCCGTAGATAAAGCAACAGACAAAGTAACCATTGCCGATGCCGAAATAGTTGTTTCTGGCGGGCGTGGACTAAAAGGTCCCGAAAACTGGGGAATGATTGAAGATCTTGCAAAAACATTGGGCGCAGCAACAGCTTGTTCAAAACCCGTGAGCGATATGGGCTGGAGACCACATAGCGAACACGTTGGCCAAACTGGAAAACCAGTTGCTTCAAATCTTATATATTGCTATAGGTATTTCTGGTGCAATTCAGCATTTGGCAGGAATCAATGCTTCAAAAGTAAAAGTGGTAATCAATACCGATCCTGAAGCACCTTTCTTTAAGGCTGCAGATTATGGTATTGTTGGTGATGCTTTTGAAATAGTACCAAAACTCATTGAAAAATTAAAAGAATTTAAAGCGCAAAACGCATAATTTTTTATTAATTTGTGCCTCGAAAAAAGGCTGTTTAAATAAGGAAACATCCTAATTTAAACAGCCTTTTTTTATTGCTATTTTTATTCGTTATTTTTATAATATAATTGTTGAACTAGAACACTGCGTACTGAATACTGACCACTGATACTGAAGAATGAGTTTAGTAAAACTTAAATATAAAAGGAATTTCCTACAGCCAAACCCAAAATGGTGCCTATGCCCTTATTTTAAACGAAGTGGATGGCGAACGGAAATTACCTATTGTAATAGGTGCTTTTGAAGCACAATCCATAGCCATTGCTTTGGAAAAAGAAATTACACCGCCCAGACCACTTACCCACGATTTATTCAAAAATTTTGCCGATCGATTTGATATTGTGGTAAAACAAGTGATAATCCATAAATTGGTAGATGGTGTTTTTTACTCAAGCATAATTTGCGAGCGAGATAAAATTGAAGAGATCATAGATGCCCGAACAAGTGATGCCATAGCTTGGCACTGCGTTTTCAAGGCACCAATTTTTACCTATAAAAATATTTTGGATAAAGCAGGAATTTATTTAAAAAGTCAATCCAGAAAAAGAAGAAGATCACAAAGAAGAAGATATTGTTATGGAAGAATTTGATTTTAGGCGAAGACAAAGAATCGTGAAACCTTCAGGAGAAGATTACAGCAAACTTAGTCTTCGAAGAATTGAACAAAATGCTTGACGAAGCCGTTACAAATGAAAATTATGAAAAGGCGGCAAAAATTCGTGATGAAATTTCACAAACGCATAACTAAAATTATTTACAATATGAAGAAACTATTTACTTTCATAGCGCTTATGCTATTTATTCGAATTTGACAACTGTTTTGGTCAAAGCATTGAAAAAACATGGCAATTTCATGCAAGTAAACAATCGAAGAAGGACATTCTATCTTAAATATCAATTCCGAAACAGATTTTCTAAATTTAGAAAATGGTAATTTTGATTACCACATTAGCAGCCAAAGATAGCCTACAAGCTTCACGGTAATTATATTTATCAGAACAATCTTATTGGTGTTTTTATTATAATACAACCAAACGAAAGCATTAGTCGATTTCGTGTAGATGAATTAACCGATAAGCTCACTTGCACTTTCCGAAAATAAGCTGTATAAATTTACCAACTAAAAAATCTCCAAAAGTAAAAATTGCAAGCCGTTGACCGAAGCTGCAAACTGTTACTGAATTATTCCAAGTCAAGGTTTTTCAATGCAAAGTTTGTGGCGTGGAGTTTTAGGAATGGTCTCCTTTATTGGTTATTGCATTTCTTATTTAGCGCTAATCAGAAAGGCAATAAATTGGAAAACAGTTGGATTGGGTCTGGCTGTTCAGTTATTGATTGCTATTGGCGTTTTAAAAGTACCTTTTATAAAAAGTGGTTTTGAAATTGTTGGTCAAAATTTTTGTAAAAATACTGGAATTCACAAGAGCAGGAAGTGAATTTCTATTCGGAGGAATGATAGATGTAAATTCTTTTGGCTTTATTTTCGTTTTTCAAGTATTACCAACAATTATTTTTTCTCCGCCTTAACCTCGTTCTTATTTTACTTAGGAGTTATTCAAAAAGTAGTAAAAGGAATGGCATGGTTGCTTGACAAAATTATTACAAATTTCTGGAGCGGAAAGTTTAAGTGTCGCAGGAAATATTTTCTTGGGGCAAACAGAAGCACCTTTATTGATAAAAGCCTATTTGGAAAAAATGAACAAGATCTGAAATTTTGTTGGTAATGATAGGAGGAATGGCTACCGTTGCAGGTGCCGTGTTTAGCGGCTTATATTGGTTTTTTAGGAGGAGATGATGAAGCATTACGATTGTTTTATGCAAAACACTTATTAGCGGCTTCAGTAATGGCAGCACCTGGTGCAATCGTTATTTCAAAAATACTATATCCACAAACTGAAACATCAATACAGATGTACAGGTTTCTTCAGAAAAAATTGGTTCAAATGTTTTAGATGCCATTGCCAATGGAACTACTGAAGGATTGAGTTTGCAGTAAATGTTGGTGCAATGTTATTGGTTTTTATTGCTTTTATTGCCATGATAAATGGAATGTCTTGGTTGGGATTGGCGAGTGTTACTTCTATTGAATGATTGGATCGCTGCAAATTCTGCCTATACAAAGCTTTGTCGTTGGAGTTTATTTTAGGATATGTTTTTGCACCCTTAATGTGGTTGATTGGCGTCGCAAAAGAAGATATGATGATGATGGGCCAGCTTCTTAGGAATTAAATTAGCAGCAAGTGAATTTGTAGGTTACATTCAATTGGCAGAACTTAAAAATGTAGCAAGTGCTACTGCATTTAAATTATGAGAAAAGTCATCATTATGGCAACATATATGCTATGTGGATTTGCAAATTTTGCTTCCATCGGAATTCAAATTGGAGGTATTGGCTCATTAGCTCCAGGCCAACGTAAGACACTTTCGGAATTTGGAATGAAGGCTTTAATTGGCGGAACCATTGCTTCATTAATTTCGGCAACGATTGCGGGAATGATTATAGGCTAAGATTTCTCGCATTACTGTATTTGCCCAATCTTCAGCCTCTGCTATTGTTTTAAAATAACTAAACGAACCCTTAAAAAGTTCCTGCTCATTGTAAGCCTCCTGTTTTACGGCATCACTTTCAGATACAATGGCAAGTCCAACCATATATTTTGGATTAATGGCCTTATAAGCATTAGGGGAAATGGTGAAAGCAAATTTTCGACTGGACTATAAAAACATATTTTTTATTCTCATAATGATCCCCAGCAAACGAAATAATCTCCTTGGCCGCTTCCCGGTTATATCCATCAGAAGATAAATGAAAAACCAAGTAGTTTTCATAACATTCCATCAGACCATGAGGTGTGTTGTAGGTTTTTTTCATTGTTAACAAATCACTGGCAAATGTAAACAATTTCTTAAATAAGTGTTAAACCGTTAATAACTTCTTTAAAAGCAATTCTAAAATAATTTGAGCATCAACTTCGCTATTAGTATTTTTAAGCCAACAATTTAGATTACTTTAAAATGAAACAATACCACGATCTTCTGAAACACGTCATTGAGAATGGCGCCGAAAAGCAAGACCGCACAGGCACGGGCACCAAAAGTGTTTTTGGCTACCAAATGCGTTTTGATCTTAGTGAGGGTTTTCCCATGGTAACCACCAAAAAACTTCACTTAAAATCAATAATCTATGAGCTTTTATGGTTTTTAAAAGGCGATACAAACATAAAATATCTTCAAGAAAACGGTGTGCGCATTTGGAACGAATGGGCCGATGAAAATGGCGATTTCGGTCCAGTTTATGGTCATCAATGGCGAAATTGGAACAATGAGGAAATTGATCAAATTTCAGAAATAATTCAAACGCTTAAAACAAATCCGGACAGTCGCCGCATGCTTGTTAGTGCTTGGAATCCGAGTGTGATGCCAAATACTTCAAAATCGTTTTCTGAAAATGTGGCCAATGGAAAAGCAGCGCTTCCACCTTGTCATGCTTTTTTTCAGTTCTATGTTGCTGACGGAAAATTATCCTGCCAACTCTATCAACGAAGTGCAGATATTTTTCTGGGTGTTCCTTTTAATATTGCATCATACGCATTATTGACAATGATGGTTGCCCAGGTTTGTGGATACCAACCTGGTGATTTTGTCCATACCTTTGGCGATGCCCATATTTACAGCAATCATTTTGAGCAAGTGGAACTTCAACTTTCTCGCGAACTGCGTCCTTTACCAAAAATGTTGCTCAATCCAGATGTAAAAGATATATTTGGCTTCACTTTTGATGACTTTACACTCGTGGACTATAATCCACACCCACACATTAAAGGTGCTGTTGCCATTTAATTAAAACTAAATTCCCCAAATGAAAAACTTACTTCTTGTAATCTGTATTCTTTTTTCAACTACAATTTTTGCCCAGGAAGAATGGGGCGATGTGAATAAAAACACTGTAACTTTAAAAGAGATTGCTCCCGTTTGGCCGGGTTGCGAAGCTGGCGATGCAGCAACGAGAGACGCTTGTTTCAATCAAAAATTAGCATCCCATATTTCCAAAAACTTTAAATATCCCCCTGAAGCCTATAAAAATAACGACCAGGGAAAAGTAATTGTAGAATTTACAATTAACGAAAAGGGTTTGGTGGAAGTAACTAGTGTTTCAGGAGGTTCAAAAGCACTTCAAGAAGAAGCAAAAAGAAACATTATGGCTATCCCGAAAATGGCAAAACCAGGAATGATGGGCGGAAAGCCTCGCGCTATTAAAATGGCCGTTCCCTTTACTTTTAAAACGGGTAAATAATGTCCAAAAAAATAATTCCGTTTCTGTTTTTATTTTTAAGCCTAGCGCTTTTTTCCCAAACTTCTGAAAGCAATAAAAATAGAGCTTCGCTAGAGAGATGTTCTTTATTGGAAAACTCTAACAGAACTGATTGTTATATTGAAACACTTCAGCGCATTCTATTTGACGAGATCTCTGAAAAATACACCAATTTTGAATTGCCAAATAATTCCGAGCTAAAAACCGAAATGGAGATTACACTCACTAAAAGTGGGGTTTTCAACGTTGATATAATAAAATCCGCAAACCCAAAAATAGATGCCTCAATACTGAAAAAAATTGCTTCATTTGAAAAAATTTTTCCTGTTGAAGATAAAAAAGGTAATTCCGTAGAAATCAAATTCTCAACAATTTTTATAATAAATATCGATGCTGAAGGGAAAATTGGATTAGGCATAAAAAAACAACAGATTGGAGGATTTGAAGAAGAACAAAATCTCCCTTTTGACATAATTGAAAAGGTCCCAGTATTCCCTGGATGTAATGGAAACACTAATGAAGAACTAAGAAATTGTCTTTCCAAAAACATCACAAATCACGTTATTAAAGAGTTCAACTTTTCGATTGTCAAAAAATTAGACCTACCAAAAGGTCTTACGCGAATCTACGTCAACTTTAAAATTGACAAAAGAGGAAAAGTAATTGACGTTGTGGCAAAAGCTGACCATGAAAGATTAGAAAAAGAAGCAATTCGAGTTTTAAATAAAGTGCCTCGTATGGAGCCGGGGGAACAAAAAGGAAAGCCTGTAGGAGTTTTGTATAGCCTGCCCATTGTATTGCAAGTTGAATAACTAAAATATATCCCCTTTAACATGATTTAAACATTTTCCGAATATTATATTATTAACTTTAAAGTGTCGTGAAAAAAAATGCGACGCTTTTTTTATGATTGCAACCGATACGCTGGCTTCCTTCTTTCTCGAAACCCGCCAACATACTGAAACTATTTGCAAACCACTGGAAATTGAAGACTACGTTGTTCAGCCCATTGTTGATGTTTCACCCCCAAAATGGCACTTGGGCCACACTACATGGTTTTTTGAGGAGTTTATTTTGAAACCCCACAAACCCGGCTACCGATTGTTTCACGAAGACTTCGCTTTCGTTTTCAATAGTTACTATGAAAATGTGGGAAAGCGCGTAATTAGAAATGACCGAGGAAATCTTTCCCGACCAGGCGTAGCGAAGGTTTATGATTACCGTCATTATGTTACTAACGAAATGAAGGAATTCCTCACTGAAGAAATTTCAATGGAAATTGAAGAACTACTTTTAATTGGGATTCATCACGAAAAACAACACCAAGAACTTCTCACTACAGATATTAAATACATTCTCGGCAATAACCCCTTATTGCCAAAATACAGCAATTCATTTTCAGAAAATCCAGTCCAAAATTTTCAGCAGCAATGGATTGAAATGGAGGAAGGCATCTATGAAATAGGTCACAATAGCGAAAAAGAATTCTGTTATGACAATGAATTGGGTCGTCACAAAGTTTATCTTCAAGATTATAAAATATCAAACAAACTCGTTACCAATACTGAATATCTTGAATTTATAAACGCTGGAGGGTACAAGGATTTTAACCTTTGGCACGCCGAAGGTTGGGATTGGGTGCAACAAAACAACATTTCTGCGCCTATGTATTGGCACAATATTGATGGCGATTGGCATCAATACACAATGAAAGGTCTTCAAAAATTAAATTTGGAGGCACCCGTTTCCCACATTTCCTACTTTGAAGCTTTTGCTTTTGCCCAATGGAAATCTTGCCGTCTTCCCACAGAATTTGAATGGGAAGCCGCACAACAAAATTTTAATTGGGGAAGCCTTTGGGAATGGACCGAGAGTGCCTATTTACCCTACCCTGGATACACTAAAGCTCCAGGTGCAATTGGCGAATACAACGGAAAATTTATGGTAAACCAAAAAGTGCTTCGTGGCGGTTCTGTGGCAACCCCACCGAAACACACGCGGGCCACATATAGAAATTTTTTTCAAACCAACCTGCGGTGGCAATTTACCGGTTTAAGGTTGGCAAAATAAATACGACTATAGCTACATGACTACCAAAATAAAACCTCAGCAAAACACATCATTCAAGAGAGAAGTAACCGAAGGTCTCACCAATTTTCCCAAACGTCTATCCTCAAAATATTTTTACGATAAAAAAGGCGACAAAATCTTCCTGGATATTATGGCGATGCCTAGTTATTATCTGACAGGTTGTGAATTTGAAATAATTTCAAACAACATTTTCACAATTGGGGAATTATTCCGCGATAGAAAAAACGGTTTAGACCTTATAGAATTGGGCGCTGGCGACGGCAAAAAAACGAAAGTACTTTTGAAGTATATGGCCGAAAATAATTTCAACTTTACTTATAAACCTATTGACATCAGTGAAAATGCGGTTGAATTACTCTCTAACAATTTAGCGCAAGAAATGCCCAAACTAACTGTTGATGCTGAGGTTGGCGAATATTTTGAAGTTTTGGAAAGACTGAAAGGCTTCAACAAACGCAAAAAAGTAATTATGGTTTTGGGTAGTAACATAGGCAACCTTCCACATCCAAAAGCCATTGAGTTTCTCACAAAACTGAAAGATGCAATGCGTCCCGAAGATTTACTTTTTATGGGTTTTGATCAAAAGAAAAACCCTCAGACCATACTTGACGCTTATAATGATGAAACTGGAATTACCGAAGCTTTCAACAAAAATATTTTAACGCGAATTAACCGAGAACTCGGACGGAAATTTTGAAATTGAAAATTTCAAACATTGGGAAGTTTATGATCCCGAAACTGGCACTGCCAAAAGTTTTTTAGTGGCTACAAAAGCAATGAAAGTGACCATAGAACAGCTTCAGCTTACCGTAAATTTTGAGCAATGGGAAACCATACACACCGAAATTTCACAGAAATACGATGATAAAATAATTAGTTGGCTTGCCAAAGAAGCAGGACTTGAAATTGAAACCTCCTTCACTGACAGTAAAGAATATTATAAAAATTATGTTTTCAGAAAGGCCTAATTTGCGATGCCTGATGATGGATGCCCAACAAAACCATTCATCCATTAAACTTTTAAACACTTAAACTCAACTATGAAAGCCATTTGGAATAACAAAACGATTGCCGAAACAAAAGAAACCGTAATAATTGAAAACAATCATTACTTTCCTTCCGATACGATAAAAAAAGAATTTTTCAAATCAAGTGACACCCACACCCACTGCCCATGGAAAGGTGAGGCTTCCTATTTTACAATTGAAGTTGATGGGAGACAGAATAAAGACGCAGCTTGGTATTACCCTAATCCAAAGCCCGCGGCCAATGCGATTAAAAATCACGTGGCTTTTTGGAAAGGTGTGGAAATAAAGGAATAACTATTTTAAAAATTTCAATAGCTTTTCAAGCTCTTCTTCCGTATTATAATAATGAAAACTCACCCGAATACCACCTCCGCGAGGTGAACAAATGATATTGTTTTTTTTCAATTTTTCAAATAACGTAGCATCACCTTTCAAATTATATATTGATGAATGTTGATCCCTCAATAGCGTTGTATTATTTAATAACCCAAGCTCAGAAAAGCCTTCCTTAGCTTTCCTCGAAAGTGAAACAATACGATTATACAATCTTTCCCTTCCCAGTCTTTTTGCAAAAAGTAAAGCCTGTTCTAGACTTCCATAATTCAGAGTATCTTGATGCCCCGGCTCAAAATGCTTCATAAAATTGTTTCTTCAGCTTTGCTTTCAAACCTTTCTGCACTATTAAAACCTAAGGTCTTTGGAAAAATACGTCCTCGCGCAGCCTCTTTCACTATTATAAATCCGTTGCCATAACCAGCTGTTAGCCATTTATAAGCACTTGCCCCCAAAACATCAATTGCGTTTTCTTTAAAATCGAATACTTCGGTTCCTAAATATTGGGTGCCGTCTGCAATAAGCAACAAATTGGGATAATTGCTTTTCAATTGCTTTAAAAATTCTAAATCAATTTTAACCCCATTCAGCCATTGCACAATGCTAAACATAAATACATCCGGTTTGTGTTTTTCTACTGCCGCCGCAATATTTTGTTCCAGATGTTCATCAATTTCAGCATAGCATACGTTGAAATCGCGTGTTTCTACTGGCCAAAGTATGGAGGGGTAATCATTCTTTAGAAGAAGGATTTTCTGCCCCTTCGGAAGTCCTTCCAAAACTGTATTCATCCCAAAAGAAAAATTGGGCACCAAAGCTGTTTCTTTTTCCGAAGCATTAAAAAAATCAGCAACCGTTGTCCTTATTTGCTCTATATGCTTTTTATGCTGGTCGCGAAAAACACTGGCGTGATTCATCAAATCCATATCGTGCTGTCTCCGCCATTCCACTACAGGCTTGGGTATCACTCCGTTTGAAGCTGTGTTTAAGTAGGTACAAGATGATAAAGCAGGGAAATGTTTGCGTATTTCTTCCATAATTGAATAGTCTAAAAGACGAAAAAAGGGTATTTTTACATGACTGAAACGTTCAGTTTACTTTCAACGAAAATACCTAACTATGTTCTCAAAAACTAAAAAAACTGAAAGAATTGATTCCGAACAGCGCGAGCAGTATGAGTATGCACGCCAACGCATTAAGCAGAAAAAAAATCTGATGCGCCATTTTATCGTTTTTTTGGTAGGTTCTGTTTTATTGATTATAATAAACCCTCTTTTGGGTTATGGCGAAAATTTTTTCATAAAAGATTGGTTTATATGGGCGATTTTAATTTGGACATTTATCTTTTTAATACATCTTTTCAACGTTTTTGTGATGAACAAATTTATGGGGAAAGAGTGGGAAGACCGCCAACTTGAAAAACTGAAGGCCCGCCAAGCTGAGCGTATGGGCGAACTTCAAAATAAAGTAGACACCGAACTGCAACTGCCCACACAGACTTCCGAAGAATTAAAAAAAAACGAACTGAACAACCCTTTACCTCCAGACGTAGAATGATTACAATGATTGCCGCTGCTGGTGAAAAAAATGAATTGGGAAAGGATAACGATCTTCTTTGGCATTTACCCGATGACTTTAAACGTTTTAAACAACTCACTACTGGTCATCATATCATTATGGGCCGGAAGACTTTTGAAACTTTTCCGAAGCCTTTACCAAATAGAGTTCACATTGTAATTACTAGGAACAAAAACTACAAAAAGGAAGCCGCCATAGTGGTTCACAATATGCAGGAAGCTTTAAAAATAGCCAAAGATGATGATCAGCCTTTTATAATTGGTGGCGGTGAAATATATAAAATGGGGCTTCCCGTGGCACATAAAATTGAACTGACCCGCGTTCACGGAAGTTTTGCAGATGCCGATACATTTTTTCCAGAATTTTCCGCTGATGAATGGCAACTAACTTCTGAATTGGAACACCAAAAAGACGAAAAACATAAATATTCTTTTGTTTATCAAACTTGGGTACGTAAATAATAAACCTAATTTATTGTTGAAACCAATGAAGTCTGCTTCTCATTTTGGAACAGTTATTACAACACATAGCATCCCGGAATAATATTCAATTAACTGAATTTAAATCCCTTTCGGGCGGAGACATCAACGATGTTTTTCTTCTTAAATGTCACGAAGGAAATTTTGTCGTAAAATTAAATGACATCTCAAAATTCCCCCGAATATTTGAGGTAGAAGCGAAAGGATTGCAATTGTTGAAAAAATCCGACAGTTTTAAAATTCCAAATGTTATTGCCGAAGGAGTGTTCCAAAACGCTTCTTACTTGCTTTTGGAATTTATTGCACCCGGAAATGTATCGAATATTTTTTGGGAATCATTTGCTGAAAAATTGGCAAAACTCCATAAAACATCCAACAAACAGTTTGGGTTAGATCATACTAATTACATAGGTAGTCTTCCTCAGAAAAACGAATACCGAAGTACCGCATCGGAATTTTATATATCACAACGTTTAGAGCCCCAATTTAAATTGGCTTTGGAAAACGGTTTCAGCTTCAAAAATCTAGAGGGATTTTATAAAAATATTTCCAGAGAAATCCCAAGCGAACCACCATCTTTAATACACGGAGATCTTTGGAGTGGCAACTATATGGTTGCTAAAAAAGACAAAGCTGTTTTAATAGATCCAGCTGTGGCTTTTGCACCCCGAGAAATGGATTTGGCTATGATGAAATTATTTGGAGGTTTTTCAGAAGAAGTTTTTTCAAATTATGATTCTATTTTTCCTTTAACCAATGGTTGGAAAGAACGTGTTCCACTTTGGCAATTATATTATTTATTAGTTCATCTAAACTTATTTGGAAGTGGTTATTTGCACCAAGTGAAAGGAATTATGAAGCGATTTTTATAGAATTAATCCTATTTTTGTTTTTACAAAACCTAGAAAATGAAAGCATATATATTCCCCGGACAAGGCGCCCAGTTCATTGGAATGGGTAAAGACCTTTACGATAATTCCTCAAAAGCAAAAGAACTTTTCCAACAAGCCAATGAAATTTTAGGCTTCGATATCACCAAAATAATGTTCGAAGGCACTGCAGATGAGCTAAAGGAAACCAAGGTTACCCAACCTGCAATTTTTCTTCACTCCACAATTTTGGCAGAAGTGATGGGAAACAAATTCCATCCAGATATGGTTGCCGGACATTCCTTAGGCGAAATTTCTGCACTGGTTGCAAATAGAACGCTTGCCTTTAGTGACGGTTTGCAACTGGTTTATAAACGTGCTTTAGCCATGCAACACGCTTGCGAATTAACACCATCAACCATGGCTGCTGTTTTAGGACTGGAAGACCATTTAGTGGAAGAAATTTGCGCAAACACCCCCGGCATTGTGGTCGCCGCAAATTACAACTGTCCTGGCCAATTAGTAATTTCGGGAGATGTAGATGCAGTGGGCAAAGCTTGTGAAAGTTTAAAAGAAGCAGGAGCCCGAAGAGCTTTAATTTTGCCAGTTGGCGGTGCATTCCACAGTCCATTGATGGAACCTGCCCGTGAAGAATTGGCAGCTGCAATTGAAGCTACACAATTTACAGACCCAGCCTGCCCAATCTACCAAAACGTTTCAGCTTTTGCGGTTACAGACCCTTCGGAAATAAAAGAAAATCTAATCTTCCAACTCACAGCTCCGGTAAAATGGACCCAAAGTGTTCAAAATATGATAAAAGATGGAGCCACAAGATTTATTGAAGTTGGCCCAGGAAATGTTTTGCAGGGATTGGTTAAAAAGATTGATTCTTCTGTAGAAACTGAAAAAGCAGAAATTTAATTTAAGCTTTCGAGTTTAAATTAAGCTAAAAAAACGCCAAAGGTCAATTATTCCTTGGCGTTTTTTAAATGTGTGTTCGATATTTTTTATAAGCTTATTTCACAATCTTCACAGTCTTTTACTTTTCCATAATAGGTTTCGCGATATTTATGGACTGTTCTAAAAGGAACTTTCAAAAATGTTTTTTTTATGTAGACCACACTTGTGGTGAACATTCCCATTTTTTCGGTAAATCGTTTTTCTGATTTTGTTTGTCGTTTCACTGAAACTAACTTCATTTTTGTTTTTTTGACCCCCTTTAACCTACAAGACATTGTCTTTAAAGGCAAAAGTACAGAGTGCTATTCAAGTGCAAAGAAACAAATGCTTGACTCCAATTCCAAATTATTAGCGTTAAACCGTGGTTAAATCTGAATTAAAATACTGTTTATGAGATATTTCTGATTTTTTTCTCCCATTTCCAAGCCGACTCTAAAGCATCCTCCATTGATTTTTCTGATTTCCAGCCTAAAACATCATTTGCTTTTTTGGTATCTGCATAAACCGAAATCACATCGCCAGGGCGACGATCCACAATTTTATAATTCAGCTTTTCGCCCGTTGTTTTTTCGAATGAATGGACAACTTCCAAAACAGAACTTCCTCTGCCGGTTCCCAAATTAAAAACCTCAAACTGAGTTTCGTTTTTTGCGGAAAGTAATCTTTGCAATGCAATAACATGGGCTTTTGCCAAATCCACAACATGAATATAATCGCGGACGCAACTGCCATCTTCCGTAGGGTAATCATCACCAAAAATGGATAGTTCTTTTCGTAATCCAGCAGCAGTCTGGGTAATAAATGGAACAAGATTTTGCGGAACCCCTGCAGGAAGCTCTCCAATTTCCGCCGTTTCATGAGCTCCAATTGGGTTAAAATAGCGTAGCGCAATTGCTTTTAAAGAAGAAATGGAACACGTATCATTTAATATCTCTTCACTTATCTGTTTTGTGTTTCCGTATGGCGAAGTGGCGGCTTTAACAGGCGCATCCTCTGTAATAGGAAGCGAATCCGGCTCTCCATAAACTGTGCAAGAAGAACTAAAGATAAAATTTTCAATTCCAGAGGCATTGCACTCCTGCAACAAATAAATTAATGTGTTTAGATTATTTTCGTAATAAAGCAACGGATTTTCAACACTTTCGCCCACAGCTTTACTCGCAGCAAAGTGAATGATTCCCTCAATGTCTTTATTCCTTTTGAAAAAATCTGAAACATCTGCTTTTATGCGAAGATCAAGCCTTTCAAAAGTTGGAGGAGTTTTTGTGATGTTTGTTATGCCCTCTAAAACGTCCAAAGACGAATTAGACAAATTATCAATAACGATAACCTTATAACCTGAATTTTGAAGTTCAACAACAGTGTGGGAACCTATGTAGCCCAAACCGCCTGTAACGAGTATTTTTTTCATTATTTGGTAACGAAATTTATAACAGTTTCTGTAATATGATTAATTTGCTCATCATCAAGCTCTGTGTGCATTGGCAATGAAATTACTTCTTTCACCAACTGATTTGTAACTGTAAAATCTTCTTCTCTATAGCGCTCATCTCTGTAAGCTTTTTGAAGATGCAACGGAATTGGATAATAAACACCACAAGGAATTCCTTTTTCATTTAAATGGTTTACCAAGGCATCTCGGTCAGAATTCACGATTTTTAAAGTGTATTGATGAAAAACGTGGCAGTCACAAACGTCACAAATAGTTTGAGTGTTATCACAAAAACCAGTTGGAGTTATTATCTTTTCAATTCCAGCAAATGCTTGACTGTATTTTCGGGCGGCATTTCGGCGGGCAGCATTATACTGGTCCAAATGCGGTAATTTTGCCCGAAGTACTGCAGCCTGAATAGAATCCAATCTACTGTTTACGCCAACCACATCGTGATGGTAGCGTACATACATACCATGGTTTACAATCCCGCGAATAGTGTGTGCTAAATCATCATCATTGGTAAAAATGGCTCCGCCATCACCATAACATCCTAAGTTTTTCGAAGGAAAAAATGAAGTAGAAGCCACATGGCCAATGGTTCCTGTTTTATTCTTTAACCATCTTTTGACGTATAATTCGCTCCAATTCCCTGGGCATTGTCTTCAATTACGTAAAGATTGTGCTCTTTGGCAATGTCCATAATTTCGTCCATATTTGCTGCAAGACCAAAAAGATGCACGGGAACAATCGCCTTCGTTTTTGGTGTAATTGCCTTTTTAATGGCATCAACATCTAATATTAAAGTTGATCGGGTCAACATCTACTAAAACTGGAGTGAGTTGTAAAAGTGCAATAACTTCAACTGTGGCGGCAAAAGTAAAATCTGCCGTTATAACCTCATCACCCGGTTTTAGACCAAGCCCCATCATTGCAATTTGTAGCGCATCTGTGCCGTTGGCACATGGAATTACATGTTTCACATCTAAATATTGTTCAAGCTCCTTTTGAAATTCGTGAACTTCGGGACCGTTTACAAAAGCCGTGGTTTCAATCACGTTCATTATGGAACTGTCCACACGTTCCTTTATATTTTCATACTGACCTTTAAGGTCAACCATTTGTATTTTTTTCATTCTTTAGAAATAATATTGAATTCGGTAAAATTACGAAAATGATATTTGTTATTTCGGGATTCGGGATGGGTTAATTCGGGATTCGAAATAGGGACAACTTGAATTGACTTCTCCAGTTTGGAATTTGGTACTTGAATTTTGGTATTTTTGCTTCGTATGCATACAATCTATAATTTATTGATTCATTTTACTTCCTTCGGCTTAAGGATTGTGGCACTATTCAACAAAAAAATGAAACTTTTTGTCCACGGCAGGAAAAATGTTTTTGATGTTCTTAAACAAAAAATTTCTTTGGAAGATAAAACCATCTGGTTTCACTGTGCTTCTTTGGGCGAATTTGAGCAGGGCGTTCCCATAATGGAAGCGATGAAAAAACAAAAACCCGACCATAAATTAGTGGTCAGTTTTTTTTCTCCTTCTGGTTTTGAAATTAAGAAAAACAACCCGTTACCTGATTCGGTGGTTTATTTACCTATGGACACCCAATTAAATGCAAAAAAATTTATTGCGGCCATTCACCCTTCAATTGCGGTGTTTGTGAAATATGAATTTTGGCCCAACTATCTTTTCGAGCTTCAGAGAAAAAACATTCCCACGCTTTTGGTTTCAGGAGTTTTTAGGGAAAAACAAATCTTTTTCAAAGCTTATGGTGGCTTTATGCGAAAAGCTCTGGCCACTTTTGACCACTTTTTTGTACAAAATGAAAATTCTGAAACACTTTTACAAAATATTGGCTTCAAAAATATAACAGTTAGTGGCGACACACGTTTTGATAGGGTTTCACATCAAATCGAAATGGATAACACTTTAAAATTTGCCGAAGAGTTTAAAGGAAATTCCCTGTGTATTGTCTGCGGAAGTACTTGGCCAGAAGATGAAGCAGTGCTTTTAGATTATATTAATTCTGCACCTGAAAATGTAAAGTTCATTATTGCCCCACATAAAGTTGAAATCAATAAAATTGAAGCTTTTATTAAAAAGATTCTAAAAAAAACTGTTTTGCATTCCAAAATTGATGAAGTGAATATTTCTGAATATTCCGTGTTGATAATTGATTGCATAGGCTTATTGAGCAAAATATACAGCTATGCCGACATTGCTTATGTTGGCGGAGCAATGGGCAAAACAGGACTACACAATATTTTGGAACCAGCTACTTTTGGTGTGCCTATCATTATTGGAAAAAATTACGAGGAATTTCCAGAAGCCATTCGCCTTCATGATTTGGCAGGTTTATTTTCAATAAAAAATGCTGCTGAATGCAGTGAGATTTTAAAGAAATTAATTATTAATGCCGATTTCAGAAATAAGACAGGTATGATATCAGGACATTTTGTAAATAAAAATACTGGGGCAACCAAAAAAATAGTCAACTACATTATGACATACTACAATTAGCGAAAACCAAATTTTTAAATAAAAAATTAAATTTTTTAAAAATTAGTGATAAATTAATACATTTTTCACATTTTTTAGTATTTAATTATAAAATTCACACTTTTAAAGAGGTAGCTTTGTCCAAACAATTAAAACAATCTAATTATGAAAAAAATATTTTTATTAATTTCAATTGCTTCCTTGGCTTTTGGGTCATGCCGTGAAAAAAAAACTGAAACCACTGAAGTTATAAGAGAGGTTCGAGTTGAAACAGAAACGCCTAAGGATAATGAAGGAATTCTTGAAAGGACGGCTAAAGAAGTGGATAAGGAAGTAAATCAAGAAATAGATAAAAAAATTGATGAAATCGGAAACGATAAATAATTTAATAACACTAACTCAAAACTTAAAAAAATGAAAAAGCTAACAATGATTGCCTTATTTGCAGGGTTTTTAACAATTTCCCTTTCTTCTTGTAGAGATCAAAAAACTGAAAAAGAAGAAGTAATTGAAGAAATGCAAGATAAAGGCGCCGATATTAAAATAAAAGATGACGGCGATAAAATAAAAATGGAAACCGAAGACGAAAAGGTTAAAATTAAAACCGACGATGACGGAAATGTAAAAATAAAAACGGAAGATAAAAACTAGTCTTTATCTTTTAAAAACAAAAAGGGATGTTCCGGCAGGAATCTCCCTTTTTTATTTTAAACTACTTATTTGTCCTTTCAGTTCATCCATGGATTGCTGAAGTTGCCGCAGCAAATTACTCTCTGAAGGTTCATCTACACCAAAACTCAATTTACTGTTCACCTGCCAAAGCTCCTGAATATCCTTCACTTTTACATCAATTGGCAAATATTCATCATTGAGGGAAATAAGCCTGATACTTTGTGGATTGTTCGGAATTTTTTGAAGCTTCTTCACCAAAACCGAATCCCTTAAAACCACTATATAAATCTTACTGTCGGTCGCTTCGTTAATGCTAGGCACAGCGCGACCCAAAACCCAATCATTCGGCTTTATGTTCGGCAACATACTATCGCCTTCCACCTGAAAACCACGATAGGATGCATTTCTATATTCCGGTAAGGGAATGTTGAAAGCTGGCAATGTTTGATACCAGCCCAAATCATGAATATTATTAGGATATCCCGCCGCTGCCTTTTGATTAACAAGCAGAACGCTTTCTTCCCCTACAGAATCTAAGGTTATAACCTTCGGACTAACATCGCCGCGAGATGTGTCAATGTGCTTTTCAAAACTTTTGCCATAAAGCCATAAAGGGTTTATATTGAATTGGGACATAAGTTCCATCACAATTTTACCAGTAATTTTAGTCTTTCCCCTTTCAATGTCTGCAGTGGTAGCACCAATATCTAGCAGTTCCGCAAAAGATTGTTGGGTGTGGCGAAGCTCTTCCCGAAGTGCTTTAAAACGAGTAGCTTCAATAGATATTGAATTTTTCATGCTCTAAAAATAATCTATTTTGGAAATATTCCAAAGAAATAATGGATAATTTCCCGAAAAAATATTTGCAATTGTATAGAAAAAAATAATTCTTTAATTGATAAGCAATCAAAATTTTAATTACTTTTGCCCACTATTAATCACTAATCTATTTCAACAATGAAAAAAGTATTTTTATCACTTGCCGCTCTTGCTTTAGTTGCTTCAGTTTACTCTTGCAGAGATACCAAAGAAGAAAAAATGGAAGAGTCTGCTGAAACTATGCAAACTGAAACCGAAAACGCAATGGACGAAGCTGGCGATGCTATAGACAACGCTGCTGAGGCTACTGAAGATGCTATGGAAGATGCAGGCGATGCTGTTGAGAACGCTGCTGATGACACTAAAGAAGCTGTAAAAGACGCTACTGACGGTCAATAAGCATTTCTTTTGCTAAAAAAAACAGAAAGCCCTTTCAAATTTGAAAGGGCTTTTTTTATAAATAAGCTTCAAATATTCACATAAAAAAAGCTCCTTCAATAAAGAAGGAGCTTTTTGTACTGATGGCGGGACTTGAACCCGCACGACCAAATGGTCACAGGATTTTAAGTCCGGCGTGTCTACCAATTCCACCACATCAGCATTCCTACTGTACTTAAGCGCACAGCACTGAGGTTGTCTAATACCAACCTGGACTTAACAAAAAATGCCGAATCGCATCGGCATTTAAAGCTGAGCGAAAAACGGCCCCGATGCTTCGGGGGAACCCGCGACCTAAAAAGGTTCTCGCAATCTGAGCGAAAAACGGGATTCGAACCCGCGACCTCCACCTTGGCAAGGTGGCGCTCTACCAACTGAGCTATTTTCGCATTATATTTTAAAGAACGATCAGCGATCCCCATCCGCCTCGGGCGGATGGCGCTCTACAAACTGAGCTATTTTCGCATAATATTATATGAACGTTGCTTGGTTATCAAAGCGGGAGCAAATTTAAAAATTTTACATCAAAAGCAAAGTGTTTTTGGAGAAATTATTATTGATTTTTACTTTTTAAATTTTACCGAGGCATTTCGCTGCAGCATACGCCTAATCTCATTGAGTTTCATTAACGCCTCAACTGGCGTAAGTGTATCAATATCAATGTCTAATATCTCTTCGCGAAGCTCTTCTAACAAAGGATCGTCCAATTTAAAAAAGCTCAATTGCATCTCCTCTTTTGAAACAGCCTTCATTTCTTCGGTTAATTCTTCGGAAGCATGACTTTTTTCAAGTCTTTTTAAGATTTTATTTGCCCTTTGAAGGACAGCTTGTGGCATTCCGGCCATCTTTGCAACGTGAATTCCAAAACTGTGATGACTTCCACCAGGAACCAATTTCCGAAGAAAAAGAACATTGTCTTTTAACTCTTTTACAGAAACATTATAATTTTTTATCCGTGGAAATGTTTCTGTCATTTCGTTCAATTCGTGATAATGCGTTGCAAAAAGTGTTTTTGCCATGCGAAGGATGTTCGTGAAGATATTCACTAATGGCCCAGGCAATTGAAATTCCGTCATAGGTACTGGTCCCACGTCCAATTTCATCCAAAAGAATCAAACTTCGCTCCGAAAGATTATTAAGAATACTCGCAGTTTCATTCATCTCTACCATAAAAGTAGATTCCCCCATCGAAATATTGTCGCTCGCCCCTACCCTGGTAAAAATTTTGTCCACACACCCCATTCGCACAGCCGTAGCAGGAACAAAACTACCCATCTGTGCCAACAGAACAATCAAAGCAGTCTGACGAAGAATAGCCGATTTACCACTCATGTTTGGCCCAGTAATCATAATAATTTGCTGGTTTTCTCGATCTAGAAAAACATCGTTTGCAATATAAGGTGCATCTGGAGGAAGTTGTTTTTCAATAACCGGGTGGCGACCTTCTTTTATGTCCAAATCAAAACTATCATCGAGAAGTGGGCGAGTGTAATTTGCTTCTTTTGCCTGTGTTGCAAAGGAACACAAACAGTCCATTTGTGCAATCAAAGCTGCGTTTTGCTGAACCGAACCTATAAATTGAAGCATCCAATCAACAAGTTTTGCGAAAATTTCCTGTTCTAAAGCAAGTATTTTCTCTTCAGCCCCAAGGATTTTTGTTTCGTATTCTTTTAGTTCTTCAGTTATATATCTTTCAGCGCTTACAAGGGTTTGCTTGCGAATCCATTCCTGCGGAACCTTGTCTTTATGGGTGTTTCGTACTTCAATGTAATATCCAAAAACGTTATTGGAAGCAATCTTAAGTGAAGAAATGCCCGTGCGTTTGGTTTCGCGTTCCAGCATTTCGTCCAAGTATTCCTTTCCGTTTGCTGAAACATTTCGAAGCTCATCAAGTGTTTCGGAAAAACCTTCGGCAATGGAATTTCCTTTTAAAATGTTTACTGGAGCTTCCTCAAAAAGTGTTTCCTTTATTTTGTTCCGAAGCAATTCACAATCGTGCAATTGTTCTCCTATAATTTTAAGCGACTCGTTCTTGGAATTTAACGCCAATGCTTTTATAGGAACAACGGCTTCCAATGAATTTTTAAGCTGAATAACCTCGCGCGGATTCACTTTGCCCGTTGCTACTTTTGAAATTAACCGCTCCAAGTCTCCTATCCGTTTGGTGTATTGCTGTATTTTTTCCAAAGTAACCGTATTGTCGAGCAAAAAACTTACTACCTCGTGACGGCGATTTATCTTTTCAGCGTTTTTAAGCGGAAGCGCCATCCAGCGCTTTAAAAGTCTTCCGCCCATAGGCGAAATAGTTTTATCTATAACATCCAAAAGAGTAACAGCGTTCTGCTGATTGGAATGGTACAGTTCCAAATTACGGATGGTAAAACGATCCATCCAAACGTATTCGTCTTCCGCAATTCGCGACAAACGTGAAATATGTTGAAGCTTTGTGTGTCTAGTTTCACTTAAATAATGAAGCGCGGCTCCAGCGGCAATAATGCCGTCTTCCAAATGATCCACACCAAAACCTTTCAGATTTTTTGTGTCGAAATGCTTCGTAAGTGTTTCAAAAGAATAATCGGTTTGAAAAATCCAATCTTCCAAATGAAATACGTGATATTGACTGCCAAACGTTTCGGAGAAAAGCTTTCGTTTCTGTTTAGAAAACAGTACCTCCGAAGGATTGAAATTTTGAAGTAGCTTGTCAACATATTCCGCAGAACCTTCAGAAACCAAAAACTCACCCGTGGAAACATCCAAAAAAGAAATGCCCAAATTCTTTGAACCGAAGTGAACGGCTGCCAAAAAATTGTTCGACTTTGATTGTAAAATATCGTCATTAAATGCCACTCCTGGTGTAATCAACTCCGTAACGCCCCGTTTTACGATGGTTTTGGTCATTTTTGGGTCTTCCAATTGATCACAGATAGCAACACGGCAACCCGCCATAACCAGTTTTGGCAAATACGTATTTAAAGAATGGTGCGGAAAACCAGCGAGTTCCACATTGTCGCCTCCGTTATTTCGAGCGGTAAGCGTAATATTCAAAATTCCAGCGGCTCGCACTGCATCTTCCCCAAAAGTCTCGTAAAAATCGCCCACGCGAAAAAGCAACAAAGCATCGGGATACTTTGCTTTGATAGTATTATACTGCTTCATCAATGGGGTTTCCTTCGTCGCCATAATTCAAAAATCTTTAATCTATAAATGTAACCAAAATGCTCTTTTCTTTAAAATGAAGTGGTTATGAATTATTCTGTTTTATCAACAATTCTCTGCATCTTTAGCCAGCTAACGATTAACTTTGCAACCTATGAAAAATCGCAAATTAAAAAACAGCGAACTGGACCGCATCAATCCTGAAGAATACAAATCTTCGGAAAAAACACCACTGATAGTTATTCTTGACAATATTAGAAGCTTAAATAACATTGGCTCCGTATTCCGCACTGCAGATGCTTTTTTGGTAAAGAAAATTTATCTCTGTGGCATTACCGCACAGCCACCACACAAAGATATTCAGAAAACTGCTTTAGGCGCAACTGATAGTGTGGATTGGGAATATGTCGAAAATGTTATGGACGTTGTTTCGAAACTACAAAATGAAGGTGTTTTTGTAGTATCAATTGAGCAAGCCGAACTTGCTGTAAACCTCAACGATTTTTCTGTTCAAAAGGAAATGACTTATGCGATTGTTTTCGGCAATGAAGTAAAAGGCGTGCAGCAAAAAGTGGTTACCGCAAGCGATGCCGTGATTGAAATTCCACAGTTTGGAACCAAGCATTCATTAAACATTTCGGTAAGCGTAGGAGTTGTGGTTTGGGATCTTTTTGTAAAGTTGAAAAACTTAAAGAAATAATCACTTAAAAAAAGCGGTGGAGCAATAAATTTACATGGATTAACACAATACTGAACACGCCTAGAACTATGGCAAACTTCAGAATATTGTGTAGAATAATGTAATGGATTTTATTTTTTGAATACCATAAAACTGCAAGAAACACAGCCAATCCTGCGATACTTGTGTAAAAATAGTAATCCATATATCCTATCTCTTCCTTAAATTTTGTGATTAGCAGAAAGATTGGCGCTAGTGTTAAAACACTTAAAACCGTAAGCATTCTTTTTGAAGTTTTTTCGCCATAAACCACGGGAATGGTTTTATAGTCATGGGTTAAATCGCCTTTTATATTTTCGAGATCTTTCACCAATTCGCGCATAGAAATCAATAAAAAAAGGAAAGTGGCATGCACGAAAATTACTACATCAAAATTGCCGTAATGCACAAAAATTGCAAAGAATGGTATCACTGCCAGAACCGCTGCTGTAATGTTTCCTATAAAAGGATATTTCTTAAGCTTGTGAGAATAAAACCAAAGAAAAAAAATATAAATAGAAAAAAATAGCACCGCTCTAAACGAAACATAACTCGCAAAAATGACTGACAAAAAGTTGAGTACAAAATAAGCGGAAAGCTTGGTGCGCTGACTTACCAACTTATCCAACATTGTTTTTCGGGGCCTATTTATTAAATCCTTTTCACTGTCATAAAAACTGTTGATAATGTAGCCACTTGCGATAGCTGAAGATGATGCGAGGACTAACATAAGTAAATTCACATCAAACAAAACCTGACGCACGGGTAAGTCTGGCGCCAAAATGTAAATACTGGTAAGGTATTGTGCAATAACAATAATGAGAATGTTATAGCCGCGAACCACAGAAAACAAGCTGAAAAACTTTAATAAGAAGAGTTTTTGTTTTCTGGTCAACATTTTATAAATGAATAATACTTTTATTGAAATAATAAATTTAGCAGACTACTTTTTAAGAAATCGTCTCACTCCTACTTCCCCGTCCTCTGTTCTTATCTTGATATAGTATAATCCAGTATTTAAATTTGTGATTCCGATTTTTGATTTATTTCCTTCTATATTATTAGGACTTTCTATAACCAATTGTCCCAAATTATTATAAATTTCAACTCTTTCTATTTGCTTTTCAGCTGATATATTTATTATATCTGTTGTTGGATTTGGATATATTGAAAAATTAAGAGTGGCATTTTCTCCAACTCCCATAATAAGTGAGTTTCTAAACCATAATATCTCATTTGCTCCTTCAATAACCCCAAAAACGTCAATATCACCATCGGCATCGGCATCATCAGCATAAACAAAAACCGTTCTATCTGCATTATCTTTTATAATTTTTTGAGAATCAAAAGTTCCCTCTCCATCAAGGTTTTCATACCATACAATTTTTTGATCATAATATGAGGACGATATCACATCAAGGTCGCCATCATTATCTAAATCAGCTGAATAAGCAGTTAAAGGGTAAATCAAATTAGATGTTATATTTTTCTCTGAACTAAAATTACCTAGTCCATCCAAATTTTCAAACCAAACAATTTTATTGTCGATCCTATTGGTCGCAATAACATCCACGTCGTCATCACCATCAATATCTGCACCTTCAATATAATATGTATCTAAAGAGATCAATTCAGGTGATCCAAAAACTCCCCCTCCTAAATTTTCAAACCAAGTTGCCCCATCTTCTCCAAAGACCCCCAAAGAAGAGCAAAGAATATCAATGTCTCCATCATTGTTTATATCGGCCATATCAATTGAAATCGGGGCAAACCCAAAAGCATTGTATATTATATTTGGTTGCCCAAAGGTTCCTTGTCCATCTAAATTTTCCTGCCAAATTAATTCCATAGCCATAAAAGAAGCATAAATGATATCTAAATCACCATCCCCATCTATATCCGCTGCATTTACTTCCCTCACTGAAGGTCCCGTAATATCTTCAAATATTATATTTTTTGGACCAAAGTTTCCATTTCCATCTAAATTTTCTTGCCAAGCAACCAAGAAATCTGTTGAAAATAAAGCATCTATATCTCCATCCCCATCCATATCAACTCCCTGAACACAAAATGCCGCATAATTTTTTTTTGATATTGTCCTTTGAATACCATAATCGCCATTTCCAACCCCTTTTTTATACCAAGCAATTTCTCCATCATTAAAGGAAGCAGAAAGTACATCCAGATAACCATCACCATCTATATCCGCTATATCTATATATCGTGGACTATCTACATTAATTGTAAAAAATTGTTGTGGTCCATAATTACCAGCTCCATCAATATTTTCATGAAAACCTATTCTGTCCTCTGAAGCAAAGAGTATATCAAAATCTCCATCATTATCAACATCTGCACAATAAAGAGATGCAATAATTAAAGAATCTGTATTCACATCTTGCGGTGGACCAAAATTTCCTGCCCCATCTAAATTTTCATTCCACACAATCGCGGGGTTCGAATCGGAGTAATAACCCGATACCACATCAATATCTCCATCACCATCAATATCTGCCGGAAAGATTGCGTAAAGACTCGATACATAATCATTAATAATTTGTCTAGGGCCAAAATTTCCTTGTCCATCAATATTTTGATACCATGAAACTTTATCACCGCTATTAGAAACTACATCCAAATCACCATCATTATCAATGTCTACGGCATAAACCGAATTATCAATACCCGAATTTGCAATGGTCCGAAGTGGCCCAAATTGTCCTTGAGAGTTTAAATTTTCATACCAGCCTAAAGGACTATTGAAACCGCCTCCTGATAACACATCCATATCTCCATCGCCATCAATATCTGCCACAGAAACAGCATCAATTGTAATAACACTGTCATTAACAATATGTTCTAATCCAAAGCTTCCAATGCCATCAACATTTTCATACCACGATACTTTTCCTTCGGTAGGATCTCCTGACCCTGAAACAACGTCAATATCTCCATCGCCATCAATATCTTCAGCAAAAATCGCGCGAGCCCCAATTGCTTCTGTGGAAATTACTATTTGGTTGCCGAAAGTACCCTGGCCATCTAAATTTTCGTACCAAGCAATTTTATTGTCATAATAAGATGCTGAAAGTACATCTATATCCCCATCACCATCAATATCCGCGGCAAATACCGCACTAGCCGACATTGCTTCGTGGATATTACTTGTTGATTTCCATAAGCTCCTTGTCCATCCAAATTTCTATACCAAGCAATTTTGTTATCAAATGCTGAAGCTGAAAGCATATCAATATTACCATCTCCATCAATATCTGCAGCAAATACAGAAGTGGGCTATTTGTTGCATTTTGATTGTCAATTACAATTTTTTCTTCAAACTCAATTTGAGCGTGACTATTTAAATGAATTAACGCAATTAGAACTATGGAATAATTTTATTTTCATCTTAAATGTATTTTAAAAACAATAATTTATAGAAATACAATTCACTAATAGAAATGAATTGCAACCAAAGTAATCAAAAAAAATTATTTGATCATTTTAAGTTAAAAAGAAAAGAGGAGCTTGTTTAAAAACTATAAACCACTTCCAGTTTATAATCTTTTAATGCTTTGCGCGCTTCGTCAATATCTTCGGTAAAGCCGAGCATATAGCCACCACCTCCAGAACCACAGAGTTTTAGATAATAGGCATTGCTATCGATTCCCTTTTTCCAAAGTTCGTGAAACTGTGTAGGAATCATAGGTTTAAAATTATCCAACACAACTTTTGAAAGTTGTTTTATGTTTCCGAAAAGTGATTTTATATCTCCATTTAAAAAATCTTCAACACAGGCATCCGTATGTTTTACAAATTGGTCTTTCAGCATATTTCTGAAACCCTCATGCTTCATATTTTCCATAAAAATCTGAACCATGGGGGCGGTTTCGCCAGTGCTGCCACTATCCAATAAAAATACAGCGCCTTTGCCCTTTTCAGTTTGCGAAGGAATGCCTGGCGGCTCAATATTATCCTTGGAATTGATTAAAATCGGAAGGCTTAAATAACTATTCAATGGATCAAGTCCAGAAGATTTTCCGTGGAAAAAAGATTCCATTTCGGCAAAAATATGCTTTTAGCGTAAGAAGTTTTTCACGGGTAAGATTTTCAAGAACGGTAATTTTATTCTTTGCATACTTATCATAAATGGCCGCAACCAAAGCACCACTGCTTCCCACACCATATCCTTGAGGAATACTGCTATCAAAATACAAGCCCGTTTTCAACATCTTTTTTGAAGGCTTCCAAATCAAAAGAAACCAATTCTGGATTTTCGGTTTGAAGCGTTTCTAAATAATCGGCAAATCTTTTAAGTCTGGCGTTTGATTTGTGTGTAGAAATCGTGTGGTGTCATCAATTTTCAATGCCCCGTTATAAAAATTATACGGAATGGAAAGTCCTTTGGAATCCTTTATAATTCCATATTCGCCGAAAAGTAAGAATTTTTGAGTAAAAGAGGGGGCCGCGCATAAATTGGGTTAGTTGTAATTATAAAAATTACAATTTTTTATTCTTTAAACTGTAATGTGGTGCAAAGATAAGGAATTTACCATTTATATATTCAGAAAGCTTTGTGAATAAGTTCGATCAATTAAGTTTTAACCGATTGTATTTAAGGAACATATTGTCCTAAACGGCTTTTTTCTTCGTCAGTGAACAATATTATTTTTCAAAAATCTAGCTATAGTTGCGGAAGAAACTTTGGGCTGTAAAATATTTAATCAAGCTTTTTGGCACCAAATCCAACTTCATCAATTATGAATTCACCTTTTTTACAGAATTGCGACAGTTCGCTTTTTATAAAATGCAAAACCGTATCTTTTTCTATTTCGGGATAAAGCACATGCACATTGGCACCAGCATCCAAAGTAAAACAGGCTTTGCTACCGGTTACCTCCCTAAATTTCCATATGCGATTTATAATTTCCAAAGTGTTTGGTTTCATCAATATGAAATAGGGCATCGAGGTCATCATCATCGCGTGGAGCGATAATGCTTCGCTTTCAACAATTTTAACTAATTCGGAAACATTGCCATTTTTAAATACCGGAATTAATTTTGAAAGATTTTCCTTCGCCTGCCGAAAGCGTTGTTCAGCAAAAGAATGGTCAATCATTAAGTTGTGCCCTAGGGTACTGCTCACCTGCTTTTCTTCTTTATCAACCAAGAGTATGGAATCTTGATAAATTTTCAAAATTTTCGTGAACCTAAAAGGATATTTTGTACCGAAATATACTACTACTTCCTTCAATTTCTCGTGTTCGCCCCAAACAATCAGGGGCCTTTAATACTTCTACAGGCACTGCCGGAGCCCAAACGCGCAAGGAAGGATGCTTTTTCGTTAAAATAATCCTCCGTGATTGGGTTCCATTTGTCGTTCCATATTCATTAGGCACAATGCCAAAGCACTCATTCCACTAGCTGAAGGGGCAATACCACTGCTGTGCGGAAACCTATTGGACGTTTCTATTTTAAATATGAAATCTTTCAGAAAAGGCAGTATACACTTCTACTCTTTCAAAATATTTTTCCAATTTTTGGGCTCTAAGGAAACTTCTCTTTTTCCGTCAAGGATATACTTCTGAATCGAATCCTTTATGCTCTGAATCATTAGCGAATGTGCGCTTTTCAAAGGTTAACGAAGTCTTCGTATTACAGTTCTTCAAAGTAGAACTAACCGAAGCACTGCATCGGCAATTGCTCGCCATACTTTCCCCAATATTTTACCAAGGCAATAGTGACTGGGCGATTGCCAAGAGACAGTTCCGGAAGTTAATGTTTGGGAATAGTTAGCAATAATAAAACGATGCTCTGCCATATTTGTGGGAATAGATGTACAAAAGTAAAATACTTTTTCGGTTATCGCGATGCCAATACAAAATTCGTTTTAAAGGATACGGAAAGAATTGCCTAATTATTAAAATAAACTGAATGCTATTGAAATATGCAGCGCTTTTTTTTTAAAAATTGATAATCCGCATAACAGTTTGGCAACAACAATTAAAATATTTAAAACCCTAAAACACGCTTGTCTTTTATCAATTTACTATATTCATAGTCAATATAAGTTATAATATTTAATAATAAAGTCGGGAATTGAACTTCAATATATACAACTCACTCATTTTGGCAGGCACCATTCAGGGCTTTGTTTTTGCCATAGTAGTGCTAGCTAACAAAAAATATAAATGCAAAAGCACCTATTTTTTAATGGCTCTTATATTAAGCGTTTCCCTAAACAACCTTCAATATTACCTTCGTGACACCAATATTATTAGTAAGCTTGATTTAATTAAGTATCTATTCATTCCTTATGCTTCATTGAATCCTGTCCTCCTCTATTTTTATGTTCATACCTTTTTAAGTGCTGAAAAAATATTCTCCAAAGGGGAAAAATTATTGTTCGTGCCGTTTGTCGTATTTTTTTTCATCTTTCTAATTATAAAGGGGATGGCCATTTACGGTTTGGATAATAATGTGATTGCTTATGTTTATTTGCCATTTTCAAATTTTCACGAACTTTTTTCAATTTTGTTTTCATTGCTATTGTTAATTGTTTTAGTCAAAACAGTTTTAAAGTTTGATAAACACCAAGAGGACACTAACCCAAAAAGTTTCCAGTTAAAAATTACGTGGCTTAAAATTTTGCTACTTATTTTATTTGTAATACTGGGCTTTTACACTTATTTGATGGGAAAGGTAATACTGTTTCCAGAGGTAAAAGTTTCCTTTTATCTTTTATGGATTTCAAATTCATTTGTAATATATATCCTCGGCCATATTGGAATTTACAAATACGGGGTAATCTTGGAGCGAAAAAAAATTCGTTTAAGCCGTATTAATACATTTTCAGTATCCGAAAGCAACGCCGGTAACGGACATTTAGATTCCCTAAAAAGATTAGTGGAAGGAGAAAAACTGTATTTGGATCCTTCTATCTCGTTGGAAAGGGTTTCCGAGGAAATGAATATTAGCTGTGGACATTTATCGCGAATTATTAATACCGGAATGTCTTTAAGTTTTACGGAATATATAAACAGACTTCGGGTTGAGGAAAGCTAAAATCTATCTTACAAACCCTGAATTTTCAAATTACACCTTAGTATCCATAGGCCTGGAAGCTGGCTTCAATTCAAAATCGGCCTTCCACGCCAGCTTTAAAAAATATACCAATCTTACCCCCCTTCAATTTAAAACTTCGAAAATTTAGGAGTCCCGATTTATGTGATTTTGCAAGAATCGGGATAATGCATCGCTTTCATAAAGGTAATTTTAAGCTCGACTTTTTAAATTATCTAAAAAAAACCGATTATGAAACGACTATTATTTTTTTCAGTATTGAGCATTTTCTACTTGACTATTTCAGCACAGACCAATACGTGGAATGGCAACAATGGGTCTTGGAGCACAGCCGCCTTTTGGAGTTTGAACCATGCGCCTAACATAAACGAAGACGTGATAATTCCCACAGGGTCTACGGTTTATTTGGACGTTGATGGATTTGCCAAATCAATCACGTTACAGGGCAATGCAATTTTTAATTTTACAAATAACTCTGGCTTAGATTTTACATTTACAAACGCTTCTTCTTTTAGCGCGGGGTCAACTTTTAACTGGCTTTACGGTTTTATGAAAGGAGGAGGCACACTAACGCTCAATGGGACAACCGTATTGACCGGTCCCCAGCACATGTTCTTACGGGAAAATACCACTCTAATCAACAATGGAACAATTCTTTATCAGGGAACTGGAAGATTTTATCTCGAGGATGGAACTTTAAATAATGGCCCCAACGGCGTAATCGATCTGCAAACCGCTTCGGGTAATATTGATTACAGCGCTGGGCCAGGTGCACATGTTTTTAACAATCAAGGTCTTCTTAAAAGAACCGGGACTGGAGAGGTTTGGGTAAACGCAGAATTTCACAATAATGGGGGTACCATATCTGTGGAAGGTGGCAATCTTGTTTTTAAATATCTTCCAAAATACTTAACCAACGGCACTTATAATGTGAGCCCTGGAAGTGAATTGACATTTTATACCAGATATATGAAACAGTACTTTCAGGAACTTTAACAGGTGTTTTAAATGGCGACCTAAACTGGAAGTGCAAATTTAGTGTTCCCAATTCAGCTACATTTAATTTCACTGGCAACAATGGGGTCAATTGGTCCGATTATGGAATTTTAATGAGTGGGGGAACGCTTACCAATTTAGGTGATATCACTGTTACTGGAGATGGCTCCAAATACATCAATGACCAATCTACCCTTAACAATGAAGGAACAATGCTGTTTCAGGGAACGGGCGAATTTGTTATTGATGATGGAACAATAAATAATCAATCCACAGGGATTATGGATATACAAAGTCCCTACGCTTACTTCACGTATGGAAATGGAGCCACACATATCTTACATAATTATGGATTGATAAAAAATAAAATAGCTACGGGCACCCAAACAATTGAGGTAGAACTTCAAAACCATAATGGAACCATTTCCGTGGAAAACGGCACATTATACTTATATGGATTATCTAAATATTTGACCGATGGAACTTACAATGTTTCCCCAGGCGCCAGATTATATTGGTATACCGAAGTTGTGTGCGAGGGAACGTTAAGTGGGGTTTTGGACGGTGAATTATACTGCTCAAACGCTTCCACAAAAATTGCCCCCGGTAAAACCGCTATTTTTGATTTTACGGGAAGCACAGGCGTTATTTGGCAAAACTTAGACATAACAGGTTCGGGCACTTTAATCAACAGGGGTGAAATTACTTTAAATGGTGGCGCAAATAAGTTCCTTAAGCAGAACACCACATTAAATAATGAAGGTATTATGAATTTTGAGGAACCTGGCAACCTTTATGTAGAAAATGGTACAATAAACAATCAAAGTTCAGGAATTATGGATTTGCAGGTTGGAGGTATTTATTTAAGCGGTACAGGTGCACTCTTCAATAATGGACTGTTAAAACGCACCACCTCCACAGGTATTTTTTCCATAAACGTGCCCTCCACAAATTCTGGGACTATAAGTGCAATGATGGGCACATTGGAATTCTTCGGAAGTTTAAATAATACAGTAAATGGCACCATCAACGGAACAGCCATCTTGGATGTACCTTCCCCTGCCGACTTTACAAACAACGGTATTTTCTCTCCCGGTGGTTATCCTGGAACATTAACCGTTATCGGCGACTTTGAATCCTCTCCCACTTCAAAACTCCTAATTGAAATTTACGGCAACACCCAAGGAACGGAATATGACCTGCTTGCCGTGCAAGGCAATGCAATAATGGATGGTAATATAATAGTTGCTGTATATACTGATATTAATGTAGGCGATGAATTTGTGGTAGTAACCGCAAACAATATAACCAGCTGTAACCTGCCAGCTACCGTTACCACAAATCACGAGGGCCAAGAATATACTTTCGATGTAATCTGTAACCCAGACAACGTTACGCTGAAAGTAAATAACATCGTTTTGGGAACGCAAGAAAATACGTTGCGCAATATTTCCATGTACCCAAACCCTTCCAACGGTCATTTCACCATAAACCTTGGCAAAGAGTATACCGATGTGTCGGTGCAGATTTACAATATGTTAGGACAGCTAATTGCATCAGAAAAATATGCTTCTGCAAAAACAATAGAGCAACAAATAAACGCTTCTGCAGGAACCTATTTCGTAAAAGTGAGTACTGCTAAAGAAGGATCAAACACTCTAAGGATTATAAAACAATGATTTTTCAATAGCTTGTGAGGTTGAAAACAACCGGAATGCCCTCGCAAGGTGCCTTCTTTACCAAAAAAAAGAAAGAGATTTTAATAAAAAACCTTTTTCTATAAAAGGGATGAGAGCATTATCATAGTATGAAGTTTTGGCCTTTAATTTTCTTGATGACCTTTTCCATGTTGCACGTTATACAAATAGATACCAAATTATCGAGCAAAGGGTTTTGCGCTTTTAAAAAACTTTATTCTGAGTTAAATAAATTTGTATCTTCCCATACTACATGGGAAATACATTACAAACTCAAAGCCTATTCGTGCTACGGGAAGCTTTTTTAAATAATGAAGAAGTAGCCCTCAGGGAATTTTATATTGCAGAATTTCCAAAGACAAAATATTATATTCTTAAAAATGGAGGGAGCACAGAAAACGCCGACGACATTTTTCAGGAAGCTTATTTATCGTGCTGGGAAAAATTAACTAGCGGCAAATTTTGCCCTGATAACAAAAAAGAAATTGAAGCATATCTTTTTACGATAGCAAAAAACAAATGGATTGACCACGTAAGAAATGCATCCAAAAAGAAAACGATTCCTATAAATGAAAAAGCGCACATATTGACCGCTGAAGAGTCCCAGCATATAAATGAAAGCGAAGAAAAGGAACAACAACTTGCAATCACAATGAAGGCTTTTGAAAATTTAGGTCAAGCGTGTAAAGATCTACTTACCCATTTTTATTTTCATAAATTATCCTTACGGACCATTGCCGAAAAATTAGATATGGAAGTAGCCTCTGCAAAGAACAAAAAATACAGGTGCATCCAGAAGTTAAAGGAATTGGCCGAAAACCAAAAATATATAAAATGAACCCAGAAATATTCATAAGCCCCGAAGAATGGGATATCATTGAAAGCTATTTGGACGTGCCGGATACCCCAGAAAGGGAAAATTCCTGGAATGCGAAGTTAAGCTCAATACCAGATTCGGCAAAAAAAATAGAGCACGTAAAAAAAATAAGGAAGCAAATTGAACGCAGTATTCGAAAATCCAAAATAAAGGAGTTTCATACCCATATTTCCAAAGAAGAAAACACTAAAAGTGAAGGGGGCGTTTCTGAAAAAAACAAAAATTCCAAATTGCTTTGGTATGCCCTGGCGGCTATATTTGTGGGGCTTTTTGGTATCTTTTGGATGATGGATAGGACTCCGGCCGAAAAAATATTTGCAGAAAACTTTAAACCAGACATTGGGCTTCCCCTCAAGATGGGCACTCCAAATAACGTAGGTTTTTATGAAGGAATGGTAGAGTATAAACAAGGAAATTACAAAAACGCAATTGCCCAATGGAAAGTTTTATGGAAAGACAATCCAAAAAACGATACCCTGAATTACTTTTTGGGGGTTGCTAATTTGGCACAGGGAAATGCAAAAAAATCCTTAGAATACCTAGAAAATCAGGAACGTTTCCACCAAACTATTTTTAATGAAGATGCCGCATATTATGCAGCATTGGCAAAAATAAAGGAAGGTAAATTTGAAGAAGCTAAAATGTTTCTTAAAAATAACTCTTCAGATCGCAATACAAAGCTGTTACAAGTACTTCAAGCTTTATAAATTAACAAACTTATTGTGGGGATTTGCATTTTGACACTTCCGTTATTCAATATCCAAAAATTATTTAACGCCTTTTAAGAAACTGAAATTATTGGTATATTTAAAAAAAAATATCAATATGGAGCACTACAGCCGGTTCATTCTATTGATTGCTCTTACGGTTTTGCTCTCCCCAACAAAATCTTTCTCACAAGCCAAAATAAGTATTGGAACCAAATTATTGGATTCTTACCTGTTAAATGCGAAAATACAGCAGGCAGATTCCGCGCTTCAATCACAAATTGAAGTTTTTAAGCAGAACAAACAGATAGATTCCCTAGCGCAATACACCGTATATGTGGGGAAAGTTGCTCTTTTGAAAAGTAACCCAGAGAATGCTGCCAAAAAAGCCGAAGCATTTTTTAATAATTTAAAAAAACTCGGGGCATCCAAACACGCCCAGCACCAAGCTCTTTATGGTCTATCGCTACTTTATGAAGAGTTGGGCGATATTCAAAAATCATTCAATGCGGCCCAAGAATCCTTGAACACCATTCAGGAAGTAAAGAACGCCACTTACAACGAAATTGGGGAGGCGCAATACGCTCTTACCTATAATTATTATATATCCGGTAAATACGTATATGCTAAAGAACAAGCAAAAAAAGCACTTACGAATTTCGATAAATCCAAAGAAAAAAATTTTAAGAAAATCTCTGATGTCAACAATTTTTTTGGGGTAATGATGTGGCGCTCCCAAAAACTGGATAGTGCACAATATTTTTTTGAAAATGCCTTACATATCTTAAAGAATATAAAAGGCGATTCAGTTTATAAAACTTATTCAGCTTCTGGTATAAAACTGAACCTTGCTTTGGTAATGGAAGCGCGTGGTAAAATTTCAGAATCCATAAAGACCTTGGAAAAACTTATCTCGGATTGTTCTTTTGTAATAAATAATTCTACGGAAGAAAGAATAGTAACAAAGGCCAAACGCCTCAAATGGTCAGGAATTACTAACCTTGGCTCCTTATATCACAATATGGGGAACGTTAACCGCGCCTATGAACTTACCGCTTATGTGTACAATAACCGGAACGAGCTATACTTGCCTGGCGACCCCGAAATACAAAGATCTATCGTCTTGATGGGGCAAGCTGAAATGGGGCTAAAAGAAACCGACAAGGCCATAACATTCTTTGAAAAGGCACTAAAAATGTATGAGGAAGATTCCAGTCCCGATTTATTATGGCAGGCCATAGCCACCTCCAGCTTAGCAAGTGGTTATGAACTGCAAGGCAAGACAGCACTAGCTGAAAAAACCTATAATGATGCCGAAAGTCTCTATAAAACCGCACTTGGTGACAACTTGGACGATACCTATCTCGAATTTTCCAATGATAAAGCCCTGTTCCTGGCAAAAAACAAAAAAAAGGAAGCTGCAATTGCAACTTCCTTATACGCCTATAACTATTTAAAGAAAAACGGTGGCGATAACAATAACGATCTTATTTCACGAATGTTAAATTTGGCAGAGGTTTATTACATAGTAGGCGATTATCCTAAAGCCGAAGAATGGAGCGAAAAAGGAATTTATTATATTGATGCCCTCTCCCAAAAAAAAGAAACAGACCTTGACGCATTAAAATTGACCTATCGGAAACCATTGTTGATTTCGACAAAATCGAAAGCCCTTTACAAACAAAATACTTCAAAAGATTCTGTTTTTCTAAAAAGTTTGCTTCAAAATATGGACGGTGCCTTCAAAATCCTCGAGGAACAAAAAAACCTTATTTCCAAAGATGACAATGTAAACGTGCTCTTTTCAAACTTTTTGGAACTGTATGATTTCAAAAAACAACTTTATTACGATCTATATGACCAAACGAAAAACAAAAAATACCTCACCAAACTTATAGAAACCCACGAAAACAGTGTTTATTATAACATCCGTTCTAAATTGATGTTGCAGGATGAAATAGGTTCTGCGAACGTTCCCAAAGCAATTATAAAAAGAGAAAGCAATCTTAAAAAAGCATCCACGGATTTTGCTTATTCCGAAGATTCAACCGAAACTTTCCAAGATTACTTAAAAGCAACAGATACCTATAATTCTTTTTTGGACTCCTTAAAAACGGCTTTCCCAGAATATTATAAATTGAAATATGCCTCCTTGGACGTTTCCCTTCAAAACCTTCAAAAATACATTCCACAGAACACTACCATTATCCGCTATTTGTTTATTGATGAAGTATTATATGCAATAGTGCTTGATAAGAAACAACGAAATCTCGTAAAAATAAATTATGAACCCATTAAAAATCATATTCAATATTTAAACAGTTCTCAGCCAAGTTTGGAAAAAGAAGCAATTTTACTTTTTGAACTATATGGCAAACTGTGGAAACCCTTCGAAGAACAAATTCACACAAAAAAAATAATCATTGTTCCGGATGGTGCCCTTTTCAACTTAAGTTTCGAGACTCTTACCCCTATTAAAATAAAAAATTACAAAGATCTTGCTACCAATAGCCTATTGGCGAAATATACCATTTCATACAACTTTAGCATCTTGCTTCTGGATGAAGATAAAAAACCCAAAATGTTTTCGGAAAATTTTGTGGCTTTCGCTCCTGGGTTCAGCAAAGAGATGAAGACAGAATATAAAATTAGCATCACCGATTCCATAAACAAGGACGCTACTTACCTCAATCTTTTATCACAACCCAGCAGTGTGAAACTTGCTAAAAATTATTCACGGATTTTTGACGGCACTTCTTTTTTAAATGAAAATGCCTCCAAAGAAGTCTTTAAGAATAATGCCGGGGAACACAAAATAATTCACATTGGCACCCACGGGGAAAGCAACAACATAAGTCCGGAATTTTCGCGGCTCATTTTTGCAAAAACCACAGAAGGGCTAAAAGAATATGATGAAAATTCGCTCTACACCTACGAAATTTATAATACAAACCTTTCCTCAAATCTTGCCATCCTTACGGCCTGCGAAACTGGAAAACCTACATACCAGCCCGGCGAAGGGATGATTTCGCTTGCCCACGCCTTTAATTATGCAGGCAGCGAAAGTATATTGACAAGCCTTTGGGAAATCGACGAAATTTCAAGTTCGCAGATAGTGGGCTATTTTTATGATTTTCTTTC
This sequence comes from uncultured Flavobacteriaceae bacterium, assembly GCA_963805885.1. GTDB lineage: Bacteria > Bacteroidota > Bacteroidia > Flavobacteriales > Flavobacteriaceae > Aequorivita. The sequence goes on from CAWDWC010000001.1 coordinate 133,550, forward strand.
CGAAGGACTTCCAAAGGATGAAGCGCTTAAAAAGGCTAAATTAAAATACCTCTCTACTGCAGAAGCCCGTGCTGCCTCCCCACAATATTGGGCTGGGCTGGTACTTATTGGCGATACCGCTCCCATACAACTGCAAACCGGAATAAATCCGCTGTGGTGGTGGCTTGCAGGAATTTTAGCAATTGTAGCGATTTCCATTTTTCTTTTTAAGAAAAGAAAAGCCTCAAAATCATAATATAAGTATTCCTCCAAACGACTTTCAGCCTTTTCTATTTTTCTCATCCGTTATCCAGCATGGCGCATCAGTCTTTATTCTCTATTCTTTTCTCTTTTTTCTTAAAACAGTGATGACCTTTTCATAATCTACCGTTAGGAGAATAGAAACCTTCAAAACAGTTGTTGGTTCAGAAACTATTTTCAACACTAAACCTTACAATTATGAAACGATTTTTACTTTTTTCAATCTTGAGCATTTTTAGTTTATCAATTTCGGCACAGAACTTTATTTTTACCGGGGGTGGCGACGGCACGACTTGGCACGATCCAAACAACTGGTCTCCACCAGAAATTCCCGGCGCTGTTTTTGGCGAGGTGAACATCCCCAACGGAATGACCGTTACCAATGAAGGAACAATCGTCTTTAATTTTGGAGGTATCGTTGGCGGCGGTACCATTATCAATAATAATTCCTTTACATTTTTAGGTCAGGGTATTGCTTCAAAATCACTCAATAATATTTCATTTATAAATAATGCTATGGTCCATAACGATGTCCCTGGTATAGGAACATTATTATTGGGAGGATCCACTATTACCAATGCATCTTCAGGTACTATTATATTTAATGGTGTGGGAATGACATCCAACAGTTCTGCAGATAAGATTATAAACAATGGTGGTATAATAAGAAGCATTCACCCTAGCAGTTTAGTCTTAAATGTAATAATACAGAACAACAACGGAACCATTGATGTTCAAGCCGGTGATCTTTACTTGGCAGTAGGAAACCAAAACAATTTTAATTTGCTCCAAGACGGTACCTATAACGTTGCCCAAAATGCATCTTTATGGGTTGGAGATTATACCTTGCAAGGCACATTCACCGGTCAAATTGATGGTGACTTTGGCTTAGTTGGCAACGGCGCTAATATAATTACATTGAGCGGAACGCTTACCAATGAACTTGGTGGAAATGGCATCACTTTTTACTTTGGTGGCATCACAGGTGGGGGAACATTAGTGAACAACACAAAATTCAATATTACCAACGATGGTGGTGGATTAGGTAAATCGTTTAACAATATAGATATAATCAACAATGGTGAGTTTAATAGTGTGCTTTCAAACAACAATACTGGCTGGGGATTGTTTGACGATTCACAAATTACCAATACAACCACTGGAATTATGAATATAGGTTTAGGATTCGTTGGTAATACAGGGACTGAAACTTTACTCAACAATGGAACAATCATCATTACCAATGATGTGGGTATTGGGGTTAATTTCACAAACAGCGGCCTCTTTAATTATGGATCAAGCAATGTCACTTTTGCTATTGGCAGTATTCAATTGAACAATACAATCGATGGCACTATTTTAGGCACCGGGCAATTGGATCTCAATTTCAATACTTCTTTTACAAATAATGGAATCGTTACTTCCGGTCCCGGAGCAAACAAGATTTTTATTTACAACGGTTTTAGGCAGGATGCAAATGCAAGACTCGTGGTGGATATAAATGGAAATGCCCCAGAAACTGAATATGATGTAATACAAGCAGACAACGGTGGAGCTTTTGATATGAACGGAACCATTGAAGTAAACTTAGGCTTTGCTCCAGCTATGGGAGATGAATTTACCGTATTGTTTTCTGTAAATCGTGCGGTAATATGTGGTTTGCCAGCAACAGTGATGGGTCGGTATGATTATCATAACTACACTTTTGATGTAATTTGTGCAGGAAACAGTGTTACGCTAAAAGTAAGTAATATTGTGCTGGGCACCGAAGAAAATAACCTCAGCAGTCTTGCTCTTTATCCCAATCCCTCAAACGGCCAATTCACCTTAGATTTCGGCAGGGAATTTACAGATGTTTCGGTACATATCTACAATATGCTGGGACAGGTTATTACTTCGGAAAAATTTACTAAGGCAAAAGAAATAGTACAGCAAATAAATTCTTCCGCTGGAATATATTTTGTGAAAGTTTCTACAGAAGGGGTTTCCAAGACACTCAAGCTAATAAAAAATTAAATGATGAAGATTTTAAAAGTAATACTCATCTTCATATTTACGGTAATCTTCTATGCCTGTATTTCCACTTCAAAAGAGGAAAACAGTGAAGCGATAAACGAATCCGTTGTTTCAACAAATGGTACTGAAAACCAAGAAGAAGATAACAATATGAAAAATATAACAAGGCGGTTAAAATATTTCAACATTATTGATACACGGAACGAAATGATAGTGGAGCGACTGCCATTCCCTGAAACGTGGCAGCAACACACAAATGGTGAATTTACCTATACCGGCCCGAACGGCATAAAAGTGTACGGGGAAAAGGGAATGAACTTTGCTTATTCCAATGATCCCACTACCCTTCAACTATACCAATCAACAGGAATACAAGTGCAATATCCGCTGAGTATTGAACAAGTTATAGATCAAGTATTTGTTCCCTATGGAAATTCAATTAACCGAAAAATCACCAAAACCTTTCCCTTAAATCAAATAGCTGATTTTTATAAAAATTTTGATGCGATGCTATTTAAGATAGAACAAAACCCAAAAGAATTTAAAGCAATGGGTATTGAATGGATAGACCAGGACGGAACAAAATGGTTAACCGTTTTACACCATTATTTTGAGCAAGGGCCCAATCAAATATATTGGGGATATGCCGGCAGTGCTGTTGGTGCTCCGTCCGCTTATTTTGAAAAAGCCAAAATGGACTATCTAAACGGATTGATAAATAGGCAACTAAACCCACAATGGGTTTCCACGATGAACCAACAAACGGAATACACCATCAGAAAAAGCAACGAAGCCCACGCACAAAGGGAAGCAACATTTAAAAGAGGCGTTGCAGCGCGTCAAAAACAATATGAAGCCAACCTACAATTAAGAGAGCGAAACCAACAGCAATGGCAAGCAAGTCAAGATGAAAATGCACAACGACAGGAACGCATAAGTGATATGATCTTAGGAAAAACTAACGTGAAAGACCCAAATACAGGGGAGCGTTATAAAATTGAGTCCACCAATGATCATTACTGGATCAATACCCACGGGGAATATGTTGGCTCGGACAATTACAAATACGAGCCAAATAAAGATGACTTTATAAATAACCGAACATGGAACAAATTGGAAATGGACAATTGGTAGAAATTAAGTAACGCAATCAAAACAGCGAATATTTGAGAAGTCCCGACCAAAATTTATGGCGATGCCTACAAAATATGAAGATATTAAACTTGCAAAAAAAAAGCTGCAAAAAAATTGATGACCATTTTTTCCTAACCCGATAGAACAATATAATCCTTAAATAACCAAATTATGAAAATTTCAACTACCCTTTTCCTGTTCCTTTTTGGCATATTTGCTGCCTATTCACAAGATCCTGCCATAATTTGGCAAAACACCATAGGTGGTAGTGATGGTGATTTTTTGACAGCATTTGAAGCTACCACAGACGGCGGCTATATTTTAGGCGGGTATTCAACCAGTAACATATCAGGCGACAAAACGGAAAACAGCAACGGACAGATTGATATTTGGATTGTAAAAATTGATGGCTCAGGAAATATTATGTGGCAGAATACCATTGGTGGCGCCGGGGATGATTTTCTTATTTCATTAAAACAGACCTCAGACGGCGGCTATATTATTGGCGCAAGTTCAGACTCAAACATTTCGGGCGATAAGACAGAAAATTCCCGTGGCGGTTTGGACTATTGGATTTTGAAACTCGACACCTCCGGAAACATTGCTTGGCAAAAAACCTATGGCGGCAACCAACCCGAATTTGACACCTATATAGTGGAAGCAGCAGATGGCGGTTACTTTGTGGGCGGCTATTCAGATAGTGATGTAAGCGGAGATAAAACAGACCCTACCAATGGTCAGCGCGATTATTGGGCGTTAAAATTAAACAGTAGCGGTAACATTGTTTGGCAAAATAGTATTGGCGGCAGTTTGGTGGACCGCCCACAGGCAGCTTTCCAAACGAATGACGGTGGCTATATAATAGGCGGATTTTCCTTTTCAGGTATTTCCGGAGATAAAACGGAAGTAAGCCAGGGCGTTTCAGACAATTGGTTAGTAAAACTGGATGGAGACGGAAATGTGCAATGGAACAAAACCTATGGCGGAAATGATAGCGACGTACTGCGGGACATGCTCCAGACAGCTGATGGCGGCTATCTTGTGGGAGGATATTCAAAATCTAACATATCTGGCGACAAAACCGAAAATTCCCAGGGCGATTATGATTATTGGATATTAAAACTGGACGGAAGCGGGAACTTGATGTGGCAAAATACTATTGGAGGCAGTAGCATCGATTACGTTCGCGACCTTAAACAACTTGCAGACAATTCATATATGATTGCTGGTTACAGCAACAGCAATATTTCCGGCGATAAGACCGAAAACAGTAATGGTGGCTTTGACTATTGGCTGGTAAGATTGAATTCTGCCGGTGGCATCATATCTCAGAATAGCATAGGTGGCGCAGGCGATGAAAGTGGGGGATACATTATTGAAAATCCAGATGGTTCTTTTGCTATGTTATGCTCTTCAAACAGTAATATCTCTGGGGATAAAAACGAAAATAGTGAAGGCCTTGATGATTATTGGGCATTTAAAACTACAGCAGCAATTTTGGGCATTCCACAAAATACCTTCGGCTCAGCTCTCAGTGCCTCTCCCAACCCAACCAATGGGAAGTTTACCATAAATTTAGGTGAAAGTTTTTCTGAAACCACCGTTTCCATAACCAATTTGCTAGGTCAAGTTATTTCTACTTCAAACTACAAAAACGCCCAATTGTTAGATGTGGAAATCAGTGGAGCCACAGGAATCTATTTGGCAAACGTAAAAACCTTTGAAGGAAAACAAGCCACCCTAAGAATAGCCAAACACTAATTTTTTCATATTCAATTAGTCAATCTAATGGAAGTCTCTGCAAAAAGAGGCTTCTTCATTTTTCAAGAGAGATGGTTCCTTCAGTTCCCGATAAAAAATCGGGACAAGTAGTGGTTACTGATTTCCTTCAGTCGTGTTTCGTGTTTCCTTTTCAGTCGTGCATCAAAAAGCATAAAATTTATTATCTTCACAAAAGTTTAAAAACACAATAAAAACAATTCTTTAAATAATATACCCATGAAAAATCTAATCGCTCTCTTCGCCTTCGTTCTTTTTGCTGCCACAGCACAAAGTCAGTCCCTTACCCAAAAAGACGTTACCGGCACTTGGCTGGTCCAGAATGTTGAAAATAGCAGCAGCAACCCAAAAATGGCAGCGGCAATGACCAATGCCGTGATTAACTTGTATGCTGATAATAGTTTTGAGATTAAAGAAAAGCAGGTAAACGACATTGGATATGTGTACAACACCACTACAAATAAAAATGCAACTTGGAGCTACAACCCGAGCACCCAAACCATCAACACTACCCGCACAAAAATGACGCTTAAAATTTCCAAAAGCGGCGATAAAATATTTTTTACGGATCAAGACAGCGGGTTGAAGTTTGAGGTTATTAAGCCTATTTAGTAAGAAAAACATTAAACTCCCCAAATAAAAGAGGCCCACAGCTTTGCTTTAGTCTATGGGCTGTATACTATAAGCTTTATTCCTAAAGCTTATAGCTTAGGGCATACTGCAAAAAAAATGTAACATTCTGAAACAAATAGCGTTATATAGATTCATCAATCTATAATCAATATGCTACAACGCTTTTTCATTTTCTGCTCCGGCGCAGATACTGCTATTCTTGACGAATGTTCTCCCGGCGAACGCACCAAATATGCTGGCATTGGCGCAACCGTTTTCTTTACCGCCGTTATGGCAACCATAGCCGCCGCCTATGCGCTTTACACAGTTTTCGACACTTATTACTCTGCCATTTTCTTCGGAATTATTTGGGGGTTATTGATTTTTAATCTGGACCGATTTATCGTTTCCACCATAAAAAAACGCAACAGTTTTTTTGACGAATTGCTACAGGCATCGCCACGAATCGCTTTGGCAATCATCATTGCCATTGTAATCTCAAAACCTTTGGAAATGAAGATTTTCGAAAAGGAAATCAACCAAGTTCTGCTCACAGAGAAAAACGAAATGACCCTTGCCAACAAAGACCAATTGGCACTGCAATACACGCCTTCCGTAACCGCATTGGAAACCGAAATTGAAGGTTTAAAAGCTGAAATAACCACAAAAGAAGCGGAAGTAAACGCCTTATACGAAACCTACATAGCCGAAGCTGAAGGAACAAAAGGTACAGAGAAAATAGGCAAAGGACCAGTGTATAAAGAAAAAAGAGAAAAACACGACGCCGAACTTGCAGCTTTGGCTGAACTGAAAAAGACCAACGCCGAAAAAATAACCGCAGCAGAAGCAGAAATAGCTACCCTCGCCACCGAATACAAAACAAAAGTAACCGACACCCAACCCATCATAGATGGTTTTGACGGCTTGATGGCACGCATAAATGCGTTGAACAAACTGCCGTGGTTGCCTTCGCTATTTATCTTTTTATTGTTTCTGGCAATTGAAACTTCGCCCATTTTAGCGAAACTTCTTTCTCCCAAAGGCGCGTACGATTTAAAATTGGAAGAACAGGAAAGCGCACTAAAATCATGGGTAACCCAACAAAAAGCACAACGCGATATTCTCGTAAGCACAGACCGAGACATTAACAACCGTGTTTATGCAGACATAGCCGAAGAACAGGAACTGTACGACTACAAACGCAAAAAAGCCCGTGAATTGATGCAGATGCAAGCAGACGCGTTTTATAAGAAACAGAAAAGCATTTTATAATTATTTTTTTTAGCCAGGTTGAGGGACGAAATTTTAACGTGAAGTTTAATTTCGTCCTTCTCTTTTTCAGTATTATTGTTAGCCAATTACCCCGCTAATAGTCATGATTAAAGCCACCACAGAAGAAGTTTCAAAAATTGCTCGCGAGCACTACAACATTTCTGCCGAAGTCTCAAAACTAGATGGCTATGTTGACGAGAACTTTTTACTAAAAACTCCTTCGGGTGAAAAATTTCTTCTGAAAATTTCTTCAGAAGTAGATATAAATCAACTAGATTTTCAAATTCAAATTCTGAAACATCTTTCAATTAAAGAACTTCCTGTTTTACTTTCTGAAGTTGTTCCAAATAACAAACAAAAACCGCTTACAATACTTCCAAACAATAAAACCGCAAGAGTACTAACCTGGCTTCCCGGCCGTCTTTGGGCAACGGTAAATCCAAAAACAGAAAGTTTGCGAAACAGTCTGGGTGAAGCTGCTGGCAGTTTGACAAAAGCATTGCAAGATTTTGAACATCCCGAAGCACACAGAATGCTAGATTGGGATTTGGCAAATTCAGCTTGGACTACAAAGCATATCAATCGTTTCACTGGAAAGCAAAAAGAAATTATACACTACTTTCAAAAGCGTTTTGAAGAAATTCAGACAGCGTATAAAAACCTTTCAAAAAGCATCGTCCACAATGATTTGAACGATTATAATATTTTAGTTTCCGAAGATTTACGCAATCCGAAAGTTTCAGGCTTAATAGATTTTGGCGACTCGGTTTTCACTCAAATCATCAATGATCTCGCTATTGTTTTGGCATACACAATTATCGGTCTGCCCGACCCACTTTCAGCAGCTTTGGAAGTTATAAATGGTTATAACAAACACTACAAACTTTCTGAAAAGGAATTGGAGTGTCTGTACACTTTGATTGGAATGCGCCTTGTTACTACAGTAACCAACGCTTCACTTAAAAAAGAGAAATTTCCCCACGATGATTATTATGTAATCAGCGAAAACCCTGCTTGGAATTTACTGGAAAAATGGTTTGCGGTGAATGAAGAATTTGCATATTATTCTTTTCGGAATTCCTGCGGAATGGAAACCCATCCAAAAGCAAAAAACTTTGAAAATTGGGTTTTACAAAACACCTTTCAACTTTCTGATTTATTCCCAACAATTGCTAAAAACGAAATCCACTTGCTCGATTTAAGCCCAGCAAGTACTTGGATTGGCAGCAAGAATGATTTCAACAACCTCGATTTGTTCCAGTTTAAAATCGAGCAACTTCAAAAAGAAAATCCTTCAAAAGTAATCGCTGGCGGATACTCTGAGCCACGCCCGCTTTATACGGCTTCTTCTTATGACAAAGAAGGTAATAATGGCCCTGAAAGCCGAACCATCCATCTGGGTATCGATTTTTGGCTTCCCGCAGAAACACCAGTCCACGCCATGTTTGACGGAACAGTTGTTACCGCCGTAAACGATGAAGGCTACAAAGAATATGGGGGCTTAATCATTTTAAAACATAAATTTGAAAATGTAGAATTCTTCACGCTTTACGGACATCTTTCCTTAAAAAGCCTCTCCTCTATTTCCGAAGGAACCCAATTAAAAAAGGGAAATTGCATCGGTTATTTGGGTAATGAAAAGGAGAATGGTGTTTGGGCACCACACCTTCATTTTCAGATTATGCTCTCGATGCTAGATTATAAAATAGACTTTCCGGGCGTAACTTATTTTAACCAATTGCCTATTTGGAGTGGCATTTGCCCTGGTCCAAACCTACTTTTCAAAATTGAAAATCTAAAAACCAAGTATGTTCAATCCTCAGAAAAACTAATCAACTTCAGAAAAGAACACCTCGGAAAAGGCTTAAGCCTTTCCTATGATAAACCCTTGCACATCGTCCGCGGGGAAGGTGTTTATTTGATTGACGCTGAAGGCAGGAAATATTTAGACACAGTAAATAACGTGAATCACGTGGGCCATCAACACCCGAAAGTAGTTGCTGCCGGACAAAAACAAATGGCGGTTTTAAATACGAATACACGCTATTTACACGAAGAAATTATCGCCTATGCAGAAGCATTGCTTCAGAAATTACCACCACATTTATCGATAATCCATTTTGTGAATTCTGGCAGCGAGGCTAACGAACTCGCATTGCGAATGGCAAAAACCGTTACTGGCAACAAAGATTTTTTAGCAATTGAAGTTGGCTATCACGGAAATACAAATGCAGTTATAGATGTAAGCTCCTACAAATTTGAAGGTGAAGGAGGTTTTCCAAAACCTGAACACACACACATTCTTCATCTTCCCGATTCGTTCCGAGGAAAATATTCTGGAGAAAACTGCGGAATTGATTACGCCAATCACGCAAAAGAAATCATTCAAAATTTAAAAGACGAAGGCAAGGAAATAGCAGGCTTTATTGGCGAAAGTATGATTAGTTGCGGTGGCCAAATTGTTCCCCCGAAAAACTATTTCAAACAAATTTACAAACATGTTCGCGAAGCTGGTGGCATTTGCATAGCCGATGAAGTACAAACTGGTTTCGGACGCATGGGTAAAACTTTTTGGGCTTTTGAACTTTATGATGTTCAGCCAGATATTGTAACTATGGGTAAACCCGCGGGGAATGGTCATCCGCTCGCGGTGGTTGCTTGCACAAAAGAAGTTGCGGAAAAATTCAATACGGGAATGGAGTATTTCAACACCTTTGGAGGCAACCCCGTTTCCTGCGCTATTGGTCGATCGGTTTTAGAGGTTGTTGAAGAAGAAAATCTGCAACAAAATGCATTGGAAGTCGGTGGGTTTTTGATTGCTGAATTAAAAAGCCTTCAAAAACAATTTCCTATAATTGGTGATGTGCGCGGTGAAGGATTGTTTTTAGGTTTTGAATTGAACGATTCTGAAAAGAAGCCGTTGCCAGAACACGCTTCTTATTTAGCAAACAGAATGAAACAACTTGGCATTTTAATGAGCATTGACGGCCCAGACCATAACGTTTTAAAAATAAAACCGCCAATGGTTTTCAGCAAAGAGAACGCCGAAGAACTTGTTTTGAGGCTAAAAACTGTTTTTGCGGAGGATTTTATGTTTTTAAGGTAGCTTATACTCCACCTCTGTGTGGGAATATATATCCAAGATCAATTAAAATTCTAAGAATCATTCTTTTTAATCAAATATGCATAAGCTTCCATCCCTTTAGTATGCTCAAAGATTACTTTCAGCACGCCTATTATCGGCAAGGCAATAATGGCGCCCACCATACCCCACAGCATTGAGAAAAGAATAATACCAAACACCGTTATAAAGGGATTCAAGTTTGTTTCATCACCAATAATCCACGGAGTAAGAATATAATTTTCCACCAATTGCGCCGCGGAAATCACACCAATCACTATAAGCGCTGGGGTGGTGCCTGAATATAAATAAGACAAGATTACTGCAATACCACCACCTATAATATTTCCAACATAAGGAATTATTGAAAAAAGTGCTGCAAACACTGCCAAAAAAAGTGCGTAGGGAACGGAACCAAGCGTAAAACCAAGATAATATATACCAAACAAAAAAATCATAATCTTACCTTTCCCAAAAAGATAGCTACTAATTATTTTTGATGAATCACTTAAAAGAGAATTCATTGCAGAGGGATTGGAAGTAATTTTTTTAAAGAAATTGATAAACATTTTCTTCTGTATCAATAAAAGAATGATATACACAAAAATTATAAGCGATTGCGAAAGTAAGTTCATTATTGAAGATATAAAAACACCCGCCACACTTTGCGCCTTTTCAATCAACCGTTTGTTATTGTCTATATAATCCTTATAGTCCCAATTTAAATTCTGATTAGCCCACTCAGACAAACCGTTCAATTTTTCCGTCGCTTTTTCTTTTATAGTAGGCCAATCGCCCGCCATTGTATTTATCTGTGAACTTATGAGCCACGTTAATACCAAAAAAATCACAATCATTAAGATGATAGATAATGTGATTGCCAACCACTTTGGCAATCCCCATTTCTTAAATTTTTCTGTGGGTTTATCTAAAAGAACAGCGATAATTACTGAAACAAATAAGGGCATTAACAGGCTAGATCCAATGTATAGAATTGTCAAAATGCTTCCAATAATTAGGAAAGCTTTTATTAAATAACTGCCGGAAATATTTATTTTGGATTCGCTCAAAAGATGATTTTTGATTAAAATTTTGACTTTTTGACTCTGCCCTTTTTGTAAAGTTAGTAGAAAATTTTCTATTCTCTAATCGGTACTTTCATTTATGTGAGTTGACTTTGCAAATTTTAAAACTATATTTACTTTTAAACTTTAAACTTTAAACTTTGAGCTTTTGCTCCTTGACTTGATTTACTCACAAAGGCGCAAACAAAAATTGCAAATTATGAAAAAACTACTCTTGCTTTTATGCTTAATTGGAACTTTAAATAGTGTTGCCCAAACCGAAGCTTCAGAAAAAGAAGCAATTCTTTCTGTGCTCAAAACACAACAAGACGCTTGGAATAAAGGCGATTTGGAAGGGTTTATGGAAGGTTATTGGAAAAGTGACACCTTAAAATTCTACGGTAGCAAAGGAGTTACAAACGGGTGGCAAAAAACACTGGAGAACTACAAAAAAGGATATCCTTCAAAAGAATACACAGGCAATCTTAGTTTCACAATTGAAGCTGTTACCAAAATTGAAGACAATTCGTATTACGTAATGGGTCAATTTCATTTGATTCGGGATGCTGGAAATGCAAACGGAGTCTTCCTGATTATTTTCCGAAAAATTGAGGGAGAATGGAAAATCATTGCAGATTTGAGCTGCTAGTTTCCTTTAATCCGTTCCCAAAGTTCTGAAAACAATTTTTTGGCATCGCGAGTGTCTTTAGGCTCTTCGGTAACTTTTAGTTGGTTTCCTTCCTTTTCTAGCCTAAAACTGAATGCGTATTTCTCGGCGTTTTGATCTACACTCATCATTCCGAAACGCAGGTCGTTTAAATAGATTCCATCTGGTCTCTCAGAAACTGTGTACCATTCCTTAGTGATTTTTATTAGCCGTTTTACTTTATCTTCTTCTGCCAAAGGTCCAAGTGCTTCATGATTTTTTGGGTGCGGAAAAAACTGGATTGGTTTCGTGTCAAAAAAAGAAAAATCGCCTATCAAAAAAGCATCTTCTGTTTCCACATTTGCCGTCCATAAAATTGTATTCAACGGGCTTGGTTTTGTTTCCAATTTGGAATATGCAATGTTTTGATTCTCTAGCGCAGTTTGAAATTTATTATATGTAATTCCCTTCAGAATTATGGTAAGTACCATATATGAACTACTAACGATCAAACCAAGGTTATTAAACCTTCGCCTTTTGACACTGCCTCTTTTTTGAAACATCGCGAGAATTAAAAATATCAGAAACGGCAGGGTGTACAACGGATCGATTACGAAAATATTCTTATACGCCAACCGGAGATCAAATGGCCAAAATAGCTGGGTGCCCCAAGTTGTATGTGCGTCCAGCAACGGATGTGTTACAAAACAAAGAAACCAAAACCATGACCATTCCTTTAAACTTGCCCTTTTGTCCCAAAGCGACAGTAGCCAACCAAAAAGTAGACCGAAAACTAATGCAAAAACAATGGAATGTGTGAACCCGCGATGCATTTCCAAAGCGGAAACAGTGTCGGTTAAATAGTTGGCAATTACATCTAAATCAGGGATTGTTCCGGCAATGGCACCCAAAACCATCGCTTTGTTACCGATCTTTTTTCCCAAAACCGCTTCACCAACGGCGGCGCCCAAAACAATCTGTGTTACTGAATCCATTCGGAAAGTTTTTTATACGTGAAGCCGTGAAAATACGCACTTCCTCAATATAAAAAAAGGATGCTTTTTTTAAAACATCCTTTTTAAATATTATTATTTTCGAAGTTCTATTTTGATAGTTCTGCCACTAAAGTATAGGCACTATCACCATGGATTCCTGTGAAATATTTGCCCCATTTTTTTCCTCTCGCTTTTCCAGAATCGCCAGGCCATGCTTGACCAATCAATTCACCATTTCTGTCAAACATCTTTTCCATATCACACATAGAATCTACAAAAAATGCTTCCACGAATTCTGTTTTGTCACTTCCCCAAGCGTGAACATTTGGATAATAGCCTTTTATGTACTCGTTCTTAGAAATAACCTTTGCGAAATTTTCAGCACGCATTTCGTCAAATTCTTTCTTAGAACCATCTTCAGGATATGTGAAATGAGTTCTTCGAACATACATTACTAAATCTTTGTCATTCCCCTGGGGTATTAATTTGGCGCCATCAATAGGCGCATAGATTTCATCAGAATGCTCGATAGAAAAATTATCGTCAAGTTTTTTAAAAAATGCTTCTCTTGCATTTTCATCTGGCCAGGCTTGCTTTATAAGCTCTTCATTTCTATCAGCTGCTTTTTCCATAGCTTCCCATGATGGATAGGTTCGAACATAAATCACTTCAGAATTATCCGGTGAAAAAAGGTGTGTGTAATACGAAGCTGATAAAACGTATTGATTTTTACTTGTCACTTTTTGCAGAAATTCTTTTTCCAAAGCTTTCCATGCATCCATACTGAAATCTTCTTTATCCATATTCCAGTGCATAGTTGTAACAGAGATGTACTCTGGCCGGTTTGCTTCATTTTGCGCGAACACATTAAAATTCAACAGCAACATAATTGATGCTATTGCAATAAACTTAAGGTTGGTGGTTGTTTTCATAATCCCTAAAATTAAATTAGTATAAAAATTAAATTGGTTACTATTTTAATGTTTGGGGCAAAAAAAAATTAACTATTGTGAGTAGTGAGGAATTATAAATTTAGTAAAAAAATAACTATAATTATCTGTTTTTATGCTAATTATATTTATTAATCCACAATCTGCATCTTTTTCAATAGAAATGAGGCGTTCATATTTTGGCAAATTCCGGGCTTGAAAGTATAGTCGAAAAAGAGTTCGTCATTTTCAATGCGCGCATCGAAGAAATAGTTTTTTACTTCCGGTAATTCTTCTGCGGCAACACAAAGACTTAAATCGTGCGTGGCGATGATTCCCGTGGAATTGCTGGCTACAAGCTTTTCAACAAATTTTCGGGAGCCAATGGCCTTATCGGTGCTGTTTGTGCCTTTCAGAATTTCGTCGAGAATGATGAAATAACGGTCTGTTTTTATTTCATCAACAATGAATTTCAACCGTTTCAATTCACTGAAAAAGTAGGATTCATCATCCGTTAAACTATCAGTGGTCCGCATACTTGTGATGAGTTTTATTGGATTGTATTCTGCTTTTTCAGCACAAACCGGCAAGCCCAATATTGCCCATTACAATTTGTAGGGAGACTGTTCTTAGAAACGTACTTTTACCCGCCATATTCGCTCCTGTAACAATAAAAAATTCCTCCGAATTAATTTGAAAATCATTGCGCACCATTGTTGCTTCCTTCAATAACGGATGCCCAGCTCCTTTCACTTTTAAAACTGGAACATCATTATTAATTTTGGGAAAAACATAAGTGGGATGATTAAAACCAAAATTGCCCAAACTGTTGTACGCATCAAAAAAAGTAATAACTTCAAACCACACAGGAACGCTTTCCTTATGTGCCTTCAATCCACTTTTCTATATTATAACTTTGTCGCAGATTGCGAAGCGTAAATCCATTTATAATTGTCCCGAAAATCATAATATCTCCGTTGGTCCAAAACATCCAAATATTTGGCAAATTCTTTTAAACTCGTAGAAGCTTTTATCGATGATTCTACTACCGAATTTCGTTTTTTGGAAAGAATTTCAGAAGAAAAATTTTCATTTTCAATTTCTAAAATAAGTTTGTGAAATTGCTCAAAAGTGCTTTGTATTTTTGAAGTATGGGAAGAAAGATCATTTACTTTTTTTAAATAGATGCCTGTAATTCCAAGTCCCAAAAAAAACCATCCTCCAATGGCATAACCTGAAACAAAATCGAAATAATTTAATACAATCAAGCCAGTGAAATCAATGAAAATATAAGCGAAACAGGCTTTATCCACTTTGGAACAAAGGTTTTATAATTTTTCAGCCAATCGGTAACTTCTCCTGCGGAAACTTCGGTTTTTACCAAAGAAGCAATTGCAGAAAAGTTTTGTCGCCACTTGGGCATTTCAGACAATTCAATTATTGCCTCTTGCTTATTGGGAATAAAATCAATTTCATTTGCCGTAAAAAGTTTCGCCAAAAAATCGGAACCACTTTCCAATGCAGTTCTATTCAAATATTGAAAGAAAGAACCTCGCCCAAAAAGGTCAATATCCTGACTATAAAAATGGAGTGGATCTTTATATTTTTCGCCAGAAGGCAAATGATGAAAAACTCGATTCAACACTTCGAGTTCGGTTTCGTTTTGGGCAATCAGCGCTTTTTTTAGATCGCGTTTATATTGCAAGCCACTATGTTTTGAAACCAAATAAATGAAAGCTATAATTGTGAGCACAATTGTAGCAATGACAACTTTCGTATTTCCGAAGAAAAAATATACTCCAAAACAAGCTGCCAAAAACACAATAAGTCTAATTGTGCTGGAAACGGCAAGTTTCCGTTTTATTTTTTGTAGTTCCTCGGAATGGATTTCAATCTGTAATTTGTAAAAATCGGAAGTATGGTTCATTTATTTTTTTGCGATTAAAGTGAAGCGAGTTCAGCTTGTAGTTTTTTTGTGAGGCTTTGTACAACCAACACATAGGAATGGTCAATTAATTCTATAACAAGTTGATGAGGAATATTTCTTTCCAGTTCCACGGTATTCCAATGCACCTTGCTCATATGATAGCCTGGTCTGATCAAACCATCGTATTCTTCCCGAAGTTCAATGGCACGTTCAGGATCGCATTTTAGGTTTGCAGTTGCAGGATGGGTTTCCAAGCCCGTAAGCGCAAACATTTTTCCCATAACCTTAAAAACCAGTGTGTGTTCACCAAACGGAAAAGTTTCTTCCACACCTTTTTTTGAAATACAGTACTCCCTGAATTGCTCTATGTTCATTGTTTCAACTTTCGTTTTTCCTCTGCAGCGTAAATTGCAGAATAGTCTAGCTTCCAATTTATAGTTTCTACGAGTTTTTCCATCATTTGAATGGTTTCCAAAGCCTGTTTTGAAGCTTCGTTAAACAAACCATGTTTCGGGAATTTTATCAACGATGTGCTTTTTGGCTTCTTGGGTTATTTCGGTCAAATCGGTTGCGGTAAAAGGGTTTGCCCAGCCTTCTTGTTTATTGTAATATTTAAAATCGGTTTCGATGGTAAGCAGTTCGGGTTGTGGAAAATTGGTTAAAATTATAGTCCTGTTTTTGGTGTCGGCATTCATTTTTACTTTTGTAAGGTCAAAGCCAATATGTGCTTTTGCTTCAATTAAAACCAAGGCTTTCTTTTTACCCAATAGCAAATTTAGCCACTTATCCTTTACATTTTCGTAATAGAAAATTTCAGAAAAATCACCTTCCACAGTAATGAATTTGCAAACACTGCGGATTTTTTCCATTAAAATAACAGATTGCGTGTTTATTTTTTCCCTTTTCCAGCCGCCAAAACGTGCAAAAATAAAATACGCCAAAATGGCGCCAACAGCCAAACCAATAAATAGATAATCCATACTATTATTTTCCAATGCTTCCCAAATGTGTATTTTTAAAACTGTCTGGATATTTCAATCCATACCCAAAAATTCTGTCAAACGAAGCGTGGGAGAACAAAATTACGCCTATTAAAGTTAATAAGGATTATCGAAATAAAATCCCTGACAAACCAATTGCAATTGCAATGGCTTTATGATGAAAAAGGTTATAGGTAAAAGCACCTATTTTTGTGATTTATCAAATATCCCAAACATTCCAATATCTGGCAGAAGCAGCAATGCTGGAAACCACCACCACGCATAATCAAGTTGTGAAAAAAGGAAAATTCCCAAAATAAATTGTGCGAATTCCTCAATTTTTAAAGTTGTTTTCATTTTATAAAATTTTATACAGAACAGGTTTACTCGGCGAAGCATCGTTGTGGAATGACGCGATTTGCAAATTCAGTAAATAGCTTCCATCCTCAATGGAATCCGTCACATAGATCAATTCAGTAATTGTGCAATCTTCACGCGGATTTTCGGGATAGTTCCAAAATGCTTTATGCGCTAAAAGTTTCCCTTCGTCTTTTTCTTTGTCAACTGAAGGAAGATCAATCAACAAATGTTTTACACCAATTTCTCTTAAAAATAACGCTGCTTTTTCGTGAAGAAAAGGCCAATTGGTATCTGACCAATGCTTTGATTTTTTCTCTGAATTGTTTGGAAGGGTTCTAATAACAATAGCTTCAGGGGTTTTTCCATTCAATGCTTTTTGATGCTTTCTTCGGAAATAATTTCGTCATCGCCTAATTTTTCGGGTTTTACTGAAATTACTTCCGCTAAAAAAAAAAAGGTTTTTAAAGCTTCATTTACTGAATGAAATTCCTGCGAAATATGCCCGAAACATTCCGTATGCGTACCGTGCGCATGTGGATTGAAAAACACATTGTTGAAATTTACCGAAGCGCCTTCCGAAACTTTTCCTGTCCAATCGCCCATTTTCACAGGTTCTATTGTAGGTTCGTTTTGATACCACGCCAAAGGATTACTCTTCTGAAGCTTGCAAAGGGATTGAAATATCCAACGGTTTGGAAAGATCAACTGCAATGGTTTTATTATAAATTTGGATAGTGCTTTTCATCAATCTAAATTTACTAAGAATAAATCTGCCGCAATCCCATCACTTAAAAATTTTCCTTTTTTCGAAATTTTCAATGGTTTGATTTTCGAGAATTAATAGTTCGTTTTGTAAAGGACTTGCAGCTTGTTTTAAAAGATATTCCGAAAAGTTTTTTCCGAATTCACTTTCAACTTTTTCTAACGAAACGCCTTTTTTGGTGCGCAATCCCGTCATTATATATTCGTTGTATCTATCTTCTTTTGAAAGAATTTCCATTTCGGAGGGACGTATTTCTTCTGCAATACTTTTAATATATTTTGTGTTGTTTGCCACATTCCAACTTCGTGATTTTCCGTCGTAGCTGTGTGCGGATGGCCCGATGCCTATATACGGCTTGCCTTCCCAATAGGCGGTATTGTTTCTGGAATGGAAACCTGGTTTTCCAAAATTTGAGAATTCATAGTTTTCCAGTCCTGCTTTTTCAGTTTCATGTAGCAGAATTTCATAATGTTGCTTTGCAACTTCTTCATCCACGGGCGGTACAATTCCTTTTTCGATGAATTTTTTTAAAGCGGTTTTTGGCTCGACAGTTAAAGCATAACAGGAAAGATGCGGCACGTTGAGATTTAAAGCAATTTCAAGATTTTTTTTCCAGCGTTCATTGCTCATTCCGGGAATTCCATAAATCAGATCGATACTTATATTTTCGAATTGTTTCTTCGCCTCTTTAATACATTCCAAAGCTTCGGAAGCGTTATGGGCGCGGTTCATCAGTTTTAAATCTTCTTCAAAAAAGGATTGGATTCCGATACTTAAACGGTTTATTGGACTTTTAGATAGTTGGATTATTAGATTGTTTGATAAATCATCGGGGTTGGCTTCGAGCGTGATTTCGGGGTTTTCGGAAACTTTATAATTTTTATAAATGGTTTCAAAAATCTGTTGCAATTCTTCGGAAGACAGCAAGCTAGGTGTTCCTCCACCAAAGTAAATGGTTTCTACTTTCCCGTTTAATTCATTTTTCCGAAGCACCAATTCATTGCAAAGTGCATCTACTAATTCGCCCTTTTTCTTCAGCGAAGTTGAAAAGTGGAAATCGCAGTAATGGCAGGCTTGTTTGCAAAAGGGAATGTGGATATATATTCCAAAGCCGCCATTTTCATTTCCAAGATTTTCTGAATTCTTCTCCATAACTTAAGGAATGCCCAACTTTAAAAAGCCCAAAACTTCATAAGTCCTCAAAATTAGTTATTATTTTTACCTGAATTGGGGTTCTTGCCTTTAAAAAACCAAACAGTAAATCATTCAAAAACATAAAATTATGCATCGCTATTTATCTTTGATCTTTCTGTTCTGTTCGGTTGTTTCTTTTGGACAGACCGACTCGCAAAAATACGGGTAGGCTATGCGGGTTCGCCTCCTTTTGTAATTCACAATGAAAAGGAAGAAGGAATTGTTTTTGACATTTGGCAGGAAATCGCTTTTGATCTCGGGCTGAATTATACGCTGCAAGAATTTCCTTCTGTGGAAGATGGCATTGCGGCGGCAAAAGACCATAAAATAGATGTCTTAATTGGCCCAACAACCATAAACGCTGAGCGTGCGGCAGAAATTTCATTCTCACAGCCCTATTACGATACCGAAATGGCCATCTTGGCACCCATACAGGAACTTACCTTTTGGGAAAAAATAAGTCCCATTTTTTCAACAACCTTTCTTTATGCGGTATTGGGATTGTTTTTAATACTTACCATTGTTGGCCTACTTTTTTGGCTGGTGGAGGGACGAAAATTTAAGGACGAATATGGAACCCATATGCACCAAGGCATAGGGTCGGGCATTTGGCTTGCCATTGTAACTATGACCACTGTAGGTTATGGCGATTATGCTCCGCGGACTACCGCCGGTAGGTTTGTAATGGGTTCGTGGATGATAATTTCGTTGATTTTGGCGACTTCTTTCGTAGCTGGAATTGCCACGACTTTTGCAAAAACCACTCGAGAAGATAAAACCATCACCAGCATGCAGCAATTGGAAGGTAAAAGAGTGGCCGTTCCGGATTATAGAAAAATTATGGATCGCGTTCGCAATGTGGATGGCACACCAATAGCTGTAAAAACTGTTACGGAAGGCTATAAAATGCTTTTGGACAAAAAAATAGATGCCTTGATTTATGATGAAATACCGTTGGAATATATTTTTAGCGATAAAGAAAAAAAAGGACTTTTTGTTGAGCAAGAAAAAAATAGAACCGCAATACTACGGTTTTGTTTTCCCTATAGGAAGTGATTTGAAACGGAAAGTAGATTTAGAAATAATCCATCTGCAAGACAACAAAGAAATCTCACATATTGTAGATGATTGGGTCAATAGAAATTAATGTCTATTTAACCCTGTCTTCATTCTGCTTTACAAAAGCAGCCCAACCCGTGTAGCTTTTTCCAGTTTCAATTTTCCCTGAATTGTAAAAATGGCAAACCGCTGCTGCCAGCCCATCGGTACTGTCTAGGTTTTTAGGAAGTTCTTTTAAGCTCAATAGGCTCTGAAGCATTTTAGCCACTTGTTCCTTACTGGCGTTTCCATTGCCAGTAATGGCCATTTTAATTTTTTTAGGAGAGTATTCGGTTATAGGGATTTCTCGCGAAAGTCCCGCCGCCATTGCCACGCCTTGCGCCCTTCCCAGCTTGAGCATAGACTGCACGTTTTTTCCAAAGAAAGGAGCTTCAATAGCAATTTCGTCTGGACTATGGGTATCTATAAGTTCTATGGTGCGTTCAAAGATGAGCTTTAATTTAAGGTAATGATCGTCATATTTTTTTAGCTGGAGCTCGTTCAGTTGCATAAACTGCATCTGTTTGCCCACCACTTTTATAAGGCCGAAACCCATAATGGTAGTTCCAGGGTCGATTCCTAAGATAATTTTTTCAGTTTTGCTTTCCATTGTCATTAAGATTCCTGCCTTCGTAGGAATTTGTATTTTAGCATTGTGATTGCTGTATCCCACAAAGCTAAACAATATCTACTTGCCGCCGCGAAAGTTTTGGTGCTCGCCGTGACATTTGGATATATTTTTTACAAACTGAAAAACAACCCTTCCTTGGATTTCGGAGCGTTTACAGCTACTATTTTTTCCAAAGGAAACGTTTCAGGATACTTGCTTTTGCTTTTTTTAGGTCTGGCTGTGGCAAATTGGTATTTTGAAATCTTGAAATGGAAAATACTGGTTTCCACTTTTGAAAAGATAAATTTTAAAACCGCTCTGAAACAGAGTTTAGCCTCACTGACGGTTTCATTGGCAACGCCTAACAGAATTGGCGAATACGGAGCAAAAGCACTTTTTTTTGAAAGTAGAAAACGAAAAAAAATACTGCTGCTCAACTTCATTTCAAGCGGATCACAAATGCTCGTCACTAGTTTTTTTGGCATTTTTGGATTGCTTTATTTGTTTCAAAATTTCAATATACCTTATTCTGTTACAACCCTCTGTTACTTTGGAATCGGAGTTATTTTGCTTTTAGTGGTTGCCTATTACTTCAAAGAAAAAGAACTGCTGATGAAAGGCTTTTCAATGGCGAAAACAATACAATTTTACCGCAGTATTCCATTTCAAATAAAGTTTAAAACGGTTCTGTTTTCATCTTTTCGTTATGTAATTTTCAGTGGTATGTTTTATGGAATGTTGCTTTTTTTTGGCGCAAAAATTTCATTTATTGAAGCTATTCCTTTGATTTTTGCAATGTATCTGTTGGTTTCGGTGCTGCCCACACTTTTTATTTTTGATGTGGTAATCCGCGGTGGTGTGGCGGTGTGGCTGTTTTCCTTTGCTGGAATTCCAGAGTTGACGGTTTTATCAACCGTACTCGCCATGTGGCTTTTAAATTTTGTACTACCCTCACTTTTGGGAAGCTTCTTCGTGCTCACCTATCAACCAATTACCCGATGATTTGGGGGGTTTTAATACTTTTTGCCGCATACTTTTTCTGTATGATTGGCTTCGTGTTATGGTTTTAAAAAAGTCCGCTTTTTTTCTTCGGAAGAAATAAATTTCACAACCCGTTTCAGTGTTGTAATTCCTTTTAGAAATGAAGCGGAAAACCTTTCGAATCTTTTGAAGACAATAGATGGGTTGAATTACCCTTCAGAAATTGTTCGAAATCATTTTTGTAAACGATGCTTCCGAAGATACTTCCGAAGAAATTATTTTGGCAGCAATTGAGAAAAGCAGATTTTCAATAAAACTTCATTCAAAACAAACGCGTTTCCAATTCGCCTAAAAAAGACGCCATTTCCGAAGCAATCAAACACGCAAAATTTGAATGGATTGTAACCACAGACGCGGATTGTGAGCTTCCACAAAACTGGTTGAAAACGTTTGATGCATTTATTCAAAAAAACAATCCCGTGATGGTTTGCGCGTCCCGTAATTTATAAATCCGATGGAAGTTTTATTGAGAATTTTCAGCAACTGGATGGTTTTAGTTTGCAGACTGTTACTATTGGGAGTTTCGGATTTAAAAATCCATTATTAAGCAATGGCGCAAATTTGGCGTATAGCAAAGTGGCTTTTTTAGATGTAAACGGATTTTCGGGCAATGACCACATTGCAAGTGGTGATGATATTTTTCTGTTGGAAAAGATGAAAAAAGCATTTCCGAAACAAGTTCAATTTTTAAAATCGAAAGAAGCAATTGTTTCCACAAAACCACAAAAAAATTGGAAAGACGTTATAAACCAACGCATTCGTTGGGCTTCGAAAACTTCAAAACAAAAAAATACAAATTCTAGTCTTATTGGGAATTCTCGTTCTTTTGGTGAATTTTTCAATTTTGCATTTCCTTTTTTTATGGTTTTCAATCCCGAAAATTTAATCATTTATATTTCTCTCACTCTTCTTCAAAATACTTACTGATTTTGTGGTTGTGCATCAAACTGCAAAACTTTTTAATGAAAAATCTCGTTCTTTGGAAATTTCTGTGCCAACCATTTGTATACGCCGCAGTAGTTTTGATTGTCGTTTTCGGAAGCTTTCGCGGAAACTATACATGGAAAGGCCGAACCTTCCAAAAACAGTGATAAATTGATTTAATTTTTTACCTTAGCCATACCTTAAAACACGCCCTTATGAAATCGCTCCTTTCAATTTTTGTCTTGTTTCTGCTACTTTCCGCTGGAGGTTTGCAAGCCCAGCAGCAATATACCGTGGATGGCCAAACCTATACTTTGAATACCGAAGTAGCGGGAACTTTGACGTTGCTTTGGAACACGGTTAACGGCGAATACCGTTATTTTTCAAAGAAGGGGAATGACATAGAAGAACTTAAGAACACAAAACAAGACGGTGATTACCAAGAAGAATACAAGGAAACGCTGAAGCAACAAACCAGTGATGCAGCAGTTTCAACCGAAAAGGTGAAACTTACTTTACCCAGTCTGCACGCCTTTTTTGTGGCATACAACAAAAAGAAAGACCCAAATTTTGCGGAAAAGAAAAATCCATTGACCTTGAGTTTCGACTTGGGGCTTTTGCGGGAGTAAGCAATAGCATTTATACTGAAAATCCTACCAATGCACTGCAACCGGTTGCTGGAATAGATTTGGAACTAATTGATGCCGTAAAATTGAAAAGGCACGCAATGGTACTTCGTTTTAAACAGACTTTCGAGAGCAGCGATTACAAATATACCGCATCACAACTTTCGTTGAATTACCGTTTCAAATTTGTAAAAACACCTAAGTTTGATGCCTTTGTGAATTGCAAGTTTGCTGCACTTACATTTTCAAAAAGAGAGCTTACCTATGTATTGGAAAGTGATCCTCCTACCGTAATTACCGAAAATAGTTCGGGCAGTGATTTCAGTGCCCCAGTTACCTTTGGAATAGGCGCGGACTACAAAGTTGGCAATGGCTACATCACCTTTAACTACAATGATATTGTGGGATTGAATGTGGAAAGCAACGATGAATTTCCAGTAGATTTTACGCTGGGTTATAAATTCAATTTGTAATTAATTTGTTTGAATAATAACGGGCAAGGTAAATTGCGTTTTCACTGGAATGCCACGTTTATAAGCTGGAGCAACAGGTTGTAATGAATCGATACTTTGCAGAATCCACTTTTCTAAATTTGGATATTCTTTTTGAAGTACCGTGTCCATTTTTATTTCTAAAATTGAGAGTTCACCACTGCTGTTCACCTCAAAATTTACTTTTACGGTATCGTAAACCTCACGGGTTGCAACCATTTCTTCGTGGCTGATGGATTGGTACAAATGTGAACTTATAGTACTTATAAAGCATTCTTTCTGCTCAGGCTTTTCCAACGAATTTTTGCAGTTTGAAAAGGAAGGATAGCGGTCTACGTCTTTCCAATCAATGGTTTCCATTTCTTCTTTATAGATTTTTTCGGAAGAAACTTTTTCGGTCTCAAAAAACTGGCAGGAAGTTGCCAGTACCAAAAGAAGAACAAAATGCAAACGCTTTATCATTTCAGAATATATTCTACTTTGAAAAGTACAAATTTACTGAAACATACGTGATTAAATTGAAAGTCAAAGCGGAATGTCAATCAGGGATGTTTTGTACCTGTACTGAATACCGTAGATGTATGTGTTTTAAAAACTAATATATAGGCAGATGAAAGGCAATGTCTTAAATAGTAAAGTTATTATATCATTTAGAACAGGGGCCTAAAAGAATTTTTTAGTATCAGTTCGAGCACAGTCGAGAATTTTAATTCCAGACTTTTAATAAGGTCTCGACTGCGCTCGACCGGACACAATAGATTATTCCACCACATCAAAAACAATAGGCAAAGAATAAAGCACACCTACTTTTTCGCCTTTTTGTTCGCCGGGTTGCATTTGTGGAAGTTTTCCAATTACACGCAGGGCTTCGGCTTCAAGTTCTGGTTTTGGGGCTTTTGCCGTTGCCCTAACAATGTTTCCTGATTTGTCAATTTTAAATTTGACAACAATGCGCTGTCTGCCCACGAGGCCCAAATCCTTGCCAAGGTTGGTGTTGAAATTTTCACCTACAAAAGCACTAATCCGTTCTGAGAAACACTTCTTCAAGGCTTCATTATCACCGGAACAGCCTGGATACGTTGGCACTTTTTCTATTTCAGAAAAACTAACAGTCTTATCCCCCTCTCCATTGGTTTCATCCAAATATTCCTGAACTGAAGTGTAAACCTTATCGCCCGGCTGTGCTTCGGTGGTTAGCAATTTTAAGGCTTTTTCCTCCTCGGGAGTCATTGTGCCTTTTTTCATAATGGCTTCGGCCAGCTCGTTAATTTTAGTCATTACTTCGGAATCAGACTTTGGGACAGTTTGAACTTCCTCTGCTTTTGGATCATTGCTGCAGGCAGTGTATATTGACATGCCACAGATTACTGGCAATAGCAATAAATACTTTAGTTGAGCAGTTTTTCTAGATTTTGATTTTTGTAACATACTGATTCGTTTTTTGATTAATGATTGATTGAAAAATGTATTGATGAATGATATTTTCTCTGTTTGGAATACCTCTGAAAGCAAATTTTGATAGTATTGTTTTTTATCTTTTTCTGCGGCAATCTTAGCATCGGCAATATACTCATGAAGCGTAGCCATACGGTTTTGATATAGATAAACCATTGGGTTGAACCAAAAGAAGATGCGGAGCATTTCAAAAAATAGCAGATCCAAGGAATGGCTTTGCTGAATGTGTATTTTTTCGTGTGCAATAATGCTGGCTTTATTTTCTTCGGAAATGGTTTCACCCAAAAAAATAGTGTTGAAAAAGGAAAATGCGGTATCCGTTTTAGGAAGGATTATCAATTTAAAGCTTTGAACATATTCGGTGTTTCCAGCATATTTAAGTTTTGCGATTTTGTATAATTTTCGACAGAAAAGAATTGCGCTTATTCCACTTCCAATTAACCAAAAATTCAATAAACTTGAAAGCCCGAACGAAGGACCACTTGAAATTGTGTCTGAAGTGTTGCCCCCAATTATTACTGCCGGTAATTCTACTATATATTCCTGGGGAATGTTCTGTTGGATATAGCCAATACTTATAAAAGGCAATACGCAGCCCAAAATTGGGGTAAGGAGCAAAAAGATTCTGTTTAAAGCGAAAAACGTTTCTTTTTTCAGAAAGAGGTCGTATACTGCCAAAAACAGTATTTGAAAAACGAGAATTTGTATGATGGCATGGATCATTTTTCAGATTTTTCAGAGTTAATCTCATTCATAATACTTTCCATTTCTTGGATACTGATGTCGTTTTTCTTCATAAAGAAGGACACCATACTTTTAAAAGAACCCTGAAAATAACCATCCATCAATTTGTTTAAGGATTGATTGCTATACTCAGTCTTTTTCACTTTTGGGAAATAGATGTGGCCTCTACCCTCTTTTCTATAATCGACAAAATCCTTGCTCTCCAAAATTCGAACTATCGTAGAAACTGTGTTATACGCAGGTTTTGGTTCTGGTAATTTTTCAATGATTGAAGCAACATTTGCCGCCTCCAAATCCCAAAGAATTTGCATGATATCTTCTTCTGCTTTTGTTAGTTGTTTCATGATCTAGTATTGAGTATTGAGTATTGAGTATTGAGTATTGAGTAATGCGTTTTCAAATATAACTAAATATTTAGTTAAACTAATTTTTTAGTTGTATTTATTTTAAAAAAAACCTTACTGTTTTTTACCACAGTAAGGTTTAAGTTCTTAAGCGCAGAATATTAAATCCAAATAGTTTTATCTTCAATAGTACTTTTACGGACTCCTTCAGGTAGTTCGCCGTCATATTTCCCTAAATAGAAAAAGCCTAAGCATTGCTCTCCCTCTTCCAATTGAATGAATTTGTCCATATATTTCAGAATACCTGGAGAGGCCCAATAGGCACCAATGCCCATATCTTGTGCCGTAAGCCACATGTTTTGAACGGCCATTGCTGTGGCTGCAATTTCTTCCCATTCGGGGAGGCTTTCATTGGGGTCACGTTGCATGCAAATAACTATTACACAACCCGCTTTTACGGGGTTGTCCATAAATTTATTGTATGTGAATTCTGAGAAATTATTCGTAGTCTGTTTATATGTTTCGGCCATAAATTTTCCCAGACCAACTTGTGTTGTGCCGTGAAAAACTTTAAAACGCCAAGGTTCTGTGCGTTTATGGGTTGGAGCCCAATTAGCAGCTTCCAAAATGGTTGAAATTTCCTCCTTAGTTATTGGCTGATTGTTGTATTGTGCAGGGAAAACCGCGCGGCGGTTCTTTATGGTTTCTGAAATCATTTGTTTTAATTTGAGGTGTGAAGATAGTAAAAGCCACTTTGAAAAAAAACAATTTCAAGGCAATCTGAAACGTTAAAAATCTTTTTGTTTTTGATAATTATACGTGCAGTATTTTTTTAATCTAGAGCATACTTATAACATCACCCCGATGCAACACGTCCTTTTCGAGCTTTAGGCGAAAGGCTTCTCTACTTTCTGTGGTTTCAATGGCAAGGATTTGTTGGGCGTTTTCCCACACCTTCTCGCGCCAGTTTGTGATAAGTCTTGAAATTAGGTATTCATCTAACCTACCAAATAAGCGATCGATCCAGTCTAGATTTGGGTTTAAAGGCTCCAAAACTTCATCTTGAACGCGGTCAATTGTTTTTGCGATTACAGTATTAACATGGCAGTGATCCTGATACCGTTGTTTTTTTTGTATAGCTGAAAGCGCGTCCCATTCCGGTTTCAACATATCGTATAATGCAAAGACTAAATCATAATTAATATGGGCATTAACCCCTAATATTAAAAGTTGTATTTCACTTAGGTCCTTATCCAATGTAGCCTTATGTGCATATTCCCATACTTTTGGAGTAAGGTCGCCACAATCATAGCAGGTTAAGCCTTTAAAATAATAATCTGCAAAGTGATTCAGCAGTTTTTTAACCCAAATTTCATCGTTAAATTCATTGTTTTCAAGCGCCAAGATCATATTGGAGCTCATTAAATAGTAGCAGCTTAAAAACACATAGCGCGAATCCTGGGCTGATTTCCATTTTTCTACATATTGGTCCATTTTACTTAAAACCGGATCAGTAGTTGCCATTTTAATTTAGTTTAAAAAATCACTTTCGAAAGTTAAACAAATTATTTTATGGTTTTACTGAAACTGAAATTCAATAGGTAGCATCTTCCAAAACCTACAACGGGCTTATTTTTTATTCCGGGTTTAAATTACTTTAGGAAAAACAGAAAAAGTGCATCCTAAACGGATATGCTCGCATTAATTCATTTTAAAAGAAGAAGCCATTTTACGCACTTTTAAAACTAGTAAAATTATTATATTTGGCATTAGCCCCTATGAACAGGTTGATCTTAAGGCTTTATGTAATGTATTGATTTTGAGTTTGTTTTAAAAATTTATATTTTTAGTTAATGGCTAAAGTGGGATAAACCATGGCAGCTATACCAAAACCTAAAAATTATGAAAAATTCAAACTTAAAAGACTATCAGTCTAACAAACTCATTTTCCTTGGGTGTGCTTCTGTTTTTATTTGGTTTAATTATTGGATTGGCAGTTCCAATATTTGAAAACCCGAGAATGGGAGTCTCAAGCCATATTGAAGGCGTTCTAAACGGAATGTTATTAGTAATTCTCGGATTAATTTGGCATAAAATCAAGCTATCCAATCGCTGGTTGAAAATAACGTTTTGGTTAGCGGTTTACGGAACTTTTGCCAATTTTATCGGCATTCTTATAGCTGCGATTTTTAACGGTGGAAAAATGTTAGGAATAATGGCAAACGGACAAGAGGGCCCCCCATGGGTAGAGGGTGTCATTGGATTTTCTTTGATTTCACTTTCTATTGCAATGCTTA
>CAWDWC010000002.1:0-15010 GCA_963805885.1 uncultured Flavobacteriaceae bacterium
TGGTTCCTTTGGAAACAAGCAAAGTCTGCCCAAGAACATTCATAATTTCGATTGAAGAAATAAGCTCTTCAGACTGAATGTTAAGAACACTATTTGAAGGATTTGGATAAAAGTTAACTCTAATGGGTTCAAAATTATTCACTGCAAGAAAACAATCTTCAATAAATGTAGCTGTGGGTGAAACGTTTGTAAAATTACTGATCGCAAAATTCACATCATCAACACAAACAAATTCAAGATTTGGATTGTTTGAAAGGTTAAGCCCAGAATCAATCAAATCGCCATTATAACAATTAGCATTGGTCAATTCAATATTGTTCCCATTCTTTATATTCACATAGTGCAACAAATCAATATCATTTCCTTCTACAGCACAGAGCGATGGGTTATTGCTCAAATCCACAGCATATAGATTTGTGTTGGAAAAATCTATCCCCTGTAAATTGAGGTTTTCTGTTACATCCAATGATGTTAAAGGGTTGTTATTGGCTCCTAGAATACGTAAAACAGTATTTTGTGAAAGATCGATGCTTGAAATTTGATTATTTCTTATATAGAGCTGGTCAATAAGCGGATTATTTGTTACGTCCAGCTCATTCAAGTTGTTGTTATTGAGAATCAAATAATATATCAGGGGGTTTTGTGATATATCCAAACTGCCTAAATTCATATTATCACAGCGCACGGTTTCCAAATCTGGATTGTACGTAAAATCCACCGAAGAGATAGGATTATTTGATCCTGAAAACTGACTAAGCTTTACATTATGGGTTACATCTATCTGTGAGATCTGGTTATTAGTAAAATAGAAAAGTTCCATATTTACATTTTGTGAAACGTCCAATGAAGTTAGCAAGTTATCATCGCATATCAAATATCTTATCAGTGGATTGTTTGATACGTCCAACGAGCTTATTGAATTTTCTTTACAAGTTAAATAACCCAAATTGGGATTGTTAGAAACATCCAATGAAGTCAATAAGTTATTACTGCATTTAATATCAAATAGGACCGGATTCGAGGAAAAATCCAAATTTAGGATACTATTGTCACTACAATTAAACCACAATAAACCTGGGCTTTGAGAAAGATCTATGGCGGTGAATAGATTATTATAAATATCTAACTGCCGCAATCCAGGCTGGTTTGAAATGTCAAGTTCTGTAATATTATTTTGATAGCATTGTATAGAGGATAACGCAGTGTTATTTGTAACATCAAGCTCAGTAATTTCATTGTAGGCACAAGCTATATGGTCTAATTGGCTAAGAGCCGAAATGTCTAAAACTGTCAATTGATTATCCGTAACAGATAAATCAATTAATTGAAGATTATTTGAAAAGTCAATACTGCTTATACGATTAGATGTTAGATCCAGATTCTGAAGCAAGGTGTTAAAAGAAAGATCTACCTCTTCAATTCGGTTGAAATAACACACAAGGGTCTGTAAATTCAAAAAAGCTTCAATACCTATTATATTATCAATTGATTTGGCTGTTACATCTATCTCATAGGTTATCAATGCCTCACTAACCTGTATCTCCCCATCCCCATTGGTATCAATAACCGGGTCATGGTTAAGCAACGCATTTTTAAAATTGGGGTCGGGTATATTCACTATTTGCGCAGTGGCAAAAAAAGAGGTGAGTAGGGTTAGGGTGAGTAGTAGGTGTTTCATATTTTAGTTATGAAGTTATCTATACATTTATTCTAATAATTGTCTAATAATTTTCTGTCATCAAAACTCTGATGTAATCTTCAAAGGTATTTATCTTAAACCCTTTTCTAAATGCACCATAAGGTTCATTGGTTTGTCTGTCGGTCAACACAAATGACAGTGTATGTGTTCGCATGTTTCCTGTTTTGCTGCTATGTGAATCTACATTGATAACGTATTGATATTCCTCTTTACCATAGGTGCCATCAGTAAGCGATTCACCTTCGCCGTAAAAAATAAGCTTATAGGGTTTTTTGTAATGTTCGTCCAGTACTTTCTTAGCCGTTTTTTCCAAGGAAAGTCCCCTAAAATCGAAAGCCACCAATAGCGTTCCATCATAATCCTTAAATTCTGCCGGTGCAATAGGGTTTTGCTCCATCTTCAACCATTTCTGATTTTCTGGCGTACTCATATCGCGTTTTATTACGCAGGATGTGAATAATAATACTGAAACAAAGAGTAATAGATAGGTAGTTTTTTTCATAATTGTTTGGGGTTAATAGTGGTTGCTGTTTTTAAATAATTGCCAACTGTTGCAATAGGCGCAGCAAATATATATATATATATATATAAACAAAATAAAAAAAACTTATTTAAAAAATAAATTCTCTACTTATGACCACAATCCATATAGATGAAGAACTGAACTTGGATAAAACTCATTTTAAGACCATGGAGGAGTTTCAACTGTATTTAATGATGCAGGAAAAAGAACAGCCTAAAGATTATTCTTTGAGCGATGCGCATAAAAAAATAATTGATGACCGCGTTGCAGAGGCAGATGCCAACCCCGATAATTATGTTACTTACGAGGAATTTAAAGATTCTTTTAATTAACGATTAACGATTAACGATTAACGATTCTTGATTTTTGAAAAAACCACAAACCACAAACTAAACCTGAAAAACACCCAAATTAAAAGCCTTTTCAATAGGAGCGTGGTTGGCTGCTTCAATTCCCATACAAATCCACTTTCTGGTGTCCAATGGGTCAATAACGGCATCGGTCCAAATACGGGATGCTGCATAATATGGAGAAATTTGCTCATCGTATCGGTCTTTTATTTTATTGAAAAGTTCTTTTTCCTCTTCTTTGGTAATGGTTTCACCTTTCTTTTTCAGTGAAGCGGTTTCAATTTGAAATAATACTTTAGCTGCGGAATTTCCGCTCATTACGGCAAGTTCTGCACTTGGCCAAGCAACAATCAATCTTGGATCATAAGCTTTTCCGCACATGGCATAATTTCCTGCACCATAACTATTTCCAATAATAATGGTAAATTTTGGAACTACGCTATTACTTACGGCATTTACCATTTTGGCACCATCTTTAATGATTCCGCCATGTTCACTTTTGCTGCCCACCATAAAACCCGTAACATCCTGTAAAAATACAAGTGGGATTTTCTTTTGGTTGCAATTGGCAATAAATCGTGTGGCTTTATCTGCACTGTCATTATAAATAACACCACCAAACTGCATTTCGCTGGGT
The DNA here is from genome assembly GCA_963805885.1 of uncultured Flavobacteriaceae bacterium. Taxonomy (GTDB): domain Bacteria; phylum Bacteroidota; class Bacteroidia; order Flavobacteriales; family Flavobacteriaceae; genus Aequorivita. The sequence goes on from CAWDWC010000002.1 coordinate 3,210, forward strand.
TTGGTTTTTGCTTTTGTGGTTTTTACCAATTTTCGTTGATTGGCAACAATTCCAACAGCCCAACCATCAATTCTGGCATAACCTGTAATAATTGTTTTTCCATAGCCTTCTTTGTATTCGTCAAATTCACAATCGTCAACCAATCGTTTTATAATTTCATGCATATCGTATTGTTCAGTTCGTGATTTTGGAATAATACCGTAGATATCTTCTTGTTTTTCCTTTGGTTTTACAGCTTTTTCACGATTAAATCCAGCTTTATCAAAATCTCCAATTTTAGAAATTATATTTTTTATTTTATCCAGCGCATCTTTATCGTCCTTTGCTTTATAATCGGTAACACCACAAATTTCACAATGTGTTGTTGCGCCGCCAAGTCTTCATTATCGATGGTTTCGCCAATGGCGGCTTTTACCAAATAACTTCCCGCCAAAAAAATACTTCCGGTTTTATCAACAATCAAAGCTTCATCACTCATAATAGGAAGATAGGCACCACCGGCCACACAACTACCCATAACGGCGGCAATCTGTGTGATGCCCATGCTGCTCATAATGGCATTGTTTCTAAAAATTCGTCCAAAATGTTCCTTATCGGGAAAAATTTCATCCTGCATAGGGAAATAAACACCAGCACTATCCACCAAATAAATAATGGGCAATTGGTTTTCAATGGAAATTTCCTGTGCGCGAAGATTTTTTTTTGCAGTAATAGGAAACCAAGCACCAGCTTTTACGGTGGCATCATTGGCAACAACAATACATTGTTTGCCTTTCACATAACCAATTTTTACAACAACACCGCCGCCGGGTGCGCCACCATGTTCCTCATACATTCCGTCACCGGCAAAAGCCCCAATTTCAATACTTGGTTTTTTTTGCATCCAGCAAATAATCAATACGTTCACGGGCTGTCAGTTTACCTTTTGCATGTTGCTTTTCTATTCGCTTTTGCCCGCCGCCAAGTTTAACTTTTGCAAGTTTATTTTTTAATTCTGAAACCAGAAGTTTATTGTGGTCTTCGTTTTTGTTGAAGTTTAAATCCATTGAAAAAATATGTTTGCGCTAAAATACAAAATGCTATAAAGTTTTAAGTTCAAAATTTAAAAGTTTAAAGTTCAAAGTTGTTTTATTAAAACTATTCGCTATTTCCTCTTCGCTAATTCCTTTGAAAACTATGACATTTTGTTAACGAAAATCTATTTTTTATTACCGATATTTGTTTTTACGCGTAAATTTGCAGCTTGAAAATAAAAAATCAACCAAACAGAAATAGATTATGGGAATGAATAAAAATACGGTACTGGCTTGGGCCACTTTTATAATGATTGTTGTTGGGGTAGTATTGATAGGAATGGGTGCTTTTCGATATGACGATGTTGCTGGATGGGGCTTTGCAGCAGTCGGGATTGGCTTCTTTGCCATCGCTTGGGTTTTTAACGCTTTAAAAGGAAGGGTTTAGTTGTCTTGTCAGTTTTGTTTTGTCTGTTTCTCACAAAAATATCTTCTATTCTAACTTAAGAATTCACAAATTAAAAAACTCACAGGAAGAATGTCTGAAGAAAATCACATACGCGAACGGCTTGCCAGACACCTCGATGGTGGGGAAGCTTTCATGCCCGTGACGGAAATATTGAAGAAAATTTCATTTGAAGACATAAATACCCGTCCCGCCAATCTTCCGTATTCCTTTTATGAATTGTTCTTTCACGTAACATTTACGCAAAAAGATATTGTAAAATTCACTTGTTCTAATGATTACACTTCTCCAAAATGGCCTGATTTTTATTGGCCGAAAGAAAAAACATGTAAAACCGAAGAAGATTGGAAAGACATTAAAGCGGAATACCTAACAGATCGTGAACGATTAAAAAAATTCCTTTTAAACGAGGAAAACAAATTGACACAGTCCGTAAAAAACGGGAAAGACGAACAAACCCTTTTACGAGAAATACTTCTAGTGATTGAGCACACGGCTTATCACACTGGGCAGATGCTCGTGGTTTTAAGATTATTAAATTTACATTGACGAATTCATAAATTCACAAATTCACAAACTCACCAAAAAAAATGGCCGACGATAAAAAAGTAATTTTCTCAATGTCTGGGTTGACAAAAACCTATCAAAGTGCCCAGACGCCAGTACTTAAAAACATATACTTAAGCTTCTTCTATGGTGCCAAAATTGGCATCCTCGGTCTTAACGGAAGTGGTAAATCTACTTTGTTGCGAATCATTGCCGGCGAAGAAAAAAACTATCAAGGTGATGTGGTTTTCGCTCCCGGTTATACCGTTGGCTATCTTGAACAAGAACCTAAACTGGACGAGTCTAAAACCGTGCTTGAAGTTGTAAAGGAAGGCGTACAGGAAGTAGTTGATGTTCTTGACGAGTACAATAAAATTAATGATATGTTCGGCTTGCCAGAGGTTTATGAAAACCCTGCCAAAATGGACGAGTTGATGGAAAAACAAGCAAAGCTCCAAGATAAAATTGATGCTACAAACGCTTGGGAGCTCGATACCAAGCTTGAAATAGCGATGGATGCCTTGCGTACGCCCGAACCCGATAAGTTGATAAGTGTGCTTTCTGGTGGTGAAAAAAGAAGGGTGGCGCTTTGTAGGTTGCTTCTAAAAGAGCCAGATGTGCTCTTGCTGGATGAGCCAACAAACCATTTGGATGCCGAAAGCGTACACTGGTTGGAGCATCACCTTTCAGAATATAAGGGAACTGTGATTGCGGTAACCCACGACAGATATTTTCTTGATAATGTTGCTGGCTGGATTTTGGAATTGGACAGGGGAGAAGGTATTCCGTGGAAAGGAAATTATTCCTCCTGGTTGGATCAGAAATCAAAACGATTGGCACTGGAACAGAAAACAGCTGGAAAACGTCAAAAGACTTTAGAACGCGAGTTGGAATGGGTTCGCCAAGGTGCCAAAGGACGCCAAACAAAACAAAAAGCGCGTTTGCAGAATTACGATAAATTATTGAGCCAGGACCAAAAACAATTGGATGAAAAGCTGGAAATATACATTCCGAACGGTCCACGTTTGGGAACAAATGTTATTGAAGCAAAAGGCGTTTCTAAAGCATTTGGCGATAAACTGCTTTACGAAGATTTAAATTTCAAATTACCACAGGCTGGCATAGTTGGAATTATTGGACCAAATGGCGCTGGTAAAACCACTATTTTCAAAATGATTATGGGTGAGGAAACTCCCGATAAAGGTACGTTTGAAGTAGGTGATACTGCAAAAATAGCTTACGTTGATCAGGCACATTCCAATATCAATCCAGATAAAACTATTTGGGAAAATTTCAGTGATAGTCAGGAATTGATAATGATGGGCGGCAGGCAAGTGAACTCACGTGCCTATTTGAGCCGTTTCAATTTCAGCGGAAGCGAGCAAAACAAAAAAGTTTCGATGCTTTCAGGCGGGGAACGAAACAGGCTTCATTTGGCGATGACTTTAAAGGAAGAAGGAAACGTTCTGTTACTGGATGAACCTACGAATGATTTGGACGTAAACACGCTTCGTGCCTTGGAAGAAGGTTTGGAAAATTTTGCTGGTTGTGCAGTGGTAATTAGTCACGACCGTTGGTTTTTGGATAGGGTTTGTACGCACATTCTATCTTTTGAAGGAAATAGTGAAGTGTATTATTTTGAAGGTGGTTTCAGCGAATATGAAGAAAATAAAAAGAAGCGCTTGGGCGGCGATTTGATGCCGAAGCGAATTAAATACAAAAAACTGATACGATAAATTATGTGGAAAAAAATATTAATACTTAGTTTGCTGATATCAATTTCTTCCTGCGGAAGTAAGAAAACTGTTGTGGATGCTTCAAATGAAACGGTTTCCTATAAGAGCTTAGGGAATGGTGTTGCGTCAATTTCATTACAACTTTTTGAAAATAACACTTTCAAATTCGACTTAAAAAGCATTCCACAACCTGGTACTGACGAAAAAGTGGTGAAAATTTCAGAAAAAGGAACTTATACTTCTGATGGGGATTGGAAAATTTTAAAGTTTAAAGATCCCAAATTTTCATTAGCATCTGTTTTTGATGCCAATTATGCTGGAGCGGCAGATTTTAAGGTAATAGATAAAGAAAACGTAAAAATAAATACAGCAAAAAATGCATTGCCAATTTGGGGTGTAGTTTGTGAGAAACAGTAAAAAGAGTAGAAATAAAAATCCCGATTCAAATTTGAATCGGGATTTTTTATTTTTAATGCGTTTGGTTTATTTATTAATCACAAGTTTCTTTGTAACTGATTGTTTTCCGCTATTCAATTTTACTAAATAAATACCTGCGGCAATTCCATCGGTTTTTACTTTGATGCTTTTATGGGCTTCAAAATTGCCGTTGAATAAATCAGTTATCTTTTTCCCGGAAATATCAAAGAGCTGAACAGTCCCTTCCGAAGAGAGATTTTGTAAAATGGTAAATTCTGAAGTTGCTGGATTTGGATAAATTTTGATTGAATTTGATGTCAATTCATTTTCACCCACACTCAAAATATCGCTAACATCATAACTGTGCATCGCCCTTCCGAAGGTTCCTGCATATAGTGTTTTAGTAGGTTCGTGAAACTTTAAATCCATAACCACAGTTAGCGGAAGGTTGTTTCCTAAAATCGTCCAATTAGTACCATCGTCTTTGGAGTACCAAACATTCAAATCTGTGGCAACGAAAAGTATATTTTCCGCTGGATAAACAATAATATCGTTCACGGGAATATTTGGAAGGTTGGATGAAATATCCATCCAGTTCTGTCCTCCATCAGTTGTTTTAAAAACGTGTGGGGTATAATCCAAATATTTAAAACCAGAAACTGTTACATAAGCAACCATATCATCACTTGGAACCATCGCGATGGAAGTAATGTATTGATCCGGTAGTCCAGCACTGACGTCAGTCCAAGTTGAGCCACCATCAAAAGTTACGTTCACGTTTCCATCGTCACTACCTGTATAAATAACATCAAGGTTGTTATAGGAAGAAGCAATTGCCGTAAGTGTGCCGAAGGCCAATGAACCGCTGGGGTGAAGACCATCCGTTAAATCTGGGCTTATAACAGACCAAAAAGCGGCTTTGTTTGAAGTATACAATCTATTGGTTCCGTAATACAATATTTCGTGATCAAAAGGTGAAATAATTACAGGTGTATTCCAGTTGTTCCTATCGCTCCCGCTTATTCCACTTGTTGCATTACCGAAATTGTTTCCGCCATTAGTACTGCGGCCCAAGTTTCCGTATTGAGATTCTACATAAATATAATTATTATCTACAGGATCTACATTTACGTGAAATCCATCGCCACCCCAAATAGCGTTCCAATCACTTGCACCGCCAGTAATGGTCCGGATAGTGTTGTTGTCCTGCGTACCGCCGTAAAGTCTTTCCGGTTGTGTTTTGTCAACTTCAATATTGTAAAATTGAGTTATGGGAAGATTTAAAAATTTAGTCCAACTGCTACCGCCATTATTTGAAATATAAGCTCCGCCATCATTTCCAGAGAGCATAAAATTGCTATTGGTCCTTGAAAAATCCAAGGCGTGATGATCTACGTGCATTCCGTTTAACGTACTCCAAGATGAGCCGCTATTGGTAGATTTTGCAATCTCGAACCCCACAATATACACCTCCGAGGAGTTGGTTGGATTAACGCGGACATTTCCAAAATACCAACCAAAATTTGCATCAATTCCACTCAAAGCTCCTGCAGGTGTTACAAGCGTCCAATTATTTCCATTATCTGTAGATTTATATAATCCATTAAATTCATTGGTGATTTCATTGGTGGTGAAACGGGCATAAACCGTGGAAGGATCAGATTCTGAAACTGCAATACCAATTCTTCCCGTTTGTGCATTTGGAGCAGGAAGACCGTTGGCCGCACCAAGTTCGGCCCAAGTAGTTCCTCCGTCCAGAGAACGATGAATTGCAGAAGTAACTCCGCCGTAATCGCGTTGCCAAGGTTTACGTGTGCGCTCCCACATTGCGGCATAAATGATGTTTGTATTTGCCACATTCATAGCAACATCTATTGCTGCTGTGGAGTCGGTTACAAATAGAACCTGTTCCCAACTTCCGCCGCCATTGGTAGTTCTATATATTCCTCTTTCAATGTTTTTACCGTATAATTTTCCAGTGGCTGCTGCAAAAACGCGATCTGGATTTGTGGGATCAATCACAATTCGGCCAATATGATTGCTTTCCTGCAAACCAACATTAGTCCAAGTATCCCCAGCGTCGTCACTTCTGTATATACCATCACCAAAATAAGCGCCGTCTGTAGCACTTCCATTGGCTTCACCAGTACCGGCATAGATTCGTTGTGAATTTGAAGGAGCTATAGCGATATCACCTATAGAAGGTTTTGTAACTTCATCAAAAATTGGTATCCAGTTTGAGCCGCCATCATAACTTCTAAAAATTCCACCAGTTGCCGTGGCAACGTAAAGGTGGTCATCGTTATCGGGAGCAATAGCGACATCCGTAACGCGTCCGCCTGTGTTTAAAGGTCCCACAAATGTCCATTCCCCAGCTTGTCCGGGTGATCTACTGGCAATAATTTGTTTGTTTTGAAAAATAGCTTCTTTATAAGCTTCTTTGTTTATGTAATTGTTTGGATAAGCACGTTGGTTATACATCCATTCTGCCGGATATTCCATTTTTCCAGTTTCTTTTTCTGAATCTTTTTCTTCGGAATTGTTTTTACAACTTGATAAAAGAAACGCTGAAAGAAATGTTAGCGCAAATATATTGAAGGGGAGTTTGTAATTTTTCATCAATAAAGATTTATGATTTTAGGTTTTTAAAGAATGGATATTGTAATTGACTGATTGTAAATATCGCAATTATTTGTTTGGATACCAATCCAATTGCGTAACCTTAATATTAGGATTTCCGGCTTCAATTAACGCCTTGAATTTGGCTACATCGCTCAGTCCTTCCGTTCCGCGATAATGATAAGGATAAACGGTTTTTGGTTTAAATGCCAAAACCGCTTCGGCTGCTTTTTCAACTGTCATTGTATAAGGTAAATTCATACAGACAAAGGCAATGTCAATATTTTTAAGATTGCGCATTTCAGGAATATCTTCGGTATCACCAGAGATGTAAATACGTTTGCCATTTTTTTCTAAAACATAACCATTTCCTTGTCCTTTTTCGTGAAATTTTAAAGCTTCGGGCCGAAGGTTGTACATGGGAATTGCCTCTATGCCTATTTCAAAACCTGAGGTTTTTTCACCATTGTTAAGCACTTTGGTTTTATTTTGTAGGCTTTCAGGTAATTTGTCAAAAACTGTTTTTGGTGCAATTAATTGGGTTTTATCAATTACTATAGATTCAAGTGTTGGAACGTCCAGATGGTCCCCGTGAATATGAGTAACTAGTGCCAAATCTGGTTCGGTATATTTAGAAAACATTTCTTTTCCGCCAACTGGATCAACATAAATAATAGTGCCGTCCCAATTGAGAACCATGCTCGCATGCTCCACGGGATTTATAATAAAACCTTCATTCTTGGCGGCTTTTCCACCATCAACTTCTTCCATTGGAGTATCAACTACTGCTTCGGAATCTATTTTTTCTGAATTGTTTTTGCAACCGACAAAAGCAATTGTCAGAACTAGTAGATAAATATATTTTTTCATAAATAATTCCTTTTGTATAAAGATAGCAAGAATACTTTAAACAAATTTTGGCATTTAAAAATATTTTTAACCGTTTTGATGGTTTTAAGAAAATCAGATCTTCCATCTTGTCCTGCCAATAATCAGTGGCAATAATAATTTAGTTGTACTTTTTCCATACTATTTGAAATACAGATTTACATCTTACTGTCTATATATTCAATTGTTTCTTGTTCGACCTTAATGGTGGATTTATAAATTTTTTCGGCTTTATGAATAATGTCCTCCGCAAATTTTCGGTCCTTTATATCCTTGGCGTTAATGCGTACGTTAAAATAGGCCCCTAATACCGCAGTTCTAGCACACAGAATTCCGACTCCTGCATCTGATAATGAGCTTTGCATACCATCTTTTAACATTGCCTGCATCACTTCCATGGATTGGTAAGCTGTTTCCATTACTTGAAAAGGAATTTGAGTGGCGTATTTGGTCGCTTCTTCAATAGCAGCTTTTCTGTCGTTTATTTCCTTTTCTGAACCTTTTGGCATCCTAAAGCCATCAATTATTTTGTTGAAGGCATTTGTGTCTTCATCTACCAAATACAATAGCTTGTTTTTATAAGCCTGACCTTTTTCGGCCCATTCAGAAAAGTATTCCCATTTTTCATCCCACCCTGCTTTATGGGCAGATAGATTTGCGACCATTGTTCCCAACGAGACTCCTAAAGTGCCAACATAGGCAGCGATGGAACCACCGCCGGGAGCTATAGATTCTCCAGCGGTTTCATCGGCAAAATCATTCAATTTAAGGGTGACCAATTTTTTTTCGCCTTTGTCAAGCATATATTCAATAATCTTTTCCTGAGGGTCGAAAGGTTTCAAATCGTCCAGTCCCAATGATTTAATGGCAATTTTTATCTTTTCACTTTCTGAAACTCCCAAAGAGCGTTGTTGCTTCACTAAAAAGTAATCTGCAGCATCAAGCATTGCCTGTAACGGAATCAATCCGATAAGTTCAGATCCTGTAACCCGTAATCCTCTATTTTCGGCTACTTTACAGGTTTCGTCAAATGCCACGTGCATAGAGGTAATGGAGATATTGGTAAGGTTGTACGAAATTTGGGCGATGCCATATTCTTCAATATACCAACCAATACCTTTTACTGCTTTTAACTTTCCTGGAATCCGAACGGGTTCACCATTTTTGTCCAAAACTTGTTTTCCGGTAATCGGGTTTCCTTCCCGTTTTATGCGGCCAGCTTCGCGAATATCGAAAGCGATAGCGTTTGCCCTTCTTGTTGAAGTGGTATTGAGGTTTACATTGTAGGCTATTAAAAAATCCCGCGCCGAAATGGCTATAGCTCCGCTCTTTGCAGTCTTATCATTGAATTCTGCTGGTCCAAAATCCGGCTTCCAGTCCTTATCGACCAATTTTTTCTGAAGGCCTTCATATTCTCCTGAACGGCAGTTGGCGAGGTTTTTACGTTTTTCTTCCTTAGCAGCCTTTTCATAAAAATATCCAGGAATGCCCAACTCTTTGCCTACTCTTTCACCCAATTTATGGGCGTATTTGGCAGTTTCTTCTAAAGTGATGTTAGAAATAGGTACCAATGGGCAAACATCAGTAGCGCCAAAACGGGGGTGTGCTCCACTGTGTTTAGACATATCAATTAGTTCCGAAGCTTTTTTAATTAACCTAAAAGCTGCTTCAATCACCGCTTCAGGTTCGCCCACAAAGGTTATTACCGTTCTGTTGGTTGCTTTTCCTGGATCAACATCCAATAGTTTTACACCTTCAACGGTTTCCACTATTTGGGAAATGGTTTTGATTTTTTCGGCATCTCGGCCTTCACTAATATTTGGAACACATTCTATTAATTGCTGTTTCATACTATTTTATTTGGTGATATTTTTTTGAATTCTAAGCTATTGCATCCGAAATTAAAAACGAAATGGTTTTTCCTACCTGGGCAGGAAAAATTTCCAATTGTGGTGCGCCCTCACAAATATGGAAATAAACACAATGTTCTTTTTTTAAAAAATACGATATAAATTTTCGCGCATCATTAATTGAAAACCCCCCTGGTGTCATCGCACTACTGCCCATATCTTCGATGGCGTCCAGATCCAGCTCCAATCCAAAAGGAGCGTTGCACACAAACATTTCTGCCTCTTGGATGCCTTTGGAAAAGGACAATTTTTCATTGATAGCTATATCCTCAAAAAGACTGAACTTTATTCGATCTTGATGCTTCACCAATCTATCGAAAACATATTGGGAGGTATAATTGCGATGGAGCCCAAAGGTAAAATAACGATTTAGAAACCCATCTTCAAAAGCATATGAAAATCCGTTGCCACTATGGCGGTGACCCAATGCCCTAAAATCTGTATGCGCATCAAAATTGAGGCAATTCGCAGGGTTTTTAAGAGCTAGGGAAGTTCCTTTTAAGTTTCCATAGCTGTTGTTGTGCCCACCTCCAATAATTATTGGAAATTTCCCATACTCGATAATTTTTTTCACAGTAATGGAAACCTTATGATCTATTTGCGAGACAAGCTCTCCCAATTTTTCAACATAATGGTTGTCTTCTAAGCCCAGATTTTCAGCCTGTTGCATTTGAGTGTCACAATTAATTTCACCTAAAAGAATTACATTTTCCGCTTTTGCAAAGTTGTTTTGCTGAATGTTTAAAAAACTTTTTAATGCGGCTTCCCAGGCCTTTGAAGTTCCAGTTTTTCCATAATTGGCCCTGACCCCGATATCTTCAGGAATTCCCAATAAAACGTATTTTGAAGCATAGTTTTTTAAATCTTCAAGTTTTTCAATAAAAATTACCTTTTCGCCAAACTTGGTTTCACCAACTCGTTTATTTATAAAAGACGCAACATCTTTTTCAGAATAAATTTTTAAAATCCCCATTATACTTCTTTGCCATTTATAATTACAGAGTCAATCAAATTACTGCCAAAGGCGTAAGGCAAATAACCGTAAGATGGAATCTGTTTTGTAATGATCAGGTTTGCAGTTTTTCCTTTGGTGATACTACCATGGGTTCGACTCAAACCCATTGCGTATGCTCCATTTACTGTTGCGGCATTGATGGCTTCTTCGGGTGTAAGTCTCATTTTTATGCAAGCAGTTGCAACCACAAAATTCATATTTCCACTTGGCGTAGAACCTGGATTGTAATCGGTGGCGAGTGCTAATGGTAATCCTGCATCAATTATTTTTCTGCCCGGTGTGTAGGGAATACTTAAAAAATAAGAGCAGGAGGGAAGTGCCACGGGCATTGTTTTGCTGTTTTTCAACGCTTCCAAATCTTCATTGGTAAACACTTCCAAGTGGTCCACGCTCAAAGCGTTGTGTTTTACAGCTGCTGCAATTCCGCCGATGCTGTTAAATTGGTTAACGTGTACCTTTGGTGTAAGCTTGTGTTTTTTCCCTTCGGAAAGAATACGTTCCATATCTGCCACGGAAAAATAGCCTTCCTCACAAAAAACATCTACGTATTCCGCAAGTTTTTCTTCAGCTATTTTTGGCATCATTTCGTTACAGAGCAGGTCTAAATAGCCGTCTTTATTATTTTTATATTCCGTGGGGATGGCGTGCGCCCCCAAAAATGTGGTTTTAATGGTGATTGGATATTCTTCAGAAAGTTTTTTGGCGACTCGTAGCATCTTCAACTCAGCTTCCGTAGTGAGTCCGTAACCACTTTTTATTTCAATGGCGCCAGTGCCAAGACGCATCACTTCTTCCAAACGCGTGGCAGATTGATGGTACAAATCCTCATCCGAGGTTTCTTGCAGTTTCTTTGCGCTATTTACTATTCCGCCGCCTTTTTCAGCAATTTCTTGGTAAGTGAGGCCGTTAATCCTATCTACAAATTCCTGCTCGCGATTACCGGCGTATACTAAATGGCTATGGCTATCACACCAAGCGGGAAGTACAATTTTACCGTGGCAATCAATGGTTTTAAAGCCTTGGTGCGGTCCCATTTTATCCATAGTTCCGTAGTCTTCAATTATGCCGTGGTTTATAAAAACCCATGCATTTTTGAGCGTTGGGAGTTCTTTCATTTCCCTTCCGCTCAATTTAATGGGAGTTGTTTCCCGAACCTGTAAAAGTTCTTTTATGTTTACTAGCAATAGTTTC
>CAWDWC010000003.1:0-42859 GCA_963805885.1 uncultured Flavobacteriaceae bacterium
AATGTGTTGCGGGACTTGCAAAACCGGTCTGTTTTGAAACACCAGGCTCGTGCCTGTTTTTTACTTTTGTGAGTTTTCCTGAAGTGAAGATTTCCATAGCTCAAAAATAGGAATATTTCCTATTTTATGGAATATTTCCAATAATTATTATAACAATTAATAACTTTCCATTTAGCAGTTCACTTAAAATTTCTTAGGTTCGAATCAAGATTGAATTTATGGAAAGTATCAGTGTTTTCGACATGCTAAAAATAGGAGTTGGACCGTCTAGCTCCCATACATTGGGGCCGTGGCGCGCTGCCTGCGCTGGATTGGTGAACTGAAAGAGAAAAACCAATTTGAGGAAGTATTAGAAATTTCAGTGGAACTATACGGTTCATTATCGCTCACCGGAAAAGGCCACGCCACAGATATTGCGGTGATGTTAGGACTCTCTGGTTTTGATCCAGTTACTTACCCTATTGAAAACATTGAACAGGAAATTGATTTTATCAATTCTGAAAATAAATTGAAATTAAATGGCGAATTGGAAGTTCCCTTTTTTCCGAATCAAAATATTATCTTCAATCGCAAATTTTTGGAATTTCACCCAAACGGAATGACGTTTAGGGCTACTTTAAAAGACGGTTCCAAAAAGTCTTCATCGTTCTATTCCATCGGTGGTGGTTTTACAGTGAAAAAGGAACGAAAGCGCAGAAAAATTAAAATGGCGAAATTTGCCCAATTTCCCTTCCCCGTTGTAAAAGGAGTTGAACTACTAGCCTACTGTAAAGCAGAAGAAAAGTCAATTTCACAATTAGTTCTCGAAAACGAAAAATTCCTGCGAAGTGAAGCTGAAATAAACGACGGGCTCAAGAAAATTTGGGAAGTGATGCTGGACTCGATGTATGTGGTGCTCATACCGAAGGCACGTTGCCCGGCGGACTTAACGTTACAAGACGCGCTTTTGAAATGAACAAAAACCTAATTGGCGATAACAAATACACCAATGCCGAAGAATGGATTGCCGCAATAAGAAATACGGAAGTAAAATTTCGACAAATTTTGAAATGGGTTTCGTGTTTTGCACTCGCCGTAAACGAAGTAAATGCTTCATTGGGACGCGTGGTTACTGCTCCCACAAACGGAAGCGCAGGCGTAATTCCTGCCGTGATGATGTATTATATGGTAATTGAAAACCACGATGCAAATTTTGATGACGTCAAACAATTTCTTTTGGTTGCAGGTGAAATCGGAAGTCTTTTCAAAAAAGGTTCTACTATTTCTGCCGCTATGGGCGGTTGCCAGGCAGAGATCGGGGTTTCATCCTCAATGGCGGCTGGAGCACTTTGCGAATTGATGGGCGGAACTCCCGAACAATGTTTTAATGGCTAGCGAAATTGCTATGGAACATCACCTTGGGCTGACCTGTGATCCCATTGCAGGTTTGGTTCAAATTCCTTGTATTGAACGCAATGCAATGGGTGCCATAAAAGCCATAAATGCTTGTGAAATGGCATTGGACAGCGATCCGAGAAAAGCCAAAGTACCTCTTGGATAAGGTGATTGCAACGATGTGGGAAACTGCAAAAGATATGACTTCAAAATATAAAGAAACTAGTGAAGGCGGATTAGCCGTTCAAGTGAATATCAGTGATTGCTAATACTTTGCAAAAGATTATTCTTTATGACAACTTCCGATGCGTATGGAATCTATAATGTTTAAAATTTTCCAGCTTTCATCGGTGTAAACTAAGTGTAAACGAATTTGCTCCACAATGGGTGAATTTTCCATCCAAATAGTATTCATACGGGGCCCAAATGTGCGCAACATTTCCATCACTATTTACTATATAATCGGTCAATTTTTCGTCCCATAACAACGTTTTACCCTTGGTTGCGGCATATTCCAATAAGTCAGAAGATTTAACATACAGCAGAACGTTTTCCTGTTCGGTGTTTACATATGCACGATTCATAGTCATATTGGGATGCATTACCGATTTCATTTTTAAAGTATCTCCAGTTTTATAACCATTCATAAAAATGTCAACAATTATTTTTCCATTAGCAGTTGAAAGTGCTTCTTGAGAAAAACAGACCGTACATATAAATATTGAAAAAAGTAACAGTATTGATTTCATATTAAAATTTTAAGTGGTTACTACTCAAAAATAGTATTTTTACACTCTAATCTATATTTATTTTAGAAATATGTCAACAGCGAAAAAAGAATACAAACGAATTACCACAAAAACTTTGGTGGATATGAAAAAGAAAGGTGAAAAAATATCGATGCTTACCGCTTATGATTATACCATGGCAAAAATTGTGGATGGTGCTGGAATAGATGTTATTTTAGTTGGTGATTCTGCTAGTAATGTAATGGCTGGACACGAAACCACTTTACCCATTACTTTAGATCAAATGATTTATCATGCAGCTTCTGTAGTTCGTGCCATTGAACGAAGTTTGGTTGTTGTGGATTTACCTTTTGGAAGTTACCAAAGTGACCCAAAAGAAGCCTTCGTTCTGCCATTAGAATTATGAAAGAAAGTGGCGGTCATGCTGTAAAAATGGAAGGCGGAAAAGAAATAAAAGAATCTATAAAACGAATTTTAAATGCGGGAATTCCCGTGATGGGCCATTTAGGGCTTAACTCCGCAATCTATATATAAATTTGGAACATATACAGTACGAGCAAAAGAAGAAGAAGAAGCAGAAAAATTAATAGAAGATGCTATATTGCTGGAAAAAACAGGTTGTTTTGCAATTGTTTTAGAAAAAGTTCCAGCCAAATTAGCCAAAGAAGTTGCTGAAAGAATAAGAATTCCCGTAATTGGTATTGGTGCAGGAAATGGTGTTGATGGACAAGTTTTGGTAACACATGATATGATTGGAATGACCCATGAATTTAATCCTCGTTTTTTACGTAGGTATATCGATTTATATACCGAAATGAAAAATGCCATTCAGTCAATACATTGCCGATGTGAAAAGTGGTGATTTTCCAAACGATAACGAACAGTATTAGATTAAATAGATTGTTGGATTATATTAAAATATATCTCAACATTCTAGTAATCCAACAAACTCAAAATATTTAAAAATCCAGCAATCCAATATACATAGCACTAAAGACAATCTTCAGGTTTTGTTTGAAGACAATCATTTGATTGTTGTTAACAAACGACCTGGCGATATTGTGCAAGGTGACAAAACAGGAGATACGCCACTTTCAGAAGTTGTAAAAGAATATATTGCAGAAAAATATAACAAACCCGGCGCTGTATTTCTTGGTGTAGTTCATAGATTAGATCGCCCTACGAGTGGGGTTGTGGTTTTTGCAAGAACTTCAAAAGCTTTGGCACGTTTAAACAAAATGTTTTCCGAAAGGGAAACGGAAAAGATATATTGGGCAATCGTTAAAAATGTTCCTCCCAAAACGGAAGATACCCTGACACATTATTTAAAAAGAAATCCGAAGCAAAATAAATCCTACGCCCACATAAAAGAAGTGCCAGATAGTAAAAAAGCGGTGCTCCACTATAAGCTTCTGAAAAAACTGGACAATTATTATTTATTGGAAATTGTTCTAGAAACAGGAAGACATCATCAAATCCGTTCGCAACTTTCGGCTATTGGTTGTTCCATAAAAGGTGATTTAAAATACGGTTTTGATAGAAGCAATGCAGACGGAAGTATTCATCTTCACGCTAAAAAGTTGACATTCATACATCCCGTTCAAAAAGAAGAAATTATTATTGAAGCGCCCACCCCCGACGATTCGATTTGGAATGCTTGCACTTAAATTTTTATTAAATTTTTCTTTAGGGCAAAGATTACCAACCCAACTCTATTTTTTATTTTGAGTCGCTTGAAAAGGTCTTGTCGGTATCCATCAATGGTTTTGGGACTTAAATCCATTACATCGGCTATTTCTTTATACGTCATTTCCGAACAGGCCAATTGGAGAAAGGTGAGTTCATTTTCCTTGAAATCCATAATTATTCCTTCTTCATCGGGGCTTATGGAATGAAGCAAAGTTTCTGAAACTTTTTCTGAATGGTAGATAACCTTTTTCCATTAATTCCTTTAATGCAGTATTCAAAATTTCTGGATGAATGTCTTTCAACAAGTATCCTTTTGCACCTTTGCGCAGCATTTTAAGGATTGTTTGTTCATCATCTTCCATGGAAAGGGCCAGAATTTTTGTTTTCGGATGATTTTCCATAATCCATTCTGCCGTTTCAAAGCCGTCCATCACAGGCATATTTATATCAAGCAAAATTATATCGGGCAATTTTTCTCCATGATTAATGCGCTCTTGCAGTTCTAAACCGTTTTTTGCGTGAAAAAGAACCCTGAAATTTGAAAAGGAGTTAATAAGTTTTTCTAATGAACGTGCAAAAAGGGAGTGGTCATCAACTATTGCAACCGTATGTTTATCCTTTGTGTTCATTGTGTGTTTTATATGGATAACTTAAAAATAATTGCGTGCCTTTTCCTATTTCCGAAATAATGGAGAAATCTGCATTTAAAAGTTCGGCCCTACTGCTCATGGTTTCCATTCCAGAGCTGTCTGTTTTTATTGAAGTATCAAAACCGACACCATCATCAATTGCAGATATATCCAATGATTTTTCTTTATAATCTAAATGTACGAATAATTTTGAAGCTCGTGCATGTTTCATAACGTTTGAGAGAAATTCCTGAAGAATTCGGAAAACAATAATCTCGCTCGCACTTTTTATTGGTATTATGTCTCCAGTTATCCTTAATGAAGCGTCTAAATAACCTAATCGTGTAAATCGGTCAAGCTCTACTTTTAGTGATTCCAATAATCCATTTTTAAGCACCACGTCGCTGTTGAGTACTTTTGAAAGCGATCGTATTTCCTGTACAGTTTCTTTCACTACGTTCTTTGTTTCCGAAATTTGTTTATGAAGGGATTCAGGCGCAGAATTCATCAAGATATTCAATTGGATATTGGCCACTGAAAGCAACTGCCCCACATTGTCGTGAAGCTCCCACGCAATATTTTTAAGCGTTTGTTCCTGAATTTCTATTTGCGAATCTGCAAGTTCCCGCTGGTAGCGTTTCTCTGCTTCATAGCGTTCCTTTAAGAATTTATTCTTTCGGCGTTGAAAAGCGATAACAAAAACAATCGCAAAGATTGTAAAGAACAACAGTACTGCAATAAAGTAAATTATTAAAAGTTTTTCCTGGGGAAGTAAGGGTTCTTTTTCCGTGAGCATATTATAAATCCTACTATATAGATGGAATACAGCAAATAGTTAGTACCAAAGATAACCTGTCTGTACAAAATGACAAAGCCGGGGTCAACAGAATTACTATAATAGACGCTATAAAGAAACAAAGGGGTAGTACAAAGGTGGAAAATCAATGCCCCGACAGAAACAAAGAAAGGTAAGCTTTTTTGCACCTGCAATATTTGATCGCTTTTTAGTAATTCCAAATAATAAAAAGCTATACTTAAGAAAACAAATAAAGTTCCAACAATATTGGTAATTGGCATAAATTTTATAAAGAATCCATCAGAAAATAAAATTTCTAAAATACTTACAATAAAAAATATAATCGAAATGCGATTAATAATGATTATGGACTTTTTAGATAATAAATACCATTTGAAATAATTGATATAAAACAAGTAACTTATTATTGTATAAATATTTGCGGACCAATAATTATTTTCGAAAGAAGTCCCTTTTAAAAAACTTAAAAAGCCAATTTTCACAAAATATGCATACCAACCAAAAAACTCAGAAAAAACTGTAATCCCTAAAAACCAAACCAGAAATAATGTAGGCTGGGATTTATTTTTTTTATAGTAGAAAACTCCCACAAGGAATGCCAGTAATTCCAATGAGTTTACCAATAGAACTCCAAACACTTACTTAATAATTTGTTGGAGGAAATCCAGCTACACTTTTGTTCAATGGCTGCAAATTATAATTATTTGGTGACCCAGCAGTAATCCCAGAAGTTGGAGCTAAAAATACTGTCGCTTTATCATTTGTAGCATTGTCATATGCGGCAAAATAAATACGAACACCAGGTTGTGCACCCATCCCGCTTCCAGCTTTTATATAATCTAAAAATTGCTGAAGTTCAGCAACGCTGAATAAAAACTCTCGTGTATCTGCAGAGCCCATGGCCTGTTCAATATCAACTGCGCGTGTTGCTACCCAGTTATTTTGCAATTGTCTTGCTTCTGTTTCAGTAATACAATTTGATGGTTTTGACATAATTGAAATTAATTTATTGGTTAAGTATTGACGAATTTAGCAAAAACTATTAAATAAGCATTTTATAAAGCAAATAAACAGGGAAAAACCCTTTTTTTAAAAGGGTTTTTCCTGTCTAAAAAAGTGAAGAGCCCATCAAGAAATATTTAATTGTCTAAAATGTATTCTTTGGAAATAGCAAACTGAAAGTTTATAATTGGTAAATGAAGAAACGACTTTATTAAAAATATTGAAGTAAACACCAACCAAGCTGACTCCTGAAATGGAATTGCCGTATTAAAAAGAACCAGAGGTTTTACAAAAACATAACTGGTTTTTTTTGAATAAAACCATTCGTTTAATTTTATTTCAAAACAAACAAGATTTACATTATTATCTGTAAATTAGAAACTTATACTTTTTTCTATGAGGAAAACAGCGCAAAAAAAATCTTGGGTAGCAAAGCTTATTGATATTGTGCACCACTTATTTAGGTCGTTCAAAAATTTTTTCAAATCATCTGCTTTAAGCCTATTGGTGATTTTTATCATTCTATTGCTGCTAACTCAAATGGATCAAGCATTCACGATGATGGTGGACTTGATTGAAAGCAAATGGGTTTCTATGTTATTAGCCTTTTTATTTATAAATGGTTTGGCGATAGCACTTTCCCATTATCCCATTTATACCTATTATGCAGCCGACCTCAATAATAGTGGCGATTATACAGAATGGCATGCCAAACATCCATTAAAATGGGGAATTTTTAAACGTTTTACCATATATGTGTTTAGAACTGCGAAAAACACAGATTACAAACCAGACAATTGGGCCAACTATTTCCGCTATTCTACAGGCATTTTGATTCATATTGTTTGGATTCATTTTATTATTAGCAGCTTTAAGCCCAATTTTATTTTTGAAAATTTTCCATTTGAAAGTGTAAAAATTATCATTTACCTATTGTTATTGGTTCCGTTTATTCTATACATCCACTTAAAAGAAAAAATTACCAATTATGAAAATGAAAAAAAATCGGAAGAAATTCCCAAAAATCTAGTTAAGCTATATCGTAAACTAGCACTTTGGTATCTCATTATTGCCATTTCCTGTATTGTTCTGTTGCTCAATACGCTCACAAGTGGAAACTTTAGTCCGTTTGGTTTTATAATGCTTTTATTAACGAGCTATGCCTTTATGTTCAATTACATATTTTTTAGGCTATTACGATCAAAATTTGGTCTCATTTTAAGCACGTTAAACGGTGCAAAATATCTACCAGTCTACATATTTTTTAAGCGCATTCATTTTTTAGAGAAATCTGAAAACTACATATTAATGTTCTATCTGAATTTTTTGGCAGCAGTTGTATTATTAGTTTTTTCAACATTGGCAAGTATCTTGGGATGGCAATTGTTGAATGGGATTCCAATTTTACTTTCCTTCTTTTACTTTTACTATTTCATCTTTGCGAGTTTAGGAAAATATTTTTTTGTTGCAAGAAAAAAGAAATTGCTCAATACAATAAGCTATAAATTTTTTATGGCAGTGATTTTTGTAATAACCATACTAATCATTATAACCAATTTTGCAAATATTGAGGTAACCACGCACGAGCTGGATTTTGTTGAAAACACAAAAAAAGAAATTCGAGAAACGGTGTTTTTAGACAGTTTGAAAGCAAAAAAGGATAACACACTTTTTTTTATCGCCTCCCACGGCGGTGGCCTTAAGGCAAACGTTTGGACTCTTAACGTCCTCAATAGATTACAGTCACAAACAAAAGGAAAACTTCTGAAACAAAGCATCGCGTTTTCAGGTGCTTCCGGTGGGTCTCTAGGATTGGCACTTTATACGGGGCTTTATAAAGAAGACGGTTTAGATACACTTTATATTAAAAAAAAGATAGATTCTCTGGCCAAGCAAAATTACACTTCACTTGATTTAACTCTTACTTTCGGGTTGGATTCTTATCGGAAAATTTGGCCTCTTAGCCAGCACATTGGCCTGCATGACCGTCCATATTATGCGATGGTGAAATATCAAAACAGCATACAAGACAAACCTTCAAAGTGGCTTTCAGAAACTTCTTTTCGCGATTACTGGAAAGAAGCTTTTATCAAAGAAGGCTATTTTCCTTCATTGATAATGAATACCGCCGGCCAAAAAGGAAACCGCGGCATTCTTTGGTCTGTAAAACAAAATAAGTTTGAGGATATTTTTCCGTATGCCGAGAATTTGGCCGATTTGGCAGGCAATAAAACACTGCCATACTACCAGGCTGTTTCCACCACCAATCGCTTTCCCATCTTTAGTCCTGCAGCTAAAATCAAAGGGCATGGTCACTTTATAGATGCCGGAGCAATAGATAATAGTGGCCTTTTGGGGTGTTTGGACCTACACAATTATTTGCTTCGGAATAAGGTTTTGGATGATAAACAGGTAGCCTACATCGAAATTATTAATAGTAAGAGTCTCTACGTAAATTATTTGGTTGAAAAGTTTAAAAAGGAAAATAAAATTCTTCACATTTATAAAAACGAAAACGAATCTGATAATATAATTGTGGATTTGGAAACGGGTTTGAATCTCGATAAAATTCCTGGTTATTTGAGTGATTATATCAAAAACTGGGAAAAATCTGAAAACGGAAAGTTGCGCTATTTTAAAATATTTATGCCGCACAAAGTTTCTATGGATGATGTAGAAGTGCTTTTTAAAGGAAAAATAACAAACATAGATACACGTGTTAAACTTGAAACTTTTTTGAAGAAAGAAAATAATTTGATTCTTTCCCTAACCGAAAAGCCGGACAAGTCATTTTTCGATCCTTGGGAATTTTATGAACCAACCCTTTCTAGGCATTTAAGCAAAAGTAGCTTGAACTATATAGACGCAATTCTGAACCATCCTTTATTGATACAGCAGTTTTCAGAAATAAAAAAATTAATAAATACCAAACGAGTAGAAAAGAATGCAAACCCCGAAATTGTTTTTTAAAAATGGGTTAAATTATTTTCCGTGCAACGTATTCAGTGCATAAATGGCAAAGCTGCCAAGCCAGTGTCCACCTTCGTAACTATCACCAACAAGGTTGGGAATGAATATGCCACGTGTTCATTGGCAAGATTTTGAAGGTGTTTGTATTTTGGGTACTGTTTTGCCAAACCGTAAAAAACCCAAGCTCTGCTAAAATTTAATCCGTCCAGATGCACTAGTTTTCCATCGGTGCGATCACTTACCTCGCCTACTCTCAAATGATAATTGTCATCAGCAAGTTGTGGCAAAAAAGTATCCATCCAAGCCATAAATTCTTCTGAAGAAAGCACACGCTGCATAATACCCACTTCTTCCAAACAAGGTGAAAGAAAATCATAACCGCTGGGCTCCCAAATTATGGGACAACTTTCGTCATGGAAATAAAAATCTCGGGCGCGTTTTTCAATTAGTTGTTTCAGTTCCAAATCGTCGAACGCTTTAGCATAATCATATGCAAAAGTAAGCCCGAATGCAGTATTTGTATGCTCTCCTACTCGAATTGGGTAATTTAATTTTGGAAGAAATTTTTTAAAACGAAGCACTATAATATCTGCTAGCGGACTGCAGGTTTTGTTCCAGTTCACGAGCCATCGGGTCGTCCCAATTGTGCAACTCTTCGGAAAGCTTTAAAAGCCAAGCCCAACCGTAAGTTCTTTCAAAAGATTTATTGATGGGTTTTTCAAAAAATGCTACTTCAGCATTCACGTTTTCAACTGTAATTTTTTCTTTTAATAATTTTCGCACTTCTTCCGCCTTTTCCATTTCTGGAAATTGTTTAAGCAATGTAACCATAGACCAATACCCGTGAACAGCGCTATGCCAGTCAAAGCAACCATAAAATATTGGGTGGACAGAAACTGGTTCAACTAAATCTTTTTCACTTTCTAAGGTTTCACCAGGTTTATAAGGATATTTGGTTCCCACGCAATGCAAAGGCAGCTCAATCAATTTATTAGCTTCGACCAATGTGAAAGTTGGTTCGGGAAACTTTTGTATTAAAGCTTCTTCTTTTCTGAAATTTTCTGGACTTTCATTTTGAGGGTTTTTACAACCAAAAAGAAGAAACACGGAGAAACAAAGAACGTAGGATTTATTCATAAATAAAGAATTTAGATAAAGGTAATTAAATATAAAAGCCACGAATGCACGAATCAAAAAAAAGAATTCGTGCATTCGTGGCAATTATAATTACAATAGAAATTTTTACAATTTCACATCTTCCAGTTTTACTTCTTTCCCATTTTTATCCAAAAGCTTCACTTCGTCAAAGCCCATTTTTTTGAATTGGGCAAATTGGGTAGCAGCATCTCCAACTACTAAATAAGCCATTTTGGAAGCATCCAAATATTTATTGGCCAATGCTTTGTGCTGCTCTAAAGTCATATTTTTGATGGTTGCTTCTTCGTTTTCAATATAATTGGCAGGTAAATTATACTCGTTTATTTCCTGTAACATTCCCAAAAGCGAACCTTGGGTTTCGAAACGGCGGGCGTTTGATTTTATAAGTGCATTTTTAGTAAATTCGAGATCTTCGGGGGAAATGCCTTCTTTGTATTTTGAGATCTCATCTCTGAAAATTTGAACAGATTCGCCCGTAGTATTGGTTCTAACACTTGACGAAGCTGTAAATGTTCCCGGGATTTTGCTTCCGCTAAAATTAGTCCGTGCACCGTAGGTATACCCTTTTTCTTCGCGAAGAATCAAGTTTACATTTCCTGAGAAAGAACCGCCCAGTTTATAGTTCATTACTTCCGCAGAGTAAAAATCTTTGTCAGTTCGTGGCAACGCAATATATCCAATATCAATAACCGATTGTTTGGCGTTTGGCATATCAACAAAATACAGTGAAGCTTTATCCCTATTATTCGCTATGGGATATTCAGGAATAGTTACTTCTTTAGCTGCCCAACGTTCCTCCAAACCTTTCAAATCTTTTAAAACAGCATCTTTGTCAATTTTCCCAACTACTTGGAACGTACTTATAGAAGGTGAAAAATTCTTGGTATAATACGCTTTCAAATCATTCATTGTAATTGACTTCACCGATTCTACATTTCCAACTGTTGGATAACTGAAAATGTGATCATCACCATAAAGCACTTTGTTATAAACTCGACTTGCAACAACATTTGGATTTGCATCAGAGCGTTCAATTTCATTGATGGTCTTGGTTTTAATACGCGCCAATTCCTCTTCATCCCAACGTGGTTCCAAAAGTATTTCGGTAACCAAATCCATTGTTTTATCAAAATTACGGGTCAGCGTGTTTCCACGTATTACAATAGATTCATCAGTGGTGTACATTCTGATGTTTGCGCCCAAAAGATCTATTTCTTCTTCCAACTGCTCTGGAGTTTTATTGGCTGTGCCTTCCATCATTATATCGCTCATCAAATTTGCCACACCGTTCTTTTTCATATCATCCAGCAAATGACCGCCTTCAATAACCAAACTGAAGTTTACAGTCGGTATTTCATTTTGCTCAATTCCTGAAACTTTCATACCGTTTTCCAAATTTGTGGTCCACATTTCAGGAACGTTAAGTTCAGGTGCAGGCCCTTGAACGGGTGGTTTTGATCGGTCAAAATTGGAAGGTGTTTTTACTATTTCAGTATTTTCATCCTCCACTTTTTTGTCAACATTTTCTTTAATTTCTTCCTCTACAATTTTTGCTTTTTTCGAATTTTCTGCAATTAGATTCAGTTGTCCTTTTGGAACAAAACTGGTCATTACATACGGTTTGTCTTTGATGTATTTGTTGTAAACACGCATTACATCTTCTTTGGTAACCTTTTTTGATGTTTTCGATATCTTGGGTTATAAAACCAGGATCGCCAGTAAATACATTATATCTGGCAAGTTGAAAAGATTTCCCCAAAACACTACTGATTCCGTTGTAAAACTGGGTTTCTAGACCTGCTTTAATTCTTTCAATATCACGATCTGTAACTCCTTCTTTTTCAAAAAGCACAAACGCTTCATTAATTCCATTTTCAATAGAATCCAAATCCACGCCATTATTTGCAGTTATCGAAATTTGAAAATCTCCTGCCAATTCATTGGAGCTATTATAAGCTATTGTTCTTGACGTTAAATCTTTTTCTTTTACCAATACTTTATAAAGCGGTGCCTTTTTTCCTTCGGAAAGAATTTCGCCCAAAAAGTCTAATGCATACGCATCTTCAGTGTATTGTTCCACTGTTGGCCAAACCATATTCAACTGTGGTGCTGTGGCAAAATTATCTTCGTGATAAAGACTTTTGGTTTCCGAAAGAGTTACTGGTTGTGGCTTTAAAGGTTCAACCTCTTGACGACGTTTTATTTCACCAAAATATTTTTCAATCAGTTTTTTGGCTTCTGCCTTATCAAAATCTCCAGCCAATACCAAAGTCGCATTGTTTGGACCGTAAAAACGATCGTAAAATTCTTTTACGTCTTCCACGGTGGCATTTTGAAGATCTTCCAATTCGCCAATAACTTGCCAATTGTACGGATGTCCTTCGGGATATAAATTTTTGTCAATCACCCAACTAGTATGGCCGTAAGGATTGTTATCTACACGTTGGCGTTTTTCATTTTGGACCACTTCCTGTTGATTTTCAAAAGCAGATTCCGTAACGGTATTAATCAAATAGCCCATTCTGTCGCTTTCCAACCACATCACGGTTTCCATTGCGTTTTTTGGAACTACTTCATAATAAACTGTTCCATCTTTCCAAGTTCCCCCGTTCAGGGTTCCTCCGGCATCTTGGATTGTTTTAAAGAATTGATCCTGCGGCACATTTTCAGATTCCTGAAAAAGCATATGTTCAAACAAGTGGGCAAAACCAGTTCTGCCTGTTTTTTCACGGTTTGAACCAACGCCATACTGAATAGCGAGTGAAACAATAGGATCACTTTTATCTTGATGAAGAATTACATCGAGCCCGTTTTCAAGTTCATATTTTTCAAATGGAACAGAGAGTTTTGCACTGTCGTTTTCGGTAGTGGCCTTTTCATTTTTGCAGGAAATAGCAAAAAGAGCTACAGAAGCCAAAGCTACAAAGCTCATTTTAATCGAAGTTTTAAACATAATGAATTGATTTTTAAGAAAGTTTTAAAGATACTATGTGAAGTGTGTTTAAGTCTTAAAAATAAGTTAAAACGAAGTCGAAATCATCAATAGTAAAATTTTACCCAAACCACCCATCCCGATCCAAACTTCTATATTGAATAGCTTCAGAAATATGGTTGCCGTTTACTTCTTCAGAAGCTTCCAAATCAGCGATAGTCCTGGCGACTTTTAAAATTCGGTCATAGGCCCTTGCTGAAAGGTTCAGGCGTTCCATCGCAGTTTTTAAAAGTTGAAGTGAAGCTTCCTCCAATTTACAGAACTGGCGGATTTGTTTCACGCCCATTTGTGCATTATAGTGTACGTTTTCAAATTCAGAAAAACGTTCGGCCTGTATTTTTCTTGCATTAGTAACCCGTTCGCGAATAACAATGCTAGACTCACCACGGCGTTCATCACTTAACTTTTCAAAAGGAACTGGAGTAACTTCTATGTGAATATCAATCCTGTCTAATAACGGTCCCGAAATTTTACTCAAATAGCGTTGCATTTCAGCTGGGGATGACATTACTGGCGCATCGGGATCGTTAAAATAACCGCCAGGACTTGGGTTCATACTGGCCACAAGCATAAAACTGGACGGATAGGTTACAGTAAATTTTGCCCTCGAAATAGTAACATCTCGATCTTCCAACGGTTGTCGCATTACTTCCAATACTCCCCGTTTAAATTCGGGCAGTTCGTCTAAAAACAAAACTCCGTTATGGGCCAAACTTATTTCCCCTGGTTGTGGATATTGTCCGCCGCCAACGAGCGCGACATCAGAAATTGTGTGGTGTGGGCTTCGGAAGGGTCGTGAAGTCATGACGCCGCCTTTTTCCATGGTACGTCCAGCAACACTATGAATTTTTGTAGTTTCTAGACTTTCCTGAAGTGTCATTGGTGGCAGAATACTCGGAAGTCTTTTCGCGAGCATGGTTTTTCCTGAACCTGGTGGACCGATCAAAATAATATTGTGCCCGCCAGCTGCGGCAATTTCCATACAGCGTTTAATGGATTCTTGTCCTTTCACATCAGCAAAATCGAATTCTGGATGCTCGAGGTGATCGTAAAATTCAGCTTCCATATCCACTTCAGTTTTTTCGAGCGGAATGTTTTCGTTGAAAAAATCAATAACTTCCTTTATATTCTCTATTCCGTATACTTCAATACCTTCAACAATTGCAGCTTCTTTCGCATTTTGATTTGGAAGAATAAAGCCTTTAAACCCCTCTTCTTTTGCCTTTAAAGAAATTGGTAAAGCGCCGCGGATGGGCTGTAGATTTCCGTCTAAAGACAATTCACCCATAATAATATATTCAGAGAGTGGATTTTTTTCTTCAATCTGTTCTGTAGCAATTAGAATTCCCATCGCCAAAGTAAGGTCATACGCTGAACCTTCTTTACGAAGATCTGCAGGCGACATATTGAGAATCAATTTTTTTCCGGGAATTTTGTAACCGTTGTTTTGCAGGGCAGCGGCAATACGAAAATTGCTTTCGCGGATAGCGTTATCGGGCAGGCCAACCAAATGGTAACCTATTCCACTATCAACATTTACTTCCACAGTAATAGTTGTGGCCTCAACACCAAAGACGGCGCTTCCATAGACTTTTGTGAGCATAACAAGTTCATTATAACTGGGGAGTCTACACAAGAAAGATACTAAAAAATGTTGTATGTAGGAAGTATAAAACTGAAGTTATGATTTCAGTTCCAAAAACTTATTTATTAATTGGTGTGTTGAAGCAGATACACTGGTTGAAGATTCTCTTTTTTTAATCGCTGCTAAAGTACCTTTTGCAATAGTCTTTCCAAGTTCTACACCCCATTGATCGTAGCTAAAAATATTCCAAATTATCCCTTGCACAAAAAGCTTATGCTCATAAAGTGCTATAAGGCTTCCGAGCGCTTTTGGTGAAAGTTTTTTTATCAGAATTGTATTGGTCGGTCTGTTTCCTTCAAAAGTTTTGAAAGGATTCTCTATATTTTTATTATGCGTTCCCTCCCAAAGCGCTTCGGTCTGCGCAAAATAATTGGCCATTAAAATATTGTGGTTTTCAATATTGCCGTGCAAAGGTTCGCTGAAACCTATAAAATCGGTGGGAATTAATTTTGTGCCCTGATGTAGAAGTTGAAAATAGGCATGTTGCGAATTACTGCCAACATTTCCCCAAACAATTGTTCCTGTTTGATAGTTTACTTTTTCACCATTTCGGTCTACACTTTTGCCGTTACTTTCCATCACTGCTTGCTGAAGGTATGGAACCAGTTTGTTTAGATATTGTGAATAAGCAACAACTGCTTCACTTTCAGCTTTAAAAAAATTATTGTACCAAATTGAAAGTAAGGCAAGTACAACAGGAATATTTCTTTCAAAATCTTCCTTTTTGAAATGATTGTCCATTTCAAAAGCGCCTTTCAGCATGGCTTCAAAATTGTTGAAACCAACAGCGCAACAAATTGAAAGACCCACGGAACTCCAAAGTGAAAACCTCCCTCCAACCCAATCTTGCATCGGAAAAATATTATCTTCAGAAATACCGAATTCTTTTGCACCTTTTTGGTTTGCTGAAACTGCTACAAAATGTTTTTGAATGTCCTCTTTAGTAGCATTTTTTAAAAACCAATCTTTTACAAAACAAGCATTTGCAATTGTTTCTTGAGTGGTGAAACTTTTGGATACAATTATAAAAAGTGTTGTTTCCGGATTTAGTTTTTTAAGCTTTTCAGCTACATCATCACCATCAATATTAGCAATAAAGTGAATTTTTAAATGATTTTTGTAAAACTGGAGCGCTTCCGTTACCATTTCTGGCCCTAAATGACTTCCTCCAATCCCAATGTTCACAACATCTGTAATAGCTTTTCCAGTACAGCCCCTGTGCTTTCCACTAATTATTTTCTCTGAAAAAAGCTTTATTTTTTGAAGTGTGGCTTTTACTTCAGGTTTCATATTGTTGAAATCGCGGAGCGCGGTGTGCAACACAGCCCGATTTTCTGTCTCGTTTATTTTTTCTCCTGAAAATTGTTGGGTTATGGCTTCCCTCAGCTTTACTTCATCGGCAAGTTTTACTAAAAGTGAAATGGTTTTCTCGGTAATTCGGTTTTTCGAATAATCAACATAGAAATCCTGCCATTCAATCTTAAAGCGGTCTGCTCGGTTAGGGTCTTCCAAAAAAACTTGTTGCATTTCCTGGGATTCAATTTGCTGAAAATGTTTATCAAGTGCTTTCCAGGCTTCAGTTTTTGTAGGATTTATGGAAGGTAAAGACATTCTTAGGGTTTCTTTTTTTTATAATATTCAATCAATCCATCAATTGGACGTTGAACGATATTTCCAAGTTCAAGATTGTGTTCTGCAAAACATTCTTTGATTATTTCTTTCGAAAAATGCGCGATGGACCCAATAAAATGAACGGGGACTTCGTGTGCTTTTTCAAAACAAAGAATACGGCATTCAATAAAATTTAAAACACCTTCTTTAATAAGCTTGTAAAAGTATGGGTTTATTTCCTTTTGTGTAAAAATGAATTGAGCAAATGATGCCAAATATGCATTCGGATTGGGCTTTTTGTACAAATTGATTTTTATTTCATCAGCCTCCAGATTAAATCGCTTTTCAAATTCCAAAGCAATTTTTGGTGGCATTTGATGGTAATAATAATCACGAAGCAATCTTTTTCCAAAGTAATTTCCGCTGGCCTCGTCCATTAAAATATAGCCCAAAGCGGGAATTGGCTTGTATATTTCGGTTCCGTCAAAATAGCAGCTGTTGCTTCCCGTTCCCAAAATGCAAACAATTCCGGGTTCAGTAGTTGCTGCAAAAACAGCAGCGGACATATCTTCGGAAACACTTACATTGGCTTTAAAAAATAATTCTTTCAAAACTTCCCTTAAAATACCTCGTGGTGTTGCGGTGCCACAGCCAGCACCATAAAAATCAAGGATCTCAACGCTATTGAAGACATTCTTTAATGTATCGTTTGAATTGATACGAAGCATCAATTCCTCCTTTGGAACCACTGTAGGATTCAATCCCAATGTATCCGTTTTAAAAACAATGTTGCCAGAATTGTCGAGCAATACCCAATCACATTTTGTAGAACCGCCGTCGGTTATTAGGGTCATAATTTATAAAGTTGCAACGTGAGCAGCCAAATCTACAAGCTTTGCGGAGTAGCCGTATTCGTTATCGTACCAAGCCACTAACTTAAAGAAATTATCGTTAAGCGCAATACCGGCGTTGGCGTCAAAAGTACAAATGTGCGGGTCTGAAACGAAATCTTGGGAAACTACTTCGTCTTCAGTGTAATTCACGATTCCGTGATAATCGGTTTCGGAAGCTTTTTTAAAAAGTTTTTTAATTTCTTCATAAGTGGTTGGTTTTTCAGTGCGAACGGTTAAATCTACAACGGAAACATCAGTCGTAGGTACCCGGAAAGCCATTCCCGTTAACTTCCCCTTTAACTCAGGAATAACTTTGGTTACCGCAACCGCAGCGCCAGTGCTCGTTGGAATAATATTGCTCAACGCACTTCTTCCCAACCGATAGTTTTTCTTTGAAGGTTGATCTACTGTAGACTGAGTGGCTGTTACCGAATGTACCGTTGTCATCAAAGCTTCAACGATACCGTATTCGTCGTTGATTATTTTTGCCAAAGGGGCAAGGCAGTTTGTGGTGCATGAGGCATTTGAAATTATTGTATCGGTTGGCTTTACATCCTTGTGGTTAACACCCATTACAAACATTGGGGCTGTTTTTGAAGGCGCAGAAAGCACCACTTTTTTTGCACCGGCTTTTAGGTGCGCAGAAGCTGAATCAATTTCCTTAAAAATTCCTGTACAATCTATAATTATAGCAGCACCAACTTCGTCCCATTTCAAATTTTCAGGATTTTTTTCTGCAGAAACCCTTATTTTCTTTCCGTCAACAATTAAATTTCCATCCTTCACTTCTACTTTTCCAGAATATTTTCCGTGAACGGAATCATATTTCAACAAATATGCAAGATGGTCTACTTCTAGCAAATCATTCACTGCAACAATTTCTATATCTTTTCTTTGGGATGCTATTCTAAAGGCTAAACGCCCTATTCGGCCAAAGCCGTTAATTCCTATTTTCGTTTTCATTCCTGAATTTTATTTTTTTTTAAATTTTAAATTGAAATGATATCTGCTACACGTATCAATTCTTCGTCAATTTCATTGTTTCCTTTTATTGCTTCAGAAAAAGGTACCGAGATTACCCTATTGTGAATTATACCAATCATAACATTTGTTTCACCTTGCAAAAGTGCATCAATGGCTCCTACACCTAAACGACTGGCAAGCACACGGTCATAGCAACTGGGTGAACCACCTCGTTGAATATGGCCGAGAACGGTAACCCGCACTTCATATTCTTTTAAGTTTTCTTCAATATATTGTGCAAGACCAAAGATGTTTTTTCCAATTTGATCTCCTTCGGAAACTACAACGATACTCGAAGATTTTCCTGATTTCTTACTTCGACTTAACGATTCCAACAAACGTTCGCGGCCCATATTTTGTTCGGGAATCAAAATTTCCTCTGCTCCGGCGCCAATTCCTGCGTTTAGTGCAATATCGCCTGCATCGCGGCCCATCACTTCTACTAAGAAAAGGCGATTGTGGGAATTTGCTGTATCGCGAATTTTATCAATCGCTTCAACAGCGGTATTTAAAGCCGTGTCATAACCTATGCTGTAATCCGTTCCGTTAATATCATTATCAATAGTTCCCGGAAGGCCAACAATGGGAAAATTAAATTCTTTTATAAACACGGAAGCTCCAGCAAAAGTTCCGTCGCCACCAATTACTACCAAGGCATCAATATTTGCATCAGTAAGATTTTTGAAAGCTTTTTTTCTACCCTCAATGGTCATAAACGCTTTAGAACGGGCAGATTTGAGAAATGTGCCCCCTCGGTTAATTATATTTTTTACCGAGCGCGCATTTAACTCCTTAAAATCTCCTTCTATTAAACCTTCATAACCACGATAAATGCCTACGCATTCCAGGTTATGGTACACACAGGACCTAACTACTGCCCTAATAGCTGCGTTCATTCCGGGGGCATCTCCTCCACTGGTCAAAACACCTATTTTATTTGGTTTTTTCATAGTCTGAAAGTTACTATTATTGTTTCCAATTCAAAATAATTTTAATCAAAAAAAATACGTGTTAGTACGTATTGTGAATATTTAGTAGCTGACCTATATTTGAATTATAGAATTAGTGGATAATGCACGAAGAAATATTTTTTGTGGGGATAGAAGATATTCTTAGTGCACTTTAAAGTTTACTAAGTTAGGTTTGTTAAAGTTTCCCGGCCATTGGCTGGGAAACTTTTTTTTAGACCTTTCCTCATCAATTCTTCAATATTGTAAATTCTATAGATGAATCATTATATACTTTATGTGTCTGTTTTTTGAAATCTTCGGCTTTCGGTTCAAAGATATTGGGAAAAAAGGTTTGTGGGTTTAAATCTTTTTGTGAATAAATCACCGTAAAAAGTTTCACGGCATCACGCATAATGATTTTGGTTTCCAACTTATTATAATTTTCCTTTACATAATTTTCTTCCTGCTCGAAGGAAACAAAACTGATAGTATTTTAAATACTTTCCTAGAATTTTTAATTTCCTTCTATTGTGGGAAATAAGTTATTTTGACTATTTTTTTTGTTCTTTCAGTTATCTTAAAACGGTCGTCCATGCGGTGGTCAACTACCCAAACTATCTTATCATCACTTAAAAGGAGCCAGATTTTTTCTTTTTTCGTTAAAGAGATTTTTTCGTCTTTAAAAAATTTGCTTAATTTCTTTTTTCCCTTCATTCCAAAAGGTTGAAAAGTGTCGCCAATACGCCATTTTCTAAGTTTTAATGGAAAATTTAATTTTTCGGAGGCAACATAAATTAAGTTTTTCTCGGTTTCACCAATATATTTAGAAGGCTCAATTTGCAGACTGATTGGCGAAGTAATTCCTTCTTCGGACACCAAAAATTCTTTATTTATTTTTTCCGAATCAATTTCCGTAAGTACTAATTCCTCTCGGTTCTTCAAAAGTCGGTGTGTTTTTGAAAAGAGTTGTTTGCCGGTTTGTGCATCAAGTAAACTCGATACATCTTCCCATTCAGTAAATCCAAAACCATTCAACAATTCATAAAGCAAAGCTTCGGTATGCGGTAATTCCCTGATCTTCTGAATATTGATTTTGTAAGAATCCACCCCTTCGGAAACAACAAGTTTATAAACCAACGCCATATAATCTTCAATAAGATTTTGCGAAGCTCGCAGGTTTTGTTGGGTTTTCTGAAAGTTTTTTAACACCGATTCGTTTATTTCTTTAAATTGTGGCAACACCTCCAAACGCAATTTATTTCGAAGATAATCTGTTTTTTTATTGCTACTGTCCTCGCGCCATTTCAAGTTATTTGCTTCGGCATATTGAAAAATTTCATCACGCGAAAAATTTAAAAGTGGTCTTATTATTTTGTTGTTTTCTTCTGGGATTCCTGTGAGTCCTTTTATCCCAGTGCCTCGGGAAAGGTTGATGAAAAACGTTTCCAAATCATCGTCCAAATGATGGGCGGTCAATAAATAATCGTATTTAAAATTTTCTAAAATTTCAGAAAACCAATTGTAACGAAGGTCGCGCGCCGCCATTTGGGTTGAAACTTTGTATTCTTTGGCAAATTTTTTGGTGTCAAAAGTTTCGGCAAAAACTGGAATTTCCAAGTTTTTGGCCAAACCGATCACGAACATTTCATCGCCATCACTTTCCTTTCCGCGAAGCGAAAAATTACAGTGTGCTAAGGCAATTTCAAAATCCAAGTCCTTCATCAATTTGGTTAAAACCACACTGTCCAATCCGCCGCTACAGGCAATGAGAAGTTTTTTTCCTTTTAAAAAAGAAAAATTGGTTTCAATATTTATTTTGAAGCGGGCAAGCAATCTTATTAGTATTTAAAAGAAATTTATGATTATTCCAGCAATAACGGCAATTCCGAAGCTGAGCATGGTACCAATGAGTACATATTCCGTTTTAAGGGTCTCATCATTTCGATAACGGAGAATGGATTTTGCAGCAATCAAAAAGCCTACTGCCGAATATTGGGAAACAATGATGAAAGTGAGCGTTAAAATTCGTTCCAAAACTCCGATTACCTTACCAGCATTTGGCATTTCGTTATCGCTGGATACTTGTATTTCGGTTGCTTGAAATACTTCTTTTATAAAAATATTTGCTGGCTTTAGGCACACTAAATATCCAGTAATTATCAAAAGATATTTAAAATTAATGGGAAATTTCAATTGAAAGGTTTATTCCGTGCCATTTATCAAACAAGAACAACAACAACTGTTAGAATAATTAAATGAATTGCTTGGTCTATAAAGAAGGCATATCTTCCAAAAAATTTATTATTGTTGAGATGGCTTTTAAACCCATCCATCAAAAAGTGAGTTATTGCAATTACTGCCGCAGCCAAAGCGAAACCCACCTGTAACGAAAATAACCACGATAGCGCAAAACACGCTAGTGCATGCCAATACAAAAAGCAGCTTTTAAAACCGATTGTGTTTTTTTGCTTTGCCAGTTTATCGGTTTGAAAAAAATAATCCAAACACAAATGTGCAATGAATTGGAGCAATAATAAGGTCTTTTAAATCCATACTTCTATTTTGAAATTATCATTTTAAAATAGTTTACTGCATCTTCAATAGCATTCCAGCCTACACTTGTGGAGTGCTGATTGACGGCAGATTGACCAATACCAAGTTTTTTGGCTATTTCATCTTCTTGGTTGTTCATCAGTTTTAAATATAGAACTTCACATTGCCGAGAGGTTGCTTTGCTCAGCAAAACATCAAGTAGCGCCAGTAAAGGTTGAAAATTTTTATTCAAATCTTCGTTTTTTGAAGCAAAAAACAAAGTGTTTTTTATCACAATTCGTTCTTTATTGTATGTAGGTGTCTCCACTTATTTCGCTGCCTGAAAAATAAATAGCTTCCCCATCTATAACTCCTTCTTCGGGATTGTAACGGCTTAGTTCTCCATAACCGATTGCGAGTCGAATTCCGTGGATTTTAAATTGTTTTACACGTTTTTTATCGTTTTTTATATATTTTTTGATTTCAATCGGAATGGCCTTTACAAAACTTTTAATGGCCAGTGCTACTTGCAGACCCTCAGCGGGATTTGGCACTACACATTCCAAATAATCTCCTTTTATGATACTACCATACACATTAAATTCCTCTTTAAGTCTATTAAGCAGGCCCTTTAAGTTTTCCTCCACAAATTTGCGGTCTTACGTTTAAACTGGTTGAGGAAACAATATCTCCAGAAATAACTGAATAGTTCATTCATTAAAATTTTATTCAAATATACAAATTTATAAGCTTATAAACTAATAAACATATTTATAAGCTTAAACACTAATAAATATATTTTATAAGTCTCAAAACTTATAAAAAAGTATTCAGTACTTCCCGCATTGCCTTTGCTTTAAGCAAACATTCTTCATATTCTTTTTCGGGAGTGGAATTTATAGTGATTGCACTGCCCACAGAAAAACTGAAATATTTTTTGAAGCATTATAAAGAATACTCCTTATAACCACATTAAAATCAAAATCGCCAGAAGGCGAAAAATAGCCAATGGCACCACTGTATAATCCGCGCTTGGCATCTTCAGATTTCAATGATTTGCATTGCAGAAATTTTTGGAGCACCTGTCATACTTCCCATTGGAAAGGTGTTTCTCAAAATTTCAACACTGGAAAAATTCTGAGGAACGGTACACTAACAGTCGAAATCATTTGATGTACCTGTTCAAAAGTGTAAATTTTACAGAGCTCATCAACGTGCAACACTTCCTTTTTCGGCAATACGAGAAAGATCATTGCGAACCAAATCTGTAATCATAATATTTTCGCTGCGTTCTTTAGGGTCTTTAGCCAATTGTAGTGCCATTTCCATTATCTTCGTTTTATTCTCCAAACGTTTGCGGTTCCTTTTATGGGCTGTGAAATCACATTGTTTCCAGTTCTTTTAAGATAGCGCTCGGGTGAAGCTGAAAGGGCAAAAAGTGTCATTCAGTTTCAGAAAAACTGAAAAGGGTGGTTTTGAAATATCATTAAGCTGAAGGAATGTTTCCAATGGACTAATTTGAGCGTTTCGGAATAAAACTCCTGACAGAAATTCACTTCATATATATCACCACGTTTAATATGTTCAAGCACCTCCTCTACTTTCTGAATGTAACTATCTTTTGTGGTTCGAATCTTATGCTTACAGGTGTTTGAGGTTTCAAAAATATCGGAGTGTTGAAGTGTTTCAGAAATTGACTCCCAATCTTCTTCTATTTCATCTGCTACCATATTCAAATAATGTAATTCAACATTATTTTTAGAAAAAAGAAGAAGTTTTTTAGGTTGAAAAAAATAAAGATCGGGAAAACCTAATCCGTCAAAATTATTGGAATGTAGCTTTTCCATGTCGTTTTTCAAGTCATATGTAAGGTATCCAAAAATCCAATCTGCGGTTATGGCCTGATATTCTTTTAAATTATCGAAGGCATTGTTAAAATCAGTTTTTAGCGCCGTGAAAGCATCAACCGCCAAAATTGCTTGATAGGTTTCGTGTTTTTGCGAATAGTTATTGCTGTCCAGCCAAATAACTTCTTCAAATTGTTGTGCCCAATGGAGTAAACGTGTTTTAGCGTCTTCAGTTAAAGAAAAAGAAAATTTCTTTACAGTGCGCATTATTGTTCAATTTGATGTAGAAAATTCTGGAGCACATCTGTAAATCCGAGTAGTAAAACTTCGTTAGAAATCGAGTTGGTTTCTTCAGAAAAATTTTCAGAATAAGAAGGAATGCTAAAGCTTTCAACCACTGTAGCTCCAAATCTTGGAAGCACATTTTTAGTGTATTCCAAAGCGGAAGCTGCGCCACGTTTTCCGTTGGAAGTGCTCATCAATAAAACATTTTTTCCTTCAAGAAAATTTCGGTCTAACCTTGAAAGCCAATCCAGAGCGTTTTTAAAATACGCGGAAACCATTCCGTTATGCTCGTTAACAGAAATAACCAATGCATCGGCTTCTTTTATTTTATTATAAAGCATTTTTAAATCTACTGAATAGCCTTTTTCACGTTCAATGTCTTCTCCAAACAAAGGAAGCGCATAATCTGTTAATTTAATTAACTCAACCGCGTGTCCAGCAACTTGTGATGACACAAAGCTGACTAATTTATGATTGATAGACTTACTACTGTTACTTCCTGCAAAGAATAAAATTTTTTTCATCTGCCAAAGTTATTGAAAAGCAAGGTGTAAAAAAACCCGCGTCAAACAATTTGACGCGGGTTCTTAAAAAATTAAAAATTCAATTAATTATTGTTTCACAATACGTTTTACAATACTTGTATTTTCTGCATTTATTTTAACAAAATACATTCCTGTTGCAAGGCTTTCCAATGAGAAATTGGTTTCAATTCCAGCTTCAGATAAATCTATTGTCTTAATTGTTCTACCATTTACATCAGTAATAACTGCGTTTTCTAATTGCACTGTGGTTTTGTTCATCAACGTAATTAAGCCAGTTGTTGGGTTTGGATAGAGCATAATATTGTTATAGAATTCGCTATCCTCAAGACCCAAAACTTCTTCCACTGTAACGGTAAAGGTACAAGTGTCAGTGTTTCCGGCAGCATCAGTTGCAGTCATTGTCATAGTTGTAACACCTGCTCCAACCATAGTTCCTGCAACAGGATCTTGCGTGATCACTGCGCCTGGGGTACAATTGTCAGTTGCAGAAGCGTCGCCTGTATAATCTGGCAATGTAAATTGATCACCTACATTTACTTGAACTGTTACATTTGCAGGGCAAGTGATTACTGGAGCTTCAGTTTCAGCATTAACCTCAGTTAAGGTGCGCTCTCCTGCACAACCTGCAGTTCCAAGGTTGATATCGCTGTTTGGTGTTCCGAAATCTGCAGTTTCACAGGTTCCACCCCAATCTGCAGCCAGGTCTGTATCACCAACCCTTCTAAAAGAACCAGATGGGCAATCAGTAGTTAATGAAGCGCCAATACCTGACCAATCAAGGTCAGCAGCAGTAATATTAAATCCACTAATTGTAACATTAAATCCAGCTATTTCAGCAGCGGTGAAGTTCCAGAATACTGAATCTACAACATTTCCGTTTGTGTCTATGATTACAATCCATCCTGAGCCAGTATTATCCCAGAATAGGTTATTACCCCAATATCCAGCACCACCGTCATCATTATAGTCAACAACAGAGTTTGCAGTCATACTGCCCAATGTTTTTACAATTGAGTTTACAGAATTAATATTGTTATAAGGAGTATCACTTACCGCAACTTTGTATCCACTATAATCTGTAGCAATACCAACGTTTTGGATTTCAAATCTATCAGGAGTTTCCAGATTAATTTCTGAAATAACCAATTGTGATAATGGTCCTGGAGCATTTTCTTGTGCATATACATTTATTGTTCCGGTTGGAGTAAACGTATATGAAGTTCCTTCAAAAAGGAAGTTTCCACCAGTTAGGGCATCAAACCACCTGATAACATTTCCAGGATCGTTTAGCGTAGCTGTAACTGTTACCTCATCACCAACACAAAAATCATTAACCCCTGTAGTAGTAGGTCCAGCAGGAACTGCTAGTACTTCAATTGTATCAGTAGCCGATGAAGCTACTGCGCAAGCACTAGCTTGAATATCATAAGTTATAGTGTGTACACCAACTCCTGCAGCAGCAGGATCAAATGTGAACGTTACACCGTCTCCGTTATCTGTAACCCCAGGCCCACTGTATGTACCACCACTTGGAGATCCACCGCCTAAATCTGTAAGTACTTCAGATGAAGCACAAACCTCTTCCAGAACAGATAGGGTAGCCATTTGGGAAGGAGTATCAAATGCTTGCGTTCCATCACTTCTACTTCCAGAAGAACCTTGGCTAGCGCTAAAACCTAAACCTCTTTTTGCAAATGCATCCCAAAGTAAGCATTGGTTTGCACCGCCATAAATAGCTTGATCTGCAGCAAATATTGCATCTCGTCCGTCAACAAAACCAGGGCTACAAGGCTGCAATTTCATACCTTCAGTAACAATAGCCAATGCCATTATGTTTCCTGCATCTTGGTTAACATCTCCTGTAAAATTATAAACATCGGGATCAAAACCGTGTTCATCAATTAACGCCCAAGTTACTTCCCAAAGCATTTCGGCCCAAACAGAACCAACACCGTGAGGCACAGCAGCTGTTTTAATAAAATCATAGGTTTGTGGATTAACTCCCATATCTGTACTGTATGGATAATCACGGATTCCAGCACCTCCTTGACCTTGACCAAAAAGATATGTTCCAACAGCACGGGAATCTGTACCTAAATCTCCTGGCTCTATAGTTAATAATACACCGAAAAAGTCACTCCATCCTTCTCCCATCTGTTCTTGGTTTTGCAAACAGCTTGATGCATTAGGACCACCAGTTAAGCGGTTTGATATACCATGACCATATTCATGTAAAATTACCAAGTTGTCAAAATCTCCATCTTTATCACCACAAATATACATTTGCATAGTTGGGTTACTTCCATCTGGAGGTGTTCCGAAGTTAGCATTGCAAGTTCCAGAACCGTCTTGAGCTTCTGCATTTACAGAATCGCTTCCAGCGCCTCCATTTCCATAATTGTTTTCTTGAAAGTTACCTCCCGCTTCATCAAACCCATATTGATACATAATATCATGAAAGGTATTATTCATATAGAAAAGGTTCGTGATTGCAGCGTCTTCGTATTGGTTTGCATTTGTATATATCTGGCTGAAAGGGAATCCAGAAAAATCTAAATTTGCACCTCCGTCCGGTTGATACCCTGAATTATTTCCATCTTCATAAGCATTTGCATTATTTCCGCGAGTAGTTGTAAACTCAGCTCCAGCTACACCATTGGTATCATGCCATCCAAATGGAGAAGCAGTTGCATTTGCCGGCAGCACCTCTATTGAACGTGCCCCGTAATAAGGACTTTCAAGAGGTAGTTTAAAAGCTTCGTAGCACTCTACACAAGCAGCTGGAGCAGCTCCTTTAAGTTCAGCATAATTTGGTATGTCATACAAGTTGGTATTGAAATTCATCTCTCTCACATCATTGCTGTGATCGTGATGCATTGTACAGCTCACCATCCAGTTTGCCCTGTTTACAATGGCACCTGTATTGGCATCAATTCTTAAACTCCACCAATCTTGTTGGCTTTTTTCTTGAATTGAAATATCCCAAGTTAAAACCATTTCGTTGGTTTCAGTTAGGGTATACATCAATTTTGCAGGGATTGGGCTCAATGAAATTCCACCATCGCTAAGCAATGTTTTCTTTTCTATTCCTCGAGAACCCTCTATAATTGAAAGCGGCTGGGAAATAGAATAATTCAACTGTGCCGCAGCTGCCTGAACTGCTTGTACAGCCGTAAGTGCAGGAGAATTAGAACCCACTAGCTTTTGAGTAGTATTTTTAATGAATTTGCTGTCTTTTGATATAACTTGCCCATTGGACAAAAGATGGATACTGGATTCTGTTCCATAAATTTCAATTCCATTAAATAATTGTCTGTAATAAACATGTTGAATACCGCTAGTACGACTAACTGTTTCACTCGTTACTTGCCACTGAACATCTTGTTGCAATAATTCATTTTGTTCTACAAAATGATTCAATTGCTGGTCGATTGCTCCTGAAAAGTTTTGCGCAACCATAGTGCCTGAAAAAACGCACATAATTGCCAGGAAAAAACTCCGGGTAACTTTTTTCATTTCTTTTTTGTTTAAATTAATATTAGTATAAGCAGGTTAAGTTTTTGTAAAGCTATTAAAAAATATATTTTTCACAACTTTTTCTTAAAATTCACAATAAATTTAACATAGCAGTCATTAAAAAATATTAGTGCATTTACGATATTAATAAAATCTCTCTAAATACGTAACTAATAAATTTATTACATTTACATAAATAAAAATTATATGGAACAACCCAACGAACTCATCCTTGAAATGCAGCAGGGCAATGAAAAATCATTTTCCCGTTTATACACAATGTACAGTGAGGCCCTATTTGGAATAATTTACAGCATCGTTTTGGATGAAGCGGTTGCAGAGGAAGTATTACAGGATGTTTTCATTAAAATTTGGAACAACGCTTCCTCCTACTCCATAAAGAAGGGGCGATTTTTTACTTGGATTCTCAACATTGCCCGAAATACAGCTATTGATGAAACCCGTTCCAAAGCGTTTAAAAATTCAAAAAAAAACCTAAGTACCACAAACTTCGTAGATATTATAACTTCCACAGATAGTTTGAATAAAAAAACAAATTCAATAGGAATAAAAAAGTTTGTAGATGCCCTTAAACCTGCGTGTATAAAGATAATAGAGCTTCTCTATTTTAAAGGCTTCACCCAGGCTGAAGCATCAAAAACATTGGACATACCATTAGGAACAATAAAAACCAGAAACCGCACCTGCATTAATGAATTAAGGGTAATGGTTTTAGGATAAAAAATTATGACAGCAGAAGAATTAATAGCATCAGGAAAATTGGAGCTGTATGTCTGTGGCGCCCTACCACAGGACGAAGCTGCCGAGATAGAGCAGGCAATAGAGGAATATCCTGAGGTGAAAAGGGAAACTGAGCTTATTGAGGCCTCCCTAGTACACTTGCGGAAACGTTGCTCCACCCCTTCCAGCAATGATTTGGACATATATTTTAAATGCCATTCGGAAACTTAGAAACCAAATGAAACAGAAAGTAAGACCATTAAATTGGGCCAGCCATAACAGGTTGGGCGGCAGCCATCCTTTTTATGGGCGGTATTATGTGGATGCTAAAACAAACAAATGACTTCAACGATGCGCTTCAGGTAAGCAACTACACAAAATATAATATTAAAAGAGGATAAAGCCAACGCTGAAAACCAATTGGCCGAAAACACCGAAATCTTGAAGGTTTTAAGATCAAAAAATTATCAATCATATACACTTCCCGGAAACCAAGCGGTTGCTCCAGAAGCATTTGCGAAAGTATATTTAAACAAAAAAGATAACGTTGCCTATATTGACGTAAAAGGATTGCCCACTCCACCCCGCGGAAAAGTGTATCAAGTTTGGTCCCTCAAAATGGAACCGCTTACCCCAACCAGCGTCGGTCTAATTTCTACTGAAAATAAAATAAGCGAAGGAATTTACAAATTCGTAAATTTCCCAGATCCGGAAGCATTCGGAATAACTCTTGAGCCCGAAGGAGGAAGCGAAACTCCTACCCTATCTCAACTGTATACTTTAGGAATGGTTACTATTTAAAGAAATAGCATTTTCACAAGAAAACCTGTACTCATTTCAAGTACAGGTTTTTACATTTTTCTATTGAATATATATTCAAAATGTATACAAAAAAAGCGCCCGCAAACTGCGGACGCATCAACTAACAAAAAAACTCTGAAAAACCGGTATTTCCGGTTTTGTAAAATCTACCAATCTCTTGATAGATAACCAACCTCAACATATACTTACGGAAAAATTGAAAGGTTGGTTTTCCATTTAGTTTATAATTTTTCAATTTCTTTTGACTTTAAGGGGCCGAATTCATAAAAGGCGCTCATAAGTTCTTCTTTTAAATCCGCTACTTTTTCTTCCATTCCATTAGCTTTATATATTAAAGCAGAATGAAAAAGAGCTTTGGGCTCATGTTTTGCCTTCCACATATTCTTCAATCGTTTTAAGGGCACTTTTCTTGTCGCCAGATTCAATTGGGAATAAGCCAACAATTGATACGTTTCTGGCGTGGCGCGATTGGTTAATTTCTCTTGGCAGCCAACTTCAAGTGCTTTCTCAGGATTTGTTT
Organism: uncultured Flavobacteriaceae bacterium; assembly: GCA_963805885.1. GTDB lineage: Bacteria > Bacteroidota > Bacteroidia > Flavobacteriales > Flavobacteriaceae > Aequorivita. The sequence continues at coordinate 30,311 of CAWDWC010000003.1, forward strand.
CAGCATAAAGGTTGATAAGATAGGTATTATACATTCCTCCATAATTTGGATTTTCGGTTGCATTTATGAACTTCTCATGTTGTTTATTTGCTTCGGAAGTGTTTCCGTCATATTCCGCCATTTCAGCCTTTCAAAAGGTAATAATCCGGCGCTTTGTGGTTTACCATTATAGAATCCAAAATACGGTTTGCTTCTTCCGTGTTATTTTCAGAAGAATATACCATCCAAGCAAGTTGCTTTTTTACATAATGATTATCCGGTTCAATAGCCAAAGTTTTTAGGTAACTATCGTAGGAATCTTGGATTCTTCCCGCATGACCATAAAAATCCCCAATATTGCTGTAAACCCATAATTTTAGTCCTTTGTTGTCACGTTCTTCCGCAATTTGTTTTGCCTGTTCCATATATTTTATGGCAGCATCCAGATTTCCATTGTGGTCGCTCCATTTTGCCAAGCGTATTAAATAATTAAAATCTTTCGGGTCCTTTATCTTCCCTAGAAGTGTATCAGCTCTATCGTACTCACCTAATTCCATGGCCACATCAAAGAGCATCATTTCTGTTTCTTTATGGTTATCGGGATAGGTATATGCACTGTCCAGCAAAACTTGAGCTTCCTTAAAACGGTGCTGCGATATATAGTTATGTGCCAAACTGCGCAAATAAGAATCCTTGTTTCTGGCTGAAACATCGTGCGCTTTTTTAATAAGCATTTCCGAAGTCTTCAATTCTGAAATATCACCCGTGCTACCAAAAAGGGCTGCATGTATTCCAGACAAACGGCTCATTTCCATCAAATGGGTTGAGTCATTATTAAAACGTGCTTGCCAAAATTCTAAATCTTTATGGATTGCATCTTTTCCGGGCGTTTTGTTAGTGACCAAGTACTGATCATAATCTTTTCTGTCTGTTAATCCTTTTGGCTTTTCTTGGCACCCAAACAGAGCTACAATTGTTAGTATTGTTATTATTTTTTTCATTTTAAAGTGTTTTTGTTAGTCGTATTCTTTTTGAAATATCATTTAAACCAAAAAAGAGAACACGGACGGTTCTCTTTTCTGAATTTAAACTATACTAATTAAAAAGGACCTGCCAAATATGGGAAGCTGCTAGAAAAAGCAACATCATTTGTTGGCACACCATCACTTGTCAAGCCCGGGTTTTCTGATCCATCAGGACCACCAAATACCAATAGCAATGATACATCTATCACATCATCACTTAGAGTTCTACCGGTTAAAATTTCTGTACCGTTAAAGTATGTAGTGATACCTGTTTTACCCAACCATAATACATCGTTTGACAACACAGTTGTGAATTCTTCTGCTGTTAGCCCTAAAGCATTTGTTGTATAACCTGCGTTTAGTGCAAGCAATTTATCTTGAAATTTTGCTTGAAAAGCAGCTTGCATTGCTGAAGGAACTGTAGTATTAAAGGCATCTTTAAATCCAGTTGTTCCAAAAACAGTATTTATACCCGGACGGCCCATTTGATCTTCCTGTCTGTAAGTTCCGCTAAAGTCAAGTACTAGTCCACAAGGTTCGCAAGCAGTTCCTCCGCAGTCTATTCCGGTTTCTTCACCGTTCATAATTCCATCCGTACAAGTTTCCTGTACTATTATATTATCGTCGTCATCTTTACACTGCACAAACAATAATGATGTTGATATTGCAGCAAAAAAAGTTATATATTTTAATGTTTTCATCTTTTTAAATTTTTTCAAGGTTAGCAATTATTATATTTTTCTTTTAGCTTCAACCCACACATTATATATAGGTGTATTAGGAGCAAAAGGATTTACCCCTGCAACTCCACCGGGAATCAAAGATTTCGGAACTTCAATAACTATACTCAGTACGTTTGTTCCTGCAAAGGTATCAGTGCCAGGATTGTTAAAACTGGTTGCTGTTCCTGCTAATACAGCGTTGTATTGGTTAAAGTCAAAGAAGAAAGGATCTTCACGTGGTCCTGCAAAAAACTTCATTCCGTCTTTTTCAGCAATTTGAACATCATCTTTAGTAGAGATTTTTACGCTTCTACGGGTTGAAGTTGCAATTGTGCTCTCCAACGGATCCATCCCTGGCGTAGCTGGACCAGTTGGCCCAATGAAATACATAGAGTCTCCTCGTTTAATCGCTTGGATTACCAAATCCTCCTTAAGGTCATTATCATTATCAATGTTGATTTCTATCAATACGGTTTCATCAAACACTGCTTGACTTGTTGGCTGACCGGGAGCTAACAACCCTTGTACATTGGCGGCAAAAACAAAGTTGCCATTATTTTCGCCCTGAAAGGCGTAAAAGTCTGTAATATCCGCAGAGGTGCCTGCAACAGCGGGCGCATCAATGTGATCCGCGGAGATTAAAAATATCGATAGTGCGGCTACGCCTAGTCCACCGATTACTGCAAAAAATTTTGATTTTTTCATCTTTTTTTGTTGGTTTTTATTATTTATTTTTACTTGTTCGCTTATACTTACGCTTAAATGTAACTTATGGTTTTTAAAAGCTCGTTAATCTTTTGTTAACGTGGAAATCCGCTTTTTGAGCGCCCTAAAATAATTATAAAAAATACAATGAACCCGTCTGCGCCCGATTGGATTTTAAAATTTTTAAACCATTTTGAAAGAAAGGACCTTATAGACCCGTTTGAAAAGGGCACCTTATTTTATGATGCACTAAAACAAACTGGTTTCATATATGGAGTCTCAGTAGCGGCAGTTCCAAAAAAAACGCTTGGAAGCTTAAAGCTAACAGAAGAGGAATACACAAAAATAAATCTTTTCCACGCTTTACTTTTTCAGTTTTATAAGAAGAATCGAAATGCAAGCAATGAAGATGCCATTTCCGATATCCTTTCTTTTTACCAACAACTTGAAAAAAGAAAAGCAGGCTTCTTTCAAAGATTTTCACTTTCACAAAGCCCTGCAAATAATTTGGAGTATATACTTTCCACGCGATTGCAGGATGCAAATACTTTACTGAAGAAAAACACGGTTTCTCTGCTTACCCATGCTTTGTTATTTTTGGATGTTTTGGCCTATAAACAATGGCAGGTTGACCCAAGCATTACCAAAAACTATTACAAACAATTGGAAACCGTTGTGCTTACGGGTTGTTTTTATACCTTAAAGTCAAAAAAGAAAAAAAACAAGTATGATAAACTTTTAATTGAATTGTTTGAAACTTCCTCTGGATATATAATTGACGATGCCAATGGAGGGGGAGCCACTTTTTTGGAAAGCATAAACTATTTGAATAACAGTGAAGATTCGTTGGAAAAAAAATATATGCTGGATCTTTGCTGTCTTACCGTTTGGGAAGACTTAAAGCTTGACGAATCCGAGCACCAGTTTTTACAACAAATGTTGGTTACGCTAGATTTCTCTAAAGAAGAGCTAAAAAAGAGCCTTCAATCTCTAGATACTTTTTCTGAAAAGTACACCAAAAAAATACTGCTCTTTGAATATTCACATCCAGTGAAGCAGTTCTACAAACAGTCTGCTTCCACAGTAAAACTATTGATTATTCGAAATAAAGACCGTTTAGCGCGCGAGCTTGAAGAAAGTGGTGAATTGGTGGTTCTTTTAGGTCAATCTACATTACGTGATTTATCTGCAGATGAAAAAACAAAAGTAAAGGAGCAGTTGTTGGATATTTGTAAAAGCATTCCTTCCCTAACCATTTTTCTGCTGCCGGGTGGTGGCGTGCTTTTGCCGCTATTGGTAAAGTTTATCCCGAAGCTTTTGCCTTCTTCATTTCAAGACAATAGAATTGAAAATTCCAAAAAGAAAGGATAACCTCACTCAATCCATAATTTAAAATCCTTTACCCGCTCTCGGGCAACTATCACCTCTTGCTCTTTATAACTATTGAGTTTTAACTGAAGACGCGAATTTGTGTAGGATATTATATCTTTTATTGAATTAATATTTACATAATATTTTCGACTGATTCTAAAAAAAGTTTCCGGTGAAAGTTCTTGCTCTAAATTTTCCAAAGTTGTTTCCAAAAGATAGTCACGCCCATCAACGGTGTGAGCGTATGTTCCTTTATTTTCAGAATAAAAACATTCAATTTCATCCACAGCAATCATTTTAATGTGCTGTCCTATTTTTGTAGTGAACCGTTTTTTGAACTCTCGTTCCATTGGATTTACAAGCAATTTTTTAATGTCCTCAAAATTGAATTGCACGTTTTGGACTGCCGGTTTTAATGATTTGTACTTTTTAACGGCAGATTGTAATTCATCTTCATCAATAGGTTTCAATAAATAATCAATACTGTTCAATTTAAAAGCTTGCAGTGCGTATTCATCAAAAGCAGTGGTGAAAATAATGGCACTGTTCACTTTAACTACATCAAAAATTTCAAAGGAAAGACCGTCACTCAACTGAATGTCCAAAAAAATAAGATCTGGGTGTGGATTGTTTTGAAACCAATTCACAGCTTCTTCCACACTGTGCAACATTTGATTCACAATAACATCCTGTTTTTCCAACATCCTTTGAAGATAGCGGGCAGATGGTTTTTCGTCTTCAATTATTAATGCATTCATTTGTTAACTGGTGGTTGATGGTTGAATTATTTTCAATTTTTATATTTGTAATTAGTCTTCTTCCAAAAACTGCTTTATTTTTTTCTCTTCCCACCGTTTCAAAAAATTACTCTTTACATTCAATACAAAGAAAACATACAGTGCGTGCGACACTAAACCAATACCCCAAAAGAATAAAGTAGCATAATTGCCCCAATTTCCAAAATTAGTTGTTCCACTTCCAAAAACGTTTGCGGATATAAGTATGATAATTGTGTTAACTGTTATAAAAACTGCCAAATGGCTGTAAAAACCTTTCAGCGTTTCCACTTTTTTCTTTGCTTTTAAATAGGCAAGACTTCTCTTAGTTTCCATAACTAGTATTTTTGTTCTTTATCAATAATTTTTTTAAGCTGTCTATCTTCCAAATTTTCAATAAAGGAAAATTTATATTAAAATACTCTTGCAGCGAGAAAGGGCAAACCTATTCCCCAAAATAGGAACAATGGGTATATTCCAATCTACCCATTCCATATTAATCCCAAGGGTTGTGTTTTTCCTCTTCTTCCATAAACTGTTTCATTTTTCTTTCTTCCCAATCTTTACCTACAAAAGGCATCCATTTAAAAGTTTTAATGGCTTGAAAAAAGATTCCGATACCCCAACCAAATGCAGCCCATAAAAACCAAGGATATCTCAATTCGTTGGTGTAATAGTTTATCCCTGCCAGCATTGCAATAAAAATGACGTAGAACATCAAACTACTGTAAAATTTCTTTATTTCGGCAACGCGTCGTTTCGCTTTAAAATATTTACTGTCCTTGTTTTCGGTTTCCATAATTGGAGTTTTAAAATTATAGTATAAAAGTAATAAAGCTGAAACCTAATATGAAATAGAATCTTCTGAACCGTACTATTTATAGGATGAATTGTAATTTATTTATCTTTATCCATCAATTCCCTAATTTTGCGTTCCTCCCAGTTTTTGCCGAAGAAAGGATTGTAGTTAAATGTTTCTGAAGCGTGGCTCGTTACTCCAATGCCCCAGCCCACAATTGGGAAGACAGCCCAAGGGAATCCAGCGTTGGAAAGGAAATTAAGATATATAAAAACCGGCACACAAATAACGTAGATGCCAAAATGGATATAAAAAACCTTTAATTTTTCAAGCCGCTTTTTGGCAAGCTTGTATTTTTTTTCTGAAATAAATATATCCGGCGTATTCATTATTTGAATGCTTTCTCCCAAAATAGGAATGGCAATACTGAACTCTTTTTGGTTCTCATTAATAATTACGGGGCGTTTCGTTAAAAGGGCATATCTGTCTCGAATATTTTGCAAACCAACGCCCGTACTTTCCTTTAAAACCTGCTTGGGCTGGCTGTTATTGGTCACAACTAAATTGCCGTTTTCTTCCGAAATTGTTATGTGAAGTTTTTTGGAAGGCATGACTTGATTGTGTTTTACAGCGTTTTCCAACAAAAGTTGAAGCGATAACGGAACCACCTTTGCCTTTGGATTTTCCAATTTTGACGGTTTTGTAAAAACGATGCTGTCTTCAAACCGAACAGCCAAAAGGGACATATAGAGCTCAGCAAATTTCAATTCTTCTTCCAACGTGACCAATTCCTTGCTTTTTTGTTCCAAAACGTACCGATATACTTTTGAAAGTGAAGTAGTGAAACGGGTTGCAGCTTCAGGGTTCTCTTCAATCAAACTAGTTAAGACATTCAAACTATTAAAAAGAAAATGGGGATCCAATTGGTTTTTTAGCGCATCAAATTTTGCCGAAGCCGTGCCGGCAATTATTTTTTGCTCAGCTACAATGGTTTGCTGTTTATTTCGGTAATAATAAAAAGCATAGAAAATAGTGGTAACTACCGCAGAAATTATAAAAGATATGTAATAATATTCAATTTTTTCATAAGCTATGAATTCTGAAAAATTTCTTCCTTCAATTATCACTTGCGTAATTATGCGAATAAAAAAGAGCCCAAAAAGTGTGACAAAAATTCCACCTAAAAGTCCTTTTAAAAGATTTTTTGTCTTAAAAACCTGGTTTGGAAATTGTTTCAGCAAAAACCCAAAATAGAAAGCATTGACCATATAAAGAACAACCGAATACAGTTGATTATAAAGAAACGCTATAAGAATTTCCTTGCCATTGGCAAATTCATATCCGTTGATATACTGAATTAGCCCCAATACTATAAATACAAGGGTTCCAACAAAAAATGCCTTACCAAGTTCTTTTAAAATACGCATTGAAATAACATTTTGTAAACCACGAATTATCGAATAATATTTAAAAAGTAATCGTGAATTCGTGATTGAAGATTTTATTTACAGCTTTCCGCCTGAATTTGTTTCGCGCGCTCTTCGCCATAAGTTGGGTAAAATTCACCTGCAGGTTTAAAGGTAGCAAAAAGATCTATGGCTCGTTGTATGTCTTTGCAATAGGGCTCAATGGATTGTCCAAAATATTTTGCGCCGCCCATATCCCATTCTGCCTTTGCCAAAATGATCCGCGGATTATCGGGCGCTAGTGCCAAAGCTTTATTATATAGTTCAGACGCTTTTGCGGAATAGGTCATTCCATATTGTTGCCCGTCAAAAACAATCCACGCTGTATATAATTGTGCTTGTAAAACTAGTAAATCTGGGTTGTCCTTAGAAATTGCCGTGGCATCATTAATGAAATCCTGTGCTTTGTCCAATTGTGATTTCAGTTTTGCGGGATCTTTTTCAGTAAAACTGTTGATTACATTAATTTGGGCAACATAATACGGTGGAAGCCAATTATCGGGCTCTGCAGCAGCAATTCTTTCAAAAACGTTTGCTGCATCCCAGGATTTGTCTTCTTGCCACAACTGAAATGCTTTGTTCATTCCTTGCTGATACTTTGTAGGCGCAGCAGCTGAGTTTGAAGTGCTTTCAGTTTGGGCTTGCAGTACCAAAACAGAAAAAAATAGGGTGAGATAAGTGATTATGTTTTGCATGGTTTTTAGTTTTAAAATTATTTTTTAATTTGATTTTATTGAGAAAGAAGAATCATAATTCCTCCTATCAGAAGTGAAATGCTAAGAATTAGCATAATCCATAGTGTCTTTCCTTTTTTCTTTTTGTTTAGTAATATTCCGAGCATAATTTTTGGTTTAAGTATTAATACCAAATCAAATGTATTTTAAAAACTATATTTTCAAAAATTGAAAAAACCGAACTGTTGAATTTTACTGCTGAAATGTAACACTAAAGATTATCCAACTGATTCTCCTTTCCATCATCACTAAGAGTCCAAAAGAATCCCACAAAAAAGAACTGATCTGCCGCGGGGCGAAGTTCCCTTCGTGCAAAATTTCCATTAGAGTCTGGAGTATTTGCGTATTGATATCCGTTTACATTTTTAAAGGCGAATGCATTGTTTATAGAAAAATATAGAATTTTTTGTTGCGAAAGCAGATATGCCCAATTCAAACTCACACTGTTATATCCTTTTGTTTTTTTCTGAAGAAATCCCGGTTTATTTAAGTCTGTATAAGTACGCCCACTTCCGTATTGATAGCTGAAGCCTATTTGACTCTTCCAATCGTTGATCCAGTATTTTGCAACAACTGAAAGGTTGTGAGTGTTTGCAAAGCTAGGAGTAGCTTCGATTGGGAAAATTCTTATATTTCCTTTTTGTGTCTAAATAGGAATAACTTACCCAATAGTCTATATTTTTCAGGGTTTCATTATCGCGCCAAAATAAATCCAATCCTTGTGCATAACCATCACCGTTATTATCAAATATGCTATTCACATCGGGCATTGCTTCATTATAAGTTACCAAATTTCCGTATTGTTTTCTATAAACTTCAGCCCTGAAAATTCGGTTATTAGCGGAATATTGATAGTTCATTATATAATGTTGTGTGTGCTGTGCTTCCAAATCATTAGTGAATTTCAGCACTTCATTTTCCGGTTGCTGAAAGAAATCGCCATATGCTAAAGAAAGCTGGCTATTCTTCCCCGTTTTATAAGCGAAAGAAGCCCTTGGTGAAACAGTAAACTCCTTAAACAGCTCGCTGTATTCTCCACGAACACCCAACTTTAAAGCAAGCTTTCGAGAAAAGATGATATCAGCTTCAGTAAAGACTGCTGAAATATTATTATTGAAACCAAGCTTCGCAGCAAAATTGGGTTCGTCATAATTTTCACTGAAATCTGTCACAAATTGTTCTGCACCAAAATTCAGTTTAAAACGGTTGCTGAAACGCTTTTTTAGTTTCAATTTAAAGTGGGCAGAATTTTCTACATCTTTAATAGCCGCATCATCAATGCCAACTTTTGTGTTTCCGTAAGTATAACTTCCTCCTCCAAAAATCGTCCAACCTTCATTCAGTATTTCTGTATAACTAACATTTGTGTAAAAATTTTGGTTATTCAATTTAAAACCTACGCCTTCGGGCTGGTTGATGTCTTCCTGCGTAAGCGCAAAGTTGGAAGTATCAAAAGCTCCGTAAACTTTTAAAACCCATCCCCTATTTTCTGACGGAAAACCGCTTCACCTGAAGCTGTTTCAAATGGTTTTTGCCAATTGTTTCTATCTGGAAGGATTGCTATATACGGTGCAAGATTTATATAAGAAGCGTTTAAACTCAAGGAACTTTTTTCCCACTTTTCAGTATGGCCTAAGCCACCACCAACACTCATAATAGCAATATCGGTCTTTTCCTGTGTGGGCTCATCAATTGTATTCAAAAGCAACACTGAGGAAAGTGCCTGCCCATATTCTGCTGAATAGCCACCAGTGGAAAAAGTAATTCCGTCAAAAAGAAAAGGACTGTATCTTCCACGGGTAGGAATGTTATCGGTTGTTGGACTATAGGGAGTAAAAACACGAATGTCGTCAATAAAAATCTGGGTTTCCCCAGCATCGCCACCACGTACAAAAAGACGACCATCTTCAGCAACAGTCGTGGTTCCGGGTAGCGTTTGCAACGCACCCACAAAATCGCCCAATGCACTTGCGGTTGTCACAATATCCAAAGGTTTTAAAACAGAAATCTTACTATTGTCACCCGCAGAAAATGAACCTGCAGAAATGGTTACGGTTTCCAGAGAATTAACATCGTCTCGAAGAGCAATTTTTAGGTTTTTCATTTTTGAAACGTCATCGATCAGTTTAAAAGCTTCGAAGGAAACATAGGAAATAGTTAAGGTTTGAGTACCAGTTTCAGAAGTTTCAAAAGAAAATTTACCATTGTCGTCAGAAGATGCTCCGTCATAAGAGCCATCGATATATACATTTGCTCCAATAATTGGTGTTCCTTTATTATCTGTAACTATACCGGCTATTGTGTTTTGAGCAAAAATGAAGAAAGGTAGAAAAAGTGCAAAAAAAGTAATGACTGAAATTTTCATGGATTGGTTGGTTTTATTTTCAGTTCAAAGGTTAAATATTGGCTTATATTTTCAGAAAAAAACAAACCGAGTTGTGAAAATGGATTGCCCAATTGTAATATTTAGTTATTTAAAAGGATTTAATTCATTAAGCTCATTCAACAAATTCCAAAATATCTCCGGGCTGACACTCCAATACTTCACAAATAGCTTCCAATGTGCTAAAGCGAACTGCTTTTGCTTTTCCAGTTTTCAAAATAGAAAGATTAGAAAGCGTCAGTCCCACTTTTTCGGAAAGTTCATTTAATGACATTTTACGTTTTGCCATCATTACGTCTAAGTTTACAACTATTGGCATAATTAGATTGTTAGTTCGTTCTCACTTTGTATCTCCACACCCTTTTTAAAGACCAACGCTATTATATAAATGATACCTGCAAAAAAAAGAAATTGTTCCGCGCCCCAATCTATTTCTAATGTAATTCCCTGTTTAATTATACGGTCTCCATACTGCTCTGCAATTATAGCTACAATGCCAATACTCAATGCATAGTAACTGATTTTGGAAATGAGCGAAGCTGTGTTTTCATTAAAAGGATAATTTAAGTCGAACTTCAAAAAAAGTTTTACCACCAGAAAAGCAAGGTATGCTTTCATTGCCGTTAAGGCAATTAACATGCTGGCCACGCCAATGTATTTTTCAAGATTAAAACTATAAACATCATGAAGATTTAGTCCGAGATAAAGATTCTGCGCGCCTTGAGGATTAACGAAAAGACTTACAAAAAAAGAAATAAGCAATGCGCCAGTTTTAATACAAAGACCAATGAATACTATCCAGAAAAGGATGTTCATTAATTTCAAAATAACAGTTGTTTTCATAATTGATAGAATTAAATTTACTTGGCGAATTTAAATAAATATTTATTGATAAATAATAAATATATTTTAATTTTCGACAAATAAAACAATTCCTAATATAATTTTCAAAAGCAAAGAAGGGTAAAGCTTTTGATTTTGAAGGCATTTTGCCAAAATTCTATCCTACTTTTTTCTGAAGCAAAAATTGTAAATTGTATCTTCGGAAGAAAACAAAACAACATGACCGATTCGCAAAAAGTAGATACTTTTATAGCTGAGCAGACAAAGTGGAAAGAAAAGCTACAACAGCTTCGCGCCGTTTTTCAAAAAACAGAACTAAAAGAAGAGGTAAAATGGGGCAAACCAACTTACACGCTAGACGGAAAAATGGTTGCGGCAATGGCAGATTTCAAAAACCACATGGCACTTTGGTTCCATCAAGGCATCTTTTTAAAAGACAAACACAACAAACTCATCAATGCTCAGGAAGGAGTAACCAAAGCGCTGCGTCAATGGCGTTTTAAGGAAGAGGATGAAATTGATTCCAATCTTGTTTTGGAATATATCAAAGAAGCCATTGCAAATGCAGCGGCTGGAAAAGAAGTGAAAAAAGCAGTTAAAAAAGAAGTTTCCATTCCTCAAATCTTCAAAAGTGCGCTGGCTGAAGATGAAGATTTACATAAATGTTTTCATAGCTTGACTCCCGGTAGACAAAAGGAATACGCAGAATATATTGGGGAAGCAAAACGCGAAGCCACCCAAGAAAGCCGGCTCGAAAAATGTAGAGAACTGATAAAAAAAGGCGTTGGACTTAATGATAAATATAAAAACTGCTAATGGCTATAAAACCGAATTTTGAAAGATACACTTCCCGCCAAATTTGGTTCTATACGCGACGGGCATTTTGGATTTTGGTGGCTTGGGTCATTATTTCAAACATTATGTTTTTTTATGAAGTTATCACGCTGAAAAGCAACGGCGTATTGAGTTCCAGCTATGACTTTTATTCGGCTCTTATGGCCAACCTCATCGTAGCCATTTCAGCAGGGCTCATTGGCGGAATAGTAACTGTAAACCTTATGGAGCGTTGGCTGCGACGCTTAGTTTTTTGGAAAGCCCTTCTCTATTTAATAATAGCTTACACGCTTACAGCATTACTAGTTGGTTCTATTGGCGCACTATACATAACAAGTGAAGACCTAGGTGTTCCTTTTTATTATTGGGAAGTAATTCAAGAAATTTTTTATTTTTTTGGCACATGGCTTTTCATCAAGAATTATATTATTTGGCTTTTTATAGTTTTGGTTACGCTCATCGTTTTGATGGTAAATGATAAATACGGACCCGGAGTCTTTCCAGATTATTTAATAGGTAGATATTTTAGGCCAAAGCACGAACGGCGTATTTTTATGTTTGCCGATATAAAAAATGCAACTGGAATTGCAGAAAGTTTGGGAGAAGAGAAATACTTTAATTTTCTAAAGGATTTCTTCAGACATATTGCACCAGCAATTGTACAAACTCGAGGCGAGGTTTACCAATACGTAGGCGATGAAGTGGTTGTTTCTTGGAAAATGAAGTGGGGCCTGAAACACGGAAATGCAATCCAATGTTTTTACAGCATGAAAAAAATCATAAAATACAAGGCTCCTAAATATTTAAAAAAATACGGCGTTGTTCCGGAATTTAAAGTGGGTCTTCACTACGGCACGGTAATGGTTGGTGAAATTGGACAGATAAAACGAGATATTGCTTTTTCTGGTGATG
>CAWDWC010000004.1:0-77378 GCA_963805885.1 uncultured Flavobacteriaceae bacterium
CAGGCTATAGGGTTTTTATTTTAAGATAGTTCCATTTTTATAATGAATATCAGCCATTTAGATACTTACTATTTCGAAGAAAATTATTTTTGTTTTAATTTTTGTTTTATGCTTTCTAAATTTTTTTGAAAAAATTCGAGATCTCTATCTTCATTTGAAGCAGCAATATCAACTGCTCTTTGATAGTTAGTACGAGAAGCTTCTAAATCGCCATTTATCATTAATGATTCACCATAACTATCAAACGCATTTGCAGAATTCGGATAAAGAATAGTATTTGCTTTCAATATCGATTCAGCTATTTTTGGTTTTTTGTACGTCAATAAATATTCATAGCCCAGATTATTGATATCTCCTTCGTCAAACAAATGGGCGACTTTACATGCTTTTAAGCTTTCAAGAACTATGTCGTCTGATTTTCCAACTGTATAATGGTCAAGCTCATTATTTAAATCCATAAACAATTGGCTATATATTTTATTTCTCTTAGCCCGATAAGATTCCGCTGCTTTCTGGGCCAATTCGAGTGTTTTATCATACGCACCTTCAACAGTTGTTTCTATTTCAGGAATTACTCCAACGCCTTCCCAATTAGTTTTAGTTATTGGGTTAATTGCTTTTCCAGTTGGAATAAAAACACGCAAATTTTCATTGATTCTCATACCTCGCCCTGGATTAGCACCTCCTCCAGTGGTTTGTCCTACTAAAGTTGCCCTTTTTTGAGTTTGCATGTTATATGAAAATTCTTCCGCGCCAGAGAAAGTTCTTTCACTTGTAATAATGAATAAGGGAACATCAGGCATCCTACGCCCTCCAACTTCATCTAATGTCCAAAATTCTTCTGTACTGTTTCCTTCTCTCCAATAAAGACTATTCAAAAGCAATTTCTGATTAAAGAAATAACTGCATAAGTACTGAACCATGCGGGGACTGCCTCCTCCATTTTTGCTTAAGTCAATAATAATTGCATCTGTTCTCGACATTAATTTCATATAAGCATCTGCAATGTCCTTTCCAGTTTCCATTCCAGCAAAACCTCTTAAATCTAGATAACCAACATTGCCATCCAAGATTTTAACAGTATTGAATCCTGCATTTGCTGCTCTGGATCTATCTATTCCAATAATATATTCATCAACTGTTCTTTCCTGAGGCTTTTCTGAATTGATGTTAGCTTGGTTAGACCAAATACGCATGTGCTTGTCCTTATTAATGGCTTGTACTGAGTTAGTCAAGGCTATTGCAAAAGTTTCATTATTTTCAAACTGATCAAAATATCCATCTAACAATTGAGCCTTTAGATGCGCTTCAGTCAACTTTGCAACTTCAGGAAACACATAAAAATCATTCATTAATTGGGAGATGTTTTCAATAACCTCTTCCTTGTATTCTTTCGTAAATGAATTATCCTGCGCATAGCATAAACTCAAATTAAAAAATAATATGATAAACAATATGTGTAGTCGGGTACTAATTTTCATCTATTAAATATTTATAAACCATAAAAATATAAAATAATATAGGCTTGTTTGTATCTGCTATTTTTTCTTTAGTGCTTCCATCCTATCCTTATAATAATTATCTCCACTTATTTCAAAAGCTTTAGACACATATTTTATAGCATTGGCAGTATCACCATTTCTTTCATAATAATCAGCCATAGAATCATAAGCATTCGGGCTATTTGGGTAAAATTCAATATCGAAATCAAAGAACATTTTCGACTTTTCCGGTTGTTCCATATCTAAACTCATATATCCGAGCATATTCAATAAATCTTCAGGATATGGTGGCACAGAATATTTAAAATAAGTTTTTAGTTTTTTTGCACGGTATTGTATTATTTCAGATAATTCCTCCTTTGAAGTTTCAGGTGAATTGAATTTAGAGGTATTCTCCATCTGGTACCATTGAAAAACGGAAATTAAACCATCCATTATAGACGGAAAAGCTATCGTGCCATGCAGATCCCTTGGATAAAATTTCCACTCCAAAGCCAATCCATTTTGTTTGTTTTGCTTTTCGATATTTGAAAAGGAAATATTTGATCTTGGAAAAAGCGTAAAATCTGAAGTATCCTGCATAACATTAGCTATTGTAACAGTTGGATCCTGCATATTTAATTGCCCATTTAAAGACATAAATAAAGATTTTCCTTTATAATCGGTACTCGGTAAGATGTTTTGAGCTTCCTTCAATAATTTTTGATTGTCCCAATCAAGACTTGGATCGATTGCTATATAATTAGAAAATAAGTGTGGATGGTGTACTAGCGAATAAAGCGTAAATAAACCCCCATACGAATGCCCAATTAAAGTTCTAAAATTGGTTACTGGATATTTATTTTCAATGAAAGGAATCAGTTCCGTCTCTAAAAAATTACTGAAATTGGCGGCATCTCCGTTTTCTTGTTTAAACGGCATTCCGTACATTTCTGTTACTTTTGAAGTCGTTAAGTCACGCATTCTATTTTTATCGTTTGAAATACCAATAAGCACCATATCGGGTGTAAAACCACCACTATAAAAATCTTGAACATTGTTTACCGTAGGGAGTAGCACTTCTCCATCTAAAATATAAACTACGGGGTATTTTTCCTTTTCTTTGACGTTATAGCTTGCAGGAAGTTGCACGTAAATTTTCCTGTATTCTTTCAGGCTTTCGGAATATATGCTATCCAAAGTACCCACTTTTTGCAGAAAAGAAATATTCTGATCGGTTTGGCTATGTAAACCTTGTAAAAAGAAAAAACTTAAGCCAATTACTAATAATACGATTGTTTTATTCATTATTTAATTATTTATTCAACGAGTCTATCACGCCGGTTAGTTAGGAAATAATCTACTTAAAGAAAACGAATCAGGCTAAAATTCGAAGGGCTTGTAGCTCCTATATAAAGTTTGGATTTCACAATAATACGTTCCTTCTGAAAACAAATATAACTAAATTATTAGTTGAACTAATAATTTAGTTATATTATTTTTATCTCGGTAGTTATTCGCAGTCCATTTAGTTAAAGGATGGTTCCTGTAGCTTTAGCTTGAGAGTCCATTTGTCGGCCTATAAATAAGCCGATTACCATGCCAATACTAATTCCTACCGCGATTCCTAACGATCTTTCGAAATGGGAATCAAGGATAACTCCTAAAACTACGCCGAAGGCAGTTCCGGTAGATACCCCGACATTTACATAGTATCCTGCCGGAATTAAAGAATGTTTTTCTTTTAAATATTTTTTGAACTCTTTCAGTATTTTGGTTGAAGTATTTTTTGTTATTTCCTTCATTGGATTTTAAATTTAAGATATCAAGTTCTGATTCAATGGATTGAAGTTCCTCTTTTGAGAACTCTCTCCTTCCCAACTTATTTAGAATATCAAGGAAATTGTTATAAACCTTAATTTCAGATTTATTGATTGTTTTCTTTTTTAAACTTTCAAAAAAGGCATAAGCTGCTTGTAGTGTCATAATATTGTTGTTTTCTTGGTTAGTGGCACAAAACAAAAAATATTACATGTAGAAGCTTGTGTTTCTTTAAAAAACGTAGCGAAGCACTACAAAACAATTAGTTGGGAAGTGTTTACTCATTCAAATTTTCAATATCTGTCATTAATTCTTCCAGCTTTTTGAATACCCTACCATATACAATGTTCAAATCCCATTGATAAATTCGACCGCCAAAAAACGCTAGTAAACCTACAATTAAAAGTGCTATGACGATTCCTATTAAAGGTATTCCAGATACTAAATAAGTATCGGGAAACCTCATTAGAATTTCATTTACAAGTCTTTCGCCTAAAAATTTACCCTCAGCATCCTTAAACCAAAAGCCCAATATAAAAGACATAAATATTATGGGGTACAAAAATGTAGAGATTCGCTTATTAACAGTTACTTGCTTATGTATCCATCCGTTAAATTCCTTGAGGTATTGATAACTATTTTCACCTTTATCTATGGTTTCTAAATCTTTTAGAAGACCTTTATTAATATAGACTAGAACCGAAAGAGTTACAAAGAATATAATTCCCATTATTGGTATTCCTATAAAATAGGAGATCAATAAAAATAGAAACGAGAAGACAACAATCGCAATCAAATTGATGCGAAACATTCTTTTAAATTTATCAATAATATGAATTGATTTTTGGGAATATAGGTCGTTTATTTTTGGCGCTATTAAGGCATCACTTTTCAGGAAACCCTCTTTCCATATATTTTCAATTGATTTCTCCATCCAATATTTTTTTTAATCTTACTTTAATTCTTTGAACACGGACCCCAATATTATTAGGGTTTGTTCCTATAATGTCAGCAATTTCCTTATATGATTTTTCTTCCAAATAAAGCATAATAACAGCTCTATCAATTTCTGATAGTTTCCGAATAGCTTCGTATAAAAGATTTAATGATTCATCTGAAAATGCATAATTATCTTCAGTTTCTTCAGTTACCAAAGAATCAGATACAAAATGCTGTACATTGTTTTTCTTTTTCTTCAGTAAGGTCAGACAAACATTTAAGGTAACTCTGTAAACCCAGGTACTCCATTGTGATTCCTCACGAAAATTATCTTTACTCCTCCAAATTTGCAAACATACTTCCTGATAATAATCTTCGAAATCCTCTTGTGAATTTGTATAGGCCCTACATAACTTTATAATTATTCCGGCAAATGGTAAAATTGATGTTTTGTAAAAATCGCTACTCAATATTATTTTTTTGGTTTGTAAAGTAATTACAAATTTTTCAAATATAAATCTGTTATCATTGAAAGTGAACCTTCAGTGTATTTTATCATACTTCTCTAAATTTATTTTATTTACTTATTAGTCAATACAGAATCAATTTACTCTCTTTTTTCAAAAAGAAATTAATGGCATGTTCGTTTATCATCCGCATTAAAATAAAACATCAATCCTGATCTTTTTTTTAAGTATGAAGCAACTGACATTTATCATTTTATAAAAAGTAAGGCAAAAGTACTTTTGCCCTAATAAATTAATAGCATGCAAAGTAGTTTAGTTTCAAAATACAACGTTCCCGGCCCAAGATATACAAGCTATCCAACAGTCCCGTATTGGAACAACGAAAAATTTTCGTTAACCGAATGGAAGAAAAACGTGGTCCAAAGTTTTTCGGAAAGTAATGGCACTGAAGGCATAAGTCTTTACATTCACCTTCCTTTTTGCGAAAGCCTCTGTACTTTTTGTGGCTGCAATAAACGCATAACCAAAAATCACAGAGTTGAAATACCCTATTTGGAATCAGTTTTAAAAGAATGGCGGCTTTATTTGGAACTCTTTTCGGAACGACCCATTGTAAAGGAGTTACATTTGGGCGGTGGTACGCCCACTTTTTTTTCTCCGCAAAACTTGCGTTTGCTTTTAAAAGGAATTTTTCGCGACGCAACAATGGCTGAAAATCCTTCATTTAGTTTTGAAGGGCATCCAAATAATACTTCGCGGGAACATTTACAAACGCTTTTTGACTGTGGTTTTACAAGGGTTAGTTATGGTGTTCAGGATTATAATACAACAGTCCAAATAGCTATTCACAGGCTACAGCCTTTTGCGAATGTAAAACGTGTTACCGAAAATGCTCGTGAAATTGGCTATACCTCCGTAGGTCATGATATTATTTTTGGTCTTCCATTTCAAAAAAAGGAGCACGTGGTGTATTCCATTGAAAAAACAAAAGAATTAATGCCAGACCGTATCGCTTTTTACAGCTATGCACACGTACCGTGGATAAAAGGTAATGGGCAGCGAGGTTTTAAAGAGGAAGATCTTCCTAGCGCCAGTGAAAAGAGGGAAATGTATGAAACTGGCAAAAAAATGCTTGAAGAAGCAGGTTATATTGAGATAGGGATGGATCATTTCGCCCTTAAGACCGACAGTCTATACAAAGCAATGGAACAAAAAAAACTGCACCGCAATTTTATGGGTTATACCGACAGCAAAACCCAATTGATGATCGGACTGGGTGTTTCTGCAATTGGAGATAGCTGGTACAGTTTTGGTCAAAACTCAAAAAATGTGGAGGATTACCAAGATTTGGTTGAAGAGGGAATTCTACCCGTCTATCGCGGCCATATTCTAAATGAAGAAGACCTGATTATCCGCAAGCATATTCTGAATATGATGTGCCGTTTGGAAACTTCTTGGGAGGATGATTCACTTCAATTTAGTGAGTTGCCAGCAGTGCTTCTTAAATTGAAAGAAATGGAAGTCGATGGCTTTCTTCAATTCGGTTCCAAAAAACTTCAAATAACCGAAAAAGGCCGTCCGTTTGTTCGCAATGTCTGCATGGCTTTCGATGTACTTTTACAGCGAAACAAACCAGAAACGCAACTTTTCTCGATGACGGTTTAGTTTTTAATTTCATTCAAAAAAACTTAGCAAATTTATAATAATATGACTATAATCATATTTAGCACAAACTATAAATAAGACATTTGTATCTGAAATTTTTAAATATCAAAAATGAAGCTATTTAAAATTGCCCTATTCCTAGTTTTATTTCTAACTGTTTCCAACACATATTCTCAGTTTACTGTTGATGCGGAGCTCAGACCACGATTTGAATTTCGACATGGTTACAAAACACTTTTCCCTGATGATACAGATCCCGCTTCATTTGTTTCGCAACGCACAAGGCTAAATTTTGGGTACAAAACTGAGAAACTGCATTTCTATTTTAGCCCCCAGGATATAAGAGTTTGGGGTGACGTACCACAACTTAATGTGGTAGATGAAAACGGATTTTCATTGCACCAAGCTTGGGCAGACATTTTGCTAGTTTCAGACCTTTCCTTAAAAATTGGACGTCAGGAAATTATATATGACGACCAGCGTTTCTTCGGAAATGTAGGGTGGGTACAACAAGGTAGAAGCCACGATGCAGCGATAGTAAAATACGAATCAAGTTTTATGAAACTACATTTGGGAGCGGCCTACAATCAGGACAAAGAATCATTAACTGGAAACATACTTACAACCAATACCTATAAAAGTCTTCAATACGTATGGATTCATAAGGATTGGGAAAAACTATCCGCCAGTTTTCTGTTTTTGAACAATGGCCTACAATATATAGATGAAATTGACGAGTCTAAAAATGACACAAGATACTCCCAAACCGCAGGAATCCATTTAAAAGCGAAAGTGGATAAATTCAATTTTGCTTCAAACATGTATTATCAATTCGGGAAAGATGTTGCCAACAATAATATAAGCGCCTATCTACTTTCATTGGAAACCCATTATTCCGCAACCGAAAACCTTATTGTGGGCCTCGGTGGCGAACTGCAAAGCGGCAATGACTATGGGGCACCTTCAAACAAAAAAAACAAAGCGTTCACCCCGCTCTATGGAACCAACCATAAATTCAATGGGTTTATGGATTATTTCTATGTGGGCAACCATAGCAACAATGTGGGATTGCTCGATTTATATGGAAATGTGAAGTACTCTTTCAACAAAAAAACAAACATCAATTTAGCACTGCATCAATTTCTTGCTGCTGCAAAAATAGATGACGAAACATCAAAAAATTTAGGATATGAAATGGATTTAGTAATTTCGCAAAAATTGAGCGAATTCGTAAACATTCAGGCTGGATATTCACAATTCTTTGCTTCAAAAGCTATGGAAACTGTAAAAAACAATTTTGATGGCAATACCAATAATTGGGCATGGCTTATGGTAACCATTGATCCCGTTTTATTCACTTGGCAAAAACCAGAAAACGAAAACAATAAACAATAAACGCTAATTTAGAACCAATTTAAAAAAACCAACCAATGAAATTGACTCTCAACAAAAACATCATTCACAAAACGTTGCTCGCCCTGGGTACAGTAGCATTTCTTTCAGGATGCGTAAATGATCAGTCTGACAAAAAATATAATGACACAGTAGATATTCCTGTGAACCAGGAAATGATTGCTGAACTTACCTCTCCTCCAAATGTTCCAACTCCCGTTGGGAAGCGTATGGCAAAAAAATTAATTGTTGATCTTGAAATCCAAGAGCGGGAAGGCGAAATGACCGATGGTGTAAAATATGTTTATTGGACATTTGGTGGTACCGTTCCGGGAAGTTTTATACGTACCCGCGTGGGCGACGAAGTAGAATTTCACTTAAAAAATCATCCAGACAACAAACTACCACATAACATTGATTTTCATGCTGTAACGGTCCTGGCGGTGGCGCGGATTCTTCATTTGTTGCTCCCGGCCATGAGAAAGTGTTCTCATTTAAAGTGTTCAATCCTGGGCTTTATGTTTACCACTGTGCCACCGCGCCTGTGGGAATGCACATTGCCAATGGAATGTACGGTCTTATTTTAGTTGAACCAGAAGGTGGGTTAGAGCCTGTGGACAAAGAATATTATATAATGCAAGGTGATTTTTATACAAAAGGTAAATATGGCGATCGTGGCCTGCAAGCTTTTGATATGCAAAAAGCAATAAATGAAATCCAGACTATGTAGTATTTAACGGCCACGTTGGTGCTATGACTGGCGATAATGCAATTACAGCAAAAGTGGGCGAAAAAGTTCGTCTATTTGTAGGGAATGGTGGCCCAGGCCTTGTTTCTTCCTTCCACGTTATTGGAGAAATTTTTGACAGAGTACATGTTGAAGGGGGGAACTTAATCAATGAAAACGTTCAAACAACAATGATTCCTGCCGGAGGTGCCGCAATTGTTGAATTCAGAGTGGATGTTCCGGGAACCTTTATTTTGGTTGACCATTCTATTTTCAGAGCTTTTAATAAAGGAGCCTTGGCAATGTTAAAAGTGGAAGGCGAAAAGAACAAAACAATCTATTCCGGCGAAATCCGCGAAGGAATTTATCATCCTGAAGGTGGTGTTATCCAATCAATGCCAACGGGTGGCCCTAAAGTGGAAAAAGAAGAAATGAAAGCTTTAAGCCTTGAAGAAAGAATGAAGTTCGGAAAAGATAAATTTATGGCCACCTGTGTTGCTTGTCACCAAGCAAATGGACAGGGGATTGAAGGTGCTTTTCCCCCTTTGGCAAAATCAGACTATTTAAATGCCGATGTTAATCGCGCCATAGATATAGTTTTACACGGAAAAACAGGAGAAATCACGGTAAACGGAAAGAAATATAATAGTGTAATGACAGCCCAAGCACTTACTGACGAAGATGTTACCAACGTACTTACTTACGTTTACAACAGTTGGGGCAACTCCAAAAAAGAAGTTACTCCTGAAATGGTTCAGGCTGTAAGAAATAAATAGAAAATTTGTTGAAATTAAAATTGTTAAGTACCGCTCTTTTCTTTGCCTGTTCCTTTTTATTTTGTGGGGTTACAGCCCAAAATAATAGAATGGCATTAGTAAAGAGAGGTGTTTATTTACCGCTTTACGGCGCTGCTAATAAAACTGTAAAAGTTGAATCATTTTGGATGGACGTTTACCCAGTTACAAATGAAGATTACCTAAAGTTTGTAAGAAAAATACCCTCAATGGAAAAAAAGTAATGTTAAACCATTATTTGCCGACAAAAGTTATTTATCAAGATGGAAAACAGACGACTCTTATAGTGGACTGCCGAAATGCCCCGTAATAAATGTTTCCTGGTTTGCTGCAAAAAAATACTGCGAATGTCAAGGCAAACGTTTACCAACAATGGATGAATGGGAATATGCGGCTATGGCTAATGAAAATGTGCCCGATGCACGAAAAATAGAATCGTATAACCAATATATTTTAGGTTGGTACGAAACCCCTAGAACTTTCGATAACCCCATTGGGGAAACTTTTAAGAATTATTGGGGTATATATGATCTTCACGGTTTAGTTTGGGAATGGACTTTAGATTTCAATTCCGTACTTATATCAGGAGAATCCCGAAAAGACGTTGATAAAGATTCAAATCTATTCTGTGGAAGTGCTGCGATAGGAGCTTCAGATTTAATGAATTATGCAGCCTTTATGCGCTATGCATTCAGAGGAAGTATAAAAGCCCGTTATTCTTCCCAAAACTTAGGTTTTCGGTGTGCGAAAAATGTTGGAAATTAATAAATGAAAAAAATGAAAAATTATAGTTATTTAGCACTGATGGTAATGTTGGTTGCAGTGTTTTCCTGCAAAAATACATCAGAAAAAAATACAGATATCACTGAAACTGCAAAAGTAAAAAAAAGCGGAAGGGGAAGCAATTCCTGAAATGTCCATCTACAACCTTCCTTCGCAATGGACTAACCAAAATGGCGAGGAGATTGAACTGAAAGACCTGCAAGGAAAAGTGGTGGTAATGGTTATGATTTATACCACATGTAAAGCTGCTTGCCCTCGTTTGGTTGCCGATATGCGAAATATTGAAACACAAGTTCCTGATGAAAAAAAGAGCGATGTTCAATATGTTTTTGTTAGTATCGACCCAGAAACAGATACTCCTGAAAGACTAAAAGCATTTGCCAAAGAAAACAAGATGGAAGATGAAAAATGGCTCTTCCTTCGTGGCACAGAAGAAGACACGCGCGAATTTGCAGCAGTATTAGCTGTTAATTACAAACAAATTTCACCTATGGATTT
Organism: uncultured Flavobacteriaceae bacterium; assembly: GCA_963805885.1. Lineage (GTDB taxonomy): Bacteria > Bacteroidota > Bacteroidia > Flavobacteriales > Flavobacteriaceae > Aequorivita. The sequence goes on from CAWDWC010000004.1 coordinate 10,568, forward strand.
TTCCCATTCAAACATCATAAGTGTTTTTAATCAGAATGGCGAAATGGTACATCAACAAGAAGGTCTTGGTGTAGATAATAAAGAAACGGTGCAAACCATTATTAATTTGGCTAAATAATTTCTTATAAAATAAAAGATTATTGAGAGTTCTATAAATTATCTTTTTCGGAAGGAGTTTTTTCATCATCACTTTTCTTTTTCCCACCAAACACAAAGCTAAGTACAATGGCAGTAAGCGCAATACACAATACTGCAAAGAAAATAATAATTGCGGTTCCCATACCCCAATTGGCAAGTGGTAAAATTGAATTTGTCATAATCTAATTATTTTAATGGTTATTGATTGTTTCATTTTTTGAAACCACTGCGTGACAATCATAATTAGCATCGATGGTTTCTGGAATAGGTTTAGGTGAAATATACGGGATGCCCAAACCCAAACCACGTATTATGAAAAGACAGCCTATGATTACTACAAATATGGGAATACTGCGCCGAATACGTTGACGTATCTGTCCGTTTAAAAAGTTTCCCAAATAAATGGCCGAAGTCATCAAAGGTATTGTTCCTAGTCCGAAAAGCGCCATGTATAAACTTCCCTGCCAAGCATTTCCGGAAGCTATAGCGCCAAAAACCGCCATATAAACTAAGCCGCACGGAAGAAAACCATTTAAAAAGCCGATAGTCATAAAAGTATCGGGGCTTTTCTTTTTGAGTTCTTTTCCCAAGGCTGATTTTACCTTGGAAATGATTTTATAAATAGGTTTTGAAAAATTGTATTTATTAAAATTTTTCTGTGGAAGAAAAATGATCAACACCATCAAAACTCCAATAATAATGGACAATTGCTGTTGAAAACCGAACAGGTTTAAACTTTTACCCACCAAGCCAAAGACCAACCCCAAAATACTGTAAGCCAATATCCTTCCGAAATGGTACAGAAATATCTGTCCCAGCTTTTTGAGGTTATTGTTTCTGTCAACAGGTAACAAAAATGCAATAGGCCCACACATCCCTACACAGTGGAAGCTCCCTAGTAATCCAAATATGAGCGCGGTGTATAACATTTCGTTTCTTGTTTCACATTTTAAAATCGATTTTGATTCAAACCTAGCGGGTTGCCTCTGGCGAAACATTACTGGTTAGTTCCCCTTTGATGGATAAGGGGATTAATAAACAATTTCTTTTTTATACAAATAATTCTCTCCTTCATAGGTCCATTGCACAATCGTGTTCCAACGACCGGCCACCAAAAGATGATCAGGTATGAGCAAATTTGGACTTGATAACTTCAGTGGAAGTTTAAAATCCAATTGTTTGTTGGACGGCCTATAAAGGAACACAGTGCCTTCTATTTTTGTGTAATCAATATTCTTTGGAAAAGTAACCATCCATCCTTCCGGGGTTTTTTCCCCAGAAATACTTCCTTCCAAAGTATTTGAATTTTCCTCTGCATCAATCTCTTCTTGATAGACCATTTCTTTTTTATAGTATTCTTCGGTCACCAGATCGTAATCATACTTTTTGTCCGTGCTTATCTTTATTACGAAATACATAATAAACGCTATGAAAAGCACCATCACAATCACCAATCCTGTACCCCAATTTATTTTCATCTCAATATTTTATTGATTATTGCTGTTTTTTATTATTCCATTTCGCTTTTAACCACACTTTCTCTTTCGGAGAGGAGGGAGATTATTTATAGCTTCTAGGTCCCAAAAATGTTACGCTCGTAGTTTCAATCAAATCCTCACCACTATATACTTCTATTACCGCGCGGTTTTTATCACCACTTAAAGCTGAATTATTTATTTCAATAAAGAGCGTGCCCTGCGCCAAATCCTGTGCTGGAACAATAATTTCTCCCTGTTTCACAGTATGTATAGTTCCCTTGGGAGATTTAAGCTTAAAGTGAATGTTATCAATATTCCTCGTGGTTTTGTTCAATAATTTATAGGTAAAAACATTGCTAATAATATTATCTGCTTTGTGTTCGTAAAGCTGGCCTGGAAGGCGTAGAATATTCGCTTCCACATCGCTTCTTAAAAATAGCATTCCTGTAAGCACACCAATTAGAATCACCAAAACTGCTATATAACCTTTAAGTCGTGGCGTAAACTTGAATGGCACTTTCTTTTCAATATTTTCTTCACTAGCATAGCGAATTAATCCTTTTGGAAGATTTACGGCCTCCATAATACTGTCGCATTCGTCAATGCAGGCTGTACAATTAACACATTCCAACTGTGTTCCGTTTCTAATATCAATACCTGTTGGGCAAACATTCACACATTGAAAACAATCGATGCAGTCTCCCTTTCCGGAAGCTTCGCGATCTTCATTTTTCTTAAATTTGGCACGCCCCATTTCCTTTTCGCCCCGCTTGTGATCATATGCCACAATGATGGATTTATTGTCGAGTAAAACGCCTTGTAATCTTCCATAAGGGCAGGCTATAATGCAAACCTGCTCTCGAAACCATACGAAAATGAAATAGAAAACTGCAGTAAAAACAAACAGCGAAATAAGTGTGCTGATATGATCTAACGGTCCTTCAAAAACATATTGCAAAAGTCGGTCACTACCGATGAAATAAGCTAGGAATATATTCGCAATCAAAAAGGAAATGATAAAGAATACACCCCATTTTAAAACGCGTTTTCTAATTTTTTCAGCATTCCACTTTTGTTTGTCCAAACGAATCTGTGCTCCGCGATCACCATCTATCCAATATTCTATTCTTCGGAAAACCATTTCCATAAAAATAGTTTGCGGACAAATCCATCCACAAAAAATTCTTCCGAAAGCCGCTGTAAAAAAGATGATGAACACAACGCCAATAATCATCATAATCACAAACAGGTAGAAATCCTGCGGCCAAAACGGAAAGCCAAAAATATTGAAACGACGCTCCAGCACGTTGAAAAGCAAAAATTGATTGCCGCTAATTTTCACAAAAGGTGCAGCGAACAAAAAGGCGAGTAGAAAATAACTTACGTATTTTCGGTATTGGTATAATTTGCCCGACGGTTTTTTAGGATAAACCCAAGCCCTTTTGCCTTCTTCGGTTATTGTTCCTATACTATCGCGAAATCTTTCGTTTTCTGGAGTATCCAATTAGATTTTAGATTTATGATTTTAGATATATGATTGCAGAATTTTGGATGTTTAGCTAAGGTATTTTTCCCTTCAGCATTCAACAATCGTTAATCAGCAATCGTTAATTTTAAAAAATTTATTTACCTGGTCCTATACTGTCAATAACTGGATCATTGGTCATTTTCACTTCAATTTCCGTAGAATCTATTTGTTTTACCTGAACATTATCAACTGGTGCATTTTCATCCATCCAAATTTCACCTTCGGGTGCTTTTGGATCTACCGGGTTTGTTCCGTGAAGACTCAAAACATAACTGGCTACTTGTGCCATTTCGCTTGGTTTAAGGTCTGTTTTCCAAGAAATCATACCTTTCCCGGCACGGCCACCTTCGCTGATAGTGTGGAAAACATTTTTAATTCCGCCACCTAAAATCCAATAATCATCGGTTAGGTTTGGACCAATTCCTCCGCCGCCACCTGCTTTATGACAGGCCACACAATTTGCTGTAAACACAGCTTCTCCAGCTGCAAGGTCAGATGGATCTGTCAAAATTTCAACCGTATTTACGTCAATTAAATCTTTGTTGTTTTTCTTGAATTCAGCAACATCAAGTTTTGCTTGTGCTATCTCGGTTTCGTATTCATCTATTTGGTTGGGACCATTAAAAATTTGAAAGCGCACCAAATAGATACCAGCAAAAATTATAGTCGCATAAAACATATAAACCCACCAAGGCGGAAGTTTGTTATCCAGTTCGCGAATACCATCATAATTGTGATCCAAAACAATTTCCTGCTCGCTCTCCATAGGTTTGGAGCCAAGCATTTCTTTGTATTTTCTTTTGAACCAACCAAATCTGTTTTGTTCACGTAATGTTTCGGCGGCAATGTAATGTGCTTTCGCTTCTTCGCTAAGGCCACCAAAGAGAATGCGCTGCAATGCCGAGGCAACAATTTCCAAAGCAATGGCGAAAAAAAACACCATTCCCAGCACTGCCCAAATAATTGGATATTTCACTATTGCCCAGTCTTCACCGGAATCAACCGTGAGTTCCAGTAGAAAAAAGGCGAGGATCATAAAACCAATGACCCTTAAATAAGAGGCTGTTTTCATCTGTATATAATATTTATTTGGTTAGCGGAAGATGGAATGTCCAAATGAGACATCTTCGTAAATTTTAAATATGTGAATGGACATTTCATAACAAATCGTCGTTTTGGTTGTTAGTATCGTCTTCCAATGGAATATTGCTCACTTCGGCAATGTGATCCTTTTTGGCTGTAATTACCCAATAAAAAAGCACTACAAAAAAGACGAAGAATATCAAAAGTGAAATCATTGGATATATTTGAACATTATCAATGTTCTCGAGGTTTCCTTTTATAAATCTCAACATAACTATTTGTTTTTGGCTGAAGTATTTTCAGCGTTTTCTACTTTAATATCAGTTCCTAAGCGTTGCAAATAGGCTATTACCGCTACAATTTCACGATTTTTCATTTCAATGAAATCTTCTCCATTGTCTTGAGCGTATTTTTTATTGGCTTCATATGCAGTTACAAAATCGGGGTCGCTGTATAAATTCTTTTCAATTTTGGTTCCCTGTTCGTCCATCCACTTTTGGGCGTTTACTATTTCTTCTTCAGTGTAGGGAACTCCTAGCATAACCATGGTCCTCATTTTTGCCTCTGTGTCTGATTTATCCAATTCTGAATTAATCAGCCATTTATAGGAAGGCATAATAGAGCCGGAAGAGGTACTTCGTGGATCATACAAGTGGTTTAAATGCCAGTTATCTGAATACTTTCCGCCCACTCTATGAAGATCTGGTCCAGTACGCTTACTTCCCCAAAGGAATGGGTGGTCATAAACATATTCGCCCGACTTTGAGTACTCACCATAACGTTCCACCTCACTCCTAAAAGGACGGATCATCTGCGAGTGACAGGATACACAACCTTCCCGAATGTAAATATCGCGACCTTCCAATTCCAATGGCGTGTAAGGTTTCACACTGGAAATTACTGGTACATAATCATCTACCATTAAAGAAGGAATAATCTGTACCATCCCGCCGATCAAAATAGCAATGGTTGCGTAAATAGTTAATTTAATTGGGCGGCGCTCTAACCAAGTGTGGTAACCTTCGCCAGATGTCTGTTTTTTGGTTACAGGCACTAAAGGTGAGGCTTCGGCAAGTTCATCAGTAACTTTACTACCTCTCCTCGCTGTCATTACAATATTGTATAATAAAATGAAAGCTCCTGCAATGTATAGAGTACCTCCAATGGCACGCATGGTGTACATTGGCATAATTTGAGTTACTGTTTCAAGAAAGTTTCCATAAGTAAGTGTTCCGTCTGGGTTAAACTGGTTCCACATAGAAGCCTGCATAAAACCTGCAACGTACATTGGCAATGTATACATAATAATACCCAAAGTGCCTATCCAGAAATGTGCGTTTGCCAGCTTAATGGAATACAATTTTGTTTTAAAAAGTCGCGGCACCAACCAATAGATCATACCAAAGGTCAAGAAACCGTTCCAGGCAAGTGCGCCAACGTGAACGTGTGCAATAATCCAGTCGCTAAAGTGGGCAATTGCGTTTACGTTTTTAAGAGAAAGCATCGGGCCTTCAAAAGTTGCCATACCATAACCGGTAATAGCTACTACCATAAATTTCAAAACAGGATCAACACGTACTTTGTCCCAAGCACCTCGAAGTGTCAAAAGACCGTTGATCATACCACCCCAAGACGGTGCTAAAAGCATTACCGAAAAGGCAACACCCAGATTCTGGGCCCATTCTGGAAGAGCGGTGTACAACAAATGGTGAGGTCCTGCCCAAATATAAATGAAGATCAATGACCAAAAGTGAACTATTGAAAGTCGGTAGGAATATACCGGTCTGTTTGCCGCTTTAGGCACAAAATAATACATCAAACCTAGGAAAGGGGTGGTCAAGAAAAACGCCACTGCATTATGCCCATACCACCATTGCACCAGTGCATCCTGCACACCTGCATACATAGAATAACTCTTTAAAGCCGTTACTGGTATTTCCATACTGTTCACAATATGTAAAACTGCAACAGTTACCCAAGTTGCCAAATAGAACCAAAGAGCTACGTATAAATGACGCTGGCGTCTTTTAACCATTGTCATAATCAAGTTGATACCAAATGCGACCCAAATTAAAGCAATGGCAATATCAAAAGGCCATTCAAGCTCGGCATATTCCTTTGAAGTTGTATAGCCCAAGGGAAGCGTTATGGCTGCTCCAACAATAATGGCTTGCCAACCCCAAAAGTTTAAATTACTGAGAAAGTCACTCCACATACGTGCTTTAAGCAGACGTTGTGATGAATAATAAACCCCTGCGAAGATTGCATTTCCAACAAAGGCAAAAATAACGGCGTTGGTGTGCAATGGCCTTAAACGGCCAAAACTTAGCCACGAAATACCGTCGGTTAAATTGGGGAACAAAAACATAAAGGCCAGCAACAAGCCGACACTCATTCCAATGAGTCCCCAAAATATGGTCGCATTGATGAATTTTTTGACAATCTGGTTGTCGTAGTAAAACTGTTCTGTTTGCATAGTGTTAATTGAATTATTTTTCTGGATTGGTTATTTTTTCTTTTGAGGCCTCTTTTTTGCGAGTAGAACCTTCCTTTACAAGTTCATCCTCAAAAAGCATTCTTACGGAAGGGGTATAAGTATCATCATATTGCCCTCGTTTTACCGAATAAATAAAAAGTGCAAAAAAAATGAGTGCCACGAAAACACTGATTGCTAGCAGCATATAAATGATGTTCATACCTGAAATTTATAATTCAAAAATATTATTGTACGTCTCTATAAAATATGACATTAGTCAATTTTCCTTAATTTATATTCATTCTTAATTTCTTCCCAATATATTGTGTTGCAATCGTAGTGAAAACTACGATACTAATGGAGCTTAACGGCATTAAAATAGCAGCTACTACTGGTCGCAAATGTCCGGTAACAGCAAACGAAAGTCCTACCAAATTGTAAAGCAACGAAAGTAGAAATGCCCATTTTATAATCTTCACGCTACTCTTTGAAAAGTTTAAATAATCTGAGATTTTTTTGAACTGTGAAGCATCGAGAATTCCATCACATGCTGGGGAAAAAACATTGGTGTTTTCTGAAACAACAAAGCCAACATTACTCTGCTTCAAAGCTCCCGCATCGTTTAGACCATCGCCAATCATCAATACTTGTTTTCCGTTTTGCTGAAGTGTTTTTATGAAATTGAGTTTGTCGTCCGGTTTTTGATCAAAGTAAAGTTTTGTGCCTTTGGGTAGCAGTGTTTCCAATCGCTCGCGTTCGCCTTCGTTGTCGCCGGAAAGAACAATTACATCTTTATCGGTTCCCAATTGTTGAAAAACTTCGGCAACACCTTTTCTGTATTCGCTATTAAAAATATAACACCCTTTGTAAACTTGATTGGCACTGATGTGAACGGTTGTTTTATTTTTTACTTCAGAAATCATTTCATCATCAAGCCCAACAAATTCATACGAACCAACTTTAATGGAGTTGTCATTGAAAGTTGCTGAAATCCCCTTCCCTACTTCTTCCTCAAAATCATCCAAAGTTTGAATGTCGTTCTTATCCAAAATATTGTAAAGAGAACGGCTAAGCGGATGGCTGGAAGCGCGAAGCGTACTGGTAAGTAGTTGTTTTTCTTCCGAAGAAAGCGCTATGCCTTCATATGTAATCAGGTTTTTTTGGTTGGTGGTGAGCGTTCCTGTTTTATCAAAAACAACGGTGTCCAGTTTCGCCATTTGTTCAATTACAGAAGTTTCCTTTAAATACAATTTTTCCCTTCCAAAGATGCGCAGGACATTCCCCAACGTAAATGGTGCGGCCAGTGCAATGGCGCAGGGACAGGCAACAATCAAAACCGAAGTGAAAACATTAAAAGCCTTGGAAGGATCAACCACTAACCAAAAAATGGTAGAAATAAAAGCAACGGACAGAATAGCAATCGTAAACCTTTTACTAATACTGTCTGTCAATGATTCAAAAATCCCTGTTTTGTCTTTGCTAAAAACGTCATTGCTCCAAAGTTGGGTCAAGTAACTTTGCGCCACGGGTTTTAAAACTTCTACTTCCAAAATTCCAGCTTGTTGCCTTCCGCCAGCGAAAAGTTTATCGCCACTTTGTTTGGAAATGGGTTCAGCTTCTCCTGTAACGAAACTGTAATCAATAAGCGCATTGCCTTTAATTAATATTGCGTCAACCGGTAGGATTTCATTGTTGCGTATCAGAAGTCGATCTCCTTTTTTTACGGTAAATACCTCAGCTTGTTCTTCAACTGTTTTTCCTTCTGTATTTTTTAAAAGTCGCGTAACAGCGATTGGGAAATATGATTTATAATCGCGTTCAAAAGAGAGATAGCTATAGGTTTTCTGTTGAAATAATTTCCCAAGAAGCAAGAAGAAAACTAGACCCGTCAAACTGTCGAAAAAACCGGATCCCCAATTCATCACAATATCTAAAGTGCTTCGAATAAAAAGAACTGCAATTCCCAATGCAATGGGAACATCAATATTTAAAATTTTTGACCGCAGCCCTTTGAAGGCAGAAGTGAAATAACCACTACCCGAATAAAATACTACAGGTAGCGAAAACGCAAACATCAACCAACGGAAAAAGGGTTTAAACTGGTCCAGCCAAAACTCGGAATGTTCAAAATATTCTGGGAAGGAAAGGAACATCACATTCCCAAAGGCAAAACCTGCAACACCCAATTTATAGATCAAGCTTCTGTTGATGTATTTTTCTTTTTTATTAGAATCATCTAGTGAAATATAGGGCTCGTAACCAATCCGGCTTAAAAGAATTACTAAGTTTTTTAGTGTGTTTTTTTTAGTCTGCGTTTCGCTTAAAGCTTCAGCAGAGGAATTAGAAAAAGTAATTCGGACCGTTTTTTCAGGAAAATTTACCTGTGAAAATTTTACGGCAGGATTAAGTTTATTAAGATTTTCAAGAATCCAAATACAACTACTACAGTGAATAGAAGGAATTAAAAAAGAAACGATTTGAGTGCTGCCGTCGTTAAACTCTAGTAGTTTTTCAACAATGGTTTCATTGTCCAGAAAATCATATTTTCCAGCAATTTCTTTCGGAGAAATACCTGGAGTTTTTTCGAGATCATAGTAATAGCTTAAATTGTTGTCATGTAGAATATCGTAAACAGTTTTACAACCGTGACAGCAAAAGGATTTTTCCTCATGCTTAATTTCAATATCCAAACACGGATCTCCACAATGGAAACAGTTTACCATCAATCTAAATTTTGCTCAATATTTCTGCCACAAAGTTTAGTCATGAAAGGTTTTTAAAAAATGATAAATATCACTTAAACTTTTTGCATTTATTAATTTAACTCTTCTTAACGCTACAGGTACTTATGCCAAAAAGGGTGTAAAGTGGGCAAAAACTAACAAAACTGGTTAAAACAAAAATTCCAGCAAGAATTAGCAATATAATGCCCAATGTACCATTAATAACTTCAAAATAATACAAAGCAACCACAATTGCAGCTATCAAAATCCTAATTATACGGTCTGCGCCGCCCATATTTTTTTTCATATCTCGAAATTTATTTGTTTTTAAAAAAACAGTAATTATGGTAATTTAAAGAAACTAATGTAAGAAAATTTAAGGGTTTTTAGAGTTTTGCAAGAAGATGTTTTTAAAAAAAAGTATCGTTATAGCCACAGGAAACGCTAAACTGAAAATTGCCAACAGCGAATAATAGAAAGAAAAAAAAGGCAATTTCAACCAAAAAGCGAACGCTTTATAAAAGATCAAAAATTCGGTTGTTAGAAAAGCTAAGAAGTAGAAGGATAAAAAATATTTGGGAATTACTAACAATTTAAAATACTTTAAAAAAGCTAGTAAGGTTGTAATTATAATTCCGAGGAAAGCCAAGTGCAAATATCCAATTACAAAATCTTTGAGCTTATAAGCCAAATCGGCAATGTATGGGATTGCTGAAAATAGCTGCATCAAAAGTTTTATCACCATTAAACTTCCTGCAATTTTCAGAAGAAAGAAAGCTTGGGATGCAAAAAAGATTATTTCAAAATCGGGAAATGTTCTTTTATCAAAAAATAGAGTTCATAAAAAGCCAAACCTTGCGCCACCGCTCCAAAAAATCCGAGTATATAAAAAATCGGTGGTGGAGTAAACCAAAGCACCGAAAGAATGACGGTAAAAAGTACTCCAAAATTTAAAAGAAGGAAAAAAGATTTCAGTTTATGAGGGTTGAAAACAATTCCTTTTTCTTCAAAAATATAAAACAGAAGGCCCAAAAGCGCCAAAATAAACCAACCGTTATACTGAAAATGCAAATAGAAATATATTGAGGTTTTGTACCAAATTGATTCCGTTCCCACCGTTGCCATCACCCCGCCAATTGCCCACGGTCCAATGCTGGAAAGGACGAGGTACAAAAGTGAAGTTTTTATAAGTTTCCAGGAAAACCGTTTTTTAAATTTTTGTGGAACATATCTTTATCGAAAACCAAGAAAACCAATAGGACGCGAATAAGAAAAGTGTAGAAAATATTATGGAAAATAGCGCATAACCCTGAAACGGAAAGGTTAACAACATACCAACAATACAAATGTTTGTAAATATGAAAATGCGTTTATAAATTTTTGGCTTTTGTGCTTGGGAAAGAAAAAGTTTGTAAATCAAAGTCGTCAACCCCAAATAAATCCAACCCAACAATGCGGTGTGAGAATGTGCGTGCAGGATAAATTTATAATTTAATGCTATTGGAGTTACGAAAAAAAGCCGGAGCAAAAGGCCCATTAAGGCTACAATTAAGAAATATGCCAGTGCAATTCTGATATGTTTTGTTAAATCTATCAAACTTTAAAATTAAAAAAACAGTCCTGAATTTGGCAATAAACATTCATAATTGCCATTCTTCAGAACTGTCCTAAAAAACCAATCAAATATAAAATCTACGATTTGGGGCCGGGGATAATTTGAATCAGTTTAACTTATTTTTTAATTTTTTTTCCAAGTTCAAGGCTTTTGGGAAAAGGATATTATTTTCCAAATGTACATGTTGGTGCAAATCCTGTTCAAATTCGTCAAGTTTTGCATAAAATGCGCGATAGGTATTACAGGCACTTTCCGGGGGCGTAAAATTATTACTGAGCTTCGCAATTTTGCGCATTATCTCTCCGGCTTGCTCGTGCTCTTCTTCCATCATTTTAATGGGATTCTCAACGGTTCCAAAATGGATTGCGGGAATATCGCTGGCTTCTCGTTCGGCTTTTACTAATTTTTTAATGAAAGGAAAAAGAATCAATTCTTCTTTCTTCATATGTGCAGCTAATTCCTGCACCACATTTTTTACCAATTCTTCTATTTCAGCTAACTCGGTATAATGATGACCGTGAACGTGGTTCACCCTTTTGGAATACTGCAGCAGTAGCGAGCTATTTTCTTCTACATACATGTGGTGTACGTTAATAATATGATCAATCAAAAAATCAAGTTTCCAACTGTTATAATCTGAAGCGCGATTTGCACGCTTTCCAAACTTAAAAGTTCCATTTCCAAAATAGCTGGATCAATTTTTGCCTTTTCGCAGGCCTTTTTGATGCTTATTCCACCGCCACAACAAAAATCTATTCCATGTTTTTTAAATATGTGCGCGGCTTTTATGTTTTCGGTAACGAAATCTGCTACGGTTTTTTCTTGAAGTGTTGTCATCTCTTTTAGGGTTTATTGAATAATAATATTGCAAATTTCAACAGAAAACACGCAACAGAATATGACCTAAATCATAAAAAGATAGTTTTATCAGAAATTATTTTAGCTTTTATTTAATTAATTCCTTCAGAAGAAATCATTTCTCCCAAAACGGGTCGTGATAAGTGGGAGATTTTTCTATGTTGCTGTGAATTTCTTCAATTTTTTGGAGTTGAGCTTCCGTGGCAATTTTTTGGATTTCGTTGAAAAGAATCCGTTCTTCAAACCGAATGTGGGATACCAATTCTTCTTCCAGTTGGCTTAAAGATTCCTTAGGATTTTCTGTATTTGTAAAAAGATGCTCTATTCGTCTGTGTTCTTTAAGGGCGCGCTCTATTAATTCATTATCTTCATCAAGTATTGGAAAAAGATATTTTTCCTCATCGTTAAAATGGGGCTTTATTTCGTTGTGGTAAAACCATTCGGCGTATTCCTGCAGTCTTTCCGTCGCGATATCTTTACTGAACCCTTTTCGTAGTTTCCAACTGAACAGCAATCCAAAATGATGTTGCCGACTTAGAGATTGTAAAGCTTTATGGCGCTTTATTGGTTTTTTGTTTTCCATTAGTGAACTTGTTTTTTCTCTGTGTTTTGCACATATATGAATTAAACTTTCAAAAAAGTTTCGCCCTCTTCTAGGTTTGCGGCAAGTTCCATAACCAATGTATTTTCACACATATGTTTTAACCCATTGCGAACAACCATAAACTGATCGTGAACAGGACAAGGATGTTCTGAAGAGCATTCATGAAGTCCCAATCCACAACCTGTGAAAATTTTATCGCCATCAATTACTGCAACTATTTCTGCAAGCTTTAACTTGGAATCTTTTTCCAAATAGAATCCGCCGTTGGGTCCTTTCTTTGAAAGAATTATTCCTTCACGAGCCAATTTTTGGCATACTTTGGCAGTAAACGGTTCGGGAGAATCCACTGCTTTGGATATTTCTGTAATATTAGGCCGCAATCCGTTTTGGGATTGCCTTGCAATAAAAAAAACAGCTCTAATGCCATATTCACAGGCTTTTGAAAACATATTATCTCGTTTTGTTCAAAAAAAAATATACCTTTTTTTAAAGATAAAATTATCCTAAAAATAAAAGCATTTAAAGTATATTTTTTAACAGGAATTTATTCAGTTAGTAATGATTAATTATTAAATCTTCTTCTAGCTTCTATTTCCAAAGCTTCCCTATGTTCGGGATGGGCTATTGAAATAAGAGCTTTGGTGCGCTGCTCCAGTCCCTTTCCGAAAAGATTTACCACTCCGTACTCGGTTACTACATAATGGACATGCGCTCTTGTTGTAGTAACACTTGCCCCTTCTTTTAAAAAAGGAGTGATTTTAGAGAGGCCTTTATTTGTAGTTGATGGCATTGCTATAATAGGTTTCCCACCTTCTGACAATGAAGCACCACGGATAAAATCCATTTGACCGCCAACGCCAGAATATTGATACATCCCAATACTATCTGCGCAAACTTGTCCGGTCAAATCAATTTCAATAGCACTGTTTATGGCCGTTACTTTTGGATTACGGCGAATAATTGCTGTATCATTTGTATAGCCTGCTTCCTTGAAATGCACGATTGGGTTATCATCAATAAAATCGTATAATTTTTGCGTACCCATTGCAAAACAGGTAACTATTTTTCCAGTTTTTATTTCTTTATCTTCACCTGTAATTATGCCTTTTTCAACCAAAGGAAGAATACCATCGCTGAACATTTCGGTATGAATTCCGAGTCTTTTGTGGTTTTGCAAATTGGTGAGCACAGCGTTGGGAATATTGCCAATACCCATTTGCAGTGTGGCACCATCCTCAACTAAACTAGCAACGTGTTTCCCGATGGTCGCCTCAACCTCCGTAGGAGCTCCCAATACAGAAGCGTAAATAGGCGCATCCATTTCAACGGCAAAATCTATATTTTTTATATGAATTATACCATCGCCATGGCTTCTAGGAACTCTTGGATTAATTTGTGCCACTACTTTTTTTGCAGTTTGGATCGCTGGTAAAGTTACATCAACCGAAACTCCCAAAGAACAAAAGCCATGTTTGTCTGGTGGGGAAACCTGAATAAAAGCAACATCCAGTGGAAGAATATTTCTTCTAAAAAGCCAATGGATTTCACTCAAAAAAACCGGAATATAATCACCGCGGAGGGTATTCACCCCTTTTCGAACATTTTCGCCCACAAAACAACTCGAAAGTTTAAAGGTTTCGCTATATGGCTCCCTGGTATATTTGGCGTCGCCATGGGTATGAATTTGTATTATTTCAATATTTTTAAGTTCGCGATACCTTTCGCATAAACTATCAATCAATAAACTAGGCGTCATTGCGGCGCCCTGAAAATATACACGATTATTCGATTTTACTATAGATACAGCCTCTTCGGCAGAAACGATTTGCATGGTTTTATTTTTATACAAATTTGGGGAATTTATTAAACATTCAAAATGATAAATATCACATAGTTGCTTTCACTGAAATAACTACCTTAGAAAGGTCGTTCACAATAGAAACACCTTTATCATTGTTGTACCAAATTTGCAGCATTTCCTTTAAAGTAGCATCAATTTTCCCGTGTTTGATCTTTGTAGTCTTTCACCAATTTTGTGGCATTCTGGGAACGTGGCCCCCAAGTATGAAATACATTGAGATTTTCATCAAGCATAATTACCACGGGAATGGAGCGCGACCCATTTGTTAAAAATTTATCCATCAGCTCAAGGTTTTCATCACGAAGCAAAATTTTTAAATCTATATTTTTTGATAAGTGGGCAATTTTATTCAAAAAAGGAAGCGTTTGTGCTGCATCGCCACACCAAGGTTCGCTGATTACGAGCCAGGTTTGCTTATCGGAAATATTTTTAAAAATGTCAATATGCGCTTTGGATATTTCAGCAGTTTTGTCCAGCCTTTTGGTACGACTGAAATTCAATTTTGTGTAATTATTCTTTTCTAAAGTTTGCTCACCAGTGGTACTTCCGTCTTCTACCAATTGTTTGAAAAGCAAGTTATACTGACTGTAAGACATTGCTTTACGAACTGATTTTTCTATCAAATCTTTCATGCTTTTTCTTTTAGGTGTTTTTTTATGTAATCTGTGTTGTAATACCCTCCCCGGTTTTCTTTTCTATTCAAAGATTGTTGAATAATTAAATGTGCCACATTAACCATATTCCGAAGTTGTGAAAGTGAAGTGTTCAACTTATATTTTTGATACAATGCCTCAGTTTCTGTATATAAATTTTTTAACTGAAAAGAAGCTTTTTTTAAATCGTCGTTGCTTCTAACCACACCTGCAAATCTTCTCATCAAATGTTGTAATTCCTCCGTTTTTTGCTGAATAATTTCTCTTTGGTCTAAAAAAACCATACCCTTATCATTCCAATCGGGAATGGTGATAGTCGTATGCAAAGGCATATGCTTACTCAGGTATTTATATATTCGATCTGCGTAAACAAGGGCCTCGAGCAACGAATTGGATGCCAATCGATTGGCGCCATGCAACCCAGTGTATGAACACTCGCCGCAAGCAAAAAGATTTTTTAGGGAAGTTTTTCCATCCGTATTAACTACAATCCCACCACATAAGTAATGCGAGGCCGGAACTACAGGAATCCAATCTTTTACAACGTCGATATTATTCTGCAAACAATTTTCATAAATATGGGGAAAATGTTGTATAAACTCTTCAATATTTAGGTGGGTGCAATCTAAATAAACACAGTCATCGCCAGATTTTTTCATTTCGGAATCTATGGCGCGCGAAACGATATCTCTTGAGGCCAATTCCTCACGCACGTGATAATTTAACATAAACCGTTCTCCCTTTTTGTTGCGAAGAAACGCTCCGAACCCTCGCACAGCCTCTGAAATCAAAAAGGAAGCGCCGTTGTTACCATCGTAAAGTGCTGTTGGGTGAAACTGAATAAACTCCATATTTTTAATAAGAGCCTTTGCGCGATATGCCATTGCTATTCCATCACCAGTGGCAACAGCAGGATTAGTGGTGTGGCCATACACTTGTCCCATTCCGCCCGAAGCGAGCGTTGTGCAATCAGCTTTTATAGTAAAGATGCTTCCCGAAATCTGGTCCAAAACATACGTGCCACAACATGAAATCTCTTCACTTTTACTATTGGGTAAATGATGCTCTGTAATCAAATCTATCGCAAAATGATGTGGAAGCAGCGTAATGTTAGGAAGTTGGTAGGCGCGTTCCAATAGAGTACGCTCAATTTCGCTACCTGTAGTATCTTTATGATGTATCACCCTAAATTCAGAATGGCCACCTTCCCTACCCAAAGAGAGTTCACCATGGATATCGGTATCAAAGTGGGCGCCCCATTTCATCAATTCCCTCAATCTTTTAGGACCGTCATTAATGACCATTTCCACAACAGCTTTATCGCAAAGCCCATCACCTGCAATCAGCGTATCTTCAATATGCTTTTGGAAGGAATCTTCCTTTAAATCGAAAACTGCCGCTACGCCACCTTGGGCATATTTGGTATTAGATTCGGCCTCGTCTGCTTTGGTAACAACCATTATTTTTTTCCTTGGAAATTTCTCGGCCAGTTTCACTGCGAGTGTCAAACCCGCAGCTCCAGATCCAATAATCAAAAAATTGGTTTCCATCATTATTTAGATAATTCAAGCATTCGCTCAATGGGCAGAATAGCTTTTTTTCGTATTTCTTCAGAAACCTCTATTTGAGGATTTTCGTTCAACAAACAGTCATACAATTTTTGCAAAGTGTTCATTTTCATAAAAGCACATTCGCTACAGGCACAAGTATTATCCTCTTGCGCAGGAGCTGGAATCAATACAGTTTGTGGTACTTCCTTTTGCATTTTGTAAAGAATTCCTGCTTCCGTGGCAACTATAAATTTTTCTGAATGATTTTTTTTCACATAATTAATCATTCCTGCCGTAGAGCCTATATAAGCTGCTGTTTCTAAAATATGACTTTCACTTTCTGGATGAGCAATGATTTTTGATCCAGGATGTTCTTTGTACAATTTCAAAAGTTTATCTATTGAAAATGCTTCGTGTACAATGCACGCGCCATCCCACAGCAGCATTTTTCTTCCTGTTTTTTTCTGGATATATTTTCCCAGATTTTTATCGGGAGCGAAAATGATTGGGACATCTTTTGGAATTGAATTCACAACCCTTTCGGCATTAGAAGAAGTGCACACCAAATCGCTCATTGCCTTGATTTCTGCAGAACAATTTATGTAAGTTATTACCACGTGCTTGGGATGTGCTTTCACGAATTTACTGAAAGCTTCTGGTGGACAGGAATCTGCCAAAGAACAGCCTGCCATTATATCGGGCAACAAAACTTTTTTGTTGGGATTTAAAATTTTTGCAGTTTCGGCCATAAAATGAACGCCCGCAAATACAATTATTTCGGCATCGGTTTCGGCAGCTTTTTGCGAAAGCCCCAAACTGTCACCCACATAGTCTGCCACTTCCTGAATTTCGGGTACTTGGTAATAGTGCGCGAGAATGACGGCATTTTTTTGCTTTTTCAGTTGAATTATTTTTTGATGTAAATCCATCGATTATGTTTTAATTTTATGAAAGAATGCTTTGAAAATAGGAAATGCAACAATTAGAAGTGAAACGAAAATGCCAATTCCAAAAATGAAAAATGAAATGTAATACGGGATAAGTGAATCCTGCATTTCAGAAAACAATCCGTTTTTTGAAACATACATCCAATAGCTTTTTTTTCCACCAGCAATCAAAAGTGAAATCCAAAAAAAGAACAATGATATATTGAAAGAGACAAAACCTCTTTTAACCCATTTCCGATCGGTTTCAAAATCTGGATAAAGCTGATGCAGTATAAAAAACAATGCTGAAAAAAGAATGGTTGTATTAATCCCGATAGTAGTTCCCATGGAATGTGCTACCGTAATGTGTGTGCCGTGTGTGAAAAAATTGATGGCGGGAATTGAAAAAAGGAGCGCAAGAATTATATTTAGGAAAATCCAAAAATCAGTAGCCAATAAAAAACGATATGCCATCGGATGATTTTCTTTTTCAACTTTTAAAACAGAGCGTTTCCAGTTGTAGATAATCGATGCCAAAACAATCCATTCGGTCATACTTACTGCGTAGGCAACATAACGAATCCAGGGTTGGGTGGGCAATAAATAAGTATGGTGAGCCCATCCAAACATTAAATTGGTCAGTCCCAAAAAATAGAAGAAAAAAGCGGTCTTGTTTCTAGCAATGTCGCTATCTTTTTTTATTTTGGACATTAAATAAATGGAAATTCCATAAACCAGCATATTCCACGAACCCGTATACGAGCCGTAACTTTTCCATTGAATTGAAAAATCCTTGATGAAACTCAACCTAAAAAAATCGAGCAGCCAAAAGTGTGCTTCCATTAAATGGTAGCTCATAAAAATAATGCCTGTGCCCCACATCCAAAAATAAACGGGCCAGCCCTTAACGCTTTTGTAAACTGTTTTGAAGTAATTAATTCCGAATAAAATCCAGCCGATTAAAATTGGAATAATCAAAATTGGCATAAAGGCGAAGTATTCTCTGCCCTCGGTGTAATCGAACGTAAAAGAAAAGTATATTGCAATGCCTGTCAAGAGAAAAATAATGAAATGTAATTTTACCAATAAGGGCGAAAAGAGCTTGAATTTTTCAACATATATTAGGAAAAAATAAATACTGCCTGTTGCGCATAACACTATCCACGAAATGACCGAGGTAGCGTGAAAAGGACGCAGTTTTGAAAATGGCACATAGTCTTTCAGAAATTCGGGTAATAAATATTGAAAGGAAGCGGACAACCCGAAGAACATTCCCAGAAAAAGGGCAATCATTCCGAAAAGCAGAAAATAAATAGAGGCTTTACTTTTCATTTCGGTATTTTAATTTTACCCAGCCGGTGGCCTCAATTTCCGCGTCGTAGTTTGGATAGACTCCTGTTTGGTCTACCTGTTTCAGATATTGAACAAAGGCGTCTTTTTCTTCTTCGGAAAAATCAAACTGGGGCATGCTTTTTACACCGCTGTTTAAAAATGCCTTAATGTACAATGGACCCTTATTTTCATCGGAATAAACATTCGTGAGGTCGGGACCCAAATAGCCCCCCGAACCATACAATTGATGACACGACCAACAGCGGTAATTCTGAAACAATTGCTGACCTTTCACTGCCGTTGGGGATAATTTTTCGACGGCCACATAGCCATCGCTGTTGTAAACCACATAATTATAATAGCCAAAAAGAACCAGCAAAATTGCAATTAAAAAAATGTAAGGTCTTGAATTAGTGATCATTTATAATGCTGATAATTGGCATTAAAATTACCTCTTCACCTTTGTATGATATATGACATTTATCAGTTTTTAAGACTGAAGTATCTTTTAATTTCGCTTATTCCCGAAGTTGTGGCGATTTCGTTTTCAATTTAAATTTCATTAAAACAAGTATGATAAACAAGCAACTGCTTCAACCAAAAAGTATCGTAATAATCGGCGCTTCCAACGAGACAAAAAAACCTGGTGGCAATATGCTAAAAAACATTATTTCTGGCGGTTACAGTGGAGATTTGTCTGTTGTTAACCCAAAAGAAAGAAAGGTTCAGGGTATAAAAAGTTATTCAGAAGTAAAGGAAATTCCACAGACCGAGTTGGCCATTCTTGCCATTCCCGCAAAATTTTGTCCTGAGACTATAAAAATTCTTGCCGAAGAAAAAAATACCAAAGCTTTCATTATTATTTCAGCAGGTTTTGGCGAAGCAGGTGATAAAGGAAAGGAATGGGAACAAGAAATTGCTCAAACAGTTGAGAGCGTTGGCGGATGCTTGATTGGCCCCAACTGCATCGGTGTCATTACCGAAAACTACAAAGGAGTTTTTACAGCTCCAGTTCCACAATTCAATCCAAAAGGTTGCGACCTTATTTCAGGTTCTGGTGCTACGGCAGTTTTTATTATGGAAGCCGGGATGGCGCTCGGAGTTTCCTTTGCAAATGTATTCTCAGTTGGCAATGCTGCACAGACCAGCGTTGAGGATATCTTGGAATATATGGACACACATTTCAATGTCAGAAACCGATCCACTTATAAAATTGCTTTATTTGGAAACCATTTCCAATCCAAAAAAATTATTGAAACACGCTTCATCTCTCATAAAAAAAGGTGCGAAAATAGCAGCTATCAAAGCTGGAAGTACCGCAGAAGGTAGCCGTGCCGCAACTTCGCACACTGGAGCTATTGCAAGTAGCGATATGACGGTGCGCGCGCTTTTCAACAAAGCAGGTATTGTGTATTGCAGTAGTCGAGAGGAACTGTTGAGCGTGGCTTCAATTTTCAATTATAAAAAATTAGAAGGAAAAAACATTGCCATCATTACCCATGCCGGCGGTTCAGCGGTGATGCTTGCAGACGAGCTTTCAAAAGGAGGTTTAAAGGTTCCCGAAATATCAGGTTCTGATGCTGAAAAACTGAAATCTTTTCTCTATCCCGGGTCTTCCGTTAGCAATCCTATAGATTTTTTGGCAACAGGAACTGCAGAGCAGCTGGGTATTATCATCGATTACTGCGAACACAAATTTGAAAATATTGATGCAATGGCCGTGGTTTTTGGCAGTCCTGGACTTTTCGATGTTGAAAATGTTTACAACGTTTTAAGCGTGAAACTTGAAATCTGCAAAAAGCCAATATTCCCCGTATTGCCTTCCGTAGTGAACGCACAGCGTGAAATTCAATCATTTTTGAAAAAAGGAAATATAAATTTTCCCGATGAAGTGGTTTTGGGAAAAGCGCTTTCGCAAGTTTTTAATACACCTGAACCTACCTCGGAAGAGATTGCACTTCCAAATATTGATGTTGAAAAAATACGTTCCGTTATCGATAATGCATACGAAGGCTATCTCAATGCCGCGCAAACTGAAAAGTTACTTGACGCTGCAGGAATTCCAAGGGTTAAAGAAATTGTTGAAAAGTCGAAAGAAGCAATTGCTTGCAGCAATGGACGCTATGAATTTCCCGTGGTTATGAAAGTTGTAGGGCCGTTGCACAAATCTGACGCGAAAGGTGTGGTACTAAACATTACTTCCAAAGAAGAAGTGTCGGAAACCTTCGATTTTTTAATGAAAATTGATTCTGCTACGGCAGTAATGGTTCAGCCACAATTGGCAGGGCTAGAACTTTTTGTGGGAGTGCTAAAAGAACCTGGTTTTAACCACACCATTCTTTGTGGTTTGGGTGGAATTTTTATTGAAGTACTGAACGATGTAGCAGCTAGATTAAGCCCTATTTCCAAGGATGAAGCAGAGAAAATGGTGCAGTCTCTTCGAGGTTATAAACTTATTCAAGGAGCGCGCGGCCAAGAAGGCGTTGACGAAAACCAATTTGTGGAAATCATTCAAAGGCTATCTGCCTTGGCGGAAGCTGCCCCAGAAATAACCGAAATGGACATCAACCCTCTTATAGGAACGCAGCGGACTATTACAGCGGTGGATGCACGCATAAAGATTGGTTAGTCTTTATTAAAATACAAACCATATACAAGCGCGTTGTGCAAAATTCCCACTACCCTATCTGTAATTGGGATTCCAATATTTGCAAGATTTCTATTTTAGCTTCCACCAAATCCTCTTCAAATTGAATACTATTGCCCACAATGTCATTTAATGCCAAATCTTGATAATGTTCAATTCCCGCTATGAGGTTATTACAAAAACGTTCCCAGTTCTTAAAGTCACGAGGAGATGGCTGATTTGTCTGTTCAATTTCCTTTTTTAAAAAATCTATATATAGACGCAATTCGGTAACAAACATATTGGGTCTTTTAGCTTGTTGCATAATATTTTTACGTCCGTAGATATGATCTGTCATTTCGCGCAAACTGGCAGTTTTTGAAAAATTGACAATGTTCGGCCCTGGGCAAATGGTAACGGCCTTTAGCTTTTTAAGAAATGGAACTTCATAGCTAATGGCAGCTGCATTACTCAGGCCAATGCAGAGACATTCCTTGCTTAAAACATCGTCGCGTTGGCGTTTAAAATCCTCCTTTGGAAGATTCGCAGTTTCTAATTGTTGCAGTTTCAATTTTTGGTATTTACTGGAAGCGGTGCATATTGGCGCTTCGGTAAACTCTGTGTTAGAAACCAATAGTTTTTCGGTACATGGGCTGCCAGGTTTTTCTTTCACTATTCGTTCTAGACGTTCCTTTTCAGCAGTGGTTCCCTTTAAATAGTTGAACTGCACTCCCAGCGGTGATGCTTTACTAAGAACCACATCATTTTCTTTGGATTGAGCCAATAATTCCAGCGTGTTCTCATCAACAGTTGTCGCTTCTGGGCATAGCAAAAATGGCGTACCCCAACCGGTGCCGTCCACTTGATAATACTCACGCAAAAAACTGTCTTCTTCACTGGTTCCAATTCCACCCTGAACAGTTATTTTTATTGGGTGGGGTTTGGAAAAACCAGCTTTCCCTTTAGCCACAATTGCAGGATTGTACAAATCAAAAAGACTATCCTGTAGTTCTTGTTTTTTCGTTTTAAATTCTTGAAGAATCGGTCCCATAAGCAATCCTTGAGTAGCAAAAACGTGGCCTCCGCAATTCAGACCAGATTCAATGCGAAACTCACTGACCCAAATTCCCTTTTTTGCCAAATATTTTCCTTGTATTAAGGCCGAACGATAATCACTTACTTTTATGATTACTTTTTTATGAAAACAGCCCCATTGGTATGCATCAAAGGCCGAAAAAGTTTCCATATAATTGTAAAGACGGGGATTCATTCCTGCAGAAAAAATAACGGATGAATTGGTTAACTCACTCTGGGCATATCCTTTTAGGGCAGTCAGCGCATCTGAACCATTTTCTATGACCTCCTTGTTTTTGTCCAAATTGTTCTTGTCCACTTTGGTCATTATGTTTACTTCAATAGCACCCGGAACTACAAGCTTGGGTAGAAACTTTTCCAATACTCTTTTTTTTTCAGGGTTTGATGTAAAAAGCCATTCATGGTACTTTTCCTTTAGCACGCTTGTATCAGGAAGCATTTCAAAATATTTTATAAGATCTGATCCAGTTTCAAAAGTAGCAGCTCTTAGTTTTTCCATTTTCGAATGAACTATGCGCTGCATCAAGTTGAGATAATCGGTAATACGGCGTGTTCTGTAATCCTCTTCTTTTATCGTTATGGGAATATAGGCTTCGTTGTTTTTTTGGTAGTAGTATTTCCGCATAACTTCCAGGAAATTGTCTTCAATTATTGAAATTGCCGAATTGATACCGTAACTAGCAACTTTTATAGGAGTATCAATAGTATAGGCAATTCCCATCACGGGAATTTGGAAGGTGTGCGGGCTGGTAGTCTGCATTTTAACGAAGATTTGGATTGAAAAGCAGTAAAGATGGGAAATCTATTTTCTGTATAATATGACGCATGTCATAAAAGACTCTAATTAGAAAAATAACTTTATCAAAGTTGGCAACGATCTTTCCCTTAAAAATCCTTTCGTTTGGCAATGCGCCAAATAAAGAAAGTAGGTACGAGAACCCAAACAATCAACATTGACGAAGAAAGCAACAATCCAAAACTGGTTCCGAAGAATTTTTGAAAAATGGCACCTGTATAACCTAAAAGTGCAGAAATATCAAGCTTTAAAAGAATCATTACACGCGACAAATCAATAGGGTTCAGCATCGTAGCAAGAAGCGAAAATTTATCCAAAGGATACTCTTCGAAATAAAGCAATGACATCAAAAAAATACCGTCATAAATCACGGCCATAAACAGCCAAAGTAAAATGGCATAGCCAAAGCCTTTTATTCTATTTTCGTTGGAAAGTGCAATTACAAAGGCAAGTGCGGTAAATATAAAAGTTAAAAATGCCCCAGTTATCAGTAAAAGGGAAAAATCCCAAATCGCGCTACTATTAAAAATTCCGTAGAAAATAAACGGCATTCCAAGACCAATAACCAAACTCATTGAAAGCGAGGTGGCAACACCGAAATATTGCCCCAAAAAGATGGAGCTCCTTTTTACGGGCTGCGCCAAAAGAAGTTCAGTAAATTCACGCGAATTATAGTAATACATTACGCCGAAAATAGTACCGATAAGTGGCACCAAAATAATGATTACGTTCATTAAGGTGATCACTGCTTTGGAGAGGTCGTTGTTCAAAAACAAAAGCACAATGCCAAGGAGCAAATAGAATAAGAAATACACGTAGCTCCAGCGGCTGCGCATTAAATCGTAAAAACTGTATTTTAATATTTTAAGCATAACTAGCGGATAAAATGGAGGCTATAGCGTGTTCAAAATCGGGTTGGTCCGTCTTCTTTTTCAGTTCTGAAATACTTCCCTTGAAATAGATTTTTCCTTCTAAAAGAAACACAATTTCGTCAGAAATTTCTTCCACAAAACTCAAAATATGTGAAGTGATAAGGATGGTCTTCCCTTTTTCCTTTTCAGCATTAATAAGATTTTTCAATCGCAAATGTGAAATTGGATCCAGACCGTTGGTAGGTTCGTCCAAAATTAACAAGGGACTATCAAACATAAATGCAAGTACCAAGTTTACTTTTTGTTTTGTTCCACCGGAAAGGTTTGCTAATTTTTTATTGAGAAAAGGTTGTAATTTAAAAAGCTCAATCAATTCTTCATCCTTGGTAGCTTTCGATTCGCGTAAATCTTTTATCATCGCAATAAGTTCACTTACTTTCAAGTTTCCGGGGAAATTTGCTATCTGAGGTAAATAATCTATTTCATTTCGGTATCTGAAATTGTTTTTCAGCGACTTTCCATCGATGGAAATGTTCCCAGAGTCCTGCAAAACCATTCCCAAAATACATTTTATAAGCGTGGTCTTTCCAGAGCCGTTTGGGCCTAATACTGAAAAAATCCCACCACGCTCAATGGAAAGGTCTATGCCCTTGAGCACTTCGTTTTTTCCAAACTTTTTATATAGTTCCTTAACTTCTATCATGGTTTATTTTTCTCATTTTGGGATATTCGTCCACCAAATTATCTGGTGTAAAAACTGGGGAAACTTTTTCTGAAAAATCAATTATATCTATAAACAGGCTACGCAACATAATAATGGCCTCCGGTGTTCGGTTTACGATATAGGAGAACAGTTTTACGGGTCTATATGGCACATCGCCAATCCCGTTTTTATCCAGATCGTAACCCACGTAATTGCTCCAATAATTTCTGTTGAAAACATTGTCGTTCATACCGCTGTTATATGAAATGTCGAAAGAGTTGTACAGAAAATTGTTTTGTGAAAAAGAGTTGGTATAGCAAGCTCCACGTACTTTTATGGCCCAGCCGTTACTGATAAAATCATTGTGTGAATACTTAATACGGTTACTACCTTCAATGTTGATGCCCACCGTATTTTCCTGAAAAACATTGTTGGTTATTGTGGCATCGTTTATTTCTTTCAATAAAAGCCCGAATGCTGCGGTACCCCAGTTTTCCTTAAAAATATTATGGTTCATATCTACAAATTTTGAAAACATGACAGCCACTCCCGCCCCATTGTTTTCAAAAGTATTGTAGTCATAAATATTGTGGTTGCTAAACATAAAATGCAGCCCGTAACGCAGATTATTCTTACTTACATTGTGACTGATCTTAATATTATCTGAAAATTCAAGATAAATACCGTCACGAACATTTTCTACAGTATTTCCATACACTTCGACACCTTTGCAGTACCAAAGTTGGATGCCATTGCCAGAATTGTATTCATTCACGGCGTCGCCTTTTATTGTGTTGTTCAGTACTTTTCCATTGTTGGATTTTTCAAGATAAATTCCGAAGAAAAGCTTTTCCAGTTCTAGATTTTGGATTAAAAATCCATCTCGCTTAATCACTCTAACTGCTGCATAATCTGCGGTGTAGCTGGTACCAATATTTATAATTTTGAAACCGTCAACGGTAACATTATCTGCAACAATTTTTATTATCTCGCCCCTGTCTTCACCATCGATAGTTGGTAAATTCTCGCCAAATAGAACAAGGCTTTTGTCAATGATGATGTTTACTTCTTTATATATTGCTTTTTTTACCAAAACCGTATCTCCCTCCGAAGCTTGGAAAACTCCTTCTTGAATGGTCTTGACGGAACAGGAACTGCAAACAGTAATGGTTTTTGACCAACACGTTGCACTGTTGAAAACAAGCAAAACAAAAGCTAATATGTAAAAGGTTTTTTTCAAGTTTGAAGAAAAATTAGCCAACACAAAGGCATCAGCGAGCGTGTTGATTTTTTTTTAAAGATTGAAGGTACTGAATTTAACGGATAATCAAGAATTTAGAGTTTTCCTTTGCTTCCACCCAATGCAATGTTTCCTTTGGGAATTTAAAATCCTGATGGGTTTTTAGATTGAATATTTCAGAATTAATGTGAAACAGAATCTCTCCTTCCAAAACAATTAAATGTGCATTACGCGGTGAGATATGTTCTGGGAAAATTGATCTTTTTTCAATGGTAATAAGAAGGGTTTCAGCAGGTCCGTCGTTCAATTTTGAAACTTGAAGTTTGTTGAAACCCTGATTATTAATGGTATCTTTTATTTGATACATAGTATTATTTTTTTAAATGACTCTGAATTTCTTCCCAAGAAAAGAGTTCTCCTGTGAATTTTTCCTTTCCTTTTTGGGCAGCTTTTTCATTTTCAAAAGCGGAAAGATTAGCACCCATTGGGCTCGATACTTGGTCACTTACCAAATAAGTAGCCATTGTTGCATCCATTAATTGTCCTGGCTGGTTAAAATCTGCAGTCAAATACAAAGCGATTTCTGTGTCATTCAAATCTTCCTGTAAAGAATGAACCATACATTCTATGGCGTCATATTTAAATGCTTTTCCTTTTGTGGTCACAAGTTCCGATGCATGCTGCCTATCTACAATGGTCATATTGCAGTAATGGCAGGCATCTGTGCCGTATTCTATATGTTGTGGGCTCACGTTGCAAGAAATTAGCAACGCAGTAATAATACCCAAAAAGATAAAACGTTTCATTATATCGTTACATTTTTTAATGATGATTTTTTTTATATTTTTTTGTATTCTTTCTTTCCAACGAAGAATGCAACGACGGTTAACATCATACCAACAAACATCATATATGCGCCGGTTGCAGGCCAAGAATCTACATCAAAATTAAGCATTTTTTGATAGCCAATGAGTGGCGGTTTGTAGGTCATTGGTGTGCCGTCTGGGTTAAGCAATTTCATAATAGCTTTTGGGTTCAAATCGCTTCCGTAATCGGCTAGCCATGAATTGAAGTCATACATCCCCATTATACCGAGAACAGACATTACTACAAACCACCCAATAAACCATTTATAGCTCACTTTCCCGAAAAAACCAAGCAACCCTATAATAACGCCAATGGCAACCATTACACCAATTACAATTGGAAACATTTGAAATTCCCACATATCTTTTGGCTCTGGGATAGTTTTCATACCAATATAATGGTTCAAACCATCAATATTTTGAATGTCAAATTCCTGCACACCTATTATTCCTTCAATATAAATATCCATTCCAAGTGGATCTGGATATTGGGGTGCACCAAGCATAATATTCCACAATGGGAATTTAAAAAGACCCAATAGCAGTAAGGAGCCAATTATCATTATTATTCCTGCTTTTTTCATTTTTTGAATTTTAATTCTTAAACTTCAGTATGGTCGGTTTTTCGGTCTAAGTATAAGTGCGGATACATTGATTATTATTTTTTTGTAGATATCAAGTCTTTTTCTTAATCTCTTTTTAAAAGACGGGGGAAATCAACAACCCCCGTCTTTTCAATGAAAATACCCTGAATCACTAATCAGGTATTTTCACAACTAAAAACATCTTATTAATCTTCACCTAAAGACCATTTAAGCTCTGTTCCAGAACCTGCTGGACTTACACGAACATACCCTTGCATTTCTTGGTGTAATGCAGAACAGAAGTCAGTACAGTAGAATGGCCATACACCTGGTTGTTTTGGTTCCCAAACGAAGGTTTCGGTCTGTCCAGGCATAATCAATAGTTCTGAAGTGTTTGCACCAATCATACTGATACCGTGTGGCACGTCATAATCTTGTTCGTGGTTTGTTACGTGGAAGAAAACTTTATCGCCCACTTTTACACCTTCAATATTGTCTGGGTTAAAGTGGCTACGGATCATCGTCATATAAATATGAACTTCGTTTCCTTTGCGCTCTACCCTTGCATCCGCATCTGATATTGTGGCATAAGGGTGTTTGTTTTCAGCAAGTTTGAATATCTGTCTTGAGTTTTTTGCAACAATATCTGCAGGAATACCGGCAGCATAATGTGGTTCTCCAATGGTTGGAAAATCTAACAATAACTCCATTTTATCACCACTAATATCATACAATTGTGCAGACTGTGTAACTTCTGGTCCTGTTGGCAAGAAACGGTCTTTTGTAATCTTGTTCATTGCAACAAAATATTTCCCAAATGGTTTCCTTGAGTTTCCACCTGGAATCATACCATGACCAACTGAATAAAAAGTTGGTTGACGATCCACAACTTCCCAAGTTCCCACTTTCCATTTTACAACTTCAGAAGAAATAAAGAAAGTGGTATAAGCGTTTCCTTTACCATCAAACTCAGTGTGCAATGGACCTAATCCTGGTTGTTTCACAACACCTGCAAGTACATCTTCAAATTTCAAAATTGGAATACCATAAGCTTCACCATCAAATTTCTTGTTTTCGATGGCAGCAAGCATTTTTGTAAATGAATGCACTGTTAAGTCAGCAGAAAGTTTTCCGTTACCAACAATATATTCACCTGTTGGGTCAACATCACAACCGTGAGGTGATTTTGGAGTTGGAAGGAAAAATATAGCTCCGGGCACATCGGCTGGATTTACGGTAAGCACTTCATTCATCATTGTTGAAGTTGCTGAATGGGTTTCATCATTATAAACATTATGCGCATATTTGGCAGGAACTTTTGTTCCACCGCCATTGTTTACATATTCTTCAATTTTTTTCCAGTTAACTGCAGCAATAAAATCTTTATCGTTTTGTGAAGCATTTACTTCTAACAAAGAGTTTGCTTCTTCCGTATTATAGGTAGTAAAGAAGAACCAACCATGGGATTTGTCGCGACCTGGGTGTGAAAGGTCATAATCAAAACCAGGCATCATCAATTGGAATTTAATGGCCATATTTCCACTTTCAGGATCAACACTAATAAAGGATAGCGCACCTTTAAAGTTTCCTTTATAATCCTTAATAGGCATATCCCGCTGTGGAATTGGCACTGAAAAACGGGTTCCTGCAACTACATATTCTGTATTTTCGGTAACAAAAGATGAGCTGTGGTTACCGGCACTGTTTGGCACCTCAAGAATCTCAGCAGTTTCAAAAGTGGTTAGGTCAATACGCGCAATACGAGGCGTATTGTTTTCATTAATAAAAACCCAACGTCCATCCAATTCCCCATTCGTTTGTGAAATGTCTGGGTGATGTGCATCTCCCCAAGGCACAAAGCCATAAGAAGTATTGAGCATTGGTTTGGTTTCTTCATTATAACCATAAGCTTTTTCAGGGTCTTGTGAAAATACTGGGATCACTTTAAACAAACGTCCCGAAGGCAAGCCATAAACAGCAAGCTGCCCACTAAATCCTCCTGAAATAAAGGCATAGAACTCATCGTGCTCACCTGGAGCTACGTAAACTTTTTCAGCAGCATTGGTGGCCAAACCACCCTGCCCCTTGTTTCCTTTTTTGTCTCCGCCATTGTTACAGCTTACCAAACCGGCAACCATAATCAGGGAAACTAAAATGTTCGTTAATTTTCTCATTATTCTATTGTTTATTTTTTATTAATCAATTGGTTAATTTGCAGGTAGAATCACTTTATCTACCACATGTACAATTCCATTACCGGCCGGAATACTTGCTAGGATTTTGGCTCCTCCAACATAAACATCTTCGCCCTTCACTTCAATGGGGACGCTTTCACCACCTGCCTGACCCAGTTTTTTAAATTTTTTCAGAAAATCCTTCGAATAATTGCCCGGCGTAACATGATTTTTTAAGATAGACGCCAGTTGTTCTTTGTTTTCAGGCTTTAAAAGGTTTTCAACAGTACCTGCTGGCAAAGCATCAAAGCAGCATTTGTAGGAGCAAAAACCATTAAAGGTCCTGCATTTACGAGTGAGTTTTCCAAGCCTGCAGCTTGAACAGCTGCAACAAGTGTTGTGTGATCTGGGGAACTAATTGCAATTTGAAGTACATTAGGTTTAGATTCGTCATTTTCAATAAAAGCTTGTCCTTGTTTGTCATTTTGGATATCACTTTTTGTGGCAGTTTCTGCAACGGTTTGTTCTCCCTCAGTTTTTGTTTCGTTTTTACAGGCTGAAAAAACGAGTAATGCTACACAAACAAATAATATTTTGATTATTGTTTTCATATTGAGTTTGGTTTTAACCCTTGTAGAGTTATAAACCCTGCAAGGGGGTTGGTTGTTTAATTTGATACTAAAGTGTTCTAAAATATTCCAAGACTTGTCTTGCTTCCTCTTCTGTTAAGTTTTGATTTGCCATTGGCGAACCGTTGAATTCCATCAATAGGGCTTTTGCAATAGGATCCTTTTGTACCATTTCCTCAGGATTTAGAATCATATTCATAATCCATTCAGGGGTACGTCTTTCCAAAACTCCAGTTGGAGCGGGACCAATAAACTTTTTGTCTGGTTTGTGGCATGCCATACATTTTGCTTTATAGACTTCCATTCCTTTGGCGGCCATTGCTTGGTCAATTGTAGCGGGAAGTTCTAAGTTTTTAATCGGCCCAATGCCCTTATTTGTTAAATCAATTGTTTCCGAAGCTTTTGTGGTATTGGCAGGCTCCTGCCTTTGGAGTTTCGGTAGCGGCCGGTTTTTGGCCAATTTGAATACTTTCATTCTTTTTTTCTTCTTTACCGCCACAGCTTATTAGGGCTAAAATTGAAATTGCAGCTATTAATTTCATTATATTTTTCATAGTTGTGTGAATTAATTTATAGGGCAAAATTAGCCCTAGACTGATAGATAGAATATGATTTTTATCATATAAGGGACATTTTTATCTTTTAATTTGTTTTTTTATAAAACACATTTAAAAAAAACCTTTTGTAGATAACAAATATTAATCCTTTTCGTGAATAGATTTATGACAAAAATCATTTCAAAAAACATTCTTAAAAATTACTTTTGAAGAAATCTAATATTATGAAAAACATACTTTTACCGACAGATTTTTCAGAAAACTCAAAAAACGCAATCAAGTTCGCTATGAAGTTTTTTGAAGGTGAAATGTGTACATTCCATATTCTAAATTCACAAAAACCCTCTGGTTATATAACTGCAGATGTATTGTATGGTGCCCCTGGCACTTCTATTTATGACGGTATTTTGGACGACAATAAGAAGGAACTTGAAAAAATGATTCGATTTTGTGAGTCAATTTCTGAAAAGGAAGATTTTACCTTCGTTCCAAAAATTGATTTTGACAATATCGTTGATTCTGTAAACCAGGCCGTCACAAAAAACAATATTGAATTAATAGTTATGGGTACAAATGGTGCCACAGGTACTGTTGAAGTTGTTTTCGGAAGCAATACACTAAAAATTATACGAAATGTTGATTGTTCTGTTATGGTCATTCCCCAAAATTACATTTTTGAAAAAATTGAATCCGTTTTGCTATCGCTTAATTATCAATATGAAGTATCCAAGAAAACGGTTGAAGTTCTTTCAGAGATAGTAAAAAAACACAACGCATCTCTGAAAATTCTCGAAATAGAAGAAGAAAATATTCAACTGGTTTCTCAAAAAAATAACGTTGAAGAAGTTTTTAATGCAATTGGTTTTGAGCGTTTCTTTATAAAAAATATCCCTGCATCAATAGCTATCAATGCTTTTGAGCAACTCATCCCCGTGCAACTTCACGCAATGACAGTGGAACGTAAAACATTTTTGGATCGTTTCATTTTTGGATCAGATACTTCAAAAATTAGTTACCATTCAAAAATTCCGATTTTGGTATTTCATTAATCAATTGCCAAACCCTATTTTACTATCAATAAGTTATTTTTTTTAAGCCTACGTACCAGCGTTTTAACATAATCTCGAATGGTGGTTGATGCGGCCGGTGGATTAACAATGTCTATCTTTCCGCGCCAAATCAAATCTTGTTCGTTCCCTGGGCAGAGGCAATAAAGTGAAGTCTCAGTATTGTAAACTGCATAATCCTCAGACAGTTCAGTGCCATAAATTGGTTTGTTTTCGTAATAATAATCACTGAAAGACTCAAAGGATTTTGTAAGGTTGCGGTAAGATTGTACCATGGTAACCTTACTTTCCTGTCCTGTGACTTTTGAAAAAAGAACCGCGTCAAATCCAGCAGCCAATAATTCGTTTTCAATATTTCCCAGATTCTCTTCAGATTGTTTATTTTCGTCTATGGTGCTTTCAAAGTAATCAAAGCTTTTGATGGCATTTACATTTTCAGCTTCCAAAGCTTGCGCAAGGCTGTATTCAAATTGGCGCTGCAGTTCTCCGTCTGGTGTAAAACCAACCACCAAAATTTTACTTGTTTGAAAATTTGGGATTTCGGCATTAACGTATTCATCCACCAATCGACTGGTGGAGCAACTGGATATCAAAAGCACAAAAACCGCCATAGCAAATAATCTCTGCATAGTATTTCTTTTAATAATTAATAATTCAGTCTTATTAATTTTCATAACAAATGCATACGTAAATATACGCTTCTCCTTTTTAAAATTTTGAAGTAGTCACAAAAGATGGTATAAACTTAAAGTAAGTTACTATTTCCAAAAATGATAATTATCAATCATTTACAGATAATTTTCAAAACTGCCTTAAAAATATTTTATATAAAAAAATATTATCTATCTTTGTTAACCAAACGGTTAAACCATAAAGTTAAAAAATGGCAAAGACAAATAAAAACCAAGATACTGAAGGGCAAATATTGAACGCGGCCAAAAATGTATTCCAAAAGAAAGGAATGGATGGTGCGCGTATGCAGGAAATAGCCGATGAAGCAGGCATAAACAAGGCGATGTTGCATTATTACTACCGAAGTAAGCAATTACTTTTTGAAGCTGTTTTCACAAATGCTTTTTCGCTTTTGGCGCCGCAACTCAACAAAATTTTAAATGACGATTCTTCAATCGAGGAAAAGATAAAAAACTTCACACATAATTATATTTCTTTTATATCGAAGCATCCCTATCTGCCAAATTTCATCATTCAGGAATTGAACCGCAACCCTAAATTTTTTGAAAAAATACAGCAAAATAAAGATTTTCCAACGCTTGAAAAATTTAATAACCAAGTGAAATTGGAAGTTGAAAAAGGAATTCTTAAACCCATTGAAAGCGAACAGCTTTTTATAAATATAATCTCGTTGAACATTTTCCCTTTTGTTGCAACACCGCTAATAAAAGGGTTTCTAAAAATTGATGAAAAGGGTTTTAAACAATTAATGGAGAAACGTAAAACAGTTCTTTCAGAGTTTATAATCAATTCCATAAAAAAGTAAAAAATGAAAATACTATTGTTCATACTCTTTGGCCTTGTTACGCTATATGTTTCTGCACAGCAAGTTTTGACTTTGGAAGAATGTTATGCTATAGCTGAAAAAAACTATCCCTTGGCGCGGCAAAGGGGTTTATTTGAAGAAAAAATAAACTCTGAAATTAAGATCCTGGAAAAAGAAAGACTTCCATCATTGGATTTGAATGCCCAGGTTACCTATCAATCAGACGTTATTGAATTTCCTTTACAATTTCCAAATTCAAATATTCAACCACCCAACAAAGACCAATATCGCGCCACGCTGGACGCAAAACAATTAATTTATAACGGTGGAAACATTGCGGCAAACAAACAAATGAAAACCGCCGAACTTGAAACTCAGCAACAACAAATTGAGGTATCACTTTACACTTTAAAAAGCCGCATTAACCAATACTACTTTGGTATTTTGCTTTTTCAGGAACAAAAAAAACTGCTCCTTTCAAAAATAGAAGAGCTCGGCACACGCTTAAAAGAAGTAAAATCCGGAGTAAAATATGGAGCATTCCTCCCCGCTTCCGAACAGTTATTGAAAGCAGAGATGCTAAAACTGGATCAACAAATTTCACAAATCAATTATGATCGAAAAAAAGCCCTTGACAATCTATCATTATTACTTTCACTAAATATAGACAGCAAAACAACTTTGCTTAATTCCGAAATTTTGGTTTCTTCTGAAACCGTTTCAAAACGCCCCGAACTGAAGCTTTTTGAATTGCAGCAAACTCAACTTGAAACTTCAAAAGAATTGATTTCAAAAGAAAATTATCCAAAAATAATGGGCTTTGCACAGGCAGGATACGGAAATCCTGGATTAAATATGCTGGACAATTCTTTTCAGGATTTCTACATGTTTGGTTTGAAGCTGAACTGGAATATTTTCGATTGGGGCAAAACAAAAGAGAAAAAGCAAACCGTGGATATTTCAAAAGATATTGTTTCCACCGAAAAAGAAACTTTTTTGTTAAACAACGAAATGCAACTAAAAGAAGCCGAAAGTGAAATCAGTAAATATGGAGAAATGCTTCAAAAAGACACTGAAATTATTGAACTTCACGAACAAATTTTACAGGCCACAACTTCGCAATTACAGAATGGCGCCATCACTTCTTCGGAATACATTACGGAATTGAATAATCTTTACGAAGCAAAAATTGACCAGCAGTTGCATGAAGTCCAATTGGCCCTCGCAAAGGCAAATTACAGAATAATCAATGGGGATTTTAATTAAATATTTACGATGAAAAATATAAAGATATTGTTTTTGGCAGGCTTGCTCGGAAGTCTATTTTCCTGTTCCAACGACGAAAAAGCCGATGGCTATGGAAATTTTGAAGCTACTGAAATCACAATCTCTTCCGAAGCAAACGGAAAACTGGAATTTTTGAATTTAGAGGAAGGCCAAGTTTTGGAAAAAGGAGAAATTGTTGGACTTGTGGATACACTTCAACTTTATTTAAACAAACAGCAATTGCTTGCTTCAAAAGCTACTGTAGCCTCAAAATCTGGAGGCGTTTGGTCGCAAGTGAGCGTTTTAAACCAACAATTGCAAACTGCAAAAACAGAACAACAACGCATTCAAAATATGTTTGCCGAAAACGCCGCGACCCAACGCCAATTGGATCAAGCAAACAGTCAAGTGAACGTTTTGAAAAAGCAAATACAAAATGTGGAAACCCAAAATGAACCAATCGTGAATGAGGTAAAATCCATGGATGCTAAAGTGGCTCAGATAGTAGATCAAATTTCCAAAAGCAAAATAACCAACCCAATAAAAGGAACTGTTTTAACTCAGTTTGCCGAACCTGGAGAGATAGTTTCTTTTGGAAAACCGCTATATAAAGTTGCCGATTTGGAGGAAATGACCCTTCGTGTTTATGTAAGTGAAACACAACTTCCGAATATTAAAATCGGACAGGAAGTAACTGTGAAAATCGATTCTAGAGCAGAAATGAAAAACTACAGTGGAACTATAAGTTGGATTTCAGCTTCTGCGGAATTTACACCGAAAATAATTCAAACTAAAGAGAAACGCGTAAACCTAGTTTATGCAGTGAAAGTAACTGTGAAAAACGACGGCAGTTTAAAAATTGGGATGCCTTCAGAAATGTGGATTTCAAATTAACAAAATACAAGAATCAATAATAAAACAATTATGAAAAAAACAATCTTAACAACAGTAATCATTTCGGCATTATTAATAAGCTGTAATGAAACAAAACACAAAGAAGAAAGTACCGACACCGTTGAAACCACCAAAGGAGTTCACGAACACGAAATGGAAGAAATGAGCGTCGAAATGCATTCTTTAAATAATGCCTGGGTAAACGAAATAAAACTGGACAATGGTAGCAAATGGCAAGCTAACACAGAAACAACCGAAGGAGTGGACAAAATGCTCAACTTGGTTAAATCCAGTGACCCAAAAACGGTGGAAGATTACCACGCTTTGGCTTCAAAACTAAACGAGGATAAAAATTTTATAGTAAAAAAATGCACTATGGAAGGACCTTCACACGACAATCTACACGTTTTTTTACATCCGCTTATCGAGAAAATTGAAGCTTTGGAAAAGGTTTCAACCACCGATGAAGGAGCTGAAACTGCAGCAAGCATTAAAGAAAACCTGGAAGGTTATTACAATTATTTTCAATAACTAAAATTTTAAAAAATGGAAAAACACAATTATAATGTAGACATAACCTGGCGTCAAGATCGAAAAGGAATGATGTGCTCGCCAGAATTGGCAGCAGGCAATTCGCATTCCGCCAATTGCATAGAAGTTGCCACACCACCGGACTTTCCTAAGGGAATGCCTAATATTTGGTCGCCCGAACATTTTTTTACAGCAGCCGTAAGCAGTTGCTTTATGACTACTTTTTTGGCAATTGCAGAAAATTCAAAATTGGATTTTTCAGGCTTTAGTTGCAAATCAAAAGGGATTATGGAAAAAGTGGAAGGCAAATATTTAATGACAGAAGTAATTCTGGAACCTACCGTAACGATCAAAGACGAAAAAGACCGCGAACGTGCAGAACGAATTCTTGAAAAATCGGAAGCGGCATGTTTGATTTCCAATTCAATAAAATCGAAAATAACAATGGATATAACTGTTAAAATAGAGGCTTAAATGAGTATTTCCCTCAGCAATATCAGCAAATCCTATAAAAACGTAAAAGCAGTTCAAGACATTTCGTTTGATGTGAAACCAGGGGAACTCTTTGGTCTCATTGGTCCCGATGGCGCTGGGAAAACAACTATTTTCAGAATTTTGACCACGCTTTTAATTCCAGATGAAGGTACCGCCACAGTCGCTGGATTTGATGTTGTAAAGGATTATAAGACCATCCGTAAGTCTGTGGGCTATATGCCGGGGAGATTTTCACTTTATCAAGATTTGACGGTGGAGGAAAATCTGACCTTTTTCGCCACAATTTTCGGAACAACAATTGAGGAAAACTACGATTTAATTGAAGATATTTACATTCAAATCGAACCTTTTAAAAACCGAAGCGCGGGGAAACTTTCAGGCGGAATGAAACAAAAGTTTGCTTTCTGCTGTGCATTGATCCACAAACCGAAAGTACTTTTTTTGGACGAACCCACAACGGGTGTTGATCCTGTTTCGCGAAAAGAGTTTTGGGAAATGTTGAAACGATTGCAAAAAAAAGGAATTACCATTTTAGTGTCAACCCCATATATGGACGAAGCTGCTTTATGTGACCGAGTTGCCTTAATCCAAAATGGTAAAATATTGGAGATTGATACACCAGAAGCAATTGTGAACAAATTCCCAAAAACCATTTACAATGTGGGAGCAAATAATATGTACAAACTAATACAGTCACTTAAAAGCTATGAACATTTGTATAGCGTATATCCGTTTGGTGAATTTGTGCATTATACAGACAAAAGGGATTCATTTGAAATTGCCAATTTAAAATCCTATTTGGAAAAGGACAGGCCTTACAGAAATTACATAGAACCAACGAAGGCCAACATAGAAGATGCCTTTATGGAATTAGCAAAATAATGAAAAAGGAAAATGTTATAGAAGTTGAAAAATTAACCAAAAGATTTGGTGATTTTACAGCTGTGAATGCAATTAGTTTTCAAGTAAAAAAAGGAGAGATTTTTGGGTTTTTGGGTGCAAATGGCGCTGGAAAAACAACAGCTATGAAAATGCTGATAGGAATTTCAAAACCAACCTCGGGCCAAGCAACTGTTGCAGGTTTTAATGTATATACACAAACTGAATCAATCAAGAAGAATATTGGCTATATGAGTCAGAAATTTGCATTGTATGATGATTTAACCGTTAAAGAAAACATTACTTTTTTTGGAGGTATTTATGGTTTATCACGAGCAAAAATTAAAGAAAAACCGAGAACAATTAGTTGCAGAATTAGGATTGGAGAATATAGCAAATAAGTTGGTTGGCTCCTTGCCATTGGGATGGAAACAAAAACTAGCGTTTTCAGTATGCACTTATTACACAATCCAAAAATAGTTTTTTTAGACGAACCCACAGGCGGTGTTGACCCCATAACCCGACGACAGTTTTGGGAAATGATCTATAAAACCGCAAACCAAGGCACTACTATTTTCGTGACCACACATTATATGGATGAAGCCGAATATTGCGACCGTGTTTCCATAATGGTGAAAGGAAAAATTGAAGCCTTGGATACACCAAAAAATTTAAAGGAACAATTTAAGGTAGCTGTCGATGAACGATGTGTTTTTAAAATTGGCAAGAAATATCGAATAGTAACCAGACCTCACAGATGAAATGATTTATAGGATTTATAAAAAAGGAGTTTTACCATATTTTCAGGGATAGACGTTCATTGTTTATACTATTTGGAATGCCCATTGTGCAGATATTACTTTTGGATTTGCCATTACCAATGAAATCAACAATGTCGACATTGCTATTTTAGATCATTCAAAAGATACGACCACAGAAGAAATTATTGATAACATTTCAGCATCAAAATACTTTACAGTAAAACAAATTATCGCCGGGAAACAGAAATTGAAACTGTTTTTAAAAAAGGAAAAATAAAAGCAGTATTAAGTTTTGAAAAGAATTTCAGCAAAAATTTGATAAAAGATGAGAAAGCTACAATTCAAATAATAACAGATGCAACCGACCCCAATACCGCAAATACCATATCCAATTATATCAATGCAATTCTTCAAAACTATCAACAAGATAAAAATAAAGGCATAGTCAAAGAATATCAAATAATTCCACAGACCCGGATGGTTTATAATCCGGAACTAAAAAGTGTTTTTATGTTTGTGCCTGGGGTATATGACAGTTATTTTAATGTTGGTATCGGCAATGATGACTTCAATTTCCATCACCCGGGAAAAAGAATTGGGTACCATGGAAGTCATTTTGGTATCGCCCATTAAAACCATTTCAGGTTATTATTGGTAAAGTAGTTCCTTATATTTTCCTATCGGTAATAAATGCACAGTAATAGTATTTTATAAGTCATTTTTGTTTTTAAAATGCCAGTACAAGGAAGTTTGTTTTTATTGGCATTTGAAAGTGTTTTATTTATTATTACGTCTTTGTCTTTGGGTATTTTAATCTCAACTATCGCAGAAACACAACAAACAGCCATGATGATTTCCTTATGGGGTTAATGCTTCCCGTAATATTACTTATCCGGATTTATTTTTCCCATTTCCAGCATGCCGTTACCACTTCAAATAATCAGTAATATCATTCCTGCAAAATGGTTTATCATCATTATAAAAGCCATTATGCTAAAAGGTGTTGGCATTTCATATATTTGGAAAGAAACATTTAATCCTGATTGGGAATGACTGTTTTTTTTATTAGAATAAGTATTAAAAAATATAAAATACGATTGGAATAATGAAGACATTGGGGTTCATCATACAAAAGGAGTTCAAGCAAATCTTTAGAAATAAAGGGATGTTGCCTATTATTTTTATCATGCCAATTGTACAATTGGTTATTTTATCCAATGCTGCAACTTATGAAATAAAAAACATAAATTCGCATACATAGATCATGATCACACCTCAACATCCCAGAGCATTGATTGAAAAATTTAATGCTTCAAATTATTTTAATGTTTTAACAGATTTTCCTTCACAACAAAGAATCAAGCAGCTATGTTAGATGGAGAAGTTGATGTGGTTTTGGAAATTCCAAATCATTTTGAACGAAATTTACTAAAGGAAAAAACACACCATTTAGCGTAACAATCAATGCTATTGATGGTGCTGCTGCAGGTGTTGAAAATGTTTATATCAATCAAATTGTGCAAAGCTTTAACAAAGATGTAAAAATGACAATTATTGACACATCCAACAAAAGCGTTGACAACCTGTTAACAATCGAGACCATTCCATCATTTTGGTACAATACAACCTTGAATTATAAAACCTTTATGGTGCCTGGTATTTTGGTGTTATTGGTAACCATGATTACCCTATTTTTGTCAGGGATGAATATTGTTAGGGAAAAAGAAATAGGCACTTTAGAACAAATTAATGTAACCCCTATTACGAAAAAGCCAATTCATCATCGGAAAATTATTTCCTTTTTGGGTTATTGGTATGGGCCATGTTGAGCGTTGGGTTGATAATTGCAAAATTTATTTTTAACGTTCCTATGGTAGGGAGTTTGGGCTGATGTATCTATACACATCAATTTATATTTTGGTCATTTTAGGGATGGGACTGTTTATTTCGAATTTTACTGAAACCCAACAACAAGCTATGTTTATATCGTGGTTTTTTATGGTGATTTTCATTTTGATGAGCGGTTTGTTCACGCCAATAGAAAGCATGCCAAAATGGGCGCAATAATTACGGAATTCAATCCCATAAAATATTTTGTGGAGGTTATGCGTATGGTCATGCTGAAGGGTTCTGATTTTAACGATATTTTACCCCAACTATGAAAAACGTTATTATATGCTATTATAATGAATGGTTTGGCGGTTTGGAGCTATAGAAAAGTAATCTAATGGAAAACGATAAAAAATATCATCTACAAAAAAGCGAGTCAAGCTTTCTACAAGGGCCCCGTTCCCGTTTTAAGGAATTTATTTTTACACTGAAAGTTCAATACAATTTTATAAAAGGCTTTCGGAAAATGCACTTTATTGGACCCTGTGTTACCGTTTTCGGTTCAGCACGATTCAGTCCAGACTCCATTCACTACCAGAATGCCGAAAAAATTGGGTCAGCACTCTCAAAATTAGGGTTCACTAGTTATGACAGGAGGTGGTCCTGGAATAATGGAAGCCGCTAACAAAGGTGCTTTTGAATCAGGTGGATATTCGGTTGGCATAAATATAATTTTGCCATTTGAGCAAAAACCCAACTCCATACTTCACAAATGGATAAACATCCCCTATTTTTTTTCGGAAATTTTTAATGATGAAATATTCATATGCATATGTTGTAATGCCTGGCGGAATGGGTACTTTGGACGAACTCTTTGAAGCGATTACCTTGATACAGACTAAGATAATACAAAATTTCCCCATTGTTATTTTCGATTCGGAATACCACAAAGAACTATGTGAACATATCGAAATAATGGCCGAAAACGAAAGCATTAGCTCCGAAGATATGAAACTACTTTTTGTAACCGATTCCGCTGAAGAAGTAATTGAGCATATAAAAGTACATGCTATCGAAAAATTTGGATTGGTGAAAAAACAATATAACCCCAAATGGTGGTATGGGGAAAACCGAAAAAGATTTTAAACCAAAATTTCTTTAATCTCATACAACTTCGGAATGGTTACGTTCCAACCATAAGTATCTCTCAATTTTACACGAAAAGCATCCTGTGCTGTAGGCTCTCCGTGAATTAGGAAGACTTCTTCGGGTTTGTTTTTTATATTGCTTGTCCAATTTAAAAGATCTTTTTGGTCTGCATGCGCAGAGAGGCTTTCAATATGATGGATTTCCGCTTTCACTTGGTAATATTTTCCGAAGAATTTCAACTCATACGCACCTTCCAAAAGTTGTCGGCCTCTTGTTCCTTCAGCCTGGATAACCAACTAATAAAACAGTAGTGCTTGTTTTGTCTATCATCTGCTTCAAATAAGTCAAAACCCTTCCGCCAGTAACCATTCCACTGCCAGCAATCACTACTTTTGGCTGCGGATTATCTATGGTTTCCCAAGTTTCTTTATAGGAAGTGATAATATTCATCCTATTGTTCATTGCATTAAAATCCTTCATCGGCAGTTTGTGCCAATCCGGAAAGTTTTGAAATACCGAAAGTACATTGTTGCCCATTGGGCTATCAATAAAAATTGGAATGTTCGGAATTCGATTTTCGTTGTACAGTTTCCAAAGCAAAAACATCAGGGTCTGTAAGCGTTCTACCGCAAATGAAGGAATAATCAAATTGCCGCGATTGTGTATG
The DNA here is from genome assembly GCA_963805885.1 of uncultured Flavobacteriaceae bacterium. Classification (GTDB taxonomy): domain Bacteria; phylum Bacteroidota; class Bacteroidia; order Flavobacteriales; family Flavobacteriaceae; genus Aequorivita. The sequence continues at coordinate 52,572 of CAWDWC010000004.1, forward strand.
GTTTTATTGATGAGTTCCACCAGTTTATCCGAAACACTTTCTTGTGGATGAAGTTTATTTCCATAGGTACTTTCCATAAAAAGATAGTCGGCCCATTCTGGTTTTTCGGGTGGAAAAAGCAATAGGTCCTGCTCCCGTCCAATATCTCCGGAAAACACAAAGGTTTTTCCAAAGATTTCCAATTCAATAAAAGTGGCGCCAATAATGTGTCCATTATAGCGAAAACGATATTTTATGTTTTCTGAAAATTCAATCCATTGGTCTCTTTCTTCAGCTTGGAAAAAACCTAATGTAGCTTCAGCTTCTTCAACGCTATAAAACGGTTCTGCAGGTTTGTGTTTGGAATATCCTTCCTCATTGCTTTTTTCAGCTTCTTCTTCGTGGATTTTCGCACTGTCCAGCAAAATGATTTTCGTAATTGCGAGCGTTGGAGCCGTACCTACTATTTTTCCCCGGAAACCTTGTTTAAACAGTCGTGGCAAATAACCGGTATGATCCAAATGGCCATGCGTGAGAAGTACAACATCAATCTCCGAAACCGCTACTGGAAGGTATTCCCAGTTTTTTTCACGCAGTTCCTTTAAGCCTTGAAACATTCCACAGTCTATTAAAATATTTTGTTCAGGAGTTTCGATCAAGAATTTAGACCCGTTACGGTTCCGGCGGCACCGAGGAAATGGATTTTCAGTTTTTGCATATCAGTTATTATTACATAAAATTTCAATCTCCTCTAAAATTCGTTCCTTCCTTTTTTCTGAAATTCCCAAATGGTCTAAATAGAAATCATCATTAATTAATTGTTTGCAAAGCACCACATCACGACTGAGTAGAAACTGTTTTTCACGTTGGCTAAGTAAGGTAGAAACTGTAATGGGGTAAAGTCCCAAACGGTCTATTCGGTCTTTGATACCGTTATCTTTAGGAAAATCCCAGCTTAAAAGATAAAGTTTAGCACAGTTTCCATAATTTATAGCATCTTCGGTAAAACGGGTATTGGTAACCACCCAACCTTCGTTCGGCTTTCCTTCGTTATTGCTATCACCATAAAAATTAAGAATATCTCTATAACGCGAGTGGATGTAAAGCGGCACTTTCACATCGCAATTACGCCCATCATCGCTGTGAAATTTACACTCTGCAACAATATTCTGACCGTTTTTATTTGCAACCACATCTACTTCGTGAGTAACACATTTTCCTTGCAAAACCTGGCCTATTTTTATTTCATAGCCACTATACAAAAGTAAGGCACCTACAAATTTTTCAAAAGGAAACCCTGTGGGACCTAGTTCGTAAATTGCTTTTTTCAGTTTATATTTTGAAGCAAAACCCCTTTTCTTTTTTTTGAGAAGTGCAAAAGCCCGATTGTAAATTTCTTTTGTAGAAATACCTTGGTATAGCTCATCGCGAACACAATTTGAAATTTGCTCTACCAATTCTTCTTCGGCTCCGCTCCGTCGGAGGGAGTTTTTCAGCTTTTCAATGGAAAAATTTACCCTTTGGCCAGAATGTTTTATAATTTCAATATGCTCTGTTTTTTTCTTCATACATTAATTTCGCAAATCGTGCATAGCCAAAAGCGGCACGTTGGTGTGCATTCCAAGTTCTTTAACCATGGGGTTGGAAAAAATACTTTCGAAGAAATTGTGTTTCTTATTAACAAAAGCAATCATTTCGCTCTCTCGGCTTTGCACAAAACAACGGACTCCTTCCTGCAGGTCTACATTGTATAACTCATGATGTGTAAAGGTTGTGACGTTTAAAATACGATCCAGTAAATCTTTATTTTCCAGTTGTTCCTTGCTCAATTCTTTGCCTTTTTGAACATGCAAAATTCGAATTGGTGCATTGGTCAAACGCGAAATTTCTATCAAGGTTGCCAGTTCTTTTTCTTTGTAATGTGTTTTAAAACTGGTGGGAAAAACAATCTCGTTCGGGTCTTTAAATATCACATTACCAGGAATGGCAAATACCGGACAATTCCTGTTTTTTTCCATGGTTTTTACCGCATTGCTGCCCAGAATTACATTTTTGTCATCTGTTTCGCCCCGCGTTGCCATAATTATTAGTTCAATATCTTCCTTTTCAATCGTCTTTTTGAGTACATCGTAAAATGGACCAAATTCATTCAAGAAATGGATCTTATGCTTAGTGTTGTCATCATTAAACTGAACTTGTACCTTTAGTTTTTCAATGTTTTTTTCGGAACGCTCTTTTACTTCGATCAATTTTTTTTCACTGGGCTCTGGTACTAACAGGTTATCCTTAGAATATCCAGGCAGATAATAAGAATGGAGTATAAAGAATTCGCAATATTCCCTTTTGTAGAGTTCAATTGCATATTTAATAGCATTGAAGGCATTTTTTGAAAAATCTGTAGGTATTAATATTCTCTTTTTCATGATTTTTTATTTAGTCAGTATTTCGTTTTCTCTTAAAAATTCTAATTTTTTATTGGAATTACCAAAGTTGGAGTATGTGCATGCTTGCCTACCCTGCTTACAACAGGTTCCCTGAAGAGTTGTTTTATAAAAGCATGTTTGTGATATACCAACGCTAGCAAATCCATTTGCTCTTCGTCAATAAAATTATGAAGGGTTTTCGAAATGTTTTCCTTTTTTTGAAGCCAGTGAAATTCTGTGTCAAATTCGGTTAAATCATTTTCAAATTGTTCCAAATTGTAAAGCTGCTTTTCTGTAAGTTCATTTTTTTTGCCAACGTGGGCAATGTGAATTGTTGAATTATATTGTCTTACTAACTGCAGCAAAGGTTTCAACTTTGAAAGCTGAAAAAACTCATTGTAGTCTGAAGCGAAAGTTATATTTGAAGGAATTACAAAATCCACTTCGCGCGGAATAATGAGCAACGGACAGCCTTCTAGGCTCTTGGTTATATTTACAGTGGTGCTTCCCATAAGTACATCTTCTGCACCCGTTCGGCCTTTGGTGCCCATCACTACGAGGTCATAGCCTTCATTGGCAACCATCTTGTTAATGACTTGTGATAATTGTGCTGGCGTGGAAACCATATGGTAGGAATGTGGCAGTTTTCCTGTGTCTAATTTTATTTTATGCATTAACTGCTTGCCATCTTCTTCTGATTGGCTGTAAAGTTTTTCAATGATGTTATCTGAACGACCAATATCCACACGGCTCGTTAACTTATCAATTTCTTCACCAAACGAATGAAGAATGGTTATCTGCAAAGCTTCATCATTAAAAAGTTTTGCTATATAAAACAAAGCCGCGTAGGCGTTTTTTGAGAAATCGGTGGGAAGAAGTATTTTTTTCATTGTAACAATTTTTAAAGATTAACGAGGAAGATTTTGAAGCACCAAAAAAGGAATGTCTATATGCAGCCCTATTTTTTCAATAGTTGATTGATAAAGTATATTTTCCAAATAAGAATGACGCGTGTTTACCATAACTAGCATGTCTATTGGGTTTTCCACAATGAAGGTATTAATTTCTTTTGTAACATTATTCCCGTTTTTTTGTTGAAAGTCAACTTGATTTTCAGAAAAAGAGGCCGCTAAAAAGTTTTTATTATCCTGCTGCCGCAAAGACAGGCTTGGAAATTTAGAAACATAGAGAAAGTTTATTTTTGAAACAAAACACTTCGCTATACTGCTTACCAGTTTTAATTCGCGACGTTTGTAAGGCAATTGAAAATCTGCTGGGAACAAAATATTTTTCGGATGTACATCCTTATAAACTGAAGGAATGGCGAGTACAGGACATTTTACGTATTTAATAACCTGCAGCGTATTGCTGCCAAAGGTCAGTTTTTTATCTTCCGTTTGCCCTTTAGTCCCCATAACCACTACATCTATATTTTCTTTTTCAACCCAATCATTTACAGAATCAACCAACATTCCAAATTCTGTAATAGTGTGTATTTTATGTTTTGGATTTGGCGAAAGTGCAATAATTTCATTACAAAGGTTCTCTAGCTTTTCTTTTGATTTTTCAAGTGTTCTTTCCTTGAGTTCATCTAAAATTTCTTCTGCAAGACTAGCTTTAGCCTCATATACTTCATCTGCAAAAGCATGCAAAAGATAAATTTCAGTGTGATCGTATTTAAAAAGCTCTGTGGCATACTTTATAGCATTCCACGAGTTTTTAGAGAAATCAGTAGGAATGAGTATTTTTCGCATTGTTTTTCACTTTATAAATTCAATAATAAAGATAGTAATAATCAAATTGAAAAAATATGACAATTATCAGCTAAACACTTGATTTTTAAGGAATCGTTAAGAATAAAAATAATTTATATTTTGTAAATTGAAGTAAAAAGTTGATGAAAATTTCCGCAATTACATATCTTATGACAACCACTTTTTTGCTTATAACTGTAACCATTTTTGCAACGATGGGTTTTCCATTTAGTTGGGTATTTTATCTCACAGTCCTGGGGCAGATTTTATTGATTTTTTCGGTAATAAAAGTTTTAAAAGACAAGTATTCCACTGGCAAAACTTTCGAGGATTTTTATGAAGATTCCCCTATCAACGGAAAGGACCCATTTAGGTAATATCTGTTTTTATCAAATAAGAATTAGTCCATATGTGTTCGAAAAATGAAACTACTCGTGAAGAATTAAAAAAGGTACTTCGTTTTGATAGTTTATGGAATTGAGGGTTGGTTTAAAAAGCAGTCGTTGAATCAAATTTAGGTTTTTCGCTACAATGGCGAACATATCTATTTCCCAGATTTCAACAAAATCTTGGATTCCTGTTTCAATATTTTTATTCTCCAAAAAATGAAAACTGTGTTTGTTTCCCTAAAAAAATAATGCAAAAAACCCTTATTATCCGTTTGTGATGCAGTAAGACCTGGATGCTTTGGCAACGAATATGAACATTCGCAGCGCTGCTTTTTGCAATTCAAAATTTCCGAAAGCGAATTAATAACCTTGTTTCTGTATATGTAGTTATAATCGGTCAATAAAGGCAATATTTTTTATTTTATTGAACTTTGCATTTTCAGGAATTACCAGCACGGGGCATTTAACTTTTGTGATTACGTCACTGGTAGTTGCTTCCTATTTCGTTGCGGTTAATTTTCGATGCGCCTTTGGTGCCCATAAAAATATAATCTAATTTCTTTTTCTTCCAACATGCTTCCTGATTGCCTCAACCAAAAGCGATTTTCGAAAATTGGATAAAAAAGATGAGTTATGTTTTTCGCATAGCGTTTACAGGTTTTAATTTCTTCCATTAGCAATCCTAAAGTATTTTGAAATCACCTGTTTATTTTTAGGTTCCGATTATGAAAACATAGGTCATCCTCCTTTTAATCTGACATCTTTTGGTGAATATGAGAATATAGAAATTTACGGGAATATCAGCAAAATAGTCCAGCGCATACCGAATGGCATTGTGGGCATTTTCTGGAAAAATCCGTCGGAATTAATATATTCATCATTAGGTCATAATCTTACCTGCAAAAGTATTTTTATGTGTCGGTATAGAAAATGACAAAAGTCAGTTTTGGAAAAAATGTTTTAAAAAGATTATATAAAAGAAATTATCACAACCTTTTATAAGTATGTGTATCAATCAATTTCCCGCAAACTTTCCAAATCGACAATATGAATATCGCGGCCTTCAATTTCAATGATGCCATCTTTCTTGAAATCGGAAAGGGTTCGGATCAAGCTTTCAGTAGCTATTCCTGCTGTGGTGGCCAAATCGTTCCGGGAAATTCGCAGAGGAGCATTGGGTTTTTTGTTCATAATATCCACAAACTGAAGAATTGTGGCGGCAGTTTTTTTCCGAACAGAACTGTAGGCCATTTTAAGCAATTGTTGTTTTATTTCTGAGAGATTATCTGTTAGAAGGTTTACCAGTTCCAAAGAAACATCCTGGCTTTTTTTCAGAATATCTTTCACATATTTTTTTGAAATGCCAACAACTTCCGTTTCTTCAACGGCTGTGGCTGTTTCGTTATATGGAATATTATCGTCAAAAGAAGTAAAACCCAAAAAATCATCTGCTTTGTAAAGCCCTGTAATAAGTTCTTTGGCATTGGCGTCCATCGTATGGGTTTTTACCACTCCTTTTAAAATAAGAAACATACTGTTGGAGTGATCTCCCCTTTTGATAAATTGTTTCACCTTTTTTGTAATTGGCCAGTTCGCCTTCATCACAAAAAAAGTTTTTTAATTGATTTAAGTTTCGTGGGTTTTCATCATCTTCTGCCTGGTCTTCTTTACTATTTTTGCGCATTGCCAAAATGGTTGCTTTTGCCAAACGGCTTTCCACGGCACTCAGCAATTCCTCTTCGTCAAAAGGTTTTGTGAGGTAATCATCGGCACCCATATCCATTCCTTTGCGGATTTCTTTGTGTTCCGTTTTTGCTGAAAGAAATATAAAAGGAATATGTTTGGTTTTTTCTTCAGAAGCTATAGCTTCCAAAACCCCATAGCCATCTATTTCGGGCATCATAATATCACAAATAATGATATTAGGGCTTTCATTTTTTGCTTTTTCGATGCCAATTTTACCATTTGGTGCAGTAAACACTTTAAAGCCGGAAAGTTCTAAAAGTTCAGCTGTATTTTCTCTTAATGCGCTATCATCTTCTATGAGAAGTATTTTCTTCATTTTAATCTAAATTATTTTTTGTTGGAAAAGAAATTGTAAATGTGCTGCCTTTGCCTTCTTCGCTTTCAAAGGTAATTGTGCCCCCGAGATTTTCCAAGTGGCTCTTAACAATATTAAGGCCGATACCCGTTCCTTGATCTAAAAGAGCGTTTTCTGCACGAAAATATCTATTGAATATAAATTTTTGTTCCTTCTGCGGAATGCCCATTCCTTCATCTATTATTTTTATTTCAACATCCTCTTTCTTTGTTGCTACCACAACATCAATCACTGTGTATTCTGGCGAATATTTTATGGCGTTATTTATAAGATTTGTGAGAGAAAGTTCCAGAATCTTTTCATCAAAATTTATGGTAATATCGTCAATATTGCTGGGATAGTTAATTTTTTGCCCATCTTTTAATAGCATATTGGAATTGTAAATCACTTCATTAACCACTTTACTTAGCGGAATAGTATCAAACTTATAGCTGGCTTTACCAGATTCCAAGCGCTCAATGGAAAGAAAATCATTGAGAATATTATTTAAATATTTTACTTTGCTTTGAATGGTTTTTAAATGCTTTTCCCTTTTATCTTGTTGATTTGTCTCTGTATATTTTCCAGCAAGGGTAGCAGAAGTTAGAATACCGCTCAAGGGCGTTTTAAACTCATGTGAAACCAGCGATAGAAACTTAGTTTTCAATTCATTCAGCTCGCGCTCCTTCCGAAGTGATTCCTTCATTTTATGTTCTGCTTCCTTCCGTTTTGAAACTTCTTCCCTTAAAGTTTTAATGGTTTTATTAAGTTCCTTAGTGCGCTCTTCAATTTTTTGCTCCAAGGACAAGTTAAGTTCAGTTATTTCCAGTTCCTGATTCTTCCGCACCGAAATATCAGTAACCAAGGCCATCACATATTGGCTCCCGTAAACATCAAAAGGGTTTAGACCTGCCTCTACTGGAAATACGCCGCCATCCTTCCGTTGACCATAAAGATCGCGCCCGTGGCCCATTTGGCGTGGGTCGCTTTTTTCCAAAAATTTGTCAACTTGGTGGTGATGTGTGTGTCTGTATTCGCTGGGAATCAATATGTTCAAGTGTTTGCCTATAAGTTCTTCCTGTTTATAACCAAACATTCTATCCGCAGCTTCGTTGGAAGTAACGATTTCCTGTTTTTCATTAACAATCACAATGCCTTCCGAAATTGCTTCGGAAAGAATTTTGAAAACATTGTCTTTTTCTTCCTTAAAAACCTTCATCCTCCAAAAGTAAGAATTTTAAACAGTTTTTGTTAACTGATTAATGTCATAAAATTTCGCTAAAAAAGAAATTAGTTTTACATCATTATAAATCAAAAAAATAAAGAATTATGGGAGCCGTAGATAAACCGCAACTACTATTTTACCAAAAAATGGGAGAGCTTTTTTATGCCATTGCTGCGGCCGACAAAGTAGTGAGGAAGGAGGAATATGACACATTGAAAAATATTGTTACAGAACAGTGGAAAAACCTGGACGATTATGAAGACCCCTTCCATACCGATGCTGCTTATCAGATTGAAGTGGTTTTTGATTGGTTTGATTATGAACAGTTGGATGCTAAAGATTGTTTTGAAAGTTTTGCCGATTATAAAAAAGAATATCCCAAACTTTTCACCAAGGAAAGAAAACAGCTTATTTGGAAAACCGCCAACGCAATAGCTAGCTCGTTTTCAGGTAAAAACAAAAGCGAAGTTATAATGCTCACAAAACTAAAAAATATTTTAAAAGATTAAATTGGTTTAAAATTGCTAAAGTTTCTCTACTTAAAATTGTTTGCCTAATTTTATAAATTAAAATCCCCAAAACTATGAGAATTCTTCTGCCAGCACTTATTTTATTCCTTTTTTTTGGTTGTAAAAACGACTCAAAAAAAGAGGTATTTGAAAATGATCCCGAAACAAGTTCAGAAGAAATTGTAGATTCCATAAGTGTTTCTGACAGAAATTTAGAACAACAGCAAAAAACCCTCACCCTAAAACGTCAGGAACTCACCGAGAAAAAAGATTCAAAAGCAGAACTAGAAAAGCTGCTAATCTCGAAATCATTTTTAAAGAAAGGTGATTGGTACACGCTTGATTTTAAATATCCATACCTCAACGAAAAAATCAAACCCCAATTTGAAAATTTCAACGAATACATCAGCAATTATTATCTGGATGCCAAAGGTGTAGAAAAGCAGATTTTGGAAGAAAAACGACTCTGCGATTCGCTTGGAATACCAAAACAAAATGAAAAACGGACAGTTGATTATAAAATATACAACCTCAACGATAGGCTTATCAGCGTTCTTTTTTACAAAGAAAACTATTACACTGGCGCAGCCCACCCGGCATATACCTTTGATTGTTTAAATTTTGATTTGCTTCGTTCAGCTTTTATGAATTATGAGGATTTTTTCAATAACGGTTCCGAAGAGGAATTTCGCGGAATTTTAAATGACCTTTTAAGGGAAAAGATAAATTCAGGAGAAATGTATTATGACTGTTGGGAAATTTCAGCAGATGATTTCTTCGATGCGAAAAATAATTTTGTTATAAATGACGATGTGGTGGAATTCTATTTTGACGATTGCGTTATTTGTCCGTCCTACACAGGAACCTATTCCATCAAAATTCCATTGAAAATGCTGATGCCCGTTTTAAGAAAATACAAAAAGAATCCCTTGCTTGGATAATATTACAGAATGAAGTTAAAAGAACCGAGAATAGAATTAAAAAAGTGTGCAATGATCAGTAGCAGTGGGCGATCAAAAAAATTAAAGAGAAAAGCGACCACCGAAAACCAATAACCAAAAACTGACAAAATGAAAAGCAATTTTAAAGAAATAATAAACTCCGAAATACCTGTACTGGTTGACTTTTTTGCTGATTGGTGCGGCCCTTGCAAAATGCTGGCGCCCATACTAAAACAAGTAAAAGATGAATTGGGCGATGGTGTGAAAATTGTAAAAATAGACGTCGACAAAAACCAACCTTTAGCGGCAGAGTTTCAAGTGCGCGGTGTGCCCACCATGATTCTATTCAAAAACGGAAAACAACTTTGGCGACAAAGCGGTGTTCTGCAAAAAACCGATTTGATCAATATAATCAATCAACATAAAAATTGATAAATCTAAGCCACTATATTGATCACACTTTATTAAAAGCCACCGCCACGCCAGAAGACATTCTAACTCTTTGCAACGAAGCAAAAAAATATAGATTTTATGCAGTTTGTGTAAACAGTTGTTATGCTTTTTTAGCTGCAAATGAATTAAAAAATAGTAATGTAAAAGTCGCTTCTGTAGTTGGTTTTCCTTTAGGCGCAAACAGTTGCCACGCCAAAGTTTGTGAAGCCAAACAATGCATAAAAGATGGCGCCGATGAAATTGATATGGTGCTGAATATAGGTTTTCTAAAAGCAAAATTGCACAAATCGGTTCGGGAAGAAATTTCGGCCGTTAAAAAAGCCATCGGCAACCGAATCTTAAAAGTAATTCTCGAAACCTGCTATTTAACCGATGATGAAATACAAATAGCTTGCCAAATAGCTAAAAAGGCTGGCGCCGATTACGTAAAAACTTCTACAGGTTTTGGAACAGGTGGCGCCACAGAACATGCAGTTAAAATAATGATTGACGAAGTTGGCGACACCTTAAAAATAAAAGCCTCTGGCGGAATAAAAGATGCCGTAACTGCAAAAAAATATATTGAAATGGGCGTTAGCAGAATAGGAACTTCTTCCGGAGTAGCGAAATTGTTACCAACAAAATAAGATACAAATGAGCACACATATTGAAGCCAAACCTGGCGAAATCGCAGAATCAGTTCTACTTCCCGGCGACCCTATGCGCGCCAAATGGATTGCTGAAACTTTTCTTGAAAATGCAAAATGTTACAACGATGTTCGTGGCATGTTGGGCTATACTGGACTTTTCAAGGGAAACGAATTTCAGTTCAAGGTACTGGAATGGGAATCCCTTCAGCTTTAATTTATTGCCACGAGCTTATTAATGATTACGGCGTAAAAAATCTGATCCGGGTTGGTTCCGCGGGCTCTTATCAAAAGGATATCAATCTTCGTGATATTGTGATTGCAATGGCAGCCTCTTCCACTTCAGGAATCAATAATACCCGTTTTGTAAATTGTGACTACTCGCCTACTGCAAATTTTGATTTGTTTATGAAAGCTGTGCTTTATGCAAAAGAAAACAATATTCCGATAAAAGCTGGAAACGTGCTTTCCAGTGATCAGTTTTATGAAGACAACTTCGAAAACTATAAGAATTGGGCAGATTTTGGAGTGCTTTGCGTAGAAATGGAAGCTGCCGGACTTTATCACTATCGCCGCAAAATTTAAAGTGAAAGCATTGGCTATCCTTACCATTTCAGATTCTTTGGTAACAGGCGAAAGCATTACCGCTGATGAACGCGAAGTCAGCTTTTCAAAAATGATGGAGATTGCTCTCAATACACTTCTCTGAAATAAAAAAGCAGGAACCCATAATTGAAGTTCCCGCTTTTCTTGTTAATTGTTGTCGATAGCAATTAACTATACTTTAAATGTCATTACGGGCAAATTGGAATGGTTTACCACGTCTTCGCCAATACTTCCTGAGAAGAAGTGTGCTAAGCCCTGACGTCCTTGTGTTGGCAAGGCAATTATATCGGCATTGCTTACTTGGCTGTAGCCAAAGATTCCAGCTTCCACAGAATATTCATTGTATTGAATCACTTTGTTCAAGATTTCCAACGGATTTGATTCTCCAGCGCTTTTCAAAAAATGAAGGATTCTTTTTTCAATTTCACGGGTGCTTCGGAAATCGCCCGCAAGGTTCACGTAGAGCCTCTGCATTTTAATTCCGAAAACATCAAATAATTTTTGTGCACGTTGGTACGGACCTATCGAATTTTCCAAAAAGTCACACGCAAATACACCCAATTGTGGGTTGAAATTCTCTACGCGATGTTTAATAACTAGAACAGGAATTTCAGATGTACGGACAACTTTTTCGGTATTGCTTCCCACAAAAACTTCTTTTAAACCTGAGCTTCCGTGTGAGCCCATTACAATCAAATCTGCTTCAAATTCAAGCGCTAAATCATTCAGCTCACTAAAATTTTTATAGTTGTGAACAGCATCCCTAACCTTAATTCCTTCTAAATAATCTTTATCTAGAAATTCGGCAAAACGCTTTTCGGCAAGTTTCATATAGTACACCGCTTCAAAAACTTCCTTGCTTTCATCTTTAGTTAAAACAGCATCGGTCAGCCCCATCATATGTACCGCAATAATTTCAGTATTTTGTCTTTTGGCAATTATAGCTGCTACTTCCATAGCATATTCGGAATGTTGGGAAAAATCTACGGGAACTAATATTTTTTTCATATCGATTGGTTTAGTGGGTTGTAAGCTTTGCTTTGCGTTTCTTAAGTTGTTTTTCCAATTCGGAAATAGTTTCTTTTGCAGCTGCTTCAAAAGTTGCTTCTTTTGAAATCGCGAAAATTTTGGGTCCCGGAAGGCTCAGTTCCATTTCACAGATGTTGCCTTTTCCGTAAACATTGTTTTCCAGTTTAAAACTTACTTCAGCTCTTATAAGCCATTCATATTTAACAGCAAGTTTTTGAAGTTTTTTTTCTACATATTCGTTCATCGCCTCACTAGTAGGCATTTTCACGTATTGGATGTTTATTGTCATGATACTATTAATTGGTTTCTATTTTACAAATATATACCATATTTATAGGTTTTAAAATGACTAAAGTCATATCTGATAAATAGATTATTTTTTTATAATTATAAAACCAAAAACGCCCGCTTTTGCAGACGTTTTTTTGTAACAATAAAGAAACTCTTAAATTAAAATTCCAGTTCAAAATAAAGGCTACTTTCTGGATTTGCCTCTGTAACATCCTCACCTTTCAAAACATCGCCATTAGCATTCAAAAGTTTTAAATTTATTTTCCAATACCCTGTCATTGTTAAAGTCAGTTTACCATTATACATTCTAGTAGCGGCATTGTACGTTAAATCCTGATTGTTTGGTGAGCTATGGTTTTCCATTCCAGGCATTCTTGGATCAACCGTAACTGTGAAGTTTTCAACCACGGAGAACGTCATCATATCCTCCATCTTGTAAAGAACCGCTTGAAAATCATTGATTGCAACCTGTGGCATTTTAGGATTTACATAAGCCAGAATGTATCTGTTAGCATCACTTCCCATAAATACTTGTACTTTATTAAGTCCATCTGTGGGTTGCGTTACAGCAACTTGATGTGTTTCAGTCATTGCTTGGCCGTTCAAGTTATAGTTTAGCGTAACATCCCAATATTCAGTATCATTTCCTGGCATTTGGAAAACAATATGTCCTTTATAAACAGAACTTTCTTCGGAATTGCTCAAAACTGTATGCGGTGCAGAATGCTCCGTAGTTTCCATATGCATCATCGGCATCCAAGTTGCAGCGGCATTGGTAACATATTTGCTACTCGCCAAATCTTTTATTCTGATTGAAATTTCATTGTAACCCACTTCCAAGGCCGTTTTTTCTGAGTAAATTTCTACGGAATGGTCCGCTGCCGGGAATTCATAAATTTTGTTTAAACCTTCTACAGGATTAGATTCTACAGTAACTTCATCATTATCGTCAGAACAACTTACGAATGTGATTGAAAGTATAAGCATTGCGAAAATATATTTTAGTTTTTTCATTTTATTTTTTGTTATTAATTAATTGAATAAGAAATTGTTACATAAATATTTCTGCCCATCCGTGGAATGTTGTTCCAATCGGTATAGGAAGAGTAATAAGTATCGAGAATGTTTTCAATCCCAGCTTTCACAAAAAGAGAATTATCTCTTATGAAAAAACGTTTCCCAAAGCTCGCTGAAAGTATTGCATAAGCAGCAGTTTTGGTTTCGCCATAAGCCGGGTTGTAATTGATCTGTTCTCCAGAACCCGCTATGGAAAGTGAAGCAGAATAATGATTTTTATAAAAATCTACTGCACTTCGGTACGAAACAGGGCTGATTAATGGTAAATTTTCGCCATCGTTGTCAACCCCACGATGATAGGAAACAGTTCCCGTTAATTTGAATGCATTGGAAATATTATAACGTCCCGAAAGTGATGTATTAAAAAGCTGTGCATAATTCAGGTTGGTATAAAACTTCACCCCATCGGCTCCAATAGTCATCGTGCTCAACGAATTATCAACCACACCAATTATATAATTGAAAACATGGAAGTAATTTGCCGCAGCGGTAATTTCAAAAATTGGTTTTTTATAAGTCACTGAAATATTTGCATCTGCAGAACTTTCTGTCTTTAAACCTGGATCACCAATATAATCATGGTTATCAAAACTGTTGAACAAATAAAACCCATAACCTTCTGAAACCGATGGCGCGCGTTCGCCATAAGAAAGCCCTCCGCTAATGTTATAATTCTTCAGCATTCTGTGATATTGTGCCGAAAAACTTTTCAAAAAGCGAGTGTTTGTCCTTTCCATTTCAGGGTAGAAAATTTTTAGACTGTTAAGCCCAAAATCATCTGCTACGCTGTTGGAGTGGTATGCCAAACGAGTAGAAAGTTTTAGAGAAGCTTTTCCAAAAGCAATATGATCTTCCGCATAAAAACCTACATCCTTGGTACGAACATCTGGCCACGTCAACATAAACATCAACGGTTCGCTGCTGTTGGTTGGATACATGGTCATTTCAGCATACGATTTGTTATAAAAACCATCCAACTTAAAGAAGAAGTGGTTCTTCTGTCTGTTGAAATTGGCTTGCGAATAAAACCCTGCCGTTTCGCTCCAACCGGGCATATCCATATGTATTGGCACATTTGGGCGCTTTGTATCGTCCATTACGTGCTTAATAGTATTGTAATACATTTTGGATTCCCAATTACTGAGGTTTCCGAACAAGGTATCCTGGTTAAAACTCACAGAACTAATTACTGCCCGTGCCAAAGAAACATCCATCGTTAAAGCTGGATAACCCACATCATTCGCCTCATCGTATATCAAGGTAGCGGAAATGGACCTGTCTTCAGCTAGTTTATAGCCTGAATTGACGGAGAAATTATATTTTTCAAATTGTGAAAACTTCATCTCTCGATCACCTCCCGCATTATAATTATCAGCTTTACGGTAGATTACATCAGTATTCAGATAGAATTTATCATCAGAATAATTTAGTTCACCACCAAACACACGCATCGCGTTATTAGTTTCATAAGCACTCTCCAAAGAACCGTTCCACCCAGTTGGTTTAAAATTACTTTTGTCCAGTTTTAAATTTATGCCGCCGCCAATGGTGTTCCCAAATACTGCGCCCTGCTGTCCGGAACCAATCTGTGCTTCCGATAAATTTGACACGTCAACATATGAAGTTATTGGATCCATTTTGTCTGTACACGCACCAAAAATTTGCATACCGTCAATGGTTACGGCCAAACGCTCTGAGGCCATATCATTCATAGTTGGTTCCCAAGCATAAGCTCCGCGTTTTACCATATTAATACTGCGCGAGGATTCCAAAAACTCGTCTAAAGTGGACAGGGGTTTATGCTGCTTTTGATGATCTAATTGTTTGCCTGTTGAAATGATTACCACTTCACTTAGGTTTACCAGTTTCAAGCTATCTACGGGAGTTTCCTGGGCGTAAAGACGCGACACAAAATTACCACATAGAAGTACACACCAAACACACCCCAAAAGTATTGCCCTTAAGGGAAATACATTTATAGATGATTTCATCTTTGTTATTTTTTTATAGGATTTTGAATACCTACAGAGCTTCAAACCCTTGCAGGAAGAAAATGGTCGTGCTGAAGTATTCCACAGAAACTTCAACAACAACCCTGTCTATAAACTATACGAAACGCGGTGGATGAAGAATTTTTGAGGTGAAAAGAGAAGGATTTAAGTTTGGCTTATAGCCAATTTTGGCAATGGAAGCATTCTCAGTTTCTATTGCTAACGTAAATTCTTTGACATTTTCTGAAATAATAAATTGTGGGATTTCAGTTTTTGAAACTTTTCCAGTGAAAGGATTTTTATTCTCTGCACTGGCCTCCTTAGCCAACTCTTTCGTTAAATGGCATTTTCCGTTACAGTGCATCTCGGGCTTATCTTTGTTTTCACAAAGCACGTTTACGATGTAATTATAATTCACCGCATAATCAACCACAGGCCATAGGGGCTTGGTGAGCATTATTAAGGAAAATACTGCAAGAATTATATTTTTCACAAGGCAAATATATTACCCATAAATTATTTTAAAAATGATATATGTCAATTAGCAAATTCAATGATTATTCTTCAAAAAAAGGGAAGGTTTCTATGCGCAGCAATTCTCTTGTTCATCTTTTACACCAAGCTTTTTTAGAATTTTTTCCATCAAGCACCATTTTGTAATGGAAGATTGAAGCAAGTTTGCACCTACAAAAGCGGTGAACCACAACCAGTTTATATTCACGTAAATAGCCAAAATAAGACTGATCAAAATAAAAGTTCCGGCAATTGCTCTAATATATCTATTTATCATAATATTTGAAATTAAAAATTTATGTGATTTCTTCATGAAACTCCTCAAAGGAGCAGGAACGTAAATAAAAACGCACTTTTGAGGAGTTGAGAAGGTTTATTAAATGCTTCTTTCTATTGGTACAACCACCGCGTGAATAGGATTACTTGTTTCCAAATTTTCATTGAATTGTAGCACTAATGTGAAAAACAAATCAATTTTTTCATCTTCCGTAAAAGAAAAAAACAAGATGCTATCTGCCCCGCTTTTTTCTGACGGAAACCAACTGGAGTTCATCATAAAAGGAGAAGCATTTTTAAATCCTTCAATATCGGAGCCACTGTAGCTCTCAATATTTGACTTTTTGAAAAGTTGCAGAACTTCTTTCTGAAATTCCTCCACAATTGTTACAATTAATAGTTTCATAGCTTTATTCTTTAAAGTTTTTTCGTTCAATCATATAATATACTAACGGTACAACAAGCAACGTTAGCACAGTGGAAACAATAGTTCCACCCATCAAGGAAATGGCAAGTCCTTGAAAAATTGGATCAAAAAGAATTACAAATGCTCCAATCACAACAGTTCCGGCAGTCAATAAAATTGGTGTAGTTCTTACTGCACCCGCTTCAATCACAGCTTGCTTAAGTGGGATTCCATCTGCTGTTCGTAGATTTATAAAGTCTATCAATAGTACTGAATTTCGAACCATAATTCCTGCTAAAGCAATCATCCCAATAAAGGAAGTTGCAGTAAAAAAAGCACCCAAAACCCAGTGGCCAAGTATGATTCCAATTAATGACAAAGGAATGGCAACCATCATCACTATTGGGGCTTTGAAGTTTTGAAACCAACCTACAATCAAAATGTAAATTATGATAATTACACCTAAAAATGCAATTCCCAAATCACGGAACACTTCTAAGGTTATCTGCCATTCGCCATCCCACTTTACAGTAAAATCGTCTTCAAATTCAGGTTGCTCTAAGTACAGCTCATTCATTTTGTAGCCAGCTGGCAATTCTATCTTGTTCAACTTGTCGGTCATTCCCAAAATAGCGTAAACCGGGCTTTCAAGTTCTCCAGCCATATCGGCCAAAACATATACCACACGTTTTTGGTTTTTTCGGTAAATACTCCTTGCTCGGGTGCTTTCCTTAATATTTACCAAATCGCCCACAGATACCATATTGCCTTGTTTAGAAGCAATTTTTAATTGCGAAATATCCTGAATTGTAGATTTTTCCTTTTCATCCAAAGCCAATAATATTCCTACTTGTTCAACAACAGTTTCATCATACAGATTGGTTATTGGCCTATCTGAAAGCGCCATATTCATAGTATATACAATCTGTTGTGGCGCTACGCCATAACGCATTGCTTTTTCTTTATCTATCAAAAATTCGTATTCCTTTTGGTTGGCTTCCACCATCCAATCCACGTCCACAACGTCTTCGGTATTGTTCAAAATGTTTTCAAGCTGTTTTGCAACAGAAATTTGTTGATCATAATTAGGTCCGTAAACTTCAGCAACAATAGTCGAAAGCACTGGTGGTCCTGGTGGAACTTCTACAATTTTTACATTGGCTCCATATTTTTTACCAATTTCCTGAATTTGTGGTCGTAGCTGTTTAGCGATATCATGACTTTGTGAATCCCGCTCTTCTTTATCAACAAGATTTACCTGGATGTCTGCCACATTACTACCGCCACGAAGGTCATAATGCCGCACCAAGCCGTTAAAAGTTATCGGCGCAGAAGTACCTACGTAATTTTGATAATTAACTACCAGGCGTTGTGTTGAAAGGTATTGTCCAATTTCACGAGCAACCACTGCGGTACGTTCCAGTGTAGTCCCTTCGGGCATATCAATCACTACTTGCATTTCGTTTTTATTGTCGAAAGGCAACATTTTAACTGCCACCGATTTAGTGAAAAACAACATTACGGAACCCAATAAAAGTATTATGGTAGTTCCCAAGAAGAGCCATCGTGTCTTTTTGTTTTCTATCAGAGGTGTTTCAAATTTTGAATAAATTCTGTAAATGAAAGTACCCTCCAAAGGTTTTTCAGGTTTCGGAGTTTTACCTTTTTTCTCCTTTTCACGAAGAAAAATATAACCCAAATATGGCGTGATAGTTAAAGCTACAAACAGCGATAATATCATCGCAATAGAAGCACCAATAGGCATTGGCGACATATATGGCCCCATCAACCCAGAAACAAAAGCCATAGGCAATACAGAAGCAATAACCGTGAAAGTTGCTAAAATGGTTGGGTTTCCAACTTCGTTTATGGCGTATATAGCAGCTTGCTTAAACGGCAAGCGTTTCATCTTGAAATGCCGGTGCATATTTTCGGCAATAATAATGGAGTCATCCACCACAATCCCTGTTACGAATACCAATGCAAAAAGCGTAATTCTGTTTAGGGTATAATCGAGTAGATAGTAGCTCAAAAGTGTCAGCGCAAAGGTAATTGGCACCGAAAGGAAAACCACCAAACCACCTCGCCAGCCCATTGCGAGCATTACCACCAGCGTCACTGCTATGATGGCTCCTATAAGGTGCATCAACAGTTCCGAAACTTTTTGGGAAGCTGTTTCGCCGTAGTTTCGTGTGATTTCTACGTGAACATCATCAGGAATTAGGTTGCTTCGCAAATGATCTACTTTGTCAATAATCACATCGGCAATTTTCATGGCATCAGCACCTTTTCTTTTTGCAACAGAAATGGTGACTGCAGGATATTCCGATGGGTATTTGGAAGTGCTTTCACTAGCTCCACCAAAACCGAAGGAAACATATTTGTTAGGTATTTCAGGACCGTCAAAAATATAGGCAACTTGCTTTAAATAAACGGGTTGATTCTGTTGCACACCAACAACCAAATTCTCAACATCGGTTGCCGATTTTAGGAAATTTCCGGTTGTAACCAAGAATTCTGTATCGTTTTTTTCAAAACTGCCAGAACTCATCTGTTGGTTGTTAGCCTTTATCATTTCTGCAACACCCAAAAAGTCTAAACCACTTGCAGCCAATTTGTCTTTATCAAGTACAACCCTTAACTGACGATCTCGTCCACCAATTTTATGGGTGGTAGAAACTTGCTTTACTTTTTCAATTTCTTGCGTAAGCTCATCTGCAATTTGTTTCAGCTGAAAATCATTGTAATTTTCGCTCCAAAGTGTGATTCCAAGCATTGGAACATCATCGATAGCACGAGGTTTTACAAGTGGCATAGTAACACCCGGAGGCATTTGATCCATATGCTTATTCATCTCGTTATAGAGCTTTACGAAAGAGCGTTCAATATCCTCACCCACATAAAACTGTACAATCACCATTGCACCTTCTTTCGAAGAAGTGGAATACACATACTCCACTCCAGGAATGTTGGAAACCAATTTTTCCAAAGGTTTCACAACACGGGATTCTACTTCTGTTGGGGACGCACCAGGGTAGCCCACAAAAATGTCGGCCATAGCTACATCAATTTGCGGTTCTTCCTCGCGCGGTATCAAAAACGAACTGTAAACACCGATAACCATAAACACGATCATCAACAGCACCGTAAGTTTTGAGCCTATAAATAATTTGGCAATCTTGCCTGCAAATCCGTCCTTCATGATTATTGTTTAATGGTTATTTTGGCGCCGTTAAATAGTTTGCCTTCAGAGGAAATAATATAATTTTCATCTGCGGCCAAGCCTGAAAGCACTTCCACCTTGTCTCCGAAAGTACGCCCCAATCGCAACCAGCGCAATAATGCGGTATTACCTTGGCTTACGGTATAAATTCCCGTTAATTGTCCGCGCTTTACCAAAGCTTCTTCTGGCACTAAAACCGTCGTAACATCAGTTTTCTTTTCAAAGGGGAATTGTACCGTAGCATACATTCCGGAGAGTATGTCAGCGTCGGTTTTGTCCAATACAACTTTTACCAAATATTGACCGCCCGTATTTTTTGCGGAAGTACTCACTTCGGTAACTGTTCCTGGAAGTATTTTATCTGAAGATTTTACAATCACTTGCACTTCGGCACCAGATTTTATTTTTGAAATTTCACTTTCGGGAACTGAAGCGTACTACTTCAAAATTCCCAGGTCCTTCAATTGAAATCAAGGGTATGCCAGGATTTGCCATATCGCCAGCTTCAATAAATTTATTGGTAACCACTCCGTTAAAAGGAGCGCGAAGATTCACATAAGCAAACTGCGACTGCACTTCATTTTTCATCTGTTTTGCTCCTTCCAATCTGGCTTTTGCCATTTCAAATCGGGCGCGTTGATCGTCGAGTTCCTTTTGGCTCGCGCTATTTTCAGCGAAAAGATTTTGAAAGCGTTTATAATCTTTTTCCGCATTGTTAAAAGCAGCTTGCGCTTCAGTAATTCCAGCACTTGTCTGCGCTTGTTTTGCAGAAAGATCAGAATTATTGATACTCACCAACAATTGTCCTTTTGTAACTTTTTCGCCCACATTAACGTGAACTTTATCCACAAACCCCATCATTCGGGTACTAAGAGTTGCGCTGTTCGCGGCTTCTATTTTTCCACTTGCGGTTAAAAATGGCGTGTTGTTTTCTGCTGCTGCAGAACTCAGTGTTACAGGCACTGCAGGAGTTTTATCTGTGTTCTTTTCTTCGGAAGAATTACCGCAGCTGGAAAGGCTCAAAACCCCTAAAAAAAGTAAAATTGTATATATTAGTTTCATATTGATTTTTTTTAATCTTGTTTCGTTATAATTTTTTTCGATTTCGATTTCAATTGTTTTTTGTTAAAAATTGAAGGTATGCCAAGGCGTAATTATGCTGAAAAACGGTGTTGAAATACTCCAACTGTTTCTGTGAAAATTGGGTTTCCGCCATTAAAAGGTCGGTTGTTCTTTCCAAACCTTCTTTAAAACGGTTGGTGCGAATTCTGAGTGCTTCTTTTGATTGTTCAAGCGCCAATTCGGTTAACTTTAAATTGTTTTTGGCATCTTGGAACATACGTCTTGCCTTGTTTAGCTCCAATTGGCTTTCAGCTTTATATTGATCCAATTCAAGGTTTGCTTTATTGAACTCAGCTTTACTTTTTTGGGTTTTTCCGAAGCGTTTGGATCCCTCAAAAAGATTCCACGTTAAGGCTGCACCGAATAAATATCCGCTTGCATCTGCCTGAAAAATTTGATCATCGTAAAGTTCGTAGCTTCCAAAGGCGTTTAGTCTTGGCAGAAAAGTCATTTTATCGGCTTTGTAATTTTGTTTGTAGGCTTCCACCGCAAACTCCATCGCTTGAATATCAGTTCTGGAATTGGAAAGGGTTTCAGCAGAATTCAATTCCGAAGCAACCATAAGAGAGTCCGTAGGCTTCAATACGCCCAAAACTTTTTCATTCATCATAACCACTAGATATTCTGAAGCATTTATCACATTACTTTTTGCGTATTGTAACTGGTTTTCCACTTCGGCAACGCGGACTTGCACAGACAAAACATCGCTTTGTTGAAGATAGCCTTGTTTAAAGCTATTGTTTGCCAAACGGAGATTTTCATTGGCTGATTTTAAAGCATTTTCCAAAACGGCAACACTTTTATAGGCCAATTGCATCTGCATATAAGCCTTTTCTGTTTCTAGGGAAAGATAATCTCTTGTGCGGGCCAACTGCATTTGGGTTGCTTGCCATTTCGCTTTGGCAGCTTTTCTTTGAAAAATTCCGTCAACGTTTATAATGGGTTGCTGCACTTCAAATTTTGTTGCGAAAAGATTAATCTGTGATGGATTGTTCAATTTATTCGGATCAAAATCCGCTTGGGTAACTATTTCCTGGTTCAGTTTAAAACCAAAAGCCATCAAAGGATTGGTGGTCGCGGTTCCGCTATGCGATGCCGTAATGTTTGGAAGAAACACAGCGTTGGTCTGGTTGTAATCTCCTTTTGCTACAAGCACTTGCTGTTCCCCAATTTTTAGTTTATTATTTTGTTGAATCACCTTTTCCAGCACTTCTGCTTTGGAAATGGGGATTGTTTGCTGCGCGAAACCTATCACGGGCAGCAAGCCAATTAATGTAATTATATTTTTAATCTTCATTGCTATATTAAATTTGATGCAAACATACATTAGAAATCAAGGTTGTTCAGTAACTAATGTTACCAAAGAAAAAGCACCCACTCGGGGTGCTTTTAACTAACTAATAAATCGGCACTCATTAGGAACCAACCAACCAGGAAACGTCCCTAAATACTGTTGAATGACTTTGGTCAATCTTTTTTGAACATCCTTCGCAATTTCTCCCAAGGAATCATTTTTTACTGCCATCATTGAAGCAGCAGGATTTACTGCAGAAACCTCAACAATTCCTGGTTCGCGTTCCTGCACTATTACATTGCAGGGAAGCATAGTACCAATTTTATTTTCGGCCTGTAGCGCTTGATACGCCATTGTGGGTTGCAAGCGCCGAGAATAGTGTAGTTGTAAAATCAGCGTCCAATTTCTTTTTTAATGTGGCTTTAAGGTCTATTTCGGTCAGCACACCGAAACCCTCTTCCTTTAATGCTGACGTTGTTTTTTCAATAGCATCTTTAAAAGTTGTGTTCTTTATGGTTGTACTGATGTAATAACTCATGATTTTCAATTATTTAATTTTTTCAACAACTTAAACAAATATATGATTGTAAGACAGGAAGTTATGTAACAAAGATTACACAACTTTACATTTTTCAACTCCATAAAAGTAATTATCTCAATTGGCCGGAGTAATCATTATGTGTGATCGATGCGTGCCAGCCTCCATCAACCAAGGCATTCCCGGAGCCTGTGGTTTAGTAGGCAGACCAGTGCTTTCGCCCGTCATATAGGGCTTGTAAATTACGTAGCGTATTTTGCTATTTAGAAGTTCGCCAGTTTCGGCATTATAGTCTTTTTCCTCACCAGCCACTATATAGAGCATGGATGGTTCAGCAGGCATTTTTAAAGTTCCTGCATCTATTTCATTTTTTCGAATTTCCTGTTTTTCTTCATTGGATTTTCCTTCAGCGGCCAAGGCTCGGCCCCGTGCCATGAAAAGGTTCCAATTCTGCACCATAACAGGCTACACTTATACCTTCCTTGTTTGGATCATCAGCCAAGCAAACCATTCCGTTGGAGCCTTCACGCAAGGTGATGAGTTTTCCTTCGGAATTATAACCAAGAACAGTGGCACCTTCGCGATACATTTCAGGTGCAGCCATAACTGCGGTTTTTATCTGTATGTTCTTTGGTAAAATTTTATTTTGTGAAAATGCGGAAAACGCAAATGTAAAAACGAGGACGGTTAGTAAGTTTTTCATAATCAAGCCTTTTAAAATTGAAAGTTTAAGATACGAAATTTCGTGTAATATTTTTTCTATCAAAGCTTTAATAATAAATATACCGATAACTATAACCGACTTTAAGTAGTTCTTTTGATAGCCGTTTTTCTGAAAAGTTTTTTCTTGAGATCGTTTTTGTAGCATAAAACCCGAACCTTCTTAGGATAAGAAAGTTGTTCCGTCAAAAATAAACGCTTTGCAATAAGAAAATCATAAGATATTACAGTCAATAATTTAATCATTAGTGAAAGCTGTTAAATCATAAAGTAGGGTTTTTTTATTTAAGAATGTTATTTAAATAGGCGAATAAAAATAAATATCATGAAAAAAATATTATTTACCACCCACACGTCAACACCAAAAAATAAGTCAATGTTCATCCAACGACTTTTCCTTCAACTTGCCATCACTATCCTTGCTTTCATAGCTCTGATTGGATCGGGGTCCAAAGTCTTTGCCCAGGAATGGTCCCAGCAATCGGCACTGCCCACTGGCTGGGATCTCGATGGCGTTACATTCCTTTCCCCAAGCGATGGATTCATTTGCGGCGAAGATCGCGTCCTCATGCGCACCAACGATGGCGGTACGACCTGGGAGCAGGTAACTGGCGTGTCTCGCGACCGGCTTTTCTTCGAGCAGGAGTTCTATGACCTAGCGTTTGCCGACATGCAGCATGGCTGGGCCGTTGGCAACGTCAACTATCGCACGACAGATGGTGGTGATACCTGGCAGGAAATGGCGTCCGCGGGTGGCAACAACACACAGATCCACCCTATCACCGCCGATGTTGCCTATCTCAATTCCACCTGGCAGTTGCAGAAGACAACGGACGGCGGCGTGAGTCGGAACCCCATCTTTCCTTCGAGTGGCATCGACCGCGTAAATGCGATGGACTGGTGGGACGGCGACCGCGGCGTATTTTGGGGCGGAGGTGAAGCATCCGGCAGCGAGAGTGGACTACGACTAACGACGGATGGTGGTGCGAGTTGGGACCTCGTACGCCTTGGTATCGCTAACGACGTCACTTTCGTGACCGCCGACGTACTGCTCTGGCACGACAGTTTCGGCCTGACTCTTTACCGCTCCGATGACTTGGGGCAGACTGCATCCCCGGTGCTTTCCCTCATCGACCTACCAGTTGAAGTCATCCATCGTCTGCCAGACGGAAGGATACTTGTCGTAGATGCTGCGGTCCGCATGTGGATGAGCGAAGACGAAGGCCAGACCTGGAGCCAGGTTCACGAGAAACTAGGCGCGCGCGGGTTACAATATCCCGGTATCCACTTTCTGAACGACCTCGAAGGTTGGTTCGTCACCAAAGACGGATTGATGCTGCAG
>CAWDWC010000005.1:0-183771 GCA_963805885.1 uncultured Flavobacteriaceae bacterium
AAATTACGGGAAAAACCATTGGTGAAGGTGATAAAACACTTCAACCGAATGATGATGTGAACAAATCGCAATCCTCCAACGATACCTTTCCAACGGGAATGCATATCGCTGCTTATAAAAAATTGATTGAAACGACGCTTCCCGGCATTGAGCAACTTCAGAAAACACTTTCTAAAAAAACTGAGGAATTTAAAAATGTGGTGAAAATAGGCCGAACCCATTTTATGGACGCCACTCCCCTAACCCTTGGGCAGGAATTTAGCGGTTATGCTGCGCAACTTGAACATGGACTTAAAGCTTTAAAAAATACACTTCCGCATTTGGCTGAATTAGCTTTGGGAGGAACTGCAGTTGGAACGGGTTTAAATACACCGAAAGGATACGACGTAAAAGTTGCTGAATACATCTCGAAGTTCACAGAATTGCCTTTTGTAACCGCAAAAAACAAATTTGAAGCACTTGCCGCGCACGATGCTTTGGTTGAAAGTCACGGGGCTTTGAAACAGTTGGCTGTTTCACTTAATAAAATTGCGAATGATGTGCGTATGCTTTCCAGCGGCCCACGAAGTGGGATTGGGGAAATCAATATTCCCGCAAACGAGCCTGGTTCGTCCATTATGCCCGGAAAAGTGAACCCAACGCAATGCGAAGCACTAACCATGGTTTGTGCACAAGTTATCGGAAACGATATGGCTATCGCGGTTGGCGGAATGCAGGGACAGTTTGAACTGAACGTTTTTAAGCCTGTTATGGCTGCCAATTTCCTTCAATCTGCACAGTTGATTGGTGATGCCTGTGTTTCGTTTGATGTTCATTGCGCACAGGGAATTGAGCCTAATTATGAAGTAATCAAAAAACAACTGAATAACAGTTTGATGCTTGTTACTGCTTTAAACCCTAAAATTGGATATTATAAAGCTGCAGAAATTGCAAACACTGCTCACAAAAACGGAACTACACTAAAAGATGAAGCGGTTAACCTTGGTTATTTAACTGCAGAAGAATTTGACGAATGGGTAAAACCAGAAGATATGGTTTAGAGATTTTAGATTAACGATTGTCGATTTTTGGTTGTCAATTTTTTGACCATGAATTCACGAATTATTATTTAAAAATATTCGTGAATTCGTGGTTTTTTATTTTATGTTTTTGATTTCTTTTTCTTCCCATAATACTTCTTATACCTAAAATATGCTACCGTACTTAGAATAACAGCAAAAATGGTAATATACCAAACAAAAGTTGGTGTTGCCGGTGCATCACCACTTGCATAGGAATGTAATCCACTTAAGTAGAAATTAACTCCAAAATAAGTCATCATAATGGAAGCATACGCAAAAAGAGCAAATACATTAAAAATCCAACGTCCACGCAATCCAGGAACCAATCTGGCGTGGATTACAAAGGCGTAAACCATAATACTAATAAGCGCCCAAGTTTCTTTTGGGTCCCAACCCCAATAGCGGCCCCAACTTTCATTGGCCCACTGTCCGCCTAAAAAGTTGCCGATAGTAAGCATTACCAAACCTACAGTAAGCGCCATTTCTGTTACAACAGTCAATTCGCTAATGTTAATTTCCATGTTTTTATAATTTCCTTTAGTAGTGAAAATCATCAAAAACAAAGAAGTTGCCGCGAGAATCATTCCCAAAGTGAAAGGGCCATAACTAGCCACAATCACAGCAACGTGTATCATCAACCAATAACTATCCAAAACAGGCTGAAGATTTGCAATAGAAGGATCGAGCCAGTTTTCGTGCGCTACCCATAGAATAATTGCACCTACAAAGGCCGTGGAAGCAACTGTTAAATCACTTCTTCTACCAAAGGCCAACCCAAAGAAAACGGTTGCCCAAGCTACATAAACAACAGACTCATAGGCATCACTCCACGGGGCATGGCCACTAACGTACCAACGCAGCGCAAGCCCTAAAGTCATTAATGCGAAGAAAACCCACATAATGATTTTCGAAGCCTTTATAAGTGTTCGCAACGATTTTCGGTCTTTAAAAAGTTGTGCAATAATGAATACAAACATCAAAATACCAAACAGCGCAAAATATTTATACAACCTATTAAATATATCGGCTTGGTTATAAATGGTTTCGGCGCGCAGCTTATTTTCAGAAGGCATCACTTCGGCTCCATATTTTTTCTGAAAATTGGTGATACTTTCCAAAAGTTCATCGGCCTGCTTATAATCGCCATTTTCCCGTGCTTTTTTCAAACTGTCAAAATACAGCGGAAGAATATTTTTAGCATACAAGGAATCCATTCCCTTTAAATCTGCCTCTCCAAGCTCAGGATATGAAACCCATTTATTGCCCTCATCATCGGGAATTGGAAATATTTTTAGAATACTTCCGCTTAAAGCGGCATTTAACAATGAAAAGTTTTCGTGGGCTTTTATAAAATCTTTTTGAAATTGGTTTGGATTTGTTGTCCGTGTGGCTGCTTCCAAATACGGTTCGAGTTTGTAGTTCCCTTTTGAATCAAAAAGATCCAGCAAAGCAATATCATTTTGTCCATCTGGTACACCAGCCACGTGACGAATACTGTCATTACCGCGTTTAAGGGCAATCAAAGGTACTTCAACCCAAAGTCTTGGAAATTCAGTCATCGAAATAAAAACCTGATTGGCATTCAATCCTTCATAATTATCACTTCTACTTATTTTTCGCAAAAGCTCGCTCGCAAACGTGTTGATAGGCTTCATACGCCCATTGTCCTGAATAATCAAATGGCCAAACTTTGCTGCATGATCCTTGCTGACAGCGTTTGCTTTTATTACTGAATCTATTTGTTTTTTCGGAACTGTGGTATGGGCGGGTTCCTTTGCTACTTGAGCCATTCCCGAAAGAGAAATTAATAATACCAAAATGGTTATCATACTTTTTTTCTTCCGCTTAATACGATTCAAAATTTCTTCCAATTTTCCAAAACGACTGTGTTTACTGAAAAGAATAGCCATTAAACCAAAATACAACAGAAAATAACCTAGATAAGTAATCCAGGTTCCCCAACGATCATGGTTTACGGAAAGTATAGTTCCGCCTTCATCTGGATCAAAGCTTGCTTGAAAAAAGCGATAGCCTTTATAGTCCAAAACATGATTCATAAAGATATCTGCATCAAAATGTTCTTTATCATCATCAATAACCGTCACCTTACTTTTGAAAGAGGAATACCCCTTTTCAGTACCAGGATACTTTGTTGCAATAAAATCATTAAGGGTTAAGCTAAAAGGAATATCAATTTTTTCTGAACCGTAACTCAAATAAACCTTCAATCCTGCAATTTCAACTTCTGCGGGGTCTGGCGCAGTTCCTTTTCCACCAAGAACTCCACAGTTTTGGTTTCATCTTTTGAGGAAACTTCCAAAATAAGGGCGTCTTGATTTGAAGGCTCGCCAGCTGGGGCTTTTACAACCCCAAATTTTCCTTTTGTAATAGGTTCTGGAATCACAAAGGAAATACCAGCCATTCTATAAAGTGATCGTAAATTAAAAGTCTGCACACTGTCTGCAATCACTTCACCCTGCATTTGATCTGCCATTCGCATAAAATTACCTTCAAAAGGACTGGAAATGGTATAATCTCCATCTTCGGAATAGCTAATATTTATAGCTCCCTTCGTAGGTTCGTTTACTGCGAAAAGAATATTATGTATTTCTGAAACCTCGCCCACTTTCACCCAATGGTCGTGACGCTCTCCATCGCCAGCCTCAACTACTTTTAAATATTCCTCACCATCTTCGCTTGGGGTCAATCCTTCCTTTGCGCCTTTTATAAAATTTTTATATTTAATAGTAACGGGCTGCTTGTTATAATCTGTTTCAACCGTAAATTCATTGTCCAGCTTTTCGGAAAGATTTAATTTCTTTGGTTTTAACATCCTTCTTTGTGCCACGCCATCAATCATATAATCTCCATCAATAAAACCGCTCAAATAGGTTTTATCTGAAAGAATGGAATTTTCGGTCTGTCCTTCACGAATGTGCATAATGCCTTCATAGCCAATATAACGTGTTACAAAAGCACCAATAATTATAAAAATAAAAGCCAAATGCAGCGTCAAAGAAGCCCACATTTTGCGTTTGTGAAGATTGTAACGGAAAATATTTCCTGCAAAATTGATTACAAACAATAGCATAATCGCTTCAAACCACCAAGCATTGTAAATTAGCTCTCTAGTGTAAGGAGTTGGCGGACTTTGTGAGTCTGCGTCCATAAAGGTTCCAGCGGCCATTGCGACTGCAAAAACGATAAATAAAACGGCTGTTAAACGGGTGGAGAAAAGAACGGAAGCAATCTTTTTTTGCATTACAGGAAATTTTGGCGCAAAAATAACAAATAGCACCCATTTAATCTACGGAAATCTGTTAACTATTATTTCTTTTGCGTTACTTGCTTTCGGGCACTATGAATGTTTAAGTGTATAAATGTTCCCATATTTCTTGCTCGGTTTATTGCAATTTGGGCCGTTTCGCCTTCAAAAAGTTCGTTGATAGTTTCCAGCCAAAGATTGATCCAAGTTCCGAAGTGAAGTTCATTGATAGTGTTGCCACATTTCTTATCTACTTCAACATGCGTATGCAATGGATTTCCAAAGTATTTGCGCTCAAAGAAGAGATTTGTTTCCCAAAAATCAGTAAGGAGTTCAAGATGGGTTTTCCAATCGGTAATTATTCCGTTGAAGATAGGCCCGAGAAGCGCGTCTTTTCTTACTTTTGAATAGAACGTGTTGACAAGTAAAGAAATATCTTCACGGGATTCTATATTCTTTTTGGACATATTTTTTATAGTAAAGTTATTAAAATCAACAACAGGTTCGCCACCAAACTTACTGCAAGCAGCCAAAATGCAATTTTTTTATTTGAACCTGCAAGCAATGCGGCATTGTAACCCATACATAGGGAAACGCAAATGGTCAATTCAATTCCAGAAATAATTCCCGTGCCTTGCGCCAGAACTGTCATTGCTGCAATGGAACCGATGCAACTGTTCAAAATAATTGTCAGCGGAATGTACATATAATAGTCGTTTTCAAACTCTTTTTGAAGTGATTTTATTGATAGTGACTTCATAATATAATAGTGTTTTGTTTTTAATGGTGTAAATTTACCATCCAAAACAGGCCCTATTTTATGAGGCAAATCATAAACCTATGATTCCTGAAAATCTATTATTGGATTACGGCGCGACTATTGAAAAAATTGACGCTAACGAAGTTATCCTGTCAGAAAAAAAACGTGCTGATTTCTATTTCCAGATTAAAACGGGGGAGGTAAAAATGTTCAATCTCAACGAGAACGGTAAAGAATTTGTGCAGGGAATTTTTTATGATGGTGAAAGTTTTGGCGAACCACCTCTCTTTGCCGATTTCAAATATCCAGCTTCAGCTTCAGCCGTAAAAGCTACAGAACTTTACAAATTATCAAAATTCAGATTATTCGAACTATTAACCAATAACCCCGAAATAAATTTAAAATTTACCAAGGCACTTGCAAAACGGCTTTATTATAAGGCGACAATTTTAAAGGAAATATCTGTACATCCACCAGAACATAGAATACTTGCTTTAATAGATTTTTTGAAAAGTAAATACGGTTCCGAAAAACTTTTTCAAGTGGAATTAACTCGCCAGCAAATAGCAGATCTGACTGGGCTGAGAGTGGAAACGGTAATCCGAGCTATAAAGCAACTGGAACAGGACGGCGAACTAAAACTCATAAAACGCAAAGTGTACCGTTGAAAAAATTAATAAACGCTAACTTCGTACTATGATAAATGTGGTTTTTTTAGGATTTGGGAACGTAAATGGCAATTTGTTCAAAGCTATACACAAAACCAAAGATATTACTGTAAAACAAGTTTTTAATCGAAATTATATTAAAATGATTTCGCCTTTTGAAGATATTTCCTTTACAGATGATCTTTCAAAATTAAAAGAAGCGGATGTTTACATAATCGGCATTCCCGACGATTCCATTTCCAGTTTTTCCGAAAGCCTTCCTTTTCAAAACAAATTGGTTGTGCACACCTCCGGTGGTGTTGCTATGGACGCACTTTCAAGTAAAAATAGACGTGGCATTTTTTATCCGCTACAAACTTTTTCAAAAGAGCGTGAGTTGGATTTTAAAAACATTCCAATCTGCATTGAAGCTGAAAATTCAAAAGATTTAGAATTACTTCTAAGAGTGGGAAAAACAATTTCAGAAAAAGTTGTTGAAATTTCTTCTGACAAAAGAGCAAAACTTCACCTAGCAGCAGTTTTTGTAAATAATTTCACCAACCATTTATACCAAATTGGCAACGAAATTTTAAAAGAAGAAGATTTGCCGTTCGATTTGCTGAAACCGCTAATTTCAGAAACCGCATCAAAAATTGAAACCCTTTCACCGGAAAAGGCACAAACTGGTCCTGCAAAACGCAACGATATAAAAACCATTGAAAAACATTTACATTTGTTGGGCGACAGTCCATATAGAAAGTTTTATGAATTGTTTACGGAGGAATTAAAGCAGAACTATGGAAAAAAGTTATAAAGAATATCTAAAGCATATAAACACTTTCATTTTTGATGTGGACGGTGTACTCACGGACAGCACAATACAAGTGAATACACAAGGCGAAATGTTCCGAACGATGAACATAAAAGATGGCTACGGCCTTAAAACCGCAGTTGAACAAGGTTTTCACGTATGTGTTATTTCTGGAGGAACAAACGAAGGTGTTCGTGTACGGTTGCAAAATTTAGGGATAAAAGACATTTTTTTAGGCGCTCACCACAAAACAAAAATTTTAGAGGATTACTTAAAAAACAATAACTTGAAAAAAGAAAACATTCTCTACATGGGCGACGATCTTCCCGATTTTGAAATAATGCAGGAAGTTGGACTCCCCACTTGTCCGCAAGATGCCGTGCAGGAAATCAAGGCCATATCAAAATACGTTTCCCATAAAAAAGGCGGTAAAGGCTGTGTTCGCGATGTTATAGAACAAGTGTTGAAAGTTCAGGGCAAGTGGTTGGCAACCAAAAATGTGAGCGCTAAATATGATTAACCTCTGTATTAAGCAAAAAGAAATCCTGCAACCTGAAATCTAAAACTTTGAACTACCTAAAACTTATCCGCTTCCAAAACCTACTCTTCATTGCGTTGGTGCAAATTTTTGTAAAATTCGGCTTGTTCTATGCAATGGGCGTAGAAACCACTTTAGATACTTTTCAGTTTGCACTACTTGTTATCGCTACACTTTGTATTGCCGCAGCTGGAAATATCATCAACGATATTTACGACGTAGAGATTGACAAAATCAACAAACCAAAAAAAGTATTAATCAACAAAAAGATATCGGAAAGAACAGCAAATCGATTGTTTATCGTTTTAAATGTTATTGGAGTTGCAATAGGCTTTTACCTTGCAAACAGCATCGGAAAGTCTAGCTTTGCCGCTCTTTTCATAGTTTTATCTGCATTGCTTTATCTGTATGCTTCCTACTTAAAGGGCATGTTATTAATTGGCAATCTTTTAATTTCCTTTTTGGTGGCAATGAGTTTAATAATTGTGGCTTTGTTTGACCTTCTTCCAGCAATTACTGCACAAAACCAAACAGTGCAATCAGCGGTTTTCAAAATTGTTTTACACTATGCTCTTTTTGCATTTTTTATCAATCTAATCCGCGAAATCGTAAAAGATTTACAGGATATTAATGGCGATAAAAACGGCGGAATGAACACGTTAGCCATTGCCCTCGGTAGAAAAAGAACAATACTAATTGTGTTCATTTTGGGCGTTTTCATGGTTTTGGGAGTTGTGCTTTACATGTATGAATACCTATACAATCAGCAAGTTATATTGTTGTACTTCCTTTTTGCAATCGTTGCTCCACTGATGTATTTTTGCGTAAAAGCTTGGAGTGCTGAAACATTAAAGGAATATACATTTCTGTCAAATTTTTTGAAAATAATTATGTTCTTGGGAATTTGTTCAATACCGCTCTTTTCATTTACAATTTCTTAGAATATGTTACGTGAAAAACTAAAAAATTTCAATATCATTCTCGCTTCCGGGTCGCCGCGAAGACACTCTTTTTTTAAGGAACTGGATTTAGATTTTACCATTCAAGTGAAAGAAGTTGAGGAAACATATTCCTCAACATTAAAACATTCTGAAATAACTGATTACCTCTCACAACTTAAAGCCTCTGTCTTTTCAGAGTTACAAATAAATGATATTCTTATTACAAGCGATACTATTGTTTGGCTGAACGGAAAAGCACTCGGCAAACCGAAAGATTTTGAAGAAGCAAAAAAAATGCTCCTTGAATTTAAGCGGACAAATGCACGAGGTAATCACTTCGGTCTGCTTTACTTCAAAGGAATTTCAAAAAACTGTGAACGATGTTACAAAAGTCTGGTTCAAACCCCTTTCCGAAGAAGAAATTGATTATTATTTAAAAACCTATAAGCCCTTTGATAAAGCCGGAAGCTACGGTATTCAGGAATGGATAGGCTACATAGGGATCGAAAAAATTGAAGGTTGTTACTTTAATGTTATGGGCCTTCCCACTCGACTTGTTTATAAAACGTTAACCGAGATTGCCGACCGTTGAATTTTTGGTATTTTTGAGTAAAATCTGCCAGAAATGAACAATTCCAAAAGTTTTCCCCTCTTCTTGCTTTTTATAGTCTTTATGGGCTGTAATTCTACGGAAGAAAAAAACAGTTCCAACACCATTCCAGATAAAAAAAAGGAATCTAAATCTGTGGCAGCAAGAACTGTTTCAAAAGAATTTAAGGAGTATTGGTTCGATGGGAAAGCAGAGCTCACCTCCTATCAACTTATGCAGGAGCGCTACGGTGAAATCCGCCAAGGCACCGCTGTAAATATTTTTGTAACGGAAGATTTTCTGCCACTTGAACAGGTAAAAGCAAACAACGCCTCCGAAGAAAATATTTCAGTTTTAAAACTGAACCAGATGAAAAATTTTAATACTGGTATTTATCCGTATTCTATAATGAGCAGCACTTTTAGTCCAATTTCAAACACTGGCCATCCACTGAAAGTGAGCAATGGTGTACAAGAATGGTGCGGACAGATTTATATGCAGCTCAACAACCGCGATAGTTTTGAGATAGAGAGCCATTCCTATTTTGAAGGTGAAGCAGACCAAAAGATTTCTTTACCAAAAACCTGGTTGGAAAACGAAATATGGAACCTAGTGCGAATAAACCCTGAGGAATTACCCACAGGCGATGTCATGATTATCCCTTCCTTTGAATATTTACGCCTTAAGCACAAAGAAATAAAAGAGCACAATGCTTTCGCCAGCTTGAAACAGGGTGATTCCATCACCATCTATACTTTGAATTATCCAGATTTACAACGGCAGTTGATGCTGTTCTTTAATAGTACTTTTCCTTATGAAATTGAAAAGTGGGAAGAAGTGAACGCCGCCGACCAAAATGACACATTACGACTTAAGACCACTGCTACTAAAATGAAACGTATGCGTATTCCATATTGGAATAAAAACGGAAATGAGTTTACATATCTTCGGGACTCTTTGGGCCTTTAATATTTATAATTATGAATGATTTGGATTTGCAAAAATATTCGTTACAACTAATAGAATCTGCTGTTTTAATTGTGGGTTTGTTAGTTTTAAGACTAATGTTGAAAAGAACAGTCCGCAATTTTGCCAAAAAAATTGAGCGTCTTGAGCATCGGACGGGCCTAATTATGAAGCATGTAGATTTTGCGGTATTCTTCTTAATTATTTTAGGGCTTATATTAATCTGGGGTGTTGATTTTAGAAATCTGGGATTAGTTATGTCTTCAGTATTTGCAGTAATTGGGATCGCTTTTTTTGCACAGTGGTCTATACTAAGCAATGTTACCAGTGGCGTGATTATGTTCTTTACATTTCCATACAAAATAGGTGATTATATAAAAATCCACGATAAAGAAATGCCCTGCGAAGGTATTATTGAAGACATTAAAACATTTCATATTATTCTTCACACAACCCATAATGAAATCATTACGTATCCTAACAGTATGATGCTTCAAAAAGGGGTGAGCATTATGAAGGCCGATGCATTTTATGAACAACAACACGAGCTAGATAAAAATAAGGAAGATTTGCCTCACGATTAATTTTTACAAATAAGTATCTTTGAAAGGTTTCGAATAAATCATCACCATTTTTATGCAAAAAACATTTTTTTACAGACTTCTATTTTTATTTTTTACAATAGCTGCTACTGCCCAAGCCCCTAGAAAACCTGCCGCTTCCGAAATTTACCATTCTCTTCAAAAACTCAATTTTGTGGGTTCTGCGCTTTATATTGCCGCACATCCCGATGACGAGAATACACGGCTAATTTCCTATTTGGTAAATGATGTGCATGCAAATACTGCCTATCTCTCAATTACTCGCGGCGATGGCGGACAGAATTTGGTCGGCCCCGAATTGCGCGAACTTTTAGGTGTTATTCGAACACAGGAACTCTTGGCGGCGCGAAAAACTGATGGGGCACAACAATTTTTTACACGCGCCAATGATTTTGGTTACAGTAAAAACCCAGATGAAACTTTTGAATTTTGGAACCGCGAAGATGTTTTGAGCGATGTTGTTACAACCATCCGTAAATTCAAACCTGATATTATAATTGACCGTTTTGACCATCGTAGTCCCGGGAGTACCCACGGTCACCACACCGCTTCCGCAATGTTAAGCGTGGAGGCTTTTGATTTGGTTGGCAACGCTTCAAAGTTTCCAAAATCTGCTGGAGAATACGGCGTTTGGAAACCACAACGACTGTTTTTCAATACTTCGTGGTGGTTCTACGGAAGCAAGGAAAAATTTGACAACGCTGATAAATCGAGACTCGTTTCGGTTGAAACAGGAAGCTATTTTCCCGAACTAGGTCTTTCCAATGGCGAAATAGCTTCTTTAAGTAGAAGTATGCACAAATCGCAAGGTTTTGGAAGCACGGGTTCACGCGGTTCTGAAACCGAATATTTAGAAATTTTAGAAGGAAGCAAACCTTCGGAAAATAATTTATTTGAAGGAATAAACACTAACTGGTCAAGGCTTGACGGGGGAAATGCAATTGGCACAATTTTAAATCCACTCGAAGCTGATTTCAATTTTAAAAACCCTTCGGAAATGCTTGCCAGAATTGTTGAAAGCCTATCCTTTGGTTTCAAATTTAAAAGATGAACATTGGCGAAATATAAAACTCGAACAACTGAAAGCAACTCATTTTAGATTGCGGTGGAATCTTTATTGAGGCTGCTTCCGAAGCAAATTCAGTAAATCCAAACCAAAATTTCAAAGTAAATATTGAAGCTATTAATCGTGGAAAAAGTGATGTTGTTTTAAAATCTGTAAAAAATTCCGAAGGAAAAATACTTTGGAATGAATCGGAAGCATTGTCTTTTAACAATGATAAGAAAGTAGAAATCACTGTTAATTCCGCAAAAAGCAATCCACCCTACTCCTCGCCCTATTGGTTGAATGAAAAAGGGACTGTAGGAATGTACGTGGCGCCAGAAAAATTGATTGGTCTGCCAGAAACGCCTCCGTTGGAGCAATTGGTTTTTGAGCTACAATTTGGAAATACAACTATTCCTTTCACAAAGAATATAATTTATAAATTTAATGATCCTGTTAAAGGCGAGGTCTATCGTCCACTGGAAGTACTTCCAGAAGTTACGGCATCAATTCCTGAAAAAGTTTTGATTTTTGCCAGCAATGCCTCAGAGAATGTTTCGGTAATAGTTCGTGCTGGAAAAGACAGCATTTCGGGAACCGTGAGCCTACAACATCCCGAAGGTTGGAAAGTTGAACCAACACAGCAATTATTTAAACTTATTAGAAATGGTGAAACACAAACTTTCAATTTCACAGTAACCCCGCCAAACGGCCAAAGCGAAGGCTACTTAAAGCCAATGGTCAATGCAGAAGGTCAAATATTTAATAAAGAATTGGTCTCGATAGATTATGAACACATTCCATATCAAAGTGTTCTTTTGCCTTCTGAAGCGAAAGTTGCAAAGATTGACATTCAGAAGAAAGGACAAAATATTGGCTACATCAACGGTGCTGGTGATGCAATTCCCGAAAGCCTGAAGCAAATTGGATATTCAGTTACAACGATTGAACCTTCAAACATTTCAGAAAAAACCCTTCAGAATTTTGACGCAATAGTAGTTGGAATCCGTGCATATAACACTGTTCCCGAACTCGCTTTTGCGCAACCAATTCTAAATAAATATGTTGAAAATGGTGGAACGATGATTGTTCAATACAATACAAATCGCAGTTTGGTAACTGAAAACCTTGCTCCTTATTCCTTAAAACTTAGTCGCGATCGCGTTACGGATGAATTTTCCAATGTAAAGATACTCGCTCCAGAAAACCCGATTTTGAATACCCCAAATAAAATCACCCAAAAGGATTTTGAAGGTTGGGTTCAGGAACGCGGACTGTATTTTCCTGATGAATGGGCAAAAGAATTCACGCCAATCCTCGGAATGCACGACAAAGGTGAAGGCGAAACAAAAGGTTCGCTATTGGTAGCTAAATACGGAAAAGGATATTACATTTATACAGGATTGAGTTTTTTCAGAGAACTGCCAGCTGGAGTTCCTGGAGCTTATCGATTGTTTGCAAATATGCTTTCAATCGGCAAATAATTTTTAAAAACGTGAACGAAGAAAAACAAAAATTCGTCTGGAAATGGAAGTACACGCTTGTGCTTCTAATCAATGCTGTTTACATCTATCTGTTTTATTTACTAATGCAAAACTTCGCCTAATGCAACAGATTGATTGGATTGTTTTAATCGGAACGCTTCTTTTCATAGTACTTTACGGCACATGGAAATCGCGCCAACATAAAGATGTAGGCGATTATTTAAAAGGGGGGAGTAACGCTCACTGGTGGACGATTGGATTAAGTGTTATGGCTACCCAAGCCAGTGCCATTACCTTTCTTTCCACCCCGGGACAAGCTTTTCACGACGGAATGGGATTTGTTCAATTTTATTTTGGGCTTCCTATTGCAATGGTTATTATTTGTTTGGTTTTTATTCCAATTTATCACAAGCTCAAAGTTTATACTGCCTATGAATATTTAGAAACTCGTTTCGATAAAAAAACACGTACACTCACCGCTATCCTATTTTTAATCCAACGCGGACTTGCTTGCGGAATTACCATTTTTGCGCCTTCCATTATTCTTTCGGCAGTATTGGGTTGGAACTTGGTTTATCTGAATATAATTATCGGTGTACTCGTAATTATTTACACAGTAAGTGGCGGAACAAAAGCTGTTAGCGTTACACAAAAGCAACAAATGGCGGTTATTTTCTTTGGAATGTTGATTGCTTTTTTACTGATTTTGAATTATTTACCGCTGGACATTACATTCACAAAAGCACTTGAAATTGCCGGTGCCAATGGTAAAATGGATATTCTCGATTTTTCTTTTGATTTTGATAACCGATACACCTTTTGGAGTGGAATTATAGGTGGAACTTTTTTGGCGCTCTCCTACTTTGGAACCGACCAAAGCCAAGTACAGCGCTATCTTTCTGGAAGAAGCGTAAAACAAAGCCAAATGGGCTTGATAATGAATGGATTGCTAAAAGTACCGATGCAGTTTTTTATTTTGCTTGTAGGGATAATGGTTTTTGTTTTTTATCAATTTAATGCTTCTCCACTGCATTTTAATCCCGCAGCAGTAAAGGACGTTAATAGTTCGGTGTATGCTGGGGAATACAAGGCTTTAGAAGTAAAAAAAGACGCAATAGACAAACAACTCGCTGCAACGCAAATTGATTATGCAAAAGCGGAAAACGAAATTGAAAAACAAAACTATGTTCAAAAAATAAAAGAACT
This sequence comes from uncultured Flavobacteriaceae bacterium, assembly GCA_963805885.1. GTDB lineage: Bacteria > Bacteroidota > Bacteroidia > Flavobacteriales > Flavobacteriaceae > Aequorivita. The sequence goes on from CAWDWC010000005.1 coordinate 13,916, forward strand.
GAATGATTCCGAAAATAAACTGCGCGAACAATCTGTCTCAATTATCAAAAAAGCGAATCCAAATGCGGAAACCAACGATAAAGATTATGTTTTTATCCATTTCATTTTAACCAATCTTCCCCGTGGGTTGATAGGTTTGCTTTTGGCAGTTATTTTAAGTGCGGCTATGTCCTCAACAGCTTCAGAATTGAATGCGTTGGGGAGTACAACGGCTATTGACCTATATAAAAGAAACGTTCCCGGAAAACGGGAAAAGCACTATGTTACAGCTTCTCGTGGATTTACACTTTTATGGGGAGTAGTAGCAATAATAGTAGCTTGTTCCGCGCATCTCTTCGACAACCTTATACAATTGGTAAACATTATCGGTTCCATTTTCTACGGAAATGTTCTTGGAATTTTCCTTTTAGCATTTTTCATAAAATATGTGCGAAGCAGAGCTGTTTTTATTGCGGCGCTGATAACGCAAGTAATTATAATCTATTTCTGGTATATAGACCTTATGCCCTACTTATGGCTGAATCTAGTGGGTTGTGCGTTGGTTATGGGAATTGCTATTTTACTACAAGTCCTATTACCGAAAAACGATAACACTGAAATAGTTTTTACAGAAAATGTTTAAAAGCTAATATAGAAGTCCTATACTTCCCCTCGCAAAAGCAATACTATCATTCACAAATCCAATAGTGAAAATACTACTTCTATTCCACTTTTATTTTTAGAGCGTCGTAGGAATTGGAGTTTATTCCAATTAATCCATATTTGGTTTCACCTGGATTTATCACAACACCATTAATATTATAAATCAATAGTTCTGATTTAAAATTTGCATTGGCAGAACTTGCTGCAATCATATTACCTCCAGCAAGACCTGGCCCAAGAATTAAGCCTATAGGAAAGGAAGAAGTACTTTCCTGATACCCATTACTTGAAGAACTGGATGTTGTTGTATAAAAATTTACAGGGGAAAGCAACAGGTAAAAAAGATAGGACGCGGGACTTTGCTTAAGCGTTTTAAAAACCTTATCGTTTTCAAGAATCTGAACATCAGCTCCATTTTCGTAGGTCAATTTTATATCTTTTCCGAACATCACTTCTTTATCTGACTCGTTTGTTATTTTAATAGCAACTAATTTAATGCCTTTTTTGACCTCCTTTTTTGCATATTTTTTATAGAGAAGATCATATTTATATTCCATTTTTATACCATTATCGGTATTGTTAGATAGGTAGTTTATTGTTTTTGGCTGAATTGTTTTATAGCCCGAAGCACAACTTGTTAATGAAATAATAGAAAGTAGAAGGAGAGTAATGTTTAAAATTTTCATTGGTTAGGTATAAGTTTGGGATTCTTTTTAAAAATGCAATGATAATATAATTCGTTAGAAATAGTACTATAAAATCATTTTTTGAAAACCAGTTTGGAAATCCTATTATTCCCCGAAGCAAAGGCAATACTGTCATTCACAAATTCAATTGCGAAAAAGCCTTCTTTAGAAAGTTGCTTCCAATTTTTACCACCGTCACCGCTAAAGGAAATACCCGGCGAACCTACCGCTACAATCCCCTGACCTTCCGTTCCTGGAATATATTTTACTGATGAACGATAGCCAGGTTCTTTACCATTGGCAATCAGTTTCCATGTTTTTCCGCCATTTTTGGTTATGGCTTTGTTTCCTTCATTAAAAGGTTTGTCTTCCCAGTTTCCACCAAAAATAATTCCGTTGTTTTCATCTCGAAAATCAATACTGAAAATTCCAGTCATTGCTTTGCCTTGAACGATGGGTGTGTCAAAAATTTCCCACGTTTTGCCTTTATCTGCTGTGTGCAAAACACGTGATTTTCTTCCACCCGTTGCAACCCAAGCGTTATCGCCAAAAATTGCAATGTTGGAATTGCTTGCTGCAAAGGCTGCTTCACCTTTTTCAATTTTCGGGAGATTTTCGCAGGAAAGTTTTTCCCAAGTATTTCCGCCGTCGCGCGTTATTATTACTGACATGCAATTCTCTAATGGGATCCCCAATGGCAATGCCTTCATTTTCATTCCAAAATTTCATGGAATCGTAAAAAACATTTTCGCCTTTTTCGGTATAAACCTCTTCAATATTGGTAGCTTCAGTATCCGTTGAAACCAATTTTATAAAGTACAGCCGGATTTGAAATACTTAAAACAAATACGGCGTCTTTATTAACAGCAATGGATCGAAAATGAAGCAAGCGAATCTCCATATTTTATAATGGCAAGTTTTGGCGTATCACCATCTATTAGGCCAACTTTTCCTTTGTCGGCGGCAAACCAAACCCTGTTTTCGTCCAAGGGCTGAATGGCTCGAATACTCAAACTATCAATAAAAACAGGAGTAATTTTAACTGAATTGAATTCAATTTCAATTTTCTTTTCACAGGAAAAAAGTAGAAATACGGCAAAGAATGCAATTACAAAACGCATAAATTTTATTTTTTGTAAAAGTAACAATATCTTAAAATTCAAAATAGTAAAACCCAATTTCAAATCGATTTAAATCTCATAAATATTTCGAAATCGTTACGTTTAAAATTTAGATACCTTTGCAACCGCAAAACGCAGAAAATGAAACTACACCGAAACTTAGTATTCGCCACAATAGATTCTCTTCACTTAGATTTTCAATGAAAACAAGCAAGCAGATAAAGTATTGAAAAACACATTGAAACGCGATAAACGCTGGGGCGCTCGCGACCGCGGTTTTATTGCTGAAACTACTTATGATATTGTTCGATGGAAACGACTGTATTCCGAAATTGCCGAAGTTCGGGAACCTTTTGACCGTCCAAACCTTTTCAGATTATTTACAGTTTGGGCAACGCTTAATGGAATTGCAATCCCAGAATGGAAACAGTTTGAAGATACCCCAACCCGCCGAATTAAAGGAAGATTTGACGAACTTTCAAAAATTAGAAAATATCGTGAATCCATTCCCGATTGGTTGGATGACTTGGGACATAAAGGAATTGGGCAAAAAATGGGATAAGGAAATTGCTGCTTTAAACCAGCAGGCCGATGTAGTTTTACGAGTAAATACTTTAAAAACTACTGTTGAAAATCTTCAAAATGAATTGGCTGATCTAGAGATTGAAACCGAAATTTTAAAAGGGTATCCCGATGCTTTAAAGTTGAAAGAACGTGCAAACGTTTTCACTACCGACGCATTTAAAAATGGATTTTTTGAAGTACAGGATGCTTCTTCGCAAAAAGTTGCGGAAATGCTCGATGCAAAACCTGGAATGCGGGTGATTGATGCTTGTGCTGGAGCTGGCGGAAAAAGTCTTCATATTGCAACAATGATGGAAAATAAAGGTCAATTGATTGCAATGGATATTTATGAAAACAAGTTAAACGAACTGAAACGAAGAGCCCGCAGAAACGATATTTTCAATATTGAAACCCGCGTTATCGATTCCACAAAAGTGATAAAAAAATTAATTGACAAAGCCGATAAGGTTTTAATTGATGCGCCCTGCTCTGGCTTGGGTGTTCTAAAAAGAAATCCAGACGCAAAGTGGAAACTGCAACCTGAATTTCTGGATAAGATTCGCGCTACACAAAAAGAATTGCTGGATAGCTATTCCCGAATGGTAAAGCCGGGTGGACAATTGGTTTATGCAACGTGCTCCATTCTTCCATCGGAAAACGAGATGCAAGTGAAAGCATTTTTGGCTAGAGAAGAAGGAAAAAACTTTACACTGTTAAGTGAAGAAAAAATAATGCCTAGCAAAAGTGGATTTGATGGGTTTTATATTTCCTTGCTTCAGAAAAAAGAGTAATTATTTTATTTTAAAATAGAAAAGAGCGGGCAAAACCCGCTCTTTTTTAATAGAATACATTTAAGAATCAGAAATTATTCAACAATAATTCTTCCTGTTTTGAAGGATTTTGTGTTCTTTTCCTCCTACTTTCACAATGTAAACTCCACTTGAAACTTCACTCATGTCAAGTTTAGCTTTATAAGGAATCACCCATTTTATCGAGCATTTTTACTTTAAGTTGTTGGCCCAGCATATTGTAAACAGCTATATAAGCTTGCCCATCATAAGCAGTTGATAAAGCTTACCTCAAATTGCTTATTACCTTCGGTAGTAATAATCAATTCGCAATTACTGATTGAAAAATCATTAACTCCAAGAGTACCAATATTTGCGGTATAATCTTCCGTTTCACCAAAAGTGGTTTCTTCACAGGCATCTGCAGGTACAGGCGCATCCCAGTTGGTTTTGGCGCGCATTCGGTGAGGTCCAATTGCAGCTCCTGCAGGAACAACTAAATCCATTGTCTCGTGTATAAGTTCCCGCCCCTTGACCTGGTGCTATAACAACATTATCCACAACCACTTCATTTGCAGTAAAGGTAGAATCATCATTATAATCAATCCAAACTTTCACAAATTGATCCCATAACCAGTGGTAACGGTTAATTGGTTTGTACTGTCTGGCGCTAAATTGGCTACTAAATTTGTAAAATCGCCATACCCTTCACAACCCGATGGATTATTAATTTCAGCTACAGAAAACAATCTGGAAGCCATCTCCAAAAGAACAATCTATGCTCGGTTGGCATAAAATATTTTCAACTACTGTAGAAACAGCGTCATTAGCAGCATTTGCATCACCCGATAATGAAGTTGAAACGGTAACATTATATGTTCCCAATGTTGAAAAATCTGCCGTTTGAGCAAAGCTATAGGTCATTTCCTGTTCAGAAGCGATAGGTCCAGCAAAAGTTTCAACAACAGGCGTTCCACCATCAATAACATATTGAACGTTAAAATTTGATTGTGTGGTAGGCACCAAAGTTTTTAATTGTGGCTGTAATGGTTTCAGTTTCCCAAACCTGAGCCCGAAACTGGAGCGGTAATTTCAATTGCGCCCACATCATTAGCCAAAAGATTTGTAATGTCTTTTGTGTAATGGGATCATTGGCAGGAAATTCATCTCCAGCATAAATTAGTTCTTACTTCAATAGAATAAGTTTGGCCAGAGTGTTGACAAATCTACTGTTTGGGTGAAAGTATAGGTTGGCGGTTGCATTTGATGCAATAGTTCCAGTAAAAGTCTCACGAGGCAACCAAATTGCCATCAACACGCAATTCCAAAGGAATATTTGTTTGTGAGCTGCTCCAAAGTTACGGATGGTTACCTCAACAGTTTCAGCATTTGTCAAAATACCATTGTCTGGTTGAATCAATGCATTTACTCCAACATCATTTGTAAAACCACCAGACAATGTAAATGAAGCAATCTGTGTTCTCCAGTTATTGTTTGATGAAAAATATTCCGCAGTATGCCAAAAGGTGAAATTATTCGGATCTAAAGTAAGATGTGAATAATCTCCAAATCTATTTGTAAAGGTTTGTACGCCGCTACCTTGAATTATTTCTGTTTCAGCAACAGTCATTTGTCCTAAAGGATCACCGTCAAATCTTCCTGTATATCTAATTCCAGCTTTAAGGTTGCACTTGCAATATTGAATGCCAAGCCAATATTTCCGGCAGCGTCCATACCAGCGCTTCCCATAAAACGGCTGTTGCCATCTGCGGGTGCATAAGTTCCTTCTTGATAAATAGACCAAGGATTTGAGCATCATTTCGTAATTCAATCCATCTAACTCCAGAAGTATCATTATCGTCAACATCTGTATTAAAAGTAATAACCCAAGAATTGTGGTCGCCGAAACTTCTATAGTTTGGCAGCATAGGAAATAACGCCACCAATCATATCAATTTTTTGGCTAGTTCCCGGTTGTGGAACATCACCAGTACCGAAAGGTGCAAATACAGAATTAAATGGATCTGTAGGGATTTCCAAAGGAGCAGAAATTGTTGAATTGCCTATTGTATGCCCAATCCACATTCAATTTCCCAAACTTTTAAATGGTCAAAAGTTACACCAGACCATCCATCATCCTGAAAATAGGTAATATATCCAGGAGCATCTGCAGGAAATGTAGTTCCCAATAAATTGGCTGGTTCTGGACTTAATACGGTATTAGTGTTTTGTAACCACTCCAGGAAGAGGAAATCCAACTATTTGTGGGCTTGGTCCACCTGCCAGCATAACATCTCTTTCCACTGCATATACTTTATTTGTCGTCCAATATTAGCGGAAAATAATATGCATCATGGCCAAACACTATAGTGTGGATAATCTGGAAAACTTCCAAAGGAATATTGATACACATTGTATGCGCCCGTTGGATCTCCGGTTTCTGAAACTCCAATAGCTAACGAATTACTTCAAAGAGCCAAATTCACTCACAAACCATCTATCTGCCAATTGATCATATATAACAATTGGATCACCCGAATTGGAACTAATTCCAAGAAAAGAACCCAAAGATACGGGCCCTACCAATAGATTTCCTGTTTTGTCGAATATTTTCACAATAGAGTTTACTGAATGAACATAATGGTTGGGGCCAACAGCTCCCGTGGGATCTGGTGGTACAAAACCAGATTCTGAGGATGAAGCTCCAAGAAAATTTTGCTCTAAAGCTCTGGTTTGGATATTTCCAAAATCCTTTTGGACATTTGGTCAAAACCATGTGGCAGTGCATCTGCATTTACTTGTTCGTGATATCGTGATCCATTTGGTACAACTTTGATCTCTTTAACACTTTGATTAGGATTTTCTTCTTTAATAGCAAATTCGCGTAGCGGAATTGTTTTTCCTATAAAAGTTCCAACGATTACTTCATTAGGTGGAAATGTTTCCTGGGCATAAACACCTATGCCAAATAGCAAAATGTTGCAAAAAGTAGTTTTTTAAAGTTCATAGTTTATTTTTTTAATTTCGGATACTAAAGATACTCGTTATAATCTAAATATTAAAAGCTTAAAACTCATAAGTTTTAAAAAATATAAACCATTCAATGCTGAATTTTTTTAATAAAAAAAAAGCGGGCAATGCCCACTTTTAAAAGAATTTAAATAATTATTCTATTTTACAATAATTCTAGCAGTTTTAATCGCTTTTGTAAACTCACCTCCAGACTTTACAATATACACTCCGCTTGCAGCATAAGACATATCGAGTTTTAAGTTATAAGAACCTTCAGGTTTTCCCACAGGCTTAATTCCCAATTCTTGACCAAGCATATTATAAACAGAAATATAACCTATTCCTTCATAATCTGAAACCAGGGAAATATCAAAATGTTTGTTATCTGTACTTGTAATAATAAGTTCAGAATTTCTGATTGAAATATCATCTACACCTAAAATACCAACGTTTGCTGTATAGTCTTCGGTTTCGCCAAAATATGTTACTTCACAAGCATCCGCAGGAACCGGAGCGTTCCAATTACTTTTGGCTCTCATTCTGTGTTCACCAATGGCAGCACCTGCAGGAATTACCAAATCTATTGTTTCGAGTATATGTTCCTGCGCCTTGACCCGGAGCTATTTAGAAATTGTGAACAACTAATTCATCATTGTGAAAATAGAATCATCGTTAAATCTATCCAAACTTTTATGTATTGACTTCCATAATCTGTTGTAAGTGTGATACTATTAGTGCTTCCTGGAGCCAAGATTGGCTATTGGTCAGTAAAATCGCCATAACCTTCGCATTGCGAAGCATTATTGATTTCCGCAACGGAAACTAATCTAAATCCATCACCCAAAGAACAATCCAAAACAGGTTGGCAAAGTAAGTTTTCAACAACTGCAGTCACAGCATCATTTGATGGGTATTCATCACCCAGCCAATAAAGTAGAAACCGTTAAGTTATAAGTTCCCAAAGTTGAAAAATCTGCAGTTTGTGTAAAATTATAGGCGACTTCTTCCTCAGCATTAATTGTGCCCGTAAATGTTTCAACTACTGGAGTCCCACCGTCAATAACTATATTGAACATCAAAATTTGATTGTGGCAAAGCGCCGAAATTTTTTAATGTAACAGAAACTGTTTCATTACCCAAGCCATGAGCCTGTTACTGGAGCAGTTATTTCAATTGCGCCAACATCGTTGGACAAATAAATTGGTAACTTCTTTTGTAAATGGATCGTTACCTGTAAATTCATCTCCGCTAAATCTGTTTTAGCTTCAATAGAATAGGTTTGTCCTGAATTAGATAGATCAACAGTTTGGGTAAAAGTATAGTTAGCGGTTTCATTTGCTAGCGATTGTACCTGTAAAGGTTTCAGTAGCAACTAAATTACCATCTACACTTAATTCCAATGGAATGTTAGTTTGTGTAGCAGTATCCAAAATTTCGAATGCTTACCTCAACAGTTTCGTTGTTCGTCAAAATGCCATTTTCTGGTTGAATTATAGCATTTACTCCCACATCATTGCGCAAAGCCTCCCGAAAGTGTATAAGAAGCTATTTGTGTTCTCCAAGCATTATTTGAAGAAAAGAAATCTGCGGTATGCCAGAAGGTAAAATTATCAGGATCCATAGTGGTATGTCCATAATCACCATATCTATAGGTATTGGTCCTTACCCCTACTCCATCTACAATAGTTGTTTCTGCAACTGTCATTTGTCCCAAAGGATCACCATCAAAACGTCCTGTATATCTAATGCCTACAGGTAATGTAGAACTTCCTATACTATAAGCCAAAGCCAATATTTCCGGCAGCATCCATTGCTGAGCTGCTCATAAAACGACTATGACCATCTGCAATGGAATAAGTTCCTTCTTGATAAATACACCAAGGATTGGAATCATCGTTTCTTAATTCAATCCATCGAATTCCTCCAGTTTGATTATTATCAATAAAAGTATTGAAAGTAATTAACCAAGAATTATGGTCGGCAAAACTTCGATAATTTGCAGCGAAAGAAATAATTCCCCCGTGCCCAGCAAGTTTTTGGTTTGTCCCTGGCTGCTAACGGCACCTTGTCCAAATATTTCACCTGCATCAAAAGGATCTGTTGCAATTTCAAATGGCTGCGGATATAGTTGAGTTATCCTGGAGTTTGCCCAATCTGTTTCAATTTCCCATACTTTTAAATGATCAAAAGAAACTCCGCGTCCAAGCATCATCTTGCAGATAAGTTATATAACCAGGTGTATTGGGAGCAATATGTAGTTCCTAATAAGTTGGCAGCCTCTGGGCTCTTTACTTGGTTTGGGTTAACTACAATCCGTGGAAGTGAAAAAATCACAATTGCAGGGTTTGGTCCTCCGCTAAGTATTTCATCTCTATCCATTGCAAATGCACGGGTAGTTTGGCCATCCAAATTTACGGTTCCATAATATGCATCTGGCCATACAGCATAATGTGGATAATCAGGAAAGCCACTGAAAGCATATTGATATACATTATATGCTCCCGTAGGATCATTGGTTACGGAAACACCAATGGCCAAAGAGTTACCTCCACTAATGGTTCCAAATTCACTAACCAGCCATCTGATCTGCCAATTGATCATATAAGAACTATTGGGTCGCCACCATTTCCTCCAAAACCCAAAAATGATCCTAAGGGAAACTGGACCTACCAATAAATTTCCGGTTTTATCAAAAATCTTAACAAGTGAGTTCACTGAATGAACATAATGGTTTGGACCCACAGCACCTGTAGGATCTGGAGGAAAAAAACCTGATTCAGAGGAAGATGCTCCAATAAAATTTTGTTCTATAGGCATAGTCTTTATTCCTCCCTTGTTTAGTTTGAAGATTATCGATAATAGTTGGAGGACCCTCATTAATTTCAATTTGTGTAGTAGATTCGTTTGGAACTACAATTAAAGTTTTTGGATCAAAATTAAGATTTTCCGGAAGGGTAGGAAAATCTCTTAAAGGCATAGTTTACCTAACAAAGTGCCCTATAATTATTTGTTCCGGGCGGAAATTTTTCTTGTGCAAATAAGCCAATACTCAATAGTAAAAGAACTACGGAAAGTAATTTTGTTTGTTTCATATGTTTAGTGTTTAATGTTTATGTTTTAAGCTCCACAAGGTACCATATTAATTCGTACTGAAATTATAAATTTATGACTTAGCCAATTTTTTTCATTTTTATACAAATAGTGTTGTTGGGATTTAAAATATTTTAAATTTGGTTACCTTTGCACCTTCAAAAATGAACTAATATTCAAAAGGATGATTCACTTTTTCGGGAACGATGAAAACACTGTTTTTGCAGTTCAAACCCATGGAAATATTTCAGAAAAAAATATAAAAAGTTGGAGTGGCTTTTCGGCAGCCAACCTAAAATAGAAAAATCCGTCCTTTCCACAAACGCGACGGATTTTTTTATTGGTCCCCGAGCAGCAATGATTACTCCTTGGAGCACAAATGCGGTTGAAATCACCCAAAACATGGGTATTGATGGAATAATTCGCATTGAGGAATTTCACAATAGCAAAGTTGAAAACAAGAACTTTCGACCCGATGATTTCGCAAAAATTCCAAAAACTGGATCAGGATATTTTTGATATTCATATTCAACCTGAACCCATTTTGGAGATTGAAAATATTTCGGAATACAATCAAAAAGAAGGTTTAGCACTTAAATTCCGAAGAAGTTGAATATTTGGAAAGCCTTTCAGAAAAATTAGGATAGAAAACTAACCGACAGTGAAGTTTTCGGCTTTAGCCAAGTAAACAGCGAGCACTGCCGCCATAAAATTTTCAACGGAACATTTGAAATTGACGGCAAGGAAATGCCAACTTCCCTATTCAAACTCATTAAAAAGACTTCTGTCGAAAATCCAAACGATATTGTTTCGGCATATAAAGACAACGTTGCTTTCGTAAAAGGCCCAAAAGTGAAACAATGGGCACCAAAAAGTGCTGATAAACCCGATTGGTATGAAGAAAAAGATTTTGAAAGTGTTATTTCCATAAAAGCAGAAACACACAATTTCCCAACAACGGTTGAACCTTTCAATGGTGCTGCAACAGGTACTGGTGGCGAAATACGCGATCGTTTGGCTGGTGGAAAAGGTTCTTTGCCATTGGCTGGAACAGCTGTTTATATGACTTCCTATTCAAGGCTTGAAGAGAATCGTCCTTGGGAAAAAAATATGAAAGAACGCGATTGGTTGTACCAAACGCCACTGGATATTTTGATAAAAGCCAGCAACGGTGCGTCGGATTTTGGAAATAAATTTGGTCAACCATTAATTGCTGGTTCAGTTTTAACTTTTGAACACGAAGAATGCTTCGACAAGCTCAGCATGACAAATGCTCGCAGGTTAGGCTTCGATAAAGTAATTATGCTCGCAGGTGGAATTGGCTACGGAAAAGCGAGCCAAGCCATAAAAGGCAAACCACAGGAAGGCGATAAAATTGTGGTTCTGGGTGGTGAAAATTACCGAATCGGGATGGGTGGTGCCGCAGTTTCTTCAGCAGATACAGGTGAATTCCACAGCGGAATTGAGCTAAATGCTATTCAACGAACCAATCCTGAAATGCAAAAACGTGCTGCAAATGCTATTCGTGGGATGGTTGAAAGTGATGAAAACCCTATCGTTTCCATTCACGATCATGGTGCGGGTGGACATTTAAATTGTTTGAGCGAATTGGTTGAAGATACTGGTGGTAGAATTGAATTGGATAAACTTCCCATTGGCGACCCTACCCTATCTGCTAAGGAAATTATGGGTAACGAGAGTCAAGAACGCATGGGTTTGGTTATTGATGAAGAAAATATCGAAAAACTAAAAAAAGTTGCAGACCGAGAACGTTCCCCAATGTATGAAGTTGGTCAAGTTACTGGCGACCAACGCTTCTCTTTGAAAATAAAAAAGGTGAAAAACCAATGGATTTCGCTTTGGAGGATATGTTTGGAAGCTCTCCAAAAACCATAATGAAAGACAAAACCGTAAACAGGAATTACAAAAACCCTGATTACGAAGTTTCAAAAATAAAAGAATATGTTGAACAAGTGCTTCAATTGGAAGCTGTGGCTTGTAAAGATTGGCTTACCAACAAAGTGGACCGTTGTGTTACAGGGCGCGTTGCCAAGCAACAAAGTGCTGGACCGTTGCAATTCCATTAAACAATGCGGTGTAATGGCACTGGATTATCACGGAAAAGAAGGTGTTGCAACTCAGTATTGGTCATTCGCCTATTACGGCTTTGATTGATCCTGCTGCAGGTTCTAGAAATGCCATCACCGAAGCTTTGACCAATATTGTTTGGGCTCCTCTAAAAGATGGTTTAAAAAGTGTTTCACTTTCTGCAAACTGGATGTGGCCTTGTAAAAATGAAGGTGAAGATGCGCGATTATACGAAGCTGTAAAAGCCGTTTCAGAATTTTCAATTGATTTGGGAATCAATGTTCCAACTGGTAAAGATTCGCTTTCAATGAAGCAGAAATATAAAGATGGTGAAGTGATTTCTCCTGGAACCGTGATTATTTCAGCAGCTGGAAATTGTAACGATATTAAAAAAGTTGTGGAACCCGTTTTACAAAAAGAAGCGTCGGGAGTGGAAGCATATATTACATCAATATTTCGCAAGACGATTTTAAATTGGGTGGCTCTTCGTTTGGACAAATTTTAAATGCAATAGGAAATGAACGCTCCAACTGTGAAAAGTGCTGAATATGTTAAAACTGTTTTCAACACTATTCAAGAATTAATAAAAGAAGGAAAAATTGTTGCTGGACACGATGTTGCTTCTGGTGGATTAATTACAACTTTATTGGAAATGTGTTTTGCAGATGTGAATTTGGGAGCAGATTTGGATCTTTCAGCTTTAGGTGAAAAAGATATGGTAAAATTGCTATTTGCTGAAAATGCTGGAATTGTTATTCAAGCTTCCGAAAATGATTCAGTTGAAAAGATGTTTGCTGAAAATAATATTGATTTCAAAAAAATTGGAACGGTTTCGAAAACGAAACCTTTCACATAAAGAATAATTCAGAAGAACTTAGAATTCAGCATTTCTGAAATGCGAGATGTTTGGTATAAAACTTCTTATTTGTTAGATAGAAACCAAACGGCGAAAGACTTGCAAAAGAACGTTTTGACAATTATAAAAATCAACCGTTAAATATAAGTTTCCAAAACATTTTACAGGAAATCTTCCCCAAACTCCTCCAAAGGAACGACGCCCAAAAGCGCATCATTCGTGAAAAAGGAAGTAATAGTGAACGCGAAATGGCAAATGCATGTACTTGGCAGGTTTTGATGTAAAAGATGTGCATATGACCGATTTGATTGCTGGTCGTGAAAACTTAGAAGATATTCAATTTTTAGTTGCCGTTGGTGGTTTCAGTAATAGTGATGTGTTAGGATCTGCCAAAGGTTGGGCAGGAGCAATTAAATACAATGAAAAAGCAAATAAAGCTTTAAAGAATTTCTTTGCAAAGAGAAGATACGCTTTCTGTTGGGATTTGCAATGGTTGCCAACTTATGGATGGAACTCGGACTTTTAAATCCAGAACATGAAGAAAATCCCAAAATGCTTCATAACGATACCGGAAAGCATGAATGACTTTTACTTCTGTAAAAATTCAGGAGAATAATTCTGTGATGCTTTCAACTTTTGCGGGAAGTACTTTAGGAGTTTGGACTGCGCATGGCGAAGGAAAATTCAGTTTTCCGAAGCATGAATCACATTATAATATTGTGGCGAAATATGGTTATGATGCTTTACCTGCAAATCCAAACGGTAGCGATTTCAATACGGCGATGATGACTGATAAAACAGGACGTCATTTAGTAACGATGCCACATTTGGAGCGCTCTACCTTTCCATGGAATTGGGCGTATTATCCAAAAGATAGAAAAAACGATGAAGTTTCACCTTGGGTGGAGGCACTTGTAAATGCGCGTGAATGGATTGAAAAAAAGTGATATATTCGTTTAAAATTTCGTAGATGGATATAACCTTATGAATTCAGAAATTGGCAAGCTCCATTCCGTATGGATGAATTCACAACAGACTTCAACACAGAGCACATCACTTCCCAAAATAAATTTTGAGGACATTATTAGTTCCATCATCAGTACTGGGCCTTTTTACTATTACATTGTGGATTTTTATGACATGTCACTTTCACATGTAAGTCCATCAATTATGGATATACACGGATTGAATCCTGAAACGGTAAGTTTTTATGACATATTGGGTACCATTCACCCAGACGATATGAGTTTTGTGGCCAAAGCCGAGCAAAGAAATCTGGAATTCCTTTACGGCACCCTGGGAATAGACAAAGTTTTAAACTATAAATCTTGCTTTTCATTTAGAAGTAGAATGAAAAATGGCGATTACGCAATGCTCAACCACCAAGCTCTTTTGTTGACCTTGGACGAGCACGGGAAGTTTGGCAAATCGCTCAATATCCACACCCGGATAGATCATCTTACAAAAACAAATACAAACCAAATTTCATTGATTGGCTTAAATGGTTTGCCTTCCTATATGAATATAGTTATTTACGATTCAATAAATCCTTTAGTTGAGTTTTCAAAAAGGGAATTGGATGTACTAAAACTTATAGCTGAAGGCAATACCAATAATGAGATTGCGTCACAACTTTTTATCAGTCCGCTTACCGTAAAAAAGCACCGCAACAATATTTTAAACAAATCGCATTGTAAGAATACCTCGCAGCTAATTAGGGAAAGTATTCTTCAGGGGTTGATTTAAAAAATAATCCTTTTGGTGTATTGCCCAAGATATATTAATTGAATTTATTTGGGTAAACACTAATAAGTTAACAAATGTTAGCCTGAAATTTAATACTTCGTCATTTATGAGAGTTTTAAGGAGTACACTTTTAATATTCTTCGCAATAACATTATTAAACTTCACATTAATTGCCCAAAATGAATACAGCCTTATTGGGCAATGGCAGTTACAAAAAGTAAGTTTCAAAAAAATAACTACCAGCGCCTCTAATGACAAGGAGCAATTACTCGCTGTTTTTAAGGCAGCATTATACGAAGGTCTTACAGCGGAGCAACGATTGACTCTTGAAGATTTAGAATGGATGAACGCGGAAGCTGAGCTGTTAAGAGACAAATATTATCAAACTACAATCGAGTTTAAGGCAAATAGTGCTTTTTACAATACCTCACTAAATCCTGAAAAATCACTTTCTGGGGAATATCTATTGGATAAAAAGAAACTGCTGCTGGAATGGGAAACGGCGGATAAAAACGAATTGAAGGTTTTAAAAATTACAGCCGATGAGCTTGTTTTGAAGGATCCCGAATTGAAGGTTACTTATTATTATTTAAAAACTAAAAGTTATGAAAAAAATAGTATTGATTTTATTTTTGTCAATTAATGGATTGTTTGCTCAAAATAATACCAAAACAAATTCCGATTATAGTGACTGGCTAACTTTTAAAAACCCTTATGAGGCTATGCAGGTAAGATATAAGTTAGAAAAACAAGACGGCGATGTAGGTTACTTTAAAGCACAACTCAGAATAAATTACGAAGAACCTACCCGCTGCGTTGACCCAAGATGTATGGGATATGCACTAAGTTTTGGATTACCTCAATTAAACGACAAAGATATTGTGTATTTACATTACAAAATATATTATCCATATAATGAAATCCATACCATACCGGATTTAATTCCAATGAAATTATCCTTTCCAGATGGTTCCAAAAGAATGTTGAAGCAAGATGGTTTTTATTATGCGGTCAATGATACTGCCGAACCTGTATATTTAGATTACTTCTTTATTAAATCTGCCGATTTAATATTAGAAGGTTCACCTCTTAGGTTTAACAACTTTATCGAATCGGAAGCTGTTATTTTAAAATAAAAATGAACCTCCCAAAAGAAGAAAAAAAATTCTGGCAGCGGTATTTTCGAATTGAAAAACTAGAAGATATTCCTAAAGAATGGAGTACCCTTAAACGAATTGATTCCGAAGAAGATGATGATTTCTTCTATTTCCTAAGCTTACGCGTTACTTCCATATTAGAAATTCATCTGAAAGAAACCCTAGTTACTGATGAAGGCGTAAAGCACATCAGTAAATTTAAAAATTTGGAAAACCTGTATTTAAGAAACCACAACAAAATCACCAAAGAAAGCATTCCGTATTTCAATAAAATGGAATCTTTATTAAGCTTAAATATAACCAAAACAAAAATCACATTAACTAATTTAGGTGAAACCTTAAACAACCAAAACCTTAAGGAAATTTTTCTCTCTTCAGAAGAATCTGAAGAAAATATTGAAGAAAAAGCCTTTATTTTAAAAGAGCGCTTACCCAATTGCAATATCTATCTGGATACAAGTTTTATAACAGATGTTTTTGGCAGGCCTGAAAAACCAATTTTCTAATAGAACTCACATCTCCAAGTTAAATAGCCACAATCAATGTGGAGAATTTTAAAAAGATTCTTTATTTTTATAGGAAGCGTAAAAATTTTCATTCCTTTTTTGTTTCAAAGAGAAACTTAAAAAAAATTGCTATTTTCACTTCCTCAACAATACTATGATGACAGATCCAAAAAGACTCTTCGACTTCCCATACTATCAACTTGATAAATACCCACAGGAAAAAGCACTTGTAACCAAATATAATGGTAAGTGGAAAGCAATTTCTACGCAAGAATATATAGATAAGGCCAATGCGATAAGCCGCGCATTAGTGCGAATGGGCGTTAAACCAAACGATAAAATTGCTATTATATCCATGACCAATCGTACAGAATGGAACATTTGCGATATCGGGATTATGCAAACCGGTGCACAGGGAGTGCCTATCTACCCAACTATTTCTGAAGAAGAATACGAATTCGTGCTAAACCACAGTGAAGCCATTTACTGTTTTGCATCTTGTAAAGAAGTATATGATAAAGTTCATCAAATCAGAAGTAATGTTCCTTCATTAAAAGAAGTATACACTTTTGATGAAATAGAAGGAGTAAAAAACTGGAATGAAGTTCTTGAAGAAGGAAAAGACGATAGCAATCAAGAAGAAGTTGAAAAACGAAAAGAAGCCATTCATGAAGATGATCTTGCAACCCTAATATATACTTCCGGAACAACAGGAAAACCTAAAGGGGTTATGCTTTCGCATAAAAATATTGCATCAAACGCCAAGCACAGTGCAGAGCGTTTGCCGATTGATTTGGGAAAATCGAAAGCGTTGAGTTTTCTACCCGTTTGCCATATATATGAACGTATGCTTCAGTATATGTACCAATATTGTGGTGTTGAAATACATTTTGCTGAATCTTTAGACACCATAAGCGAAAATCTCAAAGAAGTTAAACCAGATGTAATGAGTGCCGTACCACGTTTGCTGGAAAAAGTCTACGATAAAATTTATGCGAAAGGTGCCGAACTTACGGGAATAAAGAAAAATCTATTTTTTTGGTCCATCGAACTTGGTTTAAAATACGAACCTTATGGCCAAAATGGATGGTGGTATGAAACAAAACTTGGAATTGCCCGTAAATTAATTTTCAGCAAATGGAAAGAAGCCTTGGGAGGTAACCTTAAAGCTGTGGCCTCTGGCAGTGCGGCACTTCAGCCTCGTCTTGCCAGGATTTTCAATGCGGCCGAAATTCCAGTTATGGAGGGCTATGGCCTTACAGAAACCTCTCCGGTGGTTTCAGTAAACGACATGCGCAATCACGGGTTTAAAATTGGAACCGTGGGGAAACCGCTAAAGGAAACCGAAATAAAAATCGCGGAAGATGGGGAAATACTCGTAAAAGGGCCTCAGGTAATGATTGGCTACTACAAAAACCAAGAACAAACAGACGAGGTCTTGAAAGACGGATATTTCCACACGGGCGATATTGGTGAGGTTGATAATGAAGGTTTCCTAAAAATCACCGACCGCAAAAAAGAAATGTTCAAAACCAGTGGCGGAAAATATGTGGCTCCACAACTTTTGGAAAATGCAATGAAACAGTCCCGTTTTATTGACCAGATAATGGTAATAGGCGAAGGTGAAAAAATGCCTGCGGCACTAATCCAGCCCGACTTTGATTTTATAAAGGAATGGGGAAACAAAAAAGGAAGAAATATTTCCGATGACCCAAAAGAAATGGTAAAAAATCAAGCCGTAATTGACAGAATACAAAAAGAAGTTGATTTTTATAACGAACGTTTCGGCCAATGGGAAAAAGTGAAGAAGTTTGAATTGACCCCTGATGCCTGGAGCATTGAAGGTGGACAGTTAACCCCAACAATGAAAATGAAACGCAAGGTTATAAAAGAGCAGTATAAAGATCTGTATGATAAAATTTACGGGCCTAGCCGTTAAGAATCAATAAAGTTACATTGAATAATTAATTAATCTTTCCTAAAAGCATCCTGTTGCATGAGTACTTCCCCGAAGGAAATTTCCTCAGCAGCCAAAACAAG
Source organism: uncultured Flavobacteriaceae bacterium (assembly GCA_963805885.1). GTDB lineage: Bacteria > Bacteroidota > Bacteroidia > Flavobacteriales > Flavobacteriaceae > Aequorivita. Next base: position 32,212 of record CAWDWC010000005.1, read on the forward strand.
AATGGTTGTAGGTAAATTTCGGATTCGCTCTTGCAGGGTTTTGTAATATTCCATAAAGTTTTCATCGGGAGTGGCCATTCCCATAAAAATTAAATCTGCATTTGCGGAAGACTCATATAAAACTTCATCAAAAGTACGACCATTGGCAACTATTACTTCCAAAGTGGCACCTGTGCGCAATTTTTTAATGACGGCTGATAAATTTTTCTGTGCTTCCTTTGCCCCTTTTTCGTTTTGGACCATCATTTTTATATTTATCGTGGCGTCATACCAAGAAAGACTACTGCGTAAAAGATAGGCCAAGACCATTAAAAGTCCTCCATTTCCTTTAAGTCCGCTCCACCAAAGATCTATTTTTTGACGGTCACCGAATCCATTTTCCTTATTTTCATGAACAATGATAATATTGCGGTTCATTTCAAAAAACTGAGCGATCATATCACAATATTTCTTTCGAACCTCTTCATTTTCACTGTCGCCCAAAATTATGGTATTGGGGACTAAAACCCCCAGTCCGTAGGATCTTACAAAATTTACCGCTCCCTTAAATGCATCGCTGGCAGTAATAACTCTAGCAAAACCTCGTGTACTTTCCTTTGCCAAAAAATCCTGGATATTATACTCCATTTTTTTGCGCCTATCACTGCTAATATTTTTGCTCGTAAGTACCGTTGCTATAGTCAAAATACCACGATTATGGGTTATTGAAGAGGCAAAATCAATAAGGTGCCAACGTTTTGTGGGGGCGCCTGAAAGTACCAAGGGGTTAGGCCGCCATGTTTTGGTTTCTTTTTTTTGCCCTAAGTTCAACAACCCAGCCCGGATGACTGCCATCCAAAGGCCACGACGCACATCGCCCCAAGCAGTTTTCATTTCACGGCTTTGCAGCCATAAATATATAATAACAATAAAAAGGAAAGCCAAGCCGGTAGCTAATGCATTAATTAGAAACATAACGGAAATACATCCAACGGTTCCCAAAAGCGAAAAAATCCAATGTACTTTAAAGGAAGGTCGAAATGAGGGACTGTCCAATATACCCTCAATTCCTGCCACGGCATTTAGAACTCCGTATGTGGTAAGAAAAAACATGGTGAGAATAGGTGCAATAATATTTAAATTCCCTAAATACACCGCCGCCAATGCAATGGCCATAGTAAAAAGCGTACCATACCTTGGAGAGTCGTCTTTGCCGGATCCAAGCCCCAACCACCCCAACCAACGGGGCAAAACCCGATCTCGAGCTAAAGCCTGTAATACTCTGGGTGCACCTAGAATACTCCCTACTGCGCTTGATAACGTAGCTCCCCAAACCCCAATAAGGATAGCATCGCCCCAATAAGCCATCTTCCGCATAATCATTGGGTCTTCAATAAGTGTAAGTGCATCAGCGCGATTTGCAAGTATAATAGGTAATGCCATATAAATTACATAGCCTACGCCAATGGCAGCAAAGGTTCCACGCGGAATGGATTTGGAAGGGTTTTTAAGGTCGCCAGACATATTTACTCCAGCCATAATACCTGTTACAGCAGGGAAAAATACAGCGAACACAACCCAAAAACTTTCAGAATTTCTTTCTGAAGCACCCCACATTTCTACAGTGGTTTCTTCTATGGGGCTGCCAAAAATTAAGGAAAGCAGCGAGAGCACAATCCCAAACATAATAAAATACTGTGCCTTAATAGCTACTTTGGCCGATATCATAGCCAAGACAGCAACCCCGACAGTGGTCAATAAACCAACTATTTTAAAATCTAAAGTAGGGAATACACTTACAAGACTTTCAGCAAAACCAACAGTATAAAGTGCAACTGAAAGAGCTAGCGCAATATATAAAGGAATCCCGATAGCGCCTCCAGGCTCAATGCCCAAAGAACGGCTAATCATGTAGTATGCTCCTCCCGTCCTCACCTGCTGATCTGTAGCAATGGCTGCTATGGATAGTGCCGTCAAAAAAGTAATGGAAGTGGCGAGAGTAACAATAATAAGGGTGCCTAAAAGTCCAACATTCCCTACGACCCAACCAAAGCGCAGATACATAATAACGCCGAGAATAGTGAGAATAGAAGGAGTGAAAACACCTCCAAAAGTTCCCAAACCAGTTGAAACCGATGGAATAACCGCACGGCTTTTTAGACTACTTTTCTGAAAAGGATTTTTCATAAAACTATTTCTGTTTATCTATTTAGGCAAAGCTTCCTACTCAATTTACATTTTAAAGTTTTATAAATATATACTACTTTTTTTAGAAGGTATATTTTTCTATGTTTTATTGGTGCTATAACTCTTGAATGAAGTTCTATTAAATATGGGAAGCAGAACTGTTCATCAAAATAGAGGGTAAAAACATTTATATTTGTAAAAAAAACAACCATAACGCATGAACTGGCTACTCCTCATTATCGCCGGCCTATTTGAAGTAGGCTTTGCCACTTGTTTGGGAAAGGTCAAGGAAACTACTGGCATGGAATCAAAATTGTGGTTCGGTGGATTTTTGTTCTGTCTTAGTATAAGTATGTTTTTGCTTATCAAAGTGACCAAAACCCTACCCATAGGTACAGCGTATGCTGTTTGGACAGGTATTGGCGCTGTGGGAACTGTTCTGGTAGGCATCTTCTATTTTAATGAACCAGCTACATTTTGGCGTGTATTTTTCCTTTCAACGCTTATTTTTTCTATTGTTGGTTTAAAATTTGTTTCAGCGTAAACACATAATTTCCTAACAAATAAATAACATTTATTTACTATGCACGCATAATATATTTTTGTATATTTGAAATTCCACTTATTCAAAATTTTTTAATGAAGGAAAAGACAATAGATTATATTCTGCGATCCACATGGATGAACGTTACAAAAATGTACAATGAAGAAGCTGGAAAAAAAGGAAGTACCATGGCCACCGGATTTGCGCTAATCAGTATTGACCCTGAGGAGGGAACGCCTTCAACTGCATTGGGACCCAAAATGGGAATGGAAGCAACGAGCCTATCGCGCACTTTGAAATCTATGGAGCAAAAAGGGTTAATAGAACGCAAACCCAATCCAGTGGATGGCCGCGGTGTGTTAATTCATTTAACGCCTTTCGGGAAGGAAATGCGTGAGTTTTCAAAAGGAGTGGTTTTAGGTTTTGATGAAGCGGTTCAAAAGAATGTTTCCGCAGAAGAGTTGCACACCTTTAGAAAAGTGGCAAACGCGATCAACGAATTGATCAATTCAAAGAAAATATACGATTCAGAATAAAGAATTAGAATATTAGGAATTAGGAATTAGGAAAATGGTTATAACCCAATTAACTAATAACCAATAACTTTAAAAAATATGTCAAAAAGAAGAATTAACAAAGTAGCGGTAATCGGTTCCGGAATTATGGGAAGCGGTATAGCCTGTCATTTTGCCAATATCGGCGTCGAAGTGCTATTGCTGGACATTGTTCCCCGTGAACTTACAGATGATGAGAAGAAAAAAGGACTTACACTTGAAGATAAAGTAGTCCGAAATAGAATTGTGAATACCGATTTGCAAAAAGCTATTAAAAGCAATCCTGCCCCACTCTACCACAAGGATTTTGCGAAACGTATTTCTACCGGAAACCTGGAGGACGATATTTCCAAAGTGAAAACTGCTGACTGGATTATTGAGGTTGTAGTTGAGCGTTTGGATATTAAAAAACAAGTGTTTGAAAATCTTGATAAACATAGAACGCCTGGAACGCTTATTACTTCCAATACTTCCGGTATTCCTATTAAGTTTATGAGCGAAGGTCGCAGTGAGGATTTTCAAAAACACTTCTGCGGAACTCACTTTTTTAACCCACCGCGATATTTAAAACTTTTTGAAATTATTCCTGGACCAAAAACTTCAGAAGAAGTTCTCGATTTCTTAAATGGTTACGGTGAAAAATTTCTTGGAAAAACTTCTGTGGTTGCAAAAGACACACCCGCATTTATCGGAAACCGAATTGGAATTTTTGGCATACAAAGTCTCTTCCACCAAGTAAAGGAAATGGGTCTGACTGTGGAAGAAGTTGATAAACTTACTGGCCCAGTGATTGGCCGACCAAAATCCGCAACGTTTAGAACGGTTGATGTTGTTGGGCTTGACACTTTGGTTCATGTTGCAAACGGAATCTACGAAAACGTGCCTGAAGACGAAGAACACGAAACATTTAAGCTTCCAGGCTTCATCGACAAAATGATGGAAAACAAATGGCTGGGAAGCAAAAGTGGCCAAGGTTTTTACAAAAAAGTAAAAAATGATGACGGCAGTAGTGAAATTCTCACACTCGATCTGGATTCTTTGGAATATCGAAAAAACAAAAAAGCTTCTTTCGATACTTTGGAAAAAACAAAATCGGTTGATAAAGTAACGGAACGTTTCCCAATTCTTATTAAAGGCGAAGACAAGGCAGGTGAATTTTACCGAAAAAATTTCGGCGCGATGTTCGCCTATGTTTCCAAAAGAATACCTGAAATAACAGATGAGCTTTATAAGATTGATGATGCAATGAAAGCTGGTTTTGGCTGGGATAACGGTCCTTTCGAAATTTGGGATGCCGTTGGAGTTAAAAAAGGAATTGAACTTATAAAAGATTTAGGAAAAGAACCCGCACCTTGGGTAAATGAAATGTTGGAAAATGGCGTCGAAAGTTTTTATGACGTTCGTGAAGGCAATTCCTATTATTACAGTATCCCAGACAAAACACATAAAAAAATCCCTGGACAGGATGCCTTTATTATTTTAGACAACATTAGAAAATCCAAGGAAGTTTGGAGCAATAAAGACGTTGTTGTAGAAGATTTAGGAGATGGCATTTTAAATGTAGAATTCCGAAGCAAAATGAACAGCGTCGGTGGTGATGTGCTTGCTGGAGTAAACAAAGCAATAGACTTGGCGGAGGCCAGTTTTGATGGATTGGTGATTGCCAACAACGGTAAGAACTTCTCAGTGGGCGCCAACATCGGAATGATATTTATGATGGCTGTGGAGCAGGAATATGAAGAATTAAATGCCGCAGTTAAATATTTTCAGGACACGAGTATGCGTATTCGCTACTCGTCCATTCCCGTTGTGGTTGCACCACACGGAATGACTTTGGGTGGAGGTTGTGAATTTACACTTCACGCAGACAGAGTAGTTGCAGCAGCAGAAAGTTACATTGGTTTGGTAGAGTTCGGCGTTGGGGTAATTCCCGGCGGTGGCGGTTCCAAGGAAATGGCAATGCGCGCTAGCGATTCCTTTAAAAAAGATGATGTTGAATTGAATAGGCTTCAAGAATATTTCTTGACCATTGCGATGGCAAAAGTATCCACTTCGGCCTATGAAGCTTATGATACTGGAATTCTTCAAAAAGGAAAAGACATTGTAATTGTTAACCAAAATAGACAGATTGCCGCAGCTAAAGAAGTAGCGCGATTTATGGCAGATCAAGGTTATACGAAACCAATTCCAAGAACAGATATTAAAGTACTTGGAAAACAAGCACTGGGAATGTTCCTGGTAGGAACCGACCAAATGAAAGCTGGAAACTACATTAGCGAACACGACAAAAAAATTGCCAACAAGCTCGCCTACGTTATGGCGGGTGGCGATTTGAGCGAATCGAGCTATGTGAGCGAGCAATATTTACTTGACCTTGAAAGAGAAGCTTTTTTAAGTTTAACTGGAGAACGGAAAACTTTGGAAAGACTTCAGCACATGATTCAAAAAGGGAAACCATTGCGAAACTAGAGTTTCGCTATAAGCCATAAGCTATAAGCTATAGGCTATTTACTTAACCGCTTAAAGCATACAGCTTAAAGCCTAAAGCCAAATAAAAAAATGAAAACAGCATATATAGTAAAAGCATACAGAACAGCAGTGGGAAAAGCACCTCGCGGGGTTTTTCGTTTCAAACGTCCTGACGAATTAGCTGCGGAAACCATTAAATATATAATGAAAGAATTGCCACAACTCGACAAAAAACGGATTGATGACGTAATCGTAGGGAATGCAATGCCCGAAGCTGAACAAGGTCTAAACATGGGACGTTTGATTTCGTTAATGGGGCTAGATATTGTTGAAATCCCCGGCATGACGGTAAACCGTTATTGCGCTTCGGGACTGGAAACTATTTCTATTGCCGCAGCTAAAATACAAAGTGGAATGGCAGATTGTATTATTGCAGGTGGCGCGGAAAGCATGAGCTACATTCCGATGGGGGGTTACAAACCTGTCCCTGATTATAAATTGGCAAAAGAAGGTCACGAAGATTACTACTGGAATATGGGGTTAACCGCAGAAGCCGTAGCAAAAAAATACAACGTTTCACGGGAAGACCAAGATGAGTTCGCTTATACGAGTCAGATGCGCGCTTTGAAAGCACAAGAAGAAGATCGCTTTCAAGACCAAATAGTTCCTATTGAAGTGGAGCATACTTTTGTAAATGATTCTGGGAAAAAAGTAACCGAAAAATATACCGTAAACAAAGATGAGGGTCCACGAAAAGGAACCAATATTGAAGCCCTTTCAAAATTGCGCCCAGTTTTCGCTCAAGGCGGAACAGTAACTGCAGGAAACTCTTCACAAATGAGTGATGGCGCTGCTTTTGCCGTAGTTATGAGTGAGGAAATGGTCAAAGAATTAAATCTCGAACCCATAGCTAGGTTGGTAAGTTATGCCGCTGTTGGTGTTGAACCAAAAATAATGGGTATAGGCCCACTATACGCAATTCCTAAAGCATTGAAACAAGCTGGATTAAAACAAGACCAAATAGAGCTGATTGAATTAAATGAAGCCTTTGCTTCACAATCATTGGCTGTTATTCGCGAACTAGGTTTAGACAAAGAAAAGGTAAACGTAAACGGCGGTGCAATTGCTATGGGGCACCCACTGGGTTGCACAGGAGCAAAACTTTCCGTTCAACTTTTTGATGAAATGCGCAAACGAGACCTGCAAGGTAAGTACGGAATGGTGACAATGTGCGTAGGAACTGGGCAAGGTGCTGCGGGGGTTTATGAATTTTTGAAATAAAAAAGGAGTCAAGAATCAAGAACCAAGACACAAGACATCTATATGCATAATTTTAAAAAAAATGAAAATATGGATAGAAAGTATTAGTCTGGTTTCAGAGACTTATAAAATCACTCGAGATTTTCCGGATTTCGAAAAATTTGGATTGGTTTCACAAATGAATAGATGTGCTGTTTCAATTCCTTCAAATATAGCTGAAGGATCTAGTAAAACATCAAATAAGCATTTCAACCAATATTTGGAGACAGCTATGGGTTCTTCTTTTGAATTAGAAACTCAATTAATAATAGCTTATAATGAAATGTATATTTCAGAAGAAAAATTTAAATATTTAGAAGAAAAAATAAAACAAATTCAAAAAATGATTTCAGGATTCCAATCCGGACTTATTTAAAAAGTCTTGATTCTTGACTCTTGACTCTAAAAATCTATAAAAATGAGTACAACAGAAACAACACAAAAAGATCTTCTTCGCGGAGGCCAATTCCTTGTAAAAGAAACCAAAGCAGAAGACGTTTTCACTCCCGAAGATTTTTCTGAAGAGCAAAAAATGATGCGCGATTCCGTTAAGGAATTTGTTGATCGGGAAATTTGGCCCAAAAAAGAAGAATTTGAGCATAAAAACTATGCGCTCACCGAAGAGGTAATGCGCAAAGCTGGCGAAATGGGCTTGCTTGGCGTGGCGGTACCCGAAGAATACGGTGGGCTTGGAATGGGCTTTGTTACCACAATGTTGGTTTGCGATTACATTTCAGGCGCAACGGGCTCTGTGGCTACAGCCTTTGGAGCGCATACAGGTATTGGAACACTTCCAATTACCCTATATGGTACAGAGGAACAAAAGAAAAAATATGTGCCTAAACTCGCCACTGGCGAATGGTTTGGAGCTTATGCATTAACTGAGCCCGGTGCGGGAAGCGATGCCAATAGCGGAAAAACAAAAGCCGTACTTTCTGAAGACGGAAAATATTATTCTATTTCGGGACAAAAAATGTGGATCTCAAATGCAGGTTTCTGTAGCACATTTATAGTTTTCGCAAGAATTGAAGATGACAAAAACATTACGGGATTTATTGTGGAAAACGATCCTTCCAATGGAATTTCCTTGGGTGAAGAAGAAAAGAAACTTGGCATCCACTCCTCTTCTACCCGACAGGTTTTCTTTAGCGAAACCAAAGTGCCTGTAGAAAATATGTTGGCTGGTCGTGGCGAAGGATTTAAAATTGCCATGAACGCCTTAAATGTAGGTCGTATTAAACTTGCTGCCGCAAGCCTTGACGCGCAACGTCGGGTTATTGCAAACGCAGTTCAGTATGCAAATGAACGAATTCAGTTTAACGTGCCGATTTCCTCTTTTGGCGCTATAAAACTAAAATTGGCCGAAATGGCAACTAGCTCCTATGTTGGTGAAAGTGCTAGCTATCGAGCCGGAAAAAATATTGAAGACCGGATTGCATTACGTGTAAAGGCTGGCAACAGTCACCAAGAAGCCGAATTGAAAGGTGTGGAGGAATATGCTATTGAGTGTTCAATCCTTAAAGTAGCTGTTTCTGAAGACATCCAAAACTGTAGTGACGAGGGAATCCAAATTTACGGAGGAATGGGATATAGTGCCGATACTCCAATGGAATCTGCTTGGCGAGATGCACGTATTGCTCGTATCTATGAAGGTACTAACGAAATAAACAGGATGCTTGCCGTGGGAATGCTAGTTAAAAAAGCAATGAAAGGTCACGTAGATCTTTTGGGACCCGCACAAGCAGTAGCTTCAGAATTGATGGGAATTCCTTCTTTTGAAACCCCTGATTTCTCCGAATTACTTTCCGAAGAAAAAGCAATGGTTGCCAAGTTGAAAAAAGTATTTTTAATGGTTGCTGGAAGTGCTGTTCAAAAATATGGAACTGAACTAGAGGAACATCAGCAAACACTTTTGGCAGCCGCAGATATTTTGATTGAAATCTATATGGCAGAAAGCGCGATTTTACGAACCGAAAAAAACGCAAAACGCTCTGGTGAAGATTCACAAAAAGAACAAATTGCAATGTCGCAATTATATTTATACCACGCTGTAGATATAATAACCGTAAAAGCAAAAGAAGCTATTCTTTCCTTTTCTGAAGGGGATGAACAACGAGCCATGTTAATGGGACTAAAGCGATTTACCAAATATCAAAACATGCCGAATATTGGTGAATTGAGAAAGACTATTGCAGCCAAAGTCATTTCGGAAAACAAGTATCCGTTTTAATTGAATTGATAAATTATTCTTAAAACCGCTTCAGAAATGTGGCGGTTTTATTTTTATTCAATATTTGGTTCGAAGTTTGTTATTTTTAAACCAAAATTAAATTAAATGAAAAAGCACTTATTTGTTTTTGCAATTCTTATTTCCTATTCATTTTTCGCACAGAACAATACCGAAGTATATGTTTTTGATATTGCCCCTTCTTATGAAGGCCTAGAATTACTGAACCCTAGAAATATTTCAAACAACGATGGTTATGACAACCAGCCTTCTTTCATCTCAAACGAAACCCTTGTTTTTGCTGGAAACAATGATGGACAGACAGACATTTCAGAATATAACTTGACCTCAAAACTTCAAAAATGGGTCAATAATAAAACCGAAGGTGGTGAATATTCCCCACAAAAATTTCCTTCGAATAATGATTTAGCAGCCGTTCGGCTTGACAAAGATGGGCTTCAACGCTTCTATCGTTATAATTCAGAAAGGGGCAATTCATCAGAACTAATTGAAAATTTACAAGTAGCCTATTTCGCCTTTTATAATGACAAAAAAATTCTTGCTACAGTTTTAGACGGTGATAAAATGGATTTAGTAATGATTGATTTGCCATCAAAAAAAGCAGACACCCTGTTTTATAATGCTGGAAGATCTCTACAAAAAGTCCCAAATACAAGTTCCATGAGTTATTCTTTGGTAAACGAAGAAGGAAATTTAGATCTTTATCTTTTAGATATGAATTCCTATGAAAGCTTTTTTGTAACCGAATTGCCAATCGGTATTCAGGATTATGTGTGGATCAACGACACACAAGTTCTTGTTGGCAGCGGTAACAAACTCTATATGTATGACACATTGGGTGAATCTGAATGGAACAGGGTGGCTTCATTAGAAGAATATGGTATTAAAAACTTAACCCGAATGGCAATTAGCCCCAACGGAAAGAAACTAGCTGTAGTTGCGGTGCCTATGTAATTAGGCATTTACAAAACTTAAAAGTTTATAGTCGTTCTTCCTTCTTTTGAGTATTTTTAGGGAAACTTTTTTGAAATGAAAATAATTTCCCTTTTAGCAGCTTTATTGATAACATCCTTGTGTTTTTCCCAAGCTGATCAAAAAATTTATGATATTATTAATTCCGTTTCTTCGGAAAGAATTAAATCAGATATAACTACACTTGCCAATTTCGGAACCCGAAATACGTTTAGTGATACCATTAGCAACACGCGCGGAATTGGTGCTGCTCGACGATGGATTAAAAGTGAATTTGAAACCATTTCTAAAGGCTGCAATGACTGTTTAAACGTTTTTTACCAAAAAGATTTCGTAAAAGCCGAGGGAAACGACCGTGTTCCCCAAGACACTTGGATTGTGAATATTGCGGCTGTTCAAAAGGGCACAAAATACCCAAACCGTTATATCATTATGAGCGGCGATATCGATTCCCGAAACAGTGATGGCAGCAATTTCACCAAAGATGCACCAGGCGCAAACGACAACGCCAGTGGCATGGCGGGAGCCATTGAGGCAGCTCGTGTACTTTCAAAATATAAATTTGAAAGCAGCATTGTTTATTTAGGATTGAGCGGGGAAGAACAAGGGCTTTTCGGTGGAAAAGGCTTTGCAGAATACGCAAAAAAGAACGGTTGGGAAATAATCGGGGTTTTAAACAATGATATGATTGGCAACATAAAAGGTGTTGACGGTGTAATCAGTAATCGCGATTTCAGAATTTTCAGCGAACCAGTGCCCCCAACGGAAACAGAGCGCGAACGTGAAATGAGACGCTTTTATGGGGGTGAAGTGGACGGTATTTCACGCCAATTGGCGCGATACGTCTATAAGACTACTAAAACCTATATGCCAGAAATGAACCCCATGATGATTTATCGTTTGGATCGTTTTGGGCGTGGTGGTCACCATCGTCCTTTTAATGATTTGGGCTGGGCTGGAATAAGAATAATGGAAGCTCACGAAGATTACAACCACCAACATCAAGATATAAGAACCGAAAACGGCATTGAATATGGCGATAAACTAGAATTTGTAAATTTTGATTATGCTGCAAAACTAACTGCTGTGAATGCAATTAACTTAGCGAGTTTAGCCTCCGCCCCACCCGAACCTAAAAATGTAGCTATTGGTGGAGTTGTGGAAGCTTCCGCGAAATTGAAATGGGACAAAGTTGATGGTGCTTTGGGCTATAAAATTTATTGGCGGGACACCACCTCACCCACTTGGGACCATAGCCGTTACGTGGGCGATGTTTCAGAATTTACTTTGGAAGGAATTGTGATAGACAATTCTTTTTTCGGAGTAGCGTCGGTGGGAAAAGATGGTTTTGAGAGCGTGGTTGTATTTCCTGAATCGGTGTTTAGATAAAAAATCAAAAAAAAATCAAAAATCTCAAAAATACAAATCACAAAAAAAAATTAAGAAATATCCAATTATGGAAAAACCTTATGATTTGGAAGTTAGAACTTTTTTATTTGCAAAATCCGTTCGAAAGTTAGTTTATTCATTGCAGAAAAGTATCGCAAATATTGAAGATGGTAAACAAGTGATTAGATCCTCAGGTTCTGTTGCCGCAAATTATATAGAGTTTAATGAACACCTAAGTGATAAAGATTTTGATTTCAGAATTAAAATATGCAAGAAGGAAGCAAAAGAATCGCTTCTTTGGTTAAAATTGTTGCAAAATGACTTTAATAATAAATACGAAATTAAATTGGTTGAATTAATTAATGAAGCGGATGAACTAAGAAAGATCTTTTCCGCAATTGTAGAAAAAAGAAAAACAAGATAAAGAAATATGGAATTTATATTGTAATTTGATTTGTGATTTGTGATTTGTGATTTGTGATTTAATAAAACTATTATGCTAAAAAAATTATTGTTTATATCATTCTGCATTTTTTCAGTAAATTCAATTTTTTCCCAACAAGAATTCACCCGCGCTGACACGCTTCGCGGTAGCATAACTCCCGAAAGGGCTTGGTTTGATGTTACGTATTACGACTTGAAAGTTGCAGTAAATCCTTCTGAAAAATCTATTGATGGCAGCAACACTATTACATATAAAATTTTGGAACCAAATGAAGTGATGCAAATTGACTTGCAAGCGCCTATGAAAATTGATAAAGTTATTCAGGACGAAAAAGAAGTTTCATTCACTTCCGAAGGAAATGCACATTTTTTAAAACTTCAAAAGAAACAACATAAAGGAAACGAGGAAAAATTAACAATCTATTTCTCTGGAAAGCCTATTGTGGCCAGACGTCCGCCTTGGGATGGTGGTTTTACTTGGACCAAAGACAGCAACGGAAAAGATTTTATTGCAACCTCCAACGAAGGTATTGGCTCCAGTGTTTGGTGGCCATTGAAAGACCATCCTTCCGACGAGCCTGATAATGGCATCACAATCGCAGTTACCGCACCAAAAGATTTGATGGACGTGAGCAACGGAAGACTAAAGAAAGTGATTGAAAACGCAAAAACAAAAACCTGGGTTTGGGAAGTTGTAAACCCCATAAACGCTTACGGTGTGGATATTAACATTGGCGATTACGTCCATTGGAGCGAAAAGTATAAGGGTAAAAAAGGAATGCTTGACATGGATTATTATGTGCTTCGCGAAAATGAAGCGAAGGCAAAAGAACAATTCAAACAGGCGCCAATGATGATGGAAGCTTTTGAACATTGGTTTGGCCCCTACCCTTTTTACGAAGATGGTTACAAGCTTATTGAAGCCCCTTATTTAGGAATGGAACACCAAAGCAGTGTTACCTATGGCAACAAATTTGAAAACGGTTATTTGGGTCGTGATCTATCGGAAACTGGCTGGGGATTGAAGTTCGACTTTATAATCATCCACGAAAGTGGCCATGAGTGGTTTGCCAACAGTATCACGACTAAAGATGTGGCAGATATGTGGGTTCACGAAGGGTTTACCAATTATTCCGAAAACCTGTATTTGGATTATTACTTCGGAAAAAAGGCTTCTTCTGAATACGTTATTGGCACCAGGAAAAAGATTATGAACCAAAGTCCAATTATTGGGCAGTATAATGTTGACAATCCTGGAAGTGGCGATATGTATTACAAAGGCGGAAACATGCTGCATATGATTCGCCAACTAATTGAAGATGATGAAAAATGGCGACAAATTCTTCGCGGTTTAAACAAAGAGTTTTATCACCAAACCGTTACCACCAAACAAATTGAAGACTTCATCATTGAAAAAAGCGGAATAGATCTTACTCAATTTTTTGATCAATATCTTCGGACTACAATGATTCCAAAAGTTGAATATTCAATTGATGAAAAAAAATTGAAATATCGATATGTAGATATTTTAAAAAACTTCGATATGCCTATAATTGCAATCATTAATGGCAACGAAGAATGGATTTATCCCACTTCAGAATGGAAAACAAAAATGCACTCTTCGCCTATTATAAATTTTCAGATTAAAGAAGATTTCTACGTTAATTCCGAAGAAAAAAAATAAATGAATACTAAGCCTACACTATACTTTAAAGATGATACTGAATGGCGGGAATGGTTGCACGAAAATCACGAATCACATCCCCAAGGTGTTTATTTAATTTTCTTCAAAGTTGAAATGGAAGTTCCTTCAATGCGATGGGAAGAAGCAGTAAAAATAGCTCTTTGCTATGGCTGGATAGACAGCACGGTTAAAAGTCTTGGGGATGGAAAAAGACAACAATATTTCTGTCCACGAAATCCCAAAAGTGTTTGGAGCGCACTAAATAAATCCTATTTAAAAGAATTGAAAAAGGAAGGTCTTCTGCATGAAAATGGAAAACAAATAATTGCTGAAGCAAAGAAAAATGGGAGTTGGACTGCTTTGGATGACGTAGAAAATTTAGTGGTGCCGGAAGATCTTCAAATGGCTTTTGATAAAAATAAACAGGCCTATGAAAATTTTGAAAACTTTAGTCGTAGTTATAGAAAAAGCTATCTTTATTGGCTGAACCATGCCAAACGGGAAGAAACTCGAAATAAACGAATTACAGAAATTATATCGCTCTGCGAAAAAAATATTAAATCAAGAAATTAACCACCAAACAAACCAATTATGAAAACTTTTCCATTTCTGCTATGTCTCATAATCTCAACAAGTTTTTACGCCCAGAAAAAAGAAAATGAAGACAAGGAAAAAGAAAAACCAAAATGGGATGTAGCCAATCCTGGGGAAGATTTCAAATACAAAACACATTCCTTCACCACAAATGAAGGCACTTGGATGAATCTGGATGTAAGTCCAGATGGTAAAACCATTGCTTTTGATATGCTTGGTGATATCTATACCATTCCTATTTCAGGGGGAACAGCTAAAGCTATCAGAACGGGAATTCCTTTTGAAGTACAACCGCGATTCAGTCCAGACGGCACTAAAATTTCATTTACAAGTGATGCGGGTGGTGGCGATAATATTTGGATGATGAATGTAGATGGCAGCGATGCAAAACAAGTTACAAAGGAAGATTTTAGATTATTGAACAACGCAGTTTGGAGTGCAGACGGCAATTATTTGATTGCGCGAAAGCATTTTTCTTCAGAACGAAGCTTGGGAGCTGGTGAAATGTGGCAGTATCATAAATCTGGCGGAACAGGTCTGCAACTCACAAAACGCAAAAATGATCAACAGGATGTAAACGAGCCTTTTGTTTCACCTGACGGAAAATATCTTTATTACAGTGAAGATATGTATCCTGGGGGCTATTTTCAATACAACAAAGACCCAAACGACCAAATTTATGTGATAAATCGATATGAGTTTGAAACTGGCAAAACCGAAACAATAACAGGCGGTCCGGGAGGTGCAGCACGACCTACCCTATCTCAGGATGGAAAAAAATTGGCATTTGTAAAAAGGGTTCGTACTAAAAGCGTGCTTTTTATCCAAGATTTGGAAACTGGGGAGGAATGGCCTATTTATGATCAACTAAACAAAGATCAACAGGAGGCTTGGGCTCTTTTTGGCGTTTATCCTAATTTTAGTTGGATGCCTAATAACAAGGAAATCGTTTTTTGGAGTGGTGGAAAAATAAATAAGATTGATATCAAATCTTTGGCTGTAACCAATATTCCTTTTACTGCAAACGTAAATGTAGATTTGGCGGAAACTGTTCATTTCAACAATAAAATTGAAACCGAAACCTTTACGCCAAAAATGATTCGTAATACTGTCACTTCGCCTGACGGAAAATATATTGTTTTCAGTGTAGTGGGCCATTTATATAAGAAAATGTTGCCCAATGGGGAGCCAAAGAGATTGACCAATAGCAAAGATTTTGAATTTGAGCCAACCTTTTCGCCCAATGGTTCCGAAATAGTTTACGTTACTTGGAATGACACTGAAAAAGGGGCTATTTATAAAATTGCTGCTAGCGGTGGAAATCCAGTAAAATTAACATCAAAAAAAGGTATTTACAGAACTCCATCATTTTCTCCCAACGGATCCCAAATAACCTATAGAAAAGAAAACGGAAACACCGATCAAGGTTTTACTTTTACAAAAAATGACGGTATTTATGTTATGGATACCAACGGGAACAATGAAAAATTCATTGTTGATAAAGGTGAATACCCAATCTTTAGTAAAGACGGAAAAAGAATTTTTCTGCAAACCGGTGGAACCTATTTTGGGGATATTGAGAAAAAATTGATAAGTGTAAATCTTGACGGGAATGAAGAAAAGACACATATAACTTCAAAATACGCCAACAGATTAATACCAAGCCCAGACAACAAATGGATTGCTTTTACGAACCTTCACAAACTGTTTGTGGCTCCTTTGGTTCTTAACGGACAAACCATTGATTTGGATGACAAAACCAAAGCACTACCAGTTTCACAACTAGCCAAGGATGCTGGAATAAATATACATTGGTCGCCAAACAGCCAAAAAATAATGTGGACCTTGGGTGATGAATATTTTAGCAATGAATTAAAAAATAGATTTACTTTTTTAGAGGGCTCCCCAGAAGAAGTGCCCGAAATAATTTTGGCCGGGACAAAGATTGGTTTGCAGGCTAACGTCAATAAGCCCAGCGGAAGAATTGCTTTCACCAATGCACGCATCATTACAATGGAAGGTGACAATGTAATTGAAAACGGCACAATCGTCATTAATGGCAATAAAATAGAAGCGGTTGGCGAAGCCGATAAAGTTTCTGTTCCTCCAGGTACAAAAATTTATTCCGCAGAAGGAAAAACTATAATGCCAGGAATGGTAGATGCGCATGCACACGTTGGTGCTTTCCGCTACGGTCTGCCAACGCAACAATATTGGCCTTTTATGGCAAATTTGGCGTATGGTGTAACAACATCGCACGATCCTTCAGCAAATACCGAAACTGTTTTTACACTTTCTGAACTTCAAAAAAGTGGCGAATTGGTCGGGCCGCGATTGTTTTCAACAGGATTCATTTTGTACGGTGCCGATGGCGATTTTAAAGCCGTTATAAATAATTTGGAGGATGCTAGAAGCAGTATTCGCCGTACAAAGGCTTTTGGCGCAAAAAGTGTAAAAAGTTATAACCAGCCAAGACGCGACCAACGTCAGCAAGTGCTACAGGCTGCTCGTGAAATGAGGATAAACGTGGTTCCAGAAGGAGGCTCTACTTTCTATCATAATTTAACGATGGTTATTGATGGTCATACCGGCGTGGAGCATAACATTCCTGTGGCCCCCGTTTATAAAGATGTTCTTGAATTGTGGGGGCATAGCGATTCTGGCTACACTCCTACGCTTATTGTAAACTATGGGGGAATGAATGGAGAGTATTATTATTATGAACGCGATAATGTGTGGGAAAACAAAAAATTATTGACATTCACACCTCGTAGCATTGTAGACAGCCGTTCACGTCACCGAATGAAAACACCGCAGGAAGAATATAAAAATGGCCATATTTTGGTTTCTGAAACCGCAAAAAGTTTAAGCGATGCTGGAGTAAAAGTAAATATGGGAGCCCATGGCCAACTGCAAGGTTTGGGTGCACATTGGGAAACTTGGATGCTTCAGCAGGGCGGAATGAGCAATTTGGAAGCTTTAAAAGCAGCTACTATTAATTCTGCGGAATACATTGGAGCTGGAGAAGACATTGGCTCACTAAAAGAAGGAAAACTGGCTGATTTGATTATCATGGAGGAAAATCCATTGGAAAACATTGAGAACACAAATTCAATCAAAATGGTTATGGTTAATGGCCGATTGTATGACACCGATACTATGAATGAAATAGGAAACAATCCAAAAGAACGACTTCCCTTTTTCTGGGAAATGGACAAATACAATCAAGCTTTCCCCTGGCATCAAGAAACCCACGGATTTATGGACGGTGGCTGTAGCTGTCATTAATAGAGAATAGAAATGTATCGAGCCTATTGGCAATTTTATAAATCAATATTCCCATTCATTACTGCATTCTCAATTTTAAGCATGTTATATGTGGGATTGATATGGGGATTTGTTCTTTTCGCAACCGTGGGCTTGTTGTTTGGTTTTATAGGGTTTCACACATTTTACAACAATCAATTCTATTTTTATTACAATCTTGGGATTACCAAATGGAGGTTATTTCAGGTTTCGTTTTTAATCAATTTTTTGGTTGGCATTCCAGTCTTTTCGGTTCTAATTATTTTTATCAATTTTGTATTTGGCAATCTTCAAATTACATAACGCCTCTATTAACTTTGGAGAAAAAGAAGTCCTCAAAGAAGTTTCATTTTCTTTGAAAACTGGTCATATACTTGGGATTTTTGGACGAAACGGTTGTGGGAAATCTACTTTGCTCAAAATAATATTTGGAACACTATCGAAAGGTTCAATAAAAATGTCAATAGATGGAGTACCATTGGATCCTTCTAAAAATATTTCCACAGAATGTATTGCTTACTTACCGCAACATTCCTTTTTACCAAAAACCTTGAAGGTCCGCGATGTTATTCCCATATACTTTTCAGAAGAAAAAAAGCAGGATGCGATTTTTTATGATGCGTTAATCGCAACACTTACTACAAAAAAAATTGGGGAATTATCTTTAGGTCAAGTTCGGTATTTGGAAGTTTTATTAGTAGGGAATCTAGATCATCCATTTATAATGTTAGATGAGCCCTTCTCTATGATTGAGCCATTATATAAAATTGAAATAAAAAAACTATTGAAAAAGCTTAAGCTTGAAAAAGGAATAATCATTACAGACCATTATTATGAAGATGTTCTTGAAATAACAACTCAAAATCTACAATTAAAAAAAGGTATCAGTTATACTATAAAAAATAAGGAAGATTTGCGGAAACTTGAATATCTAGGTAAAAATTTTATATAAAAAAAAAGCCCCATTTCTGGGGCTTTTTTAATTCATTTAATGAATTACATTTTTGGCATTAACACTTTATCAATAACGTGTACAACACCATTAGATGCATCAACATCGGCAGTTGTTACAGTTGCAGTGTTGCCTTTTGCATCCTTAATCATTACTTTTCCTCCTTTTTCAGACAAGGTTAGAACTTCACCGTTAAGTGTAGTAACATCAAGTTTGTTATTGGCTGCTTTAATTTTAGCCAAAACATCTGTAGCATTCATTTTTCCTTGAAGAACGTGATATTTAAGCAATCCTTGAAGTTGCTCTTTATTTTCAGGTTTCATCAAATTATCCATTGTTGCCTTTGGAACTTTATTGAAAGCTTCATTTGTAGGTGCAAAAACTGTGTATTCACCTTGAGATTTTAGCGTTTGGGCTAAGTCAGCAGCTTGAAGTGCACTAACTAAAGTTGACAAATCTGCATTGCCCATTGCCTTGGCGGCAATTGAGTTAGCTTCCATTTCTGCCATTATGTTAGCATTAGTTTCTTCAACTTTCATTAAAGAATCTTTTTCGCGTTCCATACGCATTTGTTCAGCTTGTGCTTGCGCTTCAGCTTCTTTCTTTTTTGAGTCCTCACAGCTAGCAAAAAGCATTGCTACTACTGCTAGAGACATTACAATTGTTTTTAGTTTCATAATAGTTTTCGTTGATTTAAATGTTTAGATCAAAGATATTCCAAGTGCAGTGAATTTTTTATTAATTGTAATTAATCTTTAGTTAAATTTTTGGTAAATTTTTTAAGGGTTTGTCAATTAAATAGTCCAGATATTAAACTTTTCCTAACTGCAAAAATTAAACCCCATAAAATATTATCTTTAGGTATTAACTTTAAAATTTTCAAAAATGATCAAATCAAAATATCAAAGCGTTTTGGATTTAGGCGAAAAACTAAATATTAAAAACGGTGATGTAAAAGAAGAGAATGGGCAATTAAAAGTGTGGGGAACCGCAAAAAATCAATATGAAAAGAATCTCCTTTGGGATGAAATAAAGCGTATTGGGGGTGAAAACCCAACCGATATCATGGCAGATATAAAAGTTTCAGATACTTCTGCTTATGCACACCACACTGTTAAAAGTGGAGAATCATTGAGCAAAATTGCAAAACACTATTACGGTGATGCAAATAAATACAATGCCATTTATGAAGCAAATAAAGGAAAACTTAAATCTGCAGATTTGATTCATCCAGGTGATGAATTAGTGATCCCAAATATTTAATTTCAAGTCAAGAAAAACCGTCAGTTTTTTTTAAAAAAACTGACGGTTTTTTATTTAATAAATTTTAAAGTCCGCTAATATAACTTCCGTACATGTCTTTAAAATGAAGCCCATTCCCCAAACTGAACTTGCTCAGCTTTTTGTTCTCGGCCAATGCCCAAAGAATTAATTCTTTTAAAAAATAACTATCCTTTTTTGAAGTTTCTGGTTGGTATTTTTCAATTAACTGTTGCAGCGGAATAATTCTATCCAATTCATTTTTATATTCTTCATCTGAATAGGAATCGAGCAGCTCAAAATCATTTTCTTCAAAGAACCACGCTACAATTTCAGAATACGGATCTGGATCACCCTCTTTTGTGAGCTTTTCAATTTTTGGAAATCGGTCCTTAAAGGTCGTATTTACGGCATCTACAATTAATTGTTGTGCAACTTGGGAAACGCCTTCCTGTTCACCTTCGTAAACCAATTCAATTTTTCCAGTAATAGAAGGAATTACCCCAATAAAATCTCCTAGTCTAACTGTCGTTTTTTCTTCACCATTTTGAAGAGTTCGTCTTTCCGCGGTACTTAAAAGGTTTTCAAAAGCTGTAATACTCAAGCGCGCACTCACGCCACTTTTTGCATCAATAAAATCATTTTCACGTGCTTCAAAACTTATTTGTTCCAAAATATCTTTCGCCAGTTCGGGTACATAAATATTAGATTTCGTTTTGATTGCTTCAGTAGTTTCCTGTTCGGTTATGGTTTTTGCTGTTTTGATATCTTCAGGATAATGTGTTAAAATCTGTGAACCAATTCTATCTTTTAAAGGAGTTACAATACTTCCTCTGTTTGTATAATCCTCTGGGTTAGCCGTAAAAACAAATTGAATATCCAACGGCAAGCGCACTGCAAAACCACGAATCTGTATATCACCTTCCTGCAAAATATTAAAAAGTGCTACTTGAATTCGCGGTTGCAAATCTGGCAATTCATTAATAACAAAAATACAGCGGTTGCTACGCGGAATCATTCCAAAATGAATCACGCGGTCATCTGCATAAGTCAGTTTTAAATTCGCAGCTTTTATCGGGTCCACATCTCCAATTAAATCTGCAACCGTAACATCTGGCGTTGCAAGTTTTTCTGAAAAACGATCGTTCCGATGAAGCCAACTAATAGGTGTGTCATCACCCTTATCATGCATCAAGTTTTTGGCATAACGGGAAATTGGGCTGAAAGGATCGTCGTTTATCTCGCTGCCTTCAACCACGGGAATGTATTCGTCCAAAAGACCCACCATTTGTCGCGCCAAGCGTGTTTTAGCTTGTCCGCGAAGACCTAAAAGATTGATATTATGCTTTGAAAGAATGGCGCGCTCCAATTCTGGAATCACGGTAAGTTCATACCCGTGAATACCAACAAAGGGTGTTTCCTTCTTCATTATCTTTTGAAGTAGGTTTCTTCGTAATTCTTCTTTGATTGATTTTGGTTCGTAACCCGCTTTTTTAAGTTCGCCGAATGTTTTTATTTTTTCTATATTCATAATTTTTTAGATAAAAGAGAAAAGATTAAAGATGAAAGACTATTGTACCAAAGTTTTTTGAAAACCCGAAGTCATCATTTGCCACTCGGCAATGTCATCTTCCAGTTTTTTCAATTCTTCATCATTAATATATTTTTTATGATGTGCAATTAATAATTGCGTGTTTAATTCATAAGATGAGCCTAAGGACATATCCAGAAAATGATTAAACGACTTATCTGTTCGGGATGACCCTTCCGCAATATTGCTTGGAATGGAAATTGAACATCGACTCATTTGGGATGTCAATTACTGTTCGCTTTTAGGAAATCCCTCTAAAATATCAGAAGTATCAAAAGCAATATTCAAGGCTTTCTGCCAAATTTTTAAGTTTTTATAATTGTGCTTGATTTTCATAAGATGCATATTTTTCGAATATAATAAATCTGTTACCTTTTCATTATTTCCTCTTTACTCTTTATTCTTTCCTCTTTATTAATAATTAATTTCATTTCAACGTAATCTTTTCTTTCGATTCGTTTCGTAATCGCTAAAAATCATTTCACCCAAACCTTTTAAGCCTGTATAAAATGCCTTGCCTTGATTGGCTGCCGTAAAATGTTCAATAAACTGCATTAAATATGGATCCTCGGCAATCATAAAAGTTGTAATTGGAATATGAAGTTTCCTTGCCTGTGCAGCCATTGCATAACATTTATTTACAATATAACTGTCCAGGCCATTGCTGTTTTTATAATAACGTCCATCCGAAAGCCGCACACAGCTAGGTTTTCCATCCGTTATCATAAAAATCTGTTTGTTGGTGTTTCGTTTTCTTCGCAATAAATCCATAGCCAATTGAAGGCCTGCCACTGTATTAGTATGGTACGGACCAACATTTAAATACGGCAAATCCTTAATTTTAATAGGCCAAGCATCGTTTCCGAAGACTAAAATATCCAAGGTATCTTTTGGATAACGGGTTGTAATAAATTCTGAAAGTGCCATTGCTACTTTTTTTGCTGGCGTAATTCTGTCTTCCCCATAAAGAATCATACTGTGGCTGATGTCTATCATTAAAACCGTACTCATCTGGGTTTTGTACATAGTTTCTTCAACCACCAAATCATTTTCAGCAAGAGTAAAATCACCCACACCGTGATTAATCTGTGCATTTTTGAAGCTTTCTGTCATTGATATTTGTTCTAGCGAATCGCCAAAACGATAATCCCGAAATTCTCCTGCTTGCTCATCCCCCCTGCCCGTTTGCTTTGGTTCGGTGGTTTCCGGCACCACTTTTCCGAAGTTTTCCAAATATCTGTTCCAAAGCTCTTCTTCCGAAGGGCTCTTTCGGTTTTTTCAGTAATGGCCAGACCGCTCGATACCATCTATTTTTATTTCTTCGCGGAGGTACCCTTTCTTTTTAAGGTCTTCAACAAAATCATCCAAAGTGTAATCGTCAGTTGTAAGCTTATATTCCTCATCCAATCTGTTTCAACCAATCCATTGCTTCGTCAAAATCTCCAGATGTATGCGTAATCAATTCCTGAAAAACATCGAAAAGTTTCTCGAAGGGTGATTGGTCTTTGGGAGTATGTTTTGTGAAGATAAATCCGCTTTTGGCATCTTTCTTATTCATAATCTAAAAATAAAACATTCGTTGTTTATAAAAAAAGCCGAAACGTTAAACTAATACCAAAAAAATCATCCATTCACGTCAAAAGAAATGTTGCTTACAAAGCAAAATTCCTTAGATTTGTTTTGAAAATCAACAAGATAACTGCCAAAATAAATATTTATGAAAAACCTTAGTTTAATCTGTTCCGCATTATTACTATTTGTTGCGTGCAAAGACAAGCCAAAAGATAGCAATAATCAAGCTACTGATTTAAAATCATATACCATTGAGCAATTTATGGGAAATGAAAATGCGAATGCGAATGGTTTTTCCCCAGACAAGTCCAAAGTTTTAATAACCAGCAATCGGTCTGGTATTTACAATATGTACAACGTTTCTGCTGAAGGAGGTGAATTTATACCTATAACACAGTCAGACAGCGCTTCGGTGTATGGAATTTCATATTTTCCGAATGACGACAGAATTCTCTTCAGAATGGATGGAAATGGAGATGAAATTTATAAAATTTTTGTGAAGGACAGCAGTGGAATAAAGAGGTTGACTCCCGAAAAAAATGTTCGAGCAATTTTCCAAGGTTGGGCAAAAGACGGCAAAAGTTTCTATTACAATAGCAACGAACGCAGCCCACAAATAATGGATGTTTATGAAATGGACATTGCCACTTTCAAACCAAAACTTATCTTAAAGAATGAAGATAATATGGATTTCGGCGGAATTTCAGCGGACAAAAATTATATACTCTTATCAAAATCCATAAATACAAATGACAGTGATTTGTATTCTGTTAAATCTTAAAACGAATCAAAAGACCAAGATTAATGAAACATTGAGCAAAAATACTCCTCGAGGATTTTTCGCCCGACGGAAAATCATTTTATTATACTACCGATGCCGATTCTGAATTCAGTTATTTAATGAAATACAATATTGAAGATGGAACAAAAGAAAAGGTTATGGAAAAAGATTGGGACATTAACGCATTTTACTTTACCCACAATGGTAAATATCAAGTAATGTTTACCAACGAAGACGCCAAAACAAAAATGTATGTAACAGAAGTGGCTACGGGCAAGGAATTAAACTTTCCTGATATTGACGGACAAGTAATTAACGCTGCAAGTTTTTCAAGAGACGAAACTATGGCTTTATTGACTGTTGGTAGTTCTCAACTTCCTACAAATACATATTCTTATAATATTTCAACAGGGAAATATTATAAGCTCACGGATGTTTTGAACAAAGAAATAAATCCTGATGATTTAGTGGAAGCAACTGTAGTTAGGTTCAAATCCTTTGACGGTTTGGAAATTCCCGCCATTTATTACCAGCCTAAGCAAGCAAGCATTGATAATAAGGCTCCCGCACTAGTCTGGGTTCACGGAGGTCCAGGCGGGCAATCAAGGCAAGGTTTTAGTTCCTTTATTCAGTATTTGGTAAATCACGGCTATGCTGTTTTAGCCGTCAATAATCGCGGAAGTAGTGGTTACGGAAAAACATTCTACCAAATGGACGATCAAAACCACGGAGATAAGGATTTAAAAGATTGCATCGCTGGGAAAGATTGGTTGGCAAGCCAAGAAATGATTGATAAAGATAAGATTGGGATTATTGGAGGCTCCTACGGAGGCTATATGACTATGGCAGCATTAACCTATGCCCCAGATGAGTTTAAAGTGGGCGTGAATATTTTCGGTGTAACAAACTGGATCAGAACCTTAAATAGCATTCCGCCCTGGTGGGAGTCATTTAAAGAAGCACTTTACACAGAAATGGGAAATCCAAATACGGCAGACTCAGTTCGTTTAAAGAAAATTTCACCATTATTCCACACTGAAAATGTAACTAAGCCCTTGATGGTTTTACAAGGAGCACAAGATCCACGTGTTCTTAAAATTGAATCAGATGAAATTGTAGAAGGGGTTAAAAAGAATGGTGTTCCCGTGGAATATGTTGTTTTTGAAGATGAAGGTCATGGCTTTGTAAAGAAGGAAAATGAAATTGTAGCTTACGGAAAAATCCTGAAATTTTTAGATCAATACTTAAAAGGGGAAGGTCAAACTACTTTGGATACTAACAATACAGAATCAACTGAAGTGAAATAGATGGATTTTACAAAATTCCTATGTTTTTGGAATGTGCAATCGCCTCTTCGCTATTGCTGAAATAACAAGTTGCAACTTTCATAGACTCAATATTTTTCAGAATATCTGTTGTTTGTTGTTTTTTCTTATGGGAAGTTTGCCGAATGTAAATGGCTTTAATATTTTGTGGAAAAATCTTTACGATCCTTTCATATAAATAAGGATCTTTCTGTGAATCATCGCCCAACAAGATGTATTCAAGTTTTGGGTAAAACATAATGATATCCTTTATCTTTTCGAACTTGTGGTCATGGCTTCCTCTTCCGGTAAAAAGAAAATCTGAGATTCCCGTTTTGATTTTTTTCAACTTTATAACGGCTTTCGGAAGTTTGTGCAGCCGCGCAAAGGAATCAATAAACTCATATAAATTCCATTCACTGCTGGAAACATAAAAGAATGAGTTTGAATCCGTATCATTCTCCTGCCCTGCTTTGCTTAAGGCTTGGTAATATGGCACTACATCTTCAAAAACCTTGCGCTTGTTGATGTTTTTCAGAAGGAGTACATAGAGTTTCTTTAAAAAATTTCCGCTGTGCGAAACCAAAAAAGTATCATCAATATCTGAAATAACACCCACTTTACTTTCAAAAGGTTTTAATATTTCAGAAGTCTGTACAACCCCATAGTCATAAAGCCTACAGGTAACTTCATACGGATGCCATCCGCTTTCAATTTCTTCGGAGAAAGGAATGGTGAATCTAAAATAACCATCTGCCAAAGTTTTGGTAGTGACTTCTGTATTCTTAAATTTCAGTTTAACCTCAACATTTTCCATAGGTTTTATGCGAAACATATGAATTACCGACACAGCGTGCCGAACACCTTTGCGATCCATTCTATATTTATCTGGCGCCCAGGATTTAAAAACGTGACCAAAAACAACAAGTTCTTCGTCGTTCACATAGCCTCTGTAAAGTTTTAAATCAAGTTTCACTTATTGAGATTTCATTAACGGTTTATTATTTCCAAAATACTTATTTTTAAATTTAATCTTTACTAATGAAATCAGAAAATTATATTTTATTGGTGGTAAACCCAATTGCGGGCAATTCCGATAAATTTCCAATAATTACAGCTGTGGAATATGAAGTATCACAGCGTAATTTCAAACTAAAAATTTATGAAACTACAGGAGAAAACGATAAAGAAACCATAGATGACTTAATAAAAAAAATCAATCCGTTACGGATTATAGTAGCTGGAGGCGATGGAACTATTTCTTTGGTTGCACGGAGCATTTTGGGAACCGAAATCTGTCTAGGAATAATTCCCGCAGGTTCGGCCAACGGAATTGCGGTAAATTTTAATCTTCCTCAAACTCTTTCTGAACAAATAGAAATTGCATTGTCCGATTGCACGATGAAACTGGACGTGCTGTTTATAAATGAAAAAATTTGCTTGCACATTGCCGATTTGGGTATTAATGCAGAGCTCATAAAAAATTATGAAAACTCCGGTATTCGTGGAAAACTTGGTTACTTTCTACAGTCTATCCCCACGCTTTTCAATTCAGAATCGCCTTTTACATTTAGTGTTGAAACCGATGAAGGCACCTTTGAAGAAACCGGGATTTTACTCGCAATTGCTAATGCCAACAAATTTGGAACTGGTGCCACCATTAATCCCAATGGAAAAATGAACGACGGCAAGTTTGAAATCCTCATTTTCAAAAGTCTTGATTTTATTGAAATTTTTAATACAATATACGACCAACCTGAAATGTCACCAGACTTTGTTCGCATTATTTCAACCAAAAAAGCTAAAATTAGCTCAATAAAAAAAGTTCCTTTCCAAATAGACGGGGAGTTTTTGGGCGAAATTGACAAAGCGACGGTCATTATAGAAAAGGAAAAACTTTTGATGGCTCTACCTGTATCCTTCTGTAAATTACATGCCAAAAAACAACAATCATGAAAATTCAAAAAGTATCTTTCACAAACAAAGACGAAGAACTGCTCGCAGGCCGTTTGGAGCTTCCTTTGGACCAAAGACCACATAACTTTGCCATTTTCGCACACTGTTTTACATGTACCAAAAACTTGACTGCCATCAAGAATATTGGCCGTGCCCTAACCGATTCTGGCTTTGGTGTGCTTCGGTTTGATTTTACGGGTTTGGGAGAAAGCGAAGGTGATTTTGAAAACACAAATTTTTCAGGAAATGTGGAAGATCTTGTTGATGCTGCTGCTTTTTTAGAAAAAAACTATATGGCTCCTACTCTATTGATTGGTCATTCTTTAGGGGGAGCGGCAGCTATATTTGCATCTTCAAAAATTAAATCCATAAAGGCGGTTGCAATAATCAATTCGCCCAGCCACCCAACGCATGTTATGCATTTGCTAAAGGATAGTACCCACGAAATAACCAAAAACGGAAA
This sequence comes from uncultured Flavobacteriaceae bacterium, assembly GCA_963805885.1. Taxonomy (GTDB): domain Bacteria; phylum Bacteroidota; class Bacteroidia; order Flavobacteriales; family Flavobacteriaceae; genus Aequorivita. The sequence continues at coordinate 59,760 of CAWDWC010000005.1, forward strand.
GGCAAAAGTGAATTTAGGAGGAATTGATTTCACTATAAAAAAACAGTTTTTGGACGATCTTGAAAATAAATCGCTGGAAGATGTGGTTAAAAACTTTCACAAAGCAATCTTAATTTTACATTCACCACAGGATACCGTAGTAGGAATAAAAAATGCCGAAGAAATTTATAAAGCTGCACAACACCCAAAAAGTTTTGTTTCACTTGATGGTGTGGATCATATGCTAAGCCAAAAAGAAGATTCAAAATATGTAGGCAGCGTTATTGCTGGCTGGGCATCACGCTATGTAGAAATTCCTCCTCCAGAATACATAAAAAGCAAAAGCAAAGTTGCGGCAAGTTTGGACAGTGATGATAAATTTTCAACAAATTTAAAATTGGGGGACCATCATTTTATAGCCGATGAACCTGTTGAGTTTGGGGGAAACAACTTTGGTCCCTCTCCCTATGAATTTCTTTCCGCAGGACTCGCCGCCTGCACTGTGATGACCATACAGATGTATGCTAAAAGAAAAAAGTGGGAAGTTGAAAATGTTACTTGCCATATCAATTACTTAAAGGATCATGCGGTTGATTGTGGGCATTGTGAAGAAGATTCTGCAAAAATTGACACCTTTAGCCGCGAAATAAAACTAACAGGAAATCTTTCTGAAGAACAGAAAAAAAAGCTACTTGAAATTGCCGATAAATGTCCGGTGCACAAAACATTGCACACCAAAACCCAGGTAATTACAAAGTTAATTTAATAATTAGAAGCAAGATTGTCAATAATTAAGGTGTAATTCAAAATGCTAAGATTTGTATAAAATTTTGCTAACGGCAAATTGAAATCTTACCTTTATTATTATTAAACCAACATTAACTATTAAAAAAATTTCCAAATGAAAAAATTAGGAATATTGATTGTAGCCATTGCACTAACTGCATTTGTAGGCTGTAAAAACGAAAAAAAGGATATGGACAAAATGGATGAAATGAATGATTCCATCCAAATGGACCAAGATGCTATGAAAGAAGCGCCAAAAACGGTTACAATTTCTATGGAGTCAAAAAGCGGAAGTACTGCAATGGGCGAAGTGTATTTCACTGAAGAAAACGGAGTAGTGACAATGGAAGCTAAATTCAAAGGTTTAAAACCTGGAATGCATGCCATCCACATACACGAAAAAGCAGATTGTAGCGCTGCAGATGGTACATCGACAGGCGGTCACTGGAATCCAACTCACCAAAAACATGGCAAATGGGGCGATGCGGAAGGATACCATAAAGGAGATATCGGTAACTTTGAAGCCGATGCTGATGGTAATGGAAAAATTTCTATGCAAACCGATGAGTGGTGTATAGGATGTGGCGATGAAAATAAAGACATTCTTGGTAAAGGATTGATCGTACACGAAGGAAAAGACGATTTCACTACCCAACCTACTGGTGATGCCGGAGGAAGAGTGAGCTGTGGTGGAATTATAAAATAAATTAAATATTTTATCAAAATAAAAAGTCCCGCTTTTGCGGGACTTTTTTATATGTAAGAAATTGTATTCTAAACGTGTAAAGATCTATTGTCGGTTGCAGCAAGTGCGGCTTCTTTTACAGCTTCCGCATAGGTTGGATGTGCGTGGCTCATTCTTGCAATATCCTCTGCACTTGCGCGGAATTCCATTGCTGTAACTGCTTCAGCAATTAAATCGGCTACACGGGCGCCAACCATATGTACACCCAAAACCTCATCTGTTTTTTTGTCTGATAGGATTTTCACAAAACCATCCGTATCACCACTTGCACGGCTTCTGCCCAAAGCGCGCATGGGGAATTGTCCGCTTTTGTATTCTACTTTTGCTTCCTTAAGCTGCTCTTCAGTTTTTCCCACAGAAGCAACTTCTGGCCAGGTGTAAACCACACCTGGAATTAGATTATAATCAATATGCGGTTTTTGTCCGGCAAGTATTTCGGCTACCAAAACACCCTCTTCCGAAGCTTTGTGTGCTAGCATAGCGCCGCGAACTACATCGCCAATTGCATAAATGTTTTTAATGTTAGTTTGAAGGTGATCGTTAACATCAATCATCCCTCTTTCGGTGATTTTTACACCAGCATTTTCAGCCTTCAATCCATCGGTATAAGGTTTTCTTCCAACAGAAACTAAGCAATAATCACCCTTGAAGGTTACTTCTTTATCATTTTTATCGGTTGCGGTAACGGTAACTTCTTTCCCTTTTTTGGAAACTGCCGAAACTTTATGCGAAACAAAGAATTTCACACCTTGTTTCTTCATTACTTTCATCAATTCCTTACTCTGTGATGAATCCATGGTTGGAATAATTCGGTCCATATATTCCACCACAGAAACCTCTGACCCTAAACGGTGATAAACCTGACCGAGTTCCAAACCAATAACGCCACCGCCAATAACAACAAGGTGTTTGGGAATTTCTTTCAAACTTAATGCTTCTGTGGAAGTAATTATTCTGTCTTTATCCAATTTTATAAAAGGAAGCGTTGCAGGCTTGCTGCCCGTAGCAATGATAGTATTTGTAGCTTCAATAGTTTCTTTTTTCTTGCCGTTGGTGATTTCAATATGGGTGGCATCCTTAAAAGCGCCCATCCCGGTGAAAACATCTATTTTGTTTTTATCCATCAAAAAGGCAATTCCTTTGGTGGTCTGGTCCACAACCGAGGCTTTGCGTTCTATCATTTTTTTGAAATTCAATTTTATTTCACCTGGAATTTCGATGCCGTGTTCTTCAAAATGCTTCATGGCATCTTCATAATGATGTGAAGAATCCAACAATGCCTTGCTGGGAATACAACCTACGTTGAGGCAGGTTCCACCCAAAACGTCATATTTTTCAATGATTGCTGTTTTCATTCCCAACTGTGCACAACGAATTGCGGCAACATAACCACCGGGACCCGAACCAATTATAGCTACATCATATTTGCTCATATTTTTTGATTTTAAAATGGAAATGCAAAGGTACGATACTGTTTAAGAGTTTAAAAGTTTAAGTTATGTGAATTTGGGATTTGGGATTTGGGATTTGGAATTTGGGATTTGGGATTTGGGATTTGGGATTTGGAAAATGATATAAGCTTTAATTTGACCACTACATTAAATTTTTGCAATTTTGCCCAACAACCCTAAAACACTATCATGGCTTTTAAACCAGCAAACAAAATTCAGGATTTACAATACTTCGGCGAATTTGGAGGGGTTAATCCTTCCATTTCAGATTCTTCAACCTACACCTTTCTTTCAGCCAAAACAATGTTTGACACTTTTGAAGGAAATGCAGATGGATGTTATCTCTATTCCCGACACTCTACCCCTTCCAATTTGTATTTAGGACAGGCTCTTGCCGCGATGGAAGGCACCGAGACGGCAAACGTTGCTGCAAGTGGAATGGGCGCTATAACCCCGGCTATTCTTCAACTTTGCAAAGCGGGCGACCACATAGTGTCTAGTCGTACTATATATGGAGGAACGTATGCTTTTTTGAAAAACTTCGCACCTCGTTTAAATATAGAAACTTCGTTTGTAGATATTACCAAACTCGATTTAGTTGAAGCTGCTATTTCTAAAAATACAAAAATTATTTATTGCGAAACCGTTAGTAACCCACTTTTAGAAATTGCCGATATTGAGGCGCTTTCAAAAATTGCGAAAAAGCACAACCTCCAATTATTGGTTGACAATACCTTTTCGCCCTTGAGTATTTCGCCAGCGGAATTGGGGGCGGATGTTGTTTTGCACAGTTTAACGAAATTCATAAACGGAAGTAGTGACACTATGGGTGGCGTAACTTGTGGCACACAAGAGTTTATTGATGAACTTCGCAACGTGAACGATGGCGCAAATATGCTTCTTGGACCAGCGATGGATAGCTTAAGAGCCGCTTCTATTCTGAAAAATTTGAGAACGCTTCACATTAGAATAAAACAGCACAGTGAAAATGCATTGTATTTAGCCGAAAAGTTTGAGGCGGATGGTTTGAAAACTGTTTATCCAGGCTTGAAATCACATACAGGTCATGAGCTTTTCAAAAAAATGATGAATGAAGAATACGGTTTTGGAGGAATGCTCACGGTGGATGTAGGTGGAATTGAAAAAGCCAACGAGTTAATGGAACTAATGCAAAAACAAAATCTTGGTTATTTGGCAGTGAGTTTAGGTTTCTACAAAACACTTTTCAGTGCGCCGGGCTCTTCTACTTCTTCCGAAATTCCAGAAGAGGAACAAAAGGAAATGGGCCTTAGTGATGGGTTGATTCGCTTTTCAATAGGTTTGGACAATGATATTAAACGTACCTACCAAATGATGCGTGAATGCATGGTTGAAGTTGGGGTTTTATAAATGATTATTTTTTAAAATAATTTTAAAAAGGGAACAGATTGTCTGTTCCCTTTTTTAATTTGCATAGCTTTTTACAAAATCGTAACATTACATCCCTTCTGGCGCGCTTTTGCAAAGCGTGTTCATTTATAAATAGCATTTTCAATGCGACCCTATTAGTTATCTTTCACTCGCGAGGTACTTTCAAAGATTCAATACGCTATACAAATCTAACACGAACGGAGTTGCATACTTTACGGAAAACCTTAATCGTCAATAATATATTTAGGTAGTAAGATTGTGGGGATGGAGCTTTTTTGTTTGGACCCCTTCCGTCCGCCGGGACATGTCTGTTCTTCTATTTTAAATTTATTTACGGCGGCCACCTTCCCCTTTAATTATACCTGTTACTTTAATTGAGGTTTCTTCTGAGGGGAAGGAGCTTTTTTTGGTGGTGCTTTTGGGTTAGGATGGGTGTTTTGAACTATTAAAGAGGTCTCGACTTCAGTTTATACTGAGCTTAGTCGAAGTACTCGACCGGACATTGGGATTACGAAGTGGGAAATACGAGTGACGAGGTACGAACGACGAGGGACGAACGACGAGGGACGAACGACGAGGGACGAACGACGAGCGACGAACGACGAGCGACGAACGACGAGGTACGAAATGAACGACGAGGGACGAATGACGAGGGACGAACGACGAGGGACGAGGTACGAGCGGCGAGCGACGAAGTACGAATGACGAAGTACGAGAGCGCCTATAAGCCTCGCAATGCACTGATCAGAGCAATAAGCACAACGGTGACCGTGTGAATTCCAATGCGCGCGAGCGTATTGGGATTTGCCTGTGCTGAGCCTGTCGAAGTGTATCGAGGCCACCACCACCCACAACCCACAACAGACAACCACAACTTCTCTAAAAAAAGAAAGCCATACCCCAAAGCAAGGGAAGATAAAATTTGCATAGCTTTTTACAAAATCGTAACATTACATTCCATTTTTAAAAACTCCCTATGCAAAGTCAAGACATCAAGCCAACCGACCCAAAAGACGATCAGGTTTTAGAAAACGTAGAACTGAATATTTGGGAGGCATTAATCCCTGTGTTTGCGCTTATAGGGATGCTAGCTTATAATGTTTATACTTATGGTAGTGATGCTTTAAGTGGTTCCAATCAATTTGTGCTTCTGCTTGGTGGTGCTGTAGCTGCTATTGTTGGCTTTTTCAATAAAGTGAGTTTTGAGCAAATGTTGGAAGAGGTAGCAGTAAATATAAAGTCCACAGCAAGTGCCATTTTGATTTTATTAATGGTGGGTGCATTAGCAGGAACTTGGCTTATTAGTGGGATCATTCCAACAATGATTTATTATGGTTTGCAGGTTTTAAACCCAACTATTTTTCTGGCAGCCTGTGTTATTATTTGTGCTATTATTTCCGTTGCAACTGGAAGTAGCTGGACCACTTCAGCCACTGTAGGTATTGCTTTAATAGGTATTGCCGATGCTTTAAACGTTCCTTTGGGAATGACTGCCGGAGCAGTGCTTTCGGGAGCTTATTTCGGTGATAAAATTTCGCCAATGAGCGACACAACCAATCTTGCCCCTGCTATGGCCGGAACGGATTTGTTTACCCACATTCGATACATGCTTTATACCACGACCCCAACTATTATAATTACATTAATCGTTTTTATAATCATTGGCCTCAATTTGGACACTACTGGGAAAGCTGATACACATTTAATTTTGGCTGCGGTAAATGAAGCGCTAAACGTTAGTCCATGGTTGTTCGTTGTTCCAATTATTGTAATTGGCCTTATCATTATGAAAACTTCTCCTCTGATCGCGTTGTTAATAGGAACTCTTTTAGGTGGAATAGCCGCATTGATTTTTCAACCAGATATTGTTACCGCAATTGGGGGAGGAACCCACTTGGATTTTCAAACAGCCTACAAAGGAATTATGAATGCCATTACGGTCGAAACTTCTATTCCAACCGAAAATGAAGCATTGAAAGGACTATTCACAGCAGGTGGAATGAGCAAAATGATGGGAACCATCTGGCTTATACTTTGCGCTATGACTTTTGGCGGAATTATGGATGCCATTGGAGCATTGGCAACAATTAGCAAAGCATTGTTGAAGTTGTTCCATACCACTTTTGGCCTTTTTGCTAGCACAGTTGTTAGTTGTTTAGCGTTAAACGTAACTGCAAGCGATCAGTATCTTGCTATTGTTATTCCCGGAAAAATGTACGCCCAAGCCTTTAAGGACAAGGGTCTCGCTCCTGAAAATCTTTCAAGAACACTAGAGGATTCTGGTACGGTAACCTCCGTATTGGTGCCTTGGAATACTTGTGGAGCATACCAAAGTGGTGTTCTAGGTGTTGATACTTTACATTATGCTGGATATGCCATTTTCAACTGGCTGAGTCCATTTATGACCTTACTTTTTGCAGCTTTCAGAATTAAAATCAGACAGCTTTCCGAAGCAAAAACAGCAAAAATTTAAAAGGATAAAACTTCTAATGATTTGTGCTTTAGGCGCTAAAAATTCAATCATTTATTTTGCTTATACTTTAATAAAACTTTAAATAGGCTTTACTTTTTATTGGCCATTTGAATGGGTACTTTTGCACCTTCAAAAAATGACAAAAATTTAAAAGTAAATTACTATGACATTAGTAGGAAGAAAATTTCCAAATTTAGCTGTTAACACTATTGACAGCAAAGGTATTTCCCAAAACATAAACATATTAGAAACTGCAAAAAAGGAAGGAAAAAAAGTAATTCTTTTTTGGTATCCAAAAGACTTTACGTTTGTTTGTCCAACAGAGCTTCATGCCTTTCAAGCGGCATTAGAAGAATTTGAAAAAAGAAATACAATTGTAATTGGAGCATCTTGTGATTCAGCTGAAGTTCACTTTGCCTGGTTGAACACACCAAAGAACAATGGAGGTATTGAAGGGGTAACCTACCCTCTTATTGCTGACACCAACCGTAATCTTTCTTCACAATTAGGAATTCTGGACAGCACTAATGAGCGCTATGACGACGAAACTGGAATGCTAATGGTTGATGGGGATAACGTAACCTACCGCGCCACTTATTTAATAGATGAGGAAGGAACCGTTTTCCACGAAAGTGTAAATCATATGCCATTGGGCAGAAATGTTTCAGAATTTTTGAGATTGATAGATGCATATTCCCACGTTCAAAAAAACGGTGAGGTTTGCCCAGCAAACTGGCAAGAAGGTGAAACGGCCATGAACGCTAATCGCGAAGGCGTTGCTGAATACCTAACCCAGCAGCTGAACTAAACGATAAACGTTTCAGCAAATTATAGCGAATCAAAGCCCTTTTCAAAATAATGTAAAGGGCTTTTTTTATTTAAAACCTTTAAGAAGTCTTTTGGATTTTAACTGATTCACATTGCTTAATTTTATAATAATTTAAAACTCAAAAAAAATGGCAACAATAAAACTAGGGGGAAACAATATTGAAACGATTGGAACACTACCCAAAGTAGGCGACACAGCTCCAGATTTCGATTTAACAGCACAAGATTTAAGTTCAAAAAAATTATCAGATTACAAAGGATCACGAGTGGTGATGAATATTTTTCCGAGTATAGACACAAATGTTTGTGCCACATCCGTGCGCAAGTTTAACGAGAAAGCAACGGGATTTGAAGAATACAAAAGTGCTCTGCATTTCCAAAGACCTTCCTTTTGCACAAAAACGTTTTGTAAGCGATGAAGAAATAAACAACGTTACCAACCTTTCTGATTTTCGTGACGGCAACTTTGGAAAAGCCTATGGGGTAGAAATGAGTAGTGGAGCATTGAGAGGCCTTCATTCACGTGCAGTGGTAGTCCTGGACGAAAACGGAAAAGTAATCTACAGCCAGCAAGTGCCTGATATTGGTGAAGAACCAGACTATCTTTCTGCATTAAAATCACTTTTATAATGTGGAATTCATTTTTAGGAAAGCGCCTTAAGGGATGTGGTTACGCATTCAAGGGCGCTTTGCTTTTATTGCGCCACGAGGCGAGCATTCAAGTGCAAGCCGGAATTGCCGTAATCATGACTTTTGCTGGATTTTATTTTGAAATTTCCACAACAGAATGGATGTTTCAAATTTTCGCAATCGGTTTGGTTATGAGCATTGAAGGATTAAATACCGCTGTAGAAGAAATTGCAGATTTTGTACACCCAGACTTCCACAATAAAATAGGCTTTATAAAAGATGTTGCAGCTGGGGCGGTATTCTTTGCCGCTATTACTGCCGTTATTATAGGCTTTATCATTTACATTCCCAAGTTTTAATGGAATTAAAATTTATTTGGAATTTGTTTTTTGTAATTTTAAACTTTACCCGTTGATATTTGTATTTTTGCTGAAAAGACAACCGTTCCATTAATGGCCAAAAAGAAAAAAACAACCACTAAAACACCGCGCAAAAAAATAAACTTTTCGCTATCCAAACAACAAAAAATTATTTTGGGTAGCTTTTTGTTTTTGTTGGGGCTGGCGCTTTTATTTTCCTTTGTCTCCTACTTTTTCACGTGGCAGGCAGACCAAAGCGAAATTGGGAATTTGGCTGAACGGGAAATGCAGGCTAAAAACTGGCTCAATAAATTTGGCGCCAATGTGGCGCATTTCTTCATTTACGATGGTTTCGGTATTTCAGCTTTTATTTTCGCATTCCTTGTTACCCTAACAGGTATTTATTATTTCTTTGATTATGCGAAAAAACAATTGGCCAAGTTTTGGTTTTGGGGATTGCTATTAATGCTTTGGATTTCGATATTTTTCGGTTTCTTCGGAGAAGAAACAAATCTTTTCAGCGGAATTATTGGCTATGAAACCAACGATTTCATTCAGGATTACTTAGGATTGGTTGGCGCAATGTTGCTTATGATTTTTATTTTGATTGTCTATTTGGTCGTTAGATTAAAACTTACTCCGGAATTGGTCATCGATGCCTTCAAAAGCTCCAAAAAACAAATCGCTTCAGAATTTATTTCGGATGAAAAGAAAGTCTGGGTTCCGAAAGTAGTACAGAAGAAGACGAAGAAGATATTCCATGAGCCCCATATTGAAGAAAAAGTTACTCCAACTCCTCCTGTAGCTGAAAAATTAATTTTAAAATCTGATGTGGTAGGCGATGTAGAAATGGAGGTTGAGCAAGCTCCCGATGAGGAAGAGGAAATTGAAAACCTGAGTGACAAGCTGGTAAAGGATTTTGGTGAATTTGACCCTAGGCTGGAATTGAGCAACTATAAATTTCCAAGTATTGAACTGCTACGAGACCACACTGTTGGTGCTGGTATTACGATTGACCAAGAAGAGCTTGAGGAAAATAAAAACCGAATTGTTGAAACTCTCAACAATTACAAAATTGGCATTGCAAACATTAAAGCTACAGTTGGACCTACAGTTACGCTTTACGAAATTGTACCCGACGCCGGTATCCGAATTTCAAAAATCAAAAATCTGGAGGATGATATTGCGCTTTCGCTGTCGGCTTTGGGTATTCGTATTATTGCGCCAATTCCAGGGCGCGGTACCATTGGTATTGAAGTGCCTAACAAAAATGCAAAAATAGTTTCCATGCGCTCCGTGATTGCATCTGCAAAATTTCAAAATGCAGAAATGGAACTTCCCATAGCTTTTGGAAAAACAATCAGCAACGAAACCTTTGTGGTTGACCTCGCTAAAATGCCTCACATGCTTATGGCTGGTGCTACTGGGCAAGGAAAATCTGTTGGTTTAAATGCTGTACTGACTTCACTTTTATACAAAAAACATCCCGCGGAAGTAAAATTTGTATTGGTAGATCCCAAGAAAGTGGAACTTACGCTTATTCAATAAAATTGAAAGGCATTATTTGGCAAAACTTCCCGATACCGAAGAGGCAATTATTACTGATACCACAAAGGTAATCAACACTTTAAATTCACTTTGTATTGAAATGGACGCGCGATACGATCTGTTAAAAGATGCAATGGTGCGGAACATAAAGGAATACAATACAAAATTTAAAAACAGAAAACTGAACCCGAATGAAGGACACCGCTATTTGCCTTACATAGTTTTGGTAATTGACGAATTTGCCGATTTGATTATGACTGCCGGAAAAGAAGTAGAAACGCCTATCGCTCGTTTGGCCCAGCTTGCACGAGCTATTGGAATTCATTTGATAATTGCCACACAACGTCCTTCGGTAAACGTAATTACGGGTATTATAAAAGCGAATTTCCCCGCGCGGATTGCTTTTAGGGTAACAAGCAAAATAGATTCCCGTACCATTTTGGACAATTCTGGCGCAGATCAACTTATTGGTCGTGGCGATATGCTTTATACTCAAGGCAATGAACTTACACGAATTCAATGTGCTTTTGTTGACACTCCGGAAGTTGCTGATATAACAGAATTTATCGGTTCACAAAAAGCATATCCCGATGCGCATTTGTTTCCTGAATACGTTGGCGAGGAAGGTGGCACAAATGTTGATATTAACATCGAGGAACGAGACAAAATGTTTCGTGAGGCCGCAGAAGTATTGGTTATTGCCCAGCAAGGTTCAGCTTCTTTATTACAGCGAAAGTTAAAATTGGGTTACAACCGTGCAGGGCGGATTATTGACCAATTGGAAGCGGCCGGTATTGTTGGTCCGTTTGAAGGCAGCAAGGCACGGCAAGTTTTGGTTCCAACAATAGATGCTTTAAATCAACTTTTAGATAACGAAATGCCAAATGATAATTAGAAAGAGAAATGAAACTGAATATGTGGCATTGCATCTTCCTATTTATTAAATATTAACTACTTATGAAATAAATAATTAAAATGAAAAAATTCAGTATTATCTTTATTCGCTACTTATTATGACTTCTTTTTTGCAAGCACAGAATGCCAAAATCCTTGCTAAAAGAAGTTTCCGCGAAAGCAAAAAGTTACGATAACATTTCAATCGATTTTAAATATAATTTGAACAATACCAAAGAAAATGTAAACCAAGAAACGCGTGGTGATGTTACGCTTCAAGGCGATAAATATGTTTTAAATATGCTTGGTACTACTCGTATTTTCGACGGAAAAAACATTTACACCATTGTTCCCGAAGATGAGGAAGTTACAATTTCCGCATACAATCCGAATGACGACAAAGAAATTACCCCTTCAAAAATGTTGACTTTTTATGAAAAGGGTTACACTTACAAAATGGACATTGAGCAAAATGTAAAGGGAAGAAAAATTCAGTTCATAAAGCTTATCCCAATCGATTCAAAAGCAGAGATAAAAGACATTCTTTTAGGGATTGACGTGCAAACAAAGCACATTTACAAATTGATTCAGACAGATGCTAAAGGCACAAAATATACGCTTACCGTAAATTCTTTTAAAACAAATCAACCCGTTTCCAAAACCTTGTTTACTTTTGACGAGGCAAAATATAAAAAAGACGGTTACTACATAAATAAAATCTAGACTGCACTTAGGTGAAAATACTGGACAGGTACATATTGGTTACTTATTTGAAGACGTTTTTGAGCGTCTTCATTATTTTAATGTTCATATTTGTCCTTGCAAACTATTTGGCTCTATATATCTGAGCTTGCAGGAAAGGATTTAGACGTTTGGATAGTCCTTAAATTTCTTTGGTATGTTTCCCCTAGGTTGATTCCACTAGTACTTCCACTCACTATTTTGGTTACTTCATTAATGGTTTTTGGAAGTTTTGCAGAAAAGTATGAATTTGCCGCGATGAAATCTACAGGAATCTCATTGCAGCGTGCTATGGGAAGCGTAATAGGTTTTATTGTAGTGCTTTCAATTACGGCATTCTTTTTCGCAAATAACGTTATCCCCTATTCCGAATACAAATGGCAGAACCTGCGGCGGAATATTTCGCAATTTCAGCCTTCCATGGTTATTTCAGAAGGGCAATTCAGCCAGATTGGAGATATGTTCAATATTAAAGTTGAAGAGAAAAGCGGCGACCGGGACCAATATTTAAAAGATGTGGTTATTCATAAAAAGAATGAAAGCAAACCCAATGGTAATTATACCGTAATTATTGCAAATAAAGGGGAACTCGCCAGCGAAGAGGGCAGCAATACCCTATCACTTATTTTAAAGGAAGGAAATTATTACGAGGAAATCCAAAACAAAAACCCCGCAAAACAAAAAAGTGAGCCCTTTGCCAAAAGCTACTTTGACGAATATTCCATAAATATTGACCTTACTGAACTAAACAATAAAGATGTTGACAAAGAAAATAATCTGAATAATCAGAATATGTACAATATCAGTGAATTGCGAGTAGAAATAGACTCACTTTCCAACAGCTATTCCACAGACATTGAATCGTATACCAAAAATATGTATTACCGAAGCGGTGTAGAAAAATTTAATGAGAGCAAAGTTAGTGACACCAGTAAATTTGCTGCTGTCAATACAATTCTGGACATTTATAACCCTGGGCAGCAGTTACAGATTGTTAAGTTAGCTTTGAACAATGCTAAAGGAACCCTTCAGACTGTTGATGCAAAAAAGGAAGAATTTAAAAATAAAACTAAAAGATTAAACAAGACCGAGATTGCCTTGCATGAAAAATATGCACTCGGTATTGCCTGTATCATTCTGTTTTTTGTTGGGGCACCCTTGGGAGCTATTATTCGAAAAGGAGGGCATGGGGCTACCTATGGTTATTGCGATTTTGCTTTTTCTAACGTATCATTTTATAGGGATTTTTGCAAAAAACAGCGCCGAAGATGGTACCATGCACCCGTTTATTGCCACTTGGCTAAGTACGGGAATTATGCTGCCGCTTAGCGTGTGGCTCACTTATCGCGCTACGACAGACCAAGGTATTTTTGATTTAGACTCCTTTATGCAACGCATTGGGCGTTTATTTGGAATAAAGGCCCCTAAGGCGGCTCTTGTAGATGAGGAAATAACTATTTTGCTTACACAGCAAGAAAAAGCATTGATTTTTTCCAGAACGGAAACACAACTCAAAGACATTGTTAAAAATTATCGTCAATACGGTTATTCTGAAGAAGTAAGACAAGCAGCATTGCAACAATTAAATTTGAAAGGATATTCTGACCTGGAACTCAAAATGAGCGGTGATTTTGAAAACAAAAAGTATACAGCAGCTTTACAAAGCTTTAAAGAATCCTCAAGTTTTTCTAAAAAGGGATTGGTTGCATATTTTATATCTATTATTTGCCTATTAGGAATGATCCTTTTTAATAATATACATATAAGATTTTCTGAAACACTTAAATTTTTATTTCAAATTGGTCAAATTATCTCATTAATTGCTTTCTATGTTTTAGTTGTAAAATCACTTTTAAGTAGTTCAAAATTTTATAAAGTAATAGGCAAAGAACAAGACACTGGATCTTGGATGATTTTTTTATTGCTTGGCCCCATAATCTACGTGTTTCTATACTTAAACCATATAAAAAAAATGAAGGAAGATTTACAAATGATACATTAGATTTTTTACGTGCTTAATTTATAATTAAGGCAAAAAGAAGTTTGATTTACGGAATAATCAAACTCCCTTAAAAATATAAATAGTATAAAATCTTTCTATTAGCTAGTACAGCTACAATCCAAACCTTCTTTTAACCAATTACAATTCTACATTTTATATCTTTGCAATACATATTTAAAGCTATGATTTCCACACAAAAAGAAAAATCCGTTCAACTTAATACCATTGAAGAAGCCATTGAAGATATTCGCAATGGAAAGATAATTATTGTAGTGGATGATGAAAACCGTGAAAACGAAGGAGATTTTATTGCCGCTGCAGAAATGGTTACTCCAGAAATGATAAATTTTATGGCTACCCACGGTCGAGGACTTATTTGTGCGCCATTAACCGAAGAACGTTGTAACGAACTCGATTTAAATATGATGGTGGAAAACAACACCGTACTGCACCACACGCAGTTTACAGTTTCGGTAGATTTATTGGTCACGGCTGTACTACCGGAATTTCCGTTCACGACCGTTCAAAAACAATTAAAGCACTGGTAGGTGAAAATACCAAATCTGGCGATTTAGGAAGACCAGGACATATTTTCCCTTTACGGGCAAAGGAAGGTGGTGTTTTAAGAAGAACTGGCCACACTGAAGCTGCAATTGACTTAGCGCGATTGGCAGGTTTAAACCAGCTGGAATTTTGGTTGAAATTTTGAATGAAGACGGAACCATGGCGCGGCTTCCACAATTGATGAAAGTTGCCCAAAAGTTTGATCTAAAGCTTATTTCCATTGAAGATTTGGTAAAATACCGAATGGAGCACGATTCTTTGATTGAGAAAAAAGAAGATTTCAAAATAAATACAAAATTTGGAAGTTTTAGACTTCGCGCCTACAAACAAACTACAAACGACCAAATCCATATAGCGTTAACAAAGGGTACTTGGAAAGAAGATGAACCTGTCCTGGTTCGTGTAAACGCCACTTTGGTAAATGGTGACATCTTGGGAACCCTTACCAACAATGCTGAAAAGAAGTTGGATGATATGTTCAACGTAATCAATAATGAAGGAAAAGGGGCTATAGTTTTTATAAACCAACAAAGCCAATCACTTAATCTTTTAACTCGTTTAAAAGAATTGAAAGAAGCCCAAAAACCGAATGAAATTGCCAAAGCAGCACGGATTGAAATGGACAGCAAGGATTTCGGGATTGGGGCGCAGATTCTGCACGATTTGGGAATCCATAAAATACGTCTTGTTTCCAATAGCGAACAGACCAAACGCGTTGGTATGATTGGGTATGGATTGGAGATTACGGAATATGTAGGCTATTAGTAGTAAGAATTTCTCGAACCTTTTCTACATCTTCATTTTCAAATAAAAATTTGATTATTTCAAAGGTTTCCATAATATCCTTTTTCTCGTTCTTTTTAAATTTTTTATATAAATCAGGATATTTTTTTTCAAGCAAATATGCCATGTTATTTCTTCTTACCGTATAAAATTTACCATCGGCTAAATTAAAAAGTATGGGGCGTCTTGACTTTACATATTTATATCCCGAACGTCCTTTAGCTATTGTATATGCGGTTATATATTCATCTGCAATAAAATCTTCCGTAAAAAGCAAAAAATTATCTATTCTGTAGGTTTTTATAAAATAATCAGAATTGTTATAAAAACGTGAGTTCAAATAAAAATTATCTCCATCAAAATATGAAAAATATTCACAAAGAAATCCGTTAGCGTCTGTTATTTCAATGGTTTTGCTGCCTTTATTTTTTGATTTGTCTTTGATTGTAAATTTGAAACCACCTTCTTGTAAATTGTTTGCTAATTCAGCATAAGTTTTATAAAACCCCACACTAGGCTTTTCTGTTAAAATGGGAGGCTCATCCATATATGCTAATTTGATAAGTCCTCCAGTTTTAGAAGTATCAATTTTATTTGCCATTAATATAATAGACTCGTATAAAATTCCCGCTAGATGACCAATATTACCCCTTGTAGCATCTAAAGTATTTCTTTGGGATTTTATAGAAAAGCTATTCAATAATGTATAATTTTTTTCATCTTTCTTTTTTAAAACATCAAACTGAAAGTTTAAATCGCCTACCTCAACTAAAAACTTTGGATCTTCTTTGATAAATAACTCGTTAACCCTTATAAATAAAGGTGCTTTAGAACTATCATAAGGGAATATTCTTTTGAAAAAATTTCCCAATTCATTATTTAATGGACTCTCGAATTTCATAGGGACTGCGTAGTTATAAATTCCATACTGTGCAATACCAATGTATTCGTTATAGAGTCTGTTATCTAATACACCTTCAACATAAAAATTTAATGTATCTGCACTTTTATTTCCTAAAAAAAGGGAGTCTAGATTTATGTTTACTGCTTCTTGGGAGAAAGAATTTACTGAAAAAGCGAAAAAAATGTATAGAAGTAAGTTCTTCATTATTTAATTGATTAAAATTAAAGGATGGAAGAAATTATATTTTGCATTGCTTCCGCCCTATCGCGTACTTGCTTTTCGGTCCAACCAATTTTTATTAATGATGAAATGGTTCGTCCCATAATAGCATCACTTTTTGAGAAATCAGTATTGTTTAAATCCTGCATTTGGTTTCTAACTTCGGAAGAAAGATTTCCCAATGACTTCAAATTTCTCAAATGTTCCCAGCCATTTATGTAGTGCCAATTGTTGGTATACCAATAAAAGCAGGCATCTACGCTAGCCTCTGATAAAGCTTTATGTGCTTTTTGGGTTAGTTCCTCATTTGGGAGGAAAAAATTCAAAAACGAATAATTTTCTTCACCACCTTCTGGAACTCTTCTGAAAGTAACGCCCTCTATACTTTCCAAAGCTTTGCGAAGCACTGTGTAGTTTTCCTTTTGCGTCTTTAATATTCCATCTAGCTTCTCTAATTGTGCCAAACCAACCGCAGCATTCAATTCTGAAATTCTGAAATTATAGCCCAGAAAAGGATGGGTTTCGGCACCGCGGTCTTTCCCTGTGTGATCGTGACCATGATCCTGATAATGGTCTGCGTGCAGTGCATATTTTTTATTATTGGTAATAACGCCACCGCCTTCACCGCAAGTAATTGTTTTTACATAATCAAAAGAAAAACAGCCCAGATCGCCATAGCTTCCCAAAGGTTTCCCTTCGTACGTTCCACCAATGGCTTGGCAAGCGTCTTCTAAAAGGATTAAATTGTGTTTATCGCAAATTGCTTTTAAAGCTCTTAAATCTGCCATAGAGCCGCACATATGCACTGGCATTACACATTTGGTTTTTGGAGTGATTGCCGCTTGCACAGCCTTTGGATCAAGAGTTAGAGTATCGTCGATATCAACTAAAATAGGAACAGCTCCCAAAGCCAAAATAGATTCAAAACTCGCCACAAAAGTGAAAGTTGGCATTATAACCTCATCGCCCGCCCCAATGCCTGCGGAAGCCAAAGCAACTGTAAGTGCAGCTGTTCCGCTGGAAACTAGTTGGCAATATTCTGCACCCATTCTTTTAGCAAAAGCGGTTTCAAATTCTTTGGCTTTCCAATGATTATTTCGCATTCCGTCAAAACCATAGCGCATCAAAACACCAGTTTCCAATACATCGTTTACTTGCTTGCGCTCTTCGGCGCCGAAAATTTCAAATCCTGGCATTTATTATTGTTTAGTATTATTCTTTATTTTCTATTAAGTCTTTACTGAAGATGATAACCAAAGGTAAGAGTTGCGTGTTCAGCTCAAAAGTAAGTGGAATGAATTTAAAAAAAATTAGTTTACATCAATAATAAGTTCGTCAACGCCACGGCGTACTTTTTTTAAATTGATGAAAAAGTCAGATTCGTCACGATAGCCCTATGGGTAATACAATTACAGATTCCAAGCCTTTTTTGTCCAAGCCGAGAAGTTCATCATATTTTTTTGGCTCAAAACCCTCTATGGGGCAAGCATCAATGTTTTCAACCGCACAGACGGTTAAAAGCGCCCCAAGGGTTAAGTAGAGCTGGTTTATCATCCAATCCCTTATTTCTAAGGCATTTTTTTCTGTAAAGGAAGCAATCAGGTTTTTCTCGAAAGGCTCCAAAATATCACGTGGTGTATTGCGGGTCCCCTCTACTCTTTTGAAATGATCTATAATGAAATCTTCATTAATATTTTTTTCAATACATAACACCAAAACATGTGAAGCATCACGAACTTGTGGCTGATTGTAGGTAAGCGGCATCAATTGTCCCTTTACGTTGGAATTACTGACTATTACAAGCTTTAAAGGCTGCAAACCAAAAGAGGTTGCAGTAAGGTTAAAGGTTTCCTTTAAAATATTCAGCTTTTCCTCGGGTAAAATCTTTGAGGAATCAAACCGTTTAGTGGCATAACGCCATTGTAGTTTTTCAATTGTTTTTGAGGACATTTAGAAAAGTAAATTAGTATTAGCTACAAAAATAGCGATAAAAGTTTGCACTCCCTATCGCTATTTTTTGCTACTAATTAAACAACTAAAACTTACTTAATGCTTCCAAGTTTAATTCAAATACTATTTGGTCAAGCTCTTTCTGGGCTATTTCGAAGGTTTCAATAGCTACAGCAAACCGGTCATTATAAAACATGGAAAGTGTATTTTCATTTTAAAATTTTTGATTTAAGTTTGATTGAATTTTTTAGTCACAGTTATAAGTTACATCTACATCAAACTGAAGCGCTGAAATATGCGCTTCAATTCGGCTGTTTAGTTCTTTTTTTTCCTTTTCAGAGCAACCGCTATTTGAAAAATCCGCATTTGCGTAAAAATCAGTTGCACTTTGTAGGTAAAGGGCAGCAACATCATGTTGTTGCACGCATTGTTCATGAGTATGCCAGTTACCGTCTGGATCGCGGATTGCGACAATTTCGGAATCATATGCTTCAATTGCATTCTGGATTTCATTTAGACCAGCGGTATAACATTGTGATGGTTCATCATCTTCTGAACCACAACTTAAAGAGACTGATATGGTAACCAATAGTAGCAGAAAAAATATAAATTTCATATTGTTTCGCTTTTTTGATTTCATATTTTTTATTTTTTACATAATTTTTAATCACAGCCCTGGAATATTTCTTCACAACGGTAAATTTCTTCTGCATCATGGTTTAATCCCACTATTCTATCATTAATTCGATCAATAAGGCTATCTATTTCATCTGCAGTACAGCCGATATATTCTCAACTATTTCCTGTTTTCTATCTTCTAGAAAAACTATATAATCATATGTATTTTGTCGTCTTAATTTACATGCTTCGCAGGAATTTGAGAGCCCTTCAGAGTCAGTTACATTAGTAATATAGTATTGGTAATCACTTTCTGTACCTCTTATGCTCTCATCATAACCAAGATAACAGGAGGATAGACCAACGTTTTCTCTTCCACAAGAAATAAATAATACAAGCACTCCAACTAATAAAAATATTTTAGGTTTCATAGTTTTTAAATTTATCGCATTCGGTTTTTAAATATTCTTAAGCCACTCTTCATATTTTTTTCCTAAAATTGGCACAGGGCTTTGCTTTTCATTTATTGCGTTCATAAGCCCCATTACCCACATATAAACAAGTACCAGAAAACCAAGTATATTGATAATCCATCCCAAAATCGGAATAAGCCCAATAATACCTAGTACCAATCCCGTTGCGGCTAGACCCAATGATTGTCGGATGTGATATTTGGCAAATTCGTTTTTCTTGTCGTTGTTCATTACAAACGCAATAATAAGTCCCACGATAGTTAGATAAGCTATAGTAGCAATGGACTTTCCTTCTGATGTTGATGCGTTTGTTTCTATTGAAGTTGTTTTTGTTTCTGTCGTTTCCATTTCTATTTATTTTTATTTTTGAGGTTAATTTTTATATTCACAAATTTTTAAACGGGAAAACTATTTTTAATTTATGGTGAAGGTAATTTCTTAAAAAAAATATCACTCATGGGGCGGATAATCTCCCTCGCAATCTGCATAGCTAAAAATGTAAGTTTCTTCAAGAGAATCATATTAATCTCTTAGGTTTTGTATGACTATTATCTTTTCTTCTTCAGTACATACTTCGTCTTCCCTTCCATTTTCAATCGCAACAATGTTTTGACTAATATAATTCATATGGGTAATTTGTAAACCGCTCCTTTCTATACAAGTCTCCCTGCAATTTGTATGGTTCAAACTACATCTAACATTATTAATTTTATCTAGATGTTCAACTCTAATGTCTGATAAAGCTTGACTCATATACAACAAACATTCAGGCCCACCTTCACCGTCTTTACCACAGGAAAGAATAATTGCAAGTATTGCAAACAATAAGAATATTTTAGTTTTCATAATTATTGATTTTTAACTGTAAAAACCCTTAACATCCCTTTGCTCTTGGGGGCAGGTACTTCTGAAACAAAAGCATAAGTGCCTGGGGTAAAATTTGCATAAAAATATCCTGTATTGTTTCCTGGCATTTCCTCAACACCGCCCATAAATGTTACTCCTTTTGGGACTGGCGTAATCATTCCCTTTGGATTTGCCCAATTCATCCAGGCATCCAAACTGTCCACAACGGCTTCAGGAGCTAATTTTACCAGATTTACATCGTGACCCACAAAATTTTCGTGAAGTTTCTGATCTATATAGGTGACCTTGATAATTTGATTTCCCGGTTTGATTGTATCATTGTAAACAATGCCTTTCTCGCTCGATATTTCAAGGTTCACAGTGGGGGTTGGCTCTTCTTCTTCACTACTTTGTTCAGTAACAATTAGTGGTTTATACATTCCCATAACCGAGTGAAATTTCCCGTTGGGCATTTTTACATAACATTCCATCAAATATGTTCCAGGATCCAGTTTTATCGTTGATTTTGAAGTTGATTTTGGTGCCGTCAAACCCACTCCGCCAGTTACAATAACGTTAAAGTACCAAGCTGGAAGCGAATCAAAAGCCTTGAAGCCAGCTGCTGCATTGCCTTCGTTTATAAGGGTCATTCCCTTGTCAAATACTGGAAAGACTTCAGCCTTCGTATCTTCACTATCTTTCCCTTCAGGATATTTTTCGAAGAGAATAAAATGTGTTTCGTTTGAAGAATTAATATACTTTATAGTGTTCCAGCCAGCAGGTATGGTATCTGGGCCAGAGAACTCCATAACATTGGTTTGAAATACAATATCCTTTTCAACAGGAATAGCCACTCCCTTTTTTTGCTTTTCAGTGCAGGAAAACAGAATTAGTATAGAAAGGAATTTAAGTGCAGTTTTCATTTTTTGGAAATTTTTATGGATTTCATCACTTTATTGTTCAAAAGAATTTTCAATTCATATTTACCCTGTTTAAGGTGATCGATACTCATATAAATGATATCATCCTTTTTATTACTATCAGGGGAATTTTTCATTGATAAATCTTTTATTGTCACCAAATTTACAGGGAAAGAAAAATGGTAGCTAGTAGAAATGTTCCAAAACATAGAAGAAATGTTTCAGTGATAAAAGCTGAGCAGTTTTGGTGTGCTTATAGGTTTGTTGAGAGGTATTCGTTGGGCGTACAGTTATATACTTCTTTAAAGCATTTACTGAAATAGGACGGTGTATTGAATCCAACCTGATAGGCTATTTCTGAAATTGTAGCGTCAGACTCCTTAAGTAAATGGATGGCCAATTTCAATCGTTGTGAACGTATAAATTCACTGGCAGACATTCCTACAATGGCCTTTAGTTTTCGATGAAGTTGGGTACGGCTAATGTGCATTAGCTTGCCAAAACGATCACTTGAGAATTCGGGATCTGTTATGTGTTCATCCAAAACTGTTTGCAAGCGTTTTAAAAATTCACTTTCTGCTGAAGTTATTGCCAATTCTGGATTGATGCTTAAGGTTTTACTGAAATGCTTTTGTAATTGCCTTCTGTTTTCAATAAGTTTCTCAACCCTAATTGATAGTTTTTCACTATTGAAAGGTTTGGTAACGTAAGCATCGGCACCTGTTCTTATACCCTCAATTTCGTTTTCTTCGCCCACTTTTGCGGTCAGAAGTATTATGGGGATATGGCTGGAAAGCTCATTTGTTTTAAGTGTGTTGCAAAGCTGAATACCGTCAATTTCTGGCATCATAATGTCGCATATAATTAAGTCTGGCATTTCTTTTAAGGCTTTTTCTATGCCAATTTCTCCATTCTCAGCTTCAATGATTTGATACTCTTTCTTCAAAACTGAAATAATAAAGGCTCGAATATCTACTTCGTCTTCAACAACCAACAGAAGCGGTTTTTCTTTATCTGAACTTTTAATTGTTTTATCTACATATGGTTCATTAATACTAATTTCTTCATTAGCAATTAGAACCTCATCTTCGAAAGCATCTTTATTTATGGGAAGAGACACCGTAAACTGAATTTTATCGTCATCGATATTGTTAGCAATAATGGTTCCGTTTGATAGCTCCACCAATTCCCTCACCAATGCCAGGCCAACGCCCACTCCTTCTGAGAGTTTGTTGTCTTGATAAAAACGTTGAAAGAGCTTGCTTAAGTCCTTTTTCCCAACATGGTCGCTTTTATTGATTATTGACAATACTAAAATCGCTTCCTGTTTACTTGCCTCAAAAAGAATCGTGCCACCTTTGGGTGAATATTTTATAGCATTCGATAAAAGGTTTGAAATCACTTTTTCAATAATATCCTTATCAAACCAAACACTTTTTAAATCCTGAATACTGCTTGAAATACGTATCTTTTTCTCTGCTGCCTTATATTGAAAAGCGCTAATAAGTTGTTTGAGAACAATAGAAAGATTTCCTTGTTTTAAGGCCAATTTTCGTTGTCCGGAATCTATCATGGACAAATCGAGCATTTGATCAACCAAACTAAGGAGTCTGTCTGCGTTTTGTTTTACTAGTGATAGTTCTTTTTTGTCTTCCTTGGAAATTTTGCTTTTTGCAAGCTGATTCTCAATAGGCCCTGAAATGAGCGTCAAAGGTGTACGGAATTCGTGCGAAATATTCGTGTAGAGTTTCGTCTTGAATTCATCTAGTTTTTTGAGACGGGCAGTTTCTTCATGTTCCAACTTTAACTGGTTTTTTATTTCCCAACGCCATTTTAAATACCTGTAGAGATAAAACGATACCAAAAGAAACAAAACCACATACATAGCTTTTGCCAAATTAGTTCCGTACCAAGGCTTTAAAATTGTAAATGAATAGGTTGCCGGCTCTGTATTCCAAACGCCATCGTAATTACTGGAAATAACTTGAAATTCATACTCATCGGGAGGTAGGTTTGTGTAATGGGCAACGTTGCTATTTCCTGCAGCAATCCAATCGGCGTCATTGTTTACCAATTTATATTTGTATTGATTGCGCTCCGGCTGCGAAAAATGAAGAGACGAAAATGTAAACGTCACCGTGTTTTCATCGTATTGAAGACTTTGGTTTGGAGTGAGTTTTCGGTCTTTATTGAACACTTCAAACCCTGAAATGACTGTTTTAGGTTTTATAGGGTTAAACGACAATTGGTTTGGGTTAAACCAATTAAGTCCTTCCAATCCACCAAAATAAAGGATCCCATTTTCGTCTTTAAAATAGGCTCCTGTGTTGAACTCAAAAGCTTGCAGTCCATCGTAATTACTGTAATTTTCAATAACCGAAATAGTATTATTTTTAAACTTTAATTTTGAAATACCCTTATTACTGCTTATCCATAAATATCCTTCCTCATCAGGAAGAATTCCATAAACTACATTATTCGGCAGATCTTCTTCGGTTGTGAATTTTTGAACAGTATTTTCTTTTGGGTTAAAAACTTGTAACCCATCCCCATTGGTGCCAATTAAAAGGACCGAACCATCAAAGTATAGTGATTTCACATTACTGTTAATACTTTTTACTTTTTCAAAGGAGTGATTGTTTATGTTGAGTTTAAAAAGCCCGTCGGTTTCTGTCCCAATCCATAATTCACCAGCATTTCCCCTTTCAATGGTTCTGATATTATTTGTTGTAAGGTTTGAATTCTCTGCTGTGTATTGTTGAATAATTCCAAGCTCCTTATCAAAGTGGATAAGTCCGTGATCTCTCGTTCCAAGCCAGAGCATACCGTTTTCACCTTTAAAAATTTTCCAAATAGTAAATGAAGTCGTTTCTTTAAAGGACGTAATTTTTCCTTTTTGATCCATTAACTGCAGGCCGTGTGTTTGATGGCCAATCCAAAGCATACCCTCGTCAATCAATAAGCTCATTATCCTGTCTCCCAAAAGATTGGAATTTTGAGCGGTGTAGGTATAAAAATTCTGTTTGTCAATGTTTAAACGGGTCAATCCTTTTCCGGAGGTTCCCAGCCATATATTGTTTTCAGCATCTTTTGTTATCGCCCTAATAACGTCCACATTTACATTTAGTGGTACCTGATCATTGGTTAGCACATTAAACTTCACCAAATATTCATCGTAATAACTAAGTCCGGCGCCGTCGGTTCCCAACCAGATGGTTCCGGTATTGTCTTCAAACAAACAAAGCACATCGTTATAATGCAGGGCATAAGGATTATTTTTGTTTTCGGTGAATTGCTGAATGGTTTGCTTTTCAAAATTTATCAAATAAACGCCTTGGCCGTAGGTTGCTACCCATAGTTGGTTTCGCCTATCAACCAAAAGATCCTGAATAATTAAATCTTCGGGCACTCCCCCAGCTTCAAAACCTTTAAATTGTTTATAATCTGATTCGTTTGGATGTTTTATAAAAAGTCCTTTTCCATAGCTCCCCAAGTAGAGGGTATTATTTTTTGACTGGGAAAGTGCACTAAAGTTTGTATTGGGTATAATTTCCCGAAACACATAATTATCATTATTTATTTCGAAGAAACCGTTGTCTGTAGTCGCTAAAATGGTTTTCCCGTTTGTTTCAAGAAAATCATAAATGGTCCGCTTGGAATCTTTTGGTCTTAAAAATTGAAGCGTATCATTGGTTTGGTTATTAATCTTATAAATACCGTTTCCGTAGGTTCCCAAATAATAGTTAAAAGCTTCATCTTGAATGAGCGTGTTCAGTTTATTAACGTTTGAGATCGTTTCGAAAGTAGCGCTAGTGAGATTGTATTTTTTTAGTATTCCTGAATTTGAAACTATCCATAGTTCGCCATTTTTTGCTACATATATTTTACCAAGCTTGCTGAAGGATGGTCGGGTTACATCTTCAAACTGAATGTCGTATTGTGTAAAATCGCGTCCGTCATATTTGTTTAAACCATCCTGTGTAGCAAACCACATATACCCTATACTGTCTTGTGCGATGCTTACCACACTGTTCTGCGAAAGTCCCTGTTCTACGGTAATCTCACGAAAAGCCACCTGTTTATTGTTTTGGGAAAAAGCAAGGATAGGAAGAAATAAAAGAAAAAGGGGCTTTAAAAGTTTCATTAAGGGTTAGTTAGGCAATTAAAAATACTAAAAATATAATAATTGGAGCCACTAAAAGGTTTTAGGAATGTTGCCCCTGCTTTAATTATTTAAGGTAGATTCATTGATATTAAATTTGAGGAATAAAAACATAAAAAAGAAATAGAATATTTAAAAAAGCTTTTTATATTTGCAACCTCTTAAGCAAAACGCTTAGAGAACGCATACCACTGGAGAAATGGCAGAGTGGTCGAATGCGGCAGTCTTGAAAACTGTTGAGGGTCACACCTCCGGGGGTTCGAATCCCTCTTTCTCCGCAAAAAGCCCTGTTATCGCAATGATGACGGGGCTTTGTTTTTTAGTTGATAATATCGTTGCCAATTTTTAAAAATGAGGTCTGAACCTTCTCCATTGACAATGACATTGTTTTGTCCTAATTTGTTTGCCCTACTATCTGCTAATGTATCAAGATTAACCAAAAAAATATAACGCTCCTAATCTCGTTCAATAATAACTTCTTTAGAAAGTACATCTGATAGTTAATATTTGTTTAACAAACTGCGCTACAAGTTAAACGTTTTGTAACTTTACCGAAATTGAAATTGGTTAATCAATTCTATCAAAAGGAATACTATGTTTGGAATGTTCAAAAAGAAGTCAGAGAAAGAAAAATTACAGGAAAAATATCAAAAACTACAGAAAGAATCTTTCAATCTTTCTACCACCAACAGAAAACTGAGCGATCAAAAAGCGTTTGAAGCCGAAGAAGTTATGAAACAGCTCGAAAAGTTGGACTAAAGCCAATACCGATAATGACCGACCAAACTTGGATAAATGTAAATGAACCATGAATGGAGAAGTTTCGATAAAGAGGTTCCTGAGTTTTTTTAATGAAAAGCCTTTCCCGCAATTACTCTTCTAAATAATTTCCCATAAAACTTCGCTTTTAGTTTTAAGAGTCGCCATATTTGGATATATTTCTGAATCAAATCCGTTCATTCAGAATTACTATACAAATACTCTTAATTATGAGCAATTACCACATTAAAAATTTAGAAGAATATTTTCAGGTTTACAGAAAATCAGTCCGCGATCCAGAAAGTTTCTGGGAAGAAATTGCAGAAGAAAATTTTATGTGGCGCAAGCGATGGGATAAAGTGCTGGAGTATGATCTTTCAAAACCTGAAGTCTCTTGGTATAAAGGTGCAAAACTGAACATTACCGAAAACTGTATAGACCGTCATTTATACACGCGTGGTGACAAAACAGCCATCATTTTTGAACCCAACGATCCTTCTGAAGAGACAGAACATATAAGTTACAAACAGCTTCACGAACGCGTTTGCAGGTTTGCCAATGTGCTGAAAAATCACGGAATAGAAAAAGGAGACAGAGTATGCATCTATTTACCGATGATTCCCGAACTGGCGGTTTCACTCTTAGCGTGTGCACGTATTGGCGCAATCCATTCCGTAGTTTTTGCAGGATTTTCTGCTACAGCACTTTCTACTAGAATCAATGATTCTAACTGTAAAATGGTTATTACGAGTGATGGTTCGTATCGTGGCAATAAAACCATAGATTTAAAAGGTATTGTAGACGAAGCCTTGGAGTCTTGCCCAAGTGTACAAACTGTTTTGGTTGCCAAACGCATCCATTCTGAAATACCGATGAAACCAAATCGTGATAAATGGCTTCAACCCTTACTAGATGAAGTTTATCATGACTGCGAACCTGTAATTATGGATGCTGAAGATCCATTGTTTATTCTATACACTTCTGGTTCTACCGGAAAACCCAAAGGAATGGTTCATACCACGGCAGGCTATATGGTTTATACTGCCTATACTTTTAAGAACGTATTTCAATACCGCGAGAACGATGTTTTTTGGTGTACTGCAGATATTGGCTGGATCACCGGCCATAGCTACATTGTTTATGGTCCGTTGGCAAATGGTGCCACTACAGTGATGTTTGAGGGCGTTCCCTCCTACCCAGATTTTGGACGTTTTTGGCAGGTAGTGGAAAAACACAAGGTAAATCAGTTTTACACCGCGCCAACTGCCATTCGTGCCTTGGCAAAGGAACGACTTGATTTTTCAGAAAACTACGATCTTTCCTCACTTAAAATTCTGGGCAGTGTTGGCGAACCTATTAACGAAGAAGCTTGGCACTGGTACAATGACAATATCGGGAAGAAAAACTGCCCTATTGTAGACACTTGGTGGCAGACCGAAACAGGCGGTATTATGATATCGCCCATTCCCTACTCCACACCAACTATACCAACTTATGCCACCTTGCCGTTACCTGGCGTTCAAATTGCATTAATGGACGAAAATGGAGAGGAACTGAAAGGCAATCAAGTAAGTGGCCGTTTATGCATTAAGTTCCCTGGCCTGCTATGGCGCGAACCATTTGGGGTAACCACGAACGGTACCGCGAAACCTATTTTTCGGCTTTTGAGAACAAATACTTTACAGGTGATGGTGCACTGCGAGACAGTACAGGCTATTACCGTATTACGGGTCGCGTGGATGATGTAATTATTGTTTCTGGTCATAACCTCGGCACTGCACCCATTGAAGATGCCATAAACGAGCATCCAGCGGTGGCAGAAAGTGCCATTGTAGGGTTCCCGCACGATGTGAAGGGGAATGCGCTCTACGGTTTTGTGATATTGAAGGAAATTGGAGAAACTCGTGTGCACGAAAACCTACGTAAAGAGATAAACCAAATAATCACAGAGCATATTGGTCCTATTGCAAAACTAGACAAAATCCAGTTTACCACAGGCCTCCCCAAAACGCGAAGCGGAAAAATAATGCGCCGCATACTTAGAAAGATTGCGGAAAAAGACACCAACAATATGGGCGATATCTCGACCCTTCTAAACCCAGAGGTTGTGCAGGAAATTATTGATGGGGTTGTTTAAAAACAAATACTTTTTTTATTGTTTAGACTTTCTTGATAATTTGGATATATGAATTGTACAACATTTGAGAAAATGAAATTTTAGGAATGATATTAATTATCCAAATTCTATATTTAACAGCGGTACAAACCCAAGTTCTAAAAGGTGAATTTGGAACAAGTTTTAATTTGTAGGAAAATGGGGCGTTTTCTTACATTTGCGAAATGATTAAAAAGAAAAGCTCTATATGGATGATTTATCTATTTTATACAAGATAAGGAATACGTCAATTCACTTGATGATAACAACTATACTTTAAAGCCGTTTGAATATGATGAATTTAGGAAAACCGTTTAGGCATTCCTTTTTATTGGCTGCTGAAGAGTCAACCTCATGTTTAAACAAACAACATCCCCGAGAAATTGAAAAATAAATTAAAAATACTTCACCTCGAAGACACCCCTCTTGATGCTGAATTAGTAGAAAGAGAATTGAAAAAAGGAAAATTTCAATTTGAGAAATTGGTTGTTGACAATAAAGCAGCGTTTGAAAAAGCACTCAAAGAGTTTGTTCCAGACATCGTATTAGCCGACTGCACACTTCATTTCTTTGATTATACTGAAGCAATAAAGATAATTAAGCGACAAGGAGTAAAAATTCCTTTCATACTGGTTACAGCAAGTGTATCTGAAGAATATGCAGTAGAAATAATTAAAGCCGGAGCTGATGATTATATCCTCAAAGACCGCTTGCATCGCTTGCCGCAAGCAGTACTGAAAGCCCTGGAAAAAAACAGTTTGGAGCAGCAACTGAATGAAAGCGAAAAATTCAATGAGGAAATTCTTTCTTCGCTCAGCTCGCACATTGCCTTAATAGATGAAAACGGCACACTCATAGCCGTAAACAAAGCGTGGGATGATTTCGCATATGAAAATGGGCTTACATCCCTTGATCAAGTTTCAATAGGAAGCAACTATTTTGATGTCTGTAAACGAGCAGTAAAAAATGGAGATAGTGATGCAGCGGAAGCCTTAGCCGGCATTCAATCTGTTTTTAAAAAGGAGCAGCAATATTTTGAAATGGAATACCCCTGTCATTCTCCTCAGGAACAGCGATGGTTTATACTTAGTGTCAAAAATTTTGGAAACGATTCACATAAAGTTGTTATCTCCCATCAAGATATTACCAAAAGAAAGATTGCTGAAATTAACCTCAGCAATGCTTCATTTGATTTACAAAAAACACTTTCTGAACTTAATAAAATAATCGATTCTTCGTTGGATGTTATTTGTACAATTAATGCTCAGGGGGAATTTGTAAATGTTAGTCCAGCATCACAAACTGTATGGGGATACACGCCTCAAGAACTTATTGGTAGCAAGTTTATAAACCTTGTGTATCATGAAGATGAGTATATTACTTTAAAAGCAACTGAAAAAATTGTAAACGGTATCCCATTGCCAACATTTGAAAACAGGTACGTGCATAAAAGTGGTAGGGTTGTTCCAATATTATGGTCGGTTAGTTGGGATGAAAAGCTTCAATTAATGACTTGCATGGCAAAGGATGTATCCGAAAAGAAAAAATTGAAGAAAGCATTAGAAAATGAAAGGGATCAGTTTTATGATATGTTTTCAAAAGCTCCATCCGCTATTGGGATGCTTAAAGGGGCCAATCACGTTTTTGAAATGGCTAATCCTCTTTATTTACAATTAACAGGTAAAAAAGATATTATAGGAAAAACAGTAGCAGAAGTGCTTCCGGAAGTAGTTGAACAAGGTTTTGTTGGTTTGTTAGATCATGTGTACAAGACTGGAGAATCTTATATTGGCTCAGAAGTATTGGTTAAAGTAGATACAAAAGGTAACGGTGAATTAACTGATTTTTATATGAACTTGGTGTACCAGGCCTATAAAAATAGTGATGGAAAAATAGAAGGCATTTTCTTTTTTATAAATGACATCACTGAACAAGTAACAGCAAGAAAGAATATTGAGAAAAGCGAGAAGCAATATCGCCAGATTGTAGAAACGGCACAGGAGGGAATTTGGCAGCTCGATGAAAACCAAAGGATAATTTTTGTAAATAAAAAGATGTGCGAGATCCTTGAATATACAGAAGAAGAAATATTGGGCAAAGAGCATTTATATTTTATGGATGATGATGGAAAGGAAAAAGCTTTGATGGCTGTGGAGAGAAGAAAAAAGGGAATAGCTGAAAGTTTTGAACTCAGTTTTATATCTAAAAATGGAAAACGTATTCTAACTAAGGTGTCAGCCAATCCCATTTTTGATGATTTTACAAATTTTAGAGGGTCATTGGGAATGGTTACAGATATTACTGAACAGAAAATGGCAGATGAAAATAACAGGTTTAAAGCTAATTTATTAAACACCATAGCGCAGGCGGCAATAGCAACAGACCTGAACGGAATTGTTAATTATTGGAACAAAGCAGCCGAAAATATTTATGGCTGGACTTCGGAAGAAGCAATCGGAAAGAACATTATGCAGCTCACGACTTCTCAAGCAACTGAGAAACAGGCTATAGAAATAATGGAAAACCTGAAAAATGGAAATGCTTGGTCCGGTGAGTTTACAGTGCAGCGCAAGGATGGATTTGATTTCCCTGTCCTTATTACCAATTCTCCAATTTATGATGAGACTGGCAAATTAAGCGGCATCATTGGTATTTCATCAGACATTACAGAAAAGAAGAAATTGGAAGCGCTATTGGATAAATCCAACCGACTTGCACGTATAGGAAGCTGGGAAATTGATGTAGATAAAGGAACCGTTTTTTGGTCAGATATAACTAAAGAAATTCGTGAAGCAGAACCTGATTTTATCCCTGATCTTAAAACCGGCATAGGTTTTTTCACTAAGGGTAGGAATAAGAAAATTATATCTCAACGAGTACAGCAGTGTATTGATAAAGGAATTCCTTGGGATGAGGAACTGCAGTTAACCACCTTTAAAGGAAACCTAAAATGGGTCCGTACAATTGGGGAAGCTGAATTTGTTAAGGGAAAGTGTAGTAAGGTATATGGCAGTTTTCAGGACATTACAGAACGAAAAAAAGCAGAGAACGAACGCATTAAAATGATATCTGATATTGTTCAGCGCAATAGCGATCTCGAGCAGTTTTCTTATATCGTATCGCACAACCTTCGCGCACCTACGGCCAACATTATAGGTTTTGCAGAAATATTACAGGATGAAACACTCACTCCGCAAGAACAGGAAGAATCGCTGCAAGGGCTCTCAGCATCCATTGAAGGACTCGATGCCGTCATCAAAGATATTAACACCATCTTGCAAACCAAACGCGAAATCCACGAGAAAAAAGTAGTTGTTATCTTTTCTAAACTTGTGAACGATATTATTATGAGTATAGGGAATCTTATTGACAAACACCGCGTTCGCATTGTATCCGACTTTTCGGAAGTGGATGAAATTTATTCACTCAGAATTTATATATACAGCATTTTCTATAACCTCATAAGCAATAGCATTAAATACAGCAAGCCAAACGAACAACCTATCATCGAAATAAAAAGTAAAAAAGAAAACGGAAAAATAATTATTATTTTTAAAGACAATGGCTTAGGCATTGACATGAAAACAAAAGGCGATAAAATTTTCGGGCTTTACAATCGATTCCATTCACATGTTGAAGGAAAAGGCATGGGGTTATTCATGGTAAAAACACAAGTAGAATCGCTCGGAGGAAAAATATCAATTGCAAGCGAGCTCAATAAGGGAACTGAATTTACAATAGAATTTGAAGCAAGATGACAGAAATAAAAAAACGGTTCCTCCTGGTTGACGATGACCCAATAAACAATTCCCTTACAAAAATGATATTGAAAAAATCATTTGAAGAATTGCACATTAACGAGTTTACCGATCCAGAAGAGGGATTGAAATTTATGAAATCTGAACCCTGCCATAACCCTCCTGATGGAAAAACAACACTTTTTCTCGACATTAACATGCCTACAATATCAGGATGGGAGTACCTGGAAGCTTTTGAGCTTTTTGATGACTCAATAAAAGAGCAATACAATATTTACATCCTCTCATCCTCCGTTGACCCAAAAGACATAAACCGTGCAAAAGAAAATCCTCTTGTCATAGATTTTATAGAAAAACCTCTCAAGAAAGCAACCCTTCGTAAAATGTTTGGTTGAAGAAAATAAAAAAAATTTCCATTGATATTATCTCGTTACTGTCGCTAGCACATTTACTCACTTTTTGCTTGTTCTAAATATGTTTTTGATTGCTTCGCAGTGAAAGCACATTTATATTTTCCTTTTCTTACTTTTTAAATTGAAAAAAAAGGCTCTAAGCCAATCCATAACATATAATTTTATTTTTCGAAAATTAAAAAGCATATTGAATTTTGATATAAATTAGCAGTATTAAGATATATCTATTCAAGAATTGAGACACCGCTTAAAAAAAAGCAGCTTCTTTACCAAAGAAATTAAAATTTTAATCTCTTTCCTACTATTGTTTGGCCTTTATCATATAGCAGAATATATGATTATGTTTAAGAACAACATTCCATTGTTTTTTACCTTTCAGATACTATTTTTTATTACCGCGCTAATCCTTGGAAGATGGTATTCGGGAAATGGATTAACTGCATGGGGACTTCCTTTCTCAAAAAAGATTTTAAAAAATATAGTGTTAGGTCTATTCTTAGGCACTTTGCTTTATGGCATCCCCTATGGTTTAGCTTTGCTTTTGGGATTTGAGAAGATTAATACCTTTCCATCCATTTCTACAATATTAAAAATCAGTCTACCTTTTGCACTTGGAGTATTATTCACTTCTTTTTCAGAGGATATACTTACAAGAAGTTTAATATTTTTTCATTTTAAGGGCAAAATAAACCCTATTTTGCTAGTACTAATCTCTGCAACAATTTACCTATTGAATCATATATATCGCCTAAATAAAGGATTTGATGTATTACTTTATATTTTCTTTCTAGGAATCATTTTTATGATCCCACTTTTAAATACCAAAACCCTGTGGATGACCGGAGCGATGCATTGGGCAGGAAATGTTTTCTTTTTTATAAGCCATGAAGTAATACAAGTTCAGGAGAGCGATAATTTATTTAGTTATAATTATTTGTTTTCAATATGTCTTTTAATAATGATTCCATTGCTATGGATGGTCACAAAAAAATGGGGTGCTCTTCTCTAAATAACCAAAATCACGAATTATAAAAATTAATTTAACACACTTTTAATCAATATTTTAAGTAAAACCTATAGGACTTAGTCTAACTTTATAATGAAGTGTAACTATGAGTTTCAACTCAATGTCTTATTTTGCCGTACAAAAACAACCATCTCATGAATTTAATTCACGTCAACTCACTTCCCCTTAAAGATGTAATTAGGGATATAGCAAAAGTTCTCAATATTTCCTATTCTGAAAATTGCGGTGAATATTTGCTAAAACTACCTTCTAAGGTAGGTGAAGGAACCATTCGAGGTACTAATTTTGAAGGTGGCTTAGGGCTTGTTCAATATGACTGCCTTTTTAAAGAAGGTATGGAAATACATTTTGTAGTGAACAACATACACCCGTTGAAATTTTTATACACCCTTGACGGAATTTTGCTACATCGTTTCGAAGACGAAGAAACCCTTCATGCAATTGAACAATACCAAAATGCAATAGTAGCAAGTAGCAACTATAACGGTCATGTGTTGTTATTTAAAGCAAACCAAAGAATAAAAGTGAACAGCCTGGAAATTGAAAGAGAAAAATTTCAAGCCAAGATGGAGTGCGATATTAAAAGTCTTGACAAGGAGTTGGAAACGCTTTTTAAAGATATTAAAGCCAGTGGCGCTTTTTATTACAGCGGAAACTACAGTTTGAGAATCTCAGATATTTTGGCGGAAATACTTGAATTCAATGTGGAAAATTTTACGCGGAAATTATTTCTAGAAGGCATGGCTTATCAAATTCTAACACATCAAATTCTACAATACCAAGATGATAAAAAAGACGAAGGAAGTCGAACCCTTCTGCGTTCATCTGAATTAAAACAGATAAACCATATTTCAAGCCTAATTGAAAGCAATATTTCTGATGTTCCAACGGTGGAAAATTTAGCAAGAGAAGCCGGATTGAACGTAAACAAACTGCAAGAAGGCTTCAAGAAATTATACGGTACAACGGTAAATAGCTATTTGCAAAAAAAGAGGCTGGACGCGGCCTACAATTTATTGACCAAAACCGACCTCAGCATTTCTGAAATCGTAAATGCCATTGGACTTTCCAGTAAAAGTTATTTCTCTAAAATTTTTAAAGAGAAATACACTATCTCACCTTCAGAATTTCGAAAAAAACAGCGAGACAAATAAAAAAACCCCAGTCAAATAAAACTTTGACTGAGGCTTCCTTTTCATAGCAATTGTTTCTGCAGCTAAAGTATCAAAGCAAAAGTTCATCCCTTGACTCAAAAGAATAAAACTTTAACCCAAAATATTTTTTTTTTGCTACTTTCATAGTTTTCTCTAAAATAAAACCTTCCTGTAAAAAAGGCTTTACAATATCCAAAAACTGGTTAATCATTCTTTCAATTTAACCATTATTCTTCTTCCTCTTCAGGATGACGTTGGCCTTGTGGTCTGTTTTGAGGATTCCTCTGTTGGTTTTGTTGTTGATTTTGAGGATCAACCTGCTGATTTTGATTTTGTGTACTCATAACATTTTTTATTTAAATTAATAATTCATTTTTCTTTTCACTACTAAAATTACTTTCCTCAAAAAATATTTTCACACAACAAAATCTTAAAATTTTAATGCGCCTTGTTTATTTAACTATCCATTATCTTAAAACAGTAAATTGTTGGCATTCTATTAATATTTTAAAAAAATCAAAACGCATTTAATACCCAATCCCTTTCCCATTAACTCGATAGCGTTTCGTATCTTTGCACTTTTAAAATTTGAACCTATGTACACCAACGCTTTACAAGCCATTTCGCCTATTGATGGCAGATATGCTTCAAAAACATCAAGTCTAATTCCCTTTTTTTCTGAAGAAGCACTCATCCGTTATCGTGTGCAGGTTGAAATTGAATATTTTATTGCATTGGTAGAGCTTGATTTACCGCAATTAAAAGATTTTAACAGAAATTTCTTTTCGAAGCTAAGAGATCTATATCTTGAATTTACGATACAGGATGCAGTAAAAATTAAGGAAACTGAGAAGGTTACCAATCACGATGTAAAAGCGGTTGAATATTTTATAAAAGAAAAGTTTGACAATTTAAAACTACAGCAATTCAAAGAGTTTATCCACTTTGGATTGACTTCACAGGACATAAATAACACAGCCATTCCACTTTCGCTTAAAGACGCTATAAACAATGTGTATGTTCCGCTTTTAATGGAAGTGAAGAAAAAATTGAAAGATCTTTCCAAGGATTGGTCCCATATTTCAATGTTGGCACGTACACACGGCCAGCCAGCCTCCCCAACACGATTGGGAAAGGAAATTGAAGTTTTTGTGGTTCGGATTGAAGAACAATTCAATATGATGAACGATATAAAAAGTGCTGCAAAATTTGGAGGTGCCACAGGAAATTTTAACGCGCATAAAGTGGCATATCCAAACATTGACTGGAGAGCTTTCGGAAAACAATTTGTACAGGACACTTTGGGGCTTCACTACTCCTTCCCTACCACACAGATTGAACATTACGACCATATGGCAGCTCTTTTTGATTGTCTCAAAAGAATAAACAATATTTTAATTGATTTGGACAGGGACATTTGGACCTATGTTTCTATGGATTATTTCAAACAAAAAATTAAAACTGGAGAAGTTGGTTCCAGTGCTATGCCCCACAAAGTAAATCCAATAGATTTTGAGAATAGTGAAGGTAATTTAGGTATTGCAAATGCACTTTTCGAACATCTTTCAGCCAAGCTTCCCATAAGCAGATTGCAACGTGACCTTACAGATAGTACGGTTTTACGAAACATTGGCGTTCCCATTGGGCATACGCTTATCGCTTTTTACTCCACCATAAAAGGATTGAACAAATTGTTGCTGAATGAATCTAAATTTGCCGAAGATCTAGAAAATAATTGGGCCGTCGTTGCTGAAGCAATTCAAACTATTCTTCGTCGAGAAGGCTACCCAACCCATACGAAGCTTTAAAAGGATTAACACGAACCAATGAACGTATAAACCAAACTTCCATAGCCAATTTTATTGAAACATTGGAAGTGCCTGAAAGCGTAAAGCAGGAAATGCGAAATATAACACCCGGAAATTATACTGGCATTTAATTTTATCGAAATCAAAAAAGGCTTCAACCCTAGGTGGAGAAGCCTTTTTCTACTATTAATCAACTATTTAATCTTTAAATATTTTTCCGAAACCTTCTAATTTGGAGACATCCAAATCACCACGTTCGGCAGATTTCATAAGTTTTAGCATTTGATCTGGGCGCATATTTTCACCCAGTAATCTGAAAACCGCAAAGCCACGCTTATCATCACTTGCAAAAACAATAACTTCATCTATAGCATCTTCCTCGCCTGTGTATTTTAAAGTGGCATTCCAATCATTGCTCTTAATACGGGTCAATTCCTTGTACTGATCTTGGTCCAGAATATTTTTCAATTCGTT
Source organism: uncultured Flavobacteriaceae bacterium (assembly GCA_963805885.1). Lineage (GTDB taxonomy): Bacteria > Bacteroidota > Bacteroidia > Flavobacteriales > Flavobacteriaceae > Aequorivita. The sequence continues at coordinate 96,593 of CAWDWC010000005.1, forward strand.
TCTTTCCTTTTCAAAATCTGCGGTATCTCCTTCTTTTATAGGGTAAGCAACCACATTTACTTTTTTGATTGTGTTCAGAATATCCTTTTCTTCTTGTGTGAAATTGCTATTTCTTCCTTGAAGCAAACTAGCGGCAACGTCCATTTTAACAAACTTATCGTCGTCTTGCTTTTCTACTAAATATTTCTGTAACGATTTATCGCTACAAGAAGTTAAAGCTACCAACCCCAATATCACGGTCAAAATATATCTTGAAAGTACCATGTTATTGTTTTTTCTTTTTATCTATATTTTTCAATTCTTCACTTCCAGGAACTTTTAAATCTTCCGTTAGTTTTGAAATCTGCTTCAAATCAATATTCCCTGTAATGCTCATAATAATTGTGGTGGGTTTTCCGTCCACCATTCCGTCAAGATGCATCAATAGCTCACTCACAAAGTTTTCGTTCTTACCGTCTTTGCTGTAAAATTTAATATTTCTTCCATCTTCTTTTACACGCATCAATTCACCCAAATTCTTGGAGGTTGAAACATATTTTGCCACAGCATCGTTCATTTTTAGCGCAACTGCTGGGTTATCTGTTGTGAAAATTTTGATGTTGTCCAAATCATTAACCATTTTAAGGTACGCTTGAGCTTCGGGATCTGTTGAATTTAAATCCATCTTGCTCAAAAGCTTGAACATGTTTTTGGTAACCACCACAGAAGTTACATCTTTTTCGTTTTCAAAGGAATCGAAGGCGTTTTGTGCCCAAGAAACCATCGGCGCGATTGCCAGTGCTAATAGTATTGCTATTTTTTTCATCGTTAATTTATTTTTATTGTTGTTTTTATTGGTTTTTAGAAATTTTTCACTCCCTGGAAAAGCTAAAGGCCTTTTCTGTTATTGTTCTATATTTTTATTCAAAAATTTTATCCTTGGTTATGGTGAATTGCTCCACAAAAGACAGCTGTCCTGCTCCTCTGTTTAAGTTTTCAGAAAGTAGCAGCATCGCCTTTTTGCTCTTTTCAAAAGCTGCTAAAGCTTCCTTCTCCTCTTGCGTATAATGCGGTTGTGAAAAGTAAAAGCTTCCCACTCCAAAGGCAACAACAAGAATTGCCGCAACGGAATACCACCAGGCTTTAACTCTTTTTGATTTGCTCTCTGGCAATTTAAAGTCTCTGTTTGAACGTTCCTCGCTGGCAGCCTGAAATCCTGCAAATATTGGCGCGTACTGCATTAAATGGACTGCAACATTTTTACCTTTGAAATAGTCTCGCAGCAATTTTTCTTCTGCAAGTGTTGTGGTCCCTTCAAAATAGGCTTCCAGTAAATTTTCTATTTTAATTGATTCCATAATTATATTTTTTTATCATTTCGTCCCTAACTGTTTTACGTGCCCGGGAAAGTGCCACTCTAATTGCTGTTTCATTACTGTCAAGCATTTTTGCTATTTCTGAAAATTCAAATTGTTCCACATCTCGCAATTGAAGCATTATTTTCTGTTGTTCCGGTAAGGTTTCCATTATTTTAAAAACCATTTCCACTCCATCATTTGCTTCAATATTTTTTTCAATATTTTCAGAAGTTTGATAATTGCTATGTACAATTTTCAAATTTGAAGCTTGTTTTGATTTCAACCGATCCAAACAATAATTTTTTGTCATTGTAATTGCAAAGGCTTCGGGACTTTTATAATTTTCAATATTTTGCTTTCCCTTCCACAAGTTTCAAAAAAACTTCCTGTACGGCATCTTCGGCTTCATCTGTAGAAACCAAGATCCTTTTGGCCAAGCGGTATAGCTTATCCTTTAAAGGCATAACTAAGCTCGGTAAATTCTTTTTGTCCATTGTTGGTTTGGTTGGTTTCCGTCTTCTATTGTAAATGACGAATGGTGAAGATTTTGTTACAAAGAATTATTCATCATATTTAAAGATTTTAAATTCACAAAATCTACATTCGATGCAAAGTTATCGGATTAATTTCGACTAAAAAAACATATTTTTACCCTGCAATATAATCCCTAATTTAATCTGTTTTAAAAGAATACCTTAATAAAACCTTCTTATGAAAAGAAAAATTTTTCATCTCCCTCGTTTGTAGTTTCCGTCCTTTTTGTTTCTTGTTTTGAGGATATTGACGATAATTTCAACCCGCCTCAACCCTTGATATTCAAAATTTCATTTATCGCGGACTGAGTTATTTTTATCTCTATAAAGCAGATACGCCCGAGCTTGCAAACGATGCTTTTGCCAATCAAGGTGAACTGAATAATTTTTTAAAAAATTACGAAACTCCAGAAACTTTATTTGACTATTTAAAATCGCCACAGGATCGTTTTAGTCACTCTTTACACGATTATACTGTGATTGAAAATGCATTGAACGGAATAGGCCTGAGCAACGGAATGGAATTCGGTTTGGTTTATTACCCCGATGGTAGTGGAAATGTTTTTGGCTATGTACGCTATGTTTTCCAAATACCGATGCCCAAACCAAGGTTTAAAACGAGGCGATATTATTTACGACCGTCGATGGCCAACAGCTAAACGAAAACAATTACAATGAACTTCTTGCACCAGATAGTTACACCATTGGATCTTGCTACTTATGATGGCACAGACTTTACTTCTACTGGCGAAACGGTTACCCTAAATAAAACCCAATACAACGAAAATCCCGTTTATAGAGCACAAAACACTTGATATTAATGGGGAAAAAATAGGCTATTTAATGTACAATGCATTTATCAGAGATTATGATACGCGAATTGAACAATGCGTTTGCACAATTTAAAGCCGAAGGAGTTACCAGATCTTGTTTTGGATCTTCGATACAATGGTGGCGGTTCCGTTGAAACTGCCACCGATCTTGCAAGTATGATTACGGGCCAATTTAATGGTCAGGTTTTTTATAAAGAATTCTGGAACGAAGACAGACAAGCCGAATTATGCGAAAGATGGCGTTTTTGATAATACAATCAGCAACGGAAATTCAACCAACAGTCTTAACCTTACTAGAGTTTATATTCTTACCACTGGAAGAACCGCTTCAGCCAGCGAATTGGTTTTAAACGGACTTGAAACCTTACATAGACGCGGTACAAGTTGGAGATACTACTACTGGGAAAATTTCAGGCATCTTTTTTACTGTATGATGCGCCTGCGCCCAATTTAGCCGAAATGAAGCAAATCCAAACCATACATACGCTAATGCTTCCTTTGGTTTTCAAAACCGCAAATGCCGCTGGAAATACGGATTATACTGACGGGCTGTTTCCGCAGATTCCTATGCAGGAAGATTATTTCAACCTTGGTCAATTGGGTGATCCCAACGAACCGTTTTTGGCAGCAGCTTTAAACGAAATTTTACCGGGACCGATGCCTGTCCGCGTGATTTTAAAGCCTTTGAAGGAAATTTCTAACAGTAAGGCAAATTCACCTTTCTATGAGAAAATGATAGGGGAAAATAAATAGATTCCACATAAAAAACAAAATCCGGATACGACCCAATTGTTATATCCGGATTTTTTTCTTAATAATTTAAAAATTAATCGTTGAAATAAATTCCTCCCGGAACAATCCCAGTCTGGAAATCACCAATTTGCTGGTTCGTGGATAGATCATAAACCAGTAATGATCCTTTACTTGCAAAATCGTCCGCATCGGTAGCATAAAGCTTCCCATCTTTTGCCTGCAGCGCATAAAAAATTCCACTGATAATATCATTTCCGGGCAAAGAGATGGATGCTGAGTCAAGTTTATAAACTTTCCCATTAAGGCTATAGAAAAGATTGGCTCCATCCATTGTCAGGTTAGTTGGATGCTGCGTAGTTTGAAAAGAAAATGTTTGCGAAACCTGTGCAGTTGCAAGATCTATTTTTACCAACAAACCAGCAGTTTCATTTCCAGTATAGCTTGGATTACCACTACAAAGTACATAAAGTGAATTCCCCGAAACAATCATGGAGTTAGGAACATCACCAACTGTAATAGTACTTTCCACAGTGCTTCCCGAAATTACGGTTACCAAATTATTTTGTCCATAAGCGCCTTGGTGTGCAACGTATATTTTATTGTTATAGGAAACCATTCTCTCTGGGCCAAAAGCAACGGGAATGGTTGTTGTAACTGCATTGGTCCTCAAATCCAGCACGGCCACATAATCGTCAGAATTGTCATTGGGATCGCCCCAATCTGTTACATACCCTTTGCTTCCAGAATCACCCATAAAATAACGAGGATTTACAAATCCTGTTTTTATCGAGTCTACACTTTCAAAGGTATAGCGATTGGCAATCATTATTTTTGCTGAATTACTTACAACGATGTAAGCATTCTCATCCTGAAAGCCCATGGATTGCACTATATTGCCCAATTCCTTTCCGTTTACCGTTCTGTAAATGTTTTGGGCTACTGTGGCATTATCTTCAGAAACATAGGTAATGGTGCCGCTTCCATTGTTAAAAGGGCCTTCATTGGTAACCAAAATGCCCTTTTCATAAGCCGCAGGTGGTATTGGGTCAGTTTGCGGATCGTCGTCATTGCTACAGGATATTAATAGTGAGGTTGCAAAAGTTAAGAACAATAATTTTTTCATCATTTTTATTTTTTAAATATTAAATTTTAAGAATAGTTGAATGTTTCGGGAAGGCATTGGCCTATATGCAACGCTTTCATAATAAACGTTAAAAACGTTTTTAAGGCGTCCGCCAAAAGTTATTTGTGGTAGTGAAGAAAAGGTGTATTCCGAGCCCAAGTTAAAAATTTTATACCCCTTCACTGCATAGGAATTGTCAGTGGTAGTATATGCTTCTCCATTATATAATCCCTGAAAATATACCAATAAAGTTTTAAAATTATACTGAAGCGTTCCCGCTGCTTTGTGAAACGGAACATAAATTAGTTGTTTTTCTTTTTCCAAATCTTCCGCTTTGGTGTAGGAGTAATTTGCATTAAAACTAAGCGTGTGCTGATTTAAGAATTTTACAGAATAATTCACAACCACTTCAACCCCGTAATTTCTAGTATTATTTAAGTTTACAGGTTCCCAAATTCCACCATTTCCCGGAATCCATTTTATTAAATCTTCTGAAGAAATATAATATGCCGCAAGATCTGCTTTCAATTTTCCAAATGAAAATTCCTGCCCAAGCTCCACTTGATAGGATGTTTCTGGTTGTAAATTGTGATTTCCCCCAGCATACCAAAACAAATCATTGAAAGTGGGAACGCGATAGTTTTTTGAACCATTTAAACGAAGTGCATAATTTTTTGAAACATTCCATTTTGCGTCTGCTGAAAAAAGAAAAGGATTGTCAAAATCGTTCAGAAACTCTTTTCTAATATTTACACTATAATTGAAATCATCAGAAACTTTATGATTCATTAACAAAACGGCAGCCAAAGTCTTCCGCGAATTTTCTCCCACATTATCCCCTTCGGCATTTATATAACTATATTCAGCTTTACCATTTATTCGAAACTTATTCTGAAGTAAAACTTCAGATTGAAAAGAGCCTATAAAAGTATTCGCCCTACCTTCATCGTAAATGGATTTTTCACTATCCGGAAAATACCGGTACTGCTCAAAAAGATGGGCAACACTTGCCTTTGTATTAAAAATACCCATTGTTTGTTGTAATTGCCAAAGGTTTCTTGTTGAAATATCCTTATAACTGTCTTTTCCGATTGTATTCAAACTGCCGGAAAAATTACGATCGTTATAAGTGTATTCAGAATTCCAAGTAGCTACACCTCGTTTCTAATCTTCGAGCCTCATTCACTTTTGCTGCAAAACGTAAAAACTCACCGTGATTGTTTTTTTGGGTTTTACCTACGTAATCATAATCATTTTCAGAACTGATAAAATCCACCCCCACATTTAAATAATGGTCGCCCCAAGTTTGGGTGGTGCTTGAATTTCCACCGACGGTTGAAAAACTTCCGTAGCTTAATCCCACTTGGGTGGTGTCAATTTTATTAAAAGAATACGTATTGTTTAAATGAATGCTTCCGCCCACAGCCCCACTGCCGTATTGCACACCGCCGCCGCCGCTTCTTATTGAAATTTCGTTGTAATTTAAAGGTGAAATTATATTGAAATCCGTTTGCCCCGTAAAAACCGAATTGATGTTAACGCCGTTCCAAATAACTGCCGTCTGTGCTGCATTGGTACCTCGAAAGGAAGGTGATGAAGCCATTCCGAAGCCATTTTCCTTAAAATATATTGTAGAGTTATAACGAAGGGTTTCGGTTAGCGAAGTAGCATTTCTTTCAACAACGGAATCGTTCAGTTTTTCAAGCTTAAACCCTTTTGAAAAATGAACGAGCTTTGAATCCGTCAGCATCACTTCCGGTAATTGCTGAATACTGTCCAACTGTGCATACGCTGAAAACGTGCAGAGGAAAATTACCAAAATAATATGGAAACCGTTTTGTTTCATAATTCAACCTTTATCCCGAAAGTTTGATGATTTTAGTTATGAAATTGGCAGGTCTCCTGGCTTGTCTTTTGTGCCACCTTCCCATCCGCCGAGACGAACAGTGGTTTTGAAGCATACACACCCAAAATATTTTGGGCCGACTTACAGTTGCGGGAACAGCTTCGGTTTTTAACCGAATTCCCTTTTAAGAGCATTTTCTTGTTATGAAAACTGCTCACCAAAATTCATGACAAAAATAGACTTTAAATACTAGTTCACCCAAACAAAACCATTATTTTTGAAGATGCAAAAAATTGTTTACCTCTTCTGTTTACTGTTCGTTTTTGCCGCATGCAAAGACAACAATCACGATAATAAAACTTCAGAAATAAGGAATGTTGAAAAAGAGTCAATAACCATTCAATATGCAAAAGGTTTTGAGGTTAAAGCATTTGAAGGCTACAAAAGCATCACTCTAAAAAGTCCCTGGCCTGGAACTGAAAAAACATTTAAATATGCTTTGGTTGAAAAAGGAGCCGCTCTTCCCAACCGAAAAAGTTTTGATGCGGTTGTTGAAATTCCACTGGAAAGAATAGTAGTTACCTCCACCACACATATTCCCTCTTTGGAAATGTTGGGCGAGAACGAAGCCTTGGTCGGCTTTCCCAACCTCGATTATATTTCATCGGAAAAAACACGGCAGAAGAATTGCAGAAGGGAAAATAACCGAACTCGGTCAAGAATGAAGATATAAATACCGAAATTTTAATCGATTTGGCCCCAGATGCCGTAATTGGCTTTGCAGTTGATGGAAACAATTCAACCTTCGCAACTATTGAAAAAACTGGTATTCCCGTACTTTACAATTCAGATTGGACGGAAACCTCTCCTTTGGGAAAGGCGGAATGGATTAAATTTTTCGGTGTTCTTTTCAATAAAGAAAAAGAAGCTGACAGCATTTTCAAAACTATTGAAACCGAATATATTTCAGCAAAAAAAATGGCTTCCGAAGCCAAAGAAATCCCTACGTGTTATTAGCGGCGCGATGTATAAAGATGTTTGGTATATGCCGCAGGGAGACAGTTGGGCCGCACAATTTATTGCAGATGCCAATGGCAATTATCTTTGGAAAGATTCAAAAGGAACGGGCAGTTTGTCATTAAATTTGGAATCTGTTTTAGAAAAAGGACACGATGCGGAAGTTTGGATCGGTCCAGGGCAATTTACTACTTTGGATGAAATAAAGAATGCGAGCAAAGCCTATACACAGTTTAAGGCTTTTAAAACCGGAGGGTTTACACATACAGTATGAAAAAAGGAGCAACAGGAGGTTTGCTTTATTTTGAATTGGCGCCAAACCGTCCCGATTTGGTTTTAAAAGATATAATTGAAATTTTCCACCCAGATTTACTTCCAAAGTCACGAACTTTACTTTTTTGATAAACTTCAATAATGCAGCACCACCCAAACATATCGGCTTCATTTTCTGCACTTTTTTTGGCGCTCCTCATTGCTTTTTTAGTGAATTTGAGTATTGGTTCGGTTTCAATCCCATTGAAGGAAATTTTTTCCGTCTTTATCGGAAATGGCGCTTCAAAAGAAACATGGCAATATATCTTGATTGATTACAGGTTGCCAAAAGCAATAACGGCAATGCTTGCCGGTGGCGGATTGGCAATTTCAGGTTTATTGATGCAAACACTTTTTCAGAAATCCATTGGCCGGCCCATTCGTGCTGGGTTTGAGTAGTGGTGCAAGTTTAGGCGTTGCCATTTTAATTTTGGGAGCAAGCGCTTTTGGAGGATTTTTCGGAACAATTTTATTGAGTCAATGGAGTTTGGTAATTGCCTCTGCATTGGGCAGTTTTTTGGTGTTGTTGGCAGTTTTGGCGGTAACTTTCAGAATTAAGGATACAATGGCAATTTTAATAATCGGGCTAATGTTTGGTAGTGTAACTACTGCCGTGGTTTCGGTTTTATCGTATTTCAGCAATGCTGAACAACTTCAACAATACATATTTTGGTCCTTCGGAAGCTTGGGAAACCAGTCTTGGCAAGGAGTTTTAATTTTAATTATTTGTTTTGCGGTCGGTTTGGCGCTGAGTGTTTTCAGCAGTAAATCATTAAACGCACTATTGTTGGGTGAAAACTATGCGAAAAGTATGGGGCTTCATATAAAACGTACCACTTTTATAATAATTCTCGCCACCAGCATACTTGCAGGAAGTATTACCGCTTTTGTGGGGCCGATAGCATTTATAGGGTTGGCGGTACCGCATTTGGTTCGCCAAGTTTTTAAAATTTCCAACCATTTTATTTTACTTCCCGCAGTATTGCTTTGCGGTAGTTTGTTGATGCTAATATGCGATACTGTAGCACAATTGCCATTCAGTGAATATACATTGCCAATTAACGCGATAACTTCTTTAATAGGTGCTCCAGTTGTAATTTGGCTGTTGGTGCGAAAACGAAAACTCTTCTTTTAATGGCTTTGGAAGAAAAACATATCATTATACAAGCGCGTAATCTTTCTGTTGGTTATTCAAAAAAAGGAAGCGACTCTGTAATTGCTGATGGAATTAATTTTTCTATTGAAAAAGGTGAATTGGTAGGGCTTGTTGGCGCAAATGGAATTGGAAAATCCACCCTTTTACGGACGGTAACAGGAATGCAAAATGCTCTGAGTGGGGATATTTTTTTAAATAAAAAAAGGCTAAAGGATTATTCTTCCTTTCAACTTGCAACGCAGTTGAGTGTGGTTTTAACTGAAGCACCAGCTTCTAAAAACCTTACCGTATTGGAAATGATTTCCTTAGGAAGACAGCCGTACACCAATTGGATCGGTTCCCTTTCCGAAGCAGACGTAAAGGCAATAAATTTTGCGTTGGAAGCTACGGAAACAGTTGCCCTTGCCCACCGAAAGTGCTTTGAACTAAGTGATGGACAAATGCAGCGTGTTGCTATTGCACGTGCTTTGGCGCAGGACACACCGTTAATAATTCTCGATGAACCCACAACACATTTAGATATATATCATCGTGCCTACATCTTGAAGCTTTTGAAAAAACTTGCCAAGGAAGCTGGAAAAACTATCGTCTTTTCTACTCATGAAATAGATTTAGCCATTCAGCTTACCGATAAAATGTTGGTGATGGCAAAAAATGAAACCTATTTTGACGAACCCTGTAAATTGATAGAAACCAAAAGGTTTGAAACACTTTTCCCAAAAGAAACCATCGACTTTGATTCAAAGACCGGACGGTTTACCATTCGGAAATAAGTATATTTACTTTAAAACTTAATTCAATGAACGAAACCTTTTTATTTCTTTTACTCGCCGCTATTAGCATGTTAATTGGTGCATTTATTGGCAATCTTTTTGCCCGTTTGAAAAACAAAACAGAAACAAGCAAACTGGAAGAACGCCTCCAAAATACGTTGTTGCAAGAAGAAAAACTTAATGAACGATTAGAAATTGTAACATCAGAAAAAAATAGTTTGCAAAAGGAAAAAGAGCAAATAAACATGCAACTTTCAAAGCAAAGTGCTGAGTATGCTGCACTATATGCAGAGCTTGAAAAGGAAAAAGAACGATTTCAAAATTTTGAAAAAGACTTCAAAGATAAATTTGAAAACCTGGCCAATAAAATTTTGATTGACAAAACAGAGGTATTTACAGATTCTAACAAAAAGAATATTGAAAGCATATTAAAACCTTTGAATGAAAAAATTAAGGAATTTGAAGAAAAGGTTGGAAAAAACAATGTAGATTTTATTAGAACCCACGCTGAGCTGGGCAAACAGCTCCAATTTTTGAATGAGCAAAATATTAAAATAAGTCAAGAAGCAGATAACCTTACCAAAGCACTAAAAGGAGATTCTAAAATTCAAGGAAATTGGGGCGAAATGATTCTGTCCAGGGTCTTGGAAGAATCTGGTTTGGAAAAAGGAAGAGAATATACCATACAGGACAGTCACGAAAACCCTGATGGCGGTAGGCTGCAAACAGACGTTATTATTCATTTGCCGGACGGAAAGAAAATGATAATTGACAGTAAGGTTTCATTGACCGATTTTGAAAGATACGTCTCTGAGGAAAATGAAGATCTTAAAAGAAAATATCTAAAAGATCATATTGATTCCATTAAACGCCACATTGTTACCTTAAGTGAAAAAAAATATTATCACGCTATAAACGAGAGCCCAGATACCATTTTCATGTTTGTTCCAATTGAACCTGCATTTGCAATAGCAGTAGCAAATCAGAAAAATTTGTATCAAGAAGCGTTTAAAAGAAAAGTAATGATTGTAACCCCTTCAACACTTTTGGCTGCATTGCGTTTGGTTGAAAATCTTTGGGAAAACGACAATCAGAAAAAAAACACACTTGAGATAGCAACTGAAGCTGGAAGATTGTATGATTCTTTTGTAGGGCTTTTAGATGAACTAAATAAAATAAAAAAGCAATTGGGAACTGTTCAAGGTTCTTTTGACAATGCCTTAATAAAGTTGGAAGGAAAAGGCAACCTAGTAAGAAGAGTTGAAAAACTTCGAAAATTAGGCGCAATTACTAGCAAAACCATCGACCAAAACCTATTGAAAAATAGTGATGAAAATAATAAATTGAAGGATTGAGATACCCAATTTTTTTCTATTTTACACTCCTTAACATTTAAAAAACCCCAAATTCATGAAATTTAAATTACTTCTTATAATCGCTTTATTATCAGGATTAAACGCTTTTTCACAAACTAATTTTGTACCTGGTTATATTATTAAAACCAATGGCGCTAAAGTAAACTGCCTAATAAAAAATGAAGATTGGAAAGGAAGTCCGGAAACATTTGACTACAAACTTGAGGAAAATGGTGAAATAAAAATAGGAACATTAAAAAATGTCATAGAATTTGGTGCACCACAATCCTTTAAATATATAAATGCTACAGTATCCATAGATCAATCTAGCGATAATGTAAATGATTTAACAGATGTTCGAAATCCTATAATGAAAGAGGAAACGCTTTTTCTAAAAACCTTAATAGAAGGAAAAGCTTCAATTTATTATACCGAAAGAGAAAACACTACCCGCTATTTTTATAAAGTTGATGACGATAAAATAGAACAGCTCATTTATAAAAGATATATGTCCACCAAAACAAAAATGGGCAAAAACGAACGCTATAAGCAGCAGCTTAGCACAAATCTAACCTGCAGTAAGTTAAACAAAAATAGCTTTGAGGATCTTCAGTACAAAAAAACCAGTTTGGTCAATTTGATTACGAAATACAATACTTGTGAAAATTCTGAAGCTCTTGTTTTCAATAAGAATGCCCAAAAGGCAAAATTTAATTTAAGTATTCGTCCAGGCGTTACTTTTTCTTCACTTTCAATTAGAAAAGACAATAGTGACAAAATAGATTTTGATAATAAAACTGGTTTTAGAATTGGTCTTGAAGCAGAGTATATTTTACCTTTTAATAATGGAAAATGGTCAGTTTTTATTGAACCAACTTATCGGAACTATAAAGCGGAAAAGGAATATGTATATGTAGATTTTAACACATTTCAAAAAACAACTTTAATAACTGCAGAATACAATTCTATTGAGCTTCCCGTTGGTGGTCGCCATTATATGTTCCTAAATAAAGACGCTGCATTTTTTGTGGATGCTGCGGTATTAGTAGATGTAGCAATGTTGGATTCTAAGATTGATTCAAGCAATGAAGGCGGATATGATCTTGAAGTTAATGTTGATGCAGGAATTGCATTTGGAGCAGGTTTTAGATTTAAAAACAAATACAGTATAGAAGCTATATATCACACTTCACGTAAAGTTTTAAATTATGAAACCATAGCTTCAGCCTACAATTCATTTGCTTTAATTGCAGGGTATAATTTTTTATAAAAGTTGTCTGCAAATTGACTATTTTTATTAAATGAAAAAAGTCCTCTTCATTATTCTTGGAAGCCTTTTGGCGCTATATCTTCTCTATTTCGCTTTTGTTTACTTTGTTCCTTACAGTGAAGGGACACGTGCCGGTGAGCTCATTAAATTCAGTCATCGCGGTGTGCTTATTAAAACTTGGGAAGGAGAAATAAGTCAAGGTATCAGTGGGGCGCAAATTTTTTCATTCTCCGTTTTAGACCAAGATGAAGATGTAATTGAGAAACTAAAAGAATATCAGGGTAGTTATGTAAAAGTCACTTATGTGGAGCGTTATGCATCTTTTGCCATTTGGGGCGACACAAAATATTTTATCACTGAAGTGGAACAAGAAAAATCCCCTCATTTTAATCGAAATTAAAAGAACTCCTTCAAATACGATTAATATAAAATGTTACTTTTTTGCAATTTTTAAAGTGGTTTGCATGCCATTTGAAGTAACCTTTACAAAATACAAACCGCTGTTAAGCCTGCTCATATCCACTTGTGTATAGTTTCCTGTACCTTTTCCTTCATAAACAAGCGTCCCCAAAACATTGTAGATTTGATAATTGTCAATTTTAAAAAGTGAAGATATGGTCAAATCATTTTTTACAGGATTGGGGTAAAAATTCAAGTTCTTCACAAACTTGTCTTCAGTTGAAAGTTTGCTAACCACAGTTACTTTGCCGTGCATGGATGAATCGGAATCATTTTGATATTCGGTAACTCCTGTTTTGGAGAAAGTATATGAGAAATTATTATTGATACCTTTTAGTGAACCACTATCAAAATTTTCAGTTCCACTTGGAAGAGCAGAAACACTTTTCTGCGAACCATCTGTCCAAGTCCAAAGCACAGTATCACCCACTTCAATCGTGGGACTGGCTACAGATTCATTTATACCTTGCCCCCAAGCAATCTCGAAAACATTCTGCGCAGAGAGAACGTTCATTGCAATAAAACATAGGAACAAAGTAATTTTTTTCATAAAATAACGGTTAAGTAGGTTGATAATCTAAATTTACGAAAAAATACTAACACAAAATCGTGCCATAATTAAAACATCCCATTATTTACTCAAATACATTTTTCTTCTTGAGTACAGATCGTAAAATTGCGTCATCTTTCAAACTATCAATAAATAAAATACTTTCTCCTGTACTTTTCATTTCAGGCCCTAATTTTTTATTCACATTAGGAAATTTATTAAACTGAAACACCGGTTGTTTAATGGCAAACCCTTCTAATTTTGGATTAAAATCAAAATCTGTTACTTTATTCTCACCTAACATCACTTTGGTAGCATAATTCACATAAGGTTCTCCATAGGCTTTTGCTATAAATGGAACTGTTCGTGAAGCTCTTGGATTGGCTTCAATAATATAAACTATATCATCTTTTATGGCAAACTGAATATTTATCAATCCAACTGTATTCAGGCTTTTGCTATTTTACCGTATGGTCTTTTATTTGTTGCATCACAAAATCACCAAAATTAAAAGGTGGCAACGTAGCATTACTGATCTCCGGAATGGATTCCACAAGGTTCAATATGCTCCATGATTCCAATAATATAAACATTTTCGCCATCACAAATGGCATCTGCTTCAGCTTCAATGGCACCATCTAAATAATGATCCAAAAGTAATTTATTATTTGGAATTTTTCGAAGCAAGTCTAACAACATGCTCTTCCAATTCTTTTTTATTGATAACAATTTTCATCCCTTGCCCCCCAAAACATAAGAAGGTCTTACCAATAATGGAAAGTCTAATTGATCAGCAAGCGCTAGGGCTTCATCTGCTGGTTTCAGCAATATCAAATTCTGGATAAGGAATATTGTTTTCTTTCAAAAGTGTTGAAAAACTTCCTCTATCTTCAGCTAAATCAAGGATTCAAATGTTGTTCCTATAATTTTAATTCCATACCTGTCAAGTTTTTCAGCAATTTCAAAGCCGTTTGTCCTCCTAATTGCACAATAACGCCTTCAGGTTTTTCATGCTGAATAATATCATAAATATGTTCCCAAAAAACAGGTTCAAAATAAAGTTTGTCCGCAATGTCAAAATCTGTTGAAACCGTTTCTGGGTTACAGTTAATCATGATGGTTTCATAACCACATTCTGCAGCAGCCAAAACACCATGAACACAACAGTAATCAAACTCAATACCTTGCCCAATTCTGTTTGGCCCAGAACCCAGAACAATGATTTTTTTCTTATCTGATACAATACTTTCATTATCAGCAAAACGGCTTTTCACCTTCAAGTTGCATATCATTTTCAAAGGTAGAATAATAATAAGGTGTTTGTGCCTTAAATTCTGCAGCACAGGTATCAACCAATTTATAAACGCGTTGAATGTTCAAATTCTTCACGTTTTTTATAAACTTGACTTTCCAAACAACCCAACATATGTGCAATTTGTCTGTCGCCATAGCCTTTTTGTTTGGCTTCCAAAAGCAATTCCCTTTGAATTGTATCAATAGTATATTTTGAAATTTCTTTTTCCAAGTAAATACAGTTCTTCATATTGACTTAAGAAACCACATATCAATTTTAGTGATTTCGTGAATTCTGCTCAAAGGAATTCCCATTTGAATAGCATCATAAATTACAAAAACCCGATCCCAACTTGCATTGGTAAGTTTTCAATAATCTGTTCGTAATTTGTATAGCTCTTTTCCATCAGCTCCAAGTCCATTTCTTTTAATTTCAAGAGATTGTGTGGCTTTATGAAGCGCTTCTTGAAACGAACGTCCAATTCCCATAACTTCTCCAACAGATTTCATTTGAAGCCCTAAGGTTCGGTCTGAACCTTCAAATTTATCAAAATTCCAACGTGGTATTTTTACAATCACATAATCCAAAGTTGGCTCAAATAATGCCGAAGTTGATTTTGTAATTTGGTTTTCCAACTCATCCAAATGATAACCAATAGCTAATTTTGCAGCAATTTTTGCAATGGGATATCCCGTTGCCTTTACTGCCAATGCTGAAGAACGAGATACACGAGGGTTGATTTCAATAGCAATAATATCTTCATTTTCATCTGGACTTACAGCAAACTGCACATTACATCCACCTGCAAAATCACCAATACTGCGCATCATATGGATGGCCATATCACGCATTTTTTGATAGGTTCTGTCGCTAAGAGTCATTGCTGGTGCAACTGTAATAGAATCTCCCGTATGGATTCCCATAGGGTCCATATTTTCTATGGAACAGATAATCACCACATTATCATTATCATCACGTAAGCAACTCTAATTCATATTCTTTCCAGCCAATCATAGCTTTATCAATCATCACTTCATGAATAGGAGAAATTTCCAATCCGTGTGATAATAATTCGTCAAAATCTTCTTCTTTATGAACAAAAGAAGCTCCAGCTCCCCCAAGTGTAAAAGAAGCTCTAATAACCAAAGGAAATCCAAATTCTTGAGCAATTTCTTTTCCTTTTAAATAGGAAGTTGCAGTTGCTTGTGGTGCCATAGGAACACCAATTTTTACCATCAATTCCCTAAACTTTTCTCTATCTTCAGTAATATTTATGGCATCAATATCTACACCAATAATTTCAACACCAAAATCTTTCCAAATACCTTTTTCATCAGCTTCAATACATAAATTCAAAGCTGTTTGTCCTCCCATAGTTGGTAAAACAGCATCAATTTGTGGATGTTCCTTTAAAATTTTAACAAGTGATTTTGTGGTAAGCGGCAAAAATACACATGATCTGCCATGGAAGGATCTGTCATGATTGTTGCTGGATTGGAATTGATTAAAATGGTTTCAATTCCATCTTCCCGCAATGACCTTAAGGCTTGGGATCCTGAATAATCAAATTCACATGCTTGACCAATAACAATAGGGCCAGAACCAATAATTAGAATAGATTTTAATTTTGGATTTTTTGGCATTTTTACTTTTACTGTTTTCTAGTGTTATTAAAATTACGATGTGTTTAAGATATAAAAAAAGGTGTTACACTTAAGCAACACCTTTAATATATTAAAAATTATAAATCATTATTTTTTATGTCTGGCTTCAGAAGATACAGACAATTTTTTTCTTCCTTTAGCTCTTCTGCGAGCCAATACTTTTCTTCCATTAGCAGAAGCCATACTTTCTCTAAAACCATGTTTGTTTCTTCTCTTTCTTTTTGATGGCTGAAACGTTCTTTTACTCATTGTCGTATTCTTTAACTTCTGTAATATCTTTGTTTTTTTAACTTTGGTTTACCTCAAAATCGGGTGCAAATATACAAAGAGTTTTTACTTTGACAAACCTTATTTTAAAAAAAATCTGCAAAGTTTTTCGTTATTAAGAAATATCGAAATATTTAATGATTCTAAAAATACGATTGTATCAATTTTAGAAAATAATTCTTTTAGAACAATTACAAAATCTGCTAAAACGGATTTAGTTTTTATACCTTTGCAGGCTATTTTAAAGAGGATTTATGTTCAATAAAAATATAAAATTAGTTTTGTCCGCATTGGTAATTGGAGCGGCAGTTTGGCAATTTACCGAAACAAATATTGGCAATGGCATTATGCTTATTTTGCTTTCTTTGATATTTGTTTTTCTCTATTTCAAAAACGAAATCATCTTGTTGGCTTTTCTTCGCCTACGTAAACAAGATTTTCCAGGGGCTAAAAAATGGCTCGACAAAATTAGTAATCCCAGTAGCGCATTAGTGCCAAAACAGGAAGGTTACTACAATTACCTAAACGGTTTAATGGTTTCACAAACCAATATGATTGAGGCCGAAAAATACTTCAAAAAGGCTGAAAAACTTGGATTGAACATGTCTGCAGATATGGCTATGACCAAGTTAAACCTGGCCGGAATTGCAATGACCAAAAACCGCAAGCGCGAGGCTGAACAACTACTTACAGAGGCAAAAAACCTTGACAAGCACAATATGCTGGATGATCAAATTAAAATGATGAAACAGCAGATGAAAAAGATGGGGCAGCCAAAACAGCAATTTGGACGCAGTGGCCGTGGCGGAAGAAGGTTTTAAAACTATATGTCATAAAAGGGTTCATTACCTAGCGTGCATTTCAACGATTTTTAATTACCTTTTGTCGAATACAACGTTGTAAATCAGTCAAGTAACATATCTTTGCCCAAAGCTTTTGCTAATGGGTAGAAAACTACTTTATCTCTTCTTATTAATAACCATTACCGCACAATCTCAGATTGAGCAAAGCTCTTTATTTTCTGAAGCCATTGGTAAAAATATTAAGAAGTATGTCAAAAATTCCCAAAATGCATATGCAGATCAGGATTTTGAGCGTGCGGAATTTCTATTTGATTCCCTTATAAATAATGTGGTGAACGGAAGTTATCTCGACAATTTTAAAGTGAGAAAACTTTCAGGAAAAAAAATTGAGCTTTACAAATTTGAAAAGCCCGTTTTTTTAATGACCTACGCTTCATGGTGTACTCCTGGCGTAGGTGAAATTCCCGCCTTGAACGAAATTGCTGAAAAGTATTATAAGGACATTGATTTTGTTGTTCTTTTTTGGGATTCAAAGGAAAATGTTCGCAAATCGACCCGACGAATACTCCAATAAAATAAATATTATTTATGTGGATGAAAGGGAAAACACCAATGACCATATTGTGGAAATAATGAAACACAGTCTTGGTTTTCCAACTTCTTTTTTTATTGACGAAAACAAACGTATTGTTGATGTAAGGCGAGGTGTGCTTCATCCCTACAACGAAAAGTATGAAATTTCTTTTGAGTTGAACTATAATTCATTCCTAAATGGAATATCACTGCTCAAAAATTTAGGCGAAGAAGAAAAAGAACATTTTGCATCAAAACAAAATCCGTAAAAATTAAAAATTTCACGGGTTTTATCTAAATATTTCTGGCTTTTAATTGTAATAACCTTTTTCTGGGATTTCTATAAAATATTCCTTTCCAGAAGAATTTTTCAAAAAAGTATCGCGAAGCCAAGGATTGTGAAGTTTTAGGATTTTATAATTAATACCATAAGGTTTTACCCACTCAGCCCAGTCTTCAATAGGAGTATCTACTTTTACTTTATAAGTAGGGATATTTGTGTAAAGATCTTTTTCTCTAAAGTTAAATCCATATTGCTGCGGATGAGTCATAATTTCCTTCAAAGCCATTATTCTAAAAACGTAGCGACTTGTTTCATCATTCAAAAGTAAATCGTAATAACTGGTTTCCTTTTGTCTGTTTATTTGCTTGTTCATCCCCCCAACTCCTGCATTATAAGATGCGGCTGCCATAGTCCAACTTCCAAATTTATTTTTGGCGCTTTTTAAGTATTCTGCCGCAACCATCGTGGCTTTTTCAAGGTTGTAGCGCTCGTCAACATAATCATTGATTTCAAGCCCGTATTCCAGACCTGTACCTTTCATGAAGTGCCAAATTCCAGAGGCTCCTGCAGGAGAACTGGTATACTCCAAACCGCTTTCGGCTACAGCCAAATATTTAAAATCATCCGGCAACCCATATTTTTTCAATAAAGGTTCTATTTGAGGAAAGTACTTATTGGCTCTTTTAAAAAGCAAAAGTCCATTGGATTGCCAATACGTATTCACCAATAACTCCCTGTCCATTCGCTCTCGTATATCTGGATTTTGAAGCGGAACAGCTTCACCGGCAAAATCCATTTTTTCTGGTAAAGGCAATGCATACACATTATAATCGTTTACCAATTTCTTTTCAAAATTTTCATCTGTTGGAGCATCTTGGACTGCGTGGATGCTTAAAGCGCAAACCGCCAAAACCGCGATTCCCAAACCTATTTTTCCTGTCATTTTCATAAAATCAAATTTTTATTAAAGATACTTAATAATGCTATTTTTCAATAGGAAAGCAAACATTATTCCTCAAAAATTTCTAACAATTTTTTTGAGATTTCGCTGCCTTTGTTCAAAATCATTATATGTGTTCCGCCTTTGATAACTTCGCAATCATCTAATATATTTTATAGGAAAGACCGGATCTTTTTCGCCGTGAATATGAATGATATTTTTAATTTTTTCTTTTCGGTCCCAAGTCACCATTTTTTCAAGTGCCCAATCTAGGTATTGTTTATTGCGAACATGAAGATATTCCTGATACATCGCCAATCTCTTTTTTGATTTTGGCCCCACAGAAAATTTGGTCAAATCTTCGGCACTCAAAACCAAACTGGTGGGAATAAGTTTGTAAGCCTTGGTCAGACTTGCGAGTTTCATCCGTCGAGGGAGTTCATTTCGTGTTTTTACGCTGGAAATAATTATCAGTTTTTTCAACTTTAAAAAATCGTTCATTTCCTGTACAACCACGCCCCCAAAGGAAACCCCAATCAGTATTGCGCCTTTTTCCTTTACATCCAGCGCCATTCTTTTGGCATAAGCCTCCAAGCTTTCATCCTTTTCAGGAATCAAGCCATTCCAAAATATGGATTTCATATGTTTTCGGGAAGTTTAATATTCCTAAAAATTTCACTGCCGGCAGCCATACCGGGAACAAAATAAACGTGCTTTTTTTCAGAATTCATAAGTCTTTTGTGAAGAAAATGGAATAGCCCAAAGATTATTCGTAAATTTACAAGTACAAAGATAAAATTATACTATAGTTTCCTTAAAAACTGATAATTCCACTGATAATTTACTTTGAAACCAAACCAGACATTTTATAGTACCGTATCATAAAAATAAGAGTTTTAAACAAGAAACTATTTTTTCTTAAGCAATGCACCAATTATTAAAAGTGAAGTGTGCTCAATAAAATTTTAAAACAACTTCCCAATGATTGAAGATGTAGAAATTACCGACAACGAATTTTTAAGACAGTTTGAACTTGAAATTGGCGACAATATGGCCCGAATAGAATATGCACTTCAGGATCGAAAAATTTTTCTTACCAAATATGATATGCCCGAAGACCTAGAAGAACAGGGTTTCCGTGATATTTTCATAAGAGCGGTTTTTGAAGAAGTAAAGAATCGTGGCATCAGTCTTGTTCCTACTAGTCCTGAAGTTGCAGGATTTATGCGTAAAAATCGAAGGAAATATAAGGACTTGTTGCCTGTAGGAATTAATATTTAGACCAAAGCTTCTTCATTAGCTTTAAATCGCACCAATCCATCCTCATCAATTTCCGTAAGTGTGATTTCCTGTAAGGTATTTACTAATTCAGGATTCCAAGGAGCTTTCACTTTTACATAGTTTTCTGTGAAACCGTGAATATAACCTTCTTTATTTTCGCCTTCAAAAAGAACAGTTCTGCGTTGTGCCAAGCTGGCTTTCATAAAAAGCCCTTCTCTTTTTTGCTGAAAGGCCGCGCAACATTTTGCTTCTTTTGTTTCTAACTTTCTTAGGAACCACCCCTTCCATTTCAGCGGCAGGTGTATTATCTCTTTCAGAATAAGTGAAAACGTGCAAATACGAAATATCCATTTCATTCAAAAAATGATAGGTTTCCAAAAAATGTTCTTCGGTTTCCCCGGGAAAACCAACAATAACATCCACACCAATACAGGCGTGAGGCATAACTTCCCTTATTTTTTCAACCCTTTCTGTATAAAGTTCGCGCATATACCGACGGCGCATCAATTTTAAAATATCATTGCTTCCACTTTGTAATGGAATGTGAAAATGCGGCACAAAAGTTCTCGATTTTGAAACGAAATCAATGGTTTCGTTTTTAAGAAGATTTGGTTCTATTGAAGAAATACGAAGTCTTTCAATACCTTCCACTTCGTCCAAAGCTTTCACCAAATCCAAAAAAGTATGTTCGTGTTTTTTGTTTCCGAACTCTCCTTTTCCGTAATCGCCAATGTTTACGCCAGTCAAAACAATTTCTTTGATTCCCTGTTGTGAAATTTCAAAAGCATTTTTCAACACATTTTCCAAAGTATCGCTTCGCGAAATGCCGCGCGCCAAAGGAATGGTGCAATAGGTACATTTATAATCGCAACCGTCCTGCACTTTTAAAAAAGCCCGCGTTCTATCACCAATGGAATAGGAACCTACATAAAAATCGGCTTCTTCTATTTCGCAGGAATGCACTTCCCCGAAATCATTTTTGGAAAGATCGTTTAGATAATCCGTTATTTTGAATTTTTCAGTCGCTCCCAAGAACCAAATCAACGCCATCAACATCCGCCAATTCTTGTGGTTTCAGTTGTGCATAACAACCAACTGCAGCTACAAAAGCTTCGGGATTTGCTTTCTGTGCCTGTTTTACAATAGTCTTAAAACGCTTATCCGCATTTTCGGTAACGCTGCAAGTATTTATCACATAAATATCCGCTTTTTCAGAAAAATCCACACGCTCAAAACCTTCTCCTTCAAAACTTCTGGCAATAGTAGAAGTTTCGCTGAAATTGAGTTTACAACCCAAAGTGTAAAAAGCGACTTTTTTTGAAGGGTTCATTATTGTACTTTTGGCAAACGAGGGCGCAAAAATACAAACTAAAATTGGTATCGTAAAAAACATGCAAGAGCCTTCAAAAAAATAATCTTAAAATTTCAAATTTTGCGCTGCTATTCTCATTTTTTCCTGCGGAAATAATAATGATACGAACGTGACCAACTCGTTTTCCGATATAACGAACACGGAAACATACCTACCTTAGATCCTGCATTTGCAAGAAATCCACAAGCCATTTGGCCGGACAACCAACTTTATAATGGTTTAGTTCAATTGGATGATTCCTTAAATATTAAACCAGATATTGCCAAAAAGTTGGGTGATAAACGATTCAACAAATACCTATACCTTTTTTCTTCGGAAAGATGTCTATTTTCCATCAAAATAAAGCCTTTGCGCAAAAAGGACTTCACAGTCCAACGCGTATACCCGAAGGTTGTCGCCCAGGATTTTGTGTATAGTTTTGATAGGTTGACGGATGAAAAAGTGGCTTCTCCGGGAAGTTGGGTGATGAATTATGTGGAAAGCTATAAAGCCGAAAATGACACCACTTTGGTAATTCAATTAAAACAGCCATTTCCTGCATTTTTGGGATTGCTTTCTATGCGCTATTGCTCTGTTGTTCCGAAAGAAGCCGTGGAATTTTATGGTAATGAATTCCGAAGAAATCCTGTTGGCACGGGGCCTTTTCAATTTAAAATGTGGGAGGAAAACGTGAAACTCGTTTTCAGAAAAAATCCACTTTATTTTGAAAGAGATGAAAATGGAACCAAACTCCCCTATTTGGAAGCAGTTGCAATTACTTTTTTACCCGATAAACAAAGTGAGTTTTTACAGTTTGCGCAGGGAAAATTCGATTTTATTTCAGGATTGGACAGTAGTTATAAAGATGAGTTATTGACCACACACGGTAAATTCAGCCAAAATATAAAGATTTGGCTTATATGATAACGGGGCCTTATTTAAATACCGAATATCTCGGTTTTTTTCTTGAAGCAAATACTCCTGAAATAAAAAGCAAAGCTTTGCGACAAGCAATAAATTATGGTTTTGATCGACAAAAAATGGTAACCTATTTGCGAAACGGGATGGGAATTCCAGCTATTCACGGATTTATCCCAAAAGGTTTGCCAGGTTATGCCGAAATTGATGGTTATACATATCAGCCCGAAAAGGCAAAACAATTGATTGAACATTATAAAGCTGAAACAGGCGATGAAAATCCTGAAATAGTAATCGGCACCAACAGCCAGTATTTGGATTTATGCGAATATGTTCAGCGCGAACTCGAAAAACTTGGAATTGCTGTAACCATAGACGTGATGCCACCTTCCACACTTAGACAGATGAAAAGTAGCGGTGAACTTGACATTTTCCGTGCTAGTTGGATTGCTGATTATCCCGATGCCGAAAATTATCTTTCCCTTTTTTACAGCCCTAATTTTGCGCCCAGATGGCCCAAACTATATGCATTTTAAAAGTGAAGCGTTTGATAGTATTTATGAAAAATCACTTACCATTTCGAATATTGATGAACGAAAACTCCTTTACACAAAAATGGATTCTGATGGTTGTTGAAGAAGCGCCCGTAGTTCCTTTGTTTTATGATATGGCAGTGCGTTTTGTGAACAAAAAAGTTTCGGGACTGGGAATCAATCCGCAGAATTTTTTGGTTTTGAAAAGGGTTAAAAAGAGTTTTTAGGCTATTGGGTTATTAAACCAGAATAGTATGATTGTATTACTGGTTATCAATATTGAATATTTTTTTTATCCCTTTCTCCATTTCGCGGTTTCCTCAAAAACGTGTTCCAAAATCTTGGCATCGTTTTCTGAAAACTCAATATGTCTTCGACTCATAACCACTTTTGCAACTTCAAAAGCTTTATCGGTTTTATAAGTTGTAAAGCCGCCGCTTCCACCCCAACTGAAGCTGGGAATAAAATTACGAGGAAAACCACTTCCAAAAATATTTGCGCTCACACCTACAACCGTTCCCGTATTAAACATAGTATTGATACCACATTTACTGTGATCGCCCATCATCAAACCACAAAATTGAAATCCAGTTCTGGCAAAACCTTCGGTTTCATAATCCCAAAGACGAACTTCGGCATAGTTATTTTTTAAGTTTGACTATTGTTAGTGTCGGCTCCCAAATTGCACCATTCGCCTATAACAGAATTTCCCAAAAACCCATCATGTCCTTTGTTTGAATATCCAAAAATTACGCAATTGTTCACTTCTCCCCCAACTTTGCTGTGTGGCCCAATGGTGGTGTTACTATAAATTTTGGCACCCATTTTCAACGTTGAGTGTTCACAAAGCGCAAAGGGGCCACGAACGGCACAAGCTTCCATAATTTCAGCATCTTTACCAATATATATAGGACCTTCGGAGGCATTTAAAGAACAAAGCGGCAACTTTGCGCCTTCTTCAATAAAAATATTTTCAGGATTGCTTGTCCAAACGGCTTCTGGAATGGGTTGTGATTTTCTGCCTTTTGTAAGCATTTCAAAATCGCGTTTTATCGCTTCGCCATTTTTTGAAAAGATATCCCAAGTGTGTTCAATTCGCAAAATATCATTGTGTTCATATTGAATAATATCAAAGGTTTCAAAATCTACTTCCTGTCCTTCCGTTGTAAAAAAGGCTATGGGTTCGTCATCAAAAAAAACGGCTTGATTTTCTTCTAGATCCTTTAATGATGTTCACCAAATTTTCCGAAGGAAGAAAAGAAGCGTTTATTAAAATATTTTTTTCGAGTTCCAAAAAAGGATATTTTTCTGAAAGATAATCTTCCGTAACCGTCGTTGTGGTAAAACCCAGAAAGTGTTCCCATTTTTCGCGAATGGTCAAAATTCCCACACGAATATCGGCCACTGGGCGTGTAAATGTAAAAGGTAAAAGCTGGTTGCGAACGTTGCCGTCAAAAAGAATGTAGTTCATCTTATTTATTGCTGTTATTTTTTAATTGTTTTATAATTTCACAAAGAATAGTACAAAAAACAAAACTATCGATAGTAATGAGGCAGAAATACCAATAATTGCAAGCCAATAATTGCTTTCCGCCTTTTTTATAAGCGTTAGGTTTTGTTGCGCCATTTGCTGGATGAGTTCTGCTTGCTTAAGTTCGCTATTTTCAAGAACCTCGATGCGTTTCAATAAACTTGCAGGGTCAAAACTATGATTGTTCTCTGTTTTTGCTTTTTCTTTTTTGTTGGAAGAAAGTACGCTCCCGGCCATTTCGACCAAAGAGATTGCGGTTGGTAGCAATCGTGCCCAGGGTATCACCATTTGTTTAGTTTAAATATTAAGTAATAAAGATAATAAAGGTCCGCCCAACCCCAAACAAAAAGCCCTCGATTTCTCGAAGGCTTTTGTATGTATTGTCTAAATTGAAGATTATTCTTCAGTTTTAGCTTCTTTTTTTGCAGGTTTTTTAAACTTGTCGTATTTGTTTTTGAATTTGTCAATACGTCCCGCAGTATCGATAAGTTTTGCTTTTCCGGTATAAAAAGGGTGTGAAGAACGTGAAATCTCCATCTTTACCAAAGGATACTCAACACCATCTACCTCGATAGTTTCTCTAGTATCTGCAGTTGACTTTGTAAGGAATACATCTTCATTGCTCATATCCTTAAAAGCAACTATTCTATAATTTTCTGGGTGGATACCTTTTTTCATCTCTGTAATTGTAATATTATTATTTAAAATGCGCTCTTCCGACCTTTCGGAATTGAGTTTGCAAATTTAAGTATTAATTGGAAATTAGCAACAAAATATCTACACTTTTTTAATTCGTTGCAAATTCAGTTGGCAAATGTAACGTTTTGCTATCTTTGTTTACTAACAACCGAACCAAAAAAATAATTAAAAATGGAAACTCAAATCAATCTTCAAAAATTTGTCCTGCCTTTTGCTTTACTTTTAGGGTTAATCAGAATATTAATTGATGTTATTCCAAAAACATTTTCTTTTAGCGCCATTCCATACTATTCTACCTTTTTTATTGCATTTATTATTGAAGTCATTTTTATTGTTTTTATAATTAAAAAATTTAAAAAAAATAATGGAATATTGACCTTAAAACAATCATTAAAAATAGGTGTTATAGTTATGCTTATAACCGGATTGCTTTACACTTCGGCTTCATATATTTATGATACTTATATAGACCCAGAATTTCAGATAAATACTGCAATGAGTTTTGTTGAAAAATTTGCTCCAGAGAAAATAGAAGAAAGTCGCGCGCAAATTGCTGAATCACAGAAAAATAAAAGTGCTCTAGGAATATTAACTTATACCCTTTGGTTTGTTATTTTAGGATTTATTATTTCTCTAATAACAGGGAGCGTATTAAAAACAAAGGAAAAGTATTAATGAACATATCCGTCGTCATCCCACTTCTTAACGAAGAAGAATCATTTAAATGAATTATACCGTTGGATTGCAAAAGTTATGCAATCCAATCGTTTTTTATACGAAATCATATTTATTGATGATGGCAGTACAGATAGTTCTTGGAAAATCATTGAAAAACTTTCTGAAGAAAATACACGAAGTAAAAGGAATTCGTTTTCAAAAAAATTACGGAAAATCACAAGCTTTACATGCTGGTTTTGCAATGGCAAAAGGCGATGTGATTATTACTATGGATGCAGATTTGCAGGACAATCCCGAAGAAATTCCAGAACTGTACAAAATGATAACCGAGGAAAATTTCGATCTAGTTTCTGGCTGGAAAAAGAAACGATACGATTCTGTGATCAGCAAAAACATACCTTCAAAATTATTCAATTATGCAGCGCGGAAAACTTCTGGTGTAAAACTGCACGACTTTAATTGTGGCTTAAAAGCGTATAAAAGTGATGTTGTAAAAAACATTGAAGTTACTGGCGAAATGCACAGATACATTCCTGTTTTGGCAAAAAATGCAGGTTTTACTAAAATTTCTGAAAAAATTGTTCTGCATCAAGCCCGAAAATATGGAACTACAAAATTTGGCATGGAGCGCTTTATCCATGGTTTTTTGGATTTGATAACCATTTGGTTTTTATCGCGTTTTGGAAAACGGCCTATGCACTTATTTGGCGCATTGGGCGCAATAATGTTTATAATTGGTTTCTTTTTGGCGCTTTATTTAGGAATTGATAAACTATTTTTGAATCCCTATGGCAGACTAATTACAGAGCGACCACAATTTTATATAGCACTAACCGCAATGATTATTGGGAACCCAATTTTTTCTCGCAGGATTTTTAGGCGAAATGATTCTTAGAACAAAAAAGATTCCAGAAACTACATTATCAAAGAACAATGAAACTTAAAAGATTAAATTTAAAGATTCTTTATTTTTGCACTTATAATTTAGATAATGATTTACATAGACCAAAACTTTAGACCGCGTTAACCAATGGCTTACCCCCTTTTTCGATGAAGAAACCCAACACAAATAAAAAAATGATTGCCTACGATCCAGAGGATTAAGACAGTTTTTACAAAAATCTTGAATTTGGAACTGGCGGAATGCGAGGAATAATGGGTCTTGGCGAAAACCGAATCAATAAATATACATTGGGTAAAAACACCCAAGGACTTTCAAATATTTACATAAAACAGTTTCCAAACCAAGAAATTAAAGTTGCCATTGCTTACGACTGTAGACACAACAGCAAACAATTTGCAAAAATAGTAGCAGATGTATTTTCGGCAAACGGAATAAAAGTGTTTCTATTTTCAGATTGCGCCCTACTCCTGAACTTTCTTTTGCGGTAAAATATTTAGACTGTCAAGCTGGAATTGTTTTAACTGCTTCCCACAATCCGCCAGAATACAACGGTTACAAAGTATATTGGAAGATGGCGGTCAATTGGTTCCACCGCAGGATGGCGAAATAATTACTGAAATAAATTCACTTGAAATATGAAGAAATAAAATTTGAAGCGAATGAAAATTTAATTCAATTTATAGATACAGAAGTAGATGATGTATTTGCAAATGCTTCCATTGAAAATGGAACTTTCAATACCTCTCAAGAAGCAAAAGACAATTTGAAAATTGTTTTCACATCGCTTCACGGAACTTCAATCACAATGGTTCCAAAAGTGTTGGAAAAAGCTGGTTATAAAAATGTTTCCATAGTTGAAGAACAAGCGGAACCGAATGGGGATTTCCCAACGGTAAAATCTCCAAATCCCGAAGAGCCTGCTGCATTAAAAATGGCTTTGGAATTTGCTGAAAAAGAAAATGCGGATATTGTAATTGGTACCGATCCAGATTGTGATCGTTTGGGAGTTGCGGTTAGAAATGATGAAAACAAAATGGTTTTGTTAAATGGAAACCAAACCATGGTTTTAATGACGCATTTCCTTTTAGAACAATGGAAAAAAGCTGGAAAATTAAACGGAAAGCAGTTTGTTGCCTCTACAATTGTTTCCACTCCAATGGTTGAAAAGATTGCGAAACATTTCAAGGTAAAATATATTGAAGGACTTACTGGTTTTAAGTGGATTGCTAAAATGATAAAGGATTTTCCCGAGCTTGAATTTATTGGTGGTGGCGAAGAAAGTTTTGGTTATTTGGTTGGTGATTTTGTACGCGATAAAGATGCTGTTACCGCTACCCTACTCGCTTGCGAAATTGCAGCACAGAAAAAACATTCCGGCAGTAGTATGTTTCAATATTTGAACGATGTTTACAATCAATTCGGAAACTACCGTGAACATTTGATTTCAATAACAAAAAAAGGAAAACAGGGCGCAGAGGAAATTTCAGCAATAATGAAAACGCTCCGCGAAAATCCGTTTAAGGAAATTGCAGGAAGCAAGGTCATTCGTATGGACGATGTTTTAAAAAATGAAACCGTCAACTTCGTAAAACAGGAAACTTTGTCATTAAACCTGCCAAAATCAAACGTATTAATCTATTATACCGAAGATGGCAGCAAAATTGCAGCGCGACCCAGCGGCACCGAACCGAAAATAAAGTTTTACATTAGCGTGAGCACTTTGGAAAAAGAAAACTTTGAAGAAATACTTCAGAAATAAAATTGACGCTATTGCCGCACAACTAAACATCAGTTAATGAATTATTTCAGAAAAATACTGCGTTATGCATACCCTTACAAGAGATACGCTTATTCTAAATATTTTTTTTAACATACTGTATGCCTTTTCGGCACACTTTCATTTGTAGCGTTCATTCCAGTTTTAAATTATTTTTAGTGACAAACGCACCCTGGGAGCACAACCAGTTTATGAAGGAATTTCCAACAATAAAAGATTTTTCGCAGGAATATCTAAATTACTTTATCATTGAGAACATCAATAAATAAGGGGAATTTACAATACTCATGTATATGGTTGGTATTATCATTTCTATCTTTTTATTGAAAAATCTGAGTAATTATTTAGCGATGTTTTATTCCACTTTTCTTACGGAATGGCATTTTAAAAGACTTACGGAATGACCTATACAGCAAAGTAATTCAATTTCCGTTGGCTTTTTATTCCGAAAAAAGAAAAGGAGATACTATTTCCCGAATGAGCGGCGATGTGGACGAAGTTAAAAATTCAGTGCTTTCCGTGTTGGAAATGATTGTCCGCGAACCTTTAACAATCATTTTTTCGTTGGCAACAATGCTCTTTATCAGTCCGAAATTGACGCTTTTTGTGTTTCTATTTTTGCCTATTTCTGGTTTTTTGATTTCAAAAATTGGTAAATCGCTAAAAAAAGGGTCCTTAAAAGTCCAACAGGAACAGGGCGTTTTTCTTTCCATTTTGGAGGAAACCATGGGCGGTTTGCGTATTATTAAGGCCTTTCACGCCGAGAATCTTTTTCAAAAAAAATTTGAGGATAGTAATGAGCGCTTTTACAAATATTCCAATAAAGTACTTAACCGGCAGAACCTTGCCTCTCCCGTTAGCGAGCTTTTGGGGATTATAACTATTGGAATACTTTTGATTTATGGGGGTTGGTTAGTTTTTGTTGATAGAACGTTGGAAGCCAGTTTCTTTATTGGTTACATTATGTTGGCATATAATATTCTTACACCTGCCAAAGCCATTGCAAAAGCAAGCTATTCTGTAAAGCGTGCCGATGGTTCTGCACACCGTATTTTGGAATTGTTGGAAGCCAAAAACACGATTACAGACATTGAAAACCCGATCCAAAAGGAAGGTTTTGACAGCATTATTTCAATCAAAAATATTTCGTTTAAATACCAAGATCAATACGTTTTGAAAGATTTTTCATTGGAAATTCCCAAAGGAAAAACCGTGGCACTCGTTGGTCAATCCGGTAGCGGAAAAAGTACCATCGCCAACTTACTTACCCGTTTTTACGATGTAAATAAAGGCAGCATTGAAATTGACGGCGTTGATATAAAAAATATTTCAAAAAAATCCTTGCGTGGATTGATGGGGATTGTTTCGCAGGATTCCATTCTTTTTAATGATTCTGTGGCGAACAATTTAAAACTTGGAAAACCACTTGCCTCCGATTCAGAATTGATGGAAGCTTCTGAAATAAGCAATTCTTACGAATTCATAAAAGACCTTCCCGAAGGTTTTGACACCAATATTGGCGACAGTGGAAACAAACTGAGCGGCGGCCAAAAGCAACGCTTGAGCATTGCCAGAGCCGTTCTTAAAAAATCCGCCAATTATGATTTTGGACGAAGCAACTTCCGCCTTGGATCTGAAAGCGAACGTTTGGTACAGGATGCTTTGGAAAAAATGATGAAAAACAGAACTTCAATTGTTATTGCACACCGCCTTTCTACTATTCAAAATGCAGATAATATTGTGGTTCTTTCCAAAGGAAAAATTGTGGAGCAGGGCAAGCACCAAGAGCTTTTGGAGAAAAAAGGCGTTTATTACAGTCTCGTGGAAATGCAATCGCTTGCATAATTATATACTTCAATTAAACCATTCTTCTGTAAATTAGTCCTATAAACAAGTTGCCCACTTAAAAATGGTTGAAGAAAAAGAACTGGTAGCGGCATTGCAGACCGAAGCAGAAAAAGAATCTGCCTTTCGGGAACTTGTTTCGCAGTATAAGGAACGGCTTTACTGGCAAATCAGGAATATGGTTTTGGACCACGATGATGCCGATGATGTGCTTCAAAATACCTTTATAAAGATTTTCAGAAACATCAATTCATTTAAAGGTGAAAGCAAGTTGCACACGTGGATGTATAGAATTGCGGCCAATGAGTCCATCACTTTTCTCAACAAAAAAGCGAAACGAAACAATGTTTCAATTGAAAGTATGAAAGACAATGCCGTGCGCAAACTGGAAAGCGATGTTTATTTTGAAGGCGATGCCATTCAGCTCCAATTTCAAAAAGCAATTGCAACGCTTCCCGATAGACAACGGCTGATTTTCACGATGAAATATTTTGAAGACCACACTTTTGAAGAGCTTTCGGCAATTTTAGAAACCTCTGTGGGTGGTTTGAAAAGTAGTTACCACATTGCTGTAAAAAAAATTACGGAATTTATAAAGACACAGGATGAAACCCTTTGAAGTATTTTCAAGTCAAAGATTAAACAATGAAAGAAGAACAAAAACATATCCGGTTTTAAAACTCCCGAAAGACTATTTCGAGAGTTTCGAGGAGCGCTTGTTTGTAAAGATTTCAGAAGAAAACTTCCCGAAATTGACTGGACTTGCTCATTCCTGATGGATATTTTGAAAACATGGAGAAACGTGTTTTGAAAAGGGTAATCAATTCAGAAAAAACCACGAAAATAATTCCTCTTTTCCCGAAAAAATATTTCGGTTACGCAGCCGCAATTGCGGCTAGCTTGATTATTGGTTTTGCGATTTTTAATACTAATTCAGGTAATTCAAATTTAGATTCACTGCAATTGGCAGCTATTGATACCTATATTGAAGACGGAAATTTGAATTTAGACCTTTATGAATTTGACTTCTTATATTGACGATGACGATATTATCAATCTAAACCTTGAAGACCAACAATTTTCAGAAGCCACACTTAAAAATTATCTTTTGGAAAATGTGGATGAAGAAACTTTAATAAACGAACAATGAAATGCCCACAAACAATTTGTAAACCTAACGAAGATGTAAATTTGGGCATTCCATTTTCATATTTTTCAAATATTTTATAAAGATGAAAAAAATAGCTATTCTATTTCTACTTTTGGCGGCAAGCATGCAAGCCCAAGACGGAAAACACGAGAAAATCAAAGCTTTAAAAACTGCTTATATTACTGAAAAGTTATCGCTCACATCATCTGAAGCGGAAAAATTTTGGCCTATTTATAATAAATATGAGGATAAGTTCCACGCTCTTAGAAAGAAGGAGAAATACGAAATTTTTCAAAAACTACGTGAAGGGCTGGATAAGATGAACGACGCCGAGGCTAACACTTTAATTGATACTAGCTTATCTATTGAAAGTGAGGAGCTGGCTCTGCGCAAACAAATGATTACTGAACTTCGGGGTGTAATTTCACCTAAAAAAATTATCATCCTCAAAAAAGCGGAAGATGATTTTAAAAGAGAACTTCTGGACCGTTACAGAAACCACAAAGGCGAGAAAGGCCCAAAAGGTCCAAAATAAAAAAAGCCCCGAAATTTCGGGGCTTTTTTTATATTTATAAATGCTTATTACATAGCACCCCACTCTTTCAAAGACTTTTCATTTAAAGCTACATAATCATTATTTCCTGCAGCTTTTGCAAGTTCCAATGATTTTTTTGCGGCTTCAATTGCTCCCTTTTTATCACCCGCTTTTGCGTAGATCAATGATTTTTGACGCAACTGCCAGAATGCAGGTTCTTTGTTCATATCAATGGCTTTGTCTATCCAAGTTTTTGCTTGGTTAATGTCTTTACCAGTTTCAAGATAATATACTGCCGCAGCATAATAATCATTTGCTCCCGGACCATTCATCACTTTTTTGATATTCTCCGAAACAGTTTTATCTGTACCAACTTTAATAGGTACACCTACATAGGTTTTTTCCCACATCATCCCTAACATTGCAGAATCATTTTTTAAGATCGTCAAAAGACATAGTAAATGTTTCGACATCCATTGGTAATGGGTAGGCTTGTACGGTTACTTTTGCTGCAACTTTGTCTTCATCCCAATTTTCAGGTGTTCCCCAGTTGGTTGCATCGTTGATAAAAATATACTTCCCAGCTTGAAGTTCCTGGTTTGGTAAAAATTGCATAAGTTCCTGCAAGCAACTTTTGGCCGCCAATTTCCACATCATCACTAAAAGTGATTTTTGTATTTGCATTTGCCCCAGTACGCCATATAGTGTTATAAGGAACAAAACCGCCAAAAATGG
The DNA here is from genome assembly GCA_963805885.1 of uncultured Flavobacteriaceae bacterium. Classification (GTDB taxonomy): domain Bacteria; phylum Bacteroidota; class Bacteroidia; order Flavobacteriales; family Flavobacteriaceae; genus Aequorivita. The sequence continues at coordinate 129,671 of CAWDWC010000005.1, forward strand.
TTCTGCCTTTCATTGAAGGTCTTGAATATTCCAAAGTTACATCTGTAAGCCCCACTTTTTGTTCAATTTTTTGAAAGGGGCTTGGTTGGGGTGTTTGAATCTGTGCTTGAATGCCAACAGTTAGCATCAAGGCAGAAAAAAGTAAAATAATCTTTTTCATGGTTGTGATTTTTAGTTGTTTATATCTCCTTACGAAAATACAATAAGCGGGGGTTTAAAAAGTTAAGAAAAGCCTAAATAAAGATTGAATTTTGAGGTTTTACAAGCTTTGTACAGATCAGTGTATTGTGTTTAGCTTTGAGTTAATGCAAACTTATAACTTTAGTAATATGCCATTCATTATTTGTATGCTGCCACATAATAATAAATTTACTGGGGTGAGATGGCGCATCTGGTTCTTGATTGTTATAAAATTTGTGAAAACCAATTTCAACTGCGCCATAGTCTTTTATAGGGTATACCTCAATACTTCCCTTTACTAATTCTCTCGTTACCTTTCCACAAATATTTTTTTCAGTGGCATCAATTAGGTCTTTTTTTGAAGTCATAAGCCCTCCTTTATCGTGGTAAAATTCGATATCATCTGAATAAATAGCAGCTTGTTTTTCTATATCGCAGTTGTTATATGCGTCAAAAAAAAGTGCGTCCATTGCAACAATGGTGTTATACAGTTCTTTATCATCTGGTATATACACTTTTGTTGATTTACACGACCCAAAAGAAAGTAGGACTACCAAAAAAGTGAAAATTATAACTAGCTTATTCATGGGTTGGTTAATTTTTTTATTTGTCAACTTAAACTGGTTTTTGTAACAGTTTTCTACACGTTTTTTTTGGGGCGGTTAAAGTCAGTAAAATCGAGTATTAAGAATATCCGTTTAAATACGACAGTTGTATTTATTCCCCTTATATGGTTATATATTTTATTTCAAATATAATAATACCCCCTAACCTATCTCCACTTTCCGAAACTTCCACTGACTTGCCGTTATTTTATTTTCCCCTTTTAGATGGGCAATGCATTGAGTTTGGGTGGCTTTAAAATACTTTATCCAATTAAAAACGTTAATCTTTTGTTTAAACTTTTTTTGATTTAATGAAACAAAGTAATTTTAACAAAAAAAGAATTATGTTGAAAGTATTCCAAAAATTATTTCGCCTTAGGGACAAGGACAGGTATTTTAAAACTAATACCTACAGGCTTTTGCGCATGAACAAACTACTTGTTTTAAAGCAAAGCAAATAAAGGCTGAATGAAAATATATACGCTACACGCAAAACAGAACCTACCCATTACTATGGATGAGGCCTGGGATTTTTTATCAAACCCAAAAAACTTAAAAGTTATTACACCCGATTATATGGGTTTCAATATTCAGTCTGGTGCCGACAGACCGATGTTTGCTGGGCAAATTATTGAATATATTGTAACCCCTATTTTAGGCATCAAAACCAAATGGGTTACAGAAATAACCCACGTGGTGGACAAAGAATATTTTGTGGACGAACAGCGTTTTGGTCCCTATGCGCTTTGGCATCACAAACATTTTATTAAAGAAATTAAAGGTGGAGTTGAAATGGAAGATTTGCTCCATTATAAACTTCCCTTTGGAGTTCTTGGACAGCTAGTACATCCTATTTTGGTGAAACCGAAACTAAACGAAATCTTTGAATATCGAAAAAACAAATTGGTTGAACTCTTTGGAACTCTATAATTTCAAAACCTAAACAATGCAAAAAAATATACTTTTAATTGGTGGTTCCTACGGAATTGGAGCTGCCATTGCTGCTAAACTGAAAGAAAACCACAACGTAATTATTGCATCCCGAAGCAACGAAAATATTCCCGAATGGAATTACACATCTTACCTTTGATGCGCTGAAAGATGACATTGCAACCTTAGATTTGCCTGAAAAGATTGACGGCTTAGTCTATTGTCCTGGTAGTATCAATTTGAAACCTTTTAAAATGATGACGCCCTGAAACTTTCAATGAAGATATGGAACTCAATTTCCACTCGCTTGTTCGGGTGGTTCACGGTTTTTTGCCCAAACTGAAAAATGCAGAGCAGGCTAGTCTCGTTTTTTTCAGCACTGTTGCCGTAAAAGTAGGAATGCCTTTTCACACTAGCGTTGCTGCAGCAAAAGGAGCTATTGAAGGTTTTGCAAAAGCACTGGCGGCGGAATATGCGCCAAATTTCAGAGTAAACGTAATTGCACCTTCATTGACAGATTCGCCTTTGGCATCCAAACTTTTAAACAACGATGTAAAAAAAGAAAAAATGGCGGAGCGCCACCCTTTGAAAAAAGTAGGAACAACGGAAGATATTGCTGCAATGGCGGCATTTCTTTTGAATGAAGAATCGCAATGGATCACTGGGCAAGTTTTTGGTGTGGACGGCGGACTTTCAACTTTAAATATAAATTAAATTGGCAGAAAAAGTAAACATATTTTGGTTCCGAAGAGATTTGCGATTGGATGACAACGTAGGTTTTTATAAAGCGCTGCAAGGCAAATTTCCTGTGTTTCCCATATTTATATTTGATTCCGAAATATTAAACGAGCTCCCCAAAGACGACGCCCGCGTCACTTTTATTTTTGAAACACTTCAAAAAATGCGCAATGAATTGCAGAGAACACGGAAGTAGCATCGCAATATACCACGGCAAACCAGAAGAAATTTTCAAAGAAATAATTTCAGAATTTGAGGTTCAAAATGTTATAACAAATCAGTGATTATGAACCGTATGCAAAAAAACGTGACGAAAAGATTGAAAAGTTACTCACAGAAAAGGGAAATAGGTTTTTATACTTTTAAAGATCAAGTAATTTTTGAAAAAGACGAAGTAGTAAAAGACAGATGGCGACCCTTACATTGTTTACACTCCTTATATGAAGCGATGGAAGGAAAAATTCAAAAAAGAATACGACTGAAAAGATTTATTACACTAGCTGAGTTTTTAAAAAATCTGTATCAAAATTCCCGACTTCCAAATTTATCGTTGAGTGATATTGGCTTCAAAAAATCAAAAATCGAAATTCCCGAATATGATGTTACCCCCACTACGATTCAGGAATATGAAAAGAGGCGTAATTTTCCTGCAGAGGATGCAACTTCACATTTAGGACCACACCTTCGTTTTGGAACCGTTAGCATTCGAAAAATGATTAAAAAAGCAACTGCTGAAAAAAACGAAGTGTTTTGGCAAGAACTTATTTGGCGGGAGTTTTTTATGCAGATTCTTTGGCATTTCCCGGAAACTGTAGCAAATGCCTTCAAAAAGAAATATGACCGTATTGAATGGCGAAATAATGAAGAAGAATTCAAAAAATGGAAAGAAGGCAAAACAGGTTACCCTTTAGTAGATGCCGGAATGCGGCAATTGAATGAAACGGGCTATATGCACAACCGCGTGCGCATGGTGGTTGCAAGTTTTCTCTGCAAACACCTATTGATAGATTGGCGTTGGGGCGAAGCCTATTTTGCCGAAAAATTGTTGGATTATGAAATGGCCAGCAATGTTGGCAATTGGCAATGGGCCGCTGGCAGTGGCGTGGATGCCGCTCCTTATTTTAGGATTTTTAATCCAACAACACAAATTGAAAAATTTGATAAAGACCACAACTATATAAAAAAATGGATTCCTGAATATGGAACGGAAAAGTATCCCGAAAAAATGGTTGACCACAAAAAGCTCGGGAAAGATGTTTACAAGTTTACAAAAAAGCAGTTTCTTAATATTTGTTAATTTTTGTAAGATTATTCCTATTTTGTAAATTATATCGATAAAAGGTTTACTTTTAACGACGAAATACACAAATAGCACTTACAAAACCCAAATTGTAAACTTATGGAAACCTACAAAAACGTATACAGCAATGGTGATGTTATCGTTACCTATGAACCAAGTCGCTGCATCCATGCAGAAGCTTGTGCAAAAGGGCTTTCTTCAGTATTCAAAACTTCAGTAATCCCTTGGATTGATCTAGATGGAGCAAGCACTAAAAAAATTATTTCACAAGTAAAGAAATGTCCTTCTGGAGCCCTCACATGTAGTAAAGTAAGAACTAGGGAGTTTGTTAAAGATTTTGTAATTTGAAGAAAAGCTTGGGTCGTTGTGCACAATTTTTCTACTCTTGCACTGTTTAATAAAACATTGCACACAAACCTGAAACCATGAAGAAGATTATATTACTAAACCTCTCCCCTATTTTTATTTACGCAAAACTTGGCGGCGCAAGATTCTATTCAAATTAGAAAAAATACACTTAACGAACAAATGACTGAGGCTTTTGACAAAAGTAACAGTTATCAAGAATATAAAGTTGTAAAAAAGACGCAGCTCGCTACTTTAAAAAGAAATATTTTAGATTCCGTTTCTTTATTGGAAAAAAAAATAAATAGCCAGGAAAGTGAATTAGAACAACAAAAAAATGAAATTGATTCTCTCCGTCAAAATTTAAAAAACACCCAACAAAGCCTATCAAATTCAAAAGAAAAAGAAGATGGCATTACAGTTTTCGGAATCTTAACTTCAAAAGCGGTCTATAATACCATCATGTGGAGCATTATCGTTTTGTTGCTATTAACTGGAGGTTTTCTATTTTATAGATTTTTGAACAGTTCAAAAATTACAAATGCCGCAGAACTAAAAATGGTGGAAATGGAAATGGAACTTGAGGATTATCGCCGAAATAGTTTAGAGCGTGAACAAAAATTGCGCAGAAAACTTCAGGATGAAATTAACAAGAACCGAAAAGCATAGACAGTTTACGGTTCCGTTCTAGTGATCTTTGCACCAATGGCTCGAAGTCTTTCATCAATGTTTTCGTAACCTCTATCTATTTGTTCAATATTGTGGATTGTACTTGTGCCTTCCGCTGAGAGTGCCGCAATCAACAATGAAATTCCCGCTCTAATATCTGGTGACACCATCGTTGTTGCTTTAAGGTTTGACTGGAAGTTATGACCAATCACTGTCGCGCGGTGTGGATCACAAAGAATAATCTTTGCCCCCATATCAATCAATTTATCTACAAAGAAAAGACGGCTTTCAAACATTTTTTGATGAATAAGTACACTGCCTTTAGCTTGGGTACAAATCACTAAAACTATACTCAACAAATCGGGTGTAAACCCAGGCCAAGGAGCATCTGCTACAGTAAGGATTGAACCATCAATATAACCTTGAATTTCGTATTCCTTTTGGGAAGGAATATGAATATCATCACCTTTCTTATTCAAGTTTTATACCAAGTTTTCTGAATGTTTCAGGAATAAGTCCCAAATTTTCCCAGCTCACATTTTTAATGGTAATTTCGCTTTTCGTCATTGCAGCCAGACCAATCCAACTTCCTATTTCAATCATATCCGGCAAAATTCGATGGTTGCATCCGCCAAGACTTTTAACCCCTTCAATAACCAGTAAATTGGAACCAACACCACTAATCTTAGCTCCCATTGCATTGAGCATTTTGCAGAGTTGCTGAATATAGGGTTCGCAAGCGGCATTATAAATTGTGGTTTTCCCTTTGGCCAAAACTGCTGCCATAACAATGTTCGCGGTTCCGGTTACCGAAGCTTGGTCCAAAAGCATATAAGCTCCGTGTAAACCTTTTGGTGCTTCTACGCCATAAAAACGTTCCTCTTTATTGTATCTGAATTTCGCACCTAATTTTATAAAACCTTCAAAATGGGTATCCAGTCTTCTCCTACCAATTTTGTCGCCTCCAGGTCGTGGTATATAACCTTTTCCAAACCTTGCCAAAAGTGGGCCCACAATCATAATAGAGCCACGGAGGGAGCTACCTTCTTGCTTAAAAAGTTCAGATTCAAGATATTCAAGGTTGATGTCGTCTGCGATAAAAGCAAATTTTCCTTTTCCTAGCTTTTGGATTTTCACGCCAAGATTTTCAAGGATTTTAATCAGTTTATTGACATCAAGAATATCCGGAATGTTTTCAATAATTACTTTTTCCGGTGTCAATAATACTGCACAAAGAATTTGTAATGCTTCATTTTTGGCTCCTTGAGGCGTAATTTCGCCTTTTAGTTTGTACCCTCCTTCAATTTGAAAAGTTCCCATAAATAATAGCTGAGATTTTAATTACGCTTGCGGTTACGGTTGTTATTAGACTTGTAGTTTTTCTTGCTGGAATTATTCGTGTTGAAGCGCTTTTTGTTTTTTAGCAAATTGGATGCATCACTCAAATCTTCATCACTATTTTTTAGATTGATTTTTCCGTCCGATAGTTCAAAAAGATGTCCAAAAATCACATCATCTTCCACCGTGTCTTTGTTCCAGTTAAGGAAACATTTTTTCATGTGATTTGCGATGGTAAGAATAAGCCCTTCCTTTTTATCTCCTTCTTCCCAGCTGTTTGCCACATCTATCATCCTTTTAATGTTGTTACCATAAAAACGGTACTTTGGATAGTTCTGTGGATATTTCAATGGTTCTGGACGCTCCATAAGCTCCTCCCGAGAGGGTATTGGAAATGGCGAATCCACATCTAATTTAAAATCTGATATAATAAAAAGTTGGTCCCACAGCATTGGTTGAAAGTCAGGTACATCACGAAGGTGCGGGTTTAGGTTTCCCATAACCGCAATGATGCTTTTCGCAATTTTATTGCGCTCATCCTTGTCTTCTGTTGCAATGGCTTGATCCACCATTTTTTGGATATGCCTACCGTACTCGGGAATAATCAGTTTTGGACGTTCTGTATTATATTCTATTTGTGCTACTTCTTGTATCAAAATGTTTTTGTTAAGGGAAGAAATTGTTTATTGGGAAAGATTGAAAATCATTTCACGTGCAAAATACTAAAAATTATAGTGAAATAACACCTTCAACCTTGGAAACTTCAAGATATTTTTTAACCACATCGTCTGGTGATTCCATCGTTACTTTTATTGAAACACTAGAATAAGTCCCTTTAGAAGAATCACGCGTATTTATTTCAGCATCCATATTATCAAATATTGCCTCTATTTCTGCTATTTTTTCCAAGCTTGCTGGCACTATAAATTTAAAAAGATATGGAGATGGCCAAGAAGTATCTTCTTCAAGTTGTTTCTTTAAACGTTCGTAAAATTCTATGGTGTTTTTGTCTTGATCCATCAAACAATTTTAGCGGTGTGAGCAACAAAGATACACTTTCACCACAAATATTTATTTACTTACTTTGTAAAAAATTCAAAGTTGTTGGAAACAAATAGAATTGTAATCACTGGTGGACCGGGTTCAGGAAAAACAGCACTGATCACTTATTTGGAAAAAGAGGGCTATCCCGTCATGCACGAAATTTCGAGGGATGTGATACTTGAAGCGCAAAAAGAGGGAATTGAACAATTATTTTTGGAAAACCCAATTCTTTTTAGTGAAAAATTGTTAGAAGGAAGGTTGAAGCAATTTCACGAAGGAAAAAATTGCGCAGCACCAATTCTCTTTTATGACCGTGGAATGCCAGACGTAACAGCATATATGGATTTTGTTGATACGCATTACCCTGAAAAATTTTCGGAAACCTGCCTTGAAAACAGATATAATAAGATTTTTGTGCTTCCGCCGTGGGAAGATATTTATGAACAAGACAACGAGCGTTATGAATCTTTTGAGCAAGCTGAAAAAATATTTCATTTCCTGAAAATAGGCTATGAAAATTATAACTATAAAGTTCATGAAGTTCCCGTATGCTCTATTAAAGAACGAGCTCAATTCATAATATCAACCATTAAGTCAATGGGTTAATGAGTTGCTTAAAATGAAAGCCAAAACCCTATCTCAAAAATAATCCAATAATTGAACACCCTAATGACCAAGTAACTTTATCAATTTGACAAACGTCCAAAACATCCTGACCAAATATTGGGGCTATACTTCCTTCAAACCGATGCAGGAGGAAATAATTGCTTCAGTTTTAGACGGAAAAGATACCGTGGCACTTTTGCCCACAGGCGGTGGAAAATCTCTATGCTTTCAGGTTCCGGCTTTGGCGATGGAAGGAATTTGTATTGTGGTTTCACCCTTGGTGGCGCTGATGGGCGATCAAATAAACACACTAAGGGAACGCGGCATAAAAGCTTTAAAACTTACTGGGGGAATTTCGTTTGATGAATTAAATACCTTGTTGGACAATGCCCTTTATGGAAACTATAAATTTCTTTACCTCTCGCCCGAAAGACTGCAACAGGAAATAGTTCAGAATTACATTAAGCAAATGAACGTCAACTTAATTGCTATTGACGAAGCACATTGCATATCACAATGGGGAAATGATTTTAGACCCGCATATAAAAACATAACCCTGCTTCGGGATATTCATCCGTTGGTTCCAATCATTGCGCTAACGGCAACGGCAACCCCTGAAGTTTTAGAGGACACTATTTCAGAATTGCATATGGAGCTCCCATCTGTTTTTAAAAATTCGTTTGTTCGTGAAAATCTATCGTATCAAGTCTTTAAAGAGGATGATAAACTTTACAGAGCCGAACAATTATTAAAAAATAATTCTGGTTCTGCTATTATTTATGTAAGAAACAGAAAAGGGACAATTGAAATCAGTGACCAGTTGAACAGTTTGGGAATTTCAGCAACTTTTTATCACGGCGGAATTTCAACAAAAGAAAAAGCACAAAAACTAGAATCTTGGCGGAACGGAAGGGTTTCAACAATGGTAGCTACCAACGCTTTCGGAATGGGAATTGATCACCCGAATGTTCGTTTCGTCATCCATCTACAAATTCCCGAAAGCATGGAAAGTTATTTTCAGGAAGCAGGTCGTGCTGGGCGGGATGGTGAATATGCATCAGCAGTGCTACTTTATAATGAGTACGACAAAATGCATGTGAAGCAACAATTTGTAGAATCACTGCCAACTACTTCCGATTTAAAAAAGATATACAGAACGCTAAACAATTATTTTCAAATTTCTTACGGCGAAGGGGAATTTACAAAGCATAATTTTAGTTTTTCTGAATTTTGTAAAACCTATAGTTTAAACACGCTTCTTGCATACAATGCGCTAAATAATTTGGACCGTTTGGCAATTATTCAACTTTCGCAAGAGTTTGGACGCAAATCCATAGTACAGTTTTTGGTTTCTTCGGAAAAAGTCCTGGATTATTTTGAGAAAGATATAACGGCTTCAGTTATTGGAAAAACAATCCTCAGGATTTACGGTGGAATTTTTGAAATGCCCACAGCGATAAACCTAGATTTAATTGCTTCAAAAACTGGTCAATCGATAGAAACCATAATTTCAGCGCTAAAAAAATTGGAACGCGACAAAGTGGTGGAAATGATGCTTCAAATAACCGATGCAACGCTAACCTTTCTCGTGCCGAGGGAAGACGAAAAAACCATAAATGTAATTTCGCGAGATGTGGAAGCTTTGAACCAAAAAAAAATAGCACAGGTAAATTCGGTGCTTAATTACATAAAGAACAATAAAACGTGTAGAAGCGTTCAACTTGTTTCGTATTTTGGCGAAACAACTGCCAGCAAATGTGGAATCTGCTCCGTTTGCAAAACACCAAATTCCAATTTATCAAACAAAGAAATGCAGTTTCTTGCGAAACAAATACTTGCACTACTAGAAGGTAGACGATTTAAACTCGCGTGAGATTTCGGAAAAACTTACTTTTGCCGAGACCAATGTTTTAAAAGCAATCCATCTTTTAATGGATGCCGAAAAAATAAAAATCAATCCAAAAAACCAATATTATTTAAACTGAAAAAAATGCCGAAAGATTTGAGAATTGTGTTTATGGGAACTCCAGATTTTGCTGTTGGGGTTTTAAAAGAAATGGTTGAGGCCGGCAAAAATATTGTAGGCGTAATCACTGCTCCCGACAAACCTGCTGGCCGGGGCAGAAAGCTAATGGCTTCAGCTGTTAAAGAATACGCCGTTTCAAAGAACTTAACTGTGCTCCAGCCTACAAATTTAAAAGACGAATCATTTCTAAAAGATTTAAAAGATTTAAATGCAAACCTGCAAGTTGTAGTTGCTTTTCGAATGTTGCCAAAAGCAGTTTGGCAAATGCCCGAATTTGGCACTTTCAATCTTCACGCCTCCCTTTTACCACAATATAGAGGTGCAGCACCCATAAATTGGGCAATTATTAATAAAGAAGTGAAAACAGGTGTGACCACTTTTTTTATTGACGAAAAGATTGACACAGGATCCATCATTGCAAACAAAGAAGTAATTATTGAAAACGATGAAACTGCAGAAACACTTCACGATAAGCTTATGGGGAAAGGAAGTGAGCTGGTTTTAGAGACGCTCAGTTTAATAGAAGAAGGTAAAGCCGATCCAAAACCGCAACCAGAGAGGGGCAGCTTAAAAGACGCGCCAAAACTTACCCCTGAAAACACACGTATCGATTGGACAAAATCAGGAGAAGAGATAGACGCTTTTATCCGAGGGCTTTCCCCCTATCCCGTAGCTTGGTCAGTGCTTCATAATAATAAGGAAGAATTGAAAGCTAAAATTTATGCAGCGAGTTTTGAAAAAATAAATCACGATCACGAACCAGGAACTATTCAAACTTCTAAAAAAGAACTGAAAGTAGCGTGTTTTGACGGATACACTATAATTAAGGAAATACAACTTCCCGGAAAACGTAAAATGGACGTTTCTTCACTTCTGAACGGCTATTCTTTTGGCGATGATTCTAAACTATCGTAAACCCTTGTCAGCACTGATTTCGTTAAAATCACTTAAAAAAGCGCCATGTTTATTAACAAACACCCCAAGTTATCAACAAAAATAGGGATTTACTGCGTGGTTACTTGCCTGACCGGATATTCCTGTTAAATTTGTAGGGCAATTAATCGAAGTTTAACCAACAATTTAATTTAAAAAAATTATGAACAAATCAGATTTAATCGATGCAATGGCAGCTGATGCCGGAATTACTAAAGCTGCTGCTAAGAAATCTTTAGAGTCTTTCTTAGGCAACGTTGAAAAATCCCTTAAAAAAGGTGATAGAGTATCACTTGTAGGGTTCGGATCTTGGTCAGTATCAAAAAGAGCTGCCAGAGAAGGAAGAAACCCTCAAACTGGTAAAACCATTAAAATTGCTGCTAAAAAAGTAGTAAAATTCAAAGCTGGTTCAGATTTACAAAACAGTGTAAACTAATTGTAAACACTATTTACAAGACTTAAAAGTCCTTCTTTTCATTTATTTGGGAAGAAGGATTTTTTCATTCAAATAAATTGCAATTTTTAACAATATTGTTTTTTCTGCGTTGAAAAATATTAATTTTTATATCAAATGAGTTAATTTTTGGTAATTTTAAATTTAATGTTTAGATTTATTTGACCAAAAAAACTAATATGACCACCTTAAAACCTGCCAAAGGATTGTTATTGGTTGCAGAACCATCCATTATTGGAGACGTTTCCTTTAACCGTTCAGTCGTGCTTTTGGCAGAGTACAATGAAGTTGGATCAGTTGGATTTATCCTCAACAAACCGTTGGAGCACAAGCTTCGTGACTTCGTGCCGGAAGTAAATTCAAAGCTTCCCGTTTATAATGGTGGCCCCGTGGAGCAAGACAATTTGTATTTTATTCACTGCATCCCTGAAATTATCCCGGACAGTATTGAGATCTCAAATGGAATTTACTGGGGTGGTGATTTCAGTGCCATAATAGATCTGCTGAAGGAAGATAAGCTGAAAAAAGATCAAATACGCTTCTTTCTAGGCTATTCGGGTTGGGAAAGTAACCAACTGGAGCAGGAACTGGAAGTGAACAGTTGGGTTGTGGTTCCGAATAATTACAACAACAGTATTATTGGTAAAACCAACATCAATTTTTGGAAAGAAAAAATGATTGAATTTGGCGGCGATTATCTTTTATGGTCCAATGCTCCAGAAAATCCAAGCTTCAATTAGCCCATTCGAGCCACAAGGTTTAATTTTGGCAATAAAAGTTTAGCTGTTTTAGCTCCAAATTCCTTTTTGCGATATTTTGTTATCGAAACAATCCCTTGTATCACATTTGTAATCAAAATCTCATCGGCTTTTTGAAGCTCAAAAGGTGAAATTGACACTTCTTCCAATATAAATTCTGGCATCTCCTTTATTATTGAAATAAGTTGTTTCCGCAAAATTCCGTTTAAGCAACCGTCAGAGAGTGGTGGAGTTTTGATAATACTACCCGATATCAAAAAAATATTGCCATTAAGTGCTTCCACCACTTGCTTGTTTTCGTTCAGAAGTAAACAGTTTTGATACCCATTCTCTTTTGCAAAAATGCTTCCCAAAATATTGATAAGTTTATTGGTGCTTTTTAAAGTTGAAAGCAGTCCGGAAGTGATAAAATGATCTTTAAAAAGTTCAACTTCATAATCTGTTTCGTTTATAATATAAAATGGCTCGTCAAGCTTTTCAAATGAAATAGCATATTCAATTTCATTGGTCGTCGGAGTATATTTCCCACCTGTTTTGCGCCAAACGAGAAGCTTTATGCGAACAGTGTTATTTTTTATTTCAGATGAACCTATTGTTCTTAAAATTTCTTCCTCAAGAAATTCCATCGTAAAATCCATAGGAATTTCCATTCTCAGGATTCGCATTGAGGCCATTAAGCGAAAATAGTGATCTTCCCAAAAATATATTTTTCCACCGGAAAATCGCAATGTTTCAAAAACGGCATCGCCGTAATTTAAGCCCCTATTGTCAATAGCGATGATTGTTTTTTGGTTTTCCACCAATGTCCCGTTCAAATTTATCATAAAAAAAACCGTCCTTTTTTTAGGACGGGTCAAAGGTACTATATTTTATAGGGTTTTTAGACTGAACCTAAGATTTGCTTTAAGTTTGAAACCATGTTTTCCCATAGCATTTTCCCTTCCTCCACTTCATCTTCTTCGGCAAAATCTGTCACCATCAACGAAACGTCTTTTGTAATTTCGTCAACCTGTATTCGCAACTCAAAATAGAACTCTTCTCCTTCGTCCTCAACCCATCTAAATTTGATGCGCTCAGGACTTTTTTTACTCAATAATTTAGCCCGTTCCTCACTTTGAGACCAAATAAATGTATAGAATTCACCTCGTGAATTTACGTTGTCTGCATACCATTCCGAAAGGCCAGAAGGCGTTGAAATATATTGGTATAACAATGAAGGGGAAACCTGGATGGGAAATTCCAATTCATATTTTATTTTGTCTTCCATATTTTTCTGTTAGTTGATGCCCAATATATATATATTAATTTTAACCTCAAATGAAAGATTGAAAATTTTTCATTTAAAAACAACTCTTTGAAAGGCGAAATAAATTCAATAAAAAGAGAACCTAAATATTTGCGGCAGATAATTTTGTTTCTATCTTTGCACCCGCCTACGCAAAATGCTCCGGTAGGCAAGGCTCAAAAATACGGCGAGGTAGCTCAGTTGGTTAGAGCGTCGGATTCATAACCCGGAGGTCGGGGGATCGTGCCCCCCTCTCGCTACTTAAATCCCCAAGAATAAATTCTATGGGGATTTTTTTATGGAAGAATTTGTTACATATATTCTTTATTCAAAAAAGTACCATAAAATCTATATTGGTTACTCTTCATCATTAATCCAAAGATTTTATTCCCATAACCATTTTTCAAACAAAGGATACACACTGAAATACCGTCCTTGGCTGGTCTTGGAAGTTGAGTTCCATAAAACGAAAAAACAGGCAATGCAAAGAGAAAATTTCCTGAAGTCCGGAAAGGGAAGAGAATATATATACAAAACAGTTTTTCCAAAATATATCGAGGAAGGATTCATATCCGCCTGAGGCGGACGGGGGATCGTGCCCCCCTCTCGCTACTTAAATCCCCAAGAATAAATTCTATGGGGATTTTTTTATGGAAGAATTTGTTACATATATTCTTTATTCAAAAAAGTACCATAAAATCTATATTGGTTACTCTTCATCATTAATCCAAAGATTTTATTCCCATAACCATTTTTCAAACAAAGGATACACACTGAAATACCGTCCTTGGCTGGTCTTGGAAGTTGAGTTCCATAAAACGAAAAAGCAGGCAATGCAAAGAGAAAATTTCCTGAAGTCCGGAAAGGGAAGAGAATATATATACAAAACAGTTTTTCCAAAATATATCGAGGAAGGATTCATATCCGCCTGAGGCGGACGCGGGATCGTGCCCCCCTCTCGCTACTTAAATCCCCAAGAATAAATTCTATGGGGATTTTTTTATGGAAGAATTTGTTACATATATTCTTTATTCGAAAAAGTACCATAAAATCTATATTGGTTACTCTTCATCATTAATCCAAAGATTTTATTCCCATAACCATTTTTCAAACAAAGGATACACACTGAAATACCGTCCTTGGCTGGTCTTGGAAGTTGAGTTCCATAAAACGAAAAAGCAGGCAATGCAAAGAGAAAATTTCCTGAAGTCCGGAAAGGGAAGAGAATATATATACAAAACAGTTTTTCCAAAATATATCGAGGAAGGATTCATATCCGCCTGAGGCGGACGCGGGATCGTGCCCCCCTCTCGCTACTTTAAACCCTTCAAAAATGAAGGTTTTTTTTATTCTTCATATTAAAAAAAAAATCTTGCAAATATGCCGAATATTCTTACTTTTGTTAAAAATGAGTTAATAAGTTATTGAGCTACACAGTGATATAGGTATTTTAAAAGTTTATTTTTACCCTTGAACTTTTAAAACCTATATTTATGAAAAATTATTTTTTTGCATTTTTAATGCTAGCCAGTGTAGCTATTAGCTGTACCCCAGAAAACCAAATTAGCGATGAGCAATCAATTGAAAAACCAAAAGTATGCCCCCCAGGAGACAGAAACTGTAATGGGATTCTTGATTCTGAAGAATAAATCCAGAATTAGTATTTACATAACTATTCTTGCTGCAGTGGCAGTATTATCGCCATTTTTGCACATATTTTATCTCTTTAATGATAAAGAGGGCATTTTGGGCTTTTCCTATATGTCCTCTTTTATGTTTTCACTTAGCCTTCCATTAATGGCTATATGCTCGGGTCTTCTTCTAAAGTATGCGAGTGAAAACTTAACAGAATTCAAAACTTCTTTTAAATATATTAGTAACTCATTCCTATTTGTAGGAATATTCTTTATGACTTACACTTTTATACCCATGTTTGATTTTTCAACACCTGTATATTTTATAAGTCTGCTTATTGCTTCGGTTACCTTAACGATAGCCTCTCATTACTTACACAAAGCAGTATTGACTACAGAAACACGCTTGAAAATTATTATCTCAAAACTTTTCGATTTTATAATTCTAGAAACTCCCCGCAAACACGTTTCAGAGGAAAAACAGATTGAATATGTTATTTCCTACGAAAAGATTATTAACGAAATTGGGGACGAATGAATGACACATTAAAAAACTTAACCAAGCTACGTATTTCCGGGATGCTTTCTGAAGAAGCATGGCTGGAAGTTGAACGAAAATTAATGGAAAAACCCGAACCAGAAGTTTCGAAACCCACTACTGGAATAAGTTTCAGTTAGTGCAAATACTTCTTATTTTCTTAGAAGTTTTTCCAATTCCGAAAAATTGACTTCGGATTGTTCTCCGCTTTTCATATTCTTAAGCGTATATGATTGTGATTCCATTTCCTTTTCACCAGCCAAAATTGTAAACGGAATATTGCGCTTATCTGCATATCCCATTTGTTTGCCCATCTTTGTGGCATCGGGATACAACTCAGCTTTAATACCTGCATTTCGCAAATTAGTTATCGCTTTCATTGCATAAAGTGCTTCTCTTTCTCCAAAATTAATGAAGAGGGCTTTGCTGTTTTCCGAAACGGTTTCTGGGAAAAGATTCAGTTCTTCCAAAACCAAATAAATACGATCCAATCCAAAGGAAATACCAACACCACTCATATCCTTTAAACCAAATATTCCGGTAAGATCGTCATACCTGCCACCGCCACCAATACTTCCCATATTTACTTCTGCGGGAGCTGAGACTTCAAAAATAGCACCTGTATAATAGTTTAACCCTCGGGCAAGTGTAACATCAATTTGCAACGATGCTGTCTGCAAGCCGAGCGTTTCAATATTGTCAGTTATAAATTTCAGCTCTCCTACCCCTTGAATTCCAGTTTTGGAATTGCTCAATAATGCTTTTAGGCTTTTTAACTGTTCTGCCGCACTTCCTGTTAAAGAAAATAAAGGCTGCAATTTTTGCAGCGCATCTTCTGAAATACCCTTTTCGCGCATTTCTTTTTTTACGCCTTCCTCCCCTATTTTATCAAGCTTGTCCAGCGCCACGGTGAAATCTATCAACTTGTCTTCCGCGCCTATGGTTTCAGCAATGCCGCTCAATATTTTTCGGTTATTGATTTTTATGGTTACGCCTTTTAAACCTAGTTTGCTGAAAACGGCATCATACAATTGCACAAACTCCACTTCCTGCCATAGAGATGTTGAACCCACAACATCGGCATCGCACTGAAAAAATTCACGAAAACGGCCTTTTTGGGGTCTGTCTGCCCGCCAAACGGGTTGTATTTGGTAGCGTTTAAAAGGAAACGTTATCTCGTTTTGGTGCTGCACCACATAACGTGCAAAAGGAACGGTTAAGTCATATCGAAGCGCCTTTTCGGAGATACTCGAAGTTATTTTACTACTATCCTTTTCAGTGTATAAATTATCGTTAACCTTGGACAAAAAATCCCCACTATTCAAAATCTTAAAAATCAACCTATCCCCTTCTTCCCCATATTTACCCATCAAGGTATCACTATTTTCAAAGGAAGGCGTTTCAATAGGTTGAAAACCATATAGCGAAAAAGCCTCCTTTATTGTACTGAAAATATAATTGCGCCTGGAAACTTCTTCCGGATTGAAATCGCGAGTGCCTTTTGGGATGGATGGTTTTTTTGACAAGACTTTATATTTTTGAAATTTATATTTTCTACTTCGCAAATATCCTAAATAATAATGAAGTTTACCACAATAAGATTACTGGAATCAATATATGCTTCACGGTAATTCTGTAACTTTATCGTGCGTTTGCAGTCTAATGAGAAACACAAACTAAAAATATGTTTTCACTTTTCTGGGAAAATGTCCGTATTGCGCTGGATTCTATCAAAAGCCAATTGCTTAGGACCATCTTAACCATTGTAATTATAGGAATAGGTATTTGGGCGCTGGTAGGGATTTTGAGTGCAGTGAAAGCTTTGGAAACTACCATTTCTGGGAATTTTGCCTCTATGGGCGCCAACACATTCAATATTCAGCAATACGAATTTAGTGTTCGGACAAATAGAAGTGGTGAAAGGGAGAAAATAAATCCAATAATTAGCTATAACAACGTTCGGGAGTTCTTGGACAAATACGAATATCCCTATACCAAAACCTCACTTTCCTTTCAGGGAACAGCTGGGGCAGAGGTGAAATACGGTTCCGAAAAGACCGATCCCGAAGTACAGGTGTATGGTGTAAACGAAAACTATTTGGAAAACACCGGAACCGAAATTGACCGTGGCAGAAATTTCACCATTTTTGATATCGAGAACAACAACAAGGTCTGTTTGATTGGGTCGGATTTCCTTAAAAATTTATTTGAAAATGAAGACCCTATAAATAAAACGATAAGTATTCGTGGGGTGAAATTTAAAATAATTGGCTTGCTGGAATCCAAAGGTTCCACTTTTGGAAATAACCAAGACTTAAAAGTTTTGATTCCTGTACAAGTTGCACGTGGAATATATACGCAACCAAATATAAACTACAACATAAGCGTTAAAGTGGACGATAAACAATTGATGGAAGCTGCGCAGGACGAAGCTATCATCACTTTTAGAAATATACGCAGATTAAATCCCGTAGAAGCAAATAACTTTGGCATTGAGCGCAGCGACGATTTGATAAACCGGATTGCATCCATTACACAGTATTTGGAAATTGCCGCATGGATCATCAGTATCATTACCATTCTGGGGTCTTCCATCGCCTTGATGAACATAATGCTGGTTTCAGTTTCTGAGCGTACTCGGGAAATTGGCGTGCGTAAAGCGCTGGGAGCAAAACGTTCCACTATTTCTACCCAATTTTTTATTGAAACTATTGTAATTGGGCAATTCGGAAGCGTTTTGGGAATTATTTTGGGAGTGCTCACTGGTTTTGGATTTGCAAAATTTTTCAAATTCGATTTTACACTTCCTTGGGCAGCAATAATTTGGGCAACTATTATAACATTTATTGTTGCGGTGATTGCTGGCTCTTATCCAGCGTCAAAAGCGGCGGGGCTTGACCCAATTGAAAGTTTGAGGTATGAATAGAAGATAAAATCCCAAATCCCAAAGTTGAACTCAACTGGAATTTGGGATTTGTAAATTGGTTCCTTAATTATTCACTTAACAAATTACTGAAATAATTGTAAAGTTCTCCCTTTGTGATAACCGAACCTTGCTGAATCAACACAAAAATATCTTTGTTGCGATCGTCTTTTATCGCTTTAGTTGAAGTATAAAGAGTTACAGTGTCATCGTGTAAATTTTGCTGAAGCCACTTGTAGCCGTAGTCTGTAGTTATATCTACGTTATCATCTTCAACTTTTATGGCGATGAGCTCCATAAACGCATCAGTAATATGGAAAAGCATTAATTGTTTGGGTGAAATGTGTTCCAAATAATTCACTTTGCTTAAAACCCCTTCCCATATAAGATCACTGAAAATATCGAGTTCCTGTTCGGCAACTTCTGGCTTTTCAGTCTTTAGCTTTTTCCATTCATCCGCAGTAATTGACTGTGTGGCAAGAAAATTTATAAATTCCTGGTGCAGTTCTTCAAACTGTTCTTTGGTTAACCTAGCGTATTTCATCTGTAAAAAATATTTTAAAAAAGTAGAAGGTGAAATGCCCACCACAGAT
Source organism: uncultured Flavobacteriaceae bacterium (assembly GCA_963805885.1). Classification (GTDB taxonomy): domain Bacteria; phylum Bacteroidota; class Bacteroidia; order Flavobacteriales; family Flavobacteriaceae; genus Aequorivita. Next base: position 148,570 of record CAWDWC010000005.1, read on the forward strand.
ATTCGGTTTGTCTATAATTTTTAATAGGCATTTCAAAATTCTATAAAATAATAAAACCTTCCCCAGAACGGGAAAGGTTTTATTATAATTAACTGTATTCTTTATTTAGCTTCTGAATTATCTTCAGCTTTCGCTTCTGTTTCCGCTTCAACTTTAGCTTTCACTTCTGGTTTAGCTTTAGACTTTACTTCAGGTTTAGCTTCAGCAACCACTTCAAAAGTGAAGTTGCTTACCACATCTCTGTGGAAACGAATAGTAGCATCGTAAGGGCCAGTTCGCTTAATAGCGCCACCTGCAATTGTGATGTACTTTTTCTCGATGGAAACACCTTCTTTATCAAGGGCGTCAGCAAGATCTCCGTTAGTTACTGAACCGAATAATTTATCACCTTCACCAGTTTTGGCTGTGATTTTAATATCTAGTCCGTTTAATTTCTCAGCCTGTGTTTTAGCTTCATCAACCACTTTCTTTTCTTTGAAAGCGCGTTGCTTCAAAGTTTCAGCCAATACTTTTTTAGCCGAAGGGGTTGCTAGTACTGCGTGCCCATGGGGTATCAAAAAGTTTCTTCCGTAACCGTTTTTCACGGATACAAGATCATCTGCAAATCCCAGATTTTCTACGTCTTTCTTTAATATAAGTTCCATAATGTTCTCTGGTTTTTATTTTAATAAATCGGCTACGTAAGGCATAAGTGCCAAATGGCGCGCTCTTTTAACGGCAACGGCCACTTTTCTTTGGTACTTCAAAGAGGTTCCAGTAAGTCTTCTTGGAAGAATTTTACCTTGCTCGTTCACAAATTTCAATAAGAAATCTGGGTCTTTGTAGTCAACATACTTAATACCGGATCTTTTGAAGCGACAGTATTTTTTAGTTTTGTTGGTTTCTATATTAAGAGGAGTAAGATATCTGATCTCTCCGTCTTTTTTTCCTTTTGCTTGTTGTTGTAACGTTGCCATAACTTATGCTGATTTTTTATCGCGGTTTCTTCTTTTTTCTGCCCAAGCAATTGCGTGCTTGTCAAGGCTCACTGTAAGGTAACGCATAAAACGTTCGTCCCTTTTAAATTCAGTTTCAAGCTCATGAGTTACTTCACCGTCAACGGTGTACTCAAAAAGGTGATAAAAACCACTTTTTTTGTTTTGAATTGGGTAAGCAAGTTTTTTCAAGCCCCAATTTTCTTTGGATATCATCTTAGCACCTTTAGAAACAAGAAGATCTTCGTATTTCTTTACTGTTTCCTTTATCTGATCTTCAGATAAAACGGGATTTAAGATGAAAACAGTTTCGTAATGATTCATAAAAAATCTATTAAAATTAATATTAAATCCTTGGCCTTCTGCCAAAGAGGGTGCAAAAATACTACTTTATTTATTATTTTCAAACCTAATCTTAAATAGTATTTAAAATTAGCTATTTTAGACGAAGTGTATATTTTTTTCGATTAAAATCAAAAAAAGTTGCATTTCATCGATTATTTGCATAATATTGTCTTGCGCAAAACCTACTAATGTGGAAAAAACCATACTGAAATGTGCAATTGTAGATGATTCTACACTGCAGCGGCTTTCAATTGTAAAGCTCATCCAAATGCACCCATCTCTAGAACTAGTTGGGGAGTATAAAAATGCTATTGAGGCCAAAATGGGTCTCGCTTCTACAGAAATCGACCTGATTTTTCTAGATATCGAAATGCCTATCCTTTCCGGATTTGATCTTTTAGACGATATTCAAAGAAAACCTCAAGTTATTTTTGTTACCGGAAAAACTAAGTACGCATTCAAAGCATTTGATTATGATGCCGTGGATTATCTTCGCAAACCAATCTCGAAAGATCGTTTCTTGAATGCCGTTCACAAAGCAATAACCAATTACAAGCTGAAACACGAAGAGGGCTTTGACGATGAAGATTTTATCTTCGTAAAAAGCAACCTTAAAAAGCGAAAAGTTTTCTTAAATGAACTTCGCTATATTGAAGCTTTGGGTGATTATGTGAAATTGGTTACAGAGCACGACTCTCTTGTAGTACTTTCAACTATGAAGGCTTTTCAGTCTTTATTGCCAAATGATCGTTTCCTGAGAATCCACAAATCATATATTGTGAATTTGGACAAAGTGCAACGTTATAACAGTAAAACTATTGAATTGGACAAAGACAAACTGCCTTTAAGCCGAAACAGAAAAGCTGATCTTGTTGAAGCCTTGGCCGCTACACAGAACGCCTAATAATTATCTACATCTATATTTACGCGAACGCTTGAGAAGTCCTTTAAGGAATTGAAACTGCGTTGCACGTTTTCTATGTACTTTTTTGTCTTATCCAACGATTGATTTTTAGGAATTTTGACGAGTAGGTTGATGATGTATTTATTTTTAATCCTTCCAACTGGTGGTGGCTCAGGGCCCAAAACATTTTCTTTGAACTGCATTTCCAAGGCTTGACCATACCACGCTGAAGCTTTCTGCACACGTGCTAAGTTTTTATCCTTGAAAACAATTTTTATTGTTCTGAAAAAAGGTGGATACTTATAATTGTAGCGCTCCTCAAGCTGCTCTTTATACATTCCCTCATAATCATTTACGCTAACTTGCTTCAAAATTTGATGATACGGATTGTAGGTCTGTATCAATACCTTACCGCGTTTTTGGGTACGCCCTGCCCTACCCGAAACTTGCTGAAGCAACTGGAAACTGCGCTCGTGAGCCCTAAAATCAGGAAAGTTCAAAAGATTATCAGCGTTCATAACACCCACCAAGCTTATATTCCTAAAATCCAATCCTTTGGCAAGCATCTGGGTGCCAACCAAAATATCGATTTCTTCGTTTTCCAACGCTTCGATTAATTTTGAATAAGAATGTTTTCCCTTTGTTGTGTCTTGGTCCATTCGCGCCACTTTGTGGTTTGGAAACAACGTTTTTAACTCCGTCTCAATTTGCTCGGTACCAAAACCCTTTGTGTCCAAGGTTTCACTTCCGCAGGCAATGCAGCTTTGCATCATCGCCATATTATAACCGCAATAATGACAGCGCAACTGGTTTTTGTGTTGATGGAACGTCAAACTCACATCACAATTTGGGCACTGGGGTGAAACACCGCATGTAGTGCATTCAACAACAGGTGAAAAACCTCTTCTATTTTGAAAAAGAATAACTTGTTCCCCATTTTTTAAAACCTCGCGCATTTCTTCAAACAACCGATCACTGAAATGGCCCGTCATTTGTTTTTTGCGATTTTTTTCTTTTATATCTACCAATTCAATGTCTGGCATCAATACATTTCCGAAGCGTTTTTTCAAAGTAACCAATCCAAATTTTCCAATTCTTGCGTTGTGATAACTTTCCAGTGAAGGTGTTGCCGAACCCATCAACAGTTTTGCTTTTTGAAAATTTGCCAACACAATAGCGCTATCGCGCGCGTTGTATCGTGGCGCAGGACTGTATTGTTTAAAACTCGGCTCGTGCTCTTCGTCAACAATTACAAATCCCAAATTTTTAAAAGGAAGAAATAAAGACGAACGCGCTCCAATAACTATTTGTGCTTTCGGTTTTTCGGCAAGTACATTGTTCCAAACCTCTACACGCTCATTTACCGAAAACTTGGAGTGATATACGGAAATTTTTTCGCCAAAATATTTTTGAAGCCGGCTAATCAATTGGGTTGTTAAAGCAATTTCAGGAAGCATATACAGAACTTGTTTTCCTGTTGCAATAACTTCTTCAATAATTCGAACGTAGATTTCTGTCTTCCCGCTGGACGTAACACCGTGCAGCAAAACTGTATCATTCGTTTCAAAAGATTTTTTTATTTCCTGATAAGCAACGGTTTGTGCTTCGTTCAACTTTTTTATTTCTGACGAAGCCTCTCCCAAAAACGCAACGCGGTCTTGCTGAATAAAATATTCTTCCAAAATGCCTTTGTCAATGAGCGCTTTCAACGTGGCCGATGAAGCCTCACTTTTCTTTTGAAGCATAGTGGAGCTAATCGGTTTTTGTGTTTGTGTATTCAACATAAAAAGATGCATCAACACCTCACGTTGTTTATGAGCACGGGTTAATGAATCTAAAAGTTCACGAAGTTTTTCTTCCGAAGTGTATTCTGAAGCTAATTTTATATAGCGTTTAAGTTTTGGGGTGTATTGTTCGTAAACTGTTTCCTCAACTTCAATAATGTTTTTATCGAGTAACTTTTGAATTACAGAAACAATATTTTTTCTGTCCAAAATTGAACGGGCATCGTTAATGTGAATTGATGATTGATGCTGCAAGGCTTCATACAAAACAAACTCCTCATCGCTTAAAGATGCTTCGTCCTGAAAGTTCCGTGAGGAAAGTTTGATGATGGTTTCACTTTCCAGTAGAAAAGCGCTGGGAAGTGCTGCTTTTATAACTTCACCCAATGAACACATATAATATTTGGCCAGCCACTCCCAATGCTTTAATTGGATAGCTGTGATAATTGGCGCTTCATCCAAAATATGGTCTATGGATTTGGTTTCATAACCTACCGGTGGCTGATCGTGTACTTGATACACAATACCCGTATAAACTTTAGATTTTCCAAATGGAATTGCCACCCGCATTCCTTGCCTTAAAAAAGCTGCCTCGTCTTTGTTCACGCTATAAGTAAATGCTTGCTTTAGTGGAATGGGGAGAATGACGTCTATGAAATACACTCTGGAATATTTATTGGGTTACCTGTTTTGTGAATAAAAAAAGCCACCAAAAGTGGTGGCTTAAAGATACGTACTTTTAATATTTTTTAATTGACGCGACTCCAAGTTTGTGTTCTACCTAAAAGGGAGAAACCGATATAGCCGCGTACGTCCAATTTATTGGGGCCGTCAAGTTCTATATAGCACTTATAGACCTTTCCGTTCTTAGGGTCCATAATGGTTCCGTCGTTATATTCATCACCATCTTTTTCGAGTCCCTTGATTATTACAATTCCCAAAATAGGTTTTCCTTTAGCTTCGCCTGGACATTCATCACAAGTGGCATTCTTTTTAGCAGGATTCAAAATCTCCACTACTTTTCCATAAATTTTTCCGTCTTGTTTGTATATCTCAACGATTGATTTTGCTTCGCCTGTTTCATCGTCAATGGTTTTCCATTTTCCGGTTACATCCTGTGCCACGGCCGTCATAACTGTAAGGGCAACAAGGGAGATAGTTAAAAGTATTTTTTTCATAGTTTAAAAAATTTAGGTTTAATGTTACAATTTTTCTTTTAGCCGCTTTAATGATATGTTCAACTCAAAACCCAACAGCAAGAGGTTTGCATTTATCCAAATATATAACATCAGAATTAAAAGTGCCCCAATGGAACCATATAACTCGTTATAATTTGAAAAGTTGTTGATATATACACCAAAAAAATAAGTGGTAAGCATAAACAACACTGTAGTAGTTACGGCTCCAATTGAAAAAAAGCTGGATGATTTTCCTTCTTTAGTTCCGAAATAATAAAGGGTAGCTATCACTACATAAATCATGATTACAAAAACAAGAAATTGAAAGAACTGAATCCAGAATACATCATTTTCTATATAAGCTCTAGACTTGGAGATCGTGAATAATATATTCGCCATAAAGGATGATCCCTACAGTAGTTAACAACAACAATGCCAAGAAAATGGAAATAAACAAAGCAACCATATACTGCCTAAAAAAACTACGATTTATGTTTACATGATAAGAATATTCAAAAGCACTGAAGATGGCATTTACCCCATTGGCTGATAAAAAGATTGATAGAAAAAATACAAATGATATTAAACCAGCTCTAGGGTTTACAGCAATATCTGCTATAATTGGATAAAAAAATTGTGTAGTTTGTGCGGGTAAAAGCGCTTCAAAAAATATAAGGAATCGTGTTTGGAAACCTTCTATTGGGATATAAGGAATTAGGTTTAGTAAAAACAGTAAGAAAGGAAACAGGGCGAGAAAAAAACTGTAGGCAATGGAACTAGCGCGGGGCGAGAAAGAACCTTTTAATATTCCTGTTCCATAAATGTCCAGCAAATGGTAAAGCGAAAATTCTCCACCCATACCAGGAAGTTTTATTCTTTTACTGAGCCTAATCAAATCCCGAATAACGGGAATATTTATTTCATTTTCCTCTTCTTCGCTCATTTAATGGCTTTTAAACTGAGGTCCATATTGTAAACGGAATGCGTCAATGCACCGCTTGAAATGTAATCTACACCACATTCAGCATATTTTCTAGCGGTTTCCAAGGTAATACCGCCACTGGATTCTGTTAGGCACTTTCCGTTTATTAACTTTACTGCTTTGCTTGTATCTTCGTAATTAAAGTTATCTATCAAAATTCGGTAAACACCTTCATTATTTAAAATTTCTTCTATCTCTTTAAGGTTTCTGGCTTCCACGATTATTTTTAGTTCCAGGTGATGGTTTTTCAAATAACTTTTTGTTTTTTCAATCGCTTTGGTTATTCCACCGCAGAAATCTATGTGGTTGTCTTTCAACATAACCATATCATACAGTGCAAAACGGTGGTTCTCCCCACCTCCAATCTTTACGGCCCATTTTTCCAAAGCACGAATCCCTGGAGTTGTTTTACGAGTATCGAGAATTTGTGTGTTGGTTCCTTCCAGTAATTTCACATATTCATTGGTTTTGGTTGCTATGGCGCTCATACGCTGCATCGCGTTCAAAACAAGTCTTTCAGATTTTAAAATGGATTGCGAAAGTCCAGAAACATAAAAACATACATCGCCATACTTTACGGGACTGCCGTCATTTATTTTTATATCTAACTCTAAGCCGGGATCAACATATTCAAAAACTTGTCTGGCGAATTCTACACCCGCAATGATGCCTTTATCTTTTACCAAAAGTTTTGCGGAACCTCTTGCATCCTCGGGAATACAGGCCAGTGAGCTGTGATCGCCGTCGCCCACATCTTCTCTAATGGCATTGGCGATGATGATATCTATTTCTTTGTTGAATTGTTTTTCTGAAATCATACCAAGGAAATTTCAGCTAAAATACTTTAAAAAGTTTGAAGGACGAAGTGAGAAGTGGGAAGTAGCAACTTTTATCTTTGTATTTTTAACTTCTGAAAAGTTTTTTATGAAAATTACACTCCTTGCAATAGGAAAAACAGACAACAACCACCTGCAAACCTTGATGGACGACTACACCAAGCGGTTGGGGTTTTATATTCCGTTTGAAATGGACGTTATTCCCGATGTTAAGAATGCAAAAAACTTATCAGAACCGCTTCAAAAGCAAGCAGAAGGCGAAGAAATATTGAAACGTACCACAACTGCAGATGTTTTGGTTCTGCTGGATGAAAAGGGAAAAACGTTTACTTCGGAAGGGTTTGCAGAGTTTCTTCAAAAGAAAATGAACAGCGGATTGAAGAACCTCATCTTTGTGATTGGTGGACCGTATGGGTTTAGTGAAGCAGTTTATGCACGCGCCAACGGAAAGGTTTCGCTTTCTTCTATGACCTTTTCACATCAAATGGTTCGGTTATTTTTTATCGAACAACTTTACAGGGGTTTTACTATTCTTCGAAATGAACCGTATCATCATAAATAGTAATTAGTAATTAGTAAAGTTTAATTAATATTGGGAACTAGATTCTGGGGTTCTTGGTTCTTGGTTCTTGGTTCTTGGTTCTCGGCTCTTAATTATCACCACTGGCAATCTATAAAGTCTGTAAACATATGGAATAGCAGTCCTATCGCGATTATTCTTGTCTTTTTGAAAAATAATAACACTACATAAACTATCATTGCCCAATAGGTATGTAATGGGTGGAAATTTATACTGCAACGGCCAGGATCAAAGATGGGCGTGGCGAAAAGGTGATCTACATCTATTAACATAGTGGCCAGCATAATTAGCCATGCTTTTTTCCATTCCTTTCTAAAAAAAATATAGGCTATAAGGCCGGGAACCAACAAATGCAGGGTGTAATGTACTAGTGTTTGAAGCATTGGGCAGCTTAGGGATTGGTAATTTTTGCCAAAAGCACTATCTGCCCTAGATGATAGGCGTCGTGCTGAAGAATGCCGTGTATATGCTGATAGTAAGTAAGTTTGTTAACGGGGTATTCATTGCTAAAATCGGATTCACTGAAGGTACTTAGGAAGTAGATCCATTCCTTTTGACTGACTTCAAGGGCTTTAAGAGTTTGGCGCCAGGCATCATCTGAAGGATCTTCGATTTTTTGTATGTAATTGTTTGCTGGGGATTCAATTACTTCGCCTCCTACTCTTTTAAGCACGTTTTCACGCCACGCTATTATATGATTTACTATTTCCCAGATGGTATTAGCCCCTTTTATAGGGCGTTGGGCGGCTTGCGCTGCAGTGATGAAACTGAGCGTATCATGCAGGGTAACGTCTAGCCATGGATGACCGTGGTATAAGTCTGTGAAAAGGGCTTGGACACGTTGCGATTCGTTCATTAGGTTGGATTATCTGTGAATAATTGCACTTTCAAAGATAACGAAATATTTTAGTAAGACTTGATTGCTATTTCAAGGTTTATATTTTGATGAAAACTTTAAAAAGTTTATTTTTCAACACAGAAATAGGAGTTAAAAAATAAATATGAAAAAAATATACGTAGTAGCACTTTTCTTCTTAGCAACTTCATTTACACCAAATATTGTATTTGCGCAATGCGGAGATATAACGGTTGAGAGTTTAACAAACCCTGGGCCTTATGAAGTTGCTACACTTACCGAAGCCGATGGCCTTAGAAATGGCCCAGATTATCAAGGTGCGACGTTATATTATCCCACAAATGCTACACCACCTTTTGCAAGTATTGCCATCGTTCCTGGGTTTACAGCGCTCCCTTCCAGTGTTGAAGAATGGGGGCCTTTTTATGCTTCCCACGGAATAGTTACCATCATTATTGGAACCAACTCGCTTTTTGATTTTCCTGAAGAAAGAGCTGTGGCACTTATTGACGCTTTAGAAACAATGCGTCAGGAAAATACCCGAAGCTCATCTCCATTGGAAAACCAGCTTGATGTTGACAAATTTGCAGTGAGCGGATGGTCTATGGGCGGTGGTGGCGCGCAACGTGCAGCAGTTTTGGACAATACCATAAAAGGTGTAGTTGCTTTGTGCCCTTGGTTGCCAAACCCTTCCTTAAACCACGCCAGTCCTGTGCTGATTTTTAGTGGGCAAAATGATCCTACCGCACCTCCCGCACAACACGCAGACCTGCATTATGCCGCTACTCCAAATACAACTGACAAGCTGCTTTTCGAAATTGCAAATGGAAATCATTCCGTAGCAAATACGCCAAATGGTGGCGATGGTGCCGTGGGTAAAATAGCGCTTTCTTGGCTGAAGTTATACGTAGATGAAAATGACTGTTATTGTCCGTTATTAACAGAGGAACTCTTGGTTAACCCTCCAGCGGCTTCTAAAGTATTGTCCAGTTTTGAGTGTGAGTTGCTTAGTGTGCCAGATAATAGCTTTGCGATAAGCGTATATCCAAACCCTACAAAAGACTTTGTAAATATAAACATTCAGACTACTGCACATTATGAGGTCTACTCGGCACTAGGACAACGATTGCTAACTGGTGAACTTACCCAAAACGAAAAGCAAATTGACTTTTCAAACTTTGCGAAGGGGCTTTATTATGTGCGTTTAGCAAATGAAACTGTGAAGGTTATTAGGAACTAATGTGAGTACGTGAATCTCTGAATACGTGAGTTTATATAGCTACGAGCTGGACACTCGCGTTACCTTGGATTTTTAATTTATCAATATTTAATAATGACCTCTTAGAGAATAGATTGTAATTGTATCTTCATTCAGTTTATAAACCAATCGATGCTCTTTGTTTATTCGCCTAGACCAGAATCCCGTTAGTTCGTATTTTAGCAACTCGGGCTTACCGATTCCTTCATAAGGAGTTTCTTGAATAGACTTTAAAAGGTTTGTAATTTTATTCTGAACAGATTTATTGCCGGATTTTTTCCAATAGGAAATATCATTAACTGCCCTATCTGTGTAGGTTATTTCCACAAATCATCGGTTTTGATGGCTTTGGTCTTACCATACTTTTCCTCTTCTTCGCTAGCTTTTATTTTTGCCACAAACTCTGGATCATAAGTGCTTTCGCCCTCGGATTCAAAAGGAATTTCCATTGCTTTCAGCACCGCTTTTATAGCATCTGCCTGTGCTTTGTTTTTTGTGTGGACTTTTAGGGTTTCCATCTTTTTGTTTTTTAAAGCGATAATTGCTCTTTCAAAGATAATAAATCTTTTTAGACGAAACAGGTATGCGGGCACGAGCGGGACGCTTGCGGGAGCGGGGGATTTAAGTAAATGAGGTTATTAAAATCATAACTATTATATAGAGCATAGGAATTGCACTTAACAGAATCCATCCAATATGTTTTTTATAGTTTTTAGTATTCTTTATCAAATTGATTGTATTTATTAACGACCAAATTACGCCACCATAGAAAAGAAGTAAGAATATATTGTGACCGTAATTGTAAACCCATGTTCCTCTATATTGCTGAACAAACATTCCTAAAGAAAAACCAAAAGCAGAAATTAGGCAAATGAGTATTGCGTTGCGTTTTCCTGAGTGAAGTTTTTGAAGGTATTTTATCAAATTTTATAGTTTTGGTGGACACGAGCAGGACGCTCGCGCTAGCGGGGAACTTTAATTAAACTTGATTCTTATTCAGCACAGCTTCTGTTTCGTGTTCTAAGCGTATGGAGTCGTAAAATACGGATCTCCATATATCCCAATATGGATTTTCACCTAATAATTTAATAAACAATGTCTGATCAAAATAGAAAGATGTACCCAAATTCACAAAATATTCTTTGATTACTTTGTGATTCCTTAAAAAATCACACATCTTCTTTTCTTCTTTAGTCCACAAATCATGAAATTCCGCTCTAAATTTATCAGTATATTTTGTAATATAGATACATTCATCAAAATTGTCTTTTTTAACATATTCATTCCCGCGATAAGAAGACCATTTATGAGTAATAAAAGAAAAAAGATCCGATCCCAAATTTAAAGGTATATTATCGTCTTTATTACCTTTAAGTAAGAATTGTTCTTCTCTATAATATACATTTAAAATATACAAAGCGCCGAGAATATTGAACAAATTACCTACGCTCCCATGATGTATATTATTATTTCTTTCGTGCTTTAGATTTTGATAAGCATTGTTCCAAACGTAAGTTATTCCCTTACTATACTTTACAGTTTCTTTTAAAAATGGAATTATAACTCTATTGGATTGAAAACAATTATGATAACTTATAATTACAATTTTTTTATTGAGAGTCCAATTCTTTGATAAATACTTAAGCGCATCTTCATCAAATTTTATATTTTTTTTTGTACCACCATTTAAATAATACAATTCCTTAGATAGGGACTCTATTTCAATTGCAGAACGTAAAATTAGATCAATAATTTTTGAAGAGTAAACATTAATTTGATTGTCATCAATATGAATATCATATGACAGTTTTACAACTTCATTTTCCAAATTCTTATAAATTGGCCAATATATGTTCATTATAAATCTATAGAATCAATCAAAACCCCCAACATCTCAATAGCAGCATCACTAATACGAGTACCCGGGCCATAAACGGCCACTGCGCCAGCATCAAAAAGGTATTGGTAATCTTGGTGTGGTATTACGCCGCCCACTATGACCATAATATCTTCGCGGCCATACTTTTTTAGGGCTTCAATTACTTGTGGCACTAGGGTTTTGTGGCCAGCGGCAAGGGAGGAAACACCGAGGATATGCACGTCGTTTTCTACAGCCTGTTTGGCGGCCTCTGCGGGCGTTTGGAACAATGGACCAATGTCTACATCAAAACCTACATCTGCATAGCCAGTGGCAACTACTTTGGCGCCACGGTCGTGCCCGTCCTGCCCCATTTTGGCAATCATAATACGCGGACGGCGGCCTTCAAGCTCTGCGAACTTGTCTGCAAGCTGTCTTGCTTTTTCAAAACTTTCGTCCTTTTTCATCTCTTTACTGTACACGCCGCTAAATGATCTAATTTGTGCTTTATACCTACCGAATTCCTTTTCCATCGCGGTAGATATTTCGCCTAGGGTTGCCCTGTGGCGGGCAGCTTCTACGGCTAAAGCTAGTAAATTTCCCTGACCTGTCTTTGCACATTCGGTAATAGCTGCAAGGGCCTCTTCTACCTTTTTGGTGTCGCGGGTGGCTTTTATATGGTTGAGGCGTTCAATCTGCGAGGTGCGAACTTTTTGGTTGTCCACATCCAAGATTTGCAGTGGGTCTTCCTTGTCGAGGCGGTATTTGTTTACGCCCACGATGATGTCCTGCCCGCTATCAATACGTGCTTGCTTACGCGCAGAGGCTTCCTCTATGCGCAGTTTAGGGATGCCAGCCTCAATGGCTTTGGTCATTCCGCCAAGTTCTTCTACTTCCTCTATTAGCGCCCAAGCTTTGTTGGCGATTTCATTGGTAAGGTTTTCCACATAATAACTGCCCGCCCACGGATCTACCGTTTTGGTAATCTGGGTTTCGGCTTGCAGGAAAATCTGGGTGTTTCTTGCAATACGCGCAGAGAAATCTGTTGGAAGCGCGATGGCTTCATCCAAAGCGTTTGTGTGCAAGGATTGTGTTCCACCGAAAACTGCTGCGGTGGCTTCTATAACTGTTCGCGCTACGTTGTTAAATGGGTCTTGCTCGGTAAGACTCCAACCACTGGTTTGGCAGTGGGTTCTTAAGGCAAGGGATTTTTCGCTTTTTGGGTTGAATTGTTTTACAATCTTTGCCCACAACATTCTGGCGGCGCGCATTTTTGCGATTTCCATAAAGTGGTTCATCCCAATCCCCCAAAAGAAGGAAAGTCGCGGGGCGAAAGTGTCTATGTCCATGCCCGCTTTTATTCCAGTGCGAATGTATTCCAAACCGTCTGCCAAAGTATAGGCAAGTTCAATATCTGCCGTAGCTCCCGCTTCCTGCATATGGTAGCCAGAGATGGAGATGCTATTGAACTTGGGCATATTTTTAGAAGCATATTCAAAAATATCGCTTACAATTTTCATCGATTCCTTGGGCGGATAAATATAGGTGTTCCGCACCATAAATTCCTTTAGAATATCATTTTGGATGGTTCCCTCCAAATCTTTTGGCAAAACGCCTTGTTCTTCCGCAGCAACTATATAAAAAGCCATAATGGGAAGCACAGCGCCGTTCATCGTCATGGAAACGCTCATCTTGTCCAATGGAATTTGGTCGAAAAGAATTTTCATATCCTCTACGCTATCTATGGCTACGCCTGCTTTCCCTACGTCGCCCTCTACCCTTTCGTGATCGCTATCATAACCACGGTGTGTGGCAAGATCGAAGGCTACGGAAAGTCCTTTTTGTCCGGCGGCTAGGTTTCTTCTGTAAAATGCGTTACTATCTTCAGCCGTTGAAAAACCTGCGTATTGGCGAATAGTCCACGGACGGCGGACGTACATAGTTGAGTAGGGTCCACGAAGGTATGGCGCTATTCCCGCAACGAAGTTTAGGTGCTTAAGATTAACTATGTCTTCTTTACTGTAGTTGTTTTTTAATTTCGATGGTTTCAGCAGTTGAATAGGTTTCAGGTTTTCCTGCTACAATCTCAGGGTGAACCGCTGAAACTTCCGTCTTCCCTCTTCCCTCTTCCCTCTTCAATTCGATATGTTGTAAATTTTTTCTATCCATATAACGTAATGCTTCTCCAACCCATATAAACTCCAAAGCAAAGTAACATTATAGCTAATGGTTACAATCAGGATTTGAAAATATTTATGTGATGTCAGTTTTTTATATCGAACTATGATTGCTAAGCCTAAGACGATAAAGATGATCCCTAAAACGGTTCCTAATACTTCATTGTTCATGATTCTTGTTTTAAACGTTCTTGTTCAGTGATTTCTGCTAATCTTTTTTCAATAATGGGAGCTATAAGAGTTTTAACCGGGTTGCGTTTTACGAAAGGGAAAAGTTGTAGATCGTCTTTCATCCTGTCGTTTTTGTTTGGGTGATAATTGGTGCCCAACAGTTTCAGCTCACCGCTGTCAAAAAGTTGTTGCTCCTTTTCTTCACTTTCCTTTATTTTCTTTTGGATTGTTCCTTCTTTCAATTGCTGAAGAAAGCCTCCGCCTTTTTCTATTTCTTTGAAAAGCTGAAGTGCTTTTTCGGCAAGTTCATCCGTTAAGCTTTCAATATAATAGGTGCCGTCAGCAGGATTGCTTACGGTATCGAAATAACTTTCATATTTTAAGACAAGCAATTGGTTACGGGCAATACGCTCGCCAAATTCATTGCTTTTGTGGTACAACTCATCATAAGGCATATTGCAAACTGTGTCTGCCCCGCCCAATACAGCACTCATACATTCGGTGGTGCTGCGTAGCATGTTTACGTTGTAATCGTATATGGTTTTGTTCCGCTTGGAAGGTGTGGCGATGATGTGGCAGGTTTCATTTGTTCCATATTCCTTTGCCAGTGTTGCGTATAGTTTTCTAAGCGCTCGGATTTTTGCTATTTCAAAAAAGTAATTTGAACCAGTGGCAAGTTGAAATGTTATTTTAAAATCCTGCTTCGGAAGCCCTTCAACAAGCTCAGGGTGACATACGTGGTTTAAATATTCATTCGCATGCGCCAAAGCATATGCTAATTGTTGTACTGTATTTGCACCTGCGTTTTGATATAATGTTGTATCAACCGAAAGGAGGTTTTCTGAACCGTGTTTCTGAAAAATAGTGTCCAGAAGGTCGTGGTCCTTTTTCAAATTGTGAAACCAGTTTCCGGTTCGGGCAAGGTTTCCTATTAAGTCTATGTTGTAATAAACGGTTGCATTTTTTTGGGAAAAGAATTTTATGAGTTTGGTGTAAAATGCTTCGGAAAGGAATGTTAGGTTAAAATATATTGAAGCCGCTTCAAATGGAAAATCCTTAAAAACTGTTCGTGGATCAAAATCTTCGGCTGCGGTAAAAATTATAGCTTCTGCACCTCTATTTAATGCATCCAAAGCAATATTGTTAGCTATCTTTTCATCATCCACAAATATTTTTTGGGCAATTTTCCAAGTTTGTGGCTGGCCGGGAACGGGTTGGAAATCTTCCTTAAAATCGTCTTCGTGGTAAAAAGGTTTCACGTTCACACCTTCGGCACTTTTCCAAATCAAAGTTTCGTTATAATCGGCCCCTTTTAAATCGTACTGTATTTTCTGCTTCCACTGTTTTGCGGAAACTTCATCAAAATCTTCAAATAGAAATTTACTCATCGCTTTTCTTCTTTTTTGATGCTGTCTTCGTTTTCAATAATATAAATATCCTCGTTTTCTTTTTTCAAATAATACTTTTCACGGGCAAATTTTTCCATTTCGTTACTGTCCTCCATTTTTTTGATAAAGGCTTTATCGTGGTCTATTTCCTTTTGATAAAACTCAGCGTTATCTTCCAAAGCGTTTATGTCGTTATTTAATTCGTGATGAATAAAATAGGAATTCGCATCAAAAAAAGTCATCCAAACAATAAAAAGGATAAGGATAAGCATGTATTTATTGCTTATAAACCTAACCCATCTATTCTTTTTTAGTTCTGAAAACTTCACGATTCGGTATAGCTTAATTTTTGGTGAATAATACTTCTTATAACGTTCACGGCAACTGTGTTGTATCTGTTGGTAGGAATAATAATATCTGCAAATTCCTTGGTTGGCTCGATGAATTGTTGGTGCATCGGCTTCAGCGTGGTTTGGTAGCGGTTTAAAACTTCTTCCAAATCGCGGCCTCGCGTGGCAATATCACGTTTCAATCGGCGTATCAGGCGTTCATCGCTATCTGCATGTACAAATATTTTAATGTCGAACATTTCGCGTATATCGGGATGCGCCAAGATTAAAATTCCTTCAACAATAATAACCTTTTTTGGAAAGGTAGTAATTGTTTCGCCAGTTCTATTGTGCTCAACAAAAGAATATACAGGTTGTTCAAAAGGATTTCCCTTCCGAAGTTCCTTTAAATGACTTACCAGTAAATCAAAATCAATCGCCTTGGGGTGGTCAAAATTTATTTTTGTACGTTCCCCAAAAGATAAATGGCTGGTGTCGTGATAATAGGAATCCTGTGAAATAACACACACTTCGTCCTCTGGAAGTTCTTCTACAATTTGATCTACAACAGTCGTTTTTCCACTGCCGGTGCCACCGGCGATGCCAATTATAAGCATATTTTAAAGGTTTGTACAAAGGTAGCGAAAACGGCAGCAGGTTTCAAGTTTCAGGTTTCAAGTTTTAAACATCTCCCCACTCTCTTTTGAAGGGATGTAATTTCGTTTTCGATTTCGTTTTCGATTTCGTTTTCTTTCCTATTTTTGATGTCTTTAATTTCCCAATGAGAAACAATACTGCTACATCCCTCCTATTTTCCTTCCATTGAACAAATGGCAGCAGTTGCACAGGCTAAAGGAGTAGTTTTTGAAGTTGAGGATAACTACCAAAAACAAACATTCCGTAACCGTACGTTTATTGCGCACAGCAATGGAAAACTGCTTTTAAACATTCCCATTAAACACAGCAAAACTGGAAAACGCCAAAAAACGAAGGAGGTTCATGTTGAAAATGATTTTCCATGGCAAGAGCAGCACTGGAAAAGTTTGCAGAGTGCTTATCGCACCTCTCCATTTTTTGAATATTATGAGGACGATTTGAAGCATCTTTTCACCGAGCCCGTGGAAGGGTTAATGGCGCATAACCTTAAAGTATTTGATTTACTGTGCGAATTGATCGGGATTGAAGTTGAAGTTTTAAAAACCACTTCTTTTGAAAAGAATCCCGAAATAATAGATTTCCGTATTTTAATTGATGCAAAAAGAAAGTCAGATTTTCAGCCAGAACTATATACACAAGTCCACCAAGCAAACCATCCCTTTTTGCCGAATCTTTCCGTATTGGATTTGTTGTTTAATGAAGGCCCAAATGCACTTCAATATTTAGAGAATCAAAAGATCGTTTTGAAACTTCTGAATTTTGAACTTTAAATTAGAATCACCAGCCCACTGTAGCCCGAACTGGGTAATGATCAGAAAAGGTCTTCTCCATCGTGTCAAAAGAAAGAATATCCAGCCCTTCCGAAGCGAAAATATAATCTATCCGCATCGGAAATTTTTCAAACTTAAAAGTAGTTCCCAAACCATTGCCACGTTCGCGAAAAGCGTCCTGCATCCCATCCTTCAGTTTTCGGTAACTATATGAAAATGGCGTATTGTTGAGATCGCCGCAGATAATTACAGGATGTGAAGTTTTTTGCTTGTGTTCCAAAATAGCCGCTATTTGGTTTTGCTGTTTTTCAAAAGCTCCTGAAACACGTTTTCGAAGTTTTTCATTATCGCTTTCCTGTAAAAAACTTACCCGCGGAATAATACCAAGCGACTGCAAATGCGCGCTGTAAACACGGAGAGTGTCTTTGCCTTTCACCACATCTGCATAAAGTGTATTGTTGTAGGTATTTTCAAAGTCGAAACCACCCGTATTTATTAAGGGAAATTTCGAAAAAATGGCATGTCCCAGCTTTGCTTTTTCAGAATTAAAATGAATATACTGATAGGGATAGGCAGAAAAATCGATTTTGTTTGGCTTGTAATATTCCTGAACACAAACTACATCTGGTGTCTCTTCTGAAAGAATTTCAGAAATTGTTTGGGAAGCATCTATTTTCGGATTTTTTTCATAAGCATTAAAAAGCCGGACATTGTATGAAAGAATATTCAAGGTGTTTTTATAGAGTGAAGCATCGCCTTTCGAAGAAACTTCATAAAAAACATTGAAATAAAAATAGGAAATAAAAAGCACGGTAAAGGAAATAAAAAACCACCGCCGCAATTGTACGGCCCAATAAATTGCGAAAAGAATATTTACAATTATAAGAAGCGAAACCACTAAACTTAGCAATGAAATTGTGGGAAAGTTTTTAGGCGGCAAATAGGGCAGAATGAAAGAAATAAGCAAAAGAAAAGCCGCAAGCAGATTGCCCCAGTAAATCAGTTTATTGAGAAATTTCCTCATTGGTCTAATCTTCTTTTCCGGCTTTGAACAAAAAGTCCTTTTCTTCCTTGGTAAGACTCTCGTAGCCGCTTTTGCCTATTTTATCAAGAATGCCATCCACCTTTTTTTGGTGTTCAGATTTTGATTCCTTTGGCTTTAGAACGTTTAGAAGTAGGTTGTGTTGTACGGTGTACTTTTTTGAAAGGCCTTTTCTTTCGGGGCGTGAAAAGATTTGCAATCCAGTCCATAAAATTTTCAAACCATATGCCAATGTCATTTCCTTTTGCAAGTTGTGTTGCATAAACAAAGCCAAACAATGCACCCCCAACATGCGCCATCAATCCGCCAGCATTGCCCGAGGTGGGAATTCGAACCAAATCAAAAAGAAACAAAAATAGGGCTATATGCCAAAGCTTTATGGTGAAGGTAAATATACGAACTTCCGTATTTGGCGTATAGGTTGCAATAAAAACCATAATAGCAGTTACCGCGCCAGACGCACCAATCAAATAACCCCGACTCTGAGCAAAAACGGGAAAAAGGTTATATGCCAAAACAAAAAGCAAACCTCCAAAAAGCGCACCCAGCAAATAAACCGTCAGCAATCTTTTCCCTGTAAAAAGATTTAAAACAAACTGCCCAAACCAATAGAGCCATAGCATATTGAAGAGTATATGAAAAAAACCAAAATGTAGAAACCCATAGGTAAACAAAGTCCACGGACGGAATAAAAGTGTATCGAGATCATCGCTCAAAACAAACCAACGCGAAAGGTACTGCGGACTTATACTGAAGAAAAATGAGCCTAGGGTAACCACCAAAAACACTGCAACATTGATTACAATGAGCTTGACCAAAACACTGGCCATTTTATATTGATATGCAAAGTTTGTAGTTGCCATAGTTAATTCCAGCGGTGATTATCAAAACTGTTCTTTTTCCAGTACCAGGCCATAATAAACCCGAAAAGTGCGCCGCCAATATGGGCCCAATGGGCAATGCCGGTGGCGGTTCCGGTAATTCCAAAAATTAAATCAATTAATATAATTCCTGGAATAAAGTACTTCGCTTTAATGGGGATAGGAAGAAAAATAAGCATTAATTCAATATTGGGGAACATAATTCCAAAGGCCACCAATATTCCATAAACAGCACCAGAAGCACCTAAGGCCATTCCATTATAGGATTGAGCCATAGATTGTATACTTTCCATAGAAACGGTATCTAAAATAGCTTGACTCCCGCCATTTCCACCAGACAAATAACTCATAATTTCACCTTCACTCCATCCCCCAGCTATCAATGAATCCATCACACTGTGAATGTGAAAGTAATTTACCAAAGTATGTATTAAGGCTGCTCCCAGACCTGCGGAAAAATAAAAGAAAAGAAACTTTTTTTGTCCCCAACGCATTTCCAAAGGCGAACCAAAAGCCCATAGCGCATACATATTAAAAAGGATGTGGAATATAGAGGATGGATAATGCATAAACATATGCGTGATAGGCTGCCAATATTGAAAATTAGGATTTTCAAAATAATAAAGGGCAAACAATTTGATCGATAAGTCCCCGATGATAAATGATCCTATATAAAAGATCACATTCAGTATTAAAAGAAATTTTACAGTATCGGTTATTCTTCCCATTTACATAAATTTTTTATCGAGATCACTCACATCCACTGTAGTAAAAATCAGTTTGTTGGTCGGGCTCACGCTTGGCTCTTTACAGGCAAAAAGTTGGTTAATTAAATGCTCTCGTTCTTCTTTGTTCAAGGAAACACCTGTTTTTATCGCCATACTTGCGGCCATAGACTTAGCAAGCATATCATTCTGGCTGAAACCACTATCAGGCACTTCTTCTTTTATATCGTGTACCAATTGGCTGAGCAAATTTACAACATGGCTTTCTAGTATCAGCACTGGAATTCCGCTAATCTCGATAGTTTCGTCTTTTAACTCTGAAAAAATAAAGCCCGTATGCTCCAATTGCTCACGTATCTTTTCAATAATTTCTACATCGGGCCTTGAAAAATGCAATTGAAGCGGAAATAGTAATTGTTGGCTAACAGCTTCTTTTACAGTAATGTTTTTTAGCAGTTCTTCATATAGAATACGTTGGTGCGCCAAGTTTTGATGAATGATCATCATCCCGCTTTTCAACGGACTTACAATATATTTATTTTGAAGTTGAAACGTTATCTGTCCGGTTTCAGCTTCTGGGTTTTCAAACAAGCTTCCAGTAACTTCCTCGCTTTCAAATTCAATATTATCCAAGCCAGAAACTGCAGTAGTATCATCTTTCAAACCCACATATAAAGATTCCCAAGAACCGGCCTGCCCTATGCCTGTCGAAGGGTCACGTTTAAAAGGAAAATTTATATTGCCCTGTTTTGGTTTTTCCTTAAATGGATTAAAATCCCTATCTACTTCAATTGAAGGGGCAGTAGGTTGTTTTTTGCTATAATCGTAAGGCGTATCAAAACCCTTATCCCTTTCAAAATCAAGTACAGGTGCAATATTGAACTGCCCCAAACTGTGCTTAACCGTGGCGCGAAGCATTGCATAAATGGAATGCTCATCGTCAAATTTTATTTCGGTTTTTGTGGGATGAATGTTAATGTCTATGGAATGCGGATCAACTTGCAAAAACAAAAAATATCCGGGATGAATATCGTTTCTTACCAATCCTTCAAAAGCTGAAGCCACGGCGTGGTGCAGATAGGGGCTTTTAATAAAGCGATCGTTCACAAAAAAGAACTGCTCTCCCCTGCTCTTTTTTCCAAATTCGGGCTTTAGTACAAAACCTTCAATTTTTAAAATCTCGGTTTCTTCACTTACAGGAACCAGCTTTTCATTGGTTTTACTTCCGAAGATATTTACAATCCGTTGTCGTGAATTTGACGACGGCAGATTAAAAACATCACTGCCATTGTGAAGCATTTGGAAAGACACACTTGGATGCGCCAATGCCACTCGGTGAAATTCATCAATAATATGCCGCGTTTCCACGGGATTGCTTTTTAAAAAATTTCTTCGAGCGGGAATATTGTAAAAAAGATTTTTTACTGAAATGGTCGTTCCTTTTGGAACTACAGCAGAATCCTGTGAAATTACTTTGCTGCCCTCAATGGTCAAATGCGTCCCAATTTCGTCACGATTGTTATCAGGTTCGGTTTTGGTTTTTAACTCCACATGTGCAATTGCTGCAATTGAAGCCAAAGCTTCTCCACGAAAACCCTTTGTATGCAGGTTAAAAAGATCTTCAGCAGATTTTATTTTTGAAGTAGCGTGACGCTCAAAGCTTAGCCGAGCATCGGTCACGCTCATTCCTATTCCGTTGTCGGTAACCTGAACGAGGGTTTTTCCTGCGTCTTTGATTACGAGAATAATGGAAGTTGCTTTAGCGTCAATGGCATTTTCCAACAATTCCTTTACTACCGAAGCAGGCCGTTGCACAACTTCCCCAGCTGCAATTTGGTTTGCAACGTGATCCGGTAATAACTGAATAATGTCTGCCATTAAAATTTATACGTAGAAAATAGATAAATCGAATTCAATAATAAACAAGAAAAGAAACACCAGTATCGCAATTATCACAATCAGCCTTCTATTTGCAGTTTTATCAGAAGATTGTCTCAAATCTGCCCAAGCGGTTTTAAATTTCCCCTTCAGACCTTTGTTATCACCGACAGTAGTTCTGAATTGATCAAATTTATGGCCCATTGTAAAAGGGCTACTTTCACCATCAGATTCAAAATGGCGCGGTTGGTAACTGTACTTTTTGTTTTTTCTTTTGCTTATTAGTCCCATAATAGTCGTGCTTCAAAGTTACTGAAAATAGTGTGTTTTCTAAAGTGTTTCTGAAGCTTGTTTTAAACAAATATGATGCCGAGGTCCTCCCCATGCCCCTCCAAAGGAGGGGAAAATTAAAAAAGTCCCTCCCTTTGGGAGGGATTTAGGGTGGGACTAAAATTTAGAATCTTTCCGCAGCTGTGCCATTTTTATTGCCGCAATTGCAGCTTCCGTTCCCTTGTTGCCATGTTTACCCCCGCTGCGGTCTATGGATTGTTGCATATTGTTGTCTGTAAGAACACAGAAAATAACGGGGATGTTACCGTGAACATTTAAGTCTTTTATGCCTTGGGAAACGGCTTCACACACGTAATCAAAGTGTTTTGTTTCGCCTTGAATAACACTTCCAATTGCAATTACCGCATCCAGCATATCGTAACTTTGGGTCATTTGCTTACACCCAAAGATAAGTTCAAAACTGCCAGGAACGTTCCAACGGACTATGTTTTCATTGATAGCTCCGCAATCTTTTAAAGCGTCAAAAGCGCCTTGAAACATTCCTTCTGTAATACTGTGGTTCCATTCTGAAACAACAATCCCAAACCGAAAGTCCTTCGCGTTTGGGATTGTGTTTTTATCGTAAGCCGATAAATTTGTATTTTCTGTAGCCATTTATTTTGTCATTCCTTCAGCTCGGCCGGTATAAATTTCAGCTTTTGTGGCCTCTGCTGATTTTGGATAATCATCTGCTATTTTTTTGAAATGCGCCAATGCTTTATCATTTTGGTTTAAAGCCATTGCCACAATTCCAGCTTTCAATAGAAAACGTGGTGTTGTAAAATCGTTGGTCCGCATTGTTGCTGCTTCTTCGTAGTATTTCAAAGCATCCTCGTTCTGTCCCAATTGTGCAAAAGCATCACCAATTGCGCCTTTTGCCAAAGGTGCCAAAATATCATCATCGCTGCTAAATTTATCTAACTGCGCAATAGCCTCCTGATACTTGTTGGTATTCAAATAAGCCATTCCCGCATAGTAATGCGCTAGATTGGCGGCGTCTGTTCCACCGTAATTATCAATAATATCGATAAAACCGTATTTTCCTTCGCCTCCTTGCAATGAAAGGTTGTAAAGTGAATCTTTTGCAGGAGAATTCAATGCTTGTTCCCAATAAGACTGGGCCTGGAACATTTCGTTCATAGCTTCAGTTTCTTTTGGGCCTTTAATGTATTGATCGTATGCAAAGTATCCCAATACGCAAACTGCCACAACTATAATAAAGGCCAATATGGGTTTTTGGTTTTTTTCAACCCAAGCCTCCGTTCTCGATGCGCCTTCATCCAGCGTGTTGAATACTTCTGCCGTTGTACTGTTTTCTTCTAACTGAGATTCTTTTTCAGCTTTGTTTTTTGGTTTGCCTCCGCGTTTGTTGTACGTTGCCATAGTTTTAGGTTATAGTGGCGCAAAAATAAAATTTTTAATGGAATAAGAAAGGATTAATATTTCTTATTTTTCAATAATTTGCAAAACGGTTATTTTTCCTTTTCGAAAAAATACTGGAGCACAACCCATTCACTTTTATGATTTTACAAAAACTCGCCTTACTCAACTATAAAAATTTTGAAGCCGAAACCTTCGAATTCGACCCAAAAATAAATTGTTTTGTGGGAAATAACGGTGTGGGAAAGACCAATGTGCTCGACGCAATTTACCATCTTTCCTTTGGGAAAAGTTACTTTAATCCCATCACTACACAGAATATTAGACACGACGCCGAATTTTTTGTGGTTGAAGGTTATTACGAACAAAAATGACACTCCAGAAAAAATTGTGGTCAGCGCAAAAAAGGGACAGAAAAAAATAATAAAACGAAACGGGAAAGCGTACGAAAAATTCAGCGAACACATTGGTTTTTTGCCTTTGGTAATCATTTCGCCAGCAGATAGGGATTTGATTATCGAAGGAAGCGATACACGCCGAAAATTTGTAGATGGGGTTATTTCGCAACGCGATTCGGATTATCTAAACACGCTCATTAAATACAACAAAGTACTTGCACAGCGTAATTCATTGCTGAAATATTTTGCGGCGAACAATACTTTTAGCCAAGACACTATTGATATTTACAACGAACAGCTTCACAATTTTGGCACTTCAATTTTTGGGAAGCGAACTGCTTTTTTGGAAGAATTTCTGCCCATTTTTTTAAATCGATACAAATCCATCAGTAGCGGCGACGAAACCATTAATCTGGTCTACGAAAGTCAATTACAGGAAAATGATTTGTTGACATTGCTTCAGCAGAATATCACAAAAGATAAAATTACGCAGTACACCAATTTCGGAATACACAAAGACGATTTGGTTTTTGAAATTGACGGCCACCCAATCAAGAAATTTGGTTCGCAGGGGCAACAAAAATCGTATCTTATCGCTTTGAAGTTGGCGCAGTTCGATTTTATAAAAAACCATTCCAAAACAAACCCGATTTTGCTATTGGATGATATTTTTGATAAATTGGACGAAACGCGTGTTGCCCATTTAATTACGTTGGTGGACAATGAAAATTTCGGGCAATTGTTTATTAGTGATACCCACGCGGAACGGACGGAGGAAGTGATAAAAAAAGTGCATCAGACTTATAAAATGTTTCCGCTTTAAATAAAATTATTATGTTAATTGCCAACACAAAAAAGCTTTGGGGCTTTGACTGCAATTTTCTCTCGCAAAGGCGCGAAGACGCAAAGAAAACTTAGAAACTAAACAAATGAATTATAAAATCACATACATATTATTCGCTCTTTTTATTATTTCCTGTGAAAAATACAATCCTGAGACCCAAAAACAAAAACTCAGCGGCTATTGGGAAATTAAAAACGTAAAAATGCCTGACGGTGAAAAAAAGAAATTTGATATAAATACGGTTGTTGATTATATTGAAATTAGTGGCGACACCGGAACGCGAACCAAAGTTTCCCCAAAATTGGACGGCACTTTTACAACAAACGGTATTTCCGAAGATTTTACTTTAAAAATTGAGGAAGACAGTTTGCGAATGTATTACAAAACTCCTTTTGATGAATGGAAAGAAACGGTTATTGAAGCGAAAGACAGCACGTTAATAGTGAAAAACAGAGACAATAAAATTTACACCTATTCAAAATTTAAAAAGTTCGATCTAGAAAAACCCACAACCCAAAACTGAGAACCCACAACCCACAACAGAAAAATGGCAAAACGACACGCAGAAAATATATCTATTGGTGAAGCATTGAAGGAGTTTATTGGCAAAAACCGGCTAGAAAAAGGTTTAGACAAAGTGAACGCTAAGGAAGCTTGGGATTCAGTTATGGGAAGTGCCATATCAAAATACACAACCGATGTTAAATTAGACCGCGATACTTTATACGTTCAGCTTTCATCTTCCGTTTTACGAGAGGAACTGAGTTATGGGAAAGAAAAAATCACTAGACTACTCAATGAAGAATTGGGGAAGGAATTGATTAAAAAATTGGTTTTAAGATAATTGCAACTCGCAAATTCAAAAAAATTCAAATATTTTTTATCTAAATATTCTTAAATTTGATTAAACGAATTGATATGAAAACGGTCCGGCTTGAAATTAGCAATAAAATTTACGATAAGGTATTGGAATTATTACAACAGTTTAATCCAGAAGATGTGAAGGTTATTTATGAAAACGATGCAGACAAAAAATATCTTTCAAAAGAACTCGAAAATATTGATAATGGCACCGCTGAGTTTATTTCAATCGAAGAATTAGACAAGGTAATGGAAGAAAGGATTTCAAAATATGAAAATAAAAATCCTTAAAAGTTTTTCTAATAAATTGGCTGACCAAGTTGAATTTATAGCTGAAGACAAACCAAGTGCTGCCAGCAAAATTCAAAAAAGATGTTCTTCACACTTTAAATAATTTAAAAATCCTGCCCCTATAAACAACGTAAATCCATTTATTTTGAAGATGATAATATTAGAGATTTAATTTTTAAAAGGGTATACAATCGTTTATAGAATAAAACCTACCGAACAAACCATAGAGATATTTGGTTTCATAAAATATAAAAAACACTTATAAAAAAAACGCCTTCCAAATTGGAAGGCGTTTTTTAATTATAATATTTCATAAATGCTTAAAACATTTCGCGTCCTGCAAAATGAAAAGCACCTTCAATAGCTGCGTTTTCATCGCTATCGCTTCCGTGTACAGCGTTTTCGCCAATAGAAGCTGCATATAATTTACGGATAGTACCTTCAGCAGCATCTGCTGGGTTGGTAGCACCGATTAAAGTACGGAAATCTTCCACGGCGTTTTCTTTTTCAAGAATTGCAGCAACGATTGGTCCGCGAGTCATATATTC
The DNA here is from genome assembly GCA_963805885.1 of uncultured Flavobacteriaceae bacterium. Lineage (GTDB taxonomy): Bacteria > Bacteroidota > Bacteroidia > Flavobacteriales > Flavobacteriaceae > Aequorivita. The sequence continues at coordinate 174,795 of CAWDWC010000005.1, forward strand.
TACCAATTCGCCATAAAATGGGCGTTCACTGTGAACCGCATAAAATGCTTGCGCATCCTGTGTGGTCATGTGGGTAAGTTTCATCGCTACGATTCTAAAACCCGAAGCGTTAATTTTTTCAAGAATGGCGCCAATGTGTCCTTTTTCAACTGCATCTGGCTTTAACATTGTGAATGTTCTGTCTGTTCTCATTTTGTTTTTAAAATTTCGGCAAAAATAACTATTTGAAAATGAAAAGCAAGTATTTACGGAATGTTTAATGATTTCTTAAAGTTTCATCACAAATTACTTTACTGAAGCATTTCGTTCATAATTTGTATTTATTGTATCTTCGCCCCTTATGAATAAAGAAACTACTCAAATTGTTAAAGAATTACTCGCTTCACCACAAAAAATTGTGATTGTAGGCCATAAAAACCCTGATGGTGATGCGGTTGGATCGTGTTTGGGACTTTCATTTTTTCTGAAAAGTTTGGGCCACAGCACTACGGTGATTATGCCAAATGATTTTCCGGATTTTTTAAAATGGTTACCTGGGGTTGACGATATCATTATTCACGAGAGGGAAACAAATAAGAGTATAGCGCAAATTAAAGACGCTGACATTATTTTTACACTTGACTTTAATAGTTTGGATAGGATTGGTGAAATGCAAAACGTTTTGGAGGAAAGCACTTCCAAATTTGTAATGATAGACCATCACCAACAGCCTTCAGATTATGCAGTAGCAACATACAGTGATGTGAAAATGAGTTCCACTTCCGAAATGGTGTTCCATTTTATGGATGCATTGGGTAATTCGGAAAAACTTTCAAAAGAAATCGCAATTAATCTCTATACGGGAATTATGACTGATACTGGCTCGTTCCGCTTCTCCTCTACTAGCCCAACTACACATAGAGTTGCTGCAAAATTGATTGAAGCTGGAGCCGAAAGTGCTGTTATTAACCAAAATATTTATGACACCAACAGTCCCGAAAGGATGAAACTTTTAGGAGTAGCCTTGAGCAACCTGGTAATTCTGCCTGAATTGCACACGGCTTATATAACAATGACGCAAAAAGAATTGGACAACCACAATTTCAAAAAAGGCGATACAGAAGGTTTTGTGAATTATGCACTTTCCGTGAAGGGAATTGTTTTCGCTGCAATTTTTATTGAAAACAAACAGGAAAGTATTGTGAAAATTTCGTTCAGAAGCAAGGATGACTTTTCGGTGAACGATTTTGCGCGCAACCATTACAGTGGTGGAGGCCATATTAATGCTGCCGGTGGAAAAAGTTCGCAATCCCTTAACAAAACAATAAGCGAATTTATTAGTATCTTGCCCCGTTATAAAAATGAACTCACACATGCTTCGTAAGCTGGTTTATATTTTACTTTTTTCTGCTTTGATTGTTTCCTGCAAAAGCCCTGAAGCCAGACGGCCAGTGCAAAGTACTTCAGGAAGTTTTATAAAGGAATCCGCAGAGCGAAACAAAAAAATCTACGATAAAGAAAAAAGTTTTATCGAAAAAATAATAGCAAAAGACTCTACAAATGATTATATTTCATCTGAAAGTGGGTTTTGGTATTATTATAATAAACGCGACACCGCTACTTCTGAAATGCCAGATTTGGGCGATGTTGTTAAATTTACCTACGATATTAAAGACCTAAACGGTAACGTTATTCTTTCTGAAAAAGAAAACGGTTTACAACATTATAAAGTTGACCAAAGCAACCAAGATCTTATATCTGGCGTTCGCGAAGGCATAAAACTTATGAAGGAGGGCGAAACAGTAACCTTCCTTTTTCCTTCCTATAAAGCTTTTGGCTATTACGGGATCGAAGAAAAACTTGGCACCAACATTCCGGTGCAGAGCACTATAACTTTACACTCAATTGAACAATCAAACGAAAATTAATTAAACGATGAAAAAACTAACATTTGTATTTTTATTGCTTTCACTTGCATTAGCATCTTGCCAGGAAAAATATCCTGATTTAAAAGACGGTGTGTACGCTGAATTTATCACCAACAAAGGAACATTTGTTGCCAAACTGAAAAACGAATCTGCACCATTAACGGTTTCAAATTTTGTGGCGCTTGCAGAAGGCACCAATGGAATGGTAGATTCCCTTTACAAAGGAAAACGCTTTTATGATGGCCTTACTTTCCATCGTGTTATTAAAGATTTTATGATACAAGGTGGCGATCCAAAAGGAGATGGTTCTGGCAATCCAGGCTACGCTTTTCCTGATGAGGTTACTGACACCATTCGCTTTGACAAAAAAGGACTTTTGGCAATGGCAAATTCTGGTCCAGGAACAAATGGCAGTCAGTTTTTTATTACCTTAAAGGAAACACCGTGGCTAGATGGACGTCACACTATTTTTGGTGAAATAGTAAAGGGCCAAGAAGTTGTTGATTCTATTGGAGCGGTAGAAACCGAAAAACCTGGCGACAAACCAAAACAGCCTGTTATTATTGAAAAAGTAAATATCATCAATAAAGGTGATGTAAAAGTTCCTTATTTCACTGAGGAAATGGCCAAACTTGAAAAAGAAAAGAAAGAAAAAGAAGAACGCATTAATAAAATAGCTGCTGAAAAAGCTCAAGAAATGAACGCTTTAGAGCAAAGGCAGATTCACTTCCATCAGGAGTTAAAATTTATTTCAATAAAAAAGGAAGGGTCCGCAACCAAAAGAAGGCGATAAGATTTTAATGAACTACGCCGGATACCTTGCAGATGGACATATGTTTGATTCAAACATATTATGACAAATGCCGAAAAGTATGAAATGGTTGATGAAATGCGAAAAGCCGCTGGACAATACGTTCCCGTACCTACAGATTACAGCACAGAAGCACAACTTATCCCAGGTTTCCGCGAAGGACTTTTAAAAATGAAAGTTGGTGATAAAGCAACTATTTTTATTCCTGCCCATTTAGCTTATGGCAAAAGAGGAATTCCTGGGGTAATCCCTCCAGATTCTGAATTGATATTCGAACTTGAAATTGTTGATATAGCTCAATAATTTCAGTTTATCTTAAACATAAAAAGAGGAACCAGTTTTTAAATTGGTTCCTCTTTTTTATTGAATCACGAACCACGACTCAAAAGACTCACGACAGATTTTCTTTACATTATTATCGTGGATCGTGTAGCGAAGCGGTCGTGACTCGGCTCTATTTTTTAGGAATGTTCTTCAAAATTTCCAATACAAACTTCCAATATTTCTTTGCAGAAGAAATGCTTGCGCGTTCATCAGGAGAATGCGCTCCTTTAATGGTTGGTCCAAACGAAATCATATCCATCTCAGGATAATTTTGGCCTAAGATCCCACATTCCAGTCCTGCGTGGCAGGCAGCTACTTCTGCTTTCTCCCCGTTCATTTTTTGGTAAAGACTATCCAAAACCTTTAAAATTGGGCTGTCCATATTTGGCGCCCAACCGGGATAATCGCCAGCAAGTTTCACTTCGTATACCAGCAAGTTCAAAAACAGAAGTCAGCGCATTTGCCAAATCATCTTTTGATGATTCCACGGAGCTACGGGTTAAACATTCAATTTTTATATTTCCGTTTTCAACCGTAACTTTCGCAATGTTGTTTGATGTTTCCACCAAATCTTCAATATCTGGACTCATTCTGTAAACACCATTGTGTGCAGCATTCATTGCTTTCAAAAATTTTGTTGGTCTTTATTGGTCATCACTTTAGAAAAAGTTTCATTGCTTTTTTCGGCAGTAATAGAAAGATTGGGTTCCAAACTTTTATATTCTGAAGCAATTGCTTGCTTCATCTTTTCAAACTTCAAAAGAAATTTTTCTTCGGAGGAAACCATAACCTGTGCCACACTTTCTCGTGGAATGGCATTGCGAAGGCTTCCACCTTCCAGTTTTGCAATTTGCATAGAATCTTTTGTCGCGAAAAGCAAACGGTTCATCAATTTGTTGGCATTTCCCAAACCTTTAATAATATCCATTCCACTGTGGCCGCCTTCAATCCTTTCACTTTAATTGTATAGGTTGTGGCATTTTTTGGTGCTTCAGTTTCAGAATATGTTCCCGTTGCGGTAACATCAACCCCACCAGCACAGCCCACGCCTATTTCGTCATCCTCTTCGGTATCTAGATTTAAAAGAATATCGCCTTTCAACAAACCTCCTTTCAAACCTTTGGCGCCTGTCATTCCAGTTTCTTCATCTATAGTGAAAAGTGCTTCGATTGCCGGATGCTCAATAGTATTGCTTTCAAGAATTGCCATAATGGTCGCAACTCCCAAACCGTTATCGGCTCCAAGCGTTGTTCCTTTTGCGCGAACCCAATCGCCATCAACATTCATTTCAATTCCTTGGGTATCAAAATTGAAATCGGTATCGTTGTTTTTTTGGTGAACCATATCCAAATGGCTTTGCAGAACCACAGCTTTTCGGTCTTCCATTCCTTTGGTGGCAGGTTTGCGGATTATTACATTACCCACTTCATCTTCCATAGTCTCCAGACCAAGCTTCTTTCCGAAGTCTTTCATAAAAGCTATCACACGTTCTTCTTTTTTTGAAGGTCGCGGTACGGCGTTAAGGTCTGCAAATTTGTTCCAAAGTGCTTTAGGTTCTAGGTTTCTTATTGCTTCATTCATCTTTTAAAATTTTAGAAACAACAAAATTACGGTTTTGTAATCCGCTATAAAAATTATGTAGTGAAAGATTTACTTTGTAAGTTTGGATTATGCAAAAACGAACCTCAGCATTCCTCACTTTATTCCTTACTTTGCAGATAATTGCACTTCAGGTTTTAAAGTATTTCCCTGAATTTGTGGAAAAATATTACAGCCTCGGCATTTATCCGTGGATCTCGAAAATCTCACGTTATCATTTTTGGCTGGGTTCCATTTTCGATTGGTGATGTTTTTTATATTGCTTATTAGCCGTTGTTGCTATTCGATGGTTATATAAAAATGTGAAAAGACTTCGGAACGACCAATTGGGTTTTTTTGTGGATATACTGGCAGCTGTTTCTGTGGTTTATTTTATGTTCCACGTACTTTGGGGATTTAATTATTATAGACTTCCGTTGCACAAATCGCTTGAGTTTGCAGAATGAATACACTACAGAGCAATTGTTGGAAACCACCAATCGTTTTATTGAAAAAAGCAACGCCATGCATCGTGAATTGGGTTTTGCTGATAGCGTGAAAATTGAATTGCCATACACTCAAAAGGAAATGTTTAAAAAAACATTGAATGGTTATAAAAATCTTGAAAAAGAATTTCCCCAACTGGCTTATTCACCACGAAGCATCAAGAAAAGTGGTTGGAGCCTTGGACTTACGTATATGGGCTATAGCGGTTATTTGAATCCTTTTTCCGGGGAGGCGCAGGTAAATAATTTGATAAAAACCTATAAATTTCCCGTAGTGGCTTGTCACGAAGAAGCACACCAAATAGGCTATGCCGCCGAAAATGAAGCCAATTTTATTGCCACCTTTCAACGCTGCACAATGACGACCCTTATATTCAGTATGCAGGTTACATTTTCACGTTGCGCTATTTAATAAATGAAGTGGCACGGCGCGACCAAGCTAAATACGATGAATTTTTAACTACCATAAATCCCGGTATTTTAGAAAGCTATAAAGAAATGCGCGATTTTTGGGATAGCTATAAAAACCCATTTGAAAGTTTTTCGAAAATATTTTGGGACAATTTCCTAAAAGCAAACAACCAAAGCCGTGGTATAATGAGTTATGATTATATGGTTGCTTTGGTTGTGAATTATTATGAGGATAAAACGCTATGAATTTGTTAATTCGTGAATTTGTGAATTTGGGATGCTAATATGTTTTTTTTCAAGGATTTTCTATACGGTTGACAAATTGTAATTTAAACCGTTGAATACTAATTACTATATATCACTTCACATATTCCCCTTCCGCTGGTTTAGCAAAAACAGAAGCATCCAGCATTGTTTCGGTAGCAATGACTTTATCAAATTTAATGTCCATCTTTTCGTCGTGCGGCACTCCGTTTTCCACATTCCACCACGTTAATTTTTCGGGTAGCAAAAGACCGTTTACGTCTTGCCATTTGTCATATTTTATATAATGCCAGTCATCGCTTTTCTTTTGATCCTTAAATGTGACTGTGTATGCCAACCAAGTCATTTTATTGGTTTCAGGATCGAAATATAAAATGTATTCATCTTTTGAAGAATCCCCTACTCCGTCATTATATGAAATTTTGTAACCATTGTACATTTTTCCGTCGAGTTCAGTGGGTTCAACAGCAGCATAGTTAGTCCCGGGATCAGCAATTATAAAGGGCATTGCATAAAAATAGAACATCAAATTGTGATAAAAACCAGGATTGCCTTCGTAGCCCAAATTGTTTTTCAAAAGCCAAACTTGGTTTCCGTCATACCCTATGGACCAATCTTTGGATTCAATTTTGGTTTTCCGGTCTGGCAAAGAAACAGTGTGGGTTTCATCTCCGTTTTTTCCTTTCATCTCAAAACAAATATTGTTCATCTGTTTCCAGTGGTCCAAACCACCGTGGGCTGCAAAAACAGCTTGAAGTTGCGCTGGATACGCTTTGGGTTTTTCTAAATCTTTAATCACAGAAGTATTTGTGGAATCTATTTCAACTCCTTCAATTTTCGAGTCTACAATTGTGTTTTCAGAATTTGTCTTTGTATCATTCTTACAAGCCCATAAAGACATTAATACAGCTAGTAATAGAATTGGTTTTTTCATAATGGTTGTTTTAGTAACCACTAAATATAAAAAAGCTTCCCGGGTTTGGGAAGCTTTTTAGAAAGGTTTGTGAGTTTAAGATAATGGAAGGTTAATATTTTTTACCTTGACTGCCTTGTTTTTTTTCAGTATCCTTGTTTCTTTAAAAGTTATGAAAATGAAACGAAACTTTCTCAAAATTTTATTGCTTCTCACGGTACTGACAGCCTCAGGCTGCCTAGGCGACGATGTAGATATTGAAAACAATCGGCGTCTTTTAGTAAAAGGAAAAATAACAGATACACAAGGCAATGCACTTCCAAATATAATCGTAGTAACGAGTGCTTTTGGCGATGCCTTGCGGCCAAACCACTAGCGATGCCACAGGAAATTTTACATTGGTTTCCTGGATGAACAATTTGATCCGCTGGATATTTTTATAAATGTAGATAATTTTTACAATCAACAGATCAATCACACCTACTCCAGCCAGGCATATTATTCGCCAGAACACACTAATAAAGTGCTTTATGAAATGGGAACCATCGTGCTGGGAAAACGCGCAAAACTTAATTTAAACCTCAACAACAATGGAGGCGATCAAAACACTGTGAGCTATGAATTATTCTTCACACCCTCTGACTGCGAACTGCCCTTAAACGTGGTTAACCCGCCAGATAATTGTAATCTATCCGAAAGCTCCTCCGGGATGCTATCGCCTTCATCTCAGAATGAAATCATCCCAATATACAGTATTCAAGGCAGCAATGTTATTTTTAAATATTCCCTAAATTCTGGCCCTATGCAAACAATTGAAATTCCACTAATCAACGAAGACAACACCTATGTTTTTGAATATTAAAACCCTCCTTTGTGCACTCTTTATTTCATCAATAAGCTTTGCACAACAAACAGAAACAAATCTTGAAACCGAAAGCCAACCTCAAAAACAGACGGGTCATAAGATAGGAAACATACTTATTGGCGCATATTTTCCTATTGCTTTTGGCGACAATTTTGTAAACGCCGGCATGGACCTAAAAGGTGGAGGAAAAATTGTTTTAAAAGTGAATACTTATAAAACTTTTTTTGTTGGTCCATATTTCAGCTTTTTTAACGCTTCAGTTACAGATCAAACTTTGTTGGGCAATTATGAAAACACTGTAAATATTCTAATTGGTGGGGTTGTTGGCTATGATTACAATATAGAAAATTTTGATCTCTCCCTTGGTGCTGGTATCGGTTATTCTGTATATGCCAACCGTGGCCTAGGCGATAGTTTTAACGATACAGCAACGGCAGTGTGGCTCAGTCCAGAGCTAAGTTATAGGTTCAATCCTTATTTGGGGGTATTCGTTGCCCCAGAACTCCGTCACGACTTTATGGATATTGACGTGCCAAAGGAGTTAGAAGATACCTTTAAGGGAGTGAATTATTTTACCATAAGCTTCGGACTTCGCATTAATTTAGGCACAGGTTATAAGTTTCAGTAGCCTATCTTTGCAGGATGCACAAAAACATCACAAGTTTTCATAATCCTGTAATAAAACAAATAGTTTTATTACAGGAAAAATCACGTGAACGTCGCAAAACAAACCTTTTCATCATTGAAGGGCTTGCGCGAAATTTCATTAGCGATAAAAGGCGGCTACCTCATGGAAACGCTGCTTTTTTGTTCCGAGATTATTCCCGAAGAAGAAAGTTTTCATCCTAAAGGAATCTGCAAATAGCGAAACCGAATTCATAGAAATCACTTCAGAAATCTATAAAAAACTCGCCTACCGTGGTTCCACTGAAGGCGTCTTGGCAATTACACATACAAAAGACTTAAACATATCAAGCCTAAAACCAAAAACTAAAAAACCTTTAATTCTCATTGCAGAGCCGCCGAAAAACCTGGCAATATCGGCGCCTTACTTCGAACAGCAGATGCCGCAAACGTAGATGCCGTAATTATCGCAAACCCAAAGACAGATATGTACAACCCTAACATCATTCGCAGCAGTGTGGGTTGTTTGTTTACAAATAAAATTGCCACAGGCAGTACTTCGGAAATCATTGCTTTCTTAAAAGAAAATAATATCAATATATATTGCGCCGCATTACAAGCTTCAGTACCTTATCACACTTGCGATTTCAAAAAAGCAACCGCAATAGTAGTAGGCACAGAAGCCACAGGACTTTCCGAAGAATGGCTTAAAAACAGTACTCAAAATATCATTATCCCAATGCAAGGCGAAATAGACAGCTTGAACGTTTCCGT
>CAWDWC010000006.1:0-596220 GCA_963805885.1 uncultured Flavobacteriaceae bacterium
TGGTGTAGAAGACGATCGTCATGGGGCTCGACGACTCGCGGAGCCGGTGGTTCAGCCGGGCGAGCACCTCGATCGTCAGGTCCATGCCCTTGTTGAGGTATTCGTACCGGCCCGAGGTAAACATGTAGACCGTGTTGTCAGGTCGAAGTTGTTGGCTCAAAAGAATGGCCGATCGAGAACTCGTGTAGTCGTTCCTTATATTGCTGGTGGAGCGTCTGGAACTCGTGGATCGCGGTGAAACGACGGATGTTCAGCCCGTTGGGCAGCGGCGCTGTTCGGCATACACCGAGCAGGTGGGTGCACTCCTCCGCGGTGACGTCGGACACGGTGGTGAATACGTGCGCTCCATGGGCGGCGGCCTTCTCGATCTGGTGCTGCGCGTGGACGTTGTTCTGAAGTGCTTGGCTTCCTCGTCTTCGTCGAGGAAGGGCAGATGGTCGTAAACGACGGGTTCCCGGTCGCCAGGTAACGGCCGATCAGGGTCGCGTGCGTGGTGAACACAATCGAGCCAGGCCATTGCTCCTTGCGCAGCATCGGGATTGCCATGCCAGCCTGCCACTCGTGAAAGTGGGCCACGATTTGGCGGCGCCGCGACTCCTCCTGCGCGAGCACCGACAGCAGCGCCCGGCACATCTCCCCGAAGGCCACCGCGTCGTTCACGTTGGGCTCGTCGCTCGCCGGGGATCCCATGGTCGACCCAGACGCGGTACTTTAATCTCGTTGAGCGCACCGCCCACCGACCCGACGTCGAGGAGAACCACGTGCGGACGGCCGCTGACGAGCCACCGCCCGTAGTGGGCGCGGTACCCCATTTCCCGTAGCCGCTGTACCGCCTGACCGACCACGCCGACCAGCGGCGCCGGCTCGAATTCGACCTCCGCCGCCTGCGGGGGGTCCGGACCCACAAGGCAGTACCGGCTGCCCCAGCAGCTCGTCAGACGCCCAACCAGGTTGCGCCGGTCGGTGCAGACGTGGGATGCCAACTCGGGATGGAAATCGCGCGCACCGACGCTTCTCCGGATGCGGAGTCAGCGCCACAGCCGCGATCTTTCAAAGATCCCGCCGTCGGGCGCAAAGCCCAGGTGGTCCCCCGCCGCCCGCCGGATCGATAGCAGTTTTTGGTAGAATACGGCGTCGTCAGCAAAGAGAGCTTCCTGTGAATCGACCCCGCAGAACAGCATCGACGAACACGTAGGGATTGCCCATAGAGACGAGGGAACCAACATCTCCCGGCCCTCCACTTGAAGCACAGTCAAAGGTTCGTCGGGGCGCGGCGGCAAGTCAGCAAGGCGGATGTCAGGGGACGTGAGTGGACCCTGGTTCCTCCGTGCGGTCCACATGGTCGGCCTCGGCGACCCACGTGATCGCCGTTGTTCGGCGCGCGGACATCGGTCCTGGATTTCTTGAAATCGTTTATAAGGATGCTTTAGTCTATGAGTTAAATCAATTACAAATCCCTTTTGAAAGAGAAAAAGAATATCAGATCAATTACAAGGGAATCTTGTTGAATCACAGATTTTACGCTGATTTTGTTGTCTATAACAAAATTATTTTAGAGATAAAATCGGTTTCAAACATTACCGATGAATTTATGGCTCAGGCTATTAATTACTTAAAAGTATCCTCAAGTAGATTGGCGCTGATCATCAACTATAACTCCAACAGGATATCGACCAATAGGACTAACCGTAAATGTTAGTGGATCGCCATCTGGATCAGAGGAGCCTCCGTCAAAATCGGAAGCCACAGCAGTGCCTTGGCAGTTTCCGTCCGCGTTAACAGTTACGGGTTGGCATACCGCTACTGGCGGTTGGTTACAAACTCCAAGAGGATCTGTTACCGTAATAGTAACAATACAAGTGGTTTGGTTTCCGCTTGAATCTCTTGCTCCAAATAGTCTTGTTACCGTTCCTAAATCACTGCACGTTAATGTTTGAGAACCTCCACCGTATATCACAACACTGAGGTCAACGGCACAATTATCGGTTACAGGGCTAATGTCTAGTAAGTACAAAATTATACCCTATCGTAAATTCCCCATTTACGTCTAAAGCTACTGTTGGGTCATTACAAGTTAAAATAGGGCCAGTATTATCTGCAACGGTAACCATAGAAGTACAGGTAGAAGAATTTCCATTTACATCTGTAACTGTAAGTGTAACCGTATTTGGGCCTAAATCAGCACAGGTAAAACTGCTTGGTGAAACTGAAAGTGTTACAGCTCCACAGTTGTCGGTAGAGCCACCATCAACATCTGCAGCTGTAATACTTGCATTACCAGCACCATCCAAAAAGACTGTAATATTTTGACATACAGCTGTAGGTGGAATAATATCTGCAACAGTTACTATTGCTGTACAGGTGGATGAGTTTCCACTAGCATCTGTAACTGTAAGAGTAACCGTATTTGGCCCAATATCTGCACAGGTAAAACTGTTTGGCGAAACAGAAAATGTTGGAGTTCCGCAGTTGTCGGTAGAGCCTCCATCAACATCTGACCCAGTAAAAGATACGGTACCAGCACCATCCAAAAAGACTGTAATATTTTGACATACAGCTGTAGGTGGAATATTATCTTCAACAGTTACTGTTGCTGTACACGTACTGCTATTACCTGAGGGGTCTGTTACTGTAAGGGTTACTGTATTAGCACCCAAATCTGCACAGGTGAAAGTACTTGGAGAAACACTTAAAGTAAACGATCCTGAATCATCACTTGAACCACCATCAACATCGCTAGCAAGAAGAGTTGCATTTCCTGCTCCGTCCAATTGAACTGTAGCATCCATACAAACTGCTACAGGCGGGGTTATATCAGGAGGCAATACAAGATAACTACAGCCAGATTTTGCAGTAGGTACAAATTCATTGGCATCATTATTTATCCAATATTGAATATCATTAATAATTGCAGAAATTCGATAGCAGTTCCAGTAATTGGAAATCCGCCAGGAACTAGAGTACAATCAAACTGCCAGTTGTCAACCTCTGTTTCAGGAGATCCTGCAACATAAAGCCTAATGGCGTTTACGCCATTGGTTAATTGATCTGGTAATGCCGTTGTTGTGTTTGAAGTATTTGCTCCATCCCAATCGGCATCGTTTGTAACCCCTGGGTCTACATTACTGTGAACTCCAGTAATAAAACTGGGGGAAGCCGCTGTGCCTTGGTAGGCAAATAGCTGATCTCCAATGGAGGACAAAACACTACCAGCCATAAAACTTCCCGGCAGGGTAACAATATCTCCTGCACTCATTGCAGAGGAAGCGTACCAAGTTGCACTGGCATCACCACCTCCAGAACCTGCACATGTAATTGTATTTGGGTTTGAAACACCGCAATCGGTGAATTTTATATTTGTTCCTGCAATTATATCTTTCAAAATTATAAAAGCAAAAGAATCAGTATCCATCTAAGTTAAAGCCCACAAAAGCAATGTCGCCTGCAGCTAATGTTGTGGAAGGTGGTTCGTTTATTGTTACATTTATGGTGCAGGTAGCACTATTTCCAGCTTCATCAGTAGCAGTTAAAACAACCGCAAAAACACCAACACCGACCATAGTGCCAGCGGTTGGAGATTGTGTTATTGTAATATTTGCTGGTGTAGAAACATCATCCGTTGCGGTTGTTCCACGATACTAAATCTGGTATTGCGGCCATTCCATTAGTTCCTGCTGTAATAGGCGCAGGAGTGGGCGCACATAAAAATTACAGGTGGAGTAGTATCTCCTCCAGTAGTAACTGTAAAAGCACATCCTGATTCCACTGCAGGATTATAAACCGTAGTATTATCGCTTACCCAATTTGCCCTATTATTTACAATTGCTCTAATATCAGCTGGTGTTCCCACAATAGGACCGCCACCTGCCAGCTGTACAGCTAAACTGCCAGTTATCTGCCTCTGGAACTAACCTTACTGCGGTAGTACCAGTAACCAAGGCATTTGGTAGTGCCGAAGTGGAATTGCTATTTGCAGCACCATCCCAGTTTGCATCATCGCCTCCAACCATTATATCGTTAGATTGTATTCCAGCAATAAATATTGGAGCTGCTGTGGAGCCTTGAATGGCAAAAATCTGATCTCCAATGGAGCTATAAGAAGCTGGTGCCAGATGGTGCTCATATCTATTGTTACAACATCACCTGCGCTTCTCGCTGAACCAGAGGTCCAAGTAAACTCGCCATCACCATCGGTGGCAAAAAAACCAGTGCCATCATTCCAACCCATATCGGTAAAAATAATGGTAGTGGCGGCGTCAATATCCTTGAGAAGAACAAAAGTCACATTGTCATCAGCACTTAATGGATAATCAGTATTACTGCCTATAAAAGCAATATCTCCCGCAGTTAAAGTTGTTTGACCATTACCTATGAAGGTAGCAAAAAGTAGGATAATTAATAGGGTAGTTTTTTTCATAATTTTTAAATTATATGTTAAGCTTTATCTGGGGAGATTTTGGCATTAAATAAAAGGGTTGATTAATTTCTTGAAGGGAAAATACCTACTAAAGCAATACAGTAATTTATGCCTAAATAAGGATTTTGAATATTAAATGGTATATTCCCTCCAGCATTTCGAAGTTGAATTAGGTGCCATTTGGGCATCCGCAGAAGTTCCAAAAGCACTTGTGCCATCGCCAGCTATATAAGTACCAACGGGTGTATCTGAATTCCCTTCTTCCTTTGCAGCAAGGTTAAAGACATGGTTATGAGAAGGCATTTCAGTCACATTAAGTGTATGTGTTTCACTACCGGCTCTTTGACCCATAGTTACAGTACTTAGCCCTGGACCAGTTCCTTGATGACGCCCAGATCGCCCCCTAAGATCAGGTAAGGCAAAAGTTGTTCTTCCATCACCACCATATGTGGTTCCTAATAAAGAGAAAAGCGCTGTAGTTTGCGCAATAGAAATTAGTTGTCCATCGCATTTTGCCCACCCACGTGGTGCAAAATTAAATCCGAAGGCTTGAATTTGTCCGATAAGTGGATCCATGATTTTAAAGTTTTAAAGTGAAAAATGAAATGTTTTAATAATTAATTTCTTGAAGGGTAAAGACCTACTGTCGCAATGCAATAGTTTATTCCCAAATAAGGGTTTTGAATATTAAATGGAATATTCCCTCCAGCATTTGAAGTTGAATTAGGTGCCATTTGGGCATCTGCTGAAGTTCCAAAAGCACTGGTGCCATCTCCAGCTATATAAGTACCGACGGGTGTATCGGAATTCCCTTCTTCCTTTGCGCCAAGGTTAAAGACATGGTTATGAGAAGGCATTTCAGAAGCAGTAAGTGTATGCTGCTCACTACCCCCTCTCTGTCCAATATTTACTGGGCTTAGCCCTGGACCGGTACCTTGATGCCGTCCAGATCTACCTCTAAGGTCTGGAAGCGCAAAAGTTGTTCTCCCATCACCACCATAAGTGGTTCCTAATAAAGAGAAGAGCGCTGAGTTTCCACTAATAGCAAGTAGTTGTCCGTCGCATTTTGCCCAGCCGCGTGGTGTAAAATTAAATCCGAATGCTTGAATTTGTCCGAGAAGTGGTTCCATAATTTTTTTAGTTTTGGAGTTTTTATATTGAAATGTTGAAGTGTACGGTTGATTGATTTAAAAAGTCTTCTTTCTTAGGAAACAATTTATCTCCCAACTGCTTATTTTTTTTCCAATGCTCGCCAGTAATATATGCTCCAGAATTATTTAAAATTAATTCGGTAAAATTAGAACCTTCAGAATTTGAAACCTTGAAGTAAATTCTAGGGCTTTTACCTTTTTCTCTATTTGGGAAATCAGTAATAAACTCATAATCGCCTTTTTCATTAGTCTGAAGTTTTGCGCGATGCCTATATTTTGAAGAATTTGGTGAAAGATGCCAAACCTCCAAACTTGCATTTTTCAGTGGAGTAACGCCATCTCTTTCATAGATGGTTCCTTTAATGGTAACTGAGGAGAAGTTAAAAATACCTGCTCTTAAATCATTTTTGGCCTCAGCATACGGATTATACCCCATATATGGATTTTCCGAAGCTGTAAAAGCACTTGAAATTGTGGGAGTTAATACGGCTAGTCCCGTTATGGCAAAAGCAGAATTGCGCATAAAGAGTCTTCGCGAAGTAGAGTTTTTCATGATTTGGTTGGTTAGCTTTTAAAAATTAATTATTAAAAAAACACGCTTTTACCGGCCAGTTTCAAAAAAATTAATTCATAAATTTTTGTTAATGCAATTTATCAAATATAATTTGGAAATTCTATACGTAGTACTACGTATATTGAACTCTCTCAATTAGATATATATATTTACAGAATATTTTTTTTTATGACCACAGAAGAAAACAAGAAAATATTATTTGAAATCACCAAAGATTTAATTGCAGAAAAAAAGGATTATCCTAAGCTGAAGTATGCAATTGAAAAGCTAAAACAGCTTGTGGAAAGAATTTCAGGATTAAAGAAAGATGCGCTATCAAATTCAGAAAACATTGCGCTACCCAGCGGACAAGCAATAGGTCCCAAATGGGCCGGAATGTGCTTAGAGGATTTGATGCGCACTTATGCCTTCATAAACGGTATTCATAAAGCAATAAAAAAAGTGAAAGGTAAAAACTCTAAAAAACCTGTTACCGTTCTTTATGCAGGTACAGGACCCTATGCAACTCTAATTTTACCATTGTTATCGCACTACAAACCCTCTGAGCTACAACTAGTTTTAATAGAAGTAAACCCCATAAGCATTGAAAGTTTAAAACAGGTTTTTAAAGGGCTTGATGCTAATTGTTACATAAAAGCAATTTATCAATGTGATGCCTCAAATTTTAGAATCCCGTCAGAAATTGATGCAGACATCCTTATAATCGAGTGTATGCAACGCGCATTACTCAAGGAGCCACAAGTTGCAATAACATACAATTTATTGTCACAAATGAAAAAAGAAACAATCCTTATTCCCGAAAATATATCGCTCCATTTATCGCTTATAGATTATAAGAAAAAAATGGAATATCAAAAAACAATCGAGAGCCCCCAGCCTATTGTTTTTTATGAAAACACAGAAGCGGTCTTCATGCTCAACAAGGCTGAAGTGTTTAAAAACAGTTCAGAATTCAAAAAAGAAGGTTTTCAATTTCCCGAAAAAGAAATTCATTTTTCCGAAAAACAACTACACAATTACGACCAAATTAGTGTCTCTACAGAAATAACCATTTTCCAAGATATTTCCCTGAAAGTAGATGAAAGTGGACTCACGGCACCTTTTATTTTGGCAGATTTATACCAGGATCAAAAAATAATTGGAATAAAAACTCAATATGTTTTGGGAAAAGATCCAGGGCTCACATCACAATTGTTAATAGCTTAATTTATATTTCTTCTTTTAAAAATTACTAAAGCCTCTAAGCTTTAATTAAAAGGTCAACATCAGTTTTGATTCAAAATGCAAACATTATAATTTGATACCTTTGAAAAAAATATTCAGTTTTCATGACACTTGAAAAAAACCTTAAGGAGCGCATTAAAGAGCTTACGTGTTTGTATGAGGTATCTTCAATTATTGTAAATAACGATTATAAGGAACTTGACAAAACTCTATATTCCATAGCCCTGAGTCTTCGAAAATCTTTACAATACAGTAAAAATGCTACGGTTGAAATAAGCTCAGCGCCCTTCCATCTTATTTCCTCTTCACTTCCGTCCAAAACCGTTTTTATTGAAAGCGCTATCAACGTTTTTAACGAACCCAAAGGCTTCATTAAAGTTCACTACCCTAGTGGTAAATTCAACAAAAAAGATTTTTTAAAGGAAGAAAAAAAATTACTAAAAAACGTAGCTATCAATGTAGGTGATTTATTGGAACGCGTGGCCATACGTGAAAATGAAGCCATTGTAAAGCGAAAAATGGAACACGCAGACCGTTTGAGTATTCTGGGGGAAATAACCGCAGGAATTGCACATGAACTAAACACGCCACTCGCAAATATTTTGGGTTTTGCCGAACTTTTAAAAAGCAAGGAAACCGGAAGCACTCAAGCAAGTAACGACCTTGATAAAATTATAAACAGCGCAATTTTTTCACGTGAAGTCGTTAAAAAATTGATGTTTTTCGCTTGCGAAATGCCACAAAATTTGGGGCTGACAGATATAATTCCAGTGATAAACGAAGCGATAAATTTGCTGGACCCAACTTTTAAAAAGAACGAGGTAAAATATAAAGTAACTCTTCCAAAAAAACCCGTTTTATTAAAAGCTGACACCATTCAACTCACACAGGTAATCTTCAATTTGGTACTGAACGCCATTTATTTTTCACCAAAAGGCGGTTTGATTAAAATCATTTTGGAAGAAACAAAAAAGAAAATAATTTTAAAAATTTCTGACGAAGGCCCGGGCATTTCCACTGAAAATGTACAGAAAATATTCCAACCCTTTTTCACAACAAAAACTGTTGGCGATGGTTCTGGCCTTGGGTTGAGCGTGGTTCACGGAATTATCCGCAGCCACCGCGGCACCATAGATTATCAGCCAAATATACCTACTGGAGCCACTTTTATTATTACTTTTCCAAAACAATAAAACCAATGCTTCAAAAGGAAAATATACTGATAGTAGATGACGACATCAACATTTTGGAGTTGCTCCAACGGCATCTGCATTCGCTGAATTATCACACTTACAAAGCTATTTCGGTTAAAGAGGCCGTTGCCATTTTGCGCGATACGGAGATAGATTTACTGATAACCGATCTAAAAATGCCCGAAGTTGATGGGTTTCAGCTTATTCAATTTGCTTCGGAACACTACCCGAACATGCCTAAATTGGTGGTTACAGGGTATCCATCAGTGCAGGATGCATTGTCAGCAATAAAATCGGGAGCAGTGGATTATTTAGTGAAACCATTTACGAAGGAAGAATTGAAGCAGGGTGTTTTAAAATCACTCTCTACAAAAACGAAACGAAAAACAGCAGCCAATAATTCCGAAGTAAAAAAATACAACGAAATAATTGGCGAAAGTGAAGCCATTAAAAGCGTTACCCAAATAATTGATCGCGTTAAAGACAACAAAGCTACTATCTTCATAAGTGGTGAAAGCGGTACAGGAAAAGAACTTGTGGCGCGTTCCATTCACTACAACGGTAAGTTTTCCCGTGCGCCATTTATTGCTGTGAACTGCGGTGGAATTCCAGAAAATCTCTTGGAGTCTGAACTTTTTGGGTATGTGAAAGGCGCTTTCACCGGAGCCAACGATAACCGCGAAGGTTTTTTCCAAGCTGCAGATGGCGGGACTATTTTTTTAGATGAAATAGGAAACGCTTCGCTAGCTGTTCAGTCCAGACTCTTGCGTGTTTTACAGGAAAAAGAGGTTATGAAGGTTGGCGACCGAAAAACCGAAAAAATTGACGTGCGTGTAATTGCTGCTACCAATAGCAATTTAAAAGAAATGATTGCAAAGGAAACGTTTCGGGAAGATCTTTTTTATAGATTAACTGTCGTTGAAATTGATGTGCCCCCACTTCGGCAGCGAAAAGAAGATATCCCGTTGTTAGCTGATAAATTTCTTTTTAAATATGGCAATGAGTATAAAGATCGCTATATTACTATAGACCCTGAAGCGCAAGCCCTTTTGCAACGCTATGATTGGCCAGGAAACATTCGTGAACTGGAAAATGTGATTCAGCGGGCTGTAATTATGTGCGACAGAACCATTGGCATAAAGGATTTGCCGGACAATTTAAAATATCAAATAGACTTCCCCGAAGAAGGACTACTTTCTTTAAAGGAAATGGAGAAAAATTACATCCAAAAAGTACTTGCGGCTACCGACAACAATCAAACTAAGGCTGCAGAGATTCTTAAAATTGACCGTAAAACACTTCGCGGAAAAACGAAAGAATAGATTTTTCCAACTTCTCAATACTCAGTACTCAATTCTCACTACTAAATAGGGTAATTTCTCCCCAACGAGGAAAATATTCCCCAACTACTTCTTCGTGAATATCTCAGCTTAAAATATTTAAATATCTATTTATTAATTAGTTACGTATTCATTGTGAAATAATCTCTGTTGATGGCACACCCCTTGCCAATACGAATTGCAAACAATAAGTAACTATGAATACAAATCCTATAAATCTTTGCAACGGATGTGCGCACGCTGCTTATTGTGTCTTGACGCACACCAAAAGCGCGGTGTTTTCCTGTAGTGAATTTGATGAACTACAGCACAAAACCCCCACCCCGATAAAAAAAATTAAAAAAAGAAAACCAGAACTGGCGACAGTTTAAAAAAACAATTAAAATGATAAACGGACAAACAGTGGAAAAACCAAAACCTGTAAAAAGAGGAATGTTGGACAACGTGTTGGAACAATTCAACAGCGCTGCAGACAAAATAAATCTGAATCCAAACGTTCGCAAAATTCTTAGCATTACCAATACTGAAATTATTATTCACTTTCCAGTCCGCATGGACAACGGCGATGTAGAAATATTTACTGGTTACCGCGTACAGCATAATAATGCACTAGGTCCCTACAAAGGAGGTCTTCGTTACCACCCAACAGTAGATATTGACGCAGCTCGTGCATTGGCAATGTGGATGACCTGGAAAACATCTTTGGCAGGCCTGCCTTACGGAGGTGCAAAAGGAGGAATCCAGATTGATCCTTCAAAATATTCAAAAAGTGAATTGGAGCGCATTACCCGAAGATTTACGTATGCTTTAGGCGAAAACATTGGCCCAGAACACGACATTCCAGCGCCAGACGTAAATACAAACGACCAAACCATGGCTTGGATTGCTGATACGTATATGAGTACCAAAAACACCAGCGAGCGTTCCAAAAATCAACACGTGGTTACAGGAAAACCTGTGGGCAGCGGAGGTTTGGAAGGTCGCGACCGCGCTACTGGTTACGGGGTGTTTTTGACCATTAAATTTTGGGCAGAAAAGAACAATGAAACCTTAAAAGGAAAAAACTTTATCGTTCAAGGTTTTGGAAACGTGGGCTATTGGGCCGCACATTTTCTTGAAAACGAAGGCGCGAAAATGGTAGGTGTACAGGATGCTTTCGGAAGTGTTCAAAACAAAGAAGGAATTACCGTGGAAGATCTTTTCAACTATGGAAAAGCAAATAACGGAAGTATCGTAGGTTTCCCCGAAGCTTCTGCTATGGAAAGTAAGGATTTCTTTGGTTTGGATTGCGATATCTGTATTCCTGCAGCTTTAGGCAACCAAATTACTAAGGAGAACGCAGCTTCAATAAAAGCAACTTTAATCGCTGAAGGCGCAAATGGCCCAACAGATGTTGAAGGCGAAAAAATACTTATAGAGCGTGGCATCACTATTATTCCAGACATTATGTGTAATTCTGGCGGAGTGATTGGAAGTTATTTTGAATGGCTTCAGAACCGTAACGGCGAGCTTTGGCAGATGGATGAGATTCTGGAAAAACTGGAGAAAAAGCTTAAATCTACTTTCAAAAAAGTTACGGCCTATTCCGAAGAAAACGGAGTGGATATGCGCACTGCAGCATTTGCAATTGCCATAGAACGCATTGAAAAAGCATACATATTAAGGGGAATTTTCCCATAATTAAAAATCTGCGTTGATGGAACACCCAATTTTGAATTCTTTCTAAGAGTATAATGTTTATGGGGTGTTCCATTTAACTTAAAAAGTTAGAAAACATGAAATACGGAAACTTGATATTGGAAAAAAAGGAATACGTTTTTTTAAAGCGCCTTTTAAATGTTACTGGCTATTACAAAGACCAAAACACGAAAGATTCATTAAAAAAATTAAGTGGGGAGCTAACAACTGCCCTTATTTATGACAATGAAGAAATGCCAGAAGATGTCATCCGTTTCAATAGCATGGTTACTGTAAAGTCTGGTACGTGGAAAACCGAATTTCAATTAGTCATTCCCACAGCACGGGATATCTCTGTCAATAAAATTTCCATATTGGCTCCTATGGGCTCGGCAGTTATGGGTTATGCGGAAGGCGATTCAGTATCATGGGAATTTTCCAAACGGCACTAAAGAACTTCAAATAACAAGTGTGAAACAAGCAGAAAGACCCATTGATATAGACGTACTATTATAAGTTTTATATAGTGAATATTTAAAAATCAGTAAAATTTTAAATCATGCAGATTTACGACCATGACACTCCGGAGACAATCACCTTTAAGAATAATTGGATTGAATTGGACAATTGGATTGGCCACTTGGAATACATTGAAAAAGAAATAGTAAACCTCCTAAACCTTAGTAATGGGGAGCTTTTTAATATTTTGGAGGAGCAGCCAGTTTTGATGAGGCTTTCTATAAAAAAGGAAGAAAACAGGATTAATCTGAATGCTTTCAGAAAATATAAAAATAGCCTGCCGCTCGCTACGGAATGTGAAGATGTGGACTGCGATATGTTTTATATAAGCGAGCACGAACGTTACAGAAAAGTTTATTTATACCATTTGGAAAAATACAGAAGAGTTAAAGAAGAGTATTTCAATATTATAAACAAATAATGCTTTGAAGATAAGTACAACAAAAATTATGAGCGAACAGCCACAGCCAATGACAATAGGAGTTCTTAAAACCCCAAATGATCAGAGGGTTTGTTTGTTACCCAAAGAAGTTAAACGTCTTACTGGGGAATTGGCACTAAACATTCTTTTTGAGCCCGGGCTGGGCAGTTCGCTAGAAATTGAAGATGACTCATACGTACAGGCTGGAGCCAAATGCCGATCACGAGAATCAATTTTTAAAAATTCAGATACCATAGTATCCATTAACCATACTTTTAGCGAAGTGGAAATGAAGGGGGGTTGTTGCTTCATTGGTATTTTCAACCCCCTCTTTCATGATTCTAAACTCGCTATTTATCAAAAAAACGAAGCTACTGTTTATAGCTTAGATCTTTTACCCAGAACCACCTTGGCGCAGTCTATGGATGTGCTTTCATCCATGGCTTCGCTTGCAGGATACAGGTCGGTAATAAAAGCTTCGGAATTATATAACGGTGTTTTCCCAATGTTCACTACCGCTGCTGGAACACTCAGGCCCGTAAAAATTTTAGTGCTTGGGGCTGGCGTAGCAGGTTTGCAAGCCATAGCAACTGCCCGTCGTTTAGGCGCGATAGTAGAAGCTTTTGACGTGCGCAAATCCGCTGGGGAAGAAGTTAGAAGCCTTGGCGCAACCTTTATTGAAGTAGAAGGTTATACCGAATCTTCAAACGCAGGAGGTTATGCGGTGGAGCAAAGCGAAGCATATCAAAAAAAGCAGAAAGAATTGATTCACAATCATATTCTTACAGCAAACATTGTAATAAGCACAGCAAATATTCCCGGAAGAAAAGCGCCTTTGCTTATTGAAACGCACTCCGTGGAAGCCATGCAACCCGGTAGCGTAATCATTGATCTTGCTGCCGAACAAGGCGGAAATTGCGAACTTTCAAAAAATAACGAAACTATAAGTCACAATGGAGTTACTATTTTAGGAAACTCAAGTCTTTCTGCTGAAATTCCCTCTGCTGCTTCAAAATTGCTTTCCAATAACTTTTTCTCCTTTTTAAAATATAAACAAAAAGCAGGAAGTCAAGAAGATGATCCATTGCTAAACGCCTGCCAAATAATGAACGAAGGCGAATGGACACATCCCCATTTTACCAAACAACTACAACCCGCCTAGCTATGGATTTTATAAATCAACACATTCAAGAAATTTACTTTGTTCTCTTCTGTGTCTTCATCGGCATTGAAGTTATTGCAAATGTTCCCGCTATTTTACACACGCCGCTAATGAGCGGCGCTAATGCTATTAGTGGTGTTATTTTGGTTGGAGCCATTATTGTCATGCTTCGGGTGCCAGTAGACGATTACCTCAATCTTACTTTGGGAGGAATTGCTATTTTTCTCGGCACACTTAATATTTCTGGAGGTTTTTTTGTTACCGGAAGAATGCTGAAAATGTTCAGTTCAAAAAAATAATCTAAGATGTACACAATTATTGAAGTAGGCTATTTACTGGCCACTATTTCCTTTTTAGGGGGGTTGAAGTTTATGAGTTCTCCAAAAAACGCAAAAAAAGGAAACCTAATAGCTGCTATGGGTATGGTGCTGGCAGTTGTGCTCACTTTTGTAACAGCAATTACTGCTACGGTTCACTATACAAATTTAACTATAATGCTTTTAGCAATTGCCGTTGGAACCCTCATTGGCAAACGACTTTCGGACAAAGTTGAGATGACCGGAATGCCACAGCTGGTTTCACTTTTCAATGCAACTGGGGGTGGTTGTGCAATGCTTTTAGGATTAGTTGAGGCCAATCAAATGGATATTACAACTTCAATTTTGGGGAATCAAATTCTGCTTATTGCAGGTTTAATTACTGGTGCAATTGCCTTAATGGGAAGTATTATTGCAGAGAGAAAACTTGCTGGAAAAGTGAAGGACAGGCGCAGCAAATCGGTTATTTTTTCAGCAAGAATACTTTTGGGATTGATGGTGTTGTTGCCCGTGCTTTATTTCTTCGGAATCATTCCAATTGGCTTTACCGCTTTTATGTATTTTTTGGCAACGATCGCTATGGTTTATGGCGTTCTTTTCGTACTTCCTATTGGTGGCGCAGATATGCCTGTTGTAATTTCACTATTAAACAGTATTACAGGTATCGCAACTGCTTTCGCAGGTTTTGTTTACGGAAACAAAGCGATGATTGCAGGTGGTATTTTTGTGGGTGCCGCAGGAATTTTGCTTACCCTTTTAATGTGCAAAGCGATGAATCGTTCATTATTAAAAGTTCTTGCCGGAACGTTCAAAAAGAGTAAAAGCGGTATAGTTGAAGAAGAACAGGATATTAAAGAAATCAGTATTTCAGAAACAGCAATGTCGCTTTCATTTGCGCAAAAAGTGGCAATCGTTCCCGGTTACGGACTTGCCGTTGCACAGGCGCAACATATTTGTGGACAATTGCAACAGTTATTGGAAAAACGCCATGTTGGGGTAGATTACATTATCCATCCCGTTGCAGGTCGTATGCCCGGCCATATGAACGTGCTTCTTGCCGAAGCCAATGTGGAATATTCTCACCTAAAGGAAATGGACGAGGGCAATGAATTTATGGAACAGTACGATACCGTTTTAGTAATTGGTGCCAATGATGTGGTAAACCCCGCTGCCGAAAACAACCCTGACAGCCCAGTTTACGGCATGCCAATCATCCGTGTTTATGAAAGCAAGCAAGTAATTGTTATTAAACGAAGTATGAACAAAGGCTACGCCGGAGTGCAAAACGCCCTTTTTGGTCTTGATAATTGCAGTATTCTTTTTGGTGATGCGAAGGCTTCATTACAAGAAATCGTTAACCAGTTAAAAATGATTTAAATTTCATAGTGCCATAATTATCAAAATGGCGCTCACCGAAATAAATATCCACAACGAAAATCCAAGAATCATTGGCTTCCAGCCAGCAGATTTTATTTTTTCCATTGAAAGTCCGGCACCGATCAAAAAGAGGGTCAGCACCAACAATGATTTTGAAACATTTGTGATTCCTTCCGTCAAAAATTCGGGGATGGGCAAGTAACTATTCAAGATAATTGCCAAGATAAAAAGGAAGATAAAATAGGGAATTTTTACACTTTTCCCTTTTCCTTTAAAAAGAAATACCGAAAACAAAGAAAGCGGAATTATCCAAAGCGCTCGTGCCAGTTTTACGGTTGTTGCCACTTTTAGCGCTTCCTCGCCGAAGGTATAGGCCGCACCCACTACTGAACTGGTATCATGAATAGCAATGGCACACCAAAGCCCAAACTGATGCTGGCTTAATCCAAACAAATGGCCTAAGGGTGGAAAAACAATCAGTGCGATGGAATTCAGTAAAAATATTACGCCCAACGAAATTGATATATCCTTTTCGGAAGCATTGATAACAGGAGAAACAGCGGCTATTGCGCTTCCCCCACAAATTGCCGTTCCCGAAGAAATGAGATGGCTGCTTTTTCGATTCATTTTTAGGAGTCTTCCCAAAAAATAACCGAGAATCAAGGTTGCCAAAATTGAAAAAATTGTAAGCAGAAAACCGTCCTTCCCCGCGGTCAAGGTTTCCTTTAAATTCATTCCAAAACCCAAACCAACAACTGCTATTTTCAGTAACCAGTTTACAGCTTTACTGTTTAGTGCAATAAAGGGATGTCCTAAAAAATAGGAAAACAAAAATCCACCTACCAAAGCCACTGGACTACTTACATAACCCAAAATACAAAATACCATACAAAGTATGAATAGTACTTTTACCAGCGTTTCATTCCGTTTTGCCCATTCGTTCATTCCTTATGATTCGCTTTTTTTTCAGAATCTCTTTTATCATTTTCCCCCTCTTCTTTATTGTTTTTGAATACCAAGGTTCGGTGTGGAAATGGAATTTCGACCCCTTCCTTGTCAAACCGTTTTTTGATGCTTTCCAACAAATCACAACGCATGTCAAATGCATTTGAAAAATTGCGTGCCCACGCCCAAGCACGAATGGTTATGGAAGAATCATTTAAAGAAGTTAACGAAACTCTCACAAGTGGGTGGCCATTCAAAATATCAGTCTCTGTTCGGTTGTCAAAAATATGTGGGTGTTTCTCACATTCTTCCTGCATTATTTTTTTGGCAAGCTCTATATCACTGTCATAGGATATTCCAATTTCTATGCGTTCGCAGATTTTGGATTCCCCCAAATCAAAATTGATAAGTTTCTCTTTGTTGATCATCGCATTGGGGATGACAATCATTTTGTTTTCGAAATTACGGATCACGGTATGCCGAAGTGTTATATCTACAACGGTTCCAACCATGGTATCAGTTACTTTTATTACATCGCCAATTCTGAAAGGCTTGAAGGAAATAATAAACACACCTCCCACTAAATTTGAAAGCGCCTCCTGTGAAGCAACTCCAGCGATAAGTGCAATGACCCCAGCTCCTCCGAGGGCGGTTTGTGCTACGCCTTTTAAGGATGGAAAAGCCAAAAGCGCAAAAAGAATACCCGTGATATAAATTCCAATAATGGCCATATAGCGCAAAAACTTGAAGCTTGTAGGATCTTCTGCATTTACAACTTTTCTTCGAATGCTTACGCGGAACCATATGTTTGTAGAAGCGGCACCCACAATGGTTACAACGGCCACAATCCCCAAATAGAGAATTAGTTTAAAATTGTGTTGAAGCACGTTGTATTTTTCTTCATTAACAAAAAGAAAACTTAAGGCTATAAAACCCAAAACGAGCCAAAGCGCATTTAGGATTCGCTTTACCCAATTTACAGCTTTCGGTTTTTCGTCTGGGTATTTCTTAATTTCTTGTTTAAGCAGCCATTTGTGAAGCACATTTGTAAGCAAACTCAGTACAATTACAAACGCGATAACAACCGAGGCATAAATAATCTGTGACTTATACTCTTCAAAAAAATCTAACATATACCTAAAAATAATAGTAGTGTTTCTAATTTAATTTCTCCAACAAATAACCTAGTGTTGGTTCCATTTTCCTTTTCTTTTATTAAATATAACGTCCCACAAGATAAGCATTCCACCAATTACAAACTACACACTTGCTTTATACAAAACAGTAAAAAACAATAAGATGGCCCAACGCCTCCCATGTTTCGGGATTAGTTGTTAATTCATTAAAAAACCTAGAGAAAGAAACAAAAGGTTAATGTTCAGGCTGAAAAAAACGAAGTATCAAATTTTAATTCTTTAATTCAATCTTTAAAGACTGATTTGACGTTAAAACAAATTGACAATCCTCAAAAGTTGGTGCGGAAAACTTTGGACGGAAGTTGTTTGAAAATCCATAGGGCTCTGTAGGAATGCCCAAAAAATTACGGTTACATTTTCCATCAGCATTTTTGTCGTGATACATTGATATGGCGTAATTACCCTTAGGCAAATTTTCAATTACCACGGTTTCTGAGTCAGCTTGAACCTTAACCGAGATAGTTTTAAAAGCCTGCCCTTCTTCCAAGAAGCGCTCATTGTTGTTAAAAAGTCCTATTTCCAGGGTTCCTTGTATATTTTCAATATTGGTAATATTAATTGTCAAGCTATTGGCTTTATCTGATGGGCTTACAAAAAAAAGGTAAAAAAACAATACGAGATAGTTCACGGTTTGTAAATTAAGTTAAAAACGTTTTTATTTAATTGAAAAAGATCGCCTCAAAAAGTGTCAATGGTACTTTGCGGCCAACATTCAGCGATAAAAATAGTTCCATTGATGGTATAATTATCAGCAAGTTCAAAAACTTTCAAATACCCTGCTTCATTAAAATCCCCATCTGGCCATGCCATCCTTATGGGGGCCATTTGGGGAAAAAAGAATGCTATTTCCTTCTTCCAAAGTACAGGTGCCAGAAAAAGTGTTGCCGCCCGCAAAGCCTGAATTATGAAAAGTGCTAAAGTAATAAAGTTAAGTTTTAGTTTCACTGTTTATTTTTCTAAGAATTATTAAAAAGTGTTACTAAAGCTTTTTGGGTTTAGTACGTTCCGTTTCTTGTTTTTCAATTCTTTCCTTCTCTTCCTCAACAAATTGTCTATGTGCTATGGAAGCCACAAAATCTTTTTTTCGGGAATACAGATTTTTTATTACCTCAGCTTTTCCGTAAACTGTAATTACATCACCGGGCAGTATCTTAAAAATGCCTGTTGGTGAGCCGATATAATCACAATCAACACGGTCTATTCCTAAAATGGTAATGCCTTCGTGGCGCAAATCCAGTTCTTTTAAACTTTTATTGGCCATCCAGTTATCCTTTTCCACTTTTTTTTCGCTGATTTTATAGTGATCTTTTAAGTGTAGAACCGCAGCATAATCCTGAATTTCCAAATCGGTGTATTTTTTTAGCATTCTATTTATAAGTTTAGAGAGGCCACGGTCCACCCATTTACTATTTACCGCCCACCAAACTAAACTCAAGCCTATAACTACAATAACCAAACCGTACAATTTAGAAGATAAGGTATCTGGCAAAACAAAAGTTAAAATCAACGACGACATAACCGTTACAATCCCAGCATTTCCAATCAGCATAAGATTAAAAACAATTTTACGCCTTACAGGATGGTTCATTATTTTTTCGGATTCTGCTGTGGTAAAACCTGCGCCAG
The DNA here is from genome assembly GCA_963805885.1 of uncultured Flavobacteriaceae bacterium. Taxonomy (GTDB): domain Bacteria; phylum Bacteroidota; class Bacteroidia; order Flavobacteriales; family Flavobacteriaceae; genus Aequorivita. Next base: position 19,140 of record CAWDWC010000006.1, read on the forward strand.
TATAGGCCGAACGCGCTTGAAATCTTGCGCTTTGGGTGGATAGACCGGTGTGTATTAAAGCGATTGTGGCAATTTTTGTAATCAATGCGGAAAGGGCTACTACTAGAAATAATGTTATGGCTGCTATCATATACTTTCAAAATTAAGAAGAAATAGGTAGTGATTTCTTTTATTTATTAAAATATTATAGTTTCACGAGAAACAATTGTTGGCAGCGAAATGAACTAATTGTTGTCTAAACATATTTTAAAATTGAAGATGAATTTGTTTTATGAATACTTTTGATTTCACATCGCAAAAAACTTTTAACTTGAACCATCTATCAAAGCTGGTATCTTTGTCACTAGCAATTTAAATTCTTTATATGAAAACTCTTTCCTTCAAAATACTTGCGTTAAGCTCCCTGTTCTTATTTTTCAATTCCATCGTAAAAGCACAGGCTTTGAGCGGTTTGCAGATTGACAGCATTGTTCAAAAAACAATGAAAGCCTTTGACGTTCCCGGAATGGCTGTCGCGGTTTTAAAGGATGGCGAAATTTACCATAAAAACACATACGGAGTCCGTTCTTTAAAAACAAATGCCGAAGTAAACGAAAATACACTTTTTGGCGTGGCTTCAAACACCAAAGCTTTTACAACGGCTGCTCTTGGACAACTTATTGACCAAGGCAAACTTACTTGGGATACCAAAGTAACAGATATCATTCCTGAATTTAAATTAAATGATTCCTACGTAACCAACGAATTTACGGTGCGCGATCTTATTACACACCGAAGTGGACTAGGTCTTGGCGCTGGCGACTTGATGGTTTTTCCAGCCGGAAACACAACTACCAAAGCCGAAATGATCCACAACCTTCGGTATTTAAAACCTGTTTCGTCTTTCCGAAGCAAGTTTGACTATGACAATTTGCTTTACATTGTTGCTGGTGAAGTAATTGCAAGGGTTTCTGGAGAAGATTATGACGATTATATTTCAGAAAACTTTTTTAAACCTTTGGGAATGAACCGCTCGTTTCTTTCCATTCCTATAATTAAAGCCGACGATAACAGAATTGACGGCCACGCTCCAGTAAACGGAAAATTGGAATTGACTGGAGATACTTTCACTCAAATCGCAACACCCGCTGGCGGAATTTTTGCTTCCATTAATGATATGAGCACTTGGGTACAAGCACAATTGAACAATGGAAAATACGGTAAAAAACTACAAGACAGTCTTTTCAGCAGTAAAGTACACGACGAAATGTGGACGCCTCAAACCATTTTAAGAAGTGGAAAAGGCCCATACAATACACACTTTTCGGCTTATGGCCTTGGTTGGTTTTTAAGTGATGTAAACGGTTATTTTCAAGTTACCCACACAGGAGGATTGAACGGAATTGTTAGCCAAGTCACCCTTATTCCAGAAATGGATCTAGGGATTATCGTGCTTACCAATCAACAGAGTGGTTCTGCATTTACGGCAATTACCAATTCTATAAAAGACGGGTATTTCGGCATAAAAGGCAAAGACAGGATTAAACAGTACAACGACCGCAGATTGGCAGGCGAAAAGCAGGAAGATAGCATTGTTTCAGCAGTGGAAAAAGACATTGCGGCACAACTTAAAAGTAAAACTCCAAAACCCAACCCAGCAGATTATGTGGGAACTTATAAAGATGTTTGGTTCGGCAAAGTTATAATCAGCAACCAAAATGGAAGTCTTTGGTTTAAAGCGGAAAAATCTCCAGATTTAACCGGAACAATGACTTTTTACAAAGGAACTACCTATGTGGTTCGTTGGAATGACGCTTCGTTGAAAGCGGATGCTTTTGTAAATTTCAATTTGGATACAGAAGGCAAAGCGGAAGGTTTTACGATGAGTCCTATTTCGCCATTGACGGATTTTAGTTATGATTTTCAGGATTTGGAATTTAGGAAAGTAAAATAAGAACGACCAACGAAAGCTCCTTAAAAAAACGATAATTACTTTGAATACTTTCGGTATTTGTTTAATTTCATATCGATAAAAAAATAATTATGAAAACATCAGAAAGATTAGATGCAGCTTTGCGCAAACTATACACTGCCTTTCATAACAAAACATTAAATCCCGAGTGCTGCAATCATTGTGCAGTGGGAAATATTTGTAACAATACTGACAGCTGGAAGCACCTCAGCGATAATCACGGTTCGCTGCAATTGAACTATGTTGGCATTGTTCACGAAAATTTGGGGCGTAAATTTCACGGTTATACACCTTCGGAACTCCTAAAAATTGAAGCCGAATTTTTAAAAGGTTGTGGCTATATACTCCCTTTGAACTACAAAAATGCGAAACCAAAAAATCCTACTTCTCAAGAAACGCTATTCAACGGATTGTGTGCCACAGTTGAATTTTTATGTTCTCTTGATGGAGTGAAAAATGTAATGGATTATTATCCACTATTTCAAAAAGAAACACAAATGCCAATTTTGGAAATTGCCTAATAAAAAAACCTCCTTATATTGGTTTTGCCAATATAAGAGGTTTAATTACAATTTTTTCTTTTTCAATTATACTTTTAAGTCCCCTTGTTCGCCTAAATTTGGCTCATTCCCAGTGATTGCGCCTTTAGCCATTTTTAATAACGAAAGTACTTTTCCGTTTTTGGTATCCCAATAATGCGCATCATCAGGTTGAACCTTAATAGCCGTAATATTTGGATCGTCAACACCCTCAAACCAAGCGTCATCGCCACTTCCATAAAGTTCTTTGATTCGGTTGCGGTCTGTGCTGATGGATTGCGCGTCCATAAATGGTCATAAACTCAAAGTTTTCATTATCGGCATAAATCAGTTGAGTTCTATTTTCCTTTTCAATGTTTTTATTGTGCTCGCTGTTTTTGTTGCTGAGGAACCAAATGTTTCCAGCATCGTCCACTTCTTTTGTACTCATTGGCACTGTGTGAAAGGGTTGGCTTTTAAGGTCTGTCGCCATCATTGTGAAATCAATTGATTCTGCCAGTTCCTTAATTTTCTTTCTTGCTTCTTCATTAGTAAGATTTTTTGTGCTCATAGTTTTTTATTTTTAAGATACTAAACTATCTGCTTGTGGTATTTTAAGGAAATCATAAAGTTTATCACTACTTTATCAAAAAGAGTGAACAAAATACTATTTCGATATAATCGGTACGGTTTGAAAATTTACTTTCCAGTATAGGCAATCCTCCAAATATGATGTGTTGTATCGTCTGTTATCAGCATAGCTCCATCTGGCATTACTACTGCGCCAACAGGTCTTCCTCGCACCTCATCTCTGCTTGGATCAACAATAAAACCCGTAAGGAAATCCTCTGGTTTGCCTGCCGGTTTTCCGTTTTCAAAAGGAATAAAAACCACACGATAGCCCGAAAGGATATCCCGATTCCAAGAGCCGTGTTGTACTACAAAAGCTCCGTTTTTGTATTTCTTCGGAAAGGCATCAGCTGTATAAAATACTAATCCCAGGGAAGCAGTATGTGAGCCCAGATCAACATCTGGCACCAGAGCCTCCCGCAATCGAATATAAGGCGGAATAGGAACCCGTGGATCATAATTGCTGCCCCAATACGTATATGGCCAACCGTAATAGCCACCTTCCTGAATAGAAGTTAAATAGTCTGGAACCAAGTTGTCCCCCAATTCATCCCGTTCATTCACAGAGGTCCAAAGCGTTTTTGTTGTGGGCTCCCAATCCATTCCAACGGGGTTTCTAAGTCCAGATGCATAAATTTCTAAATCACTACCATCAGGATTCATCACAAGAATATTGGCACGCATCACTTCATGTTCCATTCCTTTTTCACCAATGTTATCGCCACTACCAACGGCAATATATATTTTGGAATTATCAGCGTTGGATATAATATTCCGCGTCCAATGCCTATTGACTTCTCCTGCTGGAAGATCTGCGATCTTTTCTCCCATTACGGTAATTTTTGTTTGTCCCACTTTGTAGGGATAACGCACCACAGCATCTGTATTAGCAACATAAAGCCAATCACCAATAACAAGCATTCCGAAAGGCTGATTAAGTCCTTCGTTTTTGGTGAGTAAAGTTTCTCTTAAATCGGGCGTTCCGTCGTTATTAGTATCCCGAAGCAAAGTAATAACATCTGCACTGTGCTTTAAATTGTTGGAGCCACCAGCACCAATGATAGTAGCTCCAATTTGTTTGAGAATACTGTAGTTGCTATTGCTATCAGCTACCAACACATCGCCATTGGGTGTAACGTACATCCAACGCGGATTTTCAAAACCATCGGCATATTTGGTTACCGTAAACCCTTCGGGAGCTTTAGGGGTTTGGCCTTCTTCCCAACCGATAACGTTGGAATAATTTGAAGTCGATTTTGTTGCAAAGGGCTCGGGCAAATCTTTTCCATCTTTAACTTGTGAAAAAAGTGAAAGTGGAATCGAAATTAAAATTAGAAAATATGTTTTCATAATTTACAATATTTAGTGATTTTGAAAAAATATAGATTAGTTTTAAAGGCGCATACTAGTTTTCGCGTTTACAAATTCCTTCTTCCTAAGGTCATCCATATTCCTTCACGCCTATTTCTTTTGGTTGAATTTATAATTTTGCTGAAGAAATTTATCATAAAAAACTGTTATACTTTTAAATTGAAAAAATGATCCGCTTCCAAAATATGCAATTATGAAAACCGATATAGTTAAAAATATTCGTCCCGCCCACCCTGAAGATTTTAAACAGGTTGCGCCACTCATCGTGCAGGCGATGGAAGACTTGGCGTGCATATTTGCCAACACGAATGATCCACAAAAGGCAATTCCGCTGTTTGAACATTTTTTTCAGCAACCCGCCAATCAGTATAGTTTTGCCAACACATTGGTTTATGAAGAGAACGGCAAAATTGCTGGTTCAATAACTGCTTATGACGGGGCTTTGCTTTCACTATACAGGGAACCATTTTTAAAATATATAGCAATTAATTACAAGGTCAAAAATTTGATCCTTGAAAACGAAACCCTAAAAGGCGAACTTTATATTGATACGCTGAGTGTTTACCCACAACACCAAAGAAAGGGAATTGGCAGTAAGCTTTTACGCGCCATAGAAGAGCGTGCTCAAAAGAATGGTCACTCTAAACTGGGGTTGTTAGTAGATTTAAAAAACCCCAGCGCCAAAAAATTATATTCGGCATTGGGGTTTGAAACTGTCGGTAAAAAACAACTCGGCACTAGCGTTTACGAACATTTACAACTGAAGTTATAATATTTTATGGATTGTCAACACTTGCATCTCGAGCAAGGTCGGCATCGTCTTCTTTTTTGCCAATCTTACTGTCTAAATAAAGTAATGATTCGCTGCTAGCTTTTGGTCCTCCCGAAATTTTTAGTTTATCCAAAAGGTCCATTACTAATGTTTCTTCTTCAATTTGTTCTTTTACGAACCATTGACCAAAGTTCCAAGTAGCCCAATCTTTCTCTTTTTGGGAAAGATTTACAATTTCATAAATAGCCGTAGTATTATCAACCTCGTGTTGAAAGATTTTTTCAAAACATTCCTGAAGATTTTTAGGGTCTTTTGGCGGTGCTGCCAAAGCTGTAATTTTTGCCCTTCCGCCTCGGTCTTGAATGTATTCAATTACTTTCATCATGTGGTTACGCTCTTCGCCAGAATGCCTAAAAAGTAAATTTGCCACGCCAGCATAGCCTTCGCTATCCGCCCACGTAGCGTATGAAAGATAAATCTGCGCCGCATCTGCTTCCTTTTTTACCTGTTTATTTAAAATTTCTTCAATTGGTTTGGAGAGTCTGTTAGTGTCCATAATAATAGTTTTAACACTAAATTACTTAATATTATGCACAGAGGGTACTGCCTTAACAATACGTTAGGGCAATTTTTTAAAAGAAATATTCAAACAGAAATGTACTATTTAAGAAAATAATTGATTCAGCACCGCTAGTGATTTCGGTTTTTGATAACCTTGTACATGAAAGCTGTAATAGGACAACACCAATTCCAACAAATTTTGGCGTTCATTTTTTGAAAGTTTGACGGTGTTTATGGATTCAAAATCTATTGAGAAGAAATTTTTAAAATTTTCTATTTGCTGGCCTTCAAGACAATAGTTGCTTGTGCTTACAGTTTGAAAATTTCCATCCATTATATTGAAGTATTTTTCTTCAATATTTGTGGCATCGGGATAAAACCCCAAATACATACTTAATTTTAATAAAAAGAAAATATGAAAATTGGCGACCTCATCATTTTGATCAAGCCACAGAAAAGAGTTTTCCAAATAACTGTAAAGTTCTGTATTGGCTTCTTCCTCGCGGATGCAGTTTCTTAATATTTCAGATAAAAACATAACCAACCCAGATTTTACAATATCTGTATGCAACGTTTGGTAGGGATGAAAAACTTTGGTTTCCTTAATGTATTCAAGGGTGCCCTTGTTTTTATGTTCGGCAATAATTTCCAATTGGGTGAGTGGTTGAAAATAGGACGCTTTTAAATTGCTTTTTTTCGATTTTAAAATATTGCGCAATAGATAACTTTTTATTCCAGCAACTTCGGTAAAACAGCATACAATTAAGTCTGCTTCGGAATATTTTATAGCTGAAAACACAATGGCTTTGGTAGCAACAACCATCAGCGGATAATCATAATTTTGGAAACTTTGGTTTCTACATTATCGTCTGTAGTTACGAGAACTAAATAGACCCCTGAGCGGACTTTATATTTTCCAAAAGCTGTGGTATCCCAAAGTACACTGCCTCCTTCAGAGGTTTCTTCAAAAACAAGGTTTCCTGTAATATCAGTTATTTTTACGTTTGCTTGTGCCGTAAGCCCATCAATAGTAACGTTTCCATTAAAACCAGGCCTCACAGGATTGGGAAAGGCATGAACGTTTTCAAGATTATCACTGGGTGCAGTTGCGGTCCCTCTATAGGCCACCAGCCCTTGTGTTGTGGCAAAATACACCACCCCCGTAAATGGGTCTATGGCAATATCCTGAACGTTGTTTGTGGGTAATGGCGAATTATCTTTTGTGAATCTGAGCAATGTTTCCTGACCGTTTGGAGATAAATAGAAAACCCCAGAAGCTGACGTTGCAACCCATTTATTATTTGAGCCGTCTACTTCAATATCGGTTATGGACTGTTCAAATAAAAGTTCCTGGGGCACATTGTCCTCCAGTATAATAATGGCTTGTGATTGTGGAGTTGTTCCTTGTTCAAAAAAGCTGCCTGGGCTATATAATACTCTAAGTCCTTTTAAAGTACCTATCCAAAGCCTATTCTGACTATCAAAAGCAAGAGCCCTCACACTGGTAGATGGCAAATTACCTTCATTATCTTCTAACTTGTTAAATGTATCTGTAGTTGGGTTATAGCCTATTACGCCATTTTTATAGGTTCCAAAAAAAATATAATTTTCACGACTCAACGCTAGCTTAGTTAGGGCCAAATCACTCACAGGATTAAATATCGCTGAAACATCTATTTTTTGGAACTGCCCGTTTGGATTCAATTTAATGAGTCCTTCATCCGTTTTACTTTGAAGGAACCAAAAATTTCCCTGCTTGTCAAATTGAGAACCAAATAGTCTTATTCCCGCATCCGCATTGCCGATAAATATTCTATCCAATGGGCTGTTAGTATCATCATAAAGAATTGTGGGCACATCGTCAACAATTTTAAGAAGTCCAGCTTGAAAGGAACTCATATATACTTCATTAGGAGCTTGAGGATTTATTGTTACTTTCAATAAGTCGGTAGGATTTCCTCCAACACTTGCATCCAAATCTTCGTATGAAATGTTTGTCCATAGTGTATCTGTCAAATGGCTTACACCAAATTCCGATAGGGGGTACGGATTAAAGTCGCGGTCTACTTCCCCAAAACTCACCCATAACTGTCCAGGCGTAGCGTCTAGCGCAAATGGTTTATTTCTAATTGGGCCATTAGGCAAAACTTGTGTGGCTTGCATCGTTCCAAAAGGAACAATTAAAAGTCCGTCTTCTACTGTTCCCAAATAGAAATTGTTTCCAAAACCATAGCCAGAAAGAAGGTCAATATCAAAATTGAGTACATTATTTACTGCTGCTTCCTGTACAAAACCTTCCGAATAAGCTTGAATGGAATTTTTAGTGGTAATAGTCAAAAGATTATCCGCCAATCTGAATTTCAGTACTTCTGAACTAAAATTAGCTACTACGTTTGTAGCTCCTTGTGGGGTGAATCGAAAAATAGCGTTTGATCGGTTTGAAGCGTATAGTTCGTTGCCTAATTTTTCAGCTGCCCTAAAACCGCCACTCAGGATTGTGGTCCAGTTTTGGTAATCAATTAAATTGTCATCTGCCACAAACGCCCTTCGCATTCCATTGGAAGAACTGGCTGCAAAAATATAAGGTTCCTGCACGATGGTTTGCACAATATCTATCTGACTGCCCCCATCACCAATAAAATAAGTATCTCCAAACTCCAAGGCTGCAAGGTCATAAACTGAAATGCCGTATTGTGTGGAAATGTATACTTTCCCGTTGTATTCGTTGAAATTGTTGATGCGCTTCCTATCTGGTGGGATAGTCTGTTTGTCCAGAATATCAACTACTTTCAGAATGTTTTCTTCTCCATTTTTAGCAATTTCTATCAGTCCATTTTCATAGCCAATTATCAACAGACCAAAAGCTTCACTGTAATGGATACTGGAAATAAAATCTCCAGACAAGCCATTAACAGTTGATAGGGTTTCAGTTGCGTTTGTTGAAAGATCATAAGCAAACACAGCATTTTCAGCCCCTACAAAAATTTTGTTGTCTCCCTGGGAAATATCTTTAACGGAAACATAAGAGAAATGGCCCGTCCAACTGTCTTCAAAATTCTGGGCGTTTGCCAGAAAAGGAAATATTATTAAGAAAGCAATGGCCCACCGCTTCATAGAATAACTGGTTTTGTTTATTAACACGCTAAAATAGTATTTATTGCGGTATATGAATCAAAAAGCCTTTCCTTATCTTTTTATTTAAACAAAGATACTCGGAAAGGCTTTTGCTTTATTTTGAATTAGGAGTAATTATACCACTCCTTGAGCCAACATTGCTTCGGCTACTTTTACGAAACCTGCAATGTTTGCACCTTTTACGTAATCTACATACCCATCGCCATCTTTTCCGTATTGAACGCAGGCGGCATGAATATCGTTCATTATACCGTGAAGTTTTTCATCAACTTCAGCAGCAGTCCAGCTTAAACGCAATGAGTTTTGGGACATTTCCAGACCAGAAGTTGCAACCCCGCCAGCATTTGACGCTTTTCCGGGAGAAAACAAGATCTTCGCTTTTTGGAATGCTTCAATAGCTTCGGGCGTACAAGGCATATTAGCTCCTTCGCCTACACAAGTACATCCGTTCTTTAAAAGCATTTTTGCTTCTTCACCATTAAGCTCGTTTTGGGTTGCACAAGGCAATGCAATATCACATTTTACTTCCCAAGGGCGTTTTCCATCGACATATTTTGCACTCGGATACTTCTTGGTGTATTCTGATATTCGACCGCGTTTTTCGTTTTTTAAATCCATTACGAAATTCAGCTTCTCTTCATTGATGCCTTCTGCATCATAAATATAACCTGCAGAATCTGACAATGTAACTACTTTTCCACCAAACTCAATTGCTTTTTCAGCAGCATACTGGGCAACATTTCCAGATCCAGAAATAACCACAGTTTTTCCTTTGAAGCTTTCACCTTTGGTTGCCAGCATGTTTTTGGCAAAGTAAACGTTTCCATATCCCGTAGCTTCGGGACGGATAAGCGAACCGCCATATGAACGGCCCTTTCCGGTAAACACTCCCGTAAATTCATTACGGATACGTTTGTATTGGCCAAACATAAAGCCAATTTCACGACCGCCAACGCCAATGTCTCCCGCAGGAACATCGGTATCTGGGCCAATATGCCGTGAAAGTTCTGTCATAAAACTTTGGCAGAAGCGCATCACTTCATTGTCACTTTTTCCTTTAGGGTCAAAGTTTGAACCTCCTTTTCCACCACCCATTGGGAGCGTGGTCAAGCTGTTTTTGAAAGTCTGTTCAAATCCTAAAAACTTAAGAATGCTAAGGTTTACAGAAGGATGAAAACGCAAACCTCCTTTATACGGTCCGATGGCTGAATTAAATTCAATTCTATACCCTTTGTTTACTTGTATTTCGCCTTTATCATCCGTCCAAGGCACTCGGAAAAGTATGGTGCGCTCTGGCTCTACCATACTTTCCAACAGTTTTTTGTTGGCATATTTTTCGTTTTCTTCAATAAACGGAATAACGGTTTCAGCAACTTCAGTTACTGCCTGCAGAAATTCAGGTTCATTGGGATTGAGTTTTTCAACTTCAGAAATGAAATCTTTTATACTTTGCTTCATTGTTTAAATTTTTATTTTACTTTTAGCGTAATCCGTTGATAACTGTTTGTTTAATAGCGTTTTATAAACTATCTTCTTTAAGGATTTGATAATAAAAACTATTTTAAATAAACTATTCACATAAGGACGGCACAAATATAAGCGTTATGATAAAAACTGTATGTCAATTTTTTACAAATTAGCTAAATAGTATTATTAATTTTACCGTTAAACATGTTTTTATATATTTGCTATGTCTCAATCTAAACCCATATTAAAAATGAATACCAGATTTTTGCTATTGGTATTCTTCTTGTTGGTCTTTTCGAAACAAGAAGCTTACAGTCAATTTGGCTTTTCTCACGAAGTGGGTTTAATTACCGGCCCTGTAGTTTTCTATTCAGATTTTGGACAACGGAACAATTTTGAAACCAATGCGAAAAACACTGGATATGGAATAGGTCTTATTCATTATCTCAACTTTTCCTATCGTGCGGACTGTAACTGTTATACCCGCGATAAGTATTTCAACGACCACTTTAAGGTGCGTAATGAAATAGATTACCACAAAACAAATTTAGAACATTATGGCCGTTGGGTAGAGCCAAACCAAACTTCATTGTTTGCAGATCAACTTCGTGCAATGAGTGGCTCGGTTACCGTTTTTGAAATTGGTTCGCAGCTTGAATATTTTCCATTGAGCATCCGCGATTTTGCTGCGGGCGCTTATAAAATTGCACCATTCATAAGTGTTGGTGTGCATTATGTGAATTTTGACCCCGAAGTTGAATCATCTTTTGGTCCATTAAATAGTCCCATTTCCACTCCCGATAAATATTACAATGCCTTTCAACAGGAACCTGGTTCCACTTGGGGTGTGGTAGCAAGTGTTGGAATCCGTTATAAATTGACCCCTTTGAGTGATTTAATGCTTGATAGCCGCTGGGAACATTACTTTTCTGATTGGGTAGATGGATTAAATCCAAGTTTTGATAATAACGGAACAACACCAGTGCCCGAAAACAAAGCCAATGAATGGATTTATTGGTTGAATATTGGATATGTTTATTATATAGATTAAAGAATACCGTTTCATAAAAAAAAGGGTCGGATTTTTTTAATCCGACCCTTTTTTGTTTTATATTAATTGATTGCATTACCCAATCGCCTGTTTCAAATCTGCAATCAAATCCTCTGCATCTTCAATACCCACAGAAAGACGAATTAATGAATCCACAATCCCGGTTTTTTCGCGCTCCTCTTTCGGTATGCTGGCGTGCGTCATACTCGCTGGATGCCCAGCAAGACTTTCCACTCCTCCAAGACTTTCTGCCAATGTGAATATTTTTAGATTTTCAACTATTTTGATGGCTTCTTCATAATTGTTCCCTTTGGTTACAAATGAAATCATTCCCCCATAATCTTTCATTTGCTCCTTTGCAATTTTATGATTTGGATGGCTTTCAAAGCCTGGCCAATATACTTTTTCAATTTTTTGATGTTTCTCCAAATATTCTGCAACCACTTTCCCGTTTTCGCAATGGCGCTGCATACGAATATGAAGTGTTTTCAAACCTCGCAAAACTAAGAAGCTGTCCTGGGGTCCACTTATGGCACCGCTTGCGTTTTGGATAAAATATAGTCTTTCCGCAAGTTGCTTATCTTTTACAACCAAAGCACCCATAACCACATCGCTATGGCCACCAAGGTATTTTGTGGCGCTGTGCATTACAATATCAGCGCCCATCTCCAATGGTTGCTGTAAATAGGGCGTAGCAAAAGTGTTGTCCACAGCAAGCAAAATGTTGTGCTTTTTGGCAATAGTTGCTGCCTTCTTTATGTCGATAATGTTCATCATTGGATTAGTTGGTGTTTCCACCCAAATGAGTTTGGTTTTATCGTTTACGTACTCTTCAATTTTATCGGCATTCTCCATTCCGATGAAATGAAACCTAATGCCAAAACCTTCAAAGATCTTAGTGAATAACCGATACGTTCCACCATAAAGATCATTAGTTGCTATTACCTCATCACCAGGTTTCAAAAGCTTCATCACCGCATCAATTGCTGCTAGTCCACTTCCAAAGGCAAGTCCGAATTCACCGTTTTCAATACTCGCAAAAGCGCGCTCTAAAGCAGCGCGTGTTGGGTTACCGCTACGCGAATATTGAAACCCTTTATGGCCACCAGGCGTAGTTTGTGAATAGGTTGAAGTTTGATAGATTGGCGGCATTACCGAACCATAGGCAGGATCCACATTGTGCTGCCCCCCGTGTATTGTCTTTGTGTTAAATTTCATATAAATATTTATAATTTTAAAGGGATAATCAGCTATATCAAAACTATATTTTAGGTTTTAATATAACTTTCACAATAGCTGATTTTAAAGTTATTACTTTTGAAATGCAAATGCAAGAGTTTCGTTTGTGATAGCTAACCATCTATTCCTTTTAAGGTATGAATAACAAATTTACGGCCGTGGCTTTTATTGCACTCATAAGCGTGGGTTGCAACCAAGAAAAAAACATTGAGACTTCTTCGGAAAGTTTTACTGAAAAGGAACTTCAAATTTGCGAAAATAGTACGTGTCCCGAAATTACAATTAATTATGTGGAAATTTTCGGCGATGATAACGTTTCCGAAAAAATAAATAAAAAAATTAAAAAATTTATTTACAGGTCTTTGTTAATGGGTGAAGACACTATTCCAACTGCAAAAAGTATTCAAGAGGCGGCAACGGGTTTTATTGAAGCTTACAGGGCAGACAAAGCCCAATTTCCCGATATGGCCGGGGAGTATTTTGCAGAAATTTCCGTGACAGAAATTTTCAATTCAAAAGAGCATCTATGCTTTGAAATGCGCCAATACCTTTTTACTGGCGGAGCACACGGTTACGGAACAACTTCCTTTCTGAATATTGACCCAAAAACAGGAGAAGAGCTCACTTCAAAAGAACTTTTTAAAAACAATAAGGATTTTATCACTTTTGCAGAAAAGAAATTTCGTGAACAGCAAAAAATAGCAAAAGACCAATCCATTAATGAAAACGGTTTTTGGTTTGAAAATGATGAATTCTATCTTCCCGAAAGTATCGGCTTTACCCGGGACAGTCTTATTTTTGTGTATAACCAATACGACATTGCAAGCTACGCAGATGGACCCATCGAACTAAAAATAGATATAAAAGAAGCCGAACCTTTCCTCAGTATTGATTAATTTTGGAGTATGCGAAAAGTATATTATTTATCATCTTGTGATACCTGCAAACGCGTAATGGACGAAATAGGAATTCCATCGTCATTCATAAAACAAGACATAAAAGTGCAGGGCATCACCGAAGAAGAGTTGGACGAACTTTTCAACCTAACTGATAGTTATGAGGAGCTCTTCAGCCGAAGAGCGAAACTTTATCAAGAAAAAAGTTTGAAAGATGAAAACCTATTGGAAGAAGATTATAAAGATCTCATTTTGGAGCATTACACTTTTTTAAAGCGTCCGGTGATTGTTAATAACGACAAAATCTTTATTGGAAGCAGCCCAAAAACAGTTGCTGCTGCTAAAAAATCCATCCATAAAAATTGACCAATCAACGCATCTTTGCTCTTTTGGCTGCAACCACTGCCAGCACCATATATGGCATAAACCATACGATTGCCAAAGGGTTGATGCCAGACGTAATAAAACCGTTTGGTTTTATTTTGCTTCGCGTTTCTGGCGCAGCAATGATTTTTTGGATTATAAGTCTTTTCTACCCTTCGGAAAAAGTGGAACGTCGCGATTGGTTTCGTTTCATAATCTGCGCTTTCTTCGGAATGGTTTTGAATATGCTTGCCTTTTTTAAAGGTCTTAGCCTTTCCACACCAATCAATAGCTCGGTCATTATCACAATTTCACCCGTTTTATTATTGGTGCTTTCTGCCTTTATTTTAAAGGAAAGAATAACTTGGGTGAAAAGCCTGGGTATATTTTTGGGACTGGGGGGTGCTTTGGTTTTAATTCTTTTTAGTCTGAAGGAGCAACCCAATGCCCCTAATATTCCGCTCGGGAACTTACTGTTTATAGTGAATGCAACCTCCTATTCTATCTATTTGATTTTAGTAAAACCTTTAGTGCCAAAATACAGCTCTATTACTTTGATGAAGTTCCTCTTTCTATTTGCATTTTTAATAAATCTGCCCATTGGAATTTCAGAATTTACCCAAGTGCAATGGAACTCGCTTCCCATTTGATGCTGTTTGGAAAATGGGCTTTGTGGTTTTCTGTACGACTATTATGACCTATCTTTTGAATATTTACGCTTTAAAACAATTAAGTCCCTCTACCATTGGCGCGTTTATTTATTTGCAGCCCGTAATTGCCGTAATTTTTGCAGTAATAGTTGGTGTAGACAGCTTAACACCTTTGCGAATTGGCGCAGCGACTTTGATTTTTCTAGGCGTTTATCTTTCCACTATAAAACGTGTACACCGATATACTAATTAAAGATCTTTCGGGCGCTGGCTATACTTTCGGGTGTTTTCTTTAGTTAGAATTCTAAAGTCATCCGTTTTTTCCAATACATTGAATTTATCATAAAATTCCTTCGGAAGGCCTACCAGTTTTCGTTCTTTCAAATCAATCCAACCTCCCATCATTTCACAACGGGCATAATTTTTTCCGTTTTCATCATAAAAATTGTGGAGAAATTCAAAATACATTCCGTCTTCCGACAATCCTTTTAACTCCAGAGTAACAGTAATGGGCTTCCCCGGAAAAAATTCACTAAAATAGATACATATGCTCATAAAAAGCCACTGCACCAAGATTTTGTTTTGGTCAAGTTCGTCAGGTCCAACCCACTTTCCATAAAAAAGCTCATTCGAGTATGGCTCATATAATCTATATAGGCACTGTTACGCAAATGACGGTTGGCATCCACATCGCTCCAGCGTATTTCAAATTGTTTTGTGTACATCTTTAAATTTTTCTACAAATTTAAAGTACTTTTGTTATGCAAGCATAGTAAATGTGTTTAGTTTCTGTTAAAATTCTATTTAGAAAATGTCGCTCATTAAAAGCAATTACAAACCAAAATTTCCTTTTAAAAATGCACATTTCTCTACTATTTATTCTGCGAAACTTCGTCCTTCGCCAAGTTTGATCCAAGAGCGCGAACGCATACAATTGCCAGATGGTGATTTTATGGACATCGATTGGTCTTTTGCTAAAAAGCCTTCACAGAAAGTCGCAATCCTGCTTCACGGTTTGGAAGGAAATGCGCAACGAACCTATATGAAAGGGTCAAGCCAAAATATTAAATCAAAATGGCTGGGATGCCGCTGCCGTAAATTTCAGAGGCTGTAGCGGAGAGGCAAATCTTTCCTATCAATCATACAACGCAGGAAAAACGGACGATTTGGAAGCAGTTATCAATTCGATTCTTAAAAAGGATAAATACAATGAAATTGTTTTGGTGGGTTTCAGCCTTGGAGGAAACTTACTTTTGAAATACTTTGGCGAACGCGAATCTTTTCCGAAGGAAATTAGAAAAGCCGTTGCCATTTCAACTCCATTAAGTTTGAAAGGTTCTTTGGAGTCTTTGAATGAATTTTCCAATTGGGTATATCGAAATTCCTTTTTGAAAAATCTTCGAAGAAAATATAAAGCAAAAATGAAGGATTTCCCTGAAAAAATGACGTTTTCAGATTATAAAAAAATAAATTCCCTATTGGAATTTGATAACATTTATACCGCTCCAGCCCACGGTTTTAAAGATGCATTAGATTATTACAAAAAAAACAGCAGCCTCCAGTTTCTTCCGAATATTCAAATTCCAGTTTATCATTCTAAACGCTGAAAACGATAGCTTTCTTTCTTCAGAATGTTACCCGATAGCATTGGCATCAAAAATGAAAAACCTTCATCTTGAAATTCCAAAATATGGTGGTCATGTAGGTTTTCATCAAACCAACAAATTGTATTACAGTGAAGAACGAGTTGTGCAATTTTTTAAATGAATAATTTCATTTTAAAACCCACCCGCAATCACATCGCTACCTCCCGCCTAATTTTACTTACCTTTGCCCTTCAATAAAACAGGAATATGATCCAATCCATGACGGGCTACGGCAAAGAAGTGGTTCAATTGCCTTCCAAAACCATTACCATTGAAATAAAATCGCTAAACAGCAAAGGGCTTGACTTCAACACCCGTGTACCTTCAGCTTATCGTGAAAAAGAACTGGAAATTCGCGATCTGCTTGCAAAATCATTGCAACGGGGCAAAGTGGATCTTTCACTATACATTGAAGTGACTGGAGAAGAAGTTACGACCAAGCTAAACGAAACGTGTTGTAAAACAATATATAAAGCAGTTGGCAAAAGTGGTAATGGCGATCCTGTGGAGCTTTTAAAAATGGCAGTTCGCATGCCCGATGCCTTGAAAACAGAACGGGAGGAAATTGATGAAAAGGAATACGAAGCCATTTTAAAAGGAATTGACAGAAGCTCTGGAAGCCATCAATAAATACAGAACAGACGAAGGTTAGGTTCTAGAAAATGACTTTTTGGAACGCAGCCAAAAACATTTCAAAATTATTGGACGAAGTGATTGCCATAGATCCTGAACGCATGGATAATGTAAAGGAACGACTTCGAAAAGCAGTTTCAGAGTTAAAAGAAAAGGTAGATGAAAATCGTTTTGAGCAGGAATTGATCTATTACCTTGAAAAATATGATATCACCGAAGAAAAAGTTCGGCTTAAAAACCATTTGGAATATTTTGAAGAATCATTAAAATCACACGATTCCAACGGGAAAAAATTGGGTTTCATCACCCAGGAAATTGGCCGTGAAATAAATACCATTGGCAGCAAGGCAAATTATGCGCCAATGCAGCAAGTAGTGGTGCAAATGAAGGACGAACTTGAAAAAATAAAGGAACAAGCCTTCTAAATCGTTTTATAACGATGGAAAGGGGGAAATTATGTGTTTTCGGCGCCTTCCGGAAGTGGAAAAACCACTATTGTTCAGCATTTTTAAACAGAAAGATCTTAATTTGGAGTTTTCGGTTTCCTGCACTTCTCGCGAACCGCGCGGAGATGAAAAGCACGGTAAAAATTATTATTTCATTTCGCTTGAAGGATTTTAAGCAACACATAAAAAATGATGATTTTTTGGAATGGGAAGAAGTGTACCGCGACAATTTTTACGGTACTTTGAAAAGCGAGGTTGAACGCATTTGGAGCCACGGCAAAAACGTAATTTTTGACATTGACGTTGTTGGCGGACTTCGTATAAAAAAGAAATATCCCGAAAAAACATTGGCGGTTTTTGTAAAACCTCCAAGCATTGACGAACTAAAAATTCGCTTAAAAAAACGCAAGACCGAAAGTGATGAACGCATCAATATGCGCATTGCAAAAGCTTCCGTAGAGCTGGCCACAGCACCACAATTTGATACAATTATAAAAAACCACGACTTGGAAACTGCTTTAAAAGAAGCGCACGATTTGGTGGAAGATTTTCTATAAACACAATAATTAAAGCTCATATATAATAACTTTGAACATGCTTCAAAAAAAATAGGACTTTATTTCGGTACCTTTAACCCAATTCATTCTGGGCATCTTATTATTGCCAATCATATGGTGGAGTTTAGCGATTTGGATGAGGTTTGGTTTGTGGTTACCCCGCACAATCCCCTTAAAAAGAAAAAAACACTATTGGAAGACCATCACCGTCTTGCCATGGTTCGCATTGCAGTGGAAGAGTATCCAAAACTAAAAGCGAGCAACGTGGAATTTGATCTACCGCAACCCAATTACACGGTAAATACTTTGGCATATTTGGAAGAAAAATATCCCGAATCAACACTTTTGTTTGATTATGGGCGAGGATAACTTGAAAGGTTTTCAAAAGTGGAAAAATTATGAGGTTATTTTAGAGCGATATTCAATCTATGTTTATCCAAGAATTTCGGAAGGAATGTGGAAACTCAATTTCAAAATCATCCAAAAATAAAAAAAGTTGATGCCCCAATTATGGAGCTTTCTTCTACCTTTATTCGAAAAGGAATAAAAGCTGGTAAAAACATTCGGCCCTATGCTGTCGCATGAAGTTTGGAAGTATTTGGATGAGATGAATTTTTATAGATAGTTTTCAAAAAAACCGCCCCACCAAATTAACACTTAGGGAGCGGCCTCAACTAAATAACCAACCAAAATTATTTAAGCTTTCATGTATTGATGCATAAAATTCCATCTCAATATATCAAGGCCATAACGCAAGAAATATATAAACATTGTGTGGCTATTCCTAATCTACTGTTAAATGTTTCGGTTTAAATTGTTTATTTTTGAAGCATAATATATTAAAATGTCTGACAAACCAAAATTTGCGGTTTTTGGCGGCGGAAGCTGGGCCACTGCAATAGTAAAAATGCTTTGCGAAAACCTAGACGAAGTTGGCTGGTATATGCGCAGTGTATATGCCGTTAACATATTAAAGAGAGAACAGACACAACCCCAATTACTTGAGTTCAGTAGAGTTTAACCTCGAACCAAATAAAACTCAGCAATGATATTAATGAAACCGTGTCAAATGCGCGGATTATCTAATTTTCGTAATTCCTTCGGCATTTTTCCACAATGAACTTGAAAAACTTACCGTTTCATTGGAAGAAAAGTTGTTTTTTCGGCCATTAAGGGTATTGTCCCCGAAACCAGTCTGATTGTTGGCGAGCATTTCAATACCCATTATAAAGTTCCTTTTAATAATATTGGCGTTATTTCTGGTCCCTGTCACGCAGAAGAAGTTGCTCTCGAAAGACTTTCCTACCTCACAATCGCTAGTGCAGATGATGAAAAAGCAAAAATGGTAGCCAATGTTTTGAGCAGCGATTATATAAAGTGTACTACCAGCGATGATGTGCTAGGCACCGAATATGCCGCAATGCTTAAAAACATTTACGCCGTTGCCGCCGGAATTGCCCACGGCCTTGGTTATGGTGACAACTTTCAAAGTGTATTGATGAGCAATGCTATTCGCGAAATGAAAAAGTACGTAAAGAAAGTACACAAAATGAAACGCGACATCAATGACTCTGCTTATTTGGGCGATTTATTGGTTACCGGTTATTCCGTTTTTAGCCGAAACCGTTTGTTCGGAACTATGATTGGAAAAGGATATACCGTAAAAAGCGCCCAATTGGAAATGAGTATGGTTGCCGAGGGATATTATGCTACCAAAAGTGCCTACAACCTAAACCAACAAAGAGGTAAGAAAAAGGCAAAAACACCAATAATTAATGCGGTTTATGAAATTCTCTATGAAAATAAAGACCCTAAAAAAGACATTTAAAAAACTGACGGATAAGTTAGATTCAAAAAAAAAAGCTCCCGTCTAAGAACTTTTTATAACGGATGTTATTCTTTATTTCTATATTTTTACAGGCAACTCCTTAAAACCCATATTGAACAATGTAAAACCAAAAATATCGGCATATTGCTCAATGGTTTTGCTCACGGGAGTTCCAGCGCCGTGGCCGGCATCAGTTTCAATTCGGATTAAAACAGGATTGTTTCCAGATTGTTTGGCTTGAAGTTCAGCGGCAAATTTAAAACTGTGCGCAGGCACTACTCTATCATCGTGGTCGCCGGTAGTAATAAGTGTAGCGGGATATTCAACGCCTTCTTTTACATTGTGCAATGGCGAATATCCTTTTAAATATTCAAACATTTCTTTGCTGTCTTCAGATGTTCCATAGTCATAAGCCCAACCCGCGCCAGCAGTAAAGGTGTGGTAACGCAACATATCCAAAACACCCACTGCGGGAAGCGCTACCTTCATTAAATCGGGTCGTTGGGTCATTGTTGCGCCAACAAGCAAACCGCCATTAGAACCTCCGCGAATGGCAAATAATCGTGTGATGTGTAGTTGTTTTTGATTAAATATTCCGCAGCAGCGATAAAATCGTCAAACACATTTTGTTTATTCATTTTTGTTCCGGCATCGTGCCATTTTTCTCCATATTCACCACCACCGCGCAAGTTTGGAACTGCATAAATTCCGCCTTGTTCCATCCAAACAGCATTTGTAATACTGAAACTTGGAGTTAAACTAATATTGAACCCACCATATCCATAAAGGATCGTTGGATTTTTACCGTCCATTTTAAGTCCTTTTTTATGGGTAATAATCATCGGGATTTTTGTTCCATCCTTTGAAGTAGTAGAAAACCTGGTGGCTTTCATAATTCTCTGGATTGAAATCTATTTTAGGTTTGATAAATAATTCAGAAGTACCTTTTGCAATATCATATTTATAAATACTTCCGGGCGTTACATAATTAGTAAAGGAATAATAAAGCTCCTTCTCTTCCTTCTTTGTTCCAAAACCACCTGCAGAGCCTACCCCGGGAAGTTTAATTTCGCGAACGAGTTTGCCGTCATAATCATATTGTATCACGTTCGAAACAGCATCTACCATATATTTCGCAAAAATATACCCACCCCCTGTGCTGGGAAGAAGTACATTTTCCGTTTCAGGAAGAAAATCCTTCCAATTATCGGGAGTTGGATTTGAAGCATCAACGGTCACAATTTTGCGATTGGGTGCATTTCTGTTGGTTACGATATAAAGTTTGGAGCCCACATTTTCAAGTACAAAAGTATCGGAATCTGTGTTGTCCAAAATGGTGACGAATTTTGAATCGGGCTTGGTTAAATCTTTTATAAACAGTTTATTGCCAGAGGTTGAAGTACTAGCCCTAATTATTAAGATAATTATTGTCTTCGGTTACATTTGCACCAATATAGCGGTGTTTTTCTTCCGGTGTAGCACCAAAAATAACTTTGTCATCACTTTGTGACGTTCCCATTTTATGATAATAAACTTTGTGCTGATCAGTTTTTGCGGAAAGCTCGCTGCCCTTTGGCTTATCATAGCTGGAATAGTAAAACCCTTCTTCACCTTTCCAGGAAAGACCACTGAATTTGATATCTTTCAAGGTATCGTCCATTAACTTTTTTGTTTCAGTATCCATCACGAGCACTTTACGCCAGTCGCTACCGCCTTCTGAAATACTATAGGCCAGTTTGCTGCCGTCTTTGGAGAAACTTGTTTCTCCCAACGAAATGGTACCATCGTCTTTAAATGTATTTGGATCTAAAAACACTTCAGCTGTTTTTGGATCTTCTCCAGTTTTATAACGGTAAATAGCATATTGGTTTTGCAGTCCGTCGTTTTTATAGAAATAAGTATAATTTCCTTCGTGAAAAGGCGCACCTAACTTTTTCATAATTCCAAAGATCGGAAAGACGATTTTTCAGTGCCTGGCGGAAAGGTATTTTTTCCAAATAACCAAATGTTACTTTGTTTTCGGCTTTTACCCAAGCTGCTGTTTCTGCACTGCGGTCATCTTCCAGCCAGCGATATGGATCTTTTACTTCGACACCAAAATAGGTGTCCACGGTATTTATTTTTTTTGTTTGTGGATAGGTCACTGGAATTATTTCATTTTTAGACTGTGCATTCCCACTAAACATAGAAAGCACCACGATTACAGAAGCGATTGAAAATTT
Organism: uncultured Flavobacteriaceae bacterium; assembly: GCA_963805885.1. GTDB lineage: Bacteria > Bacteroidota > Bacteroidia > Flavobacteriales > Flavobacteriaceae > Aequorivita. Next base: position 41,076 of record CAWDWC010000006.1, read on the forward strand.
CATGGATTTTAAATATTAGGAATTGTAAATGTACTGTTTTTCCCTTTAAACAAAATATGGCTCAATAGAAAAAGGCTTCCTTTTGGAAGCCCTTAATTTAATAAATAAATTCATTTTCAATGAAATAACGGTCTGTAAACTTTCCAGTGCTTATATATTAATATGGTGTTTAAAACCAATACCACCAAAGCCAAAATAAGACCCGGGGTATCCATAAATAGATGGAATAGCAAAATATTTAACGTAATGGGCGCCAATAAAAGCAACGCAAATGAAACCCATTTGTTAAACAACAACATCAAACCTATAAAGATTTCAAAAGTTCCAATAACTTTTAGAATGTAGCCTGAGTTGCTGAGTGAGTCAATAAAAATAGCCGCATCTCCTGTATAGATATGTGTTGGCATAAAATTGAAATTAATCAGCTTGCTAAGTCCAAAAAAGAGTAATCCCAAGCCTAAAATGATTCTCAGGATTTTAGTAAAAGTTGAATTCATAGGCTTTACGTTTAAGGGTTAATCCTTAAAGATACAGAAAAATAAAAAATGCACCTTCATTGAAAGTGCATTTTTTTAACAAAATTTTAAACGTATTGTTCTTTTTTGTCTTAAAAATCTAAATCAACTTGTTGTTTACCAAATATTCTGCGATTTGAACGGCATTGGTTGCAGCACCTTTCCTAAGATTGTCGCTCACTATCCACATATTCAATGTATTGGGCTGCGTTTCATCCCGGCGAATTCTCCCAACAAACACATCATCTTTATCGTGTGCATATATTGGCATAGGATAGGTATTTGTGTCTGGATTGTCTTGAACTATGATCCCTGGGGTTTCGTGCAGTATTTTTCGAATATCGCCCAATTCAAAATCATTTTCAAACTGTACGTTAACTGACTTCGCTGTGTCCGCCAGCTGTTGGAATCCGAACCGCAGTAGCAGTAATTGAAAACGTGCGATCATCCAATATTTTTTGTGGTTCACGAGCCAATTTCATTTCTTCTTTGGTATATCCGTTTTCTTCAAAAACATCACAATGTGGCAATGCATTTTTATGAATTGGGTATGGATATGCCATTTCACCTTTTATGCCAGCCATTTCGTTCTCCATTTGTTGAACGGCTTTTACTCCAGTTCCGGAAACAGATTGATAGGTTGAAACCACAACTCTTTTCATTTTATATTTTTTGTGAAGCGGTGCCAAAGCCATGACCAATTGAATGGTGGAACAATTAGGGTTAGCGATTATTTTATCGTCTTTGGTCAACAAATGAGCATTAATTTCAGGAACGATCAGTTTTTTATCGGCTTCCATGCGCCAAGCTGAAGAGTTGTCTATTACCGTTGTTCCAATGGCAGCAAATTTTGGTGCCCATTCCAAAGAAGTGCTTCCCCCAGCGGAAAAAATAGCGATATGTGGTTTTGCAGCAACTGCTTCCTTCAAGCCAATTATTTTATGGGGTTCCCCTTTATAAGAAATTTCTTTTCCCACAGATTTTTCCGAAGCTACCAAAAGCAGCTTGTCAATAGGGAAATTGCGTTCCTGTAAAACTTTCAACATCACTTCGCCAACCATTCCAGTGGCTCCAACCAAAGCTAATTTCATATGTTTTCCCGCAGGCGGAATCTTTTTAATTAATACCTATTTTTCGCAAAAGTAGTTTATAGCAAGTTATTTTTTCGGAATAAAAAGAAAAAAAGAACCCTCCTTCACTTAAAGCTTCAGAGGGTTTAAGGTTAAAAATATGTAATGCAGCGGTGGCTGTAAATTATTTTTTTCTAAGTTCGTCGCGGATTTCCTTTAATAAATCCACTTCTGATGGTCCTGGGTCTGGTGCAGGAGCTGCTTCTTTTTTCGTTCTTATTTTTGCGTAAGCCTTTACAATCATAAACAATACAAAACCCACAATTACAAGGTTAATGAGGGTATTGATCCATTTTCCCCACATTATAGCATTTTCAGGTTTTGTAACCTCACCATCCGGTGCTACTATAGCAGGGTCCAGTACATATTTAAGATCGGCAAAATCCATTCCGCCGGTAAAATGCCCAACAATTGGCATAATCATGTCATTTGTAAATCCTGTAACAACAAGCCCGACAGCTCCTGCTAGAATTACCGCAACAGCAAGGTCTACCACGTTGCCAGTCATAATAAAATCCTTGAATTCTTTTAACATGTATGATTGGTTTTAGAAGTTAATAGCTACTAATTTAGTTAAAAAGAATTCATTATTAATTTATAATGTTTCCAAATAGGGATTAATTCCTACAAATAAACCTTTTTACTCTTTGCGAAACAGCCGTTATCAATTCATAGGAAATGGAATTGATGGCGGCAGATAATTCTTCTGCAGTGGCAGAAGGGCCAAAAACAATGACTTCGTCCCCTTCTTCGCAATCAATATCGGTAACATCAACCATAATCATATCCATACAAACATTGCCTAGAATATGAGCTTTTTTACCATTGATAGTCACCCAGCCCTTTACCATTTCCATAGGAACGTGGAATTCCATCGGCGTGACCAATAGCAAGCGTAGCAGAAAGCGTAGTTTTTTCAGCAATAAACCCTCGGTTATAGCCCACACTTTCGCCTTTTTCAACTTTATGAATTTGTGTTATAATGGTTTTTAAAGTGCCCACAGGCTTCAGGTGTTTGTTTTCTTCTGGATCATTGCCGAAGCCGTAAAGGCCAATTCCAGTTCGAACCATATCAAAATGGGCTTCTGGAAAATTCATAATTCCAGATGTATTTGTGCAGTGGAACATTGGTGTATAACCAAGTTTGGAAATCAACACTTCTGAAATTTTCTTGAAACCTTTAATCTGATTTAAAGTGAATTTTTTCTCCTTCAAATCTTCACTCGCAGCAAGATGTGAAAAAGCCGATTTTACCTTTACACTTTTAGTTTTTGAAAGTATTTCAACAATATAGGGCACATCACTTTCTGTAAAACCCAAACGGTTCATGCCTGTATTGAACTTTAAATGAATAGGGTAATTAGTTTGTTTATTTTCTTCCGCGAAAGTGATAAATCCCTCTAACATTTTTCGGGAATAGATGCTCGGTTCCATGCAGCGGTTCAAGATTACTTCAAAATGAATGGGAAGCGGATGCAGCACTAAAATTGGGGTTTCAATCTTTGCATTTCTGAGTGTTTCGCCCTCATATGCATAGGCAACTGCAAAGTAATCCACGCCTAAATTCCACAAGTTCTTTTGCAATAACTGCAGAATCGCTTCCATAGGCAAAGGCTTTCACCACCGCTAGTACTTTGGTTTCGGATTTTATTTTTGAGGTAATGTATTGGTAATTATTGTCGAGTGCGTTAAGATCTATCTCTAATATGGTTTCTTTGGCTTTGGGCATATTATGCTTGTTTTCCAGTTTTTTCGGAAGATTTGTTTTTATTAATTTCTTCGGCATCTTTCACTTCCAGTTTCACTACTTTGTCCCGAAGTTGAGCCTTAAAAAAGGCTGCACGGCTCAAGGGTTCATATTCTTCGGTTTCGCCAAAAAGAACAAGGGCTTCACTTTTTGCTTTTCGGTAGCTGTAATTGGCAAGATTTCCGGTGCGGGTGCAGATGGCGTGTACTTTGGTAACGTATTCAGCAGTGGCCATTAATGCGGGCATCGGACCAAATGGGTTTCCTTTGTAATCCATATCGAGTCCCGCAACAATTACGCGAACACCGCGATTTGCAAGGTCGTTACAAACTTTTACGATTTCATCATCAAAAAATTGGGCTTCGTCTATGCCCACCACATCACAGTTATCTGCCAGAATTGGAATATTAGCCGCAGCCGGCACGGGCGTGGAACGAATTTGGTTACTGTCATGGCTGGTTACTGCATCTTCAGCATATCTTGTGTCTAGGGAAGGGGTAAAAATCTCAACCTTTTGACGGGCAAATTGGGCACGTTTCAATCTTCTGATAAGTTCTTCTGTCTTTCCTGAAAACATGGAACCGCAGATTACCTCAATCCAGCCAAATTGTTCTTTCTGATTTACGGTATTTTCAAGAAACATAGTTTAATTTTACGCGAAACATTCAGCATCAATAGTATTTCCAAAAGAATATTCAACTTGAAGATTGCTTGAAGCCATTATAAAACAATAGATTTAAACAAGAAAACAAAAATAGTTGACGTTTACATAAAGGATGCGTAAATTTATAAAAACAAAATAGAAATTCAGTTTAATTTAAAAAGATATGAAGAAGAAAATCCGCGAGCAGTTAATAGCGCTGGCAAAGCAATTGATTGATGAAGAAAAAAACTTTAAAACCGCTTCCTTAAAGAAGTTGGTGAGCGAATTATATGAAAAATTGGCTGTTCTTGAATATCTTGAAAATCAACTTGGAGATGATTCCCAAGAACCTATTTTAGAGTCGTTGGATTCTAAAAGTTTTCGGGAGGAAAATTGGTTTACGGAGCCCGAACCTGTGCCACAGCCCGATCACAAAGAAGATCTTATTGAGCCCTTGATGGAAAAAATAAAAGATATAGTGGCCCAAATGCCTGAAGAAAGCGAACGCATTGACGAGCTACTAGACGAAATGCTTCCTAAAAAGCAAGAACTGCTTCCCCGAGATTGAAGAAAAATCATCTGTAAAATACACCAAAAACGATTTGGAAGAATTTGCTTCAAACTATCAGCAAATGCCAGAGTTTGAAAGAAAAACGATGGAACTTTTCCCAAAATCCATTGAAGGAAAAGAGGCCAGCAAAACAATGACCGAATCACGCGCAAGATCTTTGAATGATTCAATAAACAAAGGATTGAACATTGGTCTAAACGATCGCTTGGCATTCATAAAACATCTTTTTGAAGGGCAGGCCGAAGATTATACCCGCGTGCTTTCACAAATAAACACAATGGAAAATTATGAGGAAGCTCAAAGTTTTATAAAAGGCAAAGTGAAACCAGATTATAACTATTGGCTAAACAAAGAAGAATATTCTGAGCGGTTTATGAATATTATTGAAAAACGTTTTAATTAAAAGCTAGCGTATCGCCTTATGGGAAAACTCTATTTAGTGCCAACGCCCATCGGCAATCTAAAAGATATCACCTTTCGCGCTATAGAAGTGCTAAAAGAAGTAAATCTAATTCTAGCCGAAGACACCCGAAACAGTGGAAAACTGCTGAAACATTTTGAAATCGGTACCCAAATGCACTCCCACCACATGCACAACGAGCATAAAACGGTGGAAGGCATTGTAAAGCGAATCCAAAATGGTGAAAACATAGCTCTAATAAGTGATGCCGGAACCCCTGCCATCAGCGATCCTGGATTTTTATTGACCCGTGCCTGCGTGGAAGCTGGTATTGAAGTAGATTGCTTACCTGGTGCCACAGCTTTCGTTCCCGCATTAGTAAACAGTGGTTTCCCGAATGATAAATTTGTTTTTGAAGGTTTTCTTCCCGTGAAAAAAGGTCGACAAACCCGGCTCGAACTTTTAGCCGAAGAGACTCGCACCATAATTTTTTATGAATCACCGCACAAGCTGCTTAAAACACTTGCCCAATTCGTTGAATTTTTTGGTGCTGAAAGACAAATTTCAGTTTCTCGGGAATTCACAAAGCTTCACGAAGAAACCGTCCGTGGCACCACCGAAGAAGTTTTAAAACATTTTGAAAACAAGCCGCCAAAGGGGGAGATTGTTGTTGTTGTTTCGGGGAAGAAATAAAAAATAATTTTTAAATGAAAATACACTTACTCTTTATAGCTATAATTGCTTTTTCCGCTTGCAATGAAGTTGATTCCCATAAAAGCAAACCTATTATTGCTGAAGAATCAAATACAAAAGATCTTCCTGAAAGTACAGAATGCCCACCAAGTTTAGTATACAATGTAGTTAAATTAGATGGGTTTAGACTATACGTCTTTAAAATTGATACAAAAGAATTTTGAAAAAATAGCGAAGGAAGATTTCATCAAATTTCATAAAACAGAGAATAGTGATTCGTTGGAAAAATCACTTCAAAAAAAATTTCCTGCTATTTTTAAGAAAGAAAATGACTGTTGTATAGCTTTATCTGTAAACATCGAAAAGAGAAAATTTATGTAAAGAATTATATTTCTCAAGACCCACTTTATTATCCAAATACATTTATGGGGTATTATAAGAACTTAGTTTTATTATACCAAGCATATTATGAAGGTCAAGACTATCTTGTAATTAATACCACTACCGGAGAAGTGTATTGCATTTGCAAACGAACCAAGATTTATGAGTGAAGACAGCTTATTCAGTCTTGGTGAAAACTATAGCACAATAGATTTACAAATATTTGATTTAAAAGAAGACAGATACACAATAGTTCATTTTGAAAGTTTTAGGCAGGGTTTTATACTTAAAGAAAATTATACAGCATATCAAAATAGTGTTTATATGAAATTAGATCATTCAATAGATTCAAGTTTTTATCAATTTATGGTACGAGAAAATTCGCTATAATTTTTACTATATATGCTTCCCTTTATTCCACCCATGCTTCCCAAGATACTGCTCGCCACTTTCCACAGCACCCTCTTCAATGGAAGTACCCATGGAATCATTCCAACGGTTTAAATATCCAAAGAGAGAAATAACGCCCAAGCATTTCTACGATTTCACCTTCATTCCAATATTTGTAAAGTCGTTCCTTAATTTCATCATCCACAGCATTGGGCACTTGGCTGGCTGCCAAAGAGAAATCGAGAGCTGCACGTTCAGCCTCCGAAAAAGCGGAATGGGTTCTGTACTCCCAAATATTATCCAACTGTTCTTGCTCCGCTCCATATCGTTCTGCAGCACGAATGGCGTGTGCTTGGCAATAGCGACAACCTGTGGCATTGCTGCTTACCCAAGCAATCATTCTTTTTAAAGCAGAAGTAACGCCTCCCTCATTCGCCATTACGGCTTTGTTTAGGTTAATAAATGCTTTGCTAATTGCTGGACGGTGCTGCATAGTGAGCACGCTGTTTGGGCAAAAGCCAAGTGTTTCGTTAAAAAATTCAGCCAATTGCTTTGTTTCGGCGTCGTGGTTTGAAGAAAGTGGAGTTACTAATGGCATTTAAAATATTTTTGAACTTCCAAAATACAAAATAGAATTTGTAATTTTACAACTCTCCCCTTTAAAATTAATAATCACAACCAATCCATTGTTTGTAATTTTAAACTTTGGAATTTACGAAGTATATGCGCTGGACCCTAAAACCAAAACCCGATCCCGAAAAAGTCAAATCGCTTTCAAAAGCTTTGAAAGTGGAACCAATTATTGCTTCACTTTTGGTTCAACGCGGTATAGAAACTTTTGAGGAAGCACGAAAAATTTTTCCGTCCAAGTTTGGAAGATCTTCACAATCCTTTTTTGATGAAGGATATGGACAAAGCCGTTTCCGAATTGAAAAAGCAATCGAAAACGAAGAAAATATTTTAATCTACGGCGATTATGATGTGGATGGCACCACGAGCGTGGCATTACTTTCTTCCTATTTAAAAAGTTATTACCCAAATGTTTCAACCTACATCCCTGACCGATATGACGAAGGCTACGGCGTTTCATACAAAGGAATTGATTATGCTGAGGACAATGGTTTTTCACTAATTATTGCTTTGGATTGTGGCATAAAAGCCATTGACAAAGTTTCCTACGCTTCCGAAAAAAATATAGATTTTATAATCTGCGATCACCACCGCCCAGGGAAGGAAATTCCAAAGGCCGTTGCCGTGCTTGATCCAAAACGGGAAGATTGTGAATATCCATACAAAGAACTTTGCGGTTGCGGTGTTGGTTTTAAATTGATTCAAGCTTTAGCTGAAAAAAGAGGATTGCAGATTGAAGATTTATTGCTTTATTTAGATTTGGTTGCAACTGCAATTGCTGCAGATATTGTCCCAATCACGGGCGAAAACAGAATTCTTGCACATTACGGATTAAAAGTGATTAACAGCAATCCGCGGACAGGAATTCAGGCAATTTTGAAGCAAGTGAAAAAAGAAACCCTCACCATTACCGATGTGGTTTTTATTATTGCCCCGCGAATCAATGCAGCAGGAAGAATGAAACACGGAAACCATGCCGTTACCTTGCTCACAGAAACCGATTTTGAAAAAGCTGAAATATATCGCCGCTGAAATTGAAAGTTTCAATACAGATCGACAGGGATGCAGACAAACAAATTACCGAGGAAGCCCTTCAGCAAATAATTCAAAATAAAGAGGAAGAACGAATGACCACGGTGGTTTATCAAGAAAATTGGCACAAAGGTGTTATCGGTATCGTGGCTTCCCGATTGACCGAAACCTATTATCGCCCAACTTTGGTTTTTACAAAAAGTGGTGAAAAGCTGGCTGCCTCCGCGCGTTCCGTAAAAGGATTTGATGTTTACAATGCTTTGGAAAGCTGTTCGGAACATATTGAACAATTTGGTGGCCATATGTATGCCGCGGGTTTAACTTTGTTTGAAAAAGATTTTGAAAACTTTAAAAATGAATTTGAACGAGTGGTTTCAGAAACCATCGATCCGCATTTGCTTACTCCAGAAATTAGAATTGATGCCGAAATAAATTTGGAAGAAATTACCCCAAAATTCTTTCAGAATTTTAAAACAATTTGCACCCTTCGGTCCCGGAAATATGACTCCAACTTTTATGACACAAAACCTAAAAGATACGGGCTGGGGAAAATGTGTGGGTGAAGACAAAACGCATCTGCGCGTTGTTGTAAAGCAAGGAAATTCCAATCAATTTACAGGAATTGGTTTTGGAATGGGTGATAAAAAAGATATTGCCTGTAACGGAAAACCTTTTAAAGCAGCGTATTGTATTGATGAAAATGAATGGCAGGGAAATGTGAGCTTGCAACTGCGTTTGAAAGATATTAAGGAGTAAAAGTTTTCAGTTCAAACTTTTCACCATCAAAAACGCCGTAGGTATAATGGTTTATCCAATCGCCTAGATTAAAATAGGTTGAATTTTCACCTACTTTAATTTCCATAGGCAAATGGCGATGCCCAAAGATGAAATAATCAAAATGCTTGCTTTCCAGTTTCCGTTTTGAATATTGTGCCAGCCATTCATTTTCCTCACCCAAAAACTGTTTGTCTTCATCGCCAGAAATCAATTTGTTTTTTACCGAAAGATGTTGCGCCAACCGCACACCAATATCTGGGTGCAACCAACGGAAAAGCCATTTTGAAAACGGATTGGTAAAAACTTTCTTCATCCGTTTATAACCTTTATCACCCGGACCCTTGCCATCGCCATGGCCTATAAAGAAATGTTTGTTGTTGAATACAAATTCTTTTGGGTCGTGATATACAGGAATATTTAGTTCCTTTTCAAAATAATCGTGCATCCACAGATCGTGATTTCCTACAAAAAAATGAATTTGGATCCCGCTATCGCGAAGTTCGGCAAGTTTTCCCAAAACACGAACAAAGCCTTTTGGCACAACGGTTTTATATTCAAACCAAAAATCGAAAAGGTCACCGAGCAGAAAAATAACTTCGGCATCGTGTTTAATGCTGTCCAGCCATTTCACAAAAATCTTTTCGCGCGGCAAGCTTTCGGCTTGCGTGGGCGCGCCAAGATGGTTGTCGCTAGAAAAGTATATTTTTTTGCCTTGCGGAATTTGCATATTCAAAGATAGGAAAGTGATTCGGTTTAATTATCTCCAGCAAACCACTCTGCATAACTGCTGTCGGTTTCCTGCAATTTTAGGGAATGAAGTTGAATATTTTTTGGCAAGCGGTTTTTTATTTTTTCAGAAAAATCTATCACCATCATTTCGCTGGTGGGTTGATAATCTACCAAAAGCACACTGTGGCCACGATCGCTTAGTTCTTTTGCCAATTCAACATGTGGCGTGTTTTTGTTGAAAACGGTGGAATGATCAAAAACATCTACAATTTCTTCTTTTACAATTTTTTTGAGATCGCCAAAATCAATCACCATCCCAAATTTTACATTTTTGTTATCTTCAATTGGAGCGCCAATTACGGTTACAGAAAGCTTGTAACTGTGCCCGTGAACATTTCTACATTTACCGTCGTAGCCGTAAAGCGCGTGACCGGTTTCAAAAGAAAAAATCTTGGTAATTCGTATTGCTTGCATTGCTTTACTTTAGGCTTCAAAGATACTGTTTTTGAAAGGAAAATTATTTTCTGAAAACCTATAGATTTCTAACCTATATTTGCCCACTTTTTTAAAGAGAAGAAAATGACCGAAGAACTTTTTGAACAACTGGAATTTATTGAAAATCCGCTGTTTGAAACCATTATTGACAACTTGCTTAAACAGCAATACAGCATTGTGAATGACTTTTTTTCTTCGGAAGAAATTGAAGTTTTGCGCAATTCACTACTTGCAAAATATGATGCAGACCGTTTTAAGAAATCGGCAATTGGCAATCGTACCAATGAAGAAATAGATAAAACCATTCGCGGCGATTTTATTCTTTGGATGGACGAAAAGAATGCCAATGAAGCAGAGCTGCTTTTCTTCAAAAAAATAAATGAGCTTGTAAATTATTTAAATAAAACCTGCTTTTTAGGAATTCTTCATAAAGAGTTTCACTACGCCGTTTATCCCACTGGCACTTTTTACAAGCGGCATTTAGACACTTTTCAAAATGACGATCGCCGAAAGCTTTCCATTGTTTGTTATTTGAATGAGGACAATTGGTTACGCGAAAATGGCGGCGAACTTAGCCATTTATACCGAAAAAGACGCATTGGACATTTTACCGCTTCCGGGGCGCTTAGTTATTTTTGAAAGTCAAGTGCTGGAACACGAAGTGAAAGTGGTGAAAGCTTCAGAGCGATTGAGCATTACAGGCTGGCTAAAAACACGTTGATTATTTCTTTTTAATCTTATTGTAAACAACAACGGCAATTACCAAAATAGCCAGTATCAAAAAAAGGCCAGGACCGCCGATAAATTTAAGAATATCCATTACTTACGATTTTTAGTAAATGTATTTAATTTTCAATTAGCGGAATATATTTTCTTCGGAATTTAATCAGCAACGCAACAGCCCGGTAAGCCACCCAAACAATAAGCGCAGCCCAAATTCCAATCAAACCCCAATGCATATATTTTGAAAAATAAAGCACAGGAATAAAACCGAAAATGGTTGCACCCAAAAGTACGTTTCGCAAGAAACTCATTTCGCCTAAGCCTTTAAAAATAGAATCTAATGTAAAAGCTAAGGCATTAAACGGCAAACAAATAAGCACCATAAAAAACATGCCATAGAAGATAGAAAGTACTTTTTCGTCTTTGTTGAAAAGAAGACCTAGCGGTTCATAAAGCATCAACCCAATCAAAACCAGCAATACGGCGACACCCAAATTATAGAGATTTACTTTTTTTGTGAGTTTCCAGAGAGAGCCGTAGTTGCGTTCCCCTAAAAGTTTGCCTCCGAGAATATTTCCGGCAGCTCCAAAGCCATCAATAAAAAAAGCGGTGAAAATCCAAATGTTGAAGGCGATAGTATGTGCAGCAATATATTCCTTTCCCAAATCGGCAGCTTCACGTGTGGCCAAGATTAATGCAGTATTCAATGCCACAGAACGCAAAAACAGATTGAAACTCATATTGACCAATCGTTTAATTTCGGGATGCAACGGAAATTTCAATTTTAAAGAAATATCGGTTTTCTTCAAAAGAAGAAATAAAGCAATCAATGCCATTACAGCTTGCGAAATAAGGCTTGCCCAAGCTGCCCCTTTTATTCCCAATGGGAAAATATAGCCATCAATGCCATAAACCAAAGCAAAATCCAGCCCAATGTTTAATCCTGCGCCAATAGCGGCAATAATCATCGGCCAAAATGTATTTTGAAGTCCTCGGAACAATCCAAAAACTGCAAAAGTGAAAAGCGTAAGCGGAAAACCCCAAACGCGAATGTTGTAGTAATCGATGCTCAAGGAAAGCACCATCCCATCGGCATTAAGCAATTTGAAAATTTCTTCAACAAAAAAATAGGTAGAAAACAATACGATTATGCTGAGTGCAATATTGAAATAAATGGCCTGTGCGGGAAAATTTTGCAAGTCTTTGAGTTTTCCAGCACCTAAATTTTGCGATACGATTGCTGTAATGGCGCTTCGGGTCTGGGCCAAAATCCAAATCAAAGCAGAAAGAAACGAGCCTACAATCCCCACAGCTGCAAGTGATTCAATTCCAAAATCCTTTATATTTCCAACAACTGCGGCATCGGTTGCAGATAACACTGGTTCTGCAATTCCAGAAATAATGGCTGGAATGGCAAGTTGTTGGATTCGTTTAAAAGAAATGTCGGTATGTAGCATTTTGGAAAAGCAAAACTACGGAAAATGAAAAAAGCCAAAAGGGTTATTTGTTCTGAAAGTTTTACATTTTTTTCAAAATTTGAAAGTATGGTGTATTGAATGATTTTTAACCTTAATTTTGCACTCAATCAAAAAAGAAGTTTCAACTTATGAAAAATATTTTGGTACCCGTTGGGTCTTCCGCAAACTCAATAAGTAATTTACAATATGCTATAGATTTGGCCGAAGCAATACACGCCAATGTTTATGTGGTTTCTGTATTTCAGGAACTTTCCAAAGTTGGCGGTCTTTCAAAAGTAAATACCATTTTAAAAGAAGAATCTGAAAACCGTTTGGATGAAGTGCTTTCACAAGTGGATAGAAAGGGAGTCCAAGTGATTGCACACCCCATAAAAGGTGAAGTGTTAGAAGGAATAGGCCGAATAAGCAACCAAGTGCCAATAGATTTGATGGTACTGGCACCGCGAAGTAATTCCATTAAAGAGGAAGTCTATTTGGGGAAAACTTCGGGCAAACTCTTAAAAAAAACAAATATTCCAATTCTAGTTGTTCCAGAGGGAGCAAAATTTCAGCCACCAAAAACAATGCTGATGGCTTTTAAAAATGGAACTTTTGAACGAGATGAACTATTGAAAGCCGTACGGAAATTCAAACAAAGTTTTGGCACCGAAATTAATGTTCTGCACGTTGAAACTCCAGAAAGTAGTGAGGAAATGAAAAACGTAACTGATAATTTAAAAGCCATACTAACTACGTACACACAAGTGGAAGCAGCGACTACTTTTCAAGGGGTAATTGAATATTTTCAGCAATTTAACCCAGATATACTTTGCGTGGTTAGAAGAAAGCGCGGCTTTTTCAAAAAACTTTGGGAAAAGAACGAAATACTAAAAAAGGAATTTTACACCAGCAAACCACTCTTAGTTTTGCCGGTGCAGGAATAGTTTTCAGTTAGCGAATTAATTAAAAAAATGACAGCATTCATTTACAGATTTACTGCTCATTGAATGCTGCCAATTATGTATTTAATCTGTGGAGAATATCGGAGTCGAACCGATGACCTCTTGCATGCCATGCAAGCGCTCTAGCCAGCTGAGCTAATCCCCCATTTGCTGTTTAGGATGCCAAAAATAGTAAATTTTTCAATACAAGCTTCATTTTAAAAAATCTATTGTTTTTTCAACAACTTTTTTTAGCTCGTCCGGCAAACTGTTTGCATCCCAAGGATGTTTTGCGTTAAAAACGTGGTCTGCACCATTTATGGTTAATAATTCACTTTTGGGGTTCCAAGAATGGAGGATTTTGGCTTCTTTTAAAGAAACAGTAGGATCCTCACTTCCGTGAACAATAAGTACAGGGACTTCAATATTTTTCAATGCACGGTGGATTGAAAACCGGGTTTCGTTTTCTTTAAAATCTTTATAAAATTGAAAATTGTGCGGGAGCATTTGTTTCGTTCTACTGTTTTCAACGTGCGTAACGCCTGTTTCTTTCCAAGACTTAAATTCCTCTGTTCCCTCTTGAAATCTTGCTTTAAAATCACTTATACTGGCCCAGGTTGCAACTTTGCTTACTCGCGAATCTTCTTCTGCTTTTATAAATACAATGCCCCCACCACGGCTATGGCCAATCAAGGAAATAGTTGAAGTTTTCTTTGGAAGATTTTCATTTCCTTTTTCAATTTCATTTAAAACTCTATCCAAATCATCTAGCTCCAAACTAAAATTATTTTCGGCAAAAGCTTCCAAATCAGGAAAATCAATAGGCTGTTCAATCGTGCCGCCATTGTGTGAAAAATTGAATTTCACAAAACAAAAGCCAGCTTCTGCAAAAGCTTCTGCTACTAAATGCCATGCACCCCAATCTTTGAAACCTTTATAACCGTGGCAAAAAACTACTATCGGTTGAGGTTCTTGGGTTTCGTTGTAAAAAACATCGTAAAGGATTGGTTTTTTGTTTTCGGAAGTGAGTATTTGGTTTTTTTTAATAAGCATCAATCTGTATCTTTTTCAGTAAAGGGAATATTTGGATCACAAATTTCCAAAATTAATTTCTTCAGTTCAACAGTAAAGCGTTCCAAAGTTTCATTTGTAATAATTTGAGATTTATTTCGGCTTCCGGATTTTTCTTTAACTCCAAACTTTAAAAAACCACTGCTCAAATTTTTAAATGAAATTATTCCTGCTTCAGCATTATTTATAGGAATTTCTTTGTTCATCATCAAAGCGTAGGTCAAAATTTGAAATGCTTTACTGAATTTATAATCTTGGTTCAATTCTTCCCAATCTATTATTTCCAAATCACCTTGGTTTACAAGTCCAGTTTTATAGTCTATTATTCTAAGCTGGCCATTATATTCATCAACTCTATCTACTTTACCGTGTATTTTGATTGGAAAGTTCAGCTCGGAAATTAGAATTTCTAATGTAAGATTGGTCTCAATTTTAATGATTTTTATACTGTTTCCAGCTTCAACATCAGAAATCTCACGATCTATAAAATTTGAAATGTAACGTTTTGCCACTTCAAAAATAATAAGGTTTTTTCCTTTGGAAAAAGTGCCACCTTTGAAAGTTTTTTTAAACTGTTTTGTTACTTCCTCATGAATTTGTTCCTTCATGTCCAACAAATCCTGAATAGTGAGCACAGCCCCTTCCAAGGGTTGGTAAAATGTTTCCAAAGTGTCGTGAACGATGGTTCCCAAAGTATTTGCAGCTACAGTTTCCTCTACTTCTTCAAAGTCGTTTAACTTCAAAATTTTCTGAAAATAAAAATCCAAGGGATTGCGGATATAACTTGTTAATGCGGAAGGCGAAAATCCCTTTTCAGCGATTTCACGTATGCGCTGCATTACGGCTTCGGTTTTTTTGATTTCCCTTATTGACTGTTTTTTAATTTGAACTTTAGGCGAAAGTATTCGCTTTTCAATGGTGTGATTTTCCCGTTTATCAATTTCCAATTGTCTTATAAAACGACTCTTTTCACCTGTATTTATACCTTCTGAATGATTGTTATAAAGTAGCGTAATATTTTTTGCACGTTGCAATAATCTGTAAAAGTGATAGGTGTATATGGCATCCTTTTCAGTATACTGTGGCAGATTGAACTGTTGTTTCAAATCATAAGTAATGAAGGAAGCATTCGACTTGCCGGAGGGAAAAATACCTTCGTTTACCGAGGTAATTATCACATTTTCAAAATCGAGCACACGTGTTTCCAAAACCCCCATTAATTGTAGCCCATTGTATGCATCGCCTTCAAAATCGAGTGAAGTGGAAGAGGCCATTTCCGAAAAAAGAATCAACATACTTTTAATTGATTTGAGGAATGGATACTGTTCATTAAGCGCCTCAATTTTACTGAAAATTGCCATTAATTGATGCTGTACTACCCGATCAACGGAGTTTATGTTGTGTTTTTTTTGAAGTTCAGAAAGCACTTGCATAGCTACTTTTACCGCCGTTTTGCTATCGTCTTTCCAATCCTCAAAAAGGAGTTGAAGCATACCTTTTTCATCGTTATTTGAAAGCTCATAAAGCTTTTCGGAAGATATGTGAGTGATGTTTTCACGAGTCAAAGTGTTTGCAATACTTTGGCCATTTTGAAATAAATCATTACCCAAAGGGTGATTTAAGATTGAAAGAATATCTTTATAATAGAGGTTGTCGGTATTGTGAAGATGAATGCTAAAAAGCAATTCAAAAAAAACTACGGCAGGAAAGTTTTTCAGCGAAACGCCCATTGTAACATTTACATTCCGAACATTTTCTGGCAGGGAATAAAGCAAAGGAATTAGTAGATTCTCGTCTCCCAAGACAATAGCGGTCTTATTAATTTCTTCGTCAGAAAGTTGTGAGAGTAATTCGCCAACATACTTTGCCTGTCCCACATTTTTTTGAACTTCTACAAGTTGAAAATGCTTAGGTTTTTCAAAATTGGAAGCAATAAACCTAGGCGCTTCGTCCTGAAAATATTTCCATTCCTTTATGTATTTTCTTATAAAATAAGATGCGCTATGCTTTGAGTCTTCGTAGAAAGATGAATCTGTGTCCCAATAGACCATTGTATTTCCCGTTTCCAAAAGACCTTGGACAATATGTTGCTCAGCTGTGTTTAGGGCATTGAAACCAATAAAAATATGTGTATTATTTCTATTGTTGTTAATATAATACTCTAGGTTTGAAACCGCTTCACGATAAACCATGCCCCTGATAGCCTAAATTTTCTTTTAGCAATAGGGATTGGATATTTTCATAAAACTGCGGGAGACTTTCCCAGAAGCGCAAATAATTATTAATCAGTTCGGTTTTTTCATCATGTACACCCCAACGCTCCAAAGTTTTAATACTTGCCAGATAACTAAAAAATGGTTTTGGTTCTACAAGATATCGATCTATTTCATTAAAATCATTGATTAAGGTATTTGCCCAAGTTGAATAGGTTTCAAAATCATCCTTATCAGCAATAGAAGAGGTGCCAAGATAAGCTTCATAACATTTAAAAAGCAATTCTGTATTGTCAATTATAGACAGGCTTGAAAGTTCTTCTATTAATTCCTCAACACTTAATATTCGTGGCGCAAATTGTGTTTTTGAAGTTTCCTTTTTCAATTCCTGCATCAAAAACCCACCTGCCCTTTTACTGGGAAGGATGAAAGTGATTTCAGAAATATCTGAATGCGTATTTTTTATTTCGGCCAGTGTTTCTTGAAGAAATGTTACCATAGCCTAAAAATAAGAAACGCCCCCGAAATTCGGAGGCGTTTCAAAATTATTTATTAATATATCTGTTGAATTATTTCACTAGTGAAATCTCAACACGACGGTTTTGTTGTCTTCCAGCTGCAGTATTGTTAGTTGCAATTGGTCTTTCTTCACCAAAACCTTTAGAAGTCAATCTAGAACCTTCCATACCGATTGTGGTCAAGTATTCTCTTACAGATGCAGCTCTTTCATTAGAAAGTTTCATATTGTAAGAATCACTACCTCGGCTATCTGTGTGTCCTTCTATCAAGAAGTTAGCATTAGGATATTCTTTCATTATGTCTGCAATGCTCTGAAGCGCAGAATAAGATTCTTTTCTAATAGTTGCTTTGTCATAATCAAACAAGATAGTTTTAGAATAATCATTCAATTGTTTGATGATTTCTACAGAAACCTCTGGGCAACCTTTGTTAGCTACAGTACCAGCAACATCTGGACACTGATCGTCTTTGTCAAGAACGCCATCGCCATCTCTGTCTTTGTAAGGGCAACCGTTGTTAGCTTTTGGGCCAGCTTCGTTTGGACAAGCATCATCTTTATCAGCGATACCATCACCATCTGCATCTGGACAACCGTTAAGAGCAGCTAGACCTGCAACAGTAGGACATTCATCCTGTGGATCAGGTATACCATCACCATCTGTATCAGGACAACCGTTAAATTCAGCTAGACCTGGAGTGTTAGGACAAGCATCATTTCTGTCTTCGATTCCATCGCCGTCAGTATCAGGACAACCATTGAATTCAGCTAAACCTGGAGTTTCTGGACATTCATCATCTTTGTCATAAATTCCATCACCATCAGTATCTTTTCCACCAAATTGGAAAACAATACCAGCAGAGTGTTGGAAGTGAGTGATTCCATAAGCATCTTCAAATGCATTCTTGTATGTTGATTGAAGGTTAAGAGCTAAATAGTCATTGAACCAAAATTTTACTCCAGCAATTGCGTTAGCAGTACCAAAACCGATATCATCTACCCAAGTATAACCACCACCAATACCGAGAGATGGATCAAACCAGCTACTTCCAATTGCATTTTTGAAGCTGTATTTAATTTCACCATCAGCACTGTAGTAACTCAAGTCATCTACAGCAATATCTCCTAGTTTATCAATCTTGTTGATAGAACCAGCAGCAGTAAATACAAAACCACTACCAATATATCTACTGATAGCAAGCCTAGAAACTGAAGGTAAAATGTTCCAGTGGTCATTTGCGTTAAAATACTCGTCAAAGATATCCCCTCTAGCAGCAGCTGGGATACGTACTTGATTCTCATTGAGTCCGGCTGGATAAACGTCAACAGCGTTTGCACCAACTTCAACAGCCCAAGGATTGTTTTCGTCTTGCGCGTTCGCTACCCCTATTCCTAAGAATAGTATGGCAACAACTAATAATCTGTTAAGATGTTTCATATTCGATTGTTTAATTTTTAAGTGTTAATTAAGAGCAAAAGTAAGTTGTTAAATTTTATAAACAAAAGCAAATCTAATAAAATTTTCCTAAAGTCGTTGCGGTTGACACGTAAATAAAGGTTTTACTAGTCTATAACTCCCAATTTTTTCCCAATCTTAATAAAGGCATTTATTGCTTTGTCCAAATGCGCTCTATTATGCGCTGCTGAAAGCTGTACGCGGATTCTGGCTTTGCCTTTTGGCACCACTGGAAAAAAGAATCCAATTACATAAATTCCTTCCTCCAATAACATATCTGCCATTTGCTGTGAAAGCTTGGCATCATACAGCATAACGGGCACAATAGCAGAATCTCCGTCTATAATATCAAACCCAGCTGCCTTCATCCCTTTTTTAAAGTATACAGTATTTTCAGCAAGTTTATCGCGAAGAGAAGTATCTTCGGAAAGCATTTCGAATACCTTAATAGACGCTCCAACAATTGCGGGCGCCAAAGAGTTTGAAAACAAGTATGGCCGAGAGCGCTGGCGAAGCATTTCAATAATTTCTTTTTTCCCAGTAGTATAACCACCCATTGCTCCTCCCAGAGCTTTGCCTAGTGTTCCAGTAATGATATCTATTCTGCCCATTACGCCCTTCTCTTCAAGTGTCCCCCTTCCGGTATCACCTATAAAACCGGCCGCGTGGCATTCGTCTATCATGACCATTGCGTCATATTTATCTGCCAAATCACAAATCTTATCTAAAGGAGCTACTAAACCATCCATAGAAAAAACACCGTCCGTAACTATAATTTTGAAACGGGCACCCTTTTCATTTGCAGCAATAAGTTGCTTTTCCAAGTCTTCCATATTACTGTTTTCATAACGATAGCGGGCGGCTTTACAAAGACGCACTCCGTCTATAATAGAAGCATGGTTCAAAGAATCTGAAATAATTGCATCCTCTTCGCCCAATAATGGTTCAAAGACTCCACCATTGGCATCAAAAGCAGCAGCATATAATATGGTGTCTTCAGTTTGATAAAAATCTGCAATTTTTTGTTCCAATTCTTTATGAATATCCTGTGTACCGCAAATAAAACGGACAGACGACATTCCAAAACCGTGGGTATCCATGGCGTCTTTAGCTGCTTGAATAACTTCTTTATGGGAAGACAGTCCCAAATAGTTATTCGCGCAAAAGTTTATAACCTTTTCCCCGGTAGAAATAGTAATTTCAGCATCCTGGGGCGATGTTATTATCCGCTCCTTTTTATATAGGCCGTTATCCTTTATTTCTTCTAGTTCTTTTTTTAGATGTTCCTTTATTTTTCCGTACATAATTATGCTTTATTTAAAGTTTCAAAATTAAACTTTATTTATTACTATTTCACCTTCATTGCTATAGATAAGCATTTTTTCTGAAACCATAAAACCCATATCCTGTAAAGCATTTGCATAATCAATCAATTGGTCGCTGTGCCAAATATTTGGACTACCTGTTTTATAATCAATTAATGTAGAGACGTTTCCTGAATTGATATTTATTCTATCGGGTCTCAAAATCAACCCATCTTTTGTAATTATGTTGCGTTCATTAAAAACCTTATCCGTTCCATCAAACAACTTTTTTAAATTTGAATGTTGAATTATTTGAATCACTGTTTTCCTTAAAACATCAAACTCATTCCTCGGAACAATTGCCCGTTCTTTCAATTCCGTCAAAATCCTCTCCGCATCGGTTTCTGTATAAATTTGGGCCATGGTGTCGTGGAGCAAATTTCCAGCGGTAATAGCCGCCGCCGTTTCAGCTTCCAAATAAATTTCTTCCGAAGAAACTATTTTCAATCCGTGCGTCTTGGGACTGCTGGAAAGATATCGTGGTTCCATTTGGGAAACAACTTCTCTTTCTTTTGAAATCTTCCCTGAATTTTTTCCGAATTCATAAACCATTTGATTGCTGTTCCACATACTTTTCTGCTTCAAAAATTCCATGAAAAGATGGTTGTAGGTTGAGGGAATTCCATCTTTTGGTTCACTCGGCATTTCAGCGAAAACAAAGAGTTTTTCAACAGCTCGTGTTAAAGTAACGTACAGTAAATTAACATTGTCCAATTCCAATTGGCTTCTATGTTCGTTGTATATTTTTTCACCAATTTCGCTGTAATTTGTAACTTCAGCTTTATAATTTATTTGAGCTTCTTTAAATTTGAAATCTTCCTTTTCCAAGGGATACCAAAGCTTGTCATATTTTCCATCATATAATTGAATGTCGGCAAATGGAAAAATAACTACTGGAAATTCAAGCCCTTTTGCTTTGTGAATGGTCATCAATTGAATGGCGTTCGTGCCCTCACTGGCCGTAATGGAAGCGCTTTCCCTTTTTGTTTCCCAATGATCCAAAAAAGAAATTTTATCGGCTTGTGGATTTTGTTCAAATTCAAAAACCAAATCCATAAAACCGAAAAGATAGGCATCCGCAACCTCGGCGATCTTGAACTTTTCAATACAATATTCAAAAGCTTCGTAAAGCGAAACGGAGCGCATTTGGGCAAAAGAGAAATCAACGTCATATTCCTTTAAGTTTTCAGTGAATGTCTTTTCAGGAATATTTAGAAACTTGGTAAAAAAAGTATGTTTTTCTTCAGATATATATAAGTGGTCATGCAACAAATCCAGTAACTGGATTTTGGCTTCGTCGTTGTTTGGATACAAGCAAACCCGCAATGATAAAACCAGTATTTGCACCAAAGCCGAAGATTGCAGCAGCAATGTTTCCGAAGAAATCACGGGCACGCCCTGTTCCATCAAAAAGGCGCCAAGCGCAATTCCATCAGCTTTTTTTCGGGTCAAAATGCAAATATCGCTTTCTGAAAATCCCTTGCTTTTTAGATTGGTAATTGTTTCAAAAACCAAGTTTGAATACGCTTCTTCTTTTTCAGCTTTAGTTTGTTTTTCAATGAATTCAAATTTTATATAACCATCTTTTTTATCATTTTGATTTTGTTTGTTGCCGTTTTGATATAGCGCTCCATGGCCTTCATTTGCAAAATAGGAAGAAACGAATGTGAAAAACTCGTTGTTGAAATCTATAATTTCTGCGCAGCTACGGTAATTAGTGTTTAATGAGAGCACCTCTTTTTCCCTCGAAAAAGGATTTACATCACCGTACAAACCCATAAACTGCTCGGGCAAACCGCCGCGCCAACGATATATAGATTGTTTCGCATCGCCCACGAGCAAAAGACTACCAGAGTGTGGCTCCAATTGTTGTGACAGTGCATTGTCAATGAGTGGCGTCAAGTTTTCCCACTGTAATTTTGAAGTATCCTGAAATTCATCAATAAAAAAGTGGCGGTATTTTTCGCCCAAACGTTCATAAATGAATGGCGCTGGTTGGTTTTTAATTTCTTTGTTTATAAGCGAATTGAATTCTGAAATGGGCAGAATATTTTTTTCCTCCTTTATGGCTTCAATCTCCTGGTTTACCAGATTTATTACGGAAAGCGGGGTTATATTTTTCAGGATTGAATCGTAAAGATTGTACTTATTTACATATTCTTTTATTTCAATATAACTGGAAAGAAGATTTGGCGCTAAACTATCGATGGTTTCAACTATATAAGCAGTTTCTTTTACTTTATAAAGTCCTTTTCCGGTTTCAAGATTTTCTTGAAGCTTATTTGCATATACATTATAGTTGCCCTCTTTTAACTTTAAAAAATGATTGGGCAATGTTCCCCTGGTAAAATCTGAATGTTGCAAACCACTTTCATCAATAAGTTGAAGTGTTTCTAAGGCAATAGTTTCAATTTTCTCAGAAAGTTTTTTCTTTTTAAGGATCAACTGCTTTTTGAATTCCAGAAAATCTTCCAGGGATTTCTGCTTCAAAATAGAAACATGACTCGAATCATTTTCATTGTAAAGCAATTTGGCAGCGCTGGCAATATCTCGTGAGATATCCCACGATTTGTCGTCATCTGTTTTTTCCAATGCAAAATCGAGCAGCACTTTTGTAATTTCCTTGTTTTGCCCAGCTTTGCTCAATAATAAATCTACCGCCTCGGCCAAAAGCTCGTTGGTATCAAGTGTAACCTCAAAATTGGTCGCCAATTTTAAATCACGCGCAAAAGTGCGAATGAGTCGATGGTTAAATCTGTCAATGGTTTCTACGCTGAATGCAGCATAATTGTGCAGTAGGTTTTTCAGGATTTTTTGGGATTGAATCTTGAATTTCGCTCACACTTTTCCCTGTTTCCTCAGCAATTTTGAGCATCATTGGCAGTGGTTCGGTAATGCTTTTTTCTTCACTGAAATTTACCAATGTTTCTACGATTCGTTGCTTCATTTCAGCTACCGCTTTGTTTGTAAAAGTGATTGCCAAAAGATGTTTATAATAATCATCACTTTTTGAAGAAAGAATTTGTTTCAAATATTCTTTTACAAGTGTAAAAGTTTTTCCGCTTCCAGCAGCGGCGTTGTAAATTGAAAAGGAGGATTGTTTTTCCAAGGTATTGTCATTTTGCACTAAAATACTCTTTTTATAGTTTTGGAATCAAATTAATCTATACTCACATAGAAATCTTATAAAATCTATAACACTTTAAAGAGCTGAGATTGTCTAAATTTGAATGAATTTAGTAATAACCAATAAAAAACGATATAATTATGTCATTCGAATTACCAAAATTACCGTATGCATTTGATGCATTGGAGCCTAACATCGATGCCAAAACGATGGAGATACACCACGATAAACACCACCAAGGTTATACCGATAAATTGAACGATGCCATTAATGGCACCGATATGGAAGGAAAAACCATCGAAAATATATTGACCAATCTTGACATGGAAAATAAGGCCGTGCGCAACAATGGCGGCGGATTTTACAATCACAGTCTTTTTTGGAAAGTAATGTCCCCAAACGGAGGAGGAAAACCATCTGGCGATTTGGCAAAAGCCATTGATAGCGCATTTGGAAATTTTGATTCTTTTAAAGAGAAATTTTCCAATGCTGCCAAAACACAATTTGGTTCAGGTTGGGCTTGGCTTTGCGTTCATAAGGGCGGGAAAGTGGATGTTTGTTCAACTCCAAACCAAGACAATCCAATGATGCCAAAAGTAGGTTGCGGCGGAACTCCAATTTTAGGGTTGGATGTTTGGGAACACGCCTATTATTTAAAATACCAAAATAAGCGCCCAGATTATGTTGGTGCATTTTGGAATGTAATTAATTGGGAAGAAGTTGCAGCTAATTACGCGAAAAACAAGTAATAATTCTCAGAAAAATAAAATCATAAAAAATCCGCAATCATAATTTTGATTGCGGATTTTTTTATTCGAAAAAACAGGCGAGAGTGAAAAGGCATACCAAAGGGTAAACGGCTCGCAAGGGAGAGTAAATATCAATAAAATGTACGGAAATACTCGCCACCTCATCCAAATTTGGGTATAAAAAAAGACAAACAGTGTTTTTCGAGAAAAACGGCTCGTAATAGCATTATGACAAATCTAAGAATGTTCTTTTTTGCTCGCCACCCCTTCCAGATTTGGGTATAAAAAAAGGCAAACAGTGTTTGTGGTGAAAGGGTTAACGGCTCGCAAGGGAAATATAAATATCAATAGGTGTGCAGAAATGCTCGCCACCCCATCCAGATTTGGGTATAAAAAAAGGCAAACAGTGTTTGCCTTTTTTTGCCCCAAATCTACCATGAACTTAACCTACTTATGCTAATGGTATGTTCAAATATATGTCAATAAAGCATTCAAAATTATGGTTTTAGATGAATTACCTGTTTTTTCGTTGAAAAGCTTATTAAGTTGTTTTTGACTCGGAAAATCATCATTTTAATTGAAATTTTAACAGAACTGAGGTCGAAATTAATAATCTTACAAAGATTAAAATCAAGAAGTTCAAAACATAAAAAAACATCTTTTTATCAAGATATTGTAAACAGCTCTCAATCAAATTACATACAAAACGAAAAGATTTTGTATGGCTTACCACCCCATTTTGGGACATGAAAAAAGGCAGACCGTAAGGTCTACCTTTTTTGCCCCAAATCTTACCATAGACCTAACCTACTTACGCCTTATGGTAAGCTCAAATATAATTTAAGTTTAAAAGCTAAAACAGTGTTAATCAACAATTTCGATTAAGTGGATTTAGTTTCCGATAAACGGTAATGCCTGTGTTAAAATTTAAAGAATTTAATACGCGCGTTCTGAATTACCTTCGTAAAAATTAATGTAAGCTCTGTTTACAACCCTATTCCCGCCTGCAGTTGGATAATTCCCTGTGAAATACCAATCTCCAAGGTTTTTGGGACACGCTTTGTGCAGATCATCAACAGATTGAAAAATAAGCTTTACTTTGGATTCAATGTTTTCCTCACTGATTATTTCAGCTATTTTATCTGAAATTTCTTCATCCGTAAAAGGGGCGTATAACTTTTTTACATGGTTGATTACCGCAGCATCTTCCATGGCAACTTGGTCTTTGCATTTGTGATAGATTTCTTCAACTATTGAATACGTTCCACGGTCTTTGTGAAGTTCCAAAGCAGCTTGAAAAGCTACCAAATGTTCAAGGCGCGCCATATCTATTCCATAGCAATCTGGGTAACGGATTTGTGGAGCCGATGAAACCACAACAATTTGTTTTGGTTGAAGCCTATCCAGCATTTTCAATATACTTTTTTTCAAGGTAGTTCCGCGAACAATACTATCGTCAATAATAACAAGGTTGTCTTCTGGTTTCACCACACCGTAAGTAACGTCATAAACGTGGGCAACCAAATCGTCACGACTACTATCGTCTGTAATAAACGTTCTAAGCTTTACATCTTTAATCGCAATCTTCTCCGTACGTATTTTATGGGCTTGTATTTGTTGAAGTCTCTCGGGAGTTAATTTTTCCTTTTCATTCAGAATTGCCTCGTTTTTTTGTTTGTTCAGCTCGTCCTGGGCCGCTTCAAGCATTCCGTAAAATGAAGTTTCGGCGGTGTTTGGAATAAAAGAAAAGACTGAATTTTCAGTATCGTATTTTATGGCTTCCAAAATTTTTGGCATTATAAGCTTTCCAAGCATTTTTCGCTCTTGGTAGATTTCGGCATCGCTTCCACGGGAAAAATAGATACGTTCAAAAGAACAAGATCTTCGTTCCAATGGTGCAAGAATTTCAGAAAGTTTCATGCTTCCATCTTTCTTGATAATTATTGCATTGCCTGGTTCCAGCTCTTTCACTTCCTCAAAAGGAACGTTAAAGACGGTTTGAATTGCAGGTCTTTCCGAAGCAACCACAATAACCTCATCATCTTGGTAATAATATGCTGGACGAATTCCGGCAGGATCACGTAGTACAAAAGAGTCTCCGTGACCCAAAAGACCGGCCATGGCATACCCGCCATCCCAATCAGCGGCTGACTTACGAAGTATTTTAGCAACATTTAAGTTTTCGGCAATATAAGGTGAGGCTTCCTGCTTGTTCATGCCTTTTGACTTTGCTTTTTTATACAATTTTCGAACGGCATCATCCAAAAAATGACCTATCTTTTCCATTACTGTAACGGTATCGGCCTTCTCTTTTGGATGCATTCCGAGTTTTATGAGATTATCAAAAAGCTCATTGGTATTAGTCATATTGAAATTTCCCGCAATGATTAAATTTCGGTGCATCCAATTGTTTTGACGAAGAAAAGGGTGAACGTTTTCAACACTGTTTATCCCGAAAGTGCCATAGCGCACGTGGCCAAGAAACAATTCACCTAGATAAGGGATGTTCTTTTTTTGCGCAGCAACATCATCTTTGTATTCGGGATGGTTTGCAAATTCTAGATTTATTCGCTCGTTTATCTGTGCAAAAATATCCTGAATAGGTTGTGCGGCATTGGACCGAACACGGCTTATGTAGCGCTCTCCAGGATTAACATCTAATTTAATACTGGCAAAACCCGCACCATCCTGTCCACGGTTGTGCTGTTTTTCCATCATTAAATACATTTTGTTTACCCCGTAAAAAGCGGTTCCGTATTTTTCCTTGTAATATTCCAAGGGCTTCAACAGTCTTACCAGTGCAATTCCACATTCGTGTTTTAACGCGTCGCTCATATTTTTTCTGAAACTATATAAATGTACAAAAAACGCCTGTCCCGAAGCCTCGGGATCAGGGCGAGTATTTAGGTTAATTTGATGTCAAATTGTGTCAGGCTTTTAAATTGTTGCAAACGCTGGTGTACTTCACCGTTTGAAAGCTTGAGTAATCGCTCAGGGCCAAATTTTTCTACACAAAACGAAGCCAGCGCCGAACCATTTATTATGGCATTTTTCATATTCTCATAACTGTAATCTCCGGTTTTTGCCAAATAGCCCGTAAATCCTCCTGCAAAAGTATCGCCTGCTCCGGTTGGGTCAAAAACTTCTTCCAGCGGAAGTGCAGGGGCAAAGAAAACATCATCATCACTAAAAAGCAATGCCCCGTGTTCTCCTTTTTTTATAACTACATATTTTGGACCCATCTCCATAATTTTATGAGCGGCTTTTACCAGTGAATATTCACCAGAAATTGCCTTGCTTCTTCGTCGTTTATGGTAATTACATCTACTTTGGCAATAACTTGCATCAATTCGTTCAAAGCGCTATCCATCCAAAAATTCATGGTATCCAACACAATCAGTTTTGGTGAATCCATCTGTGCAATTACACCCAATTGGACGAGTGGATGCAGGTTTCCTAACATAACCACTTCAGCATCCCGATAATTTTCTGGAACTTGTGGATTAAAATCTGCAAGCACATTTAAGTCAGTTATCAAGGTATCGCGCGTATTCATATCGTTATGATATTTTCCGCTCCAAAAAAAGGTTTTTCCTTTTTCAACCACTTCAAGGCCTGAAATGTCCATTCCGTTTTCTTCGAGCATTTTAAGGTCTTCCTTTCGGGAAATCGCCACCAACTATAGAAACAATGGCGCCATCCACATTAAATTGTGAAGCTGCCAAACCTATGTAGGTAGCTGCGCCACCAAGGATTTTATCGGTTTTCCCGAAAGGGGTTTCAATAGCGTCAAAGGCAACGGTGCCAACAATAACAAGTTTGCTCATAAAGGGTTTTTAAAGAGGGTGCAAATTTAATCAATTATTTACAATTTTAAGTACTTATAAAGTTGAAGAAATACCACAGTAATTTTTAAAAATCCAAAAACATAATAATTTAAAAAATTGTAAATTCCGAAACTTTTAATCCCCTTTGAATGAAAAACTTATACTTTCTAATTTCTTTCTTTTCTATTTTTTCAATTTATTCATTCTCAAGAAGGCGTTCCTTTTAAAGAAAACAAGCAACTATATCTAAGCGGAAATTCCATTCTTATTGGGAACAACATTTTGGGCGATGACGCAACACATCCATTGATGGATATTAATATTCCCAACGATATTGTAAAAATGAAATATATAGATGTTGACAATGACGAAACAACATTCAGCTCCAGTGAAGCCACAATAAAAAGTGCTCCTGAAAAGCCCAAAATTGCTCATGCCGCGCTTTATTGGTGCGGATTGTATCCTTATGAAAAAAGTGCGCTGCGCAAATCTGGCAACAGAATGGTCCACGTGGGTCGCGGCGAAAGAGATCCAGCAATAAATTCAATATTGTTTAAAATATCCTAATGGAAACTATGAAACTTTAAATGGAAAAATAATTTTTGACAGCTATGGCACTGAAGTTTTTACTGCAAACTCACCCTATGTTTGCTATGCCGATGTAACTTCAAAACTTCAAAACCTAAAATCTATTAATGGCACTTATACCGTCGCAAACATTAAAGCAACAGAGGGTGAAATATTGGGAGGAGGCTCTGCAGGCTGGCTATTATATGTGGTTTATGAAGATGCTTCAGAAAGCCCAAAATATTTCACAACCTATAATGGTCTGGTTGAAGTAAGCAAAGAAGCTGTAGAAATAAGCTTTAATGATTTTAAAAGTAAAGAAGAAGGAATCGTTAAAACTAAAATCGCACTCGGAGCTATGGAAGGCGACCGAAAAATAAAGACAGACGAGGTTTCAATATTCGACAAGAAAGCGGGAGCTTTTAAGCATTTAAGCAACAAACTTAGAGAAGAAAAGAACTTTTTTAATAGCTCAATAACAATGGACGATCAATTTTTCACCGACCGAAATCCAAACAGCGCCAACACGCTCGGTTTTGATTTGTTGAAAATGGAAATACCAAACCCCAACAATGAGCTTTTGGACAATGCCACTACCCAAGCCAACCTTAAATTTCAAGCTAGAGCAGATCGATTTTATCTGTTTTTTGTTGCTTTTGAAACTGAAATAAACAAGGCGTTTTTGGAGGAAAAAGCAAAAGCGGTAGAAGACACGATTATCAGTGCTGCTGCAATTTCAGAAATTTCAGAGTCAATTGAGGAAGAACAGCAAAACGCTATTGTTTCAACTGAAGAAAAAGAAACCAAACCTGTTCAGAAAAAAACTCCGTCAATTAAAAAACCAAAAGAAATTACGACTCCAAAAAAACCTGTTGTACTTTCTGAAGAAGACAAAATAAAAAGAGAGGTTCGGGTCCAGTCTATGTCGGTTCCAGGCCTAGCTTCAGGCTATTATCTTGTAACAAATGTTTTCTCCGTAAAAGAAAATGCTACAAAATGGTCACAATTTTTAAGTGAAAAGAATTACAGTCCAAATACTTTTATCAACCCAAGAAATAACTGGAATTACGTATATGTTTCCAATAACAATGCTCTAAAACCAGTTTATGAAAAATGGAAAGCAATATAAAGGCTTTGAATATTTTAAGGAAATCTGGATTATGAAAATTAATCTTTAGAAACAGACAAATAAATTTATTTCCGCCCAAAATCCGCAGGAATTTCTCCCCAGGCTTTGGTTTCCCATTTCACGATTTTTGTTTCGTATTTATTGGTCTTTAGCCAGTTTTCAGCTCGGTCAACCAATTCAAAAAGCGTTTTATTTTTTGCAGATTGTTTCAGCTTTGTATTGCATTTTTTCTTTTTTACCCAACCAATTGCAATTCGTGAATCACTATAAATAATGCGGTCGCTGTTCTTTTTTTTCAGAAATGCCAAGCCGTGCACAAGCGCCAAAAACTCCCCAATATTATTGGTTCCCTGTTGAAAAGGGCCTTGGTGAAAAAGTTGTTTGTGCGTTTGCGTATCCACGCCACGGTATTCCATTTTTCCAGGATTCCCGCTGGAAGCTGCATCAACAGCAATTGAATACAGATTGGGTTCACCAATTTTTTGAAGTTGTTCCTTTGAAAGTGTCTTTTTTAAGGTTTTACCTTTATAGTCTGCATATTCTTTATTGTACGCTTTTTTTGCCTCTTCAAAAGTTTCAAAACTTTTGTATTGTGCCCCGGTTATACCATGAATAGAGCGTTTGCATTCCTCCCAGCTGCCAAAAATTCCAGCAGGATTTCCAAACCAAACCACATAAAATTTCTGCTTTTTATTCGCCATAGCTTATAGTTCCCCTCCTTTGAAGGAGGGTTTAGGGGTGGATGTTTTACGCAAAATTTCTTCAATCACTTTTGGAAACCATTCGTATTCTAAAGCATGGATTTTTTCAGCGACGGTTTCAGGAGTCTCGGATTTTGAAAGTTTCACTTTTTTCTGTGAAATAATTGCGCCTTCGTCATAATTTTCATTCACATAATGAATAGTTATTCCCGTTTCGGCTTCCTTGTTTTCCACAACAGCTTCGTGCACAAAATTGCCGTACATTCCTTTTCCACCGTATTTTGGGAGCAGTGCTGGATGAATGTTTATCACTTTATTTGGAAATTCATTCAGAATAATTTCAGGAAATTTCAGAAGAAAACCGGCTAATACTATTATATCTGGCCGTGATTCTTTCAAAATTTTTAAAACTCCTTCTTCAAGAAATAATTCGTCTTTGGTAAAAGAAGATGCATTTACACAAAGCTTTTCGGCACGTTCCAAAACTTTGGCATCCTTCTTGTTTGAAAGCACGCGAACGACCTCGGCAAATTGGGTTCGTTGAAAGTATTTAATAATGTTCTCGGTATTGGTACCACTACCTGACGCAAAAATTACAATCCGCTTCTTCATTCCCGTTTCCAAAAGTTTTTCTCGAAGTAAATATTAACAAATAAAATAACAAAAGTAAGGCAATAGGGTTTTACTTCGCCCAAAATTGTTTAAATTGGTTTAATCTTTCTGTGCTATTATAAATTTTGGAAAGATTAAAAGCGCAAAGAAAAATCGTGAATATTAAGAAATATTCACCGGTGCGCATTTTCCCAATTATGTTCAAATGTGAAAAATCAAAAGTATCAAATCCACATTTTTAACATTAAATGGTGTTTTCAATTAAAATATTTTATTTTTGCCACTTATAATTAAATTTAAAAATCAAGAATTATGTCAGACATTGCATCACGAGTAAAAGCGATTATCGTAGACAAATTAGGTGTAGACGAAAACGAAGTTGTAAACGAAGCAAGCTTCACTAACGACTTAGGAGCAGACTCCCTAGATACGGTAGAGCTTATTATGGAATTTGAAAAAGAATTTGATATCCAGATTCCAGACGACCAAGCTGAAAACATCGCTACAGTAGGTCAAGCAATTTCCTATATAGAAGCAGCAAAATAAGAATTCTTCTATGGAATTAAAGCGAGTTGTAGTTACTGGCCTTGGTGCCCTTACCCCTATTGGAACAATATTCAAGAATATTGGGATGCACTTATTAGTGGGAAAAGTGGTTGCGCGCCAATAACTTATTTTGATGCTGAAAAGTTCAAAACAAAATTCGCTTGCGAATTGAAGAATTTCAACGCAGAAGACCATTTTGACAGGAAAGAAGCCCGAAAACTGGACCGTTTTGCCCAATATGCCCTTGTTTCTTCAGATGAAGCCATTCTAGATGCCGGAATAGACTTCGATGAGGTTGATAAATTTAGAGTTGGTGTAATTTGGGGTGCCGGAATAGGCGGGTTGGAAACTTTTCAAGATGAAGTGATAAACTTTGCAGAAGGGGATGGAACACCACGTTTCAACCCCTTCTTTATTCCAAAAATGATTGCGGACATTGCTCCCGGAAACATTTCCATAAAGCACGGTTTTATGGGCCCTAATTATACAACAGTTTCAGCCTGTGCCTCTTCGGCAAATGCTATGATTGATGCATTTAATTATATCCGTTTGGGCCAGTGTGACGTTGTAGTTACTGGAGGAAGTGAAGCCGCTGTTACCAAGGCAGGAATGGGAGGTTTTAATGCTATGCACGCACTTTCAACAAGAAATGAAGGCCCTGAAACTGCTTCAAGACCGTTTGATGCTACCCGTGATGGGTTTGTTCTTGGTGAAGGTGCAGGTGCATTAATCCTTAGAAGAATACGAACACGCAAAAAAAAGTGGTGCAAAAATTTATGCAGAAGTAGTTGGTGGCGGTATGAGCGGTGATGCTTACCATATGACAGCCCCACACCCTGAAGGAATAGGTGTGAGCGCGTAATGCTAAATTGTTTGCAAGATGCGGATATAAAACCAGAAGACGTGGAGCTATAAATACCCACGGAACTTCAACTCCACTTGGTGATGTTGCCGAATTGAAAGCTATTTAAAGTTTTTGGCGAACATGCTAAAAACATAAATATCAATTCAACAAAGTCAATGACCGGACATTTATTAGGTGCTGCCGGTGCTATTGAAGCAATTGCTTCTATTTTGGCAATGAAATACGGGATTGTTCCTCCTACAATTAATCATACTACTGATGATGAAAAAATTGACATTAAATTAAACTTTACCTTAAATAAAGCACAAAAACGTAATATAAAAGTTGCAATGAGCAATACTTTTGGCTTTGGTGGTCACAATGCTTGTGTTCTCTTTAAAAAACTTGATCCTAAAACAATTAATGACTTCCATTCAAAACATATTAAATTCCCGTTCAGAGAAGAGCGGGGAATTTTTTAACTAACTAAAAAAAATATAGGATTTACTCCAAAGATATATCCATTTTATAAAACAGCATTTACCCATCGATCTACAAATGATAAAAAATCATCGATGGTGGTTCCGCAAAACTATGAACGTTTAGAATTTTTAGGCGATGCTATGCTTAAGTGCCGTAATTGCAGCTCATCTATTTAAAAAAGTACCTAATGGCGATGAAGGATATTTAACTAAAATGCGTTCAAAAGTAGTAAGTCGCGAACATTTAAACGAACTGGGACGTGATTTCAATTTATTAAATTTGTAAAAATACCGATTCCAACACAACAATTCGGTGGAAATATTCACGGAAATGTTTTTGAAGCATTGGTTGGTGCCATTTATTTGGACAGAGGATATAAATATTGCGAAAAATTCATTCAAAAAAGAGTCATCGAACCTTATGTTGATATTAAAAAATTGGAAGGAAAAATAATAAGTTATAAAAGTCTTTTTATTGAATGGTGCCAAAAACACAAAAAACATTTCAATTTTGAAATTTATGAAGACAATGGAAAGGATGAATTGAAACATTTTGCAGTTCGTTTAAAGATTGAAGATGAGGTGGTTACAAAAGCACGCGCTACCTCAAAAAAAAAAGCCGAGGAACGCGCCGCAAAAAGAGCTTTTTACAAACTTCAAATAAAGGTTGATTCGGAAAAACCTTAGCTTCCAAAAGTTATTTTTCAATTAATTTTTCCAATACTAGCTAAGTTAGTTAGCTAATACCTCCAAAGTTGCCTATTTTTGTGTAAGGACAAAGGGTAACAGTAACGTAGCATCCAAAAATTATATGGCAAATCACAAATTAATTTTTGATGACGATTTTGAAGAGCCCTATACGCTCATCGCTATCCATTGTAGCGAAGAAGCCTATAAAATGGCCTATTTGATGAATCAGTATCTTAACCTTCGTTTAAAAAGAAAAAATGCAGACCTCGATTTTTCAGCGGAGGGATTGCTGATTACCTTTCCGCTGTATGATTTTGAAGACACTCATAAATATACCCACTTTTATTTGGTGGCAAACAAATGCAAGTCGGTTGAAGCAGGTTTACAAAGTTCCGGAGGATTGTTTGCTGAAATGGTTTCAGAAAAATCAACGGCACATTATCTGCTTCCTGAATTCAAAAAAGTGGATTATTTTCTGAAAATATATTCAGATTTTGAAACAGTTCCATTACGAAAAATCATTTCGGAAATAAACAAAATAAAACAAATCATTTCTGCATATACCGTAGAAGCTGAAACTATAAAATCAAAGAACAATTTAATTTTCGACTAAATGTCAAACCAAAAAAGAACCAAAATAGTTGCCACCCTTGGCCCCGCTACAGCCACTAAAGAAATTCTGAAAAATATGATTTTGGAGGGCGTAGATGTTTTTAGGGTCAATTTTTCACACGCTGACTATGCCACAGTGAAAAAATCGATTGCTACCATAAGAAAACTATCTGAGGAATTGGACATCCATGTTGCAATTCTGGGTGACCTTCAAGGGCCAAAACTTCGCGTTGGTATGATGAAGGAAGAAGTTGTAGTGCAACCTGGTGATCAACTTTCCTTTTGTACAGGTGAAGAATTTGAAGGCACCAAAGAAAAAGTTTACATGAATTATGACAAATTTCCGAGAGATGTAAATCCTGGCGAACGTGTTCTTTTAGATGATGGTAAACTTATTTTTGAAGTACTGGAAACCAATAGAAAAGATGAAGTAAAAGTGATGGTAATCCAAGGCGGGCCGTTGCGTTCCAAAAAAGGGGTAAACCTTCCAAATACTAATATTTCATTTCCGGCACTTACCTCAAAAGATAAAGCGGATGCTATTTTTGCTATCGAACAAAAAGTAGATTGGATGGCACTTTCCTTTGTGCGCAATGCGGAAGATTTAAAAGAACTACAAGCGTTGATTGAAGCCCATTCGGAATATAAAATTCCTATAATCGCAAAAATAGAAAAACCTGAAGCGGTTGAAAATATTGATAAAATTATCGCCTATTGTGACGGTTTAATGGTTGCCCGTGGCGATTTGGGCGTGGAAGTTCCAGCCGAGGAAGTGCCATTATTCAAAAGGAATTGGTGCTTACTGCAAAACGCGCACGGATTCCCGTAATTATTGCCACCCAAATGATGGAAACGATGATAACTTCACTAACACCAACCCGTGCCGAAGTAAATGATGTGGCAAACTCCGTAATGGACGGTGCTGATGCGGTAATGCTTTCAGGTGAAACTTCTGTTGGAAATTATCCCGTTGCCGTTATCAAAACAATGACTAAAATTTTAAAAAGTGTAGAGAATTCTGAATTGATCAGCGTGCCACAAGAACCGCCACAGATTAAAACCAACCGTTACGTTACCAAATCCATCTGCTACCACGCAGCACATATGGCCAATGAAATTGAAGCACAAGCAATATGCACGTTGACCAATAGCGGGTACACCGCTTTCCAGATTTCGGCTTGGCGACCCTTCTGCGTTTATCTTGGCATTTACGGGCAACAAGCTAATTCTAGCCCGTTTAAATTTGTTATGGGGCGTAAAAGCGTTTTATTACGATAAATACGTAAGCACGGATGAAACTGTGGACGATGTAAATAGAATTGCTTTTGAAAAAGGCTATGTGCACAAAGGGGATTATTTAATAAACCTTGCGGCTATGCCCATTGTGGATAAGGGAATGGTGAATACGTTGCGGGTTTCGCAGGTGAAATAATTAATCGGCTACCTCAACTTTTTCAACCTTCATTCCATCAGCTTCTTTGGTAATGGTAACTGTATAACCAAAACCAGTAGTCTTGTAGTTATATACTATTTTTTGAAGTTCGTTTTCATTGCGGGAAATCTGTAATTCACTCAAGAAATCGGTCTTCTTTTTGTTGCCGTTCTGTTGGGTTTCGTTATTGGCTCCTTTGGGGTTTGGAAAAGCAAATTCCTTCGGTATATCAAAAAGTTGCTGGGCAGTAAAAAAAGCTTCGTGCCATTTATCAGTTGGTAAAACAAGTGTTTCGGTTTTTGTAGGTTTACTTGTAGTACCACCCGTTGCTTCGGAATAATTTACCTTTGGGAAATCTTTCTTTAGTTCTTCAGCATATTTTTTTGCAGAAGCATCCTCCCCAGGAGGGAAAAATTTCGACATAAAGCCATTAAAGGCAAACCCCTTTTGGTTGTTGAATTCAACTTCATCCATCGCACCTTCTATCCCACCTACGTTCATAGTTGTTTTCCCTTCAGCGTTTACAATTTTCACTTTTGTTCCAAGGGGCATTACAATCAATTTTCACTTTGAAGATTTGGAAACTCGCGCAAAGTCAGTCCACTTACCGCTGTAACATACATAGCATCAGGAGTGGTTTCTGTGGGGATGGAATCAGAAACAACGGTTTGCGTTTCGTCATTGTTTTTGGCATCATTTTTACATGAAAAAAGGAAAGTAAAACCCGCAAGGGCAAGGATAGAAAAAGCTACAGTCTTCATAATCTGGATTTTTAAATTAGTTTAAAGATACGTAGTCTTTTTTTCATAATTAAAATTCAAGCTTTAGTTGTACGTCAATATGGATTCTTTCGGAACCTGCTTTTTCTTTGGTGTTTCGTTGTTTAGGTTCGAAATTGAAATTCCCAATAACCGTACCGATTCCTTCATTTTTTCCTGAAATAACAATTCTTTAACCACTTCTAAAATTAATTCTTTGGAAGCGATAAAAAGCGGAAGGGTTTTACTGCGCGTTTGAAGGGTAAAATCGCGATATTTAATTTTCAACGTAACTGTTTTTCCAGCAAGTTTGCTTTTATGCATACGCTTTTCAACTTCAGCAGCAATTTCTTCCAACCTTTCAAGCATAAAGATTTCCGAAGAAATATTTTCGGAAAATGTATGCTCCGCTGCCAACGATTTCTGCGTTCGCGAAGGTTTTACTTTGCTGTTATGGATTCCGCGGACAACATTGTAATAAAACGCACCGCTCTTGCCAAAGTGTTCTTCCAAAAATTCAAGCGATTTAGATTTTAAATCATTTCCCGTAAAAATACCCAAACGGTACATCTTCTCCTTAGTTACCTTTCCAACTCCATAAAATTTCTTCACATCCAGTGTTTCCAAAAAAGGGACTACTTCCTCGGGACCAATCGTTTTTTGTCCGTTGGGTTTGTTGATGTCGCTGGCAATTTTCGCTACAAATTTATTCACAGAAATTCCCGCGGAAGCATTTAACCCAGTTTTCTCCTTTATTTTTTTTCGTATTTCAGTTGCAATCATTGTTGCACTGGGATTGCCTTTTTTATTTTCGGTAACATCCAGATAGGCTTCATCCAACGACAATGGTTCTACCAAATCGGTATATTCCAAAAATATTTTCCGAATCTGTTTTGAAACCTCTTTGTAACGGTCAAAATTGGTCCGTACAAAAATAAGTTCAGGACAAAGTTTTCTGGCCATTGCCCCGCTCATCGCACTGCGAACGCCAAATTTCCGCGCTTCATAACTCGCAGCACTCACCACACCACGAGCCGAACTACCGCCCACTGCAATCGCTTTTCCGCGTAGTTCGGGATTGTCCAGTTGCTCCACAGACGCATAAAAAGCATCCATATCACATGTATTATTTTGCGAAGAGGTATTTTGTCCTGCATCCTACAAATTTAATATCTTTAATGTCTGGTTAAGCACAGTTGAAACCTAATTTCAACCAAATAAAATAATGAAAAAAACAGCAATCATTTTAGGCGCAACGGGATTGACGGGCGGTATTTTGTTAGAAAATCTTTTAAAAGATGCTTCCTTTGAAAAAATAAAATTGTTCTCTCGCAGCTCAGTGAAAAATAATTCTCCAAAAATTGAAGAGCATTTAATAGACTTATTTCAATTGGAAGAATATTCCGAAGCTTTTAAAGCCGACGTGGTTTTCTGCTGTATTGGTACTACAAAAGCCAACACTCCTGATAAGGAGACCTATAAGAAGATAGATTATGGCATTCCCGTCACGGCTGCAAAACTTACAAAGAAGAACGGAATAGAAACGTTTGTGGTAATTTCAGCGATGGGAGCAGATGCAACTAGCAGCATTTTTTACAACAAAACCAAAGGCGAAATGCAGCGCGATGTGATAAATAAAAATATTAAAAACACGTATGTTTTGCAACCTTCCTTAATAGATGGCGATAGAAATGAAAATCGTTTTGGCGAAAAGTTAGCGGCCTTTTTCATGAAAACCTTCAGGTTTTTAATTCCTAAGAAATACAAAATGATTAAAGCTGAAACGATTGCAGAAGCAATGATAGTTTTGGCGAAAGAAGGGTTTTCAGAGCAACAAATCACTTCAGACGAAATTAAACAAATAGCCCAAAATGCAGGAAATAGAGCGTAAATTTTTAGTCACTTCCGAAGCGTTCAAAAGCGAAGCCCATAAACGCACACGCATTGTGCAAGGGTTTTTGAACACAAATCCCAAACGCACTGTGCGGATTCGCATTCAAGGAAATGATGGTTTTCTGACTGTCAAAGGTAAATCGAACAAATCTGGTCTTTCTCGTTTTGAATGGGAAAAACAGATTTCGCTCGCGGAGGCAGAAGAATTGCTTCATCTTTGCGAACCGGGAATCATTGAAAAAACCCGTTACGAGGTTTATAGTGATCATCACACTTTTGAAGTAGATGATTTTATGGGGGAAAACGAAGGATTAATTATTGCCGAAATAGAACTAGGCTCAGAAAACGAACCTTTTTTAAAGCCCGAATGGTTGGGAAAGGAAGTTACGGGTAACGTGAAATATTACAATTCAAATTTGAGTAAATACCCCTTTAAAAATTGGACCTATGGAAGCTAAACTCCTTGTTGCTATATTAGGAATTATACTTTGGAGTTGTGACGCCAAAGTTGAAAAAGAATACATCACCGAACCCTGCCCAGAGGAAGAAAAAATTCCAATGGCGCAGTTAAAAGATGAACTGACCAAAAAAGGGTTTCAAACATTTGATTATGTTGATGAAAAATCTGGCGATACTATTTTAATGCAACAATATTTCATTGCCTTTCTGAAAAGTGGACCAATCCGCTCACAAACTAAAGAAGAAGCGGACAGTCTTCAAAAACTACATTTAGCACACTTGAGTAGCATGTATGAGAAAGGATATGCTGATATTTCTGGGCCGTTTGGTGATGATGGCAATATTCGTGGCATCACCATTTACAATGTTCCAACCCAAAAAATGGCGGATAGTCTGGCCGATATGGATCCCATGGTGAAATCTGGAAGATTGGTGATTGAAATCCATCCGTGGTGGGCAGCAAAAGGATTTCCGTTACGCTAACAGTGCTAAAATGCGTTGAATCGTTTCTTTATCTGAAGTCGCGATAATCCCTTCTTCAAAAAAAACTTCACTGTGCATAGGAACTTTTGGTGTTTGCGAAAGTACCTGCCTTTTTATTGTTGCCGAAAGATGAATACTATTAAATCCTGCTTCTTTAAATTTCAAAGAATTTTCTAAATTTATTCCACCACCGGGCATAATTTCTATTCTTCCTTTTGAAAGATTTTGGAGTTCTTCCAAAAGTGAAATTCCTTCAGTCGCACTGGGTTTTTGGCCCGACGAGAGTAATCTGTTTATTTTTAAATTAATTAAATTCTGAAGTTCGTCCATTGGATTTTCAACCCAATCAAACGCACGGTGAAAAGTAAATTCCATTCCTTCGCAAGCATCAGTTAATTGTTTTGTTTTATTTAAATCGATTTTGTTTTCCGAAGTTAAAAATCCGCTTACAATTCCTGCACAACCTATTTTTTTACAAAAGGCAATATCGCGCAACATTACGTCAAATTCTTCTTCGGAATAAATGAAATTTCCACTCCGAGGACGTATTAAAACGTGGGTTGGAATATTCAATTCCGAAACAACTTTTTCAATCAAACCGTGACTTGGTGTGAGTCCACCAACGGAAATTTCAGTGCAAAGTTCTATTCGGTTTGCTCCGGCTAGTTGTGCGGCTTGGGCACTTTCAAAACTATTTGCGCAAATTTCTAATATCATTCAATTATTATTTCGTCAATAAATGTCCAAGCTTTGTTTCCGGCGCCTTGTTGGCCTTCGGGAATGGTTCCGTAATTGGGGATTTTTAAAGTTATGCTTTCAACAATACATTTCGAAATATGAGTTAAAGGAATATCCACATCTATAATTGTGGTATCATCATTAATCAAAATAGTATCCAAAAATCTTCCTGCCTCAACTTGTCCACTTACACTCATCTTTTTAGGCGCATAAATCCATTGTCCAGGCGCATCATAAAACCGAGTTGTTATAGAGTTGATTTCTATTTCCTTTCCAAAATCTAGCGTAATTTCCAAATCATCGCCCCAAAACCCAAGCCATTCTTTATCGCCGTAGCGCGTATCACTACCTTGAATTCCATTAATCAATGCTTCTTTTCCACCTGCTGCGTAAGCTGGGTTTGGAGGAACATTCAATGAGATTTTTGCTGTAATTCCTTTGTGATATATAATTTTTTCTGAAAAATCGCGCCCAACTTTTTCACCGTTTTTAAAAACATTGGCTGTGATTTTTGAATTTTCTTCAATTAAAATTGGTTTCGAATACACTTCAGCTTTAGCATTGTTTATGGAATAATGAATCTCCTTCCCTTTTGTTGGCATTGTCAATTCGTAAAAAACCTTGCCGTCCTCTTTCAAAATCTTGCCTTCAATTTCGTATAAATGGTTTGCGTAATTTATACTTAAAGCATCCAAACGTGGCATAAAATTTTCGACCCGAGAAAGGAACTCAGGATACTCTTTTTCCAAATTCTGTGAAGGACCGTTCCATATAACTTCGCTCATAGCAAGTATTCTTGGGAAAACCATATATTCCACTTGCTTTTCAGTTGGAATATACTCGGTCCACAAATTGGCTTGCGCACCAAGAATGTATTTTGACTCTTCAGGATTTAGTTCTTTAGGAATTGGATTGAAGGAATACACTTTTTTCAATGGAAGAAACCCGCCAATCGCCAACGGCTCATCAGTTTTATCGCTTTGATAATAATCAAAATAAGAATGTGAGATTGGCGTCATAATAACGTCGTGCTTTTGTTTTGCAGCGTCAATTCCGCCTTGCATACCGCGCCAAGACATTACGGTTGCATTTGGCGCAAGTCCGCCTTCCAAAATCTCATCCCAACCAATTATTTTTTTGCCTTTACTGTTTACAAATTTTTCAATTCGTTCAATGAAATAACTCTGCAAACCGTGCTCGTCTTTCAAGTTAAAGTCTTTTATCAATTGCTGGCAATGCGGACAATTTTTCCATTGGATTTTTGGTGCCTCATCACCACCAATGTGAATATATTCACTTGGAAATAGTGGCATGACTTCACTTAACACATTTTCCAAAAACGTAAAAGTCTGCTCGTTTGGACAAAAAATATCCTCAAAAACACCCCAAGTTGTGGCCACGGGAATTTGCTTACCCGTACACCCCAATTCAGGATACGCACTAATGGCAGCCTGCGCATGACCGGGCATTTCAATTTCTGGGATGATAGTAATATTGTGCTTTTTCGCAAACTCCACCACTTCTTTTATATCTTCCTGTGTATAAAATCCGCCATAGCGCTCGCCGTCAAATTTTTGTGGAGTGTTGTTATAATGCCCAATAAGCGTTTCATCGCGAAAACCACCTTTTGAAGTGAGTTTGGGATATTTCTT
The DNA here is from genome assembly GCA_963805885.1 of uncultured Flavobacteriaceae bacterium. Taxonomy (GTDB): domain Bacteria; phylum Bacteroidota; class Bacteroidia; order Flavobacteriales; family Flavobacteriaceae; genus Aequorivita. The sequence continues at coordinate 82,252 of CAWDWC010000006.1, forward strand.
TATTTCTATACGCCAACCTTGATCGTCCGTAAGGTGCCAATGGAAATAATTCATTTTCAACAGTGCGAGATTTGCAATGTATTTTTTGATAAATTCTTTATCAAAAAAATGTCGCGCACAATCTAAATGCATTCCGCGATACGGAAATTTCGGAAAATCTGAAATGGTTACTTGCGGAATTATAAAACCTGTATCCTCTTTTGATTTTTTTTGTTCCAATGCTATCGGAAGCAATTGTCGCAAGGTTTGCACCGCATAAAAAGCTCCACTTTTATCACTGGCCTTGATACTGATTTTTGAATCTGAAATATCCAACCAATACCCTTCGGCAGGTTGGGAGGCATCTTTTTCAATTACAATTTTAGCATTCTTTTTTAAAGTATTTTTAAGCTGAAATCCAGTGCCATTTTTAAGAAATTCATTGAGAAAATTACCCGCGATTTCAAATTCTGGTTCAAAATAAATTGTAGTAGCTTCATCAAATTTGAAAATTCCAGATTTCAATTCAATAGATTGTGGTTTTGGGATTAGCGTAATTGGATCACCCTGCGAAAACATTCCAAAGGAAATAATATATATAGCTGAAAAAAGAAGGTTTCGCATGACTATTTCTTGAATTGATTTAAGGTTTTATACTGCAGCTTTGGTGTATTTTTATTTTCTGTAGAAAAAAAGATTATTTTAGATTCGTTCGGCAACAAGTCGAAAAAATTATCTTCAAATTTACCTTTTGTGTCAGTCATTAAAAATACATTTTTCTGAAGTGTTTTTGAGGAAAGCGTTACTCTAAATCCTTCTTTCGTCTTATCGATTTCAATACTGATTTCTGTTTCTTTTTTATCCTTCGTCAACTTTAAATCCTTCGGACTTACAAAGTAATGCAAGTATTCACTTTGTCCGAAATTGACTTTCAAAACACAAAATGATTTGTCAAATTTCAAATTTTTCAGGGGAAGGGAAAATAGTATTTCGCTACTATTCTGTGGACTTTCAACTGAAATTCGGTTTTCATAAATTATGTTTCCTTCAAAATCAATCAACTTCAGCGAAAGTGAATCTGAAATGGTATCAAAAGTATCATTAACAACAAAAATGTTTAAAGAATCGTTTTTCTGTTCCGTAGAAATTAAAACATTTTCACAGGCCTTTTTGGCTTGATAATGCAAGGCTTTCCAATTTCCTAAATAATCAATACTGGACCATGAAACAGCTGGCCAGCAATCGTTCAATTGCCAATACAGCGTTCCCATATTGTAGGGTTTTGCACGGCGTTGAGCGTGAATCCCTTTGGAAATTCCATACGCCTGCAAAAGTTGGCTCATATAAACATAGTCCTCAGCATTTTGTGGAACTGGAAAATCGCGTGCCATATAATCATCTATAATTTGAAAACCTCGTGCATGTTTTTGGTGATTTGCGAAAAGCGGATCATTTAAAGAAACCGAATCTCTTCCAGTGGCATATTTTATAGTTTCAACACTCGGATATGACTGAAACCCAAACTCGCTCATATATCGTGGTACTTCTTCCTCAAAATGCTCAAAGGGATAGCCATCGTGCCACACCCACCAATCGTGGGCATCGCCTTCAAGTTGATAGCGCTTATCGCCGCGGCCATATTTTGGCGAGCTTTCCCAATAGCTAATATTTGGACTTAAACTATCAACCGCTCGTGGTAAAATGTGATTGAAAACCGCGTAATAATTCGCCCAAATTTCCTGCTTTTGTGCTTCCATTTTACCGTCCTGCCAGCCCCAGCGCTGCCAACCTTCGCTGTTTTCATTATTACCGCACCAAAGCGCTATACTTGGATGGCCGCGCAATTGTTTTATATTTTCAATGGCTTCTAGTTTCACGTTTTCCAAAAATGCGGCATCGCCTGGATACATCGCGCATGCAAACATAAAATCTTGCCAAACGAGGATTCCTTTTGCATCACAAAGCTGGTAAAAAAAACTGTCCTCATAAATCCCGCCACCCCAAACGCGGAGCATGTTCATATTTGCCGAAACCACATCATCAACAAGTTTTGTGTATTTTTCTTGATCTATTTTCGCTTCCAACATTTGTTGGGGGACGTAGTTGGAGCCCTTCATATAAACAGGTTTTCCATTTAATTTAAAATAAAAACTCTCACCGATGGAATCTTTTTCGGTGACCAATTCAATGGATCGGACTCCCAGTTTTTTTGAATAGGTTTCCAAAACGTTTCCGTTGTGAATGAGTTCAATTTGAATGTCATACATGAATGGTTCGCCTAGATTGTGCGTCCACCAAAGTTTTGGATTTTTAATCGTGAAAGGCACTTGGAATTCACTTTGGCCTAAGTTGGTTTTAAAGGTTGAAGAAAAAATTTCAGAGGTATTTTGATTAGTGATTTTAAGGGTAATTTCTTCCTGATTTACAGTTTCAATTTCAAACTTTGCAACAATTTCGGCAAGTGAATCTGAAATAGATTTTGTTTCAAGAAAAATGTCTTTTGCCCGCGCAATATCATAGCTCATCAATGAAATATTTCGCCAAATGCCCATTGTTTTTATGGTAGGAGCCCAATCCCATCCATATTGATACTGGGGCTTTCTACTAAAAACACGATTGCCACCAGGAAGTTCATAATCTAACTTTTCAGCTTCGCTTTTTTCGATGGAATCGGGACTTTTGAAAACAACCAATAGTTTGTTTTCGGCTTTTAGGGCATCACTTACATCTACTTCCCAACTGCGGAAAGCGTTGTTTGCGGAAAGGATTAAACTGTCATTGAGAAAAACTTCGGCGTATGTATCAAGCCCTTCAAACTTTAAAAAATGTTTTGTTTTTTTTAATGTTTCTTCAGAAATAGAAAATTGCTTTTTATACTGCCAATTTTTTTCAGAAATCCACTGAATGGAATCTTCGTTATTTTTAAAAAATGGATTGGGAATTTCACCCAACTTCAGCAAATCTGCTTGCACAGTGCCTGGAACTTCCGCAGTTTTCCAATCAATCTTTCCATCTTCAGAAAATTGCCAGTCGCCATTCAAAGAAAGGGTTTCATTAGGCGCTTCTTCACAGGAAATAAAAGCGAAAACAAGTAAAAAAATAACGAAGTGAAATTTTCCCATTCCACTAAAATAGATGTTTTTGGAATAGGGAATAAAAAAACCTGCCTTGAAAATTACAAGACAGGTTTACAATCAACAATAAAAAATTATGAAAAAAATTATCGCCAACCACCACCTAAAGCTTCGTATAAATCAACAATAGATTGAAGTTGGTTATTCTTTGCTGTAATTAAACTTAAACTTGAGTTTAATGCGTTTTCTTGAGCATTTAAAACCTCTAAATAGTTTGCCAAACCATTGTCCAAAAGCTCTTCGGAATAATTTGTTGCCAAGCTATATGCTTCATACTCTTTCTTCTTTATATCAATTTTTTCAGTTGCTGCCTCGTAACTGTACAATGCATCTGAAACTTCTTTGCTAGCAGTAATAACGGCAAGTCTAAAATCTAAATAAGCTTGTTCCTGCTTCGCTTGCGAAACTTCATATTGCGTCCGGATTTGGCGTTTATTGAAAATAGGCTGGGTTAAACCTCCAATGATTGTTGCAAATAATGAATTCGCGTTGAATAGTTTATCGAGCTCTAAATTCTGTAAACCGCCACTTGCTGAAAGTGTCAACGAAGGATAGAAATCAGCACGGGCAGCGTTGGTAAGCTCAAAAGTGTTCATCAAATTATACTCTGCAGCCATAACATCGGGTCTATTTCGAAGCAATTGTGTTGGCACACCTGTATTTAAGGGTGTTGTTATTTCCTGATTTTCAAGACTACCGCGTGCAATGTCACGTGGAGCGCTTCCCAATAAAATCGACATGGTATTTTCCAGCAAGCGTGCCTCATTTTTCAAGTCGATTAGAATTCCCTGTGCATTGTATAATTGTGCTTCAGTCTGTTTTACGCCTACCTCGGTAACATTACCAGCTTCCTTTAAAGCTTTTGTAGTTTCCAAGCCTTTAGAACGGGTCTCAATGGTTTTTTCGGTTACGCGTATTTGTTCATCCAAAGCCATTAATTGATAATAAACTGAAGCAATATTTGCAATCAATTTACTTTTTACAGCTTGGTGTGCTGCAGCGCTCTGCAAATATGAAGCTTGAAAAGCACGTTCATTACTTCTAATTTTTCCCCAGATATCTGCTTCCCAAGAAAGGCTTCCACTCAACTCATATTGTGTTAATTGTGAAAATTGGGCGCCAAACTGACTACCCTGCGAAAATTCTTGATGGGTAACTTTGGCGTTTCCGCTCAAGCTAGGAAAATAACCTGCCTTGCCTTGTTTTACGTAGGCTTCAGCTATTCTTATTTGCTGCAATGCAACGCGAATGTCCATATTGTTCTTTAATCCTTCTTCAATATAACCTTGAAGAATGGGATCAGTAAACAATTCCTTCCAAGAGACGGTAGCTATCGTCAATGTATCTTGCTGAAGGTTTTCAGTTCTGTAATTAGCTTCATTCACGACTTGTGGCTGTTCGTAATTTTTTGCTGCAAAGCAGGAAACAAGTAGAAATGGCAAACTTGCCAGAATCAATATTTTATAAATGCTATTCTTTTTCATTTGAAATGTTTTCTTCTGAAATTTCTAATTTATCTGTAGGCGCACCCGTAATTTTTTCCTGTAGCCATTGGAAAAGGATGAATAAAATTGGGATTACAAAAACTCCGAAAACGGTACCAACTAATAATCCCCCAACAGCTCCTGTACCAATAGACCGGTTTCCTGCTGCACCAACACCATTGGAAAGTACCAAGGGCATCAACCCAAAAATAAAGGCAAATGAAGTCATCAAAATAGGTCGTAATCGGGCTTCAGCTCCGTCAATTGCAGCATCCAGAATAGACTCCCCGTGTTTTCTTCGCTGTAAGGCAAATTCAACAATAAGAATTGCATTTTTGGCAAGCAGTCCAATAAGCATAATCAAAGCAATTTGAAAGTAAATATTATTCTGTAATCCGGTTAATTGAGTTGTAATATAAGCTCCAAAAACTCCCACAGGCAATGAAAATAAAACAGAAAATGGCAATAAATAACTTTCATATTGTGCAGCAAGCAAAAAGTAAACGAACACCAATGACAAAATGAAAATTGTCGTTGTTTGGTTGCCAGCGCTTTTTTCTTCCAACGTTAAACCGGAATAGGCAATATCGAAATTACTCGGAAGTGTTTTTGTCACTTCTTCCACGGCGGCAATGACATCTCCCGAACTATAACCTGGTGCTGGTGCTGCCGTAACTTTTGTGGAATTAAACAAGTTAAAACGCGTAACTGATTGTGGCCCATAAACTCTTTTTAGTGTAACGAATTGCGTAATTGGAGTCATTTCACCACTTTCAGTTCGGACATAAATACTATTCAAATCACTTTCATCCGCACGGTCTTCCGGTAAGGCTTGCACATAAACACGATATTGTTTTCCGAATCGGGAAAAATCTGCTGCAAAAATACTTCCGATATACCCTTGAAGAGTATTAAAAATAGTCTGAACAGAAACTCCAAATTCTTTCGCCAAAGGTACATTCAAGGTCATTTCATATTGCGGATATCGTGTGTTGAAAGACGATTGCGCATATTGAATTTCTGGCCGTTGTGACAGTTTTGCTATAAATTCCTGATTCGCTTGGTCTAGATCGGTAAAGCTTCCTCCAGAACGGTCCAATAAGTTTACTTCAGCTCCAGCAGAATTACCAAAACCGGGAATACTTGGCGGTGAAAAGAAAATAATATTAGCATCTGGAATTTGGGCAGCAATGCCGAAAAGTTTACCAGTAATTGCTTGTACAGAAAGCGATTCATCCTTTCTATCTTTCCAATCGTCAAGTCTGATAAATCCAAGTCCGTAATTACTTCCTGCACCACTTATCAAGCTTCGCCCGTCAATTACCGAAGCTCCCTGAACCCCGGGTAAATCCTTAATTTTAGAATAAAGCGTCTGGTTTACTTCGTGCGTTCTATCAACTGAAGAACCGGCAGGAAGCTCAACGTTCATAAATATAATTCCGCGGTCTTCATCGGGAACAAACCCTGTTTGAAGCGTTGATGATGACCACCAAATCCCAAGAACTGCCAAAAGCAAGATAAAACCTGTAATCCATTTATGTTTATAAAGAAAATGAACCGACTTTCCGTAACGATCAACAGTAGCTTTAAATCCTCTATTAAAACCATTAAAAAACTTCTGTATAAAACCCGGTTTATTGCTGTTCTGCTTCTCGTCGTGACCTTTAAGAAATAATGCACTTAGGGCAGGAGTCAATGTCAAGGCATTTACGGCCGAAATTATAATTGCTACAATAAGTGTTACCCCAAACTGTTCGTAAAATACACCCGTTGGACCTTTGATGAAAGTTACTGGAATAAACACGGCAGACATCACCAAAGTAATAGAAACAATGGCTCCAGAAATTTCGTGCATTGCTTTCAGCGAAGCCTTTTTCGGACTTTTTTCCCCTTCATCAATCTTGGCATGGACAGCCTCAACTACTACAATTGCATCATCAACAACAATACCGATTGCAAGTACTAATGCAAAAAGAGTCAATAGATTTATGGAGTATCCAAATAAATTCAGGAAGAAAAACGTGCCAATAATAGACACTGGAACTGCGATTGCAGGGATTAAAGTAGAACGGAAATCCTGTAAAAAGACAAATACTACAAGGAAAACCAAAAGAAAGGCTTCTACCAATGTACTTACAACTTTTTCTATGGAGGCATTTAGAAAGTTGTTTGTGTCATAAGGAATATAATATGTAATACCTTCTGGCAAATCCTGTTCAACCTTATTTAATTTTACTTTTATTTCGTCAATAATATCGCGGGCGTTAGAACCTTTTGTTTGGAAAACCCCCATATTAACAGCTGGATTTCCGTTAGTTACAGAACCTCCACTATAGGATTGCGCTCCCAATTCAATTTTGGCCACATCACTCAATCTCAAAAATTCGCCGTTGCCCAAGGCTTTAATTACAATATCGCTGTATTGTTGTTCCGTTTTATATCGTCCTGGATATTTTATAGTGTATGAAAATGCTTCGCCGTTATTTTCACCTAATGACCCAGCCGCAGCTTCAAGGCTCTGTTCCTTCAAAGCGGCTACAACATCTGACGGCATCAAACTATAAGCTGCAAGCTTTTGTGGATCTAACCAGATACGCATGGAATAATCTTTTCCTCCAAAAACAGTTACTTCTCCAACACCATTTACCCTTTGTAATTCGGGAATGACATTTATTTTTAAATAATTCTGAAGAAAAGTGTCGTCGTAATCCTTATTGGTACTATAAAATGAAAGGAACATCAACGCACTGGTTTGTTGTTTTGAAGTTGTAACCCCAGTTTGAATTACCGCCTGCGGCAATAATGAATTTGCACGCGCCACACGATTTTGAACGTTTACCGCAGCAATATCAGGATCTACGTCCTGATCAAAAAATACGCTTATAGAAGCCGTTCCGTTATTAGTAGCTGTAGAGGTTAAATAGGTCATTCCTTCCACTCCATTTATTTGCTCTTCCAACGGTATTATTACACTTTCAAGAATGGTTTCAGCATTTGCCCCTGGATAAGAAGCATTTACTTGAATGGTGGGAGGTGCAATATCTGGATATTGTGTAATGGGCAGGTTGGTAAGTCCCAAAACTCCCAGAATTACTATAATTATTGATATAACCGTAGATAGTACGGGTCTGTCTATAAATGTTTTTAGCATGATTTATTTTTCTTCAAGGGTTATCTGAAAACTTTCTCAATAGGCTTAGCTATACTGTCAAAAGGCATTTCCTGTGGATTTATTTTGGAATTGCCCCGTAGTTTGTTAGCACCCTTTGCCACAATCTTATCCCCTTTTTGCAAGCCAGAATCTACTACATATAGATTTTCTACTTCAGCAGAAATAGTAATTTTGGTTGAAGTAGCGGTACTGTCTTGCCCTACTTTATAAAGATAGATACTGCCCTGCTGCTCATAAGTAGATTCTTGTGGAACCACAACTGCATCATTGTAAACTTTTGGAATTATAATTTTTCCGCTGTTGCCGTTTGTCAGTATTCTAGAAGGGTTATCAAATACTGCCCTGAAAGTTATAGAGCCGGTGTTTGCGTTAACTTGTGAATTGATGGTTTCTATTGTTCCCTCTTGATCGTAAAGACTTCCATTCGCCAAAAGCAATTGTACTTTCGGAAGCTTTTTAATTTTTTCTTCAATGTCTTTTCCTTCCGCATTCTGAATAAAATCAAGATAATCTTTCTCGTTCATCGAAAAATAAGTATACACTTTACTGATGTCTGCAACCGTTGTTAAAGGAATTTGAGAAGAAGGACTAACCAAAGCGCCTTTCCGAAGATTTATAGAACCAACATAACCATCTACCGGACTTTTTATATTTCCATAGTCAATATTTGCGGCAATACTGTTATAACCACTTTTTGCTTGTTGAAGTTTCGCCTTAGCTGTTTCCAGCTGCACATTGCTAATGATGTTTTTTTCAACCAAAGGTTTCAACTTATCAACCTCAACTTGGGCGGCATTCACATTGGCACGGGCGGCGGCGGCATCTTGGCTTAAAGTTTGGGTTTCCAAACGAAAAAGGGTTTGTCCCTTTTTAACTTTTTGACCTTCATCAACAAGAACATCTGTAATGTATCCTGAAATTTTTGCCTGTACTTGGCTATTTACAATACCTTCAATACTAGCGGGATACGTAGTATATGCCGTCACTGTTTTTGTTGGAATCGTTACCACGGGCAATGTTGGGGCTTGTTGAGCGGCCATTGCATGTTGCTGGGCATTTTTATCATCTCCGCACGAAGCAAAAAGAAGAAGTATTCCCAAAAAGACAGGAAGCGTGTTTATTAAATTTTTCTTTTTCATTTAGAATTCAATTAGTTGGTTTAATTTTTATCGGTCAATTTTTTTTTGAGTTTATCAACCGAAGCACTTGCTTGCTCCAAAAAGCTTATATAATCTTTATGAAATTCAAGCTCAAATTTTGAGTCAGAATCTTCGGTTATCGATTTATTGATTTCTTTTTTGTATTCCATAACTTCTTGATGGATCTGGCGTTCAATATTCCACCTATCTATCATTTCGGTCATCGATTTTATCATTGCATCCGGGGTTAGAATAAAATACTTTTTTCTATCTCCTGATTTAGTAAAATAGGTTATTCGTTGGGATGCTTGCAGCATCGTCAAATGTGTGAAAATTGTGCTTTTACTAGCGCCAAGTTCACATACCAAACTTTCAAAATTGATTCCTTTTTTCCCAGTCAAAATTAATGTTGCGAGAATACGAGCAGCCAATGGGGCAATTTGTTCTTTACACTCAATGTGAACCCCTAACTTTTCTATTAATTCTTCCTTTTGTTTAAACATTTTTTTCTTCTGATAAATTTGGGCACAAAAATACGTTTGGTTCTGAACATTACGAACCAATCATCATTAATTTTTTGTTAAATAAGTTTTAAGGGTATTCTGAAGAGGTTTTTATCTCAATTTGTTCGCGGAGTTCGTTGCCATCTTGGTCCACAGCAGTCAACAAATATTTTCCTGGTTTTGGCGATATAGCTAACTCATGAAAGGTCTCAGTCTTGCCTACATACTTCGAATCTAGGTACCAAAAAACTGTAGTCTCAGACGAACGATGGGCAAGTTTAAAAATAACCTCGTTCACGTTTTCATCAAAATTCTTCGGAAGTAAAATAGCTTCATTTCTTTTTGGATAAATGAAGGCCATCAATTTTTCACCTTCCTGCAAACAGTCTGGGGCGAATGGCGGAAGTACTTTATACTCCGGATGGAGTTGTGCATAATAATATTCCATAACTGAGGGTAAGGTGAACCAGTTTTTTTGTTTCATTTCTGAAAGCGGATAACACGAAGAATTCACCCGATAATTTTCCGAGTCATTTAAAAATACGGTTTGGTGGTACGGACAAGCTTCAGTTCTGGTTCCGTTTTTTGGAATCCATTCCTGTTTTGTTTCTTCACAAAAAAGTCCGGCGAGATGGCCACTTTTAGTGCAGATTTCTGCTTCCACCAATTCATCATACGGAATTTTGAACCAACCGCTTTGAGGCAAAACATTTAAAACATCGAACAAAACGGGCGCCGCTGCTTGAATTCCCGTAAGCCCTGGGCGGCCTTCGCCATCGGCATTTCCCACCCAAACACCGATTGCATATTTTGGCGTTACGCCAACTGCCCACGCATCCTTAAAACCGTAACTCGTTCCGGTTTTCCATGCAAGCGGTTGACTGCTTGTGAAAAACTCCCAGTTTTCCTCACCACTCGGGCGATTCACTTTTTCCATCGCTTCAAAAGCTTCGTAAATTGCTCCCCCATTCCAAACGGATGGTTTCTGTTGAATTTTTCCAAAGTCAATTTCATCGTGATTTTTCACATAAACTGGTTCGACAAATTCATTTTTCCGGTATTCGCTGGAAGAAGTATTGAAGAAATTTAATGTTGAAGCCATTCCTGCATATGCTTTCGTAATATCCCACAAACTGCTTTCCGCGCCACCGAGAATCAACGATAAACCATAATAATCAGCCGGCTTATCAATGGCTTTTTGATTTATTTTCCCAAGAATATTATAGAAACGTTGAAAGCCAAAATCACGCAACATTCGCACCGCAGGAATATTTAAGGATCTTGAAAGCGCTACACTCGCTGGCACAGCGCCGTTAAATTTTTTATCGAAATTTTCGGGCGTGTAACCATTCACAGAAGTTGGAATATCGGCCACCAAAGTATTTGGCAGAATCTCACCCGCATCAAGAATTGACGTAAAAAGAAAAGGTTTTAAAATACTGCCAGTGCTGCGCGGTTTTTCAATAATATCTACAAAATTATTGTGCTCGCGCGTTGTTGGGGAATTGCCCACATACGCTAAAACTTCCCGCGTATTTACATCTAAAACCAAAACGGCGAGATTGTGAATCTGATTTTGCGCCAACACATAATTTTGCTCTTTCACGATGTTGTTCACCTTTTGCTGAAGTGAAAAATCAATTGTGGTTTCAATACGCTTTCCCGGATGTTCCTTTCGTATTTTTTCAGTTAAATGAAGTGCATACTCGGGAAGCAGGAGTGGTTTTCCGGGCAATTTTTCGTCCAAAGCCAATTGATAGGTAGTTTCATCAATTACTTCATTTTGAAAAAGTTTCAACAATAACGCATCTCTTTTTTGTTTGAGAATTTCCTCATTTTTTCCAGGAAAAATAAGTGATGGAGCATTCGGAAGTACTGCCAAAGCTGCAGATTGTCCCCAACTTAATTCGCTGGCGGGAATCCCAAAATAGCGCCACGAAGCGGTTTCTAGGCCAACTACATTTCCGCCGAAAGGCGCATAGGAAGCGTATAAGATTCAGAATTGATTTTTTCTTAAAACCTGCTTCCAAACGTGTGGCTTGAAAAATTTCAATGAGTTTTTCAAAATAAGTTCGGCCTTTATTTTTTCTGTGAAAGACGAATTACTTGTTGGGTAATTGTACTTCCGCCCGACGGGAATCGCTGGTAAGATTGTTCCAAAGTGCTTTTGAAATGGAAACTGGATTAAAGCCGGGATGCCAATAAAAATGTTCGTCCTCAAAATAAAGAATGCATTTCTCAAACCGATCTGGCACGGAATCCATTTTTGGAAATCGCCATTGTTCATCATCAGCAATGCGTGCGCCGAGCATTTGTCCGCTGCTGCTTTCGGCAACGGTTGCCGTGGGAACGTTGAATAATGGCGATGGAAGGCAGAAGAGCCAAACCACAAATAAAACCAGCAGGACACTGAGTTTTATTTTGTGTTTTAGAATGTGCTTTTTAAAACTTGTTATTTCCAATTAATTCCTAAAATCTATTATGAATACGAATGTCAGTCTGAGCTTGTCGAAGACCCACTACGATGCGCTTCGACAAGCTCAGCGTGACAAACATTGTTTAATTATTAATAAGAATTCCAAAAGTCACTCTGAACTTGTCGAAGACGGTTTACTTGAATCGGGACGTCCAAATTCAGTATAATTCTTTTAAAATTTCACCAAATCTTGCCAATTCTCTTCAATCAATGCCATCTTTTTTCTTCGAGACCAACCCTTAATTTGTTTTTCAATCTTTATTGCTTCCGTTGGATTTGTGCATTGTAAATACCATTTTAACTCAACAGGCCTTCTTTTAAAGGTGTAGCAATCTTTCTTCATTCCTTCATTGTGCTGTACAAGCCTTCGCTCTATATCATTGGTCATTCTAGTATAATACGATTTATCTGAGCATTCAAGAATATATGTAAAGTAAAATTTCATCTTTCCAAATTATCTCATCATCCAGTGCTTCGACAAGCTCAGCATGACATGATCATTTATAATTGGCATGTGAAATAACTCATAACTCAACAGTCACCCACATCCCTCTATTCCGTGCATAATATGTATTGTCATACATCGCTTCCACCTGTGTTCCCGGCAAATAATAGGTTCCTAAGTAAGAAGCATTCAATTTAACAGTGAACGTCTTCGTTTGATTTCCATCCAAATCGAAGAAAAAGTTCACACGGTCATCACGAATGTCTGTATAACGAGCATTTCCACTTGCACCTCCACCTAATTCTGAGAAACTCGTGTTTACAATTTCCCAACCGCTTGGGAAGATTTTTGTAAGCGCAACATTATTTATCCAATCGCCAGAAGTATTGGTAACACTTACTTTTGCGATAATTTCGGTTCCTTGTCGCAATTTAGTAACATCAATTGCCTTGCCTGTGCCATCCAAATATTGCGAGTTTATTGAGAGATTGCGTTGCTCGGCAAGTTCTTTCCCAAGTGGAAGTTTCCCTTGTTGCGAAAGTGTAACGTAAACTACATTCCCTTTTTTATTGGTCACCGCAACGGAATTATTTCCCATCACAAATGAAAGGTCGCGTTGCGCGATTGCTTTATCGGTTTTTACTTCGAACGATTTTTCCCCGTTTGTAAAAGTAAGCTCCATCGCTTTTCCGCCGTTTTTAGCAACCATTTTTGCCATTGCCATCAATGCATACGATGTTTCCTGTGTGCTGTACCAATTTCTGAAGACAAATCTTTCGCTACGGAAATTGCCAAATCACGTTGTTTTGAATCTCCCAATAAAACCAAAGTTTCCAAAGCCATCGCCCGATTTCTGAAAGGCGAACCGTAGGTATAATAATCATATTTCTTAGAGACGGAAATTAATATTCGCCGTTTGTGCAATTTGCTCTGCCACATTTTTCTTTCCAGCCAAAGCATACGCAGCAGCCAATCGCCATTTGGCATCATTACTTAAATCCTTGCTTTCTCGAAGGCGGTTCATCGCGGCAAGTTCAGGTTTTCCAGCTAATGCTAAAGTATAAAGTCTGTATGCCTGCGTCAAACTTGAATTATAAACCTTATAACTATTTCGCCATTGCCGTGCCGTGTTTTGTTGATATAGCAACCAATTGCTCATAAAACTAATAGGCAGAGCATATCCTTTTTGCTTCGCTTCCAACATAAAATGACCAGCATAATTGGTCGCCCATTCATCAGCTTCACGTTCGCCAGGCCAGTAAGCAAGCCCGCCATTTGCAGTTTGAAATCTTCCCAAACGCTCAATTGCAGCTTTTACATTTTTCTCAATTTTTTGTTTTTTATCAAAAGTAATATCGAAAACATCTGCCAAATACAACTGCGGAAATGCTGAAGAAGTTGTTTGTTCAACACATCCGTAGGGATAATGGATTAAATATTCCATTCGCTTTCCAAAATCCATCGGAGGCAAGGTTGAAAATTCAAGCATCGCGGCATTGCTTCCAGGAACGCCAAATGTTTCAAAATTGATAGTTTGCGAAGCCATTTTCTGAAATGGTGTACTGCGTAGATTTTTGCGAAATCGGGTTCGGGTTTTCCACATCAATTTCCACTTTATAACTCGCTTTTTCGCCATTGCCCGAAGCCATTACTTCAATAGTTTGGAATTCCTGAGTTGGTAAAACTTCAAATTCAAAATTTACAATTTGTTCCCCCGGTTCGTTGAAAGTAACAGTTTTTGAAGTACCATTTTTCGGTTTTAGTGCATCGCCTGTTTTCACAGTAATCGTTGCGGTTTTCACTTTATTTTCCATCGCAAAAACGGTAACGGGAAGCGTAACTGTTTCACCCGGTGATAATTTCCGCGGAAGCGAAGCCAGCACCATCAAAGGTGTTCGTACAGGAGTAGTTTTATCAACACTTCCATAAGCGCTTTTGGTTTTATCTCCAGCAATTACCATAGTACGGACCGAACCTATATAATTTGGCATCATAATATTATGGGAGGCTGTTTTTCCAGCTGCGAGTTCGAATGGGCCGAGGTATTTCACAACGGGTTTAAATCGATCTGCTTTTCTATTTTTCGCGCCCAAAGCGGCATCGCCACCCCCAATTGCGTATATATTATCCACACTTCCCGAATATGCGCCAATTACATAATCAAACATATCAAACGTTTTTACTCCTAAAGCCTCTCGGCTGTAAAAAGCTTCATGAATGTCGGGCGTGGCAAAGCGGGTCAAATCCAGCAATCCTTCATCAACAACTGCCAAAGTATAGGTCATTGCTTTTCCTTTTTCTTCGGAAACTTTTACTGTGAACTGTTTTTCGGGTTTTAATACTTCTGGCATCGAAATTTTCGGGTGAAGCACTGTTGAAGTATCTTCTACGGAAAGTGGAATAACGCCGTAAAGCCGGATTGGCAAATCGTTTTTCGTTTGGCTATGGGGCTGAAGTAGTGAAATATTCACATAAATATTCGGCGCCATTTCCTTTGTAATTTTTATCGCGGCTTTGGTTTCTCCTTTTTTGGTTTCAATCCAATGCGTTGCCAAAACTTCAGTGCCGTTTTCAACGCTAATCAAAGCGTGACCGTCGCTTCCCGAAGGAAAAGTTATAAACGCTTCTTCGCCAACATTATATTTTTCTTTATCGGCTGAAAAGATCAACATTTTTGCACTTTCCGCATCGCCGTCACTTGGGCGTTGCGACCAATTTCTGTAGAAATAAGTGATGCGCCCGGTTGCGTGGCCCGATTCTTTATCGATTACGCGAATTAAATAGCGTCCGCCTTCTTCTTCTGGAATATTTAAGGTGAATTTTCCCTTTCCGTTACCATCGGTTTTTACGGTGAAATCTTTTACGGGACGGTGAACGGTTGAATTTTCATAGGTTGAAAGATTATCCGAACCGCGGTTCCACCACCAACGCCATTCAATTTGAAATACTTTTACTTCCAGCTCCCGATTGGCGGCAGCTTTGCCTTGGGCATCTACAGAAACTACGTCAAACGTTGTATTTTCATCTGTAAAATAAGAACCGTAACGACCTGCTTCTGGCGATTTCAATCCGACAAAATGTGAGAATGGGGCCAAATCTTTTGAAAAAATATCCATAGAAAAATCGCCCCCGCCTTCGTACACTTTCGTCAAAAATGTAGCTTTTAACATTCCGGGCGCATTTTTTCCCACTTCTAGATTTTGGCTAAAAACAGTACTGCCTTCCGAAGAAAGTTGCGTGTCTAAAACAGGGATTTCCACTTCGGAAAACTTCCGGATTGGATCAATAAAATTGTACTTTGGATATTTCGGAAACGCAGAATTGCTCGCGCGAAGGGTAGCGGTCATATCAATCTTCAAATTCCGCGCAGGCGAGCCATGAAGCCACATTGCACTGGCCGTTCCTTTTACTGGTTTTGTTGCGTCAAGAATTTCATCGGCAAAATCCAGTTTTATTTTTAAGCGGTTCGGTTTAATCGTCGCTACTTTTAAAGTATGTGAAAATTTTGCGCCACCCACTGTTATTGTGGCGTTCCAATTGCCCGTTGGCGCCGAAGTATTTGTTGCGATAGGGAAATAGTAAAATCCATCTTTTGAAGAATTTGTCTGCTGAACAGTGCGATAAACAAGTTTTCCGCGCGCATCAGTTACCGAAAGCGTAATCGGATGATTTTTTGGTAATGGATTTGCGTTGTCATTCAACACAAAAGTTAGGTGAATGCTATCGCCAGGGCGGTAAACGCCACGTTCGGTATATGTATAGCCCTTCAATCCTTTTTGAAGTTCTTTCCCCGAAATGTCGAAATTACTCATGGAGAGGGCATTCCCGTCTTCCAATTTTACATAGGCAAAATTATTCCCTTTTTGAGCGACAGCGAAAGCTGCATTTTTGGTTCCATCGTAAAGCGTCATTCCATCTCCTTCCGTGGTTAAGGTCTCAATTAGTTGCTGCTGGTAGTTAAAAAGCTTAATTTTTACCCCTCCTTCAGGCTTTGCAGAGATTAAGTTTGTTGTAATAAAATAATATGAGCGGTTGTTACTTTTTTTCACAATCAAGCCCAAATCTGAGCCCAAAATATTTGCGGTAACTACGCGTTCTTGATTGTAATATGCGGGATGGCAGGGATTGTCCTGCTGCTGCCAATTGTAGGTGTAATTCCGCCAGCGGTAAATTTCATTGTCCCAATAACGCTCTTCGCGTAATTCTTCATCTTCAGAGGAATCGTTGGTGTAATTCGGATCTACTTCGTAATAATCATTATAGTATTCGTCTTCATTTTCTTCGGAATTTTCTTCTTGGGAAGCAGTTTCAGCACAATCGTAGGTTATATAATCTTTTTTAAAACTGAGCTCCAATTGGTAAATGGCGCCAGGATCTGCCTTAAAATATTCGGAAAGATTTATGGCGTATGCTTTCCAGCTTCCATTATTGCCCAAATCGTCATTTTTAAGGTCAATGGTTTTTTTGGCAATTCTTCGTCCAACTCGCTTAATATCGTAAGTGTTTTTTTCATTCAAATTATAACTTTGAAGAAATTGAAGGACGTTGTTTTCATAGATTTTAATGACGCGAACATCTACTTTTGCAAGGTTTACAGCTTCAAAGTAAACTGGTGTAGAAGCGGAATTTGGAAGAATCACTCCTTTTGAAATCATTCGCACAGCAGGTTTTAACTGTTCAAATGAAACCAATTCTGAAAATTCTTTTTTCAAACCATAACCTTCAGTGTTTTTGATTCCGGTGAAAACGGTGACTTTTACATCGCCCACAACGCGATTTGGCGGATAAACGTTTAAAACGTTTCCGTTTACTTCGTATCGTAAATCGTTTGTGTTTTCAATAGTTACCAAACCAGCGAAATCCTGATTTTCTAGCAATGGATCCGAAAAGTTGATGCTCAAAAGTGCAGCCGGTGCCAAGGTGCTGCTAATGTCAACTATTGTGAAACTATTCTGTCCAGGAATCTTAAATAAATTCTCCCCTTGGTTTTCTGCTCCAATGGGCTTCCCATTCCACTTTATAAGAATTTCGGAATCTTCTATTTTTCGGTTGATGCTATCAATTGTAAAGTTGAAATAGCGTGCATCTGTAGCCTCGGAAGGCCATTTCAATTTTAAAATTTTACCATTTTGTGAAGCCGAAACCAGTTGTTTTGCCTTTGCCAAAGAAATAACATCCGATGCCTCAACGGACGCTTCAACATATTGCCACTGCTTGCTGTAGCTTTGAAGTTTTCCCAAATTAACTTTAAAATTTGGGGTAATTGTGTGAAAACTGAAGGTGTAGGTTTTGAATTCTTTAGCAATATCTTCGTAAAACTTATTTAGCTTTAAAGTAACGGTATATTCAGTATCAGGATTTAAATATTCCGAAGGTTGAAAAATCAACGTTTTGCCATTTTCAACAACAAGTTTACCCTCGGTTTTTGGAGAAATTTTTAAATATTCTTCGGCAGAAAGTTCCTGTGTTAGCTCAAATTGTTCCACAGGCTTTGCAAGTTCAACTCGAATATCCGTTGTTATGGATTGATTTCCGTAAGTATTATAGGAAATGTATTCCTTGAATTTGAAAAGGTTATCGGTTTCGGAATGTTTGTCCTTGTCTTTGCAGGAAAAAGTAAAAAGCAATAAAACTACAGGTAGGAACTTAAGTGCGATTTTCATGGGCGATGGTTAAAAGTATTTAAAATTAAGGCAAATAGATTGGCTTACAAAGCAAAACATAGTTCGTTTTGTTTGAAAAACTGTTTAGGTAGTTTTATGGATGTGGAGGTTTAAATTGGAACGTTTAATTATTTTAAAATCGTATTTTGAATTTTAACATTTGGGACAGAATTAACAAAAAGATTGTTTACCTGTCATTTAAACAGTTTATTATAAGCAATATATTCAGGGAAATTCCAAGAAAGAAAGCTTTTGGATTCCCAGTCTCTCTTAAATGTTACTTTTTTTGATTTAATTTCTTGATGGTATTCTTGGGCATTCATGAAATCTGTTTCATAGGGAAATTTTTCTTTTTGGATATTTTCGATCTCAATCAATTCAGAAATAGGTTTATCTAAATAGGGCAACGATTTATTTGACAAATTTGCTAAATAATCAAAATGTAAAAAGGCCTCATCTGCATGTGCAAAATTGTATTTCGCAATCAAAGTGTCCCAATTTATTATGGAACTTAAAACCAAAACAATATATAATGCCATGGCGTTTGTACGAAAAAGATAAAACCCAGACTTTACCTTTTTAATTTTCACAAATACTGAATAGAGCCCGTATAGTGTCAATATCAGGAATATTGCAACACCAATTCTTTTATAGGCCAACGAAAAATATTCTATATACCAATAGTTGCGAACGCCCACAGATATTGCTAAAATTGCATTTTGGAATAACCACAAATAACTGAGCTTTTTGAGCAATTTGTTCTTTTTGTAAAAATTAATATTTCCTCTAAAGAAGTAAAGAACAATTGCAATGGATATTAAAATGGAGAAAATTAAAAGATAGGTTCCTTCGTGCACAAATTGTTTCAAAGTTTGTCCGTCCCACTCAAAATTGAACCAAACCAAATAAATATCGGTGATGTTCAATATCAATAAAATTGCGTTCAGAATGAAAAGTAGAAAGAGTGCTGCCTTCAATTCATTTTTTATACTTACAGTTCCAAAACTTCTGGAATTTTTCTTTTTATTTCTTATAAATAAATCGTTAGCTTTTGTATCATCCTTTTCAATGGAAGGGTTTTTCGTTCTGAAGAAAAGAACATTGCTGATCGCTAATCCCAATAAAAAAGTTAACACGAAAAGAAATTCAATATCGCTGAAAATAAAGTCCAGCGTATTTTGAAACACGCTTACAAAGTTTACCGTAAGCTTATCGAAAATTGGATTTGAAACTTTATAGATTGCCACAAACACAAAAATAATTGCTGCCGGAATTATAAAAATTCTGAATTTCCATATAGCCTTTCCTAAGCTTTTCCCTTTAACTTTTGAGTTTGTAACACTTCTGAAAAATTCAGTTTGCGATTGAAAAATTGAAATAATTGAAATGAAAAAAATGTTTATGATTGATTTTGCGAAAGGATAACTAAGAATTCCTACATAAACCAATAAGGATATGAAATGAATTATATATGAAAAAGTGGAATGGGTAAGTACTGTAATAACAGCTGTCAATAAAAATCCTACAGTGCAAACCATCTGAAGTTTAGTAGAAAAATTGACTTGCTTTGTTAGAAATAAAAACGCGACAAAAAAAGCTTCAAAAGTAAGAAGGTTAAGCCCTAAGGCTTGTTTGTAAAATAAAATTGAAAAAAGGAATGCGCTAAGAAAAATTACTGAAAGCAAGTTTTTTACCAACATCTATTTTGCTATTAAAAATTAGATGTAGTTTTTATCAATAATTTGGTTGGTTTAAATAGTTGTATAATACTTTATAGATAAGACAAACTTAAAAAGGTTGCGCAAAAAGAATGCATCTCTAGGTTTTATTTATATTATTTAAAAACTCGTATTCCCTTTCTACCTTACAAACTCTCACTTTATAATAAGAATACCATTTTTCTCTACCTTTTCGCTGTGCAGCCAAATGATCCACGTTAGCTTTCCATTTTTTAATGCTTTCAAGACTTTCCCAGTAGCTTACTGTAATACCAATTTCATTGCGGGCGCTTTCAACACCCAAAAATCCGGGTTGTTGGCTTGCCAAATTTTCCATTAAATCTGCCATTTCAGAACATCCTTCAATATTTTCAGTTTGGATTGAAGTAAAGATTACGGCGTAATACGGTTCCATTTATTCCTCTTTGTAGATCTTAATAATCAATTTTCCTTCTGAGTTCATTGTCGCACGATACATACCTGCAGTATTAAACTCCATCGCTACATTCCCATCTTTGTCAATTGCCACAATTCCGCCATCACCACCAAGGGCCGGCACTTTTTCCTGAATGACTTCTGAAGCAGCTTCCTGTAAGGTCATTCCTTTATATTCCATCAATGCAGAAATATCATAGGCAACCACAGAACGAATAAAATACTCACCCCATCCCGTTGATGAAACTGCACAAGTAGCATTATTAGCATAAGTTCCTGCGCCAATAATAGGAGCATCGCCAATGCGGTTCCAGCGTTTGTTAGTCATTCCACCTGTTGAGGTTCCAGCAGCAAGGTTTCCCTGTTTGTCCAATGCTGCACAACCAACGGTTCCAAATTTTGAGTTTTTAATGAAGGGATCTTCAAAAGAAACTTGTTTATCTCCTTTTGCCTTTTCTCTTTCCAAAACTCGCTGTAGAGATTCATACCTACTTTGTGTATAGAAATAGGAAGTGTCCATCATTTTATACCCCAAGCCTTTAGCAAATTCTTCTGCCCCAGCCCCGTAAAGCATCACGTGTTCGCTTTTTTGCATTACATCTCTGGCTAAGTCTATTGGATTTTTAATATGTTTTATGCCAGCAACTGCCCCTGCATTCAAGGTGGCGCCATCCATTATTGAAGCATCCAACTCATTAGTCCCGTCGTGTGTAAATACAGCTCCCTTTCCTGAATTGAACAGCGGGGAATCTTCCATGATATTAATAGTATGCGTAACAGCATCTAATGATGTGCCCCCATTTTTCAAGATTTCATAACCCGCAGAAATAGCTTCTTTCAGTTTATTCTTATAAGCTGCCTCTAACGAATCGCTCATATTTTCTTTAAGTATGGTTCCAGCACCTCCATGAATGACAATTCCGAAGTTTTTTTCTGTCTTTTGTAAATTTTCGGAGGCATTAACGGATTTAAATGAAGATTTTTCTTCGTTTTTACATCCAATAAAAAGGAATATCGCAAAAAAATATGTTAAAGTTTTACCCATTGCTGCTGTTTTAATTCAACACGAATATACGTGAAAAATATAACGTTTATAGCCGATAAGCTGTATTTCGCGTATCTTTTGAAATAGTAATTCTATTCGTTTATCCGATAAAGTGTAATATTTTTTCGATTAAAAGCGTTTTCATTCAATAATTTTTATATATTTGACTCAACATCATGCCCCAAATTTGATGTTACCCAAATTATGCACCTACTTAAAAGCAACCTACTTGCCGTGGCATTGTTATGCCTAGTCATTACCTCTTGTTCAAAAGAGGATTCAGTTGAAGTTGAAGCCGCTAAATATGATATTGATTTGGCTTTAGCCCAAAAAAATGATAGCGATATGTCCGCCCGTATTTTAGAGCTGGTTAATATTCATCGTGATTCCCTGGGCCTTTCCACTCTCAAAATGGACAATCAATACGCCTCGGCCTTCGCTGTAGATCATACACAATATATGATTGATAAAGAGCAAATCAATCACGACAATTTTGGATATCGTTCCGAAGGAATTAAATATCACGATGGTGCTGAAGTAGTAGGCGAAAACGTAGCCTATGGTTATGATACCGCCGAAAAAGTGATGAACGCTTGGCTAAAAAGCCCAGGGCATAGAGCCATTATTGAAGGTAACTTTACACATACAGGTTTTGGTGTAATGAAATGCGCCAAAGGCAGAAGTTACTATACCGAACTCTTTTATAGAAAGTAAACACACATCCCTTTTCTATTAGACCATTTTGCCGTATTTTTACGTAACAGTTAAAAATACGGCAATGGCTATTAAAAAACCTTTCAACCTCAATAAGTGGATAGAAGAAAACCGCGACCTACTAAAACCACCAGTAGGCAATAAAAATTTATATGTTGAATCTGACGATTATATTGTTATGATAGTCGCGGGTCCCAACGCTCGAAAGGATTATCACTATAATGAAACCGAAGAGCTTTTTTATCAACTTGAAGGAAATATTCAGGTTGCCATACAGGAAAATGGCGAAAAGAAAATCATGGAGCTCGGCCCTGGCGATATGTACCTTCATCCCGGAAAAGTGCCGCATTCTCCTGGCAGAAGTGCAGGTTCAATAGGTTTAGTTATCGAAAGAAAACGCACCGACCTTGACGGAAAAGATGGCTTGCTTTGGTTTTGCGACAATTGCAACAATAAATTACATGAAGTTTACTTCCCATTGAGTGATATTGAAACAGATTTTCTGAAACATTTCAAACATTTCTACGGAAGTAAAGAATTGCGCACTTGCAACAAATGTGGAACAGTGATGGAAACCGATCCACGGTTCACAAAAGATTAACAGTGCATTTCCCAAACAGATATCGTTTCGTTTTACTTTCTTCTGCACATTGTGTACCTTTGCGCTTCATAAATTTTCGAATAAAAATCATAAATATATGCAAGCAACAACCACTAGCTTCGGTATAGAAGAAGCATTGGAACAATTAGGAATTAAGGATGTTAACAAAGGAACTTCCACTGGAAATAAATGGTTTCCCGGGGGCGAAGAAATTGCGTCGTACTCTCCGGTAGATGGTTCTTTAATTGGTAAAGTTACCGCCACTACAAAGGAAGAATATGAGCAAGTAATCACTTCTGCGCAAAAAGCTTTTTTATCTTTTAGAGCAATGCCAGCACCACAACGCGGAGAGATTGTACGTCAATTTGGCAATAGAATTCGCGAAATGAAAAAACCATTAGGAAAATTAGTTTCTTATGAAATGGGAAAATCGTTGCAAGAAGGGTACGGCGAAGTTCAAGAAATGATTGATATCTGTGATTTCGCAGTTGGCTTATCCCGACAGTTAAACGGCCAAACAATTCCGTCTGAGCGTCCTGGTCATGTAATGCGCGAACAGTGGCACCCAATTGGGGTTGTTGGAATTATTTCAGCATTTAACTTTCCAGTTGCAGTTTGGGCTTGGAATACAGCATTGGCTTGGGTTTGTGGAGATGTGTGTGTATGGAAAGGGAGTGAAAAAGCACCTTTGTGTACCGTTGCGTGTCAAAATATAATTGCAGGTGTTTTAAATGAAAATAACCTTCCAGAAGGTATTTCTTCAATCATCAACGGTGACTACAAAGTTGGCGAAATGATGACGACAGATGCAAGAATTCCTTTAATTTCTGCAACAGGTTCTACAAGAATGGGGCGTATTGTTGGCGCAAAGGTGGCAGAGCGTTTTGGAAAATCTTTATTAGAATTAGGCGGAAACAACGCAATCATTATTACACCAACTGCCGATTTAAAAGTAGTTGTGCCAGGTGCAGTATTTGGTGCCGTTGGAACTTGTGGGCAACGTTGTACTTCAACCAGAAGATTGATTATTCACGAAAGTGTTTACGATAAAGTAAGAGATGCAATTGTAGGTGCTTATAAGCAAATCGTTATTGGAAATCCGCTTGATGAAAGCAATCACGTTGGGCCATTAATCGATAAAGAAGCTGTTGAAACCTATCTTAAAGCAATTGAAAAAGCAAAAGCCGAAGGAGGAAATGTACTCGTTGAAGGCGGCGTGTTGGAAGGCGAAGGATATGACAGTGGGTGCTACGTAAAACCAGCAATCATTGAGGCTGAAAACAGTTTTAAAATCGTACAGCATGAAACTTTTGCCCCTATTTTGTATTTAATGAAATATAGCGGCGATGTAGAAAATGCTATCGATATGCAAAACGGCGTTGCTCAAGGATTGTCAAGTGCTATAATGACCAATGAAATGAAAGAAGCAGAAAAATTCTTATCATTTGCAGGATCAGATTGTGGTATTGCCAATGTAAATATTGGTACCTCTGGAGCAGAAATTGGTGGTGCTTTTGGTGGTGAAAAAGAAACAGGTGGAGGACGCGAGTCTGGATCTGATGCTTGGAAAGTATATATGAGAAGACAAACAAATACTGTTAATTATAGCGATGAATTACCATTAGCGCAGGGAATCAAATTTGATTTATAGAAAATAATTTATTAAAGTTAAAAAGCCGCTTCAATTGAAGCGGCTTTTTAACTTTATATCATTCCGTTTGGCTCAATCCATTTAAAACGATTTGCATCCTGCGGAATTTTAATCCGTTCGGCAATTCGCATCATTCTTGAAGGTAATTTTAAGAGATAGTCACGTGCTTTTTCAGCCTCATCGGTTAAGCCGCTAATTTTTGAAATTTCCCAATGGGCATTCAATTTTTCTAGAATATCAATATAATCGTATGTTGTATAAACACCCAACCGCTGTGCTGCATTGCTGAAATCATCAAAGGCAGAGGCCATTTTGCCACCACTCTGACGAAGATTTTGCGCAGGCATAATGATTTTTTTCTGCATCATATCTTGAAAAGCAATCATCATTTCACTCGCGTCGTATTCAAAAATGGTTTTTACAAATTGACGATATGCCAAGTGATGGCGCATCTCATCGCCAGCAATAATATTGCACATTTTGGCAAGAGATCTGTTTCCTTTCTTCTTAGCTATTTTTCCTACTCTATTATGTGAAACATTGGTTGCAAGTTCTTGAAAACTGGTGTAAATAAAGTTTCTATAAGGATCGCGTCCTGTCCCCACTTCAAAACCATCGTTAATTAAATGCTGTGTGGTTCTTTCAACTTCTTTCATATTTACTCTTCCAGACAAATACAAATATTTATTCAGCACATCGCCGTGACGGTTTTCTTCACCAGTCCAATGACGAATCCATTTGCTCCAGCCGTTTCGGCCATGTTGGTCTACACCTTCCATATCCATCAACCAACTTTCGTAGGTTGGCAGCGCTTCTTCGGTAACCATATCGCCCACCAAAACAATCCAAAAGTCATAGCCCAATTCTTTGGCTTCCTCCCGGATTTGGATTACCTCATCCATATAATTTTCTTTTTGAAAATTTGGCAAAAGATCCGTGGGTTGCCAAATTTCATCAACAGGGATTAAATATTGGTCAATATAACTGTCAATTTGCTTTTCAACAGTCTGCATTACTTCCAATCGGATATTTTTAAGCGCCATGGTATTTTTTTAGATATAACTACAAATATAATGACTGTACGGAGGATTTTGTAATAAAGAAATATTAATTCCTGCCTTTTTCATCAGGATAAAGTTTGTAAACGGGTTCGCTCTGCCAAATTTGTTTGGATTCTACAGAAAGCATCGAGATTTTTCCTTTAAAAGCTGCTCCAGTGTCCACATTCCAAACGTTGGCAAAATTTGCTGGTTTCTCAAACCCTACTCGGGTAACGGGCGTGTGGCCAATATAAATTTCTTTGAAGAGCTTGAGTCGTTTTGGGTATTTATCGTCTTTTTCTGAAATTGAGAGATCCATCGCACAGACCATTTCCCAAAGAGTTCGGTCCCAATAGACCATATTTGGATAATATTCATATTGTGGGCCGTGTTGATTGGTGAAACCTGCATGCAGAAAAAGGCGGTTTTCAGAATCTACATAATAATTCATCAAATTTTCAAAAAACTCTAGATGTTTTTCTTTTTCTTCCTCAGAAAGCTTCGCATAACTTTCCAAACTACTCTCTCCTCCTTGGCTGAGCCACATAGGATTGCTTTCGTCAAACTTCAGATATTTGTATAATAATTCATCGTGGTTTCCGCGAAGAAAAATGCAATCATTTCTTTTTGAAAAATCTATCAAATAGGAAATAACTTCAGCAGACTCACTCCAGCCATCTACATAATCGCCCACAAAAATATATTTTGTGTCTGTTGGTAGATTGGCTTTTTCTATCAATTGTTTCAAGGCCTTTAAACCTCCGTGAATGTCTCCTATTACAACTGTTTTCATTTTGAGAATATAATGAATTCCTTAGTTGCAATAGTTAATAATTTTATAATTCCGTCAAACTATAATCTTTCAATCCAAATTGATTTACTCCTTAATGAATTTCAAAGTATTTATTTTACCATCTATCGAAATAAGTTTTACAAAATACATTCCGGCTTTTAATTGTGAAACGTCAATTTCATTGGAAAGGTTATTCAACTTTCGAATCAATTTTCCTTGAACGGAAAAAAATTGAAGCGATACTATTTCCAAAGAATTTCCGCTAAAATATAATTTATCTGAAACAGGGTTAGGATAAAGCGTGATTTTCAAAAAATCATTCTCCAGTGTTGAAAGCACTTCACAATCCTCTGTAACATAAGTATATCTACTTTCGGAATATGAACAACCTGCAAAACAATCTCCAGCATAAAGCACAAACTCAAATTGGTTTCCACTTATAATAATATCACAAACTTCAACTGGTTCTGAATAAATGTAATATAGAATTCCAGTGTAATTAAAACGGTCTAATAATTCTACATCGGTTTCTGAAGGGAATAAGTCTGGAATAGCATCAAAATCATCCAAAAGTGCCGTCACATTTAAAAAATCCAACGAGGTCTCAATCCAAAATGCAGTATATCCCGGCCCTGTAAGTACAATAAAATAATCGATTGAAAATTGATATGTGGCCATCAAATCGTCCAATTCTGTTACCCCGGAAACACCTGTAGTTTTAAAATCCTCTAACCAAGGTGCATTATTGTCTATTCCAAAAACAATTCGTTTAAAAGGCGTACTGAGCATATATTCCCAATTAACATGAATACGGAAGTCATTGAACAACGAATCTACCATTCGACTGTTATGTGGATTTTCATAAAGTGCTGACAATCTTTCAAGATAAGGCCTATAACGCTCTTCTGGCAAAAAAGGATTATCGTAATCTGGATCTAAAGGATCATTTAAAATCTCCCGTAACGCTAAAACTTTTGCGTCCAATTCATAATTATTTTGAATGAAAGGGTTTATGCTACATTGAGAATAAGATTGAAAGCAAATAAAAATTACGAAAAGGCTGAAGATAAAATTTTTCATAATTAACAATTTTGACACTTTTAAAATTACAAAAATTAATTGTAACTCACCTTCCTCAAAATCCGTAGCGATTCCTTTGAAAGCTGATAGGCTTCGGCATCATAATCCCTTAAAAATTCCTTCGCTTCTTGTAATTTTTCCTTTGCATCCTCAAAATCGTTCAAATAACAAATAAGATAGGTTGAAGGAAGATTGCGCAAATCTTTTTCTTCGGAAGCGTTCAGTGGAATATTCTTTTTCAACTTTTCCAGTACGGCATTATTTGCATTATATATATGGAAAAGTGTCTTTTTATTGAATTTTGGTGGCTCAAAAATCAATTTTGAATCCATATTGTAGGAGCCATTTTCATTAAATTGAATCGTAACTTCTTCCAACGGGTAATACTTAAATTGTTCATTCAATCCCAAATGCACATATTCTACAGTTTTAAAATAATCATCGGTAAAGTCAATACTAATTTCATCCAAGGCTGAATAAAAAAGCCGCACCTGTTCGTTGATAAGCTCAATGTCAACACGCGAATAATACAAGTTTTCTCTTACTTTTTTTGGGTTTCCGGCCCAACAAACCACAAACTGTTCCTTGAAGACTTTATAATGGTTTTCCAGATCTTTATGGCGATTGTTCGTAAAATCCATAACGCCATCCAGCGTGAGTTCAATGTTATTTTTGGCAGCGTTTTCAATAGATTTCACAATTTCTGAATTCACATCTTTTATTTCAATGTCGAAATCCTTGGGCATCGAAATACTTCCATCGCGAAGAAAAATAGAGCCCCCCCAGTATTTCCAGATATTTTTGCGTAACGAGGTAATCATTCCATTTGGACGAATGGTTACCAAACCTACAACCTTATCAGAAGGCAAATTCGGGAACGCCACATTTTCATAAATAATCAACGGAGCGTTTGTGAGGTAGGCATTGATAAGGTTTTGGATTTTGCTATCATCAAAAAAATCGACTCCTCTTATTTCATTTGTTTCATCCTCTACACCAATAACTATAAATGAATTATTAGCAGGATTACTGTTGCTTAGTGCACAAATATGTTTCAGAAACTTCGCTTTTCCCTCTTTGGTGCCTAGGTCAATCTTTCGCTTTTTATCATAAAAACTGCTCTCGTCGTTGTGGGCGAGCAAGTTTTTGATTAAAAGGCGTTTGTTGATCATGATTTATTCACAATGGTAGAAGAGGCTTGGTCCAAAGACATTACCGTCAAATCTGCAATATTCACATGCGGTGGACGTGTTACCGTAAACCAAATAATATCTGCAATATCTTCAGGTTTTAGCGGTGTAAAGCCTTGATACACTTTTTCTGCGCGGTCTGTATCGCCTTTAAAACGCACTTCGCTGAATTCGGTTTCAACCATTCCGGGGTTTATGGCGCCAACTCTTATTCCCTTGCCGTTTAAATCTATCCGCATTCCTTGGTTTATTGCATCTACAGCGTGTTTGCTAGCGCAATAAACGTTTCCTTTGGGATACACTTCTTTTCCGGCGGTGCTACCAATGTTTATAATATGACCGCTTTTTCGAGCAATCATTTTTGGAAGAATAGCTTTGCTCACGTACAATAATCCTTTCACATTAATATCCAGCATTGCATCCCAATCATCGGTGCTGCCTTCATCAATAGTGTCCATTCCGTGGGCGTTTCCAGCGTTGTTTATTAAAATATCTATTTCAGAAAAGCTCTTCGGAAGTGATTCTATGGCTTTAAAAACTTCTTCTTTATTTCGAATATCAAAACTCAAAGTGCTTACTTCGGTTAATTTAGAAAGGTCTTTAGAAAGCTTTTTCAATCGGTCCTCTCTTCTTCCGCAGAGAATTAATCTCACTCCATTTTTGGCGAAAAGCTTCGCTGTGGCCATCCCTATTCCGGAAGTTGCTCCGGTTATAAATGCTGTTTTATTTTTCATATTAAACTTTTTCTAAAATTACAGTACTGAAAAATTCTATGAGGTTAAAATAGGTTAAATCAATAGTTAAAAATTCATAATGAATTTAAAAACCTAATTATCATACAATACGTTTGTAAAACTAATTCTAAAACTATAAATATGAAATCCCTATTAAAATTAAGTTTAATTGCAGTATTATTCATAGGTTTTGCATCCTGCAGTGAGGATGATTCCACTAATAATGAAGGTAAAGCAAAATTGTCAGTAAGGTTGACAGATGCTCCTGGTGATTATGAGAAAGTTTTTATTGATGTTCAGGAGGTTGTTATTAAATACAACAATGGCCAAGAAGACCTAAATTTAGGTATAAATGCAGGCGTTTACGATCTTTTGGAATTAACCGCCGGTGTTAATGTTTTATTGTTTAATGATGAAGTTCCAGCAGGAAGCATTAGCCAAATACGTCTAGTGCTTGGAAATGAAAATACAATTGTAGTAGATGGTGAAACATTTCCACTTGATACACCAAGTGCGCAACAGTCGGGTTTAAAAATACAGGTAAACGAAACGCTCGAACCTGGAATTTTATATGAATTTATGCTCGATTTTGATGTAGATAAATCCATTGTTGCCCAAGGAAACGGAGGATATAGCCTTAAACCAGTTATTAGGGCGACCACCGTTGCTGAAAGTGGTGCAATTTCAGGAACTATTATTCCTCCCGGAATTGTAACAATGATCACCGCAGATGATGGGACTACACAAGTTTCAACATACGCAAACCCTTTAGGCGAATTTTTGTTAAGTGCTGTTCCAGATGGAACTTATACCGTTACTGTCCAGGCTGATTTAAATCTGGGAATTCCGCCAGTTGTAATTGAAAATGTGATAGTAGTTCAAGGTGAAGTTACAAGTATTGGAGAAATTGATCTAGAACCTTAAAAATTAAAAAACACATATTTTAAAAAAGGAAAACTTTTAGTTTTCCTTTTTTTTATTTAACCAATCATTAACAGGGTTTTTATCAATAAATTTTCAATTTGCACCGTCTTTTTATAAAGCACACTACAATTGAATCTAAATACAGTATGGAAAATACAAATTTGACCTTTGACATTGGGGCATTAAATGAAAAAATTGAAAGGGAAAGTGCCTTTGTGGACGTTCTTTCAATGGAAATGAACAAAGTAATTGTAGGCCAAAAACACATGGTGGAACGGCTTATGATTGGCCTTTTAGGCCAAGGGCACATTCTTTTAGAGGGTGTTCCAGGTCTTGCAAAAACACTTGCTATCAATACACTTGCAAAAGCAGTTCACGGAACTTTTAGCCGAATTCAATTTACCCCAGACTTACTTCCCGCAGATGTTGTAGGAACTATGATCTATAATATGAAGGTTAACGATTTCAGTATAAAAAAAGGTCCCATCTTCGCCAACTTCGTCCTTGCGGATGAAATTAACCGTGCTCCAGCTAAAGTGCAGTCGGCGCTTTTGGAGGCGATGCAGGAAAAGCAGGTTACTATTGGGGAAACTACTTTTAAATTAGACAGGCCTTTTTTAGTAATGGCAACACAAAACCCGATTGAGCAAGAAGGAACTTATCCGTTGCCCGAAGCACAAGTTGACCGTTTTATGTTGAAAACGGTTATCAAATATCCACAGATGGCTGAGGAACAACTCATCATCCGCCAAAACTTAAAAGGCGAATACGAACAAATAAATCCAGTGGCAACAATTGCACAAATTACGAGAGCTCAAGCCGCCGTTCGTGAAGTTTATATGGATGAAAAGATTGAGAAATACATTCTCGATATCATCTTCGCCACAAGAAGTCCTGAGAATTTTGGTCTTTCAGATTTAAAACCACTTATCAATTTTGGCGCTTCCCCACGTGGAAGTATTAACCTTGCCATTGCTTCTAAATGTTACGCCTTCATTCGCCGCCGTGGTTATGTAGTTCCTGAAGATGTTCGCGCCGTTGTGCACGATGTACTTCGCCATAGAATAGGCATCACTTACGAAGCAGAAGCCGAAAACATTACTTCCGAAGAAATCATCAACAAGATTGTAAACGTAATTGAAGTACCGTAAATAAAATAGTATGCAGTAATGCAGTAATAGTTTTGAAACTGTATATTACTGAACTTACTGAACACTGGCTACTGAAACAATGGATACTAAAGAACTTCTTAAAAAAGTACGGAAAATCGAGATCAAAACGCGTCGGTTGAGCGATCACGTGTTTGGCGGCGAGTATCACAGTACTTTCAAAGGTCGCGGGATGACGTTTAGCGAAGTGCGCCAATACCAGTTTGGCGACGACGTACGGAGTATCGACTGGAATGTTACTGCCCGTTATAATGAGCCATTCGTTAAAGTTTTTGAGGAAGAACGTGAGTTAACACTAATGTTGATGGTAGACATAAGCGGTTCCGAGTTTTTTGGAACGCAAGAACAGTTCAAAAACGAAATAGTTACCGAAATTGCCGCAACCCTCGCATTTTCAGCAATGCAAAATAATGACAAAACGGGATTGATTCTTTTTTCAGATGAAATTGAACTTTACATTCCGCCAAAAAAAGGAAAATCACACATGCTTAGAATCATTCGTGAATTGATTGAATTCAAGCCAAAAAGCAATAAAACCGATTTGGCGAATGCGCTAAAATTTTTAAGCAGCGTAATGAAAAAGAAAGCCATCGTTTTTGTGCTTTCAGATTTTATTGCTGATAATTACAGAGATACCATAAAGATCGCTGCTAGAAAACACGATGTTACCGGGATTCGGATTTACGATAAAGCCGAAGAAAACATCCCAAACCTTGGGATGATACAAATGCAAGATCAAGAAACTGGCGAATTGCTTTTGGTAAACACAGGCTCTAAAAGCGTGCGCAACCAATATTATAGCTATCACCGAGAACGTGTGGATTATTTCACCGAATCATTTACAAAAAGTGGTGCAGGTGCTTTAAGTTGTAGGGTTGATGAAAGTTATGTGAAAAAATTATTGGGTTATTTTAAAAGACGTTAGATTTTAAAAGTGAAATGTTAGATTTTAAACAAATAACGATAAAAAGAAATATGGTTTCAACCTCGTTGAATCTTAAGAGAAATCTCCATTTTCTTTTTTCTCTTTTCTTTTTTCTCTTCACTTTCATCTCATACGCCCAAGTTACATCCTCCCTCGATTCCACAAAAATCAAGATTGGAGAAGAAATTCTTTATACCATAAACGTACAGGCAGATTCTACCGATACGGTTGTTTTCTCTGAGGAACAGACTTTCGCACCTTTGGAAATGATAGAATCCTATAAAACGGATACTACATTTGAAGGTGCTAAATATCGCCTCATTAAAAAATACGGTTTAACCCAGTTTGACAGCGGTCATTATACCATTCCGCCGCAGCGTGTTTTCATCAACAACAAGCCATTTTTAACAGATTCCATAAAGGTTGAAGTAAACGATGTGGTTGTTGACACTACGAAACAGAAAATGTTCGATATAAAACCCGCAGTGGAAGTTAAAAATCCACCGTTTGATTGGTTGTTGCTTCTTTATTGGCTCCTGCCCATCCTTTTTATTATTGGGATTGCCATTTATTTATTCCGAAGAAAAAAACGAAAAGACGCTGCCGTAAAACAATTGCCTCCTTATGAAGAAGCAATTGTTGCACTGAAAAACTTGGACAACAGCCAACTAATTAAAGAAAATAAAAGCAAGGAATATTATAGCAACCTAACTGAAATTGTAAAGCGTTATCTGGATCGTGAAGTGGATGAAGCTGCGTTGGAAAGTACGAGTGACGAGCTTATAACGCGTTTGATGATGCATAAGGATGCTGGAAATTTCGATTTCGATTTGGAAACAATTCGTAAACTCGATCTAATTTTCAAGCGTGCCGACTTGGTGAAGTTTGCCAAAATGAACCAACAGTCCGGCCAAGCGGAAGTTGATAGAAAAACTATCGAGGAAATTATTAATGAAACCCACGAAGCGGTTCCAGAGCCCACAGAGGAAGAACTTTTGGAAAATCAAGAATACCTTGAAAAACTGCGCAAAAGACGCAAACAAAAAAAATGGATTTTGGGAATTTCGGGTGTAATTGCAGCGACCATCTTAGCGGGAATTATTTACGGTAGCGTTTCTGGTTTTGATAATTTAAAAGATAAAGTTTTAGGAAACGACCTCCGCGAACTCGCTGAGGGACGATGGATAAAGAGTGAATATGGAAATCCCGCGGTTATTTTAGAAACACCAGAAGTACTCTTAAGGGCTGAACCTCCAGTTACAAACGCAGATAAAAGTGCTGTAACCGGAAAAGACTTTTTTACCTATGGCGAAATGAATTCTCCGCTTTACATTATGGTTTCAACAACACAGTTTAGTCAAAAGCAGGAAATTGCTTTAGAAACAGCATTAGATGCCGTTTTGGACGATTTGGAACAAAGTGGCGCAAAAAACATGATAGTAAAACGTGACGATTTTGAAACTGAAAAGGGTATTAAAGGGTTGAAAGCATATGGTGAATTCAATGTACAGGTTTCAGACAATAAAGTGTTGAAGGAAAAAAGTACTTATGAATTGTTGCTTTTTGCACAGCAAAACGGTTTGCAGGAAGTTTTGATTGTATATCAAGACGATGGCAAATACGCCGAAGAAATAAAAAAACGAATTGAAGCTTCCATAGAGCTTGAAATTTCAGAGAAAGATGGGCAGTAATTTCGAATTTGTAAATCCGCAATTTTTCTGGTTGTTCCTTATACTTCCAGTCCTTGTGCTATGGTATTTATGGAAGCGGAAACAACAAACGGCTTCGCTCAAAATTTCAAGTATCAGCGGTTTTAAATCTGGGAAAAACTGGTTGGCGCGATTAAAGCCTTTGCTTTTTGCGCTTCGCCTTTTGGCACTTTCAGCATTGATTATTGCTATTGCACGCCCAAGAACTGTTGACGAATCCACAAAAACAAAAACCACACGGGGAATAGACATTGTTATGGCGATGGACCTTTCGGCAAGTATGTTGGCACGCGATTTAAAGCCCAACCGTTTGGAAGCTTTAAAAACGGTAGCCGCCAGATTCATTAACAGTCGCCCTAATGACCGAATTGGCTTGGTGGAATATGCAGGAGAAAGTTACACCCGTACGCCTCTAACAAGCGACAAAAGTATTGTGCTTTCATCGCTAAAAAATATGCAATACAACACGACCATTGAAGGCGGAACCGCAATAGGTTCTGGGCTCGCAACGGCCGTTAACCGTTTAAAGGAAAGCCGCGCCAAAAGTAAAGTGATTATCTTACTTACAGATGGTGTAAACAATACGGGTTTCATCGACCCAAAAATTGCGAGCGAACTTGCTGTTGAGTTTAATATAAAAGTTTACACGATCGGTCTAGGAAGCAATGGAATGGCGATGTCGCCCATTGGTATTCGGCCTGATGGTGGTTTTCAATACGGAAATGTACAAGTTGAAATTGACGAAACGCTGTTAAAGGAAATCGCCAAAAAAACGGGCGGGCAGTATTTCCGCGCAACAAGCAATACCAAATTGGAGCAGATTTACGAAGAAATAAACAAACTGGAAAAAACCGACATTGAAGAATTCAAATACACAAACTATAACGAAATGTTTCGCCCCTGGGCAATTTTAGCCTTAGTCTTAATTGCTTTTGAATTTTTATTGCGAACTACAATATTTAAAGGATTTATTTAAAAATGTACCAATTAGAGCAACCCATATATTTTTACATTCTCTTCGCCATACCGGTGATTGTGGTGCTGTTTTTATTGGTTTTGGTTTGGAAAAAAACAGTTCAAAAACGGTTTGTTGACAAGGAATTGCTCAAAAAATTGAGTCCCACCCGCTCGCTATTTAAATCAGTTTTAAAAATTTTGGTGCTCTGTTTGGCCATTGCCTGTTTGAGTTTTGCCCTAGTAAACCCAAAAATTGGAACCAAAATTGAAACCGTTAAACGTGAAGGTGTAGATATTGTTTTTGCATTGGATGTTTCAAAAAGTATGTTGGCAGAAGATATTGCGCCAAACCGATTGGAAAAGGCAAAACAGCTTATTACTCAAATAATAAACAATCTTGCAGGTGATAGAATAGGGATTATTGGTTATGCAGGCAGCGCCTTTCCGCAGGTACCGATAACCAGCGATTTCTCTTCTGCAAAACTATTTTTAAGCGGAATGAACACTGATATGGTCTCTTCCCAAGGAACTGCCATTACCCAAGCTATTGAAATGGCGGAAACGTTTTATGACGATGAAGAACAGACAAACCGCGTACTTTTTATAATTTCTGACGGTGAAGACCACCAAGGTAACATTTCAGAAATTGCTGAAGAAGCCGCAAAAAAAGGAATCCGTATTTTTACCATTGGCGTTGGAACTGTAGAAGGTGGACCCATTCCTATTAAAGAAAATGGCGTACTTCAATATTACAAACGCGACCAAAACAACGAGCAGGTTATTACGCGTTTAGACGAAGAAAAGCTGGAGGAAATTGCCAAAACCACTAATGGTGAGTTTATTGACGGCTCAAACACCAAAGCAGTTGTAGACCGTGTAAAAGCAATTTTGGGCGGGATGGACAAAAAAGAGTTTGAAGCAAAACAATTCACGGATTTTAAAGATCAATTTCAATGGTTTTTGGCTGGGGCATTGTTTTTGTTGGTGTTGGATGTGTTCCTATTGGAACGAAAAACAGCTTGGTTGAAAAAGTTGAATTTATTTAATGAAAAGGAAAAACAATAAAAATAATGTTTGCAGATATAACATTTTTTCTGAAAATTACGATGGTAAGAATGGCGATGATTCTTTGTGTTGCTTTTTTTTCATTAAATTCATATGCGCAACAAACTAAGGATCAAAAGCAGGAATTGAAGGCGGCTCAGAATTTTTTGAGGGAAGCACAGCACTCTCTTCAGAAAAATGAATTCCCTCCAGCAGAGGCAGATTACCGGAAAGCAATTTCCCTTAATCCAAAAAGCGAAACCGCTAAGTACAATCTGGGAACCGCTTACTACGGAAAGGAAAAAAATGCCGAAGCCATGCTTCGCTTCAAACAAGCTGCCCAAACCGCAACGGAAAAAGCTGAAAAACACATGGCGTTTCACAATTTGGGGAATACTTTTATGAACGAGAAAAAATATTCCGAAGCAGTAGAAGCTTATAAAAACTCGCTTCGCAATAATCCAAATGACGATGAAACGCGCTATAATTTAGCTTTGGCAAAAGATTTGTTGGAGAAAAATCCACCACCACCACAGGATAAAGACGATAAAAACAAGGACAACAAAGATCAAGACAAAAAAGATCAGCAAAATCAAGACAATAAAAACAAAGAAGGGGACAAAGGCGACGAAAAAGAAAATAAAGATAAAGGCGACCAAAAGGAAGATAAAAAAGAAAGTGATAAAGATAAAGACCAAGGAAAGCCGGACAAGCCTAAAGAAGAAGAAGGCGATAAACCTCAGCAACAACAACCGGTGCCTGGACAATTATCTCCGCAACAGGTTAAAAGCCTCTTGGAAGCGATGAATAACGAAGAAAAAAAGACCCAGGATAAGATAAATGCCGAAAAGCAAAAAGGTGCAAAAGTGAAATCGGATAAAGATTGGTAGATTATGAAGACGAAGAGTTTTTTATTCCTTATAAGCTTTGTGTTGTTTAGCATTGCTGCCTCAGCACAAGTTCAGTTTGATGCCAAAGTGAGCAAAAAAACGCTTGGGATAAACGAGCGTTTACGAATTGATTTTGAAATGAACCAAGACGGCGACAACTTCAGACCGCCAAGTTTTGACAATTTTAAAGTGGTTGGCGGCCCGAACCAATCCATTAGCAATTCGTGGATCAACGGAAAACGCAGTTTTTCAAAAACATATTCTTATTTTTTGGCGCCGCAAAGTCGCGGACGAGTTACCATTGGTCAGGCAACTATTGAAATAGAAGGGGACACCTATAAAACATTGCCCATAGAAGTGAATGTTACCGCTGCGGTTGAAGTTCCCAAAGACGGTAATAATGCCGATTATGTGGCTAGTGAAAATGTACATTTGGTTGCGGAAGTTTCAAACGCAAATCCGTATTTGAACGAAGCGATTACAGTTACCTATAAATTATATGTTTCACACGATGTAAGCATTACCAGTCAATGGCGCGAAATAGACACTCCAAAATACGCTGATTTCTGGAGCCAAAATATTGACAATCAAAACAATTTTAAGGTTTCCGAAGGAACATACAACGGTGAGGATTATCGTTATGTGGTTTTAAGAACTACAGTTCTTTATCCACAGAAAACGGGAAAGCTTGATATTGAGCCATTAACTCTCGACATACCAATTGATGTGCAGGGCAATCGTCGTGATATTTTTGGACGGAGATTGATGGAACGCGTGAATAGAACAATTTCTGCCGGAAACCGAACGATTGATGTTAAACCACTTCCTTTAGAAGGAAAACCCGACGGTTTCAACGGTGCTGTGGGCGATTTTTCTTTTGATGTTGCAACCAATAAAACTACGCTAAATGCCAACGAATCGTTACAGTTGGATGTAAAAATTGCAGGGAAGGGTAACTTAAAATTGTTCACCGCACCATCCGTAAAACTTCCAAATACACTTGAAGTTTATGAGCCTGAGCACAACGAAAGCGTAAACACAACAGTTGCCGGAATGCAGGGTTCTATAACAGATTCCTATACCGTAGTGCCACAATTTAAAGGAATTTATCCGGTCAATCCAATTACTTTTTCGTTTTTCGACCCTAAAACTGAAAAGTATAAAACCATTACTTCAAAAGAATTTACCATTGAGGTTGAAAATGGGCCAATCAGTTCAGCAACTGCAAGTTCCAATTCCAATGATGCAACAAAACAGGTAGTTCTTTCAAAAGATAACTTTAAGTATATAAAATTAAAAGCCAATTTAGAGCCTATTGCCCAGGAAGCTTTTTTTAAATCAGCTTTATTTTGGTCGCTTTTGGGTGGGCCATTTTTGTTGATTCCGCTGTTTATCCTCGTTGGAAAAAAACGTAAAGCTCGTTTAAACGACGTGGAAGGAAACAAACTGCGCCGTGCAAATAAGCTTGCAAAAAAATATCTTTCGGAAGCAAAACGGAATATTCAAAATCCCGTTGCGTTTTACGAATCTTTGGAACGTGCACTTCACAATTATCTGAAAGCAAAACTTAACATCGAAACTTCGGAAATGGAAAAAAGCCATATTTCGAAATTATTGCTGGAAAGGAATGTGGAAGCCCCTGTTGTGGAAAATTTCATCACTTTGCTGAAAAGTTGCGAATATGCTCGGTATGCTTCCTCTTCAACCGCCTCGGTAAATCAGGATTACAACAAAGCTGCAGAAATTATTTCAACCATTGACAAACAAATACAGTAAATTAAAGAAGATGAAAAAGCTGCTGTACCTATTTATTTTACTTTTTTCTTTCTCCAGTATTGGACAAAACGACAAACTTTTCGAACAAGGAAAGGAACTTTATAAAAACGGAAAATACCAACAAGCAATTACTGCATGGAGGCAGATTTTGGACAATGGCGAACATTCTGCAGAACTGTATTTTAATTTGGGAAATGCGCAATACAAACTTAACCATATAGGTCCGAGTGTGTATTATTATGAAAAAGCATTGCAACTTTCACCCAACGATACTGATATAAAAAACAACTTGGCTTTTGCCGAAAATGCACGTATTGATTCCATTGAGCCCTTGCCAAAAACCGTTTTTTCAAAATGGTATCACAGCATTTCCGAAATTTTTACATTTAATGGTTGGGCTATTTTGGCTGTTGCTTTTTCTGTCATTTTTGTGGTGTTATTCCTTTTTTATTATTTCGCCTTTTCCGAAAGAAGAAAACGATTGCTTTTTGTGAGCTCCATGTTTTTCGGAATTCTTTTAATTGCTTCCTTAACGATGGCATTTCTCACTTATAGTGATTATTCAAAAAATCAACCCGCTATTATCTTTGCGAGCGAAATTGAAGTTAAGACCGAACCTTCTATGGGAAGCAACGCCGCTTTCACTCTTCACGAAGGTACCAAAGTGCAAATTTTGGCGCAAGACGGAAACTGGTATCGCATTGCATTGGCAGATGGAAAAGACGGTTGGATTCCTTCAACAGACTTAAAACAACTTTAGTTTTAATAAATACTTAACAGGAAACTAATTTCAATCTGCTATTTTTGAATTTCTGAAAAAATTAGGCTTGAGATTAATTAGTATTTTATTTTTGCTCGTATTTACAAGTTTTCTTGTAACGCCTGCTATTATTAGCATTTCTGACAAACAAGCCGATTTTTCTACGTTTTTTTCAATGAACGAGGAAGAAAATTCAAACAAAATGCCCACTTCTAATTTTGTTTTTGTTCTTGAAAAAACACATTCTAATATAGAAAGTCTTAAATTTCTACAAAAACAGAAAAACAAAGACAGTTTTCAGGTTGACAACTATTCCAAAGTCTTTATAGACATAATTTCGCCGCCCCCACGCATAGCGTAACCTTTTCCCCAAAAAAAATATTTAAATATTTTCCAAAACATTTCCATTGCAATAGCAGCTGGAAATGATGTTCAATTTTATTGACTTTGGAAACAATTCAAATTAATTCCTTTAAAAATATATCGATGAAACTATACGATAAACTTATAGAAAATAATAAAAACTGGGTTGCGCAAAAATTAAGTTTAGATCCCAATTATTTTAAAAATCTCGCAAAAGGTCAAAGTCCGCCAGTGTTATGGATCGGTTGTGCAGACAGCCGGGTTCCTGCGAATGAAATTATAGGAGCACAGCCAGGTGAGGTATTTGTTCAGCGAAA
The DNA here is from genome assembly GCA_963805885.1 of uncultured Flavobacteriaceae bacterium. Taxonomy (GTDB): domain Bacteria; phylum Bacteroidota; class Bacteroidia; order Flavobacteriales; family Flavobacteriaceae; genus Aequorivita. Next base: position 122,082 of record CAWDWC010000006.1, read on the forward strand.
CATTGCCAATATGGTTGTGCATACAGATATGAATATGCTTAGTGTGTTGGATTACGCTGTAAATGCTTTAAAAGTGAAACACGTTATTGTATGTGGCCATTATGGTTGTGGTGGCGTAAAAGCCGCAATGCAAAACAACTCAATTGGATTAATTGACAACTGGCTTCGACACATTAAAGATGTTTACAGGCTTCATAAAGACGAACTGGATGGAATTAATGATGAAAAAGATAGGTTCAATCGTTTTGTGGAGGTAAATGTGAAGGAACAGGTTTTTGATCTGGCCAAAACCTCCATTGTCCAAAATGCTTGGCACAACAATCAAGAACTGTATTTGCACGGTTGGGTTTATGGCCTTGAGTCTGGGCTCATCAAAGACTTGGGTGTAAATGTTAGCAACGACAACGAACTGGACAAAGTGTATCAACTGAATTTCTAAGACTAAAATGAAATTTAGTTTTAAATTCACTTAACTTTTTTAAATAAAAACTTATGAGTAAAAATATATTTTCAAACTTTAGGGGTAATCTTTTTGGAGGAATAACCGCCGGAATTGTTGCCCTGCCCTTGGCCCTCGCCTTTGGGGTGCAATCTGGTCTTGGGCCAGATGCAGGGCTCTACGGAGCTATTTTTATTGGTTTTTTTGCTTCGCTTTTTGGAGGTACCAATACCCAGATTTCTGGGCCAACTGCTCCAATGACAGCCGTTTCCATGGTTGTTATTGCTGGTATTATTGCTGCGCACAACGGTAGTGTAGAAGAAGCTTTGCCTTACATTTTGCTGGTTTTTTTATTGGCCGGGCTTATGCAGATTTTATTGGGTATTACCGGTGTGGGAAAATATATAAAATACATTCCCTACCCAGTTGTCTCGGGCTTTATGACGGCAATTGGCGTAATAATTCTTGTAACGCAAATCCTGCCAATTTTAGGATATTATACACAAGATGACAATGAATATATAAGTACCTTCAAACCACAGGCCGAAGAGGTGCTATTGGATAAAATTCTGAAAGATGAGGCAGGTGAAGGCATTTTAGTGCTAGAGGATTTTAAAGAAACCGTTAACAGAGCCGGAAATATTACCGAAACAGAAATTTCAAAAGAAGCAACAACACTCGCTAAAGCTGAAAGTTCTGGAGTATATGGATCGATAAAAGCCTTACCACGAGCTGTTATGAATATAAGTTGGTTGGAGTTAATTTTGGCCTCCCTCACAATATTGATTATTTATGGCTTCAAAAAAATTACAACGAAAATTCCCAGTACGTTGGTGGCACTATTGGTAGTTTCCGGTGGAGCCTATTTTCTAAAACTGGATTACCGACCCATTGATCAGATTCCCGGCGGTTTTCCTATTCCAAATTTAGGCATGTTTACAGAGTTTGAGTTCGGACAGATTTCACCCTATATTTTTACAGCATTGACTTTGGCATTTTTAGGAGCAATAGATTCACTCCTTACTTCAGTCGTGGCAGACAATATGACGAAAACAAAGCACAATCCCAATCGAGAATTGATAGGGCAAGGAATAGGAAATAGTGTGGCTGCAATTTTTGGTGGAATTCCCGGAGCTGGCGCAACCATCCGTACGGTTGTAAATATCAATTCTGGAGGAACAACCAAGCTATCGGGTATGATAGCTGCGATACTATTGCTCGTAATATTATTGGCATTAGGCCCAGTAGCCTCGCAAATCCCAGCGGCCGTACTTGCAGGAATTTTGATAACTGTAGGTATTGGTGTAATGGACTACAGGGGGTTGAAAGCAATTCCGAAAATGCAAAAAGCCGAAGTAACTATTATGATGGTGGTATTGCTCCTTTCCGTTTTTTGGAATCTGGTTTACGCAGTAGGAATAGGATTGGTTTTGGCCTCTATTATTTTTATGAAAAAAATTGGAGATCTCACCGCAGACCAATCCAAAGTAGTTCCACTAAAAAATGCCGAAGAACTTGCACTTACTTGGAGCGATGAGCTAAATTTTCCGGAAAAACTCAAAGAAGAGGTTTTTATAAAACGTTTGGAAGGTCCATTGTTCTTTGGTTACACTTCAGATTTTCAAAAATTAGCGATGGAAATTCCCGACACGGCTACTCATGTCATTATACGAATGGGAAAATCACCCTACATTGACCAATCTGGCCTTTATGCCATGGAAGAAGTGCTAATGAATATTTCAAAAAGAGGAATAACTCCTATGTTTGAAGACCTTCAGCCACAACCACGTGTAATGATGGAAAAAATTGATATTATTCCAGATTTGGTTCCAAAGGAACTTATTTTCAGCGACTTTAAAGAAGCGGTAAATTATGCACGTGACAATATAAAAAATGTTGTATAAAAAACATATTACTCTGTGGGCGGCTCCGTTTCGGCGGGGCTTCCTTCGGGAGTAATTTCAGTTTCATCGATGTTTAGATTATCAACTTCTTTCATTATTGTGGGGAGTACCGCTGGGGCAATAGCCGCTATTGGGCCGTACAAAATGGAGGAGTCACGTTGCTCTTCGGTAAGAATTCTATAATTTTCCGAAGCATTCACAAACATAAAAACCACACTAATCAAAAAGGCAAATTTCAAAACATTAAAAACACCGCCGAAAAGCTTGTTGAAAATACCCAGCATAGCAAAATCGGCTACTTTCGTTAAAAGCTTTCCCAAAATACTAAACAAAATCATTATCAATAAAAAAGTTATGACGAAGGCCATAATGGTATTAGCATCTGTGCTCCAATCAAACCAACGGATAAGATAATCGGCCACATAGCCCGAAAAAAACATCGCACAATAAACGCCAACTACAATTCCTATTAAAGAAGCGAGTGATCGCAGCAAACCTTTGCTAAATCCCACAAAAAAAGCGATAATTAAAATAATGCCTATAACAATGTCTATAGTGTTCATGTCTTGAAATTTTTCATAAATATAGCAATTTATAAGTTTCAGGGTTCAAGTTGCAAGTTTGGTCCCTAAGTTATGTTTTGGAATTTGAGATTTGATATTTGGAATTTTAAACTTGTATCTTTGCAAACTAAATAATTTTGAAAAATGGCGCGCGACGAACAATTAAAGGAACGATGGGGAGCTGTAGTAAAAATGCTGGGCGCCCGTTTTGCCGATGACCAAATTTTAGATCTGGATGCCATTATATATTTAATAGGCGTTCAGGAGCTGGGTCAATTACACCGAAAATTTAAAAAAGACGAAAAGTTGAACCTGATGCATATTGCCATCTGCCGTCTTCTGGAACCGTATGGCTATTATAAGTTTGATTATGTTGACGAAGAAGGCTGGCCTCATTATACGATTTTGGAACAGTTGCCCCCACTCAAAGCTGGCGAACAGAGCGTCTTGATGAAAGAGGCAATTGTTCAGTATTTTATAGAGAAGGAAGTGATTAACTAAAATATTTTATCCACAGAAAACTTAGTGATGATAGAAACAATAAAAAAACACATAGCCGAAGTACAAGCCTTTTCTTCAACCAATAAAGAAGAAATAGAAAACTTCCGCATAAAATATTTAGGAAAAAAAGGTCTATTAAACAACTTTTTTGCTGAGTTTAAAAACGTACCAAACGAGCAAAAAAAAGAGTTTGGCCAAGTTATAAACACACTTAAAAATGCCGCTCAAGAAAAAGTAGATTCTCTTAAAGAAGCCTTTGAAAATACTACAGAAACTAAAGGTATATATGGTGATCTTTCCCGTCCAGGCGAAATGATTCCTTTAGGTTCGCGTCACCCCATTTCCATTGTTAAAAACAAGATTATCGATATCTTTTTGCGCATCGGCTTCAACGTTTCCGAAGGTCCAGAAATTGAGGACGATTGGCATAACTTTACGGCGCTAAACCTTCCCGAATATCATCCAGCACGTGACATGCAGGATACTTTTTTCATCCAAACAAATCCAGATGTTTTGTTGCGTACGCACACTTCTTCGGTTCAGGTTCGGTATATGGAAAACAACAAACCACCAATTCGCACCATTTCACCGGGTCGCGTTTACAGAAACGAAGCTATTTCAGCGCGCTCACACTGCTTTTTTCACCAAGTGGAAGGCTTGTATGTGGACAAAGGCGTAAGCTTCGCAGATTTAAAACAGACGCTGCAATATTTCACTACTGAAATGTTCGGAAAGTCAAAAATCCGTTTGCGCCCCTCCTATTTTCCGTTTACGGAACCAAGTGCCGAAGTGGATGTTTACTGGGGCTTGGAAACCGAAGCAGATTATCGAATCACAAAAGGAACAGGCTGGCTTGAAATTGGTGGCTGCGGAATGGTTGATCCCAACGTACTTAAAAACTGTGGGATCGATGCCGAGGAATATTCCGGATTTGCTTTTGGCGTGGGCGTTGATCGTATCGCAATGTTATTGCACCAAATTCCAGATATTAGAATGTTCAGTGAAAATGACGTCCGCTTTTTGGAACAGTTTAAAAGTGTGCTATAAGTTTGTATCTTTAAGCAAAAACCCATTTAAAACTTTTCACTATGAAAAAATACCTCGTTATCGCCCTTCTGGTTATTGTGGGCTTGGCTATTGCATATCTTACTTTTGTTATTGCAGCAATAAAAATTGTAATTGGAGCAATTTTACTTGGCGTTGCAGCCATTGCGCTTTTGGCGGTATGGATTATGTGGAAAATTGAAGACTGATTATGCGAAAGGATATTGAAATCCCCAACGTCAAAAACGTGCATATTGTTGCAGTTAATGAATGGGACAAAGACTTTACCAGCCAGCAATGGAATGTCTATCTGGCGAACAATCGCGAAGATGAAATTAGTACGGTTTTGGTAATGTCTCGCGGAAAAAGTGAAGATAAGAAAACCTCAACCCTTCGCCATGCTTTGGGAAATATACTGCCAAAAACCGCTGCAAAAATTGAATTTATTCCAACTGAAGTTTTAGGTTTTACCAACGAATATTTACTTACTTTTTTCGCCAATAACAAACTCTTTGAACGAAAATTCATTTTTGAGCCAAACAGTATTTCAGAAGAAAACATAGTAAAGGTTCCCGTTTTAGAAAGTGAAGGAATTTTGGCTAAATAATCTTTTTATGATGCTAAAAGTTGAAATTGATTCCTTTTCCTATTCTGAAAAAACCATTTTAAAGGACATTCGCTTCACGTTAAAGCCTGGCGAGCACCTAAGCATTCTCGGTGAAAGCGGCTGTGGAAAATCTACACTTTTACATCTTATTTATGGATTGCTTCATTTAGAGCACGGAAGTATTTTTTACAATGAAAAGAAGCTTCTTGGCCCAACCAAAACACTTATTCCTGGTGAGCCTTTTATGAAATTGGTAGCGCAGGAATTCAACATTATGCCTTTTACGACCGTTGCCGAAAATTTGGGTTCGCATCTTTCAGGATTGAATGAAGAAAAGGACGAAAGAAGAATTGACGCACTTTTGGAAGTTGTGGAAATGGAGACTTTCAAAAATACAATGGTAAAAAACCTCAGTGGCGGGCAAAAACAACGTGTGGCTTTGGCGAAAGCCTTGGCAAACGAACCCGAAATCCTTTTGTTGGACGAGCCTTTCAGCAATATTGATACGTTTCGAAAAAATAAATTACAGCGAAGAATCTTTAATTATTTAAAAGAAAAAAATATCAGCTGTATTACTGCAACCCATGACAGCGATGAGGCTTTAGCGTTTTCTGACCAGATTTTAATGCTGAAAAACGGAACCGAGGAAATGTTCGGAACGCCTGAATTCATTTACAAAAATGTTACAACTAAATATCAGGCTGGTTTTTTTGGTGAAGCGAATCTGCTTCCTAAAAACCTTTTCACAAACGAAGAGACTTCAAGAAGTTCAATCATTTTTCCACATCAATTGAGAATTTCCAAAGAAAAAACAATGCTTGAAGTAACTGTGAAAAAGTGTTATTTTAAAGGAAGTTTTTATTTAATTGAAGCTAATTTTAAAGGGTCACAAATTTTCTTTCACCACATTCAAAAACTGAAAGAAGGAAAAAAATTTTATATTGCAAAGTCTTGAATAAGTATTAATCCATGAGTTTAAAAATTCGTCACATACAGTCTGTTACAGCAATAAAAATAATCTTTGCTATCTTCCTGTCTTTGCTTTCACTCTATTTGTTTTATTCGGGTACATTGTTTGGAATCGTGCTTTTGGGTGCCGCACTAAGGCTTATGGTAGTTGAAGGGTTTGAACTTGACCTTTCCACAAAACGGTACAGAAAAATTTATTGGATATTAGGCCTATGTATTGGCTCTTGGAAACCCCTTCCAAATGTGGAATACGTTTCTGTTTTCAAAACTGTAAAAAATAGCAGGGCACGCGTGATTGCTGCAGAGGCAAATTTAGGCTTCGAGGTTTATAAAGTAAACCTGTTTTATAAAGGCAACAAGCATATTGAAGTTTTTATGGCCGATGAATCAGAAGAAGCCTTCAAAGTTGCAAAACACATTGCTTCAGAACTTAAAATACCTACTCTGGACGCCACATTACAAGAAAAGAAATGGATTTAGCTTAAACCACAACTATCATCTTCCCTTTATTCTTACCATCAAACAAGTCAATGAACGCCTGTGGAATATTTTCAAAATCTTCCACTACAGTTTCCAAATAAGTAAGTTTATCTTCTTCCATCCACTGTGCCAATTGTTTTTGGGCCGGACCGAAATCTTTAACAAAATCACGAACCGTAAATCCTTGCATCAAAATACTATTTTTAATGAGCGTGGTTTCAACCCGCGGCCCAGTTGGGGTTTCTGTTTTGTTATAAAGTGATATAGCACCACAATTTACAACCCGTCCGTATTTGTTCATATTTGCTAGAGCTGCATCAAGAATTTCACCACCCACATTATCAAAATAAACATCCACACCATCGGGACAGGCTTCAGCTATTGCCTTTTTTATATTGTCAGTGGTTTTATAGTTGATGCCCGCATCAAACCCAAACTTCTCTTGGATACGGTCAATTTTTTCTTCACTTCCAGCAATTCCCACCACTCTGCAGCCTTTAATTTTTCCTATTTGTCCAACAACGCTTCCCACTGCGCCGGCGGCGCCAGAAACTAAAAGTGTTTCTCCCTTTTCAAGTTTCCCTATTTTTTTCAAACCCAAATAAGCCGTAATTCCAGTTAATCCCAAAACACCCAAATAGGCTTTCAATGGCGCTTTTTCACCATCCACCTTATTCAATCCAGTCCCTTTTGAGGTTTGAAACTGCTTCCATTGAAGCATTCCGTTTACAAAATCACCTTTTTTAAAATTCCTATTGTTAGATTCAACAACTTCGGCTATAATTCCAGATTCGAGAGGCTTTCCAACTTCAAAAGGTGCTATGTATGATTTTTCATCTCGCATACGTCCGCGCAAATAAGGGTCTACGGAAACGTATTTTGTTTTCAGCAAAATTTCCCCGTCATTGGGTTGCGGTTTTTCTTCTTCAGTAAATTCAAAATCTTTAAGCGAAGGTTTTCCTTTGGGACGGTTTTTCAGTAGAATTACTTTATTCATAGGTACTTTTATTAATTTAACATATAAAATTAAAACATAAAAACGCAACTGCCCAAATGCATATCTTTATTTAATAAAAGTATAACAGAGTTACATTTCTGAAAAGATTAACGAACTTCGCTTTTGTGAGCAATATCTTTACAGCTTATGAAACCAATTGCTTTTGAAGTCTTCAAAAAACATAGTAGCCACAGCCTTTAAAGACCTTTCGGAATACTTTAAAAGCACTGATTTTTCAAAAGCAATTCTTTTGGGAATTGCACTTACAGTTCCAATAATTTTCGGGGTCAAATTGGGCGTGCTTACCATTGGCATAACAATTACTGTTGGCGCCATGCTCGCCTCGCCTAGTGATGTAAGCGGAAGTATTCGGCATAAAATCACAGGTATTTTGTTTGCTACTTCACTCGCCATGATCGTGAGTTTGATTGGTGGATATTTACATCTTTCGCTTTGGTTATTATTTCCAATTTTGGGCGTCTTAATGTTCAGCATTTCCTATCTCGCCATTTATGGATTTCGGGCATCACTTATCAGTTTTTCTGGACTTTTAGCATTAGTGCTCAGTTTTTCAAATGTTTCCAGTGGAATGGAGCCTTATGAAAGAATGCTTCTTATTGGCATTGGTGGGCTTTGGTATGCGGCACTTTCCATACTTAGGCATTTTATTTTTCCAAAGGCGCCCACGGAATATTATCTGTCCAAAACTTTAAAACTTACAGCCGACTATTTAAAAACCAGAGGCGATTTGGTTGCCGAAACCACAGACCGCACAGAGCTTTTAAAAAAATTGCTGAACATCCAAACCGAACTTACCGCAACCCATGAAACACTGCGTGATATTTTGATTTCCAGCCGAACTGGTTCTGGAAAATCTGAGTACGAAGGAAAGCGCATGTTAATATTTGTGCAATTGGTGGATATGCTTGAACTGGCAATGGCAAACCCCGTGAACTATTCAAAAACTGACGAACTCTTTGAAAAAAACACCACTCAGCTTAAAGATTTTCAAGGGCTTCTTTTTGCCATGAGCAGTCGGTTAAATGCAATAGCCGAAAATCTTTCCACGCCCAAAAGACTTCAAAATAGTATTAAAATTGAAGAATTTCAGGAAAGAATTAAGCGAGAAATTACAGAATATGCTTCGCAAAGCAACGACGGATTTGATGAAAATTTGTTGATGTTTAGAAATCTTTTCAAATATCAGAAGGAGCAAATAAAGAAGATTGAAAAGATTGAATGGCTTTTGATAAATCCTGCAAAGAGAGAGATTTCATCACTAAAAAAAGAAGATTCGCGCAGATTTTTAACGAAGCAGAATTATGATTTTGAAGTTTTGATTGAAAACTTTACCATGCGCTCCCCTATTTTCAAACATTCGCTACGCCTCGGGGTGATGACAATGATTGGCTATGGCGTGGGTATGCTATTTTCAGTACAAAATCCATATTGGATTTTGCTTACGTTAATCGTGATTATGCGTCCAACTTTCGGCCTCACAAAAACGCGTTCAAAAGAACGAACCATTGGAACTTTAATTGGAGGTACGCTAGCGGTAGGTATTGTTTTAATTACACAAAACACTACGGTTTATGGTATTTTGGCAATCGTTTCGCTTGTAATTGCGTTTTCTATGGTACAGCGAAATTACAAGGCTGCAGCCACATTTATTACACTTAGTGTGGTTTTTATCTACGCGCTTTTGCGTCCTGATATTTTTAATGTAATCCAATATCGAGTAACTGATACGCTAATTGGTGCGGGACTGGCAACTTTAGGGAATTTATTGCTTTGGCCCGCTTGGGAAATTCAAAGTATGCAAAAAACGTTGCTGGGAACCATTAAAGCAAATAGGATTTATTTGGAAGAAATCATTGGTTTCTACAACAAGAAGGGAAACATACCTTCTCAGTATAAAGTGGCGCGAAAGAAAGCTTTTTTGGAAATGTCTGACCTGAGTGCAGCTTTTCAGAGAATGACCCAAGAGCCAAAATCCAAGCAGAAAAAGTTAGACAAGTTTTATGAAATTGCAATGTTGAACCACACTTTTTTATCTTCGTTGGCTTCGCTGAGCACATATATTTTAAACAATTCAACGACTCCCGCATCGGAAGATTTCAATATGGTTTCTTCCAAAATTGTAGAAAATCTTTTGGATGCTGAAAATGTTTTGAACAATGGTATTTCTTTGGAAACAGAGAAAGACAACACAGATGTAGAAGACATTTTTGAGACTACTTTCGGGAAGAAAATAACCTTTTATGAAGATGAAAAACCGAAAAAAGATGATTTTTATTTAAAAATTGAAGAAGCACATTTGGTGCGTGAACAATTGAAATGGCTCCTGGCAATGAGCAAAAAAATGCCGAAACTTTTAGGGAAGTTAGAGTTTTAGAATTTTCGCATTATTTCACGCTCGTGATTTTATAAATATTTCCGTTGAGGTTGAATTCATCGCCCTTTTTCTTCCCAGAAATAAGCAAGCCCACTGGTGAGTTTAAAGCAACGCAAAGATAATCAGTTTTTCCAATGGAAACAGTACCTATGGAGAGACTGATAAAATAAGTAAATCTATCAGTATAGACCAAACTACCCAAACGTGCATAATCTGAAGTTGCTTTCACATCAATTTTTTTGAGAAGGGGTACTATTTTTTCAATTTCCTGCAATTGCTTTCCTGCATTTTCGCGGTCAATCTGAAGCATCGCACGGCCCGTTTCGTGCTTGTCGCCACTACTACTTTTAGACTCTTCCAGCAAAGATTCCTCAATATCAGTAATGGTCTGTTTAATTTTGGAATAACGGTTGTCAACCTGTTTTTGGCAGTGTTGCAGCAATTCGGTTTTAAGTTCTACTGCGGTCATTTTTTCTTTTTCTTTTTAACTTCTTTTGGCTCTTGTTTTTCCAATTTGAAGGGTCCGTAATAACGCATTTGCCGAACAATCCATTGTGTGCGTCGTGCAATATAAGGTCCTGGCGGATTGGCTTTATAGCGCTGTGGACTAGGCAAAATTGCCGCAATAGCAGCAGCATTTTCAGCCCGTAAATTCTTTGCAGATCTCTTAAACCAATATTGTGAAGCGGCTTCCGCACCAAAAACGCCATCGCCCATTTCAACACTGTTTAAATAAACTTCCAAAATGCGTTCTTTGCTCCAAAGTGTTTCAATCAATAAAGTGAAATACGCTTCCATTCCCTTTCGAAACCAAGTTCGGTCCGGCCATAAAAAAGCATTTTTAGCGGTTTGTTGTGAAATTGTACTTCCCCCCCGGAGTTTCTTTCCCTTTTCGTTATTTTTCAAAGCTTTTTCTATGGCTTCTCGATCAAAACCACTGTGGCTTAAAAAAGTTTGGTCTTCGGCACAGATAACCGCTAATTGTAAATAGGGAGAAATTTCTTCAATCGGAACCCAGTCGTGACGGGTCTCGTATTTTTCATCACCCTCAATGGAACGGATTGCCATCAATGGCGTATATGGAACGGGAACAAATTTGTATATGAGCACCCAAAGTACCGTGAGGCCAATAAACCAAAGAAAAAGTTTTAAAAGAAATTTGAATAGTTTTTTAATCATACAAACAAGCTAATTGTTTCCCGATGGAACTGCCAATGGCAACGCCCATTCCACCTAATCTAACCCCACAAAAAATGTTTTTTGAAACTGTTTTTAGAATTGGTTTTTTCTGATTTCCCATTCCCATAATACCACTCCAACGTTGGTCAATTTCAAAAGATTGGTTTGGTAAAATTACGGTTTTAAGTAGTTCCTCCAACTTGTTTTGAACTAATTGTGTCAGTTCCATTTCTGTGGTTTCTTCAGCTTTAAAATTGAGATTTCGTCCGCCACCAAATAGAATTCTATTATCAATATTTCTGAAATAATAATATCCTTTGTCAAGATGAAATGTTCCTTTTACATGAAGGTTTTCAATAGGTTTGGTAACTAAAACTTGTGCTCTTGCAGGCTTTACATCTTCATTTAAAAATTGCTTCGCAAAACCATTTGTGGCTATAAAAACTTTTTTTACAGATATGCCACACTGAGCTTGTGGAAGAGCTTTCGATAAATTTAGTTGGAGTGAAACAGATTTACCATCATCAGAAATATTTGTTATTTCTGAAGAATTCAATATTAAGATGTTTTCTTCCGAAGCTTTTTGGATAAGACCGAGCATCATTTTTCCAGTGTCAATTTGACCTTCAAATGCACTGTAAATAAGCTTTGGTTGAATATTTTTAAAGCCGAAATGATTCTCTTTTTCTGAAAAAACCCCAGCATTGAAAACAGGTTTCAGCAATTCATTTACATAATCAATTTTGATTTACAGGTTTCAAACAGTTCTTCATCTTCCCTTGTGAAAAGTTCGTAGCCACCGTATTCTTTGTAATCAAGTTGCTGATCTCCCAAGGTATTTCGGAGTAATTTTAAACCTTCAACTCTGCTTTTCACAAGGCGGACCACTTCTTCTTCGGAATGGTTTTTTAAATCTTCCAATATTTCAGAAATACTTCCAAAACATGCAAACCCGGCATTTTTGGTACTTGCCCCGCTTGGAAGCATCCCGCGCTCAAAAACCACAATTTTACTTTTCGGGTATTTTTTCCTAAGTGAAAGTGCACAGCTCAACCCTACAATCCCGCTACCAATTACAGCAAAATCGATGTTTGAAAGCCAGGTTTTATGTTCCCAAAAACTTAAATTCATTTTAAACTATATAACAAGTCAATATATAAATTCCTAAATCAAAAAAGCACCAAGTTCCATTAAATTATTCTTTGGAATTTGGTGCCTAATATTTAAAATTTGAAAATTTTACTCCTCTTCAGGTTCGTTCATTTTAAAGGTGTTCATAAACGCCGTGGTGTAGTTTCCAGCCGCATAATCCGGCTCATCCATCAACTGGCGGTGAAAAGGGATTGTTGTTTTTATACCTTCAATTACAAATTCATCCAACGCACGTTTCATTTTGCTGATGGCTTCTTCGCGGGTTTGTGCAGTTGTAATTAGTTTCGCAATCATAGAATCGTAGTTTGGCGGAATGGTATAGCCTGCGTACACATGAGTATCCAACCGAACTCCATGTCCTCCCGGCGCATGCAAAACGGTAATTTTACCTGGCGAAGGACGGAAGTCGTTATAAGGATCTTCAGCGTTTATTCTGCATTCTATTGCGTGGAGTTGTGGTGTATAATTTTTCCCTGAAATAGGAACTCCGGCAGCAACCAAAATCTGCTCGCGAATAAGGTCGTAGTCAATTACTTGCTCGGTAATTGGATGTTCAACTTGAATACGGGTATTCATTTCCATAAAGTAGAAATTCCGGTGTTTGTCCACCAAAAATTCAATTGTTCCGGCACCTTCATATTTAATGAATTCAGCAGCTTTTACAGCAGCTAGACCCATATCGTTACGAAGTTTTTTCGTCATAAAAGGGCTTGGGGTTTCTTCTGTAAGTTTTTGATGGCGACGTTGAATGGAACAGTCGCGTTCACTTAAATGGCAAGCTCTTCCGGTACTATCGCCCACAATCTGAATTTCTATATGGCGTGGCTCCTCAATGAGTTTTTCCATATACATTCCATCATTTCCAAAGGCTGCGGAAGCTTCTTGACGGGCGCTTTCCCATGCTTTTTTAAGTTCGTCTTTTTTCCAAACTGCACGCATGCCCTTTCCTCCACCACCTGCAGTGGCTTTTAGCATTACGGGATAACCAACCTCTTCTGCTAGCTTCTCACATTTTTCATAAGATTCTATAATGCCTTCGCTTCCAGGGACAGTTGGTACTCCAGCTGCTTTCATTGTGGCTTTTGCTGAAGCTTTATCGCCCATGCGTTCAATCATTTCAGGGGAAGCTCCTATGAATTTTATACCGTGTTCTTGACAAATCTTTGAAAATTTGGCATTTTCGGAAAGAAATCCGTACCCTGGATGAATCGCGTCTGCATTGGTGATTTCTGCAGCAGCAATAATGTTTGACATTTTTAGGTAGCTCAAGTTGCTAGGCGGTGGTCCAATACAAACGGCTTCATCTGCAAAGCGAACGTGAAGACTTTCTTCATCGGCCTTGGAATATACAGCCACAGTTTTTATACCCATCTCTTTACAGGTGCGTATAACTCGCAGTGCTATTTCGCCCCTATTTGCAATTAATATCTTTTTAAACATAATGTTTCTTAAATAACAAATTCCAAATTCCAAATTCCAAACTTTTGGAATTTGCGATTTGAGATTTGGGGTTTACATTTACGATGGATCTACTAAAAATAAAGGTTGATCAAATTCTACAGGAGAAGAATCGTCAACCAAAACTTTTACAATTTTTCCAGAAACTTCACTTTCAATTTCGTTGAAAAGTTTCATTGCTTCAATCACACAAAGCACATCACCAGTATTTATATTGTCTCCAACTTCCACATAAACAGGTTTGTCTGGGGAAGCTTTTCTGTAAAAAGTACCAATGATTGGTGACTTGATAGTTATCAATTTAGAATCCGCTGCTTCTGCTGGGGGTTCAGTTGAAGGGGCGTTTTGTTGTTGTGTGCCAGAAGCCTGAGGCTGCATTTGCATCTGCGGTTGAGACATTGCAGGAATTTGTTGAATGTATGTTGTTTCGCCTCTACCATCTTCAGAACCTGTTCTGATAGTGATTTTTATGTCTTCCATTTCAAGTTTTACTTCGCTGGCACCACTTTTTGCCACAAACTTGATCAAGTTTTGAATGTCTTTTAAATCCATATTACACGTATTAATTTTTTGAGTTGGTTAAAAAATTATTTTGAATTGTAGGCCCATTTCAAATAAACGGCGCCCCAAGTGAAGCCTCCTCCGAAGGAAGCAAATATCAAGTTATCTCCTTTTTTAAGTTGTTTTTCGTAATCGGCCAAACACAATGGTAAGGTTGCAGAAGTAGTATTGCCATATTTGTGAATGTTGATCATTACTTTTTCATCGGGAAGTTTCATTCGCGAAGCTGCTGCATCAATAATCCTTTTGTTGGCTTGATGGGGCACGAGCCAATCTATATCTTCGCTTGTTAAATGGTTTCGCTGCATTACTTTTTCGCAAACATCTGCCATATTGGAAACTGCGAATTTGAAGACCGTCTTCCCTTCCTGAAAAACAAAGTGTTGTTTATTGTTTACTGTTTCAATAGATGCTGGTAGTAATGATCCGCCTGCATCAATTTTTAAGAAAGGTCTTCCTCCACCGTCGGTACGTAAATATTCATCTTTTACGCCAAAACCGTCGGTATTTGGCTCAAATAAAACAGCACCGCCTCCATCACCAAAAATGATGCAAGTGGTTCTGTCAGTATAATCAATAATTGACGACATTTTATCAGCGCCAATAAGAAGTACTTTTTTGTATTTCCCTGATTCAATGTAACGGGCCGCTGTTGACATTCCGAATAGAAAACTGGAACAGGCTGCAACCAAATCATATGAAAAGGCGTTTACTGCACCAATTTGTGTAGCAACATATACTCCAGTTGCTGCCACAGGCATATCTGGCGTTGCGGTTGCCATAATAACCATATCAATTTCAGTAGGATCTGTATTGCTTTTTTGAAGAAGGTCTTTTGCGGCTTGGATAGCAAGATAAGAGGTGCCTTTGTCTTTATCTTTTAATATTCTCCTTTCCTTGATTCCGGTTCTTGAGGTAATCCACTCGTCGTTGGTATCTACCATTGTTTCCAGAACTTTGTTCGAGAGAATGTAATCTGGAACGTAACTCCCTACAGCGGTAATAGCTGCCGTGATAGTATTCATAAAGCTGAATTAAAATTCACAAAAAAGACCAAAAATCTTTTAAAAAGAGTGAAAATTACTAAATTTTACTTGAAATTCGGCACTAATTAAGTTGTTTTTGACTTTTTTCAAAGTTAAAAAACAAAAAAACCCTCACGTTGCTGTGAGAGTTTTGCATTAAAATATATACGTTTATGCTTCTACTTGCTCAGTAGCATCAATCACAACTTGACCACGGTAATACATTTTACCTTCATGCCAGTGTGCTCTGTGGAAAAGATGCGACTCACCCGTTGTTGGATCTATTGCGATTGTAGGGGCAGTAGCTTTGTAATGCGTTCTTCTCTTATCTCTTCTGGTTTTCGAGATTTTTCTCTTTGGATGTGCCATTGCTATTTATTATTTATCCGTTAATAGTTTTTTTAATGAATCCCATCGGGGATCTGTTTTATCGTCTTCGGGCGCTTCTTCTTCATCTATCGCTTTTGGACTTAGTTCTTCAAGTTTGTCAAGTATGTCACTTTTTAATGTGCCGTCTTTTACCCCTGGATGAATTCTTTTTGTTGGCATTGCCAACACAATGGATTCATATATGTATTGCTGAATGTTCACTTCGTAACTTCCGTGAGTCAAAATGAGTAAATCTTCATTTTCGTCATTGTATTCCTCACCGAATTTCACCACAAACTTATACGTTCCCGATATCTCTTGGTTAAAGGGCTCATTTGTTGTGTCGCAAGCAACATTTACAGTTCCATTAAATGTTAATGTAAACTCTAGCAATGTGCTCATTTTTTCCAGCAGTACATCGAGATTAATGGCAGCGTCATTAAATTCGTCATACTCAAAATGCTCAAAGAACGCTTTTTTTAATTCAAAGTTAAACTGGTGTTTGCCTAATTTAAGCCCTACGAAAGGGATTGTAAACTCTTTCAAATCCTTCATTTCCACACCTATTTAAGACCTTAACCTTACGGATAAGGCGGGTGCAAAGATAAAAAATTATTTGAATAGCAATTAGTTTTTCTATTTCTTTTTTGAGAAGCTTCTTTTACGTGTAGTTTGTAGTGGATTTTTTGAGATTTCCTTGTATTCCTCACGGGTTTCAAAAATGGAAACCGCGCTGAAAACTGCTTCACGGAAAGATTCAAAATTTGCCTCATTTTTTCCGGCCAAATCAAACGCCGTACCATGATCAGGCGAGGTACGGATGCGGTTGAGCCCAGCGGTAAAGTTTACACCTTTCCCAAAAGCAATGGTTTTGAAAGGTATTAAACCTTGATCGTGATAGGAAGCTATAATAGCATCAAAATTTTTATAATTGCCGGATCCGAAAAAGCTATCAGCAGCATAGGGACCGAAAACCATTTTTCCGTTTTTGCGAATATTATCCAGTGCTGGGCTCAAAAGTGTGTCATCTTCTTCGCCAATAACACCATTATCACCTGTATGGGGATTGATTCCCAAAACAGCAACTTTGGGTTTTTCAATTCCGAAGTCTTCAATTAGTGTATGATAAATCGTATTTATTTTCTTGTCGATTCGCTCTCGAGTGATATTTTTTACAATATCCTTCACGGCTACGTGATCCGTTAAAAGCCCAACCCGTAAATTTTCAGAAATCAAAAGCATCAAGCTTTCACCTTCTAGTTCTTGCGCCAAATAATCTGTATGACCAGGAAAATTGAAGCTTTCGGACTGGATGTTGGATTTATTGATGGGTGCAGTAACTAAAACATCTATCTTTTTATCCTTTAAAGCAGCCACAGCCGCCTTTAAGGATTTAATGGCATATTCACCCCCAGTTGAAGTTTCTTCGCCAAAAGCTACATCAACATGTTCTTTCCAAACATTAAGTACGTTAATCTTCTTCGGAATAAGATCTTCTATTTTATCAATTCCGTGGAAATTAATGTCTGTCTCAAAGTGTTTTTTGAAAAAGGACATCAACTTTACGGAAGCAAAAATAACAGGCGTACAAAATTCCAGCATTCGCGAATCCTCAAAAGTTTTTAGAATAATTTCGCTTCCAATCCCGTTAATGTCGCCAATGGAAATACCGACCGTTATTTTATCCTCTCTGCTCATTATGTTTGGCTTTTTTAATTGTTACTTTTGCATTACAAATGTAACCAAATACTACGATGTTTACAGGAATTATTGAAACCGTTGGCGAAATAAGTCAACTCACACTAGAAGGTGAAAATCTTCATATTGAAATAAAGTGCCCATTGGCTCAAGAACTGAAAATAGACCAAAGCGTCTCTCATAATGGCGTGTGTTTAACTGTCGTTGAAATAAAGGAAGGTGCATACGTGGTTACTGCCATTAAAGAAACTTTGGATAAAACCAACTTAAAAAGGCTTAGAAAAAGGCTCTTTAGTAAATTTGGAAAGAGCCATGAAATTGGCGACAGGCTTGACGGACATATGGTACAAGGCCACGTGGACGGAATTGCCATTTGTAAAAAAATTCAAGACGCAAACGGTAGCTGGGTTTTTACTTTCAAATATGAAAACGTTGAGTTCAGCACTGTTGAAAAAGGCTCCATTACAGTAAATGGAGTTAGCCTAACCGTAGTTAATTCCAAAAAGGGAGAGTTTAGCGTTGCAATTATTCCTTACACTTTTAATAATACAAATTTTAAAACAATTAAAGCGGGAGGCGAAGTAAACTTGGAATTTGATATTATAGGGAAGTATGTAAAAAACCTTATGCAGCCTTATTTATAGCCCGATTTCTTTTGTAAATTATATACGCCCCAAACAAAACACCAGCAGCTAGCAGAATCCATAAATTATCATCTATGGGCAACCCGGGGCCACGATTTTGGGATGGGGGCGGAGGTCCTTGACCGCCAGAAGCAGCTTGGAACACAAGCATTAATATATTATAAATAAGTGATGACATGGTTGTTCATTAACGATTTGGGATCGTGTTTGTGCGCCTAAAGTAATAATTTTTTTTTATCCTTGGATAAAAAAATGAGTTATCGAATGTTTAATAACTCATTTTTAGAGTGAAAATTGCCTTTAAAACTAGTTTTACTTTGGCTTATTCATAGTCATTTATAAAAGTGGTCCCACATGGGCTCGAACCATGGACCCTCTGATTATGAGTCAGATGCTCTAACCAGCTGAGCTATGGGACCGTTTCTGTTTAAAAATTCCAAATACCTCATCTTTCTATAGATAAGCAGTATTTAAATAAATAACAGGTTTGCAAATGTAAAACACTTTGCAAATACAACAAAACTATTTTTACTTATTCTCAATTTCTTGACAAAGCTCTACTAATACCCCGTTGGAAGATTTTGGGTGAAGGAAAGCCACAAGCTTATTATCTGCGCCCTTTTTTGGAGTGTCATTTAACAATATAAAACCTTCGCCTTTAAGACGCTCCATTTCTTTTTTAATGTCCTTTACTGCAAAAGCAATATGGTGAATTCCTTCTCCTTTTTTTTCAATAAACTTCGCAATTGGACTGTCTGAATTTGTTGCTTCCAAAAGTTCGATTTTACTTTCGCCACACCGAAAGAAGGAAGTTTCCACACCTTCACTTTCCACTTTTTCACTTTTATAGGGTGCGCTTCCCAATAAAGCTTCATAAATTTTGTTGGCTTCAGAAATGTTCTTTACCGCAATGCCTATATGTTCTATTTTTTCCATAAATTCTTCTTGAATGGTTCAAAAATACAAACTTAATTCTATTGAATTTCAACAAGCTTGAGGCTTCATTAACATTCTTTAAGGTTTTATATTCTATTTTTGCAATATGGTAGAAAGTAACAGACAAAAGAAAATAGCCGGCGTTTTACAAAACGACCTAGCAAACGTGCTACAAAATATGCTTCGCGAAGCGGGGCAGATGGGCATTATTATTTCAGTGAGCAAAGTGAGCGTAACCACAGATCTTTCCATTTCGAAGGTTTATGTTAGTGTGTTTCCTGCAGATAAAGCTGAAAGTATCGTAAAAGAACTCAATAATTTAAAACCTCAAATAAAACATCAAATAGCGCAACTTACAAAAAATCAACTTCGTAAAATGCCCGATCTCTCTTTTTATAACGATGATTCTTTGGAATATATTGAAAAGATTGACAAAGCTGTAAAAGGTGAAGAAAACCCCCTGAAAAACCCAGATTTACTTCCGAAAAGAAAAAAATCATAACTTGAATTTTTCGCTCTACATCGCCAAGCGCTATTTGTTTTCAAAAAGCAGCAACAATGCCATCAATATTATCACAGGTATTGCGGCAGTTGGCGTGGTGGTGGGCGCAATGTCATTATTTATAGTGCTTTCAGGGTTTTCAGGCCTGAAGGATTTTAGTCTTCAGTTTACGAATGAATTTGATAGCGATCTAAAAATACTTCCCGAAAGTGGAAAGACAATTACATTTTCAGAAGCCCAAAGGGACCAACTGAAAAATATTGAGGGAATCGAAAACTTTTCAGAAATAATTGAAGAGCGCGTTTTTCTTCATTATAAAGGAAAAAACCATATATCTTATATAAAAGGCGTGGATTCACTTTACGGAAAAGTAACCCATCTGGACAGTATAATGTATTTTGGAGAATGGTTTGTTCCCGGTCAGCATCAGGTTGTTGTTGGGCTTTCCACAATTGCAAAACTATCATTGGGCGTAAACGATTATTCAAATTTGCTGGAAATTTACGTTCCAAAACCGGGAACCGGACAACTCAATGCGCTGGATCCTTCCGATGCCTTCAGCAAAGAAAATCTGGTGGTTTCTGGAGTATATCAGGTAAATGAGGATTTGGATGCGAAGTATGTTTTTTCCGATTTGGACTTTGCCCGAAAGCTATTATCGTTGGACAGCACAAAAATTTCTTCTATTGAAATGAAGCTGCTACCAAACACTTCCGAAGAAAATGTGCGCAGCGAAATCGGCAAAATATTTCCAAAAACTATCCTTATTAAAAACCGTATCCAGCAAAATGATGCGCTCTATAAAATGCTGAATACCGAAAACATTGCGGTTTATTTAATATTCACTTTAGTTTTGATTATTGCGCTTTTCAACGTTATCGGTTCTATAATTATGATGGTCTTGGACAAGCGGAAAAATATTAAGACACTCTATAATATGGGCGCCTCGTTAAAGGAAATACGAAAAATATTTTTTTTGCAGGGAACATTAATGACTGTACTTGGTGGCCTGTTAGGAATTTTCTTGGGAATTCTTGCCGTGTTATTGCAACTGAAATTTGAATTTGTTTCCATAACCAGTACGCTGCCCTATCCCGTAAAGCTGAAACTGATAAATATTGTTATCGTTTTTGCAACAATTAGTGTTTTGGGGATTATAGCTTCTAAAATTGCATCTAGCAGGGTTCGGGAAAAACTGTTGCTTTAAGCTGGAAAGTTGTTATTTACTTAAATTGATTGTTTTTAAACAATCAAAAATTCCGGATCGGCGCCCAAACTTATCAAGGCTTCACAAATCTCCTCCGTAAATTTTTTAGGGCCGCAAACATAAAAACGAGAATTAAAATCCCCGATGGTTTCGATAAGGAATTTACGGTCAATTCTGCGCTCCCGAAAACCAATTACTCCTTCTTGGGTGAATACATTTCTGTAGGCCGGGCCCAACATCTTTGTTAATTCATCGTGTAAAATGATGTCATCCTTGGTTTTATTTGAATACAAAAGCGCTAGATTCCGCAGGTTTCCACTCTCGAAAAGTGCTCTAAAGATTGCTATAAACGGGGTAATTCCTGTTCCGCCGGCAATGAATATACCTGGGCCTTTATATTGAATTGTTCCATATACATCGTGAAGTAACAGCTCGTCACCTGTATTGAGCTTGCCCAATTGTGCAGTCACTCCCTTGTGGTCTTCATATATTTTGATGATAAATTCTAAATAATCCCAATGTTGCAATGAAGAAAAGGTAAACGGTCTTTTCTGGTCCTCCCAGCCTGGTAAGCCAATGGATATATATGCTGATTGCCCTGGACTATATTCAAAATTTGAAGGTTTTTCTAGAACAAAGCGCTTAACGTTATGAGTAATATAATGGGTGTTGATTATTTTGAGCCGCTGCATTGCGTTAATTTTAGGCATAAAGGTAGAAAGGATTTTTAATAAATCCACTTATAAGCATACACACTTGTAACCTTTTTACTCGGAAAATGAAGATATATTATGTGGCGAAATGTAACTTTATAACTGCAAAAAAAATTAGGAAAAGATTTTTAGTGTGCAACTAGGCAAACTCATAATCCCCAAATGTTTCCAAAACCTCGTCAAAAGCTTCAAAAACAGAGGCAGAATCATCGCTCGTTACCATTTTCATTCGGTATTCCTTAAAGTTTGGAATGCCTTTAAAATAGTTGGTGTAATGGCGGCGGGTTTCAAAAACACCCAGGGTTTCCCCTTTCCAGTCTATGGCCATTTGCAGATGGCGTTTGGCGGCATCAACGCGTTCTTGCATTGTTGGTGGAGGTAAGTGTTCGCCTGTTTTAAAATAGTGTTTTACTTCCTTAAAAAACCACGGATAGCCAATGCTTGCACGGCCAATCATAGCGCCGTCCAGACCATATTTATCCCGCATTTCCATCGCTTTTTCTGGAGTATCCACATCACCATTTCCAAAGATGGGAATGTGCATTCGTGGATTGTTTTTTACTTCGGCAATAGGTTTCCAGTCTGCATCGCCTTTATACATTTGGGCACGTGTACGGCCGTGAATGGAAAGGGCTTGGCAGCCCACATCCTGCAAACGTTCTGCAACTTCAACAATTTTTATGGAATCGTGATCCCAGCCCAAACGGGTTTTTACGGTAACGGGCAGTTTGGTGTGCTTTACCATTGCTTCGGTAAGGCTTACCATTAAATCTATATCTTTCAAAATTCCTGCACCGGCACCTTTTGAAACCACTTTTTTTACGGGACAGCCAAAGTTGATGTCTATAATATCCGGACCACTGGCTTCAACTATTTCAACACTGCGCAGCATAGATTCCAAAACAGCTCCAAAAATCTGGATGCCCACGGGACGTTCCTTTTCATAAATATCAAGCTTCATCACGCTTTTTGCGGCATCGCGAATAAGCCCTTCAGAAGAGATAAATTCAGTAAAAACCACATCGGCGCCTTGTTCTTTGCAAAGTGCGCGGAAAGGTGGGTCGCTAACGTCTTCCATTGGCGCGAGCAGCAACGGAAAATCTGGCAATTGTATGTTTCCTATTTTTGGCAATTCTTTTTATTTTGAATTGCAAAAGTAGTGAATATCAATAAAATTAAGATGTATGCTTAAATTTTGGTGAATTAAAAGAATTATTCACTTCCCAGTCTATCGCCTTCGTCGGTATTTATTTCTTTGTTGTTGTCCCGAAGTCGCGCATTTCCAAAATTGTATTTGAATCCAATACGGAAAAGTCTACTCTCCTGATTTACAAAAAACTGATTATCTTGATTGTAATATTTTGTTACAGAAGCAACATCGTTGAGAGTATCAAAAATATCATCTACACCTACTGTTAAACTTGCACGCTCGCTCCAAAATTCCTTTCTAAAAGAAATATTTACGAAACTCTGATTTTTAAAATACCGGTTTCCGAAAACAAAATTTGATATATAAAGGGCGGTAAGATCCGCGGTAAAAGAATGGTCCTTTGAAAGAGTAAAATTATTATAGGTTTGAAGGTACTGGCCAAAAGTATCATTGGTATAAGCATCCTGCGAACTTTCCAGGGCGTTAAATTTATTTGATAAATAGTAAGAAGAAGTAGCTAAATTAAAATACCACCACGAAGTAAGGGAACTATAAAAACCGATATCAAAGCTGTACTGATACTCTTCAATTAAATTATCATACACGCTTCTTAAAGTGCTATTCTCATTATTCTGAAAAGACAAATTACCCAATCCGTTGTTTATATTTTCATAGTACAAATCAAAAAACCATTTCTTTTTATGGGAATAACTTAATGTGATTTTATCCTCTATAGATGGCACCATGTTGGGGTTTCCTCCTATAAAATTATTTTCGGTAATGAAATATTTAAAAGGGTTCAAACTTTCATATCTCGGTCGGTGGATGCTGCGGTTATAGCTAATTCCAATAGTGTTGTTATCATTGATATTATAATTTACAGATGCAGAAGGGAAGATTTCAAAATAATTTTGGGTATTCACTTCACCCAATGTGAGCGAAATGGCATTAATATCTGTATATTCTCCTCTTATTCCAGCAGAAATATTCCACTTTTCCCAATCTTTTTCATAGTTTATATACTCTGCATAAATGTTTTCTTTGTAATTAAAGTTGTCTGATAGTGCATCGTTGAATGTATGAATATTGTTTTCGGTATTAAAGAAGTTAATTTTGCTTTCAGTATTGATATTGCTGAATTTAAAACCCGCTTCAAATGTACCTTCCCACACATCTGCGGAAACATCTGCTTGCCCAGTAAAAATATTGCTCTTCTGTGCTGAGTTTGTGAAAAAACTATTATTTCTCAAAAACTCGTTGTCTGGCAAAAAGTAATCGGAACTTACACTTTGGTCTTGTCTATAATTGTAATAAATATAATTGGCAGCAGCGGAGAGAGTCGCTCCATTATCATTTAATTTTCTTTGATAATCCAAGGCAAAAGCTAAGTTATCTTTAATGAAGCTCACCTTGCTCAAAGTAGTATTGATGGAGTCCAACTGTTTTTGTGGATTATAGATAGAAGCATACCCAAAATTATTATAGGTGTTTTTGGGTGCCACCGAAATATTTGACATTAGGCTAAGCGAATTTTTATCATCCAAGGTAAAATCCATAACTACGTTTCCACTGTGGTTGTCGAAGTCTGTAGTGCGGTTGAAATACGTTTCCCAAATTGATTTTGTGGAAACCTCATCAGGCTGGAAAAACCGAATGTAGTTTTCGTCTTCCTTATACTGTTTTTTGGTATTATAATTATAGCTGGCGTAAAGGTTCAGCCAGTTATTTTTGTAAAAATGCGAAGTCCCAAAACTGTATTTTGGATAAATTCCTTGAGTGTATGTACCGCTTAAGGAACCTTTATAGCCAATTGAAATTGGCTTTGTGGTAACAATATTTAATACTGTTCCCGCTTCGGCATCGTACTTGACGGTTGGGTTTGTAATAACCTCAATCGATTTAATATTGGCGGCATCAGTATTTTCCAAAAGAGATGTCACTTCCGCGGCAGAAAGATAAACTCGCTTTCCGTTGATATAGGTTATTGGAGAAGAAAATTTTATTTGTATATTTTCTCCAATTACAACAACTCCCGGTGTTTTCCTTAAAAGATCCATTGTGTTCCCAACGGAAAGCGAAGTATTTTCAACATTGAAAACCAGCTTTCCGGGAGTTTTTTTGATGGTAGGGAGTTTTGCGGTTACTACTGTTTCATCCAAAATCTCAGAACTTTCTTTTAAAACAATACTGCCCAAGTTTTTATTTGAAGAAAGTTCAACGGTTGTTTCAGTGTCCTCAAACCCCATATAACTAAAGTTGAGTTTATAGGTCCCGGCTTCCAAACCCTTAAATATGAAAGAACCATCCTCATCAGTAGTCGTTCCTTGTGAAGGGGTTTCAGCATCTGCTTTAAAAACCAATACGTTTACAAAAGATAATGGTGAATCTACGGTATCACTGACCTTCCCAGAAATATTTAGGTCTTGCGCCATTAAATTACCACCATAAAAGCAGTATAATAAAATGAAAAGTCTTTTCATAACATAAGTAGATATCTGGGGCGACACCCGTAACTATGATTCTTATCTGGGGAGAAAAGGAATTAACATAGCTGAAAGACAGCTTTATAATACAAATATGTTAAAAATTTATTAAACAAAAACATTCATGAAGCATTTATTTTAAGTGTTTTAATCATAATCCATATAATCACTCTTTTAATCTATATTTGCAACTTCTAGTACGAGAAGGAATTTTTATGAAGAACATTCGCAATTTTTGCATTATTGCCCACATTGACCACGGAAAAAGCACCTTGGCAGACCGCCTTTTGGATGCCACCGGCACCGTAACCGATCGCGAAAAACAAGACCAATTGCTCGACAATATGGACTTAGAGCGCGAGCGTGGCATTACCATTAAAAGCCATGCCATTCAGATGGATTATGTTTACAAAGGCGAAAAATATACGCTGAACTTGATAGACACTCCTGGACACGTTGATTTTTCATACGAAGTTTCCCGTTCCATTGCTGCTTGTGAAGGAGCGTTGCTGATTGTGGATGCCGCACAAAGCATTCAGGCACAGACCATCTCAAACCTTTACTTGGCGTTGGAAAATGATTTGGAAATAATTCCCGTACTGAACAAAGTGGATCTTCCTTCCGCAAACATAGAGGAAGTGACCGATGATATTGTAGATCTTTTGGGCTGCAAACCCGAAGAGGTAATTCCCGCAAGTGCAAAAACAGGCCTTGGAATTAATGAAATATTAAGCGCCATTATTGAACGAATTCCGCCACCAAAAGGCAATCCCGAAGAATCTTTACAAGCCCTGATTTTTGACTCTGTTTACAATCCTTTCCGCGGTGTTGAAACCTATTTTAGGGTTTTGAATGGTGAAATACGAAAAGGTCAGCACATAAAATTTATGGCTACAGGGAAAAGTTATTTCGCAGATGAAGTGGGAACGCTAAAGCTAAAACAGCAACCCAAAGATGTGGTTAAAACTGGCGACGTAGGTTACCTAATCACTGGAATTAAAGAGGCTAAAGAAGTAAAAGTGGGCGATACCATTACCGATTCAAAGAGCCCAACTGTCAATATGATTGCAGGATTTGAGGATGTAAAACCAATGGTTTTTGCCGGAATTTATCCTGTGGACACCGAAGATTACGAAGAACTGCGAAACTCCATGGAAAAACTGCAGTTGAATGATGCATCCTTGGTTTTCCTTCCAGAAAGTTCCATGGCGCTCGGTTTCGGTTTCCGTTGTGGGTTTTTGGGGATGCTTCACTTGGAAATTATTCAGGAAAGACTCGAGAGAGAGTTTGATATGACGGTAATAACAACCGTTCCCAACGTTTCTTATCACGCTTTTACCAACAAAGACCCTGAAACACCAATTTTGGTAAACAATCCGTCAGATTTGCCAGATCCTTCAAAGCTCAACCGTGTTGAAGAGCCGTATATTAAAGCCACAATTATCACAAAATCAGACTATGTTGGTTCCGTAATGTCGCTTTGTATCGAAAAAAGAGGCGAAATTACCAATCAAACGTACTTAACCACCGAAAGAGTAGAACTTACTTTTGATATGCCTTTGGCAGAAATCGTTTTCGATTTTTATGACCGATTGAAAACAGTTTCAAAAGGATATGCTTCCTTTGATTATTCACCAATAGGGATGCGAATGTCACATCTTGTAAAAGTTGATATTCTTTTGAACGGAAATATTGTGGATGCACTTTCTGCTTTACTTCACCGTGATAATGCGTATGATATTGGAAAGAAAATCTGCGAAAAACTTCGTCAGCTTATCCCGCGGCAACAATTTGATATTCCTATCCAGGCCGCCATTGGAGCAAAAATCATTTCACGTGAAACTGTGAAAGCACTTCGAAAAGACGTTACCGCAAAATGTTACGGTGGTGATATTTCGCGTAAGCGTAAACTTTTGGAGAAACAGAAAAAAGGAAAGAAACGTATGCGCCAAGTGGGGAATGTTGAAATTCCACAGGAAGCTTTTATGGCTGTGCTTAAACTAAATGATTGATTTTTAAATTAGTTTTCGCAGCTTGCTCCTGCTTGTACTAGCCCAGAAAGATATATATCATAGGGCGTTCCAGTGTTTTGTCCGTTCACGGAAGCATTGCCGTCACTTTCCTCACAAACTTGAAAGCTGGCCGTTTCAGGTGAAGAACAGGTGGTGCAAGACACCCCGTCATCTTTTTTGCAGGAAATAATTGAAAGGCTACAGGCTATCGCTATAATGATGGCGGTTTTCTTCATTAAAAATTTTTTTATAAAACGGTTTTATTGCAAAATTATTTTTAGCCTTTCCCTTCGTTTTCTGTTCGCGTTGCATTCACAACATCTTCAAAATCCATAGGTTTTCCAAGATAGACCAAACTACTGCCTTCCTCTACATCCAGTTCTGATGGGGCGATAATCAGATCTAAAAAGCCATTGGGGTGCTTCATAAATAATGGAATAGCGTTTTCATTCTCGCCTATAATATTTAACACCCGTAAAAATTGGTTATGGTTTCCAACTGGAATTTCCTGAATTGAAGGGAAATCTTGCGCTACTTCCGTAAAACGGGTATAGTCATGTGTATATGAAAACAATTCCTTTGCAGAAAGGTTTTGGCGTTGGCGCATTTCTTGAGAAGTCATTAAACGGAAGGTTCCGTTTTCTCCAAAATATTTCCCAAAACGATTTATTGCCTGTTTGTTAATCTCGTCACTACCGGTCATTGCTAGCAAATAACCCACATCATTTAGTTCTATATTATCGGTGAGGTCATCCGCATAAATGTTTGCGGTAAATGCTTCCAAGCCCAGCTCTTTTGCCATGTTTATATTTAATTGGTTGGAGTCAATCAAGACTACGTGGCGATTATTTTTATGCAAATAAGTGGCGATCAATCGAGACGCTTTTGATGCCCCAACCATAAGTATTCCTTCAGATTTCTTTAAAAAGACTCCCATCCAACTCGCCATAACCCGAGCCGTTGTGGCGTTTATGATTACTGTTAGCAAGACCACGGCAAAAACCAAAGGAGTAATATATTCTGCCCCAACAACACCTTTTGAAACCAATTGGGTGCCAAAAAGTGAAGAAATACCCGCGGCAACAATTCCACGGGGTCCAACCCAACTAATGAAGAGCTTTTCATTTGTTTTAAGCGAAGAGCCAATGGTACTGGCAAAGACCGTTAAAGGGCGTAGCACAAAAATAACAATGGCCAACAAAATTGCGGTTTTCCAGTTATAGACTAACAAAAGGTCTTCCACGCTTATGTTTGCCGCAAGCAGTATAAAAAGTATGGAAACCAGCAAAACGCTTAGCGATTCCTTAAAATAAAGAAGTTCCTTAAGGCTAGGCAAATCACTGTTACCAAGAAACATCCCCATAACTACTACAGCTAAAAGGCCCGATTCGTGCGCAAATAGGTCGCTAATTACAAAAACCGCCATTACAAGTGAAAGTGAAACCACATTGGACAAATAATGTGGCACAAGTTTCTTTTTTATGGAAAAGTAAAGTGCATATCCTGCCGAAATCCCAAAAGCCATGCCTATTAAAACAATTTTTCCAAAGTCCAATAATGCTTGTTTTGTATAGCCAGAATCACCCTCAACACTTATAAACTCATAAACAAGTACTGCCACAAGTGCTCCAATAGGGTCAATGAGAATTCCTTCCCATCGAAGAACGGCCGCCACATCTTTTTTAAGCGGAATATTTCTCAAAATAGGAGTAATTACTGTAGGTCCTGTTACAATTATTAAAGCTGAAAAAAGGAATGATATCCGCCAGCTGAGGCCAAAAACGTAATGTGCAGCTATACCCGCACCAACAAATGTAATAGCAGCCCCAATGCTTATAAGCTTCCCGATTACAGGGCCCACTTTTGATATTTCACCGCGTTTTAAAGTAAGTCCACCTTCAAAAAGGATGATTCCCACAGCCAACGATACAAAATAGAAGAGATTTTGACCTGGGAAAAGTCCTTTTTCTCCGTTCCAAATAGGTTGAAGCCATTGGTTTCCATCTTCAGACATAAAAGTGGAAAGTGGGCCCACCAAAAGACCAATCAAAATTAAAGGGAGAATAGCTGGAATTTTAAACTTCCACGCAACCCATTGCGCTAAGATTCCTAAAATTATAATTCCTGCAAGTTCTACCATTTGGTTAGGTTTTCGGCTAAATTAAACATATTTGATTCTCCCGAAACATTAACATTTTGTTAAAAATAGCATAATTAATTTACTCAGCGCCCATTGGAGTGTAACGCTTTTATTAATTTGCGACTCAATTCCTCATAATATGCAATTATTCCCTATTGAAGCTGGCAATTTTAAACTTGATGGCGGTGCTATGTTTGGCGTTGTGCCAAAAACTCTTTGGACCAAAACCAATCCCGCTGACGAAAATAACATGATAGATATTGCCGCGCGCTGTCTCCTTATTCAAAATGGCAACCGGCTTACGCTTATCGATACCGGAATGGGCAAGAAACAGAGTGAAAAATTCTTTGGTTATTACTATAGGTGGGGTAATTACAATATTGACGATTCTTTAAAAAAATACGGTTTTCACAGAGATGATATCACCGACGTTTTTATGACGCACCTGCACTTTGATCATTGTGGCGGAAGCGTTCAGTGGAACAAAGACCGAACAGGTTATGAACCAGCTTTCAAAAATGCAACTTTCTGGAGCAACAAGGAGCACTGGCAGTGGGCTACGGAACCCAACCGAAGAGAACAGGCCTCCTTTTTAAAGGAAAATATTTTACCGATGCAGGAAAGCGGGCAGCTTAAGTTTGTTTCAAAACCCAATTCAGATTTTTCGGAAGCAAATGAACTTGACTTCGGAATTCTTTATGTGGATGGACATACCGATAAGCAAATGATTCCACATATAAATTACAAAGGAAAGACGCTGGTTTTTATGGCAGATTTGCTACCAACTGCAGGCCATTTACCAATTCCTTTTGTGATGGGTTATGACACACGCCCTTTGTTAACACTTCCAGAAAAAGAAAAATTCTTGAACAAAGCTGCAGACAATAATTTTTATCTTTTCTTAGAGCACGATGCTCACAACCCTATAATAACTGTGCAAAATACTGATAAAGGTGTCAGACTGAATGAAACCTTATCGCTCAATGAATTTTTTAATTAATGCTTTATTTCATAACAAAAACGAAGATAAGTAATACGGGTATTACGTCTTCCAATAAAACAAATATTATATACAGATGAAACTTTTTAAGATCACCCTTTTTACAGTTGCAATGTCAACTGTTATGGTAAGCTGCGGCAGCGGTGCTGCAATTGTTGCCACCCCAATCCAGAGTATTGATACTAACCCCTTAAAAAATATACCACTTGCTGATGCGCAACTGAAGCACTGGCCGGCTATGGATTTGGTAAAGGATACAGTCCCGGGAATGAGCGTGGATAAAGCTTATAACGAAATCATCAAAAACCGGAAAGGCGAAACGGTAATTGTTGGTGTTATTGACAGTGGCGTAGATATTGGCCACGAAGACCTTAAAAACGTAATTTGGACCAATCCAGGCGAAATTGCCGGAAACGGAGTAGATGATGACAAAAATGGTTTTATAGATGATGTTCACGGATGGAATTTCCTTGGCGATATTGTTGATGAAAACATGGAATACGTTCGCATTATTCGGAAATTGAAGCCAAAATATGAAGGGAAAAGTGAATCTTCCATTAGCGCGGCAGACAGAAAAGAATTTGCGCTTTACAAAAAAGCAATGGCAGATTATGAAAAAGAATCTTCAGAAATAATAGCAAATAAAGTACGGTATAATCAGATTCTTTCACAATTAAAGCCAACGCATGAGGCAATGGCTAAAAAACTTGGGAAAGCAGATTATACTAAAGAAGATCTTGCCGCAATAAAAAATCCTTCAGCGCCAGAACAACAACAAATTGCAATGCTAAGCCAGATGTTGAATTATGCCGATACGGTACCAGAAGTTATTAATGAACTTGAGGATGGTGTTAAATACTTCAACCAAAGATTAGACAGCAACTTCAATATGACCAAAGATTTTCGTGGTGTTTTAGGTGATAATCCCGATGATATAACCGACAATATTTATGGGGATAACAATGTTGCAGGTCCAGACCCTAAAAAAGAAGATGTGAAACATGGAACGCACGTTGCTGGAATAATAGCAGCACAACGCGAAAATGGAATCGGGATGGATGGTGTGGCAAATAACGTTAAAATTTTAGTGGTGCGCGCCGTTTCAAATGGAGATGAATATGATAAAGACGTCGCTTTGGGCATTCGTTATGCCGTGGACAACGGAGCAAAAGTTTTAAATACAAGTTTCGGAAAATACTACTCACCACATGCAGATTGGGTTTATGAAGCAATTAAATATGCTGCCTCAAAAGATGTTTTAATCGTAAATGCTGCTGGAAACGATGGCTTGGATTTGGACACTGTAAATGTTTACCCAAATGACCAAATTGACAACGGCTCTGAAATGGCCAATTCCTTTTTAACCGTTGGAGCCCTGAATGATAAATATGGAAGCGAGTTGGTTGCAGATTTTTCTAACTACGGAAAAACAAATGTTGACGTTTTTGCACCCGGTGTAAAAATTTGGTCAACCACACCACTAAATACCTATGAATATTTACAAGGAACCTCAATGGCAGCTCCAGAAGTTGCTGGTGTAGCAGCAATGATACGTTCCTATTATCCAAACCTTTCTGCAAAACAAGTAAAACAAATTATTATGGATAGCGGACTTACAACAAATACGCAAGTAGTTTTGGGCGGTGATACTTCAAATACAGAATCTTTTGCAAACATTTCGAAATCTGGTAAAATGGTTAATTTGTATAATGCCCTGATAATGGCTGATAAATTATCCCGGTTATGAAGCATATTTTAAACGGGTTCTTTTTAACAACAATATTCTTTTCGGCTTTTTCACAAAACAACAACAGTTATTGGCAACAGGAAGTTGATTATAAAATGAACGTTCAAATGGACGTAAAAACCTTTCAATATAAAGGCACACAGGAGTTGAAATACACAAACAATTCTCCCGATACTTTAAAAAAGGTTTTCTATCATCTTTATTTCAATGCTTTTCAACCTGGCAGCGAAATGGATGTGCGTTCACAAACTATTGCAGATCCCGACAGTCGAGTTATGGATAGAATTTCCAAGCTTTCCCCTTCGGAAATTGGTTATATCAAGCCCACTTTTTTCACCCAAGATAATGTTGCGGCAAATTATGTAATTAAAGGGACGGTAATGGAAGTAATTTTGAACAAGCTAATTCTTCCTGGTGAGAGTACCGTTTTTAAGATGAATTGGGATGCACAAGTTCCATTGCAAATCCGTCGTTCCGGAAGAAACAATGAGGACGGCGTTGCTCTTACAATGACTCAATGGTACCCAAAACTTGCTGAATACGACTTTGAAGGTTGGCATGCCGATCCATACATTGCCCGAGAGTTTCACGGAGTTTGGGGCGATTTTGATGTTACAATAACAATTGATGAAAATTATACAATCGGCGGTACCGGCTATCTTCAAAATCCTGCAGAAGTGGGTCACGGGTACACTGTTCCCGGTCAAAAGCCAATGCACCCAGTAAAAGGAAAGTACACTTGGCACTTTTTGGCGCCAGATGTTCACGATTTTGCTTGGGCCGCAGACGATAATTACATACACGATACCTATCCAGGACCCAATGGGGTTACGCTTCATTTTTTCTATAAAAATGATCCCGAAATTGCTGAAAACTGGAAAAATCTCCAGCCAAAAACTGCTGAATTGATGGAGTTTTATAACGAAAATGTGGGGCAATATCCGTACGAACAATACTCAGTAATCCAAGGCGGGGACGGAGGAATGGAGTATGCAATGTGCACTATGATTACTGGTGATCGAAATTTTGGAAGTTTGGTGGGTGTTACTGCGCATGAATTAGCGCATTCGTGGTTTCAGTTTGTTTTAGCTACCAACGAAAGCAAGCACGAATGGATGGACGAAGGTTTTACTTCCTATATTTCCAGTGAAGCAATGAATTTTGTGATGGACCAGAAAAAAACAAATCCGCATATTGGTTCCTATCGAGGTTATATATTGATGGCAGCCAGCGGTCAAGAACAACCGCAAACTACGCACGCTGACCGTTATGCAACCAACCGTGCATACGGGGTAAATGCTTACAGCAAAGGATCTGTATTTTTATCACAGCTGGCATATGTTATTGGTCCGGAAAATCTTGCAAAAACACTGAAAAGGTATTATTCCAATTTCAAGTTTAAACATCCTACGCCTAACGATTTTATCCGCACTGCGGAAAAGGTTTCCGGTTTTCAACTTGATTGGTATTTGACGGATTGGACGCAGACCACAAATACCATTGACTATGGAATTAAAGCAGTTGAAATAGATGGCGAAAAAACTAATGTAACTTTAGAAAGAATTGGTTTGATGCCAATGCCCATAGATCTTTACGTAACCTATGAAGATGGTTCACAGGAACTTTTTTACATTCCGTTGCGAATGATGTGGGGCGAAAAACCGAATCCGTTTACAGAGCTAAAACGAACTGTTTTGGAAGATTGGGCTTGGGCGTATCCAACGTATACTTTCGAAATAAAAAATGGAAAAAAAGTAAAAAATATGATCATTGATGCAACTCAGCGTATGGCTGATCTCAATCTTGAAAACAATACCTACGGAACAAAATAATCTTTCCTTTTTCAAAGAGACCTCGCAAGTATTCAATACTGCGGGGTCTTTTTATATATTTACAAGGTGAACCAAAGTTTCCCGAAATCCGAAAAGCTAAAAAGCACCAAAACAATTGAAAATTTGTTTTTGGAAGGGAAAACCTATTCTAAATTTCCAATAAAAGTTTTTTTTCTTCCCCAGGAAAACATTGAAACCAACCTTGCTGCTTTTGCTGTTCCCAAGCGAAATTTTAAATCTGCTGTGGATAGAAACCTTATAAAAAGGCAACTTCGCGAAGCCTATCGGCTTAACAAACAACTGCTTGACGAAATTCACGGCAAGAAATTTGTGATGCTCTTTCTTTTTTTAGGAAAAGTCAAACCGCAGTACGCCGGGCTGGAAAAGGCAATGGTTGTTCTGCTTAAAAAATTAAAGGATGAAAATAGTTAGCGCTTTACTTTTAGTGTTCGTTTTGGGATGTTCTAACGGAAATTCCGATAAAAATTACGATGCAGATTCTTCAATGGCAAGTATATCTGTTCCTGAAGATCCTTTGAAAATAGAGCAATTTTCAGAACCACAATTGCAAGAGGAGCAGAAAATAATCAAAACCGCCCGTTTGGCATTTGAAACCAAAAACGTGGAAGCAACCCACAAAAAAATTCTTCAGCTTGCATCACAATACAAAGGATTGGTGCAGAGCGACAATAGTGGAAAAGACTACAACCGTATTTATAAAAATTTAACCGTTCGCATTCCAACTGAAAATTTTCAGCCTTTTATTGACGGTATTTCCGAAGGGGTTGATTATTTTGACCAACGCGATATTTCGAGACAAGATGTTTCCGAAGAATTTGTGGATTTGGAAGCCCGTTTAAAAGCAAAGCGCATTTTGGAAGAGCGCTATCTCGAATTGCTGAAAAAAGCAAACAACATAAAGGAAATGCTGGAAATTGAAAGTGAACTTTCAAACATTCGCGAAGAAATTGAGGCGAAACAAGGTCGATTGCAGTATCTTCAAAACCAGGTTTCAATGAGCACGGTAAACATTGAATTTTATAAAACCACCGCAGAAACAGGAATTACCCAATCCTACGGACAAAAAATGAAAAACGCCTTTCAAGGTGGCTGGAACGGGATTTCAGTATTTTTCTTAGGTGTTTTATACCTTTGGCCATTATTCCTCATCGCATTAATTATAGTTGTTGTTCTTCGTATATTTCTGAAGAATAGAAAGAAAAAGCATTAAAATTTCAGAAAATGAAAAAGAGAATTCTAATTCCCATCATCGCCATTGGCATATTTTTTACAACCGTAAGTTTCAAAAGTGATTTCTTCGAAATTGCAAAACAGATTGAAATATTCACCACACTTTTCAAGGAATTGAATATGAATTATGTGGATGAAGTAACGCCTGCAACACTCATGGACAAAGCCATAAAAGGCATGTTGGAAGATTTGGATCCATACACTGTTTATTGGAACGAACAACAAGTGGAAGACGCTAAAATCAACAATTCCGGTATTTACACCGGCATTGGTGCTTCTGCCCAAAGCAAAAAAGACAAAATTATTATCGTTGAGCCATATAAAGGTTATCCGGCAGATAAAGCTGGATTGAAAGCTGGTGACGAAATAATCAAAATTGGAGACGTTACCATCGCAGATTTGGAAGACGATGCAGGTGAATTATTGAAGGGCGCACCAGGTTCAAAAGTTAACATAACCTATAAAAGACAAGGAAAAACTGCTACTGCAACCATTACAAGAGATGCTGTGGAAATTAAGGCCGTTCCATTTTATAAATTGATAAATAGTGATATTGGTTACATTGTTTTGAGCCAATTCAACGGCAGAACAACTGTTGAAACGAAAGCTGCTTTGGTAGATTTGAAATCGCAGGGGGCAAAGAAAATCATCCTGGATTTACGCGGAAACCCTGGCGGGCTTTTGAATGAAGCCATTAATGTTGTAAACCTTTTTGTAGATAAAGGCGAAGTGATAACGACCACAAAATCGGTAATTGAAAAGTACAACCAAACCTATAAAACCAAATTCGATCCTGTGGACAAGGAAATTCCATTGGTAGTTTTGGTAAACGGCAGAAGCGCTTCTGCCAGCGAAATTGTTTCCGGTGGTTTGCAGGATTTGGATCGTGCCGTAATTGTTGGCGCGCGCAGTTTCGGAAAAGGGCTTGTGCAGCGTCCAAAAAAGTTAACATATGGAACACAGTTAAAAGTTACTATTTCTCGCTATTACACACCCAGTGGCCGTTGCATCCAAGCTTTGGATTATTGGCACCGTGACGAAAATGGTGATCCCGTTCGCAAAGACGCCAAGGAATACAACGCCTTTAAAACTAAAGGCGGCAGAACGGTTTATGACGGTGGCGGAATCCTTCCGGATGTGGAATTAAAATCTGCCGTTTATAGCCCAATTACAACGGCTTTGCTTAAGGACAACGCCATTTTTGATTACGCTACGAAGTATTATTACAGCCACCAAATGACGGATTCGAAAAATTTTAAATTCGGAGAGGCCGATTTTCAGGATTTTCAGAAGTTTTTAAAAGACAATAATTTTGAATACGAAACCGAAACTGAAAAGAAATTTGCCGAAGGTTTAAAAATGTCTGAAGACGATGATTTAAACAAAGATATTACTGCGGGTTACGCCCAGCTTATGACAGCTATAGACGCAGCAAAAGACAAAGCCATTGTGGAGAAAAAAGTAGAAATAGAATCGTTACTGACCGACGAAATTTTGAAGCGTTATTTTTATCGTGAAGGATTATACAATTATCAAATAGAGCACAATCCTGAAATTTTGGAGGCGGTTGCTGTATTGAATGATGAAGGAAGGTATAGGAAGATTTTAAAGTAATTTTCAAAATAAAAAAATGAACTCCTTCCTAACCTTCTTCGAAACAATGCCCGTTTGGATGAAAGCCGGTTGGATTTTCTTTGTGCTTTCCCTTTTCTGGATTCTTGAAGGATATTACAAACTCGCTTTTACCAAATACAACAAATGGCGCCACGCAAAAACCAATTTAATTTTACTGGCTTTTGTGATGTTGATAAACGTGGTTTTTGGAATTGCAACCGTTGGAATATTTCTGTGGTTAAACAATTCAAACTTCGGGTTGCTTCATCTTTTTAATGCTCCGGTTTGGTTGGAATTGCTGCTTTCAATCATGATTTTGGATTTAATTGCGCAGTATTTTGTGCATTATTTGCTTCACAAAGTACACTGGATGTGGCGGCTACACACTGTACACCATTCCGATAAACATGTGGATGTAACCACAGGAACCCGTCACCATCCTTTCGATTTTATCATTAGGGAAACCTTCGCTTTAATTGCAGTAGTAATTATGGGTATGCCAATTGCTTTCTATCTTTTTTACAGAATTTTGAGCGTGCTTTTTACTTATTTTACCCACGCCAATATTTCCCTTCCAAAGCAATTGGACAAAGCGCTTAGCTTCGTAATTGTAACTCCGAATATGCACAAATTTCACCACCATTATCAAATGCCGTGGACGGACAGTAATTTCGGAAATATGCTTTCCATTTGGGACCATTTGTTTGGGACGTTTGTGTATGCAGATATTTCAAAAATAAAATATGGTTTAGACATTGCCAATCATATTAATGATGAAAATATTTTGAACCAACTGCACCTACCTTTCAATAAAACAGTTCGTTACAAGAAGAAATTTGACAGTTAACAAAACCTTAACCGCCTGTTTATCAATATTATCGTATCTTGGTGATTATGATAAAAATAGATAGAGACGAAAACATGGAGATTCTAAAGGAATCTGTGGCCTATTTAAAGAACCGGGGTTTTGAACACATTCAGGCTGATGTGGAAGGTTATGAAACTCCAAAATCCTATCACAAAAAAGATAGCGATGTAGTTATCACTCCAGATATTGTAGCGGACAGAGCTGGAATAAAGCATTATTTTGAAATTAGTTTAAAATCCGAAAAACCGCGATTATTAAAATCTAAGTGGCAGTTTTTGGATACGTTAACGCGTATGCGAAACCAACGATTTAAAATCATTACACGCCGTGGACATTATAAATTTACGGATGAAATGCTGAAAGACCTTAATTTGGAAAAGAACCTTATTAAGCTCTAACCATCGCAATGTGTGGAATACCATCTTCCAAATAACGATCGCCAGTGGTTTTGAACCCATGGCTTTCATAAAAAATAACTAAATAAGTTTGAGCCGATATTTTTATTGTATCGGCTTTATATTTTGTTTTAATCGCTTTTATGGATGCTTTGGTAATTTCATGCCCGTAGCCAAGTTTTCGGTAGTTATCGCGCACTAAAATTCTTCCTATTGCTGCTTCATCAAAATAATCCCCTGGCTGAAAACAACGTGCATAAGCAACGAGCTT
Organism: uncultured Flavobacteriaceae bacterium; assembly: GCA_963805885.1. GTDB lineage: Bacteria > Bacteroidota > Bacteroidia > Flavobacteriales > Flavobacteriaceae > Aequorivita. The sequence continues at coordinate 160,188 of CAWDWC010000006.1, forward strand.
TCCATCTTCCATTCCCAACACATGAAGTGCACGCTCATCCTTTCCGTCAATATCTTGATAGACGCAATCCTGCTCCACGACAAAAACCTCGCTTCGCAACTGCAAAACGTCGTATAGTTCCTTTGTGTTTAATTCCTCAAAATTCTTTACTTCAATTTCCATAGCTTTTTAAATAAAATCAATCTTGAACAATTATATCTTTTGGGTCATCTTTTTGATGTTCTGGCTGGATAGTTACGTGGTTTATTCCAAACTCGTGAAATAGTTTTTCTTCAACTTTTGTAAGAATTAAATCAAATTGGGTTAACGTAACATTTTCATAAAAATCTATATGCGCTTCTAAATGTGTTTCTTGTTCATTAAGTTGCCAAATATGTATATGGTGAATATTTTTTATTCCTTGAATGGTACATACCGTATCATGAATAATTTCCAAATTAATATCATCTGGCGTAAAAAGCATTAAAACTTTAAAAGAGCGTTTCAACAAATCATAGCCCATAAACAATAAATAAAGCGCTATTAAAACCGTCAAGGCGCTATCCACCCAAAACCATTCATAATATTTCATCAAAAGACCACCAATTAAAACAGCTACCGATGCAGCCATATCAGTAAACAAATGAAGGTATGCTGAACGCATATTCATATTGCTTTTTGAGTCTTTAAAAAGCAATAGCACGCTAAAGCCGTTAAAAACAATTCCGAGTATTGCCAGCCAAATAACCAAACCGCTTTCAATGACGTGAGGATCTGTAAATCTAACAATGGCTTCGTAAATTAAATAGATAGCAACAACAATCAAAGTTGCGGAATTAACAAAAGCGGCAATAATTTCGGCTCGTTTATAACCAAAGGTTTTTGTTACCGAAGCATCTTTTTTTGAATATCTATCGGCTATATAACTTACTATCAAAGAAAGAACATCACTAAAATTGTGAAGCGCATCCGAGAGCAAAGACAAACTCCCTGAAATCAATCCGCCGATTACTTGAGCAACCGTAATAACAATATTCAAAAGAATGGAAAACAAAAGTTTCCTTCCTTTCAAATCAGGGTGTGAATGCGTCATGGGAATGTGTGTGGTTATGGGGCATTGTATAAAATTATGAACACGCTATTTTTTCAACGCGGTTTTGGTGGCGACCACCTTCAAATTTGGTATTTAGAAAAGTTTTTACCATTTCAACAGCTTGAAGTTTGCTTGTAAAACGTGCGGGAATACTTAAAATATTAGCGTCATTGTGTTGACGGGCCAGTTCGGTAATTTCTTTAGTCCAGCAAAGCGCAGAACGTACTTTTTGATGTTTGTTGGCGGTCATATTAGCGCCATTTCCACTACCGCAAATTATAATTCCAAAATCTACTTTTCCGTTTCCAACATCGTTTGCAACGGGATGTACAAAATCTGGATAATCTACACTTGTTTCAGTATCGGTTCCATGGTTAATAACTGTGTGACCTTCCTTTTCTAAAAAAGAAATGATTTCAAACTTATACTCTGTACCTGCGTGATCGTTTCCGATGGAAATTTTCATAACTGTAATTTTTTTCAAATATAAAACATCGTTTTTTATTTAAGTAGAATTAGAATTTTAATTATACCAACGTTTGTGTCCAATACCAATTGAAAATCAAATGATAACGATTTCTTAACGAACACTTCATTATTTGGTTAACAACATTGTTGATATTTGTTTGCGGAATTACGACAACTAAAATTGCAAGTGTAAAGATTATTTACAATAGGTTTTATAATTTCAAAGCACCAAAAATTTAAGTCATTTTTTACTTGCTATTTGTGAGCACAATTTCTTCCCTTTCAAACAAAAATATTTTAAAAACTTGTTAGTTATAAGCTGTGAAAACATCTTGTTCACAGTTGTTCATTACTCATGCTATTTCATTATTTTCAAGACGTTTAAATCTTAATTATATGTTAATAACCTATTATTAAAAGGCGATAAATTTATTTCAAAACAAATTTTTAAAAAGTTATTGTACATATTAACACCCTATCATCATCACCATTTTTTATTTTAATAATTTTAAAAAAAGAAATGATGTATAAATATATGTTGATAACAATAAAAAAAAAGGAAATACGATTTTTAGAAATTAGAAACACGACCCAAGACTTCCTGAAAATATTAAATGTAAATAAAATTTTGAGTTGGTTCAATTTTTTAAACTATTTTAAGATTGGAAGGGTGATCCAGATTCCTTATAATCTCCTCTGCCTGCGCTATGTCTTCAATATGCACTTGTAATCTAATTCCGCCTATAGCGTTAGAATAAAAAGGAAAAACACTGATCATTGTTTCATTCTGAAAAAAGTATCGAATTTCCTCTTGGTCAAACAAAAGCTGAAGTACGGCATACTCTGCAGGATAAGAAAATATTGCGATAGTTTTAAAGTGCTTCATTTTAGATTTTTATGGATATCAGAGACCCTTACTAAGGTACTAAATCTTTCCTAATGTAAACACGTCATTCCTTGAGAAGTAGTACTTTTACGTTTATTACAAAACAAACTATGCCAAAACAAAAAAGAAAAAAGAAAAACAATAAAATTGAAAATCTTTCCCAAACTATATTGAACATTCTTCGGAAGGATCATTCACAAGCATTTAATTATAAACAGATTGCCGCAAAACTTCAACTTGACGATCCCAGTAGCAGAAACCAAATAGTTAAAAAACTAAAGGATCTGCAAGGTAAAGGCACCATTCAAGAAATTGAACGGGGCAAATATATACTTACCCCTTCTCAAAATTACTACACAGGAAGGGTTGACATTGCTGGCCGTGGCCAAGGTTATATTATCGTCGAGGATTTAGAGGATGATATTTATGTAAGCAATAAAAACTTAAACAAAGCCTTGAATGGCGATATTGTTGAAGTTTATGTTTTTAAACGCAAAAAAGGTGGTAAGACCGAAGGTGAAATCACAAAAATTATTGAGCGAAAGCGAACTGAATTTGTAGGTACCATTCAAGTGCAGGAAAATTTTGCCTTTGTTGATGTTACTGATTATAAAATGTACACCGATATTTTTGTTCCGAAGAATAAAATAAACGGTGCTAAAAATGGTGAAAAAGTACTGGTAGCAATGGAAGATTGGCCTGAAAAAGCAGATTCTCCTTTTGGAAGTGTTATAAAAGTGCTTGGAATGCCAGGTGAACACAATACTGAAATCCATTCTATTCTTGCGCAATACGGTCTTCCATATGAATTCCCAAAGGAAGTAGAAGATTATGCCAATAATATTGACACTTCAATACAAGCTTCAGAAATAAAAAAACGTCGTGATATGCGCGATGTTTTAACGTTCACGATAGATCCAAAAGATGCGAAGGATTTTGATGATGCACTTTCCTTTGAAAAGATGGAGAACGGAAACTTCGAAATAGGAATCCATATTGCAGACGTTTCACATTACCTCACTCCAGGAAATGAGTTGGACGATGAAGCTTATGAACGCGCAACTTCGGTCTATTTGGTAGATAGAGTAGTGCCAATGCTTCCCGAGATTCTTTCAAATAATGCTTGTTCGCTTCGTCCCAACGAAGAAAAATATACCTTTTCTGCAGTGTTTGAAATAAATCAAAAAGCAGAAGTAGTAAAGCAATGGTTTGGAAGAACTGTAACGTATAGTGATGCGCGTTTTGCTTATGAAGAAGCGCAGCATGTTATTGAAAATCCTTCCGAAGAAACACACACAATTCCTTCAAACATTTCAATTACAGATAAAGAATACACTGTTAAACCTGAAATAGCAGCAGCCATTCTGGAAATGGATCGTTTAGCTAAAATACTTAGAACTAAACGGATGCGTGCTGGCGCAATTTCTTTCGATAAAGTGGAAGTAAAATTCATTTTGGATGAAAAAAGCAATCCAGAAGGTGTCTATTTCAAAGAAAGTAAAGATGCCAACAAACTGATTGAGGAATTTATGCTTTTAGCGAACAGAAGTGTTGCTGAATTTATAGGTAAACAAAAACCAGAAAAGACTTTTGTTTACCGTGTTCACGATGAACCGGATGATGAAAAGATTGCAGCCTTAGAAAATATAATTAAACGTTTTGGTTATAAACTGAACACCAAAGACCGTCATACCACTGCAACTTCAATGAACAAGCTTTTAAAGGATGTTCATGGCAAGAAAGAACAAAATTTGATAGATACACTTGCCATACGAACGATGAGTAAAGCGATGTACACTACCCACAATATAGGTCATTACGGTTTGGCATTTGATTATTACACCCATTTTACTTCGCCCATTCGTCGTTATCCGGATGTGATGGTACACCGACTTCTTCAGCATTATTTAGATGGTGGAAAATCCGCTAAAGAAGAAGAGTACGAAGAAAAATGCGGACATAGTAGCGACATGGAAAATCTTGCTACAAATGCCGAGCGTGATAGCATCAAGTACATGCAAGTTAAGTATATGCAGGATCATCAAGATCAAGACTTTTTAGGAGTAATTTCCGGTGTTACCGAATGGGGAATCTATGTAGAAATTATGTCTAATAAATGCGAAGGGATGGTTCGTTTGCAAGATTTAAACGATGACCGTTACGAATTTGATAGAGAAGAATTTGCAGTAATCGGTCAGCGAACTAAAAATGTTTACAGACTTGGTGATGAGGTATATGTAAAAGTGAAGAATGCTGATTTGGTTAAAAAACACTTGGATTTTACAATGCTAGGACACGAAAAAGAGTATAAAAACTAAATTCATAAAGATGAAAAAACTGATTTTTATAGCAATTATTTCTATGTCTGCCTTTTCATTTTCTCAGGGAAGTACAGAAGTTGGCGATTTTAGCGAACTAAAAGTATATGACCTTATCACCGTAAAACTAGTTCCATCTGGTGAGAATAGTGTTGTTGTGGCTGGTGAGAATACGGAATTTGTAAAAACAATCAACGACAACGGCGTTTTAAAAATACGCATGGAACTGGAAGAACGTTTTGATGGGGATGCCACTACAGTAACTGTTTATTTTAAAAACATTTCAATTATTGATGCAAACGAAGGTTCTGAAATATATTCTGAAGTAGAAATAAAAGAACCTACATTGGAACTTAAAGCACAAGAAGGTGGAAAAATCAATGTTTTGATAGCTGCTGAAAATCTTGATGTTAAATCGGTTTCCGGTAGCGTTATAAAAACAAAAGGGACAGCAACAAAACAAGATGTAAAAATCAATTCCGGCGGTTCCTATGAAGCAAAGGATTTAATAACCTCTGAAACTTATATTACGGTAACTGCAGGAGGTTCTGCCATTATTTATACTACAGAAAAAGTTGAGGCTAAAGTTACCGCAGGTGGCAATATTACTGTTCACGGCAACCCAAAGGATGTCAAGAAAAAGAAATTTGCAGGCGGAAATATTAAAATAATAGAAAGTAAAAATTAAAATTTTACCGTAATTGGGTAAAAGTAATTTGTATTTTTACCTTCTATGTTTGACGGTTTACTCTACGCGGCATTCTACGGATTTTTATTGGCATTTGCAGTCGGTCCAGTATTTTTTACTTTGATTGAAACTGCTATTACCAAAGGAATTAAAGCCGCAATTTTTTTTGATCTCGGAGCGCTCTTTGCAGATCTTATCTTTATATTGATTGCTTTTTTTAGCACTAGTAGAATTCTTGAAAAGGTAAAACACGACCCTGGTCTACTCATCTTCGGAGGTGCTATCCTTATTGCTTACGGCATCATATCATACATAAGAACCAATAAATCGATTTTCAAAATAGTACGGGAACACTACGCAGTAAAAGTGAAGAAAAATCTCGGCGGATTGTTTTTAAAAGGCTTTCTTTTGAATTTTGTAAACTTTGGTGTCTTGGCAGGGTGGATAGGAACATTAATAATGGCTAATGCCTTAACCACTACTCATAACGGAGTATTGCTTTTTATAGCTACCGTACTTGCTAGCTTCTTTATTACAGACCTTTTAAAAATGCTTTTAGCAAAAAGATTAAAAAACAAAATGACTCCGCGTTTCATTTTTAAAACAAAAAAATGGGTTAGTATTTTAATATTGGGCTTTGGAATTTTACTACTCATCCAAGGTATTTTTCCAAAGGGAGTAGAAGCTGGGTTGGATAGAATACCCAGTCAACAACAACTAAACGAAAATCCAATTCCTCCAGTAGATGCTTCATTAAAACCCCTCCCGGATAAATAAAAAATTAATAAACTTAGTAAATAACTATTCCTTGTAATTATAGTTTTTACCTCCATCCTGCAATTCTATTTTTACAATGCTATCCAATGGTATTTCCCGTGTAAATCCTTTAATCAAATGTGCACGCCCTCCTTTTAAAGTATCATTTTCCAAAACAACTGTATCGAAATAGAAAGTATATTTTTTCCCATTTGCATGTGTCACCCGCATTTCTATTGACGGAGAATTGTCTAAATATGTTCTTTTACCGTCTTGATCTGTTACAATTATTCGCTTAATATTGTTGGAAAAATATTTAATATCTGAATAGAAAAGCGGGTTGTTTACCTTAACTTTTTTCATATTTTCTGAAGTTTCATTAATCATTTGCTCACGAAAACTCTCCACTGGAATAGTATAGGTTTTGCAAGAGATAATCAGTAATAATGCTCCAAACGCAATCAATCTGTTTTTTAATTTTTTCATATTTAAAGAATTATAATAAATAAAAAACCCTCAGGTTTGAACTGAAGGTTTTGTTGAGGCATCGAGCGCCCCGATGCTTCGGGGGAACCGCTGCATTTCTAATAAATAAAAAACCCTCAGTTTAAACTGAAGGTTTTGTTGAGGCATCGAGCGGATTCGAACCGCTGTAGCAGCTTTTGCAGAGCTGAGCCTAGCCACTCGGCCACGATGCCTTGTTAGGCTTGCAAATGTAAAAAAATTAAACTTAAAATTCCTACTTAAAAAGCAAATTACCTTTTCTGTTGTATAGTTACACTAACTTCTGCCACGTCACCACCTATGGGCGGATTTCTTTTGGCAACGGTAACCTTCACTTCATTTACCATTTCAACCTTCAATAAAATGGAGTCGATAATGCGCTTTGCTACGTGTTCTAAAAGCTTGGCACGCGTTTCCATTTCTTCCCGGACAATTTTTTGAAGCATCACATAATCAACAGTATCTGCAAGCTCGTCAGTATTGGAAGCTTTTTTTAGATCTGCTTTTACAGAAAGATTCACCAAATAGTCAGAGCCTATTTGTCCTTCCTCAACCAAACACCCATGAAAGGCATAAATCTTTATATTTTTTAAACGAATGGTTCCCATATAAATAATTTTGGTAAAGATATGGGAGATTGTCCGTTTGAGCGCAGTCGAAACCTACTTTTGGCCAACTTCTTTTTCAGTTAATTGGTTACCTTTGTACCTCTTAAAAAAACAAGTCTATGACAAACGAAGCCGCTCCGCTGAATTTTATTGAGCATATTATTGAAGAAGATCTAAAAAACGGGTATAAAAAGGAACAACTGTGTTTTCGTTTTCCACCAGAACCCAATGGGTATCTTCACATTGGTCATGCTTCTTCAATATGCTTGAACTTTGGCTTGGGCGAACGGTATAATGCCCCTGTTAACCTTCGCTTTGACGATACAAATCCTGCAAAAGAAGAACAGGAATTTGTGGACGCGATTAAAAAGGATATTTCATGGTTGGGCTACGAATGGGCAGAGGAAAGGTATGCATCTGATTATTTTCAACAGTTGTATGATTGGGCTGTTCAGCTTATAAAAGATGGAAAAGCTTATGTAGATTCACAAACTTCCGAAGTTATTGCAGAACAAAAGGGAACTCCAAACACACCGGGAAAGGCAAGTCCTTTCAGGAATCGTTCCGTTGAAGAAAACTTGGATTTGCTTGAAAAGATGAAAAACGGCGAGGCCAAAGAAGGCGAGCATGTGCTTCGAGCAAAAATAAACATGGAATCTCCCAATATGTTGATGCGCGACCCAGTTATGTACAGAACCATCAACAAACACCACCACCGCACTGGAACTGATTGGAAAATATTCCCGATGTACGATTGGACACACGGCGAAAGCGATTATATAGAACAAGTATCACATTCTTTCTGTACGTTGGAATTCCTACCCCATAGAGAGCTTTACGATTGGTTTTTGGACCAAGTGTACGATGCAGAAAAATTACGCCCTAAACAACGCGAATTTGCCCGTAGAAACTTAAGCCATACTGTTGTTAGCAAGCGTAAACTTGCACAATTGGTAAATAATGGTGTAGTTACAGGATGGGACGACCCTCGAATGCCTACAATTTCAGGTTTACGCCGAAGAGGTTACACGCCAGATTCAATCAAAAATTTTGCAGACAGCATAGGTGTTGGAAAACGTGAGAATTTGATAGATGTTTCTCATTTGGAATTCAACGTTCGTGAAGATCTAAACAAAATTGCACCACGAATAATGGTGGTTTTGGATCCTGTAAAATTGATAATAGATAATTATCCCGAAGGTAAAACCGAAATGCTTGAGGCCGAAAACAATCAGGAAGATGAGAGTGCAGGAAGCCGAGAAGTGCCATTTTCAAAAGAATTATTGATTGAAAGAGAAGATTTTCTGGAAGAAGCAAACCGTAAGTTTTTCCGATTGACTATTGGAAAAGAAGTTCGTTTAAAAAACGCATACATTATCAAAGGCGAAAGCGTGGTTAAAGATTCAGAAGGAAATATTACTGAAATTCATTGCACCTACGATCCAGAAAGCAAAAGCGGAAGTGGTTCCGAAGCTTCGTTGCGTAAAGTAAAAGGGACACTGCATTGGGTTTCAGCAGCACACGCAATTCCTGTTGAGGTTCGCCTTTACGATCGTCTTTTTACCGAAGCCTCACCGGATACCAACAAAGAAAAAGATTTTATGGAGCTCATAAATCCAGATTCTTTGCATGTAATTACGGGTTATGCCGAACCAAGTGTGAAAGATTCAAAAGCAGAAGATAAATTCCAGTTTCAGCGTTTGGGGTATTTTGTTGTTGATAGAGATTCGACATCAGAAAAAATTGTTTTTAATCGCACCGTTCCATTGCGTGACGCTTGGGCTAAATTATCAGAATAATTAACACTATCGCTAAGATATAATTCGTTTTTTAATAGAATTTGGCTTATTTATCTTCTTTTTAAGATAAATTTATACTTTAAAAATTAACTATTAACCGCTTGTTAACAACGAAACGAAATAGTCTTGCCTACCTTTGATATTATTAACTCTAAAAAATAGATACAATGGCATCAAATACTGGTCAAACACTTATCGCATTATTAACCGGAGCCGCAATTGGAGCGGGATTGGGAATACTTTATGCACCGGACAAAGGTTCAAAAACAAGAGATAAGCTTAACAAAGAAGCTAAGAAAGCTCAGAAAAAATTGAACAAACAAATTAAAGAAACTAGCCATACGTTAAGCGAAAAAGCACAAAACGCTAAATATAGTTTTGAGCAAAAGTTGAACGATACTTTATCTTCAGCTAGTTATAAAGCTGATGATATTTTATTGGCAATGGAAGATAAATTAGAAGCTTTAAGAAAACAAAACGCTAAACTTCAAATTGATTCCACAATTGACAAAGCAAAAGCTACCGCTAAAAAAGTAACTGTATAATATGGCATTTAAAGGCCTAACGGACAGCCTGCACAAGGTAACGGATAGAATAGAAGATTATACCCTTAGCATGGCCGAGTACTATAGGCTGCGCTTGTTTAAATCTACAATGAAGGGAGCCATTTCTCTAGTAAATCTTTTGGTTTACGGAAGCCTCTTTTTATTTGTTCTTCTTTTTCTTTCTATTGGTGCTGCTTTTTGGTTGGCTACTTTTTTTGAAAATGTTTATATTGGCTTTTTGCTGATTGGTGCTTTTTACGGGATTATTTTAATATTTATGTTTGTCTTTGGAAGAAAGATTATAGAGCGAAAAATGCTCCATAAATTTTCTGGAATACTCTATGATGACGACGATTTAAATCCAAGAACTAAATTAGAAGAAGAGGTAGGTGAATACGAGCAAACACTTCAAGATGAATCTCTTCGGGAAGCAAATATTTCAAAATAATATTTATGAAGCGATACAATACGTTCGAAGAAATTGATAGAGACTTGAAGTATCTACGCTTAAAATCGCAAATTGATCTTGAGGAGATGAAAATGGGACTGAACGAAAGCAAGGAAACAATCAGAGAAACGTTTTCACCAATCAACTTGATAGCAGGTACTGTAGCTTCTATTGTTAAAAAGGCATTCGTTTTAAAAGTAGTTGATAAATTAATAGGTATCAAAACCGTAAAAACGAAAGATGATGAAGATGATTAGCATCTTTTATTTAACTAACTTCTATTAATTTATAAACAAAGCCCCCTGAATTCAGGGGGCTTTGTTTTTTTATATTTTATTAATAATTTAAATCGTCACCCTCTTCTTTTCTTGGAGGAGCTTGGCGTTTAGTTTTCTTTTTTGGTACAATCCCCTTTTCGATATTTTGCTTTTTCATTTCTTCACCTATTTGGTTGCTGGCCACAAAGGAAGCAATCATATTGTTCAGCATATCGCTACCAGCTTGCGGCGAGTTTGGTAAAAGAATGAGGTTGGTATTGGTGGCTTCACCAATAGACTGCAGCGTATCGTAATGTTGCGTTACCACGATTAGCGCAGATGCTTCCTGTGAATTTATACCAACATTGTTCAAAACATCCACACTTTCTTCTAAACCACGTGCAATTTCTCTTCGTTGATCTGCAATACCTTGTCCTTGCAAGCGCTTGCTTTCGGCTTCAGCACGAGCTTTGGCCACAATTTTTATTCTTTCTGCTTCTGCTTCAAACTCGGCAGCTACTTTTTCACGTTCTGCTGCGTTTATTCGGTTCATTGCAGCTTTTACCTGTATATCTGGATCAATGTCCGTAACTAAGGTTTTAATAATATCATAACCGTATGTGCTCATCGCCTCATTCAATTCTGCTTTCACGGCAATTGCTACGTCGTCTTTTCTTTCAAAAACATCATCGAGTTTCATTTTAGGTACTTCTGCACGCACTACATCAAAAACATACGAAGTAATCTGATCGTGTGGATTTTCCAACTTGTAAAATGCATCGTAAACCTTCTGTTCCAATACCTGAAACTGTACCGAAATTTTAAGACGAACAAAAACGTCATCTTTGGTTTTTGTTTCAACAATTACATCCAATTGTTGGATTTTCAAATTAATACGCCCAGCAATACGGTCTATTAAAGGAATCTTTAACTGTAATCCAGAATGTCTTATACTGTGAAACTTTCCAAAGCGTTCCACTATGGCTGCAGTTTGTTGCTTTACGGTAAAAAATCCTGCCAATAGAATAAAAAACCCAACAATAAGTAGTGGCACAAAAATAAATCCACCCATAATTTTTAAATATTAATTATTAAACGTTGTGGAAGATACAAAAAATAAAAGCTATTTTCACGCCCTCAAAATATCCCCAGCTATGAATTTTAAACAATTAATTTTTGTTTCTTTTTGCCTTTTCTTTTTTCAGCAAACCTTCGCTCAACGTAATTATGATGGCTATAATTTTTTGGGAATTCAAGGAGGTATAACATTTTTTGACATTCAAACCGATGATTTGGTTACCATACAAAAAGAAGGCTTTACAGCTGGATTTACTACCCGCGGTGCATTCAGAAATGATTTTGATTTGGTATATGGATTAAATTTTCAAAGTTCGTCCGTAGGCGTGGAAGGAAGCAGTCTTTTAGGAACAGACACCCAGAATATTGGCTATACCATTCAAGGCGCACAGATCAATTTTTTGGGAAGTTATAATATCGTTGTGAAACATTTAAGCATTGAGTTCGGACCTGTTTTCAATATAAACGGGAAAATGAAATTGGACAAAGACGAATATGAAGGGTATGTTTTAACGGGCTACAATACACTTACAGCTAAAGACATTCAAGAGATTTCTAGATTCAACGTACGGCTTGCAGCTGGGCTTACTGCTGGATTGGAGCATTTTCGTATAAATGCGCAATACCAATATGGCGTAACCAATATGTTAGGCAAACTGAACGACAAAGGACTGGAAAACGAAGACTTTAAAGGTAATAGTTCCACCATTATTTTGGCGGCTGTGATTTACTTTTAACCTATTGAATCAATCGCTTTTTTTATACGGGAAATACTCTCTTCTTTTCCTAAAATTGAAAGAATATCAAATACATCAGGACCTTTCATTTCGCCTACCAAAGCCAATCGCAATGGCATCATTACTTTTCCGAAACCGATATTTTCTTCAGTAATCCACCCTTTTATTTTTTCTGAAAGGTTTTCTACTGAAAAGTCTTCAGAAGCTTGTAAAATGGAAACTACTTTTTGTAAAAGCTCGGGAGTTTCAGGTTTAAAAGCTTTTTCTGCAGCTTTTGCATCATAAGTTTTGGGTGCTTCAAAAAAGAAACTTCCCTGCTCCCAAAGGTCGCTTACGAAAGTTGCACGTTCTTTTAAAAGCGAAACAATCTTTGTCAGGTTAAGCACAGTCGAAACCTCTTTTACGTCCAAAAACTTTTTAAACTCTTCTGCAAGTTCTGCATCATCAACCTCTTGCAGATATTGATGTTGAAACCATTTGGTTTTTTCAGGATCGAATTTTGCTCCGGCTTTGTGCACGCGATCCAATTCAAATGCGTCAATTAATTCATCTAAACTGAAAATTTCCTGTTCCGTTCCTGGGTTCCAACCTAAAAAGGCCAGCATATTTACAACAGCATCGGGAAGATAACCATCTTCGCGATAGCCCGAGAACAGATCGCCTTCTGAAGTTTTCCATTCCAATGGAAATACTGGAAAGCCCATTTTATCGCCGTCGCGCTTGCTTAGTTTTCCGTTACCGGTTGGTTTTAAAATTAGTGGCAAATGCGCAAATTGTGGCGCATCCCAGCCAAAGGCACGATACATCAAAACGTGCAGTGCCAAAGAAGGCAACCATTCTTCCCCCCGAATAACGTGGGTAATTTTCATCAAATGGTCATCCACAATATTTGCCAAATGGTAGGTTGGCATGCCGTCGCTTTTAAACAAAACTTTGTCGTCCAGAATGTTGGTTTCAACCTGCATTCCGCCACGGATAATGTCATTTAAATGAAGCGTTTCATCTACTGGAGTTTTAAAACGGATTACATATTCCTGACCATTGGCTATTTTCTGCTTCGTTTCCATTTCAGAAATAGTCAAGGAATTTTTCAGTTTTAAACGGTTGTGCCAGTTATAAATAAACGTCTTTCCCTTTTCTTCATGGTCTTTTCGGTGGGCATCAAGTTCTTCAGCGGTATCAAAAGCGTAATATGCATTTCCCGATTCAATCAGTGCATCTGCATATTGCTTATAAAGATCTTTTCGTTCGCTTTGACGATAGGGACCGCATTCTGCCTCCTTTCCTGGACCTTCATCGTAGGGAATGTTAAGCCAATTTAAAGCTTCCATGATATATGCCTCGGCGCCTTCCACATAGCGATTTTGGTCGGTATCCTCAATTCGCAACAGAAAATCACCACCGTGTTTTTTTGCGAATAAATAATTGAACAAAGCGGTGCGAACACCACCAATATGTAAAGGCCCTGTTGGACTTGGGGCAAAACGCACCCGAACTTTTTGAGACATAATCTTCATTCTTTTTATGAAAGGGCAAAGGTACAATTCTGCAACCGCATTTTAAAGTTATTGCCCAGTGCTGTTTTTTCTTTTTTTGGAGCAATATTTGTGGCGTGGTTAGCACAAAATATTATTGTATTTTAGAAGTTTTCAACAGAGGCAAGAAGAACTATGAGCACTTTCAAAATCATCCAGCAAAAACTGGAGGAGTTTATTAAGAAATACTACACCAATGAGCTTATAAAAGGAGCTATCCTTTTTTTCGCCATTGGACTGCTGTATTTGTTGATAACGTTGCTCGTAGAATACTTTCTATGGCTCAATCCACTAGGAAGACGCATACTGTTTTGGGCATTTGTAATTGTTGAAGTAGGTTTATTTGTTCGGTTCATTGCCTTTCCACTTGCAAAACTTTTCAAACTTCAAAAAGGAATTAATTACGAAGAAGCCTCAAGAATAATCGGCAAACATTTTCCGCAGGTAAGCGATAAGTTACTAAACGTAATTCAGCTTAACCAAAACCAACGCGAAAGTGAATTGCTTGCCGCAAGTATTGACCAAAAAGCTACCGAGCTGCAACCAGTTCCCTTTAAAAGTGCCGTAAACTTTAAGAAGAATGCAAAATATTTGAAATATGCAGCTATTCCGGTTTTGGTCTTCTTGCTTTTCAGCGTTTTGGGTGGAATAGATATATTTTCCAGCAGCTACAAACGGGTAGTACATTATGACACGGCTTTTGAACCTCCCGCTCCCTTCTCCTTTATTGTAACGAACGAAGATTTGAACGCAGTTGAAAACAAACCTTTCAACTTAAAAATTAGAACCAGAGGGAACCGCAATTCCCGAAAATGCCAGCATTAATTATAACGGCGAAACTTACTATTTGCAACAGACAGCCCCAGGTTTATTTGAATATACCTTTCAACAACCGGTGGAATCTATTGATTTTAGCTTAAAAGCTAATAAAGTTACTTCCCGTGAATATACATTGGATGTTTTAAAAACCCCTTCGTTGCTCAATTTTGAAATGGTTTTGGACTATCCTTCCTATACCGGAAAGAGAGATGAAACATTGAAAAGCACAGGAAACGCTACCATTCCCGAAGGAACAAGAGTGAAATGGAATTTAGCAACAAAAAATACGGACGCGGTTTCTTTAAAAACTGTGGATACAACATTTTCTTTTACCTCAAAAGGAGATAGCTTCAATTTTGAAAGAGGAATTTATAACAAGCTCGTGTATGCAATTACCACTTCCAACGAAAAATTGAAGGATTATGAAAATCTTGCCTTTACGTTTGAATGTTGTAAAGGATCAATTTCCAGAAATAGAAGTGCAATCAAAACAAGACAGCACAGATACCCAGCGGTTTTTCTTTTTGGGTCAAATTTCGGATGATTACGGGCTTACTAAGCTTCGATTGGTCTATTTTCCCGAAGGTGACGAAAAGCTAGCAAAAATACAGGCCCTGCCACTTAATAAGACCAACTTTGATCAGTTTACTTACACTTTTCCCGGCAATCTTTCATTGGATGAGGGGGTTTCGTACGAATATTATTTTGAAGTTTTTGATAACGATGCCATCCACAATTATAAGTCTTCAAAATCTGGGGTTTATTCATTCCGAAAATTAACAAAAGACGAATTGGAGGATGAGCAACTTCAAAACCAACAAAATGCCATAAAAGGCCTTGACAAATCTTTGGAAGAATTAAAAGACCGCAAGCAAACGCTTGAAGAATTGTCTAGAACCCAAAAAGAAAAAAACGAACTTAATTACAACGATAAAAAGAAACTTGAAAACTACATTCAACGTCAACAGAAACAGGAGGAAATGATGAAGAATTTTTCAAAGGAAATGAAGGAGGAGTTGGAAAATTTTCAACCAGAAAACAAAGAAAAAGATCCTTTTAAAGAAGAGCTTGAAAAACGATTGGACGAAAACGAAGAACGTTTAAAGGAAAATGAAAAATTGCTGGACGAACTTGAAAAACTGCAGGATAAAATTGAAAAGGAGGAGTTGACTGAAAAACTTGAAAAGCTTTCAAAGCAAAATAAAAATCAAGAGAAAAATCTTGAACAGCTGCTCGAGTTGACAAAAAGATATTATGTAGAAAAGAAAACTGAAAAACTTGCAGAGGAACTTTTTGAATTAGGGGAAGAACAAGAGAAACTTGCTGATAAGTCTGAGGATGAAAATACCAAAGAAGCTCAGGAAGAACTTAACGAAAAGTTCGAAGATTACAAGAAGCAGATGGACGAACTTCAAAAGGAAAATGAAGGTTTAAAAAAACCTATGGACATTCCAGAGGATAAGCCAACAGAAAAACAAATTGATGAAGAGCAACAAAAAGCTACAGACAAACTGGAGGAGCAAAAACCTAGCGAAGCTGGCAAAAACCAAAAAAAGGCTGGACAGAAAATGAAAGAGATGAGTAAAGGCATACAGATGCAAATGCAATCTGGTCAATCTGAAACAATAGAAGAGGATGTTAAGATGCTTCGTCAGATTGTGGACAATCTGGTAGTTTTTTCGTTTCAACAGGAAGATTTGATGGAAATTTTCAAAAAAATTGAATACGGCAATCCAATTTTTGGAAAGAAACTAAATATTCAAAATGCCCTTAAGACTAATTTTGAGCATATAGACGATAGCATCTTTGCTTTATCCCTTCGCCAACCACTAATCGGTTCACAAATAAATACTTCACTTACAGAAATTCAATATAACATTGATAAATCATTAGAGCGATTAGCACAGAATGAAACCAGGCAAGGCATTGGAAATCAGCAATATACAATTACTGGAGCTAATGATTTGGCAGTCTTATTGAGTGATATTTTAAGTAATATGCAAATGCAGATGTCCATGGCTATGGGCACTGGTTCTGGGAAGGGAAAGCCAAGTCCAGGACAAGGCAGTGGAAGTGGATTTCAACTGCCAGATATTATTCAGAAGCAGGAAAGCCTAGTGAGAAAATGAAAGAAGGCATGAAGAAGGGAAAGAAAGGTAAAAAAGGCGAGGGTGAAGGAAAAGGTGAGGGTGAAGGCGAAGGGAGCGGTGATGGCGATGGCCAGAATGGAGAAAACGGAAGAGACGGACAAAAAGGAAATGAAAAGGGTGGCGATAAACAAGGAAATGGAGATAGCGAGGACATTAACGGAGAGATTTTTGAAATATACAAGCAACAGCAAGAATTACGCAATCAACTTCAGGATAGGTTGAGCAAGGAAGGATTAAGAGGAAATGGCGGTAATTTATTGAAGAAGATGGAAGGTATTGAACAACAATTACTGGATAAGGGATTTAATCAAAACACACTGCAGCAGATGCTCAATCTTAAATATGAGTTATTAAAATTAGACAAGGCAGATCTTGAACAAGGTCAGGAAAGTAGAAGAGAGTCACAAACGAACAAAAGGGATTTTCAAAATAATACACGATTATCACCCGAAGAGATAAAAAAATACTTTAACACCACTGAAATTTTAAATCGCGAGGCATTACCTTTGCGCCAAGATTACAAAAATAAAGTACAGGAATATTTTAAGGAAAACAATGATTGAGTTTAATTTTGAAATAGAATTTGAGCTTAAAAAACGAAGCTCATTTAAAAGAATGGATTTCTGAGTCTATCGCTATCAGAAGGATTTGAACTTGGCGAAATTTTTTATATTTTTTGTGATGACGATTTTTTGCATAAATTGAATGTAGAATTTTTAAATCATGATACATTAACCGATATAATTAGTTTTGATTATAAAGTCGGAAAGCAAATAAACGGAGAAATTTATATTTCTGTTGAACGCGTTTTAGATAATGCCAATGATTTCAAGACTAATTTTGACGATGAATTACACCGAGTTATGATTCACGGAATTCTTCATTTCTGTGGATATAAAGACAAAGGCGAGAACAATGAAATTCTGATGCGTAAAAAAGAAGATGATGCTCTTCAGAGGTTGTCGAAAATGTAATTTATTTTCCAAAAGCTAATTGCCTTAATGTTAGTATAATATTGTAATTTTGCACCCCCTTTTAAAAAATCGATTAATAAAATGTTCCACGTGGAACAATTAAAATAATATATGTTTCTAAACGAGTATGATGTGATTGTTGTTGGCGCTGGGCATGCTGGATCTGAAGCTGCAGCTGCCGCTGCCAATATGGGTTCAAAAACCCTGTTGGTTACAATGAATCTGCAAACTATTGCGCAAATGAGTTGTAATCCTGCTATGGGAGGAATTGCGAAAGGACAGATTGTTCGCGAAATTGATGCAATGGGCGGATACAGTGGGATTGTGTCCGACAAGACGGCAATTCAATTTAAAATGCTCAACAAATCAAAAGGACCAGCAATGTGGAGCCCTAGGGTTCAGAGTGACCGAATGCGTTTTGCTGAAACTTGGAGGTTAATGCTTGAACAAACACCAAATCTTGATTTTTATCAAGAAATGATTTCTGGAATTATTGTTGAAAATGGCGAAATTCGAGGTGTTAAAACATCTCTTGGATTAGAAATAAAGGGAAAGAGTGTTGTTCTTACTAATGGAACTTTTTTAAATGGATTAATTCATATAGGGGAAAAACAATTTGGAGGAGGACGAGCTGGTGAAAAAGCTTCTACCGGAATCACTCAAGATTTACTTGATTTAGGGTTTGAATCAGGAAGAATGAAAACCGGAACCCCACCTAGAGTAGATGGCCGCTCTTTAGATTTTTCCAAAATGATTGAACAGCCTGGCGATGAAATTCCAGAGAAATTTTCCTATTCTGATCAAACTGCTCCATTAAAGCATCAACGTTCTTGCCATATGAGCTACACTAGCTTGGAGGTGCATAACATTTTGCGTGAAGGTTTTGATCGTTCTCCAATGTTCAACGGTTCAATCCAAAGTCTTGGGCCTAGATATTGTCCATCAATTGAAGATAAAATCAATCGTTTCGCAGATAAAGATAGACACCAACTTTTTGTTGAACCTGAAGGTTGGGATACGGTTGAATATTATATAAATGGGTTTTCTACTTCTTTACCGGAAGATATCCAGTTTAAAGCGTTGCGTCAAGTTGCAGGATTTGAAAATGTAAAGTTTTTCCGTCCTGGATATGCTATTGAATACGATTATTTTCCGCCAACACAATTAAAGCATACTCTTGAAACAAAATTGGTTTCAGGTTTGTATTTCGCTGGACAGATAAATGGAACTACAGGTTATGAGGAGGCAGCCTCGCAAGGATTAATGGCAGGCATTAATGCACATTTAAAAGTTAATGAAAAAGAATCTTTTATACTTCAAAGAAATGAAGCTTATATTGGGGTTTTGATAGACGACCTTATCACAAAAGGAACCGAGGAGCCATACAGAATGTTTACGTCACGGGCAGAGTACAGAACTTTGTTGCGTCAAGATAACGCGGATTTTAGGCTAACGCCAAAAGCATTTGAGATTGGCTTGGCAGGGGAAAAACGTATGCGAAAGATGGAAGAGAAGAAAGAAAAATCGGAAGCTTTTGTTCAGTTTTTTAAAGAAACAAGTGCTGTTCCCGAAGAAATCAATCCTATTTTTGAAGCGAGGGAAACTGCTTTGGTTGGACAAAGTGATAAGATGTTTAAATTCTTTTCTCGTCCCGAAGTAACCATGGAAGACATGAAGGGAATAGCTTCAGTCAAAAATTATATAGAGGAAAATAATTTGGATACTGAAATGATTGAACAGGCCGAAATACAAGTTAAATATTCCGGATATATTGAAAAGGAAAAAAACAATGCCGATAAATTAAATAGGTTAGAAGGGTTAAAAATTCCAACCTCTTTTGATTATTCAAAGTTGAAATCACTCTCTTATGAAGCCCGTGAAAAACTCACAAAAATTAAACCGGCTACAGTTTCTCAAGCTTCTCGAATAAGTGGTGTTTCTCCAAATGATGTTTCTGTTCTCTTAGTTTATATGGGGCGTTAGCATCATTGTTTCACGTGGAACATTTCAAATGCGCTTAGTGCTGAATCAATTAAATTCTTTTAATATACAAAAGCTTTATTCTTGCAAAACCACGAAAAAAAATATTTATCAGTAAAGGATTATTTGGTTTCCGGTGAATCTTTTGATTTAATTTATGATCCAACTTTAGATTTTCTGAAAACCTCCCCCCAACCAAAGACTGAGGATCTTCCAAAGTATTACGAAAGTCAGGACTATATCTCACATACAGATGAAAATCGAGGGTTGTTTTCCAGTGTATACCAATTAGTGAAGAAATGGTCACTTCAGAAAAAATCCAAATTAATTTTTAGTCAAAATAATGAAATTGGCACTTTGCTCGATATAGGGGCTGGAACCGGAGATTTTCTAAAAGTTGCAAAAGAAATTGGATGGCAGGTTCAAGGAATGGAACCAAATAAAAATGCCCTAAAATTAGCTTCTGAAAAAGGAATTGAATTAAAATCTTCTTTAAATGATTTTGAAGGAAAGCAGTTTGATGTTATAACACTATGGCATGTTTTGGAGCATATACCAAACTTGGAAGAAACGATTATAAAATTATCAAACCTGGTAAAGCCAAACGGGTCGTTAATTATTGCTGTTCCAAATTTTAAAAGCTTTGATGCGAAACATTACGGAAAATTTTGGGCGGCTTTTGATGTACCTCGACATCTTTGGCATTTTTCAAAAGAATCAATTCAAAAGCTTTTTTCCGAAAATTTTAAACTTGAAAAAGTCGAACCTATGATTTTTGATTCTTTTTACGTGAGCCTACTTTCTGAAAAATATAAAACTGGAAATAAATTTTCCTTAAAAGCGGTTTGGATCGGACTTTTATCAAATTTAAAGGCAAAACGCACAAAAGAATACTCTTCACACATTTATTGCCTTAGAAAAGCAAATTAAGACATTTTTAGCCCTATTTAGGCCTTTTCTGCTTAAAACGAGGCCTAGTGTTGGTTGTTTTAAAAACATCTGTGAAAAGCACCGGAAATGCCCATTTTAAAATAGATATAATCTATTTTAAAATTATTTCCATAAAAATGTATTATGCTTTTTCGGATTTATGAATTAGCCGTGTTAATTTTATAGAAAGATCCGTAAAAATTATTTTTGCATTTCCATTTCGCTCAATGTGGTAAGAAGCATCTTCTAAAGCAGAGTTTATTTCGAAAATATTATTTTGATGTACAAAAGGCGCAAATTTCGGCAATGAAAAAGATTTATCATTTGCTTCAAAAAACAAAAGGGTGTCTGCGCTGTAGTTTTTTAAAAGTGCTTGCCTGAAAACTTCGATACAATAATAAAGGAATTTCTTTTGGATTTCTCGGCCCTGGCCAGCAAGTTCGTCACTCCAATCCAATAAATTGTTGATTGCAGCTTTATTTCCCTTAGCTCTAAAGGCTGTCCGCACCCAACTTATAAACCATTTTTCAAAAACTTCGTCTTCTCCTGTTTCTTCCAGTAATTGTAGGGCTTTGTTATAATCACCCCTTGATCTTCGAGCGGTTTGAAACGCAAGTGATTCCTTTATTTGCCGTTGTTTAATTAAACTTTCAGCAATATCAGCTTCAGAAAGTAGCGGAATGGTCAGTTTTTGGCAGCGTGAGCGGATAGTTGTAATTATTTGCTCCTCTTTTTCCGTCAATAAAAGAAGTACCGTTTTGTCTGAAGGCTCTTCAATTAATTTGAGGATTTTATTGGCACATTCGCTGTTCATATTTTCAGCCATCCAAATAATCATCACTTTAAACCCTCCTTCATATGCTTTTAGGGAAAGCTTTTTCGATATATTTTCAGCTTCAAATTTGCTGATGTTTCCTTGTTTTTTTTCAATTCCAATACTTTGGAGCCATTCAAAAAGGGATGCGTAGGGATTGTTCAAAATAAAATTGCGCCATCCTTCCGCATAATTATCTGAAACCGCATTCTTTTTTACAGTATCACTAGTATTTACTGGGTAAACAAAATGCAAATCGGGGTGAATTAATTTTGAGACTTTATTTTTGCAGGAAAGATATTCAGGACTTCCTTTTTCATATTTACTGCACAATAATTCTGAAGCGTAAGCTATTGCTAGGGGCAGTAACCCGCTTCCATTAACCCCAGAAAAGAGCTGTGCGTGTGGAATACGGCCGTTTTCAATCGTTTTTAAAAGATGTGATTTTATGTGCTGGTGCCCGATTAATTCTGAAAAATCCATTCGCAAATCTAAACAATTTTACGGGTTATTTTTTGAACAAATCTCTGAAATGACTTTTATTAAACGCGATCACTCTATTGGTTTTTGTCCATAAAATTATCTCTTTATTAAAATCCAAAAAAACTATATTTGCAGGATAATATTTTGATATGAAAACGGTTAACGATATAGATTTTAATGGCAAAAAGGCATTAATCCGTGTAGATTTCAATGTTCCGCTAGATGCTGATTTTAAGGTAACTGACGATACGCGAATACGTGCTGCCAAACCAACTATATTAAAAATTTTGGAAGACGGCGGCAGTTGTGTTTTGATGTCTCATCTTGGAAGGCCCAAGAACAAAGAAGCTGAATTTTCTTTGCAACATATTGTCAAGCCATTATCTGATATTCTTGGTGTGCAGGTAAAATTTGTAGATGATTGCATTGGCCCAAAGGTTACTGAAGCTGTTTCAAATTTAAATTTTGGAGAACTTCTTTTACTTGAAAATCTTCGCTATTATGAAGAAGAAACAAAAGGAGATCGTGATTTTGCTGAAAAACTATCAAAATTTGGTGATGTTTATGTGAATGACGCTTTCGGTACAGCACATCGTGCACACGCTTCCACAGCAGTTATTGCTGAGTTTTTCCCAAAAAATAAATGCTTTGGTTTGTTGCTAGCTTCAGAAATTGAAAATGTAAAAAAAGTATTAGAAAATAGCGAAAAGCCGGTTACAGCAATCATTGGCGGCGCAAAGGTTTCTTCAAAAATTACCATTATTGAAAACATTCTCGACAAGATTGACCATTTAATTATTGGCGGAGGAATGGCTTTCACTTTTATAAAGGCACAAGGCGGAAAAATAGGCAGCTCTCTGGTTGAAAATGATAAGCAGGAACTGGCGTTAGAAATTTTGGAAGAAGCAAAAAAGAAAAACGTTATAGTCCATTTGCCAGTAGATGCCCTAATTGCCGATAGTTTTTCAACAATTGCTGATACTCAACTCTCTGTAGTAAACAATATACCCGACGGTTGGATGGGCCTTGACGTAGGACCAAGAACAAACGAAATTTTCGGTGATGTAATCGCTGAATCCAAAACCATTTTATGGAACGGCCCAGTTGGCGTTTTTGAAATGGAAAAATTTGCTGGAGGAACAAAAATTTTAGGTGAAAATATTGCCAAAGCCACACAGAATGGAGCATTTTCATTGGTTGGTGGTGGTGATTCCGTTGCAGCTGTGCACAAGTTTAATCTTACTAACAAAGTAAGTTATGTGTCCACAGGTGGTGGTGCAATGTTAGAAATGCTGGAGGGAAAGATCTTGCCTGGCATAAAAGCTTTGTTGGAATAATGTTAAATAGCAGTGCCATAAGTATTTGAGGTAAAAATTTGCGTACTTTCGCGGAATTGTTATTTTTGATAAAATTTTTTATTTAAAAATGCGTTACAGGTTTTAGGAAATTTAACTGTGCTCTTTTTTAAAAATGTATTAATCAGGCGAATTTGCCATAATCCCCAAATGCAATAAACAAGCTGATGAAACTAAACAAAATCCTCCCTCTAATGCTGTTGTTGGTCTTCAGTATAGGTTTTGCCCAACAGGGTAAAAAAAACGATAAAAAAATTACCGCCAAAAAGGTTCAAGTTGTTGACTCTATTAAAGTTTCCAAAATTGCTCAAGAACTACCTTCCACGGTTGTCGCTACATCTATTAAAGACACTATCATATATGATTTAAAAGACATGGCTCTTGCCAGAAAAAAGGATAGTCTTTGGTTAAAGGAGTTATACAAATCTGATCTTTTCGAAGATGTATATAGCAGTGTAGCAAATCAAGATTATAAGCAGTTGATTATGACGAACTTCCAACAGAAGTTTTAAAACAACGACTTAAGGAACTTGATGCACGCACCCCTTTTAAGGTTGAATACAACGCTTCTTTAGAAAGTGTAATCAAACAATATTTAAAGAACCGAAGAGGGACGCTTGAACGATTGATGGGCTTAAGCGAATATTATTTCCCAATGTTTGAGCAGGAGCTCGATAAAAATAACCTTCCTTTAGAATTAAAATATCTTGCAGTAATTGAATCTGCTTTAAACCCACGCGCACAATCAAGGGTTGGCGCAACAGGTCTTTGGCAATTTATGTTTACCACAGGCAAAATGTTTGGTTTGGACGTAAGCTCCTACGTAGATGAACGTTCTGACCCAATTATGGCTACTGAGGCTGCCTGTAAATATTTAAAAAGTCTTAAACAACAGTTTTAATGACTGGGATTTAGCACTTGCGGCCTATAATTCAGGGCCAGGAAATGTTTCCAAAGCGATCCGTCGTTCTGGCGGAAAAACCAATTATTGGAATCTTCGAAATTATCTTCCACGTGAAACAGCTGGATATGTTCCTGCATTTTTGGCCACTATGTATATTTTTGAATATGCAGAGGAACATGGGTTTAAGAAACAAGGACCCCGAATTCCGTATGTTGCTACAGACACCATTAAAGTGAAACAACAAATTACTCTGGATCAAGTTGCAAAACTTACCAATGTGGACAAAGAGGAACTTGAATTTTTAAACCCTTCCTATAAATTGGGAATTATCCCTGTAATTAAGGATGAAAACTATATGTTGCGCCTTCCACTAACTTCGGTTGGAACATTTGTAAATAACGAAAATGCTATTTATGCGTTTGCCCAAGAAGAGCAGGAAGAAGCTGAAAAACCAATGCCAGAATTATTTGAGCAACCGGAAAAAATTCGCTATCGCGTAAAAAGAGGAGATTATTTAGGTAGAATTGCAGAAAGATATGGCGTGGGAGTTAGTCAAATAAGAAGTTGGAACGGTATGCGTAGCAATACGGTTAGAGTAGGCCAGAACTTGATAATCTATCCGAAAAAGAGTACTCAAGACATTGCAAGTAACAAGCCTGTCGCGCAAACCAATACATCAAACTCTTCTGAAAAAACATATACAGTGCGCAACGGGGATTCATTATGGAGTATTTCTCAAAAATTTCCCGGTGTTTCAGTGCAAAATATCAAAAAATGGAACGATATTAGTGGGGACAACTTGAAACCTGGAACTAAACTGAAAATTTATAAAGGATAGTTCCCACAACACATCCTTTAAATGAGATCTTTTTACATTGTACTATTTTCGTTTTTTATTCATTTACCTCTTGTAATGAAGGAGGGAAAAAAGACAAATCACTTCTTCCAAATTCTGTAGGAAATATTAATGCCCTTCAAGTCATCACTCCAAACGATTTGTGGAATGGGATTGTGGGCGAAGCAATCCGAAATAATTTTGCCGCTCCAACAGATGGTCTTCCGCAAGACGAGCCTTTATTTTCCATGAACCAAATGCCGCCAGAGGCATTTACAGGTTTTGCGCGTAGCAATCGGCTTTTTCTTATATGTTGTGCTTAAGCGATGAAGATAAGGCAACCATAGCCACAGACGAATATGCCAAGCCACAGACTGGGGCGTATTATAAAAGCCACTTCCGAAGAAAAACTGGTGGAACTCATCAATAAAAATGCAGCCAAAAATAATTGAAGCTTTTCACGCTTCCGAAATAAAGGAAAGACAACGAAGAACCGCTATTTCACTGATGAAAACGGATAGTCTTACGAAATGTAATGGGCGTGAGTTTACAAATTCCATCAGCGCATATAGAATAGCAAAAGCTACCGATAGTTTTTTCTGGATCCGAAAAGATTTAAAGGATGGCACCACCAACATATTCTTGTATATGAAGTTCCATTAAATATGATTAAAAATGATAGTACTGCCGTTGGCGACATTATAAAAATTCGCGATTCCATCGGAAGCAGATTATTGCCGGTTGAGGATGACGGCCAGTTTATAACTGAAGATGCTTACGCTCCTTATCTTTTCAAAACCAAAATTGATGGAAAATTTGCTTACGAAACCAAAGGAACATGGGAAGTAAAGGACGATGGATGGGCGGCCCTTTTTAAATTATGCAATTAGGGATGAAAAAAATAATCGATATTTGATATATGGAAGGTTTTACGTATGCCCCATCAGTGTCGGAAAAGGGATCTTCAATTTGAGTTGGAGTCTATTTTGGATTCAGCCAAAATAGAATAGATTACTACAAAATCTTCAATAAAACAAAAGACCCTTTCAGCATTTAATTAAAGGGTCTTTTTTAGGTTTAAAAGAATTATTTAGTTATCGTCAATTTTATTTTGTTGCGGTTTTATTATCGAATCATCGTCTTTAGAGGCATCCTTAAATTCTTTAAGGCCGCTTCCCAATCCGCGCATAAGTTCTGGAATTTTTTTTCCGCCGAACAATAGCAGAACAATAACTACAATCAATATAATCTGCCAAGGACCAACAACACCTAAAGGAATAAATAATGCACTCATAATTTTTAAAATTTAATTACAGCAAAGGTAACAAGAAATGTTTAGATACAACGTTTTGAGGATAACTTTAGCGCATGTGGCTATAGTTTATTTTATATTTGTAAAAAGCTATTGCAAATATGAAAAAGAAAGAAAAAGGCAGCCAAAAGATTCAAAAAAAGCTGCTTGCACAAATACCGGTTGGTAATACTTAATGAAGAAACCTTTGAAGAACGCTTTTCATTCAAGCTGAACAGACTCAATGTATTTGTTTTTAGCACGCTTTTTGCGCTTGTTTCTTGTTTTGACAACTACTTTTATAATTGCCTTTACACCGCTTACGGGAATATATTCCCGGATATTCATCAACTAGCTTTAAAAAAGAAAGCCACGCGTTTAGCCTACGAAACAGACTCACTACAGAAAATTCTAAATGTAAATGAACAATACCTTGCCTCAATAAAAAAAGTGCTCACTGGCGATGTAAAAACTGTTGATTTTAACAAAGATTCTATAATTGAAGTCGCCAAGACAGACCCTTCAGTTTTATAAGAACTTCGCGGAAGGATTCCCTTTTGCGCGAAGAAGTTGCAAAAGAAGATAAATACAACCCGCTTATTGCCCCGCAAGAGCAGCAATACGCTTTCTTTGCGCCAGTAAAAGGGACAATTTCGGAACCTATGATGCAAAAGCAAAACATTATGCCGTAGATGTGGTGACAGTAAAAGATTCCCCAGTAAAGGCGGTTGCAGATGGTACGGTAATTTTTGCAGAATGGACAGCCCAGACAGGCTATGTAATAATTCTGAAACACAACAATAATCTGATTTCTGCTATATAAGCACAACGCAATGCTTACCAAAGAACAGGGCGAAATTGTGAAAGCAGGAGAAGTAATTGCTACTGTTGGCAATACAGGTGAACTTACCACAGGCCCACACTTGCATTTTGAACTGTGGCGTGATGGCTATCCGATAGACCCAACCAATTTATAGATTTTGATTGATTGCATATGTCCTTAAAATCCTTTCGCGCAAAAGTATTTGCCAAAATTGTTGTAAACCGAATCCAAAAATGGGCTACAAATCCTAGTTGAAACACAACAAAAGGTTTTTGAAAAATTGATTGCGGAAGCAAAAAATACAGCCTTTGGAAAAGATCACGATTTTGATAGTATAAATTCCTTTGAAGAATTTGCAAACACGTTCCAATAAGAGATTACGAAGAATTAAAGCCGTATGTAGACAGCATGGTTTCTGGGGAAGAAAATATTTTTTGGCCCGGAAAACCACTTTATTTTGCCAAAACTTCAGGTACCACATCAGGTGCAAAATACATTCCATTAACCAAGGAATCTATGCCACACCATATTGAAGCCGCTCGAAATGCTATTTTATGTTACATTCATGAAACGGGAAATGCAGATTTTGTGGATGGAAAAATGATTTTTCTACAGGGAAGTCCAGAAATGCAGGAAAAAAACGGAATTAAAACTAGGAAGGCTTTCAGGAATCGTTGCGCATTATGTTCCCGGCTATCTTCAAAAAAACCGATTGCCTAGTTGGGAAACAAATTGTATTGAAGATTGGGAAACAAAGGTGGAAGCCGTTGTTGAGGAAACCAAAGACGAAAATATGACCGTAATCAGCGGTATTCCTTCTTGGGTACAGATGTATTTTGAAAAACTTCAAAACAGAACTGGAAAAAAGGTTGGCGAGCTTTTTAAAAATTTCAATCTCTTTATTTACGGCGGT
This sequence comes from uncultured Flavobacteriaceae bacterium, assembly GCA_963805885.1. Taxonomy (GTDB): domain Bacteria; phylum Bacteroidota; class Bacteroidia; order Flavobacteriales; family Flavobacteriaceae; genus Aequorivita. Next base: position 188,157 of record CAWDWC010000006.1, read on the forward strand.
GTAAATTTTGAACCCTATCGCGCCAAATTTGAAAATTTAATAGGAAGAAAAGTGGACAGCATCGAGCTGTTTCCGGCCAGTGAAGGCTTTTTCGCTTTTCAGGACAGTCAAAAGGAAAAGGGAATGTTACTTGCTTTTGAATTCAGGAATTTTTTATGAATTTGTTGAGGCTTCAACTTTTTTTGATGAAAACCCAAAACGATTAACCATTGGAGAAGTAGAAATAGGTGTTAATTATGTGATGATTATTTCAACAAACGCAGGACTTTGGGCATACAATCTGGGTGATACCGTTCAGTTTACTTCAACGAAACCGTATCGTGTAATTGTTTCCGGAAGAATAAAACATTTTATTTCTGCCTTTGGCGAACATGTAATTGGCAAAGAAGTTGAAGAGGCAATGAATAAAGCCATTTCAAAATTCAATTTTTCGATTACGGAATTTACCGTTGCTCCGCAAATAATATCTTCCGATGAAGAATCTTCCCTATCACGAATGGCTTGTTGAGTTTGAGAATGCTCCTGAAAACCTTCAAGAAGTAGTTGCATTTCTAGATTCAGAAATGCAGCAACAAAATTCGTATTATTTTGATTTAATTAAAGGAAAAGTGCTTCAACCCTTAAAAATTAATTCACTAAAAAAAGATAGCTTTCAAAAATTTATGAAATCTGAAGGCAAGCTCGGCGGTCAAAACAAAGTGGCAAGACTTTCCAACGACAGAAAAATAGCGGACGCGCTTATAAAAATTCAGCCTCAAAATTAGTGTTATCTTTGCACACAATGAACAAATTGAAAACACATACAAGAACGCGTGCACAGGAAAGCACCCAAGCCATTGAGCGACTTTACATTACAATGCGCCATCTTTTTAACCGTGGCTTTTACAAGCCTATGGGCATTTCCGGGGAGACGCTTCGCGAATCACTATTAACCCTTCGCCCCGAGATTTATGGCTCTATAAAGGAAGACAAAATTGAATTGCAGGGTTTGTTATATGTAATGGACCGTTTACCATACGGAATAGAGGAATGTAGGTTTATAAATTTGACGAGTGATGAGGGTTATAAAAATTCACATTTTGAGCCTATAATTCCACTAAAACGCCGCCGAAATTGTTACCGGATAGATGCTGAGCAGATGAATATTGAAATTACCCGTGGACGTTCGGAAATCTATGATATTTTAACACATTTGACATTTCTTTTTATTGAATCGCACAAGATTATGAAGCAGGTGCTTATCAATGAGAATGGCGAGGTGATTCGCGATTGGAAAAAGCTGGAACAAGCTGTATTGAAAAAAGGCAAATTAACACAGGAAGAAAAAGAAATTGCACTTACGCATACCGCTAATTTCCTTGGCAGAACCTTTGAAGAAGTTAAAAGTGTATATCCTTTTTTTGCAAGTGAAAAGAACGAAAACAGGTTTTTCAACATTATTTATTTTCTCGGTAAAATAGCGATAGAGGAAATTATTGAAGACAACAAACGCATTATCACCTTCAGCCCTGTGCTGCGTGAAAGTTTAGGCCACCATATTCACGGCGAACAGTGGGCTTATCAAATAAAGCAGACATTGCAAGAAAAGGGTTTGCTGGAGCGTCCGTTGCATATTATTAGCGCCAATATGCACAGTGTGATGAACAGTCTATATGCACCAAAAGCCTTGGCTTCCGAATTTTCAAAGAAAAAACCAATGGAAGTTTTTGAAGCATTGAGCATTTCTACCAATTTAAAATTACGCGAAAAAGTAACCAAAACCGCATTGGCTGAAGGAATGATTTTTATTGAAGACCAAAGCGGAACCAATATTGACGTTCAAATAATAGATACTTCCAAGATAATGGAAAGTCCTTATAGTGAAGGACTAAAGGACGTTGAAAACTCAAAAAAGCCTGTAATTATTGTAATGGACTATGCTTTTGGAGAACAGGCCTATGAAACAATGGATGAGCTTTTGAAACCTTTTATGGATGATAATAAAGAAACGACATTTTTTAAATGTTGTTTCTGTTTCCATAATGGGAAAAGCAGGAATTTTGGAAGGTGGAAAAGGAGATATAATGATACCATCGGCGCATGTTTTTGAAGGTACTGCAGATAATTATCCATTTAAAAATAAACTTGAAAAATCACTCTTTAAAGATGATGACGTAAAAGTTTGTACAGGAACTATGATTACAGTTTTGGGAACTTCGCTTCAAAACCGGGATGTTCTCAAATTTTTCCACAATTCCACTTGGAATGTAATCGGTCTTGAAATGGAAGGTGCACATTATCAAAAAGCCATACAGTCCGCATCCAAGATTCGCCGGAGCATAAGTCCAAAAGTGAAGGTTCGATATGCATATTACGCATCAGATAATCCATTGGAAACAGGAAGTACTTTGGCTTCCGGAGGATTGGGAACAACAGGGGTAAAACCGACTTATTTGATCACTGAAAAGATGTTAAAACAGATTTTAGACACTTCTAAAAATTAATTTTGAAAAACGATAAAGTACTGATTACCGGAGGAGCAGGATTTATAGGTTCCAATTATGTGGAATACGTCCTTAAAAATTCAGAAGACGAAATTTTCGTGCTGGACAAGCTTACTTATGCCGGAAATTTGAAGAATTTGGAAACCGTTTCAGACAAAATAACTTTTATAAAAGGCGATATTTGTGATATTAGTATTTATTCAAAATCTATTTGAAAAACATCAATTCCAAAAAGTAGTTCATTTTGCTGCGGAAAGCCATGTGGACAATTCCATTTCAGGTCCTTCAGAATTTATTCAAACAAACATTGTCGGTACTTTCAATTTGATTCAAAGCGCCTATAAAAATTGGATGAATGGCCCGAATGATTTAAAAGATGAATTCAAAAATGCACGCTTTCTGCATATTTCTACCGATGAGGTTTATGGCACTTTGGGCGAAACTGGGCTTTTTACGGAAGAAACATCCTATGCCCCCAACAGTCCATATAGTGCTTCAAAAGCATCTTCAGATTTTATAGTTCGCAGTTATTTTCACACATATGGATTACCAGTTGTAACCACAAATTGTTCAAATAATTACGGTCCCAATCAGCATAAAGAAAAATTGATTCCAACCATTATTCGAAAAGCAATTTCCGGACGAACCCATTCCAATTTATGGCGATGGAAAGAACGTTCGCGATTGGCTTTACGTTATGGACCATTGCAGCGGTATTTATTTAGCTTTGGAGAAAGGTAAGTTGGGAGAAACCTATAATATCGGTGGCCGTAACGAACGCGAAAATCTTTATATTGCGGATGTTATCTGTGAATTGTTGGACGAAATGCTCCCCAAAGATGCTTCGTATAAAAAGCAGATAACTTTTGTAAAAGACCGTCCAGGCCATGATTTTAGATATGCCATAGATGCTTCAAAAATAGAAAGCGAACTGGGCTGGAAGGCGAAGGAGAATTTTGAAACAGGTATCCAGAAAACTATTGCTTGGTATTTAAAGAATAGAGATAGATTATAATTTTAAGCCACATATGAAAGGAATAATTTTAGCAGGAGGTTCAGGCACACGTTTGCACCCAATAACCTTGGCGGTGAGCAAACAATTGATGCCGGTTTATGATAAACCGATGATTTATTATCCGTTTCAACACTTATGTATGCTGGTATTACGGGATATTTTGATTATTTCCACCCCGCAGGATCTTCCTCTTTTTAAACAACTCTTGGGCGACGGAAAAAAATTTGGATGCAATTTTCAATATGCCGAACAAGCAAATCCAAATGGCCTTGCAGAAGCATTTATTATCGGAAAAGATTTTATAGGAAATGATAAAGTTGCCTTGATTCTTGGCGATAATATTTTTTATGGTTCTGGATTGAAGGAATTATTGCAATCAAATAACAACCCCGATGGTGGCGTAATTTATGCCTATCACGTGTTAGATCCCGAACGCTATGGCGTTGTGGACTTCGATAAAAATGGAAAAGCACTTTCAATAGAAGAAAAACCGAAAAACCCAAAATCAAATTACGCCGTTCCCGGAATCTATTTTTACGACAACAGTGTAGTTGAAATTGCAGCTAATATTCAGCCTAGTGCACGTGGTGAACTAGAAATAACCGATGTTAACAATGTGTATTTGAAACAAGGAAAACTTAACGTCAGTATTCTTGATAAAGGCACGGCTTGGCTCGATACAGGTACTTTTGCTTCCTTAATGCAAGCCGCACAATTTGTTGAGGTTATTGAAGAGCGGCAAGGCTTAAAAATTGGCGCCATTGAAGAGGCCGCTTATGAAATGGGCTATATTTCAAAAGAACAATTAATGGCTTTAGCAGAACCATTGCTGAAAAGTGGTTATGGAAAACATTTACTACAACTAGACTAGATTTGGAACTACAAAAAACACCTTTAAAAGATTGCTTTATTTTAAAACCGAATGTTTTTCGCGACGAAAGAGGTTTGTTTTATGAAACTTATAACCAAAAAGTTTTTGAAAAAACCACAGGCCTCAAAATTGATTTTGTTCAAGACAATCAATCAATTTCATCAAAGGGCGTATTGCGTGGTCTTCATTTTCAGTTTGGTGAAATGGCGCAGGCCAAGTTGGTTCGCGTTGTAAAAGGAAAGTTTTGGATATTGTCGTGGATATTCGGAAGGGTTCTGAAACCTTTGGAAAATCTTTTTCCATCGTTTTGGATGATGTAGAGCACCTTCAACTTTTTGTTCCAAGGGGTTTTGCCCACGGATTTATTACGTTATCAGAGCAATCTATTTTTTCTTATAAATGTGATAATTTTTACAATAAAGCCTCAGAGAGCGGAATCATCTATAATGACGCAACCTTAGCGTTGGATTGGCATCTTCCAAAGGAAGAATTCATTATTTCAGCAAAAGATTTGGAACTTCCCACTTTTGAGGAGGCAATTTGGACATGAAAAAAATATTGGTTACAGGCGCAAACGGACAATTGGGGAGATGCATAAAAGATGCGGCTACCGAGTTTCCCGACCTTGAATTTGTCTTTGTTTCAAAAGAAGAGCTTGATATTGAAAACATCGAGTTACTAAGGGATTTTTTTAAAAAAAATAATTTTAATTACTGCATCAATACAGCGGCCTATACAAATGTTGAGAAAGCAGAAAGCGAACAGGATAGCGCGTTTGCAATCAACGCCGAAGCAGTGAAAAATTTGGCAGAAACCTGTAATGAAAATAATGTAGTTCTGTTACATATTTCCACTGACTACGTTTTTGATGGAAAAAAGAAATCTCCTTATCTGGAATCCGATGCAACATACCCCCTCAATGTTTACGGGGCTTCAAAACTAAAAGGGGAAAGTTATATTCAAGAAATCTGCGATAGCTTTTTCATTTTTCGCACGTCTTGGCTCTATTCGCAATACGGGCATAATTTTTTGAAAACAATTTTAAAATATGCCGAAGAGGAAAAACCACTCACAATTACAACAGAGCAAACAGGAACGCCCACAAACGCCAATGATTTAGCAAAGTCACTATTGCAAGTAATTGCACAAGATTCAACAAATTACGGCGTTTACCATTACAGCAATCGTGGAGAAACCACTTGGTTTGGCTTTGCAGAAGAGATACTTAGGCAGACGGAAAAATTAAAAGATACAAATCTTGCAAAAACCAACCATTACCGTACTTTTGCCGCACGGCCTGAATATAGTGTTTTGGATAACGCAAAGGCTTTTAATAAACTAAACTTAAAGCAGATAGATTGGCAGGAAAGCCTAAAATCTGTATTGAAAAAGACAGTCATTAATTTATAATAATAGTTGTTATGGCACAGCAGAATTCATCAGAAGAGGTTGATTTAGGGTATCTTTTTAAAAAGATCAATGATTTTTTTAAAAGATTTATTAAGAGCTATTTTCTTGATCCTTGCATTTTTTCATAAAATATACTATTGGTAGTTGTCATTTTAATTATATTGGAGTTGGAATTGGATATTATAAGGATTAGAATGAAGTTAAGAGCTTATAACAATGAAGTAATAGTAATTCCAAATTTTGAAAGCGTAGATTATTTATATGATAAAGTTGAAGACTCAATTCAAAAGATTGCATCTAATGATACTATATATCTTAAAAAAATATTTGGAGACCAATTTTACGAAAGTTGAAAGGAATTGAAATTGAACCCATAGTTGATATTTATAATTTTGTTTCTAAAATCTCGACAAAATATAGATGTTCTTAAAAATTTAATCTGCTCAAAATCAAGATTTTTCGGAATATGTAGAAGATATGGCCACAAGCAAATATTACAAATATCATAGGATGCAATTTACAATTCAGAGGAAAAGATTGCGTCAGAAAAAATTGATGATGCTACTTACATATTTTAATCAAAATAAACATTTTCAGGAATATCAAAAGTATATTCTAAAGAAAACAAAGATTTTGAAGTACAAGAACATTATAATAATGCTAGCTCAAGTAGATTCACTTATTAAAGGCAAATATCAACATTCAAAATAGGATAATCCAACCGTTTCAGTCAGCAATAATACAGACCAATATAATTTAGTTGAAAAGAAAAGACAAATGATTGACGAATTTGCTACATCTTAAAATGCAAGCAAGATGATTATAAAGTTACTATAAAAAAGTAAGTGCTAATTATAATATTACGACCTGAAAAACTAATTATTATATCACAATAAAGTTAAATATCCATTATTTTTGTCTTTTTATTTTCTTTGGTATTTTTCATTATTTATTTATTTAAAAAGTTTGAAAAAGTACGCTGATTCTAATAGAATGTTGATCAGTATAAAATAGAATTTCGTTATTTAAAAAAATTAAATGATGAAAACAAATCTTAATAGTTTTTGGCACCCGACCCGAAGCCATAAAAATGGCTCCCTTGGTCCAAAAATTTTTAAAAAACAAAAATTTTGAAACTAAAGTTTGTGTTACAGCACAACACCGCGAAATGCTTGATCAGGTGTTGGATTTCTTCGAAATTACTCCAGATTTTGATTTAAACTTAATGCGCCCAAACCAAAATCTATATACCTTAACAGCCACAATTATCGAAAATATGAAACCTGTTCTGGATGAGGTTAAACCAGATTATGTATATGTTCATGGAGATACCACAACTTCAATGGCCGTAGGTATTGCTGCTTTTTATAGTGGTGCAAAAATATGCCATGTGGAAGCCGGGCTTGCGAACTTTTGATCGGCAATATCCATTTCCCAGAAGAATTCAATAGGCAACTTACAGGAAAAATTGCTGATTATCATTTTGCACCTACCGCGCTTTCTAAAAAAAACCTCTTGACTGAAAACACAAAAGATGAAAATATTTTGGTTACGGGAAATACGGTAATTGATGCCCTTCTTTATGGAATTGAAAAAGTAAATGCTGAAAATTTTAGAGATGCGGAAATTGAGAATTTAAAAAATATTCTAAATTTTCAAAAAAAAATAATCCTTGTAACAGGTCATAGAAGAGAAAACCATGGCGATGGACTTATTAATATTTGTGCTGCATTAAAAACAATAGCTGAAAAAAATCCGGATGTTGAAATAATTTATCCCGTTCATTTAAATCCAAATGTAAAAGGACCTGTAAATGAACTTCTTGGGTGGGATTGAAAATATACATTTAGTAGCCCCATTGGCATATCCGCATTTATATGGTTAATGGAAAAATCATATTTAATCATTACAGATAGTGGAGGAATTCAAGAGGAAGCACCAAGTTTGGGCAAACCTGTTTTGGTAACGAGAACTACTACAGAACGTCCAGAGGCTGTTGAAGAAGGACTGTAATTTTAGTAGGAACAGATTCAAATAAAATTATTGAAGAAACCGAAAAATTATTGAATAATACGAATATTATGAAGGGATGAGTATGTTGCACAATCCTTATGGTGATGGAAAAGCAACGGAACGAATTGTAAATTTTATTGAAGCATTATAAAGATGGAGAATAAACCAAGTGTGGTTATGATGGGGCTTGGCTATATAGGTTTGCCTACTGCAGCACTTATAGCAAGTAAAGGAATAAACGTAACTGGAGTTGATATACATCAACATGTGGTGGATACCATAAACGAGGGAAAAATTCATATTGTGGAACCAGATTTAGATGGCCTTGTTCACCACGTAGTGAAACAAGGCTATTTAAAGGCCTCTAAAGAAGCCTATAGAAGCAGATGTTTATCTAATTGCTGTTCCAACACCTTTTAAAGAAAACCATGTTCCAGACCTTTCCTTTGTTGAAAAAGCAGTTAAAAATATAATCCCAACATTGAAAAGGGTGCATTTGGTTATATTGAATCTACCAGCCCAGTAGGAACAACACATAAAATTCAAGAAATAATTTTTAAGGAACGTCCAGACTTAAAAGGCGAAATATTTATTGCTTATTGTCCAGAACGTGTTTTACCAGGAAATGTTATCTATGAATTGGAACAGAATGATCGCGCTATAGGAGGAATAGATGAAGCTTCAACAGAAAAAGCAGTATGGTTTTACAAACATTTTGTAAAGGGTGAATTGCACAAAACCAATTCACAAACAGCTGAAATGTGCAAATTGGTTGAAAATTCATCTCGCGATGTACAAATAGCTTTTGCAAATGAACTTTCCATGATTTGTGATAAAGCAAATATCAATGTTTGGGAATTGATTCGTTTGGCAAACAAACATCCACGAGTAAACATTTTACAACCTGGAACAGGCGTTGGTGGCCATTGCATTGCAGTAGATCCTTGGTTTATAGTTTCTGAATTTCCAGAAGAAGCAAAAATAATTCGTTCTGCCCGTGAAATCAACAATTACAAAACAGAATGGGCTATTGAAAAAGTAAAAAATGCAGCCCTTCAGTTTAAAATAGATAACGGCAGGGATGCCATTATAGCTTGTATGGGCCTTGCTTTTAAACCAAATATTGATGATTTAAGAGAATCTCCTGCACTTCACGTTGCGCAACAATTGAAAACAGATGGTTTTGAAGTTTTGTTTGTAGAACCAAATTTAAAAGCACACGATAAATTTCATTTAACATCGTTAAGTGAAGCAAAGGAAGCCTGTGATATTATGGTGTTTTTAGTAGCACATAAAGAGTTTAAAGGGTTGAATGGAGAAATTAAAATGAAGTTTTAGATTTTTGCGGAGTGAGGAAAATTAATTTTTTATAATTCATAAAATATTATATAGAATATGCTTTTTAACTCTATAGATTTTGCAATATTCTTTCCAATATTTTTTGTTATTTATTGGATTGTTGCGAAAAAACTAACCCTTAGGAATTTTTTTTATTGGCAGTCCAGTTATCTATTTTATGGTTGGTGGGACTGGCGTTTTTTGTTTCTTATAATATTTAGCTCATTTGTTGATTTTACCATTGGCCAAAAAATATATAATTCAACAAATAAAAGAACCCGAAAAAACTATTTATTAACAAGCTTATTGATAAACTTAGGGCTTCTAGGTTACTTTAAGTATACCAATTTTTTTATTGACTCTTTTGTAAATTCATTCCGTTTTTTGGGGCGGAGATGGATTCATTTACATTACATATAATCCTTCCAGTAGGTATTAGTTTTTATACTTTTCAGACACTTAGTTATACCATAGATATTTATCGTGATCGATTAAAGCCTACTAAAGACTGGCTATCATTTTTCACTTTCGTTGCATTTTTCCCTCAATTAGTTGCGGGGCCTATTGAGCGGGCATCACATTTGTTACCTCAATTTTTCAAAACCTATAATTTTAATTATAAAGCCTTTAAAAGTGGATTGTTGTTAATGGCTTTTGGATTGTTTAAAAAAATGGTAATTGCAGATAGGTTAGCTATTTTAGTAAATGATGTATATAATAATCCAACAGGACATAGTGGCCAGGATTTAATAATTGCCACTGTATTCTTTGCATTTCAGATATATTGTGACTTCTCAGGATATTCAGATATTGCGATTGGTATCTCTAGAACCTTAGGTTTTGATTTGATGAAAAATTTTGACACCCCATATTTTTCAACTTCAATTACAGAATTTTGGAGAAGGTGGCACATTTCCCTTTCCACGTGGTTTAGAGATTATGTTTATATACCTCTAGGTGGAAGTAGAGACGGAAAGTATAGAACATATTTTAATTTATTCCTAGTGTTTGTTGTAAGTGGTCTATGGCATGGGGCAGCTATAACTTTTATTATTTGGGGGGCATTCACGGAATTATTATAGTATTAGAGAAAGCTTTGAATAAGACTTATTTAAAAGTTAATAGAAACAATTCGATATTATATTTATTATCCACTCTATTTACTTTTGCTATTGTATGTTTTGCTTGGATTTTCTTTAGAGCCAATAGTCTTGCTGATAGTGTTTATATTGTGCAGAATCTGTTTGACTTTGTCCATAATTACCATAATTATTATTGTCTAGGTTTGCCAAAACCTGAATTTATACTTGCCATTATTTCAATTATATTATTATTATTGTTTGATACGTTTCATAAAAAATATAACGCAATTCAAATACTTAATAAAACAAATTTTGTAATTAGGTGTATTGTTTATACTATTATAATATATAGTATTGTAATCTTTGGTGTATATGGTAATGATAGTGTCTCTGAATTTATTTATTTTCAGTTTTAATTATGAAGAAAAGAATTATATCCATAATACTATTAGTAATAATTTTAATAGTAAGCTACATTTATCTCAATAAAGTATTTGCATCTAGTCATCGTTATGTTAATACCATAGAAGATTTTAATGAGTTAACGGAACAAACAAATATTGATATTGTTTTCTACGGAACCTCACATTCCTATACCTGCTATAATCCATTAATAGTTAATAATATAACAGAAACAACTAGCTATAATTTAGGTTCAGATGCTTTACTGATGTCTTTAACAGACCTGGTTTTAGAAGAATCTTTAAAAAAAACAACACCCAAACTAATTATTCTTGAAGTATATAAGGGAACCATTACTACACCCACTGATAGTAAAGAATCAAAAGGCTTCCAATTAAGAGCATTAGATTTAGTTTCAAACTTTTCAATAAAAAAACAAAAAGAAATTATTCGCTTATTTAACAAAAATGAATACCTAGGAGCTCTTTCTCCTTTAATAAGAAACCATAAGGACTGGAATGAAAAAAATTATTTTTCATTTTCAAAACGAACCTCTTTTACTCTTGAAGATTTTTACTATGGAGGATATGTAGGTTACGGAAAAGTTATGGATGAAGTAAACTATAAACAAAAATTCGATGATTTTAGAAATAAAAAAAAATCATCAACTCTAATGACACCATTTTAAATAGTAAAATAAAGATAAACATAAAAGAATTTATAGAGATTGCCAAAGAACATAATATTCCTGTTTTAGCTGTAACATCACCAGATTTAAGGGCTACTTTTGAAAATTATTATTTATATAATGAATTTGATCTATTTTTTCAAGAAACTAAATGTCCCTTATCTTAATTTGAACGATTATTACGATGAGATGAATTTAACAGTTAATGATTTTAGAGATCCTGGTCATTTAAATAGATATGGAGGAACTAAAGCAACTGTTTTTTTAGCTAATTACTTGAAAAAAAACTACTCTTTTCCTAATAGGTCAGCTGAACCTACATGGAAAAAGATAAATGAAAAATATAAAAAGTACGTAGAAACTTATAAGGAGAAGGTGTTTAAAAAGCAATTAGACAAAGAACTTACGGAAGGTATAATTTTGAAAGACATTGAAATAATTAAAACTAATAAAGAATACTCGATTAAGTTAAATGTTGAAGGCTCTAAAAACTTTGATAAATATAATTTATCTTGTAAAGTATTCCCTTATAATAATCAAGAACTTAGTGAATATAGTAAGTCCAAGAAATGGATATATGATAAAGAAGATGTGAAATTAGCCACAGAGGATAGCTTGATAACTATAAAAATTACAACTAAAATAAAAGAAATAAAGCAATTGGAGTTATTCCTGTATAATACAGAAGAATACAAAGGTGTTGTTGGAAATAAAATAATTCTTAATAATATATCCTTTAAAGGGGGGAAAAAGAATAGTTTGTAAATAAGCGCAACCATTTTATATTTTATAATCTTAAAATTGTACTAAGAATTTAATAAATTGATATAATTGGATAGGCTATTTCTTTTATTTTCGAAACTTAAAAACAAAGGCTTTTTTCACCTTATTGTTTCAAATTATTCTGTTCAGTTTATTGTTTTTGGCTCTAGCCTTTTGGTGGCCAAAATTATGTCTCCAACAAATGTTGGTATTGTTAAAACCATTGAAACTTTTGCTAATATGGCAATTGTGCTGGGCGGTGGGGGTGTTATTTTTGCAATCTTAAAAGTAATACCTGAAAATAAGGACAGCGCCATCAGAAAGGTTGCTCTTATTTTTTCTTTGAAATATGCCTCGGTCTTTTCTCTTGTTATATTTATATTATTTAACCTTTTGGGATACTTGGGATTCATCTCACAAGATAAAACGCTTTTATATTGGTTTCAACTGTATTCTTTTATAATTATTCCATCTGTCCTTACTATGCTTTTGATTCGCTATTATCAAGCAATTGATAGGTTTAAACGCATTAGCACTGTAGTTCTTTATCTTAAGTTGATTTCTGCAGTATTTGTTCTGTCTTTTACATATTTCTTTTTTATTCGTGGGTATGTTCTTTCAATGGTTATTTCAACAATACTTGCTACCCTTATTTTATTATATGATTTAAGAAAGGAATTTGTTAACAAAGGATTGACAAATAGATCCTTGGAAATCAAAACTAAGGTCATTAGCCTTTCCAAAACGGCTTTTGTAGCACAACTGATAGATCAGTTTAAAATACATTCTGGCTTTCTGATTGCCAATTATGTAATTCTGGATAGAGATATGTTTGGCAATTATGCATTTGCACTTATTTTGATACAGGGTATTGGGATAGTTTCATCGACGGTCCAACAATTCGTCATTCCAAAAATGTCCGAATCTTCGAATAATTTAATTACTTTCTTTCAAAAGCATAAAAAGTTTGAAAAGCAATTTATTTTTATAGCAACAATAATCTTTGTTGGTGCACAAATATTTTTACCCATAGTAGTAGGTTTTGTTTTTGGCGATAAGTATGATAGTGCGATGCCTGTTTTCCGAATAATGCTTGTTGGTTGGCTTATAGAAGCATTATATACATTGAAAGGGGTCATTTTTCTTAGCTTGGGAAAAATGAAATATATATCATTCGCTTCAATTATTATTTTTTTGATTTTCATGCCCGTTATATATTTCTTGGATGTAAAATATGGTATAATAGGCGCAGGAGCTGCCTATGTGTTTCAAAATATTGTTAGTCTGTTCGCTTTGACTTATTTTGCGCGAAAAGTATCAAAACAAATCTAAAATTTATGCAACCTACTGTTTTCTTATGATTTTGTTTAAAAAGAACATACCGTTAGCAAAGGTTTTAAGGAATTTATTAATTCTTTTTCCTTTCTTTTTAATCTTTGCCTCGGAAATACTTATGCCCATAATTTCTTCTCTATCTTCAATTCTTAAGGTTGGAGCAGTTTTGTATATGTTTTTATATGCTTTTATTCATTTAAAATATCCGGGGGCTTTAATATTCTTTTTACTGATTTTCCTACCCTTTTTTTTATATGGAATAGTACATTCCTTTAATATTAATGCAGCAATTTCTGAAGGGGTACGCTATCTTTTTCCCATATCTGTTTTATTGTATGGATATGCAATTAAAAAGCACTTTAAATTACTTTTTAGTGCCTTTATAATATTTGTGCTAATAAATGATTTTTGGCAGGTAATTAATTATATAAACTGGGCTAGAGGAGTTAATCAATGGTTTTATGGAATAGACCTATATGGAAACCCATTTTATAATGTTTCGTCTGGAATTATCAGGGCTACTGGTATTGTAGCCTTCTTTGGCCTTTTTGGTTTTATAAATTTAATTGCATTCTTTTTAGCTCGAAAATATTATCGTGGAAAATGGAAAAATTTTATCTTGTCTATATTCATTATCTCGCTTTTTTTGAGTTTCTCCTATAAAACAATTGGAACTTTATTAGTCTTGCTTTTTATTCAATATAAAAACAAACTAAAGTTTTTTCAAGTTGTAGGCTTTCTTTTTATAATAGCTCTTATTGCGATTCCAAAAGTGGTGTCGAGCATGGGCGAAAGCATAGCTTTAAGGATAGATCAATATATTACCGAAGGTGATTCTGCCAGAGCAGAATCTTATCGAGTAATGTTTGATGAATTGGCAGACTTTAATCTATTTGGCCAAGGTATTGGATCTTTTGGGGGGCCAGAATCAGTAACCTATCGTTCGCCTATCTATAGTAAACATCATTTTAATTGGTATGATACAATTAACTTGGCAACCACCGATACTTATTACCCCCACCTATTTGTTGAAATGGGTATCATTGGAGGCCTTTTGTATTTGCTAATTTTAATGGCTCCTTTATTTTTAAAATGGTCAAAACAAAAATTTGAATTGGTCTTTGTTATTTATTTTTCATTGTTCTTAGACGCATTATTTTCATATTCATTGAATAATATTGCGTTTCTGATGGTATCACTACTTTTTTTGTATCCCTTGTACTTTTATAATATAGAAGAAGAAAATAAAAAGATTGAAAATGAATAAAATGCCTCCATTTAAGGTTTTTATAATAATTTGGGGTGTCTTACTTGGTTATTTAACCTTAAACTTCATCAGTCGGGCAAACATAAATTTTATACAATTCAATTATGACTGGGAACATATTGTGCTATTAAATAATTTTAAAGGAATTAAAATTGATTCAGTTTCTAATGATTATTTATCGATTCAAAATGATTTTCAAGTTCCCAAAGCTTTAAATACAAACAATACTTTTCTTCTTAAGAATAAAAAGGATATCTATTTTAGAACATCAGAAATTTTAAAGGACAGTAACCATATTGTTTTTTCTGGGGTAAAATGGATTAACAGTATCCCTAATAAAAAAGATAAAATGGGCGAGCTGAAAATTATTAATTTGCCTCTTATCCAACCGGAGGGTAAGCTAACGATGACTATTGGTGATTCTCAAATAATTTGGAGAAGAGGTAGGGATTTGAGGAAAAATCTTGCTCAAAAAGGAAGTTTTTACTTTGTTGGAAATAAATTAGACGTCTATGGATATCCATATGTGGGAGGTACTTTTGATAAGACAACAGACCTTATTACTAAAATTGAAAAAGCAAGACCAGCAGAATATTATATTTTATTTTTTGGAGCTCAGGATAAGAACTTGGATATAACCAAAATTAAGAATGACACTTGCGAAATTTTGAGATTGCTTCAAAACAAAACAGAGACCAAGATGATTTACCTCATTACTCTTCCCCCTTCCACGAATAAAAATTTTATTTCATATAACAAAGAGTTTAATAAAAACCTTATTGATTGCTCTAAGCTTTACAATAAAACCAAAATCATTGATTTTTTTGATTTTTTGAATGACAAGTCAGATTATTTAGCAGAAGATGAGGTTCATTTAAATGAAAAGGGATATTTATTTCTAAATAAACTTCTTTTAAAAGAGATTAATTGAGTAGTTTCAAAAACATAAAGGAACAGCTGTTTTTTGGGTCTTTAGTGCTTGTATTGATAACACTTTCATTGCCAAAATACAGCTTAAACTCTCAAAGCATAATTGTATGTGCTTTGTGTTGGTTTTTCTATAATTCATTTCAGCAAAAATATCAGTATTTAAAAAAGAATTTTATTTATTTTCTTCTCTTTAGCTCGTTATTTTGGATTGCATTGTTCGGAATGTTGTATTCACAAAATATAGCTGAGGGAATTAAAAACCTTCAAAAACAATTACCTTTTTTAATATTTCCATTAATATTCTTTTCTATTGATATCACTCCCCAAATAAAGCAAGTTCTTATAAAATACTTTAGTTATGGCGTAATAGTTTCAGCAATGTTTGCAATTACTAAAGCAGGCTATTTCAAAATAAATAATTTTGGAGATTATTTTTATTATGACAAGTTTGGATTGCTATTAGATATCCACACTACCTATTATGCAATGTATGTAATTATAGCGATAGCCTATTTTACAGAGATTGTCTTAAAATCAAGTTGGTCAAGAAAAAGAATAGAAACAACGCTCATTCTTTTTTTACTAATAGTTTTATATATTTTAAGTGTAAGAATGGCTGTTATTGCTCTTGCCGTTAGTACAATAATTTTATTCTTAAGCAAAAGGGCTTTGCTAAAACCAAAGAATATAGTTTTTCTGTTTTTCTCAATTCTTATTATTCTGTTCTCTTATTTTTCTCCAAATTTTCAAAAACGTTTTAATGCTGAAACTCCTGAAGGAATAGCAATATCAGATATTGACACACGAACGAATCAATGGCAATCAGTGCTTCAAGTAATAGAAAATAACAACTTAGTTATTGGAGCGGGAACAGGTGATGGCCATGAAACCTTATATGATCAATATTTAAAGAATGGTTTTGAAACGGGTTATATTTATCAATATAACGCACACAACCAATTTTTAGAAACAACTTTATATTATGGCCTGTTAGGACTTTTTTTATTGGTTACAATAATGTTTATTGCCATTAAAGAATGCTACTTAAATAGAAATTATCTTGGAATTTCAATAATAATCACCCAAATAATTTTTATGATAACCGAATCCACACTGGAAAGCCAAAGTGGCATTGTTTTGTTTGCTTTTTTTACTACCATGTTGGCTTCCCGTTACCTTTCTGATAAAGCTAGAATTAATTGATTTGTGATATTAAATAGATGAAGAAGAATATATTAGAAATTGGACCTTATTCTGCGGTTGGAGGTGTAAGTATTCATATCAAGAGACTAGCCTCACTGCTAAAGGAGCTTCATGATTTCACTTTTATTGATGAGTCTCCAAGAACTAAAGTTGAAACTAATGTATTTAACTTAAGAAGTAAAAATATACCTAAATATTTAAGATTGTTAAAGGACGCAGATGTTGTTCACATTCATACTGGCATTTGGTGGCTTCGATGTATACATATTTTTCTAGCTTTCTTATTAAGAAAAAAAATTGTAGTAACAATTCATTCGTTGAGTAACCTTACCAATAGATACTCAATAAGTATCACTCAACTATTCTTATCATTAACATCCAAAACAATTTTTGTTAGTAAGGAAATTTCAAAAAAATTTAAAATAAAAAATCAGATTATTATACCTGCTTTTATCCCCCCAGATATATCTGAAGAAAAAAATTTACCAATAGAAATCTTGACTCTTTTAGAAGAAAATAAGGATAAAAAAATAATAGTAAACAATGCTTTTAAGCTGGTTTTACATAAGGAGCAGGATCTATATGGATTGGATTTGTTAATTGATGTTGCCCGTTCCATAAAAAGGGACAAAAAAAACTATAAAATTATTTTTGTGATAGCTTCAATGGAAGAAAAACTAAATCTATACGACCATTATGCGCAAATAATTAAAGATGAAAATTTAGAGGAAGAAATTACCTTAATACCCTATCCCATTTCTTTTGTAAAACTAATGATGGCGAGTGATTTGGTGGTGCGGGCAACAAATACAGATGGCGATGCCCTAACAGTCAGAGAAGCACTATTTTTAAACCGACCAATTATAGCCTCTGATGTTACCTTTAGGCCTGAAGGCACCATTTTATTTAAGAATAGAGATAGCCAAGATTTATATTTAAAAATTAATGAAACTTTGAATAAAAGCAAAAGGGAATCAGTAGATCTTTTAGAGAGCAACTTTCAGGTCTATCGAGAAAAGTACATCTCCATTTATAAGTTTTTATAGAAAATATTTAGGTAAATTTATGTATCTTGGAGAAGGAACTATAAATAAATATATAAGGCATGAGAATATTAATCTTTGGTTTGTTGTTGTTATTCTGTGGGATAGTAAATGCTCAATCAACATATGTTCCCGATGATAATTTTGAACAAGCCCTTATCGATTATGGGTATGATGATATTTTGGATAATTACGTTTTGACCGCAAACATTGCCAATGTGACATTTTTGGATATTCAATATCGATCAATTGTTGACCTCACAGGTTTAGAAGATTTTGCAAGTCTAACCGGTATAGACTGTTCAAGTAATCAAATTACGAATATTACTTTCCATAACAGTGTAAATCTATACCTGTTCATATGTAACAATAATCCAATTACAGATTTTGATTTAAGTCAACATACCAACCTAGATGAATTCGGATGTAGCGGCACCAACATTACAAGTTTAGATGTAAGTCAAAATGTACTTTTACATTACTTGTATTGTCAGAGCACCGCTGTTACTACTTTGGACCTAAGTAATAACCCACAATTAAGAGAAGTTCATGGAAATAGTGGAAATTTTCAATACGTTGACGTCAGGAATGGAAATAATCAGATTATGTACCCAACTGGTTTTAAGTTTAATAATAATCCAAACCTACCCTATATTTATGTAGACGATTGTGTTTATAGTACAATAAACTGGACCATTGTGGACCCTGACTTGATATTTTTAGAAATGGAAGGACAAACAGAATGTGAAGGTTTATCGGTAACGGACTTCTCTGATACGGATTTTCAATTATTCCCAAACCCCACTAAAAATACACTAAATATTCAATCTAAATTTCCCATTGAGAACGTAGAAATATATTCTCCTCAAGGAGTTTTGATAAATGAATATATTTCAAATACTATAGATGTTTCACAATTAAGCACTGGAATTTATTTTGTGGAAGTTACGGTTGATGGTAATAGTGCAACAAAGAAATTTATTAAAGTATAAGGGCTCTGAAAAATTATGATTAAATTATAGAAAATTTAAAAAGTAAGTTATGAAACTAAAAATAATATTTTTAATTATAGTATTTTTTAACTCCAATTTGCTAATCTCTCAAACAATAAATACTGATTCTAAAGAGACTTTAAGTGGCTCTTACGTTTATACTGGTATGACAGGGAATCGAATATTAGGGCAGCAAGAGTATATAAAGAGATTTCGCACTTATAACACCAATAACCTAGAAGATATTTTTTCATATCCATTCAATGTATTAAGAAGTTATTCTGGAGGAGCAATTGATCCAAATAATCCAAATCTTATCTACACCATTTCTTATGTGTACGCCGATAATGAATATGTTTTAAGTTTTTATGATTTAGATGCGAATATTAATACCCAAATTGGAACCTTAAATTATCTAAGTTGGAGAGGTTTAGAATTCGACCCAACTTCGGGTATATTATATGCAATATCAAATAGTGAATTATATTCTATTGATCTTAGCACAGCAAATTCTACTTTAATTGGTTCAACTGGTATTAACCCCACTTCTTTAGCTATTGACGGAAGTGGCCAAATGTATTCATATGACATTAATAATGATAATTTCTACAGTTTAGATAAAAACACTGGAGAATCTACATTAATTGGCCCCCTTGGTTTTGATGCTCGAATAGGAGGTATGGCATGGGATCCAAATACAAATAATATTTATTTAACTGATATTGGTTTTCTACAATATGATTTTCGAATTATTGATAAAAATTCAGGAAGCAGTTCAATTCTTGGAGCTTTGGATCCTGGTGTTGCATTTCAAGAAAATTATTATAATTGGATATCATTTGATGGCACTGCCTTAGGATTGAATGATTTTGACAATATCTCTTTCAAACTTTTCCCCAATCCTACTAATTATACACTAAACATTCAATCAAAAACCCCTATTGAAAAAGTTAAAATATATTCTCCCCAAGGAGTTTTGATAAATGAATATTCATCAAATAGTATAGATGTTTCACAATTAAGTGCTGGAATTTATTTTGTGGAAGTTACAGTTGATGGTAAGAGGGGTACAAAGAAATTTATAAAAATGTAGGAACCTGCCAAAAAATATTATTTCAGTTTCCATCAATTTTCATCGCCTTGTTTTCAGAAACTCAAATTTTTAAAATAAGTATTTTATTGGATTCTCGTCTTCAAAAAACTTACTTTTGCACCAAATTTCACTAAAAAATGAAACAAGTAATCCAAAACTTTAAGTCGGGCGAGATTATATGTAGATGAGGTGCCAAACCCTTCTATTTCGGAAAACATGGTACTGGTGGAGAATAAATTTTCCCTAATAAGTGCAGGAACTG
The DNA here is from genome assembly GCA_963805885.1 of uncultured Flavobacteriaceae bacterium. Taxonomy (GTDB): domain Bacteria; phylum Bacteroidota; class Bacteroidia; order Flavobacteriales; family Flavobacteriaceae; genus Aequorivita. Next base: position 208,346 of record CAWDWC010000006.1, read on the forward strand.
AAAGAGGTACCGTTAAAGTTGGAAAAGCCAGTCTTATTGGCAAAGCCAAACAACGTCCAGATCTTGTTGCGCAAGTACTTCAAAATATAAAAAAAGAAGGCTTAAAAGCCACTATCGATAAAGTAAAAACCAAACTTGATTCATTAAAAGCACTTGGTTACAGTACCTCTGGCGTTGTTGCTGCTTCTATGGACAGCAATAGTAAATTCAAGCCAGGAGATCGTGTTGCTTGTGCTGGGCAGGATTATGCATCGCACGCTGAGGTTGTTGCCATTCCACAAAACTTGGTAGTTAAAATCCCAGACAATGTTTCTTTTGAAGAAGCTAGTTTTACAACTTTGGTGCAATTGCTTTACAGGGCGTTCGACAAGCAGAACCTAAGATTGGGCGATAAAGTGTGTGTAATCGGCCTTGGCCTTTTGGGGCAATTAACCGTACAATTATTAAAAGCAAACGGTTGCCATGTTTTTGGAGTAGATCTTTCAGAAAATTTGGTAGACCTTGCTATTAAAAGCGGTGCAGATGGCGCAATGCTTCGTAGAATGATTCAAATTTAAATACGGCCATTGACAATTTTACCGAAGGTCACGGATTTGACAGCGTGATTATCACTGCCGCCGCCCCAAGTAATGACCCTATTGAGCTTTCTGCAGTAATAAGCCGTAAAAAAGGAAAAGTGATTGTTGTAGGTGCTGTAAAAATGGATATTCCACGCGATCCGGACTTTTATAGAAAAGAACTGGAACTAAAAATGTCTTGTTCTTATGGCCCAGGAAGATATGATAATATCTACGAGGAAGATGGTCACGATTATCCTTTTGCTTACGTTCGCTACACTGAGCAACGCAATATGGAAACCTTTTTGGATCTCATTTCCCAAGGCACTGTAAAACTTAAAAATCTTATCACACATACTTTTGACATTGCCGATGCCGAAAAAGCGTATGATATTGTTTTAGGAAAAGTAGATGAGCCACACATCGGTATTCTTCTTTCCTATCCAGAAAGCGAAACGAAAAAGACATCGCTTGTTTCAGTAAAGTCAAATGCCATTTCAACTGTAAACATCGGTTTTATTGGCGCGGGTAGTTTTGCACAGAGCTATTTGATTCCCTATACTAAAAAAGAGGGAGCATCTCTCGATACGGTTGTGACCACCAAAGGAATTACGGCGAAAAACGTTGCTTCAAAGTTCGGCTTTAATAATGCTTCTTCCGATGCTCAGGATGTAATCAACAATACCAAAATAAATACTGTTTTCATTGCAACGCCACACAACAGCCACGCTTCATACACTATGGAGGCTTTGAAAGCAGGAAAAAATGTTTTCGTTGAAAAGCCCTTGGCGATGAATTATGACGAACTAGAGGAGGTTAAAAAGGTCTATTCGGAAAGCAACCAAAAATTAATGGTCGGTTTCAACCGAAGGTTTTCGCCAATTGCTGAAAAAATAAAGTCAGAATTTGCTGGTAATGGCGAACCAAAAGTGGTGAACATTCGTATAAATGCAGGCTTTATTCCAAAGGATCATTGGACACAGAACAAAAATATTGGCGGCGGAAGAATTATTGGTGAAATGTGCCATTTTATTGATTTGATGCAATATTTTACCGAAGCACAACCTGTAAAAGTTTATGCCGCTTCCATTAAAACAGACAATCAAAACTTAACAACAGAAGATAATATTTCTATTACCGTTTCCTTTAGCGATGGTTCCATCGGGAATCTTCTATATCTTGGCAATGGCGACAAATCACTTCCAAAAGAATTGATTGAAGTTTTCAGTGGCGGAAAAGTGGGCAGGATACATGATTTTAGAAAAGGTGATTTCCACAAAGGCAACAAACAGATAAAGTTAAAGTTAGATGGCAAAGGTCATAAACAGGAAGTTGAGGCGTTTTTGATATCCTTAAAACAAAATACCGAAGCACCAATTCCTTTTGAATCTATATATCTTACAACGCTTACCACGTTTAAAATTTTGGATTCTTTGGCTACAGGATTGCCGCAAGATATTTAAATAAAAAAAATGTTTTTCTCAGGCTTCACAGATTTTTAAAACCTGTGAAGCCTTTTATATACTATTTACTTATTTCCCTTACTTTTGCAACTCCAAAGAACAATGTAGGAACGAATGGCCGATTTTAAGAATAGTTTCCAAAAATTGAAATCCTATTGCGAAAAGGAAAACTTTAAAGGTTGGGACCCCTATGATGGTTTGAACAGTAAATTGTTCCAATCGATTCCTGTAATTTCAAAAAGCCGATTTTTTAGACTTGCGTGGATTCAGGTTTTTAAAAGAAGCCCAATTAATTTACGCCAAATATCTTCCGTAGAAAAAGGGTATAATGCAAAGGGTCTTGGTCTTTTCATCACAGGTTATTGCAATCTTTATAGAGCAGACCCCAAACCTGAATATCTCGATAAAATTAATCAACTTTCATCACAAGTAATTAATATGCAATCCGAAGGATATTCAGGCGCTTGCTGGGGATATAATTTTGATTGGCAGGCTCGTGCTTTCTTTCAACCCAAAGGAATGCCTACGGTTGTTGCTACCACTTTTATTTCCGAAGCTTTGCTGGAAGCCTATAAAATTACAGACAATAAAAAATATTTAGAAGTAGCAAAAAGCGCAACGCAATTCGTTTTAAAAGATTTGAACAGAACTTATGATGAAAAAGGCAATTTTTCATTTTCCTATTCGCCATTGGATAAAACCCAAGTTTTTAATGCTTCATTGCTCGGTGCTAAATTATTGAGTTTGATATATGAGTTTACCCAAGATGAAAATTTAATTACCGAAGCTCGTAAAGCAGTTCAGTATGCTGCTGATTTTCAACAAGAAAATGGTGCTTGGGCCTATGGTACTTTGCCGTATCATCAATGGGTAGATAATTTTCATACTGGCTACAATCTGGAATGTATTTATATCTACCAAAAAATATCTGGGGATAGTTCTTTTTCAGACCATATTAAAAAAGGATTGGATTACTATTTAAAAACCTTTTTTACCGAAGAAGGAATTTCAAAATACTATAACAACTCAATTTTTCCTATTGATATTCACGCACCTGCACAATTGGTCGTAACTTTGAGCAAGTTGGAAGTTTTTGAAGAAAACAAAGAATTAATTGATCGGGTTTTGAATTGGACCGTTGAAAATATGCAATCCGAAAAAGGGTTTTTCCAATATCAAAAGAATAAATATTTTAATTCAAACATTCCTTATATGCGTTGGGCGCAGGCTTGGATGTTTTACGCATTTCATACTATTTTTTAGAAACACATGAAACACTAGAATTCAAATTCTAAACACCACCATAGACAACCTCTCCATGCAGGAAACCCTTGCCTTGGTTGAGGAAAAAATACAAAGCTGGGGAACAACTCCATCACGTTGTTGTAAACGCCGGAAAAGTTGTGGCGATGCAAAAGGATACAGAACTGCGCCATAGTGTCAACCAAAGCCATATCATCAACGCTGATCGGTCAAGCCGTGGTTTGGGCTTCACGGTTTTTAGGAAAACCACTTAAAGAACGCGTTGCCGGAATAGACTTAATGGCAAGCCTCGTGGAAATGGCGCATAAAAACCACAACAAAATCTTTCTTTTTGGAGCAAAAGAAGAAGTGGTTAAAAATGTTGTTGACAAATATTCTGAAATTTATAGTCCCAGACATTATTGCTGGTTATCGCAATGGTTATTTCAGCCCTTCCGAAGAGGAAGAAATTGCCCAACAGATAGCAGACAGCGGCACCCAAATGCTTTTCGTTGCAATCTCCTCACCCATCAAGGAAAATTTTCTCTATAAATACCGCGACATCCTTAAAAACGTAAACCTAATTATGGGCGTTGGCGGCAGTTTTGACGTAGTTGCAGGAAAAACAAAACGTGCCCCAGCCTGGATGCAAAAATGCAGGTTTGGAATGGTTCTATCGCTTTGCCCAAGAACCAAGGCGCATGTGGAAACGCTATTTGGTTGGAAATTCGAAATTTATCTTTTTAGTTCTCAAAGAAAGATTTTCTAAATAAACTACCTTAAGTTTCTAACAAAAGTTAGTTGCCCGATTGCAAATCATACAATGACTTGTCTGTGTCTCGTCACCTAAAAAAGCCACCCACGGATACTCCATAGCAAAGCCACGGCAAAGCCATAGCAAAGTCATTAGAATGTAGGAAAACAGCCTATTTTTCTTACAAATAAAAAACGGTCAATTTAAGACAATCAATTTAGGCTTAATCAAACAGATTACTAGTCTAATTTCTACGCATCAAAAGATGGTTTTTTGCCAAGAGTTTTTTATCTTCCCCTAAAATTTTTCACACTTCCATTTTATTATGAGGATTCTGCTTTCAGCCATATACCCCTATGCTTTTTTACTGCTTTACCTCATTATTCCTTTTGACAATTACATTAGGGCACTTCCCAATATACTTCTGGCAATTTTAGTGGTCGCCTTTCCATTTATCGTAAAGAAAGAAGATTTCAAAAAATTAAAATCTATTCCCATTGCCATATTCTTAGCGCTCTTTGCGTATATCTGTATCGATTCATTTATTGCAGGAAGACTGCAAGAAGATTATAAAGTCATCAACAAAGTGATGATTGCCGTTGGACTTGCTATTCTTTATATTCCTGTTGCAGATGTAAAAAAAATAAATAGCGCGATCATTTTTTCTGCCCTGGCGGCGATTGTATTTTCAATCTATAATTTTGTTCTGATTACGGATGCTACAGGCAGTTTTGCCTTGGGAGAGTCACCTCAAGTGGTGGAGTCGCTGTTGATTGATAGGCTCTATTTAGGTCTTCTCAGTACGTTTAGTATTTTGATTTCCTTTCAGGCAATTCAAAAAAAATACCATCCTAACAACAACTATTATTTGGCTAACATATTTGTGAATGCACTCTTCATAATTTTAATCGCTTCAAAAATTGCCATTATTTCATTATTTGTTCTATTACTGATCCGTCAGTTTTATGGTCAACGAAAAATATGGAAAGCACTAATAGCTATTTTTGCGGTAGTTGTTCTAGCGGGATTATTTTTTCTTCTGAAAAATGAAAAAAGTAACCAGCTCTACGAAGCCGAAGTTATAGATAATCATACTGCACCAGGATTTATTGAAAACTCGATGACCTATGAGCTTAGAGCCGTAGCTTGGAAATGTGCTACATATATTATAGATAATGAAGGCTTTAACTTTACCGGTATTGGTTTTGACAAAACTAAGGACAAGCTGGTTTCCTGTTATGAAAGCAACATATCCAATCCAAAGAAAAAGGAAAAATTTGTCAGGGAACGGTACAATACCCACAACCAGTTTCTGGATTTTTATATCAGTGCTGGATTTATTGCACTCTTGCTGTTTCTCCTTTTCATTTTAGTTAGTTTTTTCACATTAAAAAAACAGTTTTTGCCCACAGCAATGCTTGCTATTTTAATAATGTATTGTTTGGTTGAAAATGTATTCCAAAGACAAATTGGCGCATATTACATAGGCTTTATTTTAATTGTGCTAATTACAAGTGCCAAAACCATTGAAAACAACGATATAAAAAACATATAAAAAGAATTGCAAATTGTACTTTTGCCTTTGAAAATAAAAAGGAAATCCGTTTCAATATTTTGAAAGGAAAAGAAAAATATAAATGAAAATAGCAGTAATAGGAACAGGCTACGTAGGGCTTGTAACGGGAACTTGTTTGGCAGAAACAGGAAACGAAGTAATTTGTGTAGATATAGACAAAGCTAAGGTCGAGAAAATGCGCAATGGCGTAGTGCCAATTTATGAGCCACATTTGGATGTCCTTTTTGAAAGAAATATCAAGGCAAATCGTTTAAAATTTACAACATCGTTTGATGAAGGCTTGGAACACGGCGATATTATTTTTCTTGCCCTTCCAACCCCAGAAGATGAAGATGGCTCTGCAGATCTTTCTTATGTTTTGAATGTTTCAGAAGAAATAGGTAAAAAAATCAAAGAATATAAAGTAATCGTTGATAAAAGTACGGTGCCAGTTGGTACAGCAGAAAAAGTATATAATGTAATCGCCAAAAATGCTTCTTGTGAATTTGATGTAGTTTCCAATCCAGAGTTTCTTCGGGAAGGTTTCGCAGTTGACGATTTTTTAAAACCTGAACGCATCGTCGTTGGATCCAGTAGCGAAAGAGCCACAGCAATGATGCAAAAGCTTTACGGCCCGTTTGTTCGCTCCGGCAATCCAATAATTGTTATGGATGAAAAGTCTGCAGAACTTACAAAATATGCTGCAAATTCATTCTTGGCCACCAAGATTACTTTCATGAACGAAATTGCAAATTATTGCGAAAAAGTAGGTGCAGATGTAGATATGGTCCGCGCCGGAATGGGTACCGATAGCCGTATTGGTAAACGTTTCCTTTTCCCAGGAATTGGCTACGGAGGTTCATGCTTTCCTAAAGATGTAAAAGCGCTTCAAAAAGCTGGAAAAGATAAAGATTACGATTTCAAAATACTGAATTCGGTTATAGAAATCAATACTGCACAAAAAACAATCCTACTACCAAAAATTTCAGCATATTTCAACAATGATTTAAATGGTAAGACAATCGCTATTTGGGGATTGGCATTTAAACCCGAAACCGACGATATTCGCGAAGCCCCATCAATAGATATGATGGAAGCATTGCTGGATAAAGGAGCAAAACTTCAAGTTTTTGATCCCGAGGCAATGCCAAATATTGAAAAACGTTTTGGAAATAAATTAAATTATTCAGAGTCAATGTATGTAGCTCTCGAAGGAGCAGATGCTTTGTTAATCTGTACCGAATGGAGTATTTTCCGAACACCAGATTATACTAAATTGAAAGAATTATTGAAAAATCCAGTTATTTTTGACGGAAGAAATCTATACAATATTAATGATATGGAAACAGAAGGATTTGCCTATGTTTCCATGGGAAGAAAAGCGGTTAAATCTATGAAGAAACGTGTTCTAATAACAGGTGCTGCTGGGTTTTTAGGTTCGCATCTTTGCGATAAATTTATTGCAGAAGATTTCCATGTTATCGCAATGGACAATCTTATAACCGGTGATCTTAAAAACATTGAACATCTTTTTAAGCTGGAGGCATTTGAATTTTACCATCATGACATTACAAAATTTGTCCACGTTCCAGGAAATGTAGATTATATTCTTCATTTTGCTTCGCCAGCAAGTCCGATAGATTATTTAAAAATCCCCATTCAAACTTTGAAAGTAGGGTCTTTGGGCACACACAATCTTTTGGGATTGGCAAAGGAAAAAAATGCCCGTATTTTGATTGCCTCTACTTCCGAAGTTTACGGAGATCCTTTAGTACACCCCCAAACAGAGGAATATTTTGGGAATGTAAATACCATTGGACCTCGTGGGGTGTATGATGAGGCAAAACGCTTTCAGGAATCCATCACGATGGCTTATCACAGATTCCACGGACTTGGAAACACGCATCGCTCGTATTTTCAATACCTATGGACCGCGAATGCGACTTAATGATGGTCGTGTAATTCCTGCGTTTATTGGACAATCTTTACGCGGTGAGGATTTGACAGTATTTGGCGATGGAATGCAAACACGCTCGTTCTGTTATGTTGATGATGAGGTGGAAGGATTATACCGTTTATTGCTCAGCGATTATCCATTACCAGTAAATATTGGTAATCCAGAGGAAATAACTATTCTTGATTTTGCGAAGGAAATAATCAAATTGACGGGTACAGAGCAGAAAATAGTTTTCAAACCCTTACCACAAGACGATCCTATGCAGCGTGAACCTGATATTTCAAAAGCTAATAAAATATTGAATTGGGAGCCAAAAGTTTCTAGGGAAGAAGGAATGAAAAAAACGTTCGAATATTTTAAAAACCTTTCAAAAGAAGAACTTTTTAAAAGTGAACACAAAGATTTTTCAAAGCACAATAGATAAAAATAATGTTTAAAAGTGGAAGATATTCAGGATTTCTGAGACCTATTTCGTATGGGATAGATCTTTTCCTTATCTATTTTTTCGCTTTTGAATTTTTTGGAGCGCTTTTTCCATACTTTAATTATGTAGTTTTTTTAACAATAGCATGGCTATTGCTTTCATTGCGTTCCGGTTTTTACGAAATTTATAGATTTACGCACCTTGCCAAAATTATGTCCTTAGTAGGAAAACAAGGTATTGTTTTCGTATTGATTGTTTTTTCCTTTTTTGGCTTTTATAATGAACTAACTACTTCGGCTTCAGTAATATTCAAGTATATTATTTTGGTAATGTTGTCCATTACCATTGTAAAACTTGGAATTTATTTTCTTTTGAAAAAATACCGGCTACACCTTGGAGGAAATGTGCGTAAAGTGGTTATTATTGGACTTAACCAAAAAACAGATCAGCTCCGGAAATTTTTTACTGACAATCCAGTTTATGGCTATAAACTTTATAAAACCTTTGATCTAAAAGGACCTAATAAGGTTTCTATTGAAGAATGTATGGATTATATTTTAAAGGAAGAAATAGATGAGGTTTATTCTTCCGTGGCTGAAATTGGTAATAAAGACCTTATAAAACTCATAGATTTTGTGGATAATAATCTCAAGATTCTAAAATTTCTTCCAGACAATAAAGAAATTTATAGTAAAAAGCTGGATTTTACCTATTATGGCGTGCTTCCTATTTTGTCTATGCGCAAAATACCCATAGACGAACCCTTCAATAAATTTTTGAAGCGAAGTTTTGACATTGTACTTTCGCTCTTGGTTATTATTGGATTACTTTCTTGGTTAACTCCACTATTGGGGATATTAATAAAACTTGAATCAAAAGGTCCGGTATTTTTTAAACAAAAAAGGAATGGTCTGGATTACCAAGAATTCTATTGTTACAAGTTTCGCTCTATGAAACCAAACCCTATGGCACATTTACATCAAATCTCAAAAGGAGATGCACGAGTGACGAGGGTTGGAAGAATAATCCGAAAAACTAGTATAGACGAGCTCCCACAATTTATAAACGTACTTAAAGGAGATATGTCCGTAGTAGGGCCGAGGCCCCATATGGTTAGTCACACTCATATGTATGCTGAACGGATTGATAAGTTTATGGTTCGCCACTTTATAAAACCAGGAATTACCGGATTAGCACAAGTTAGCGGCTTTCGTGGAGAGGTTGAAGACGATAATCACATTATCAACAGGGTTAAATACGATATTTTTTATCTTGAAAACTGGAGCCTTTTTCTCGACATAAAAATTGTCTTTCAAACCATCATTAACGCCCTTCGAGGTGAGGATAAAGCGTATTAAATATTTTCAATTGAAGCAGTAAATGCTTCAAACTGTTTATTGAAATCAAAGGCTGAAACTGAATTTTTCTGAACTTTTTCTTTCGAATAATGTTTTAACTCATTTTCGGAAAATGTATTTATAAAATTTTGAAGCGCTTCAAAATTATTTACTGGAATAACCCAGCCCAATTCTTCTTTATCAACAATATCTCCCCCTTCCCCGCCAGCAAAATAAAGTACAGGCAATCCCAAACGGGTGTATTCAAATATTTTTGAAGGAACTGAACCATAAATCCTTTTCACCAAAGGAATAAAAGCAACATCATATTCTTGAAGTACTTTGTGTAATGTGTCTCTATCCAATTCGCCATAAAAGAAAACATTCTCTTTTTGTAATGTATTTAACTTTTCTGCTTCCGGACCAGCGCCGTAAATGTGAAGACTTATATTTTTGGGGAATTTAAGCTGCTGACAAATTTGAAAAAGACCCTGTGCCATACCCAGCAATCCTGCATAAACAATCTTTAGTTCTTGCGATGAATCCCTTTCTGAAACTTCTGGTATCGAAAAGTTCGGAATATTGCGGTATAAAAAAGAGGGCTTTTCATTTTCAAAAATTGATATGTGTTCAAGTATTTCTTCGGATTGTCCAACCATTATATCCGAGTTCCGATAACAATAGCGCTCCATTTTCAATAAAAGTGAATAATACCACCCCTTTTTTAAAATACCCATCTCCAAACCCGCCAATGGCCATAAATCTGAAACGTTTAAAATAATTTTCCTAGAAAATAAACGCCCCAAACAAACGGCTGTAAACCCAACAAATACAGGGGAATATTGAATAAAAATCTTTTTGGGGGTTTTGGTAAAAAGAAAAAATAAAGCCAAGCTAATAGAAAACGAAACCATCGAGAGCAATCGAACTAATTTGTTGGTGGAATTGCTGGGCCATACCCACAATCTGGATATTCTTCCAAAAGAAGCATTTTCAGAACAGGATAATTTACCGCTGTAATCCTTAAAAATTTTACCCGTTGGATAATTGGGTAACGGACAAACAACCTTCACTTTAAATCCTGAGTTTCCCAATCCTTCTGCCAAGCTGAACATCCTATTGGAAGCGGCACCTTTTTCAGGTGGAAAATAATTAGTTATAAGAAGAATTTCTTTTTGCACGTATCCAAAAATTAGGATTCAACCAACGAAACAAATTGTTTCAATTTACCACTTGCTGTCCTGTCCAATTGTTCTTTTCGGTGGAAATTAAAAGTTAATCCAGACTCTAAAAATTGCTCAAGTGTTTTTGTAATAAAGTCTTTCTTTTCTTCCGTCAATTCATCGTCACTTACATAATTTATTTCAAAAGTATCAATCTTTGTTTGAACCGCTTTAAACTCTTTTATATTACCGCTCTCCTCCATTATTTTTTTCGTGATAACATAAAAAGTCATTCCTGCAGCTTTTTTCCCACTGGGAAGTACTGCAAAATCATTCGTTCTGCCCACCAGTTCTTTTAAAATGGGTTTTTTAAAGGTACTTTTTTCACTCAAAGCACCATAATCACCAATTTCATAGCGTATAAACGGATGTGCTTTGTTATGTAACGAAGTAATTACAATTCTACCCTCATCTCCCAAAGGAACTTCCTGATCTTCTTCATCCAAAATTTCTACAAATAGTGTTTTGGAATCAACCTCCCATTCACCATCAGGATTTGTAAAAGCAATTACCCCGGCTTCTGAACAACCGTATTCGTTAACCACAGGAATACCCAAATGGTTTTCTAGTATGATTTTATCATCTTCAAAAAGCATCTCGGAAGTAACAATACAAACTTTTAAAGTTGGACAAACAGTTTTTAAAACGAGGTTTTTTTCTTTTAAATATTTCGCAAAAAGCACAATACTACTTGTATAGCCATTAATATAATCAAACGGTTTATTCTGATAAACCTTTAACATCTCTTCCAGTGCTTTTTCCGAAAGATCAGTTATTGAAAACCGATGACGCTTAGCCAGAAAATCTTTTAGCCGCACCGTTTTATTTTCAATAACATCTAAGGGAATTCCATAATAACGCGCCTGTAAGGAATTATTGAAATCGATTCCGTACCAACCAAAACGCTCCATATGGTATGCCCAAGTCATCGCGTGGCTGTACTTGTTTTTGGCAAATCGAATGGGGTTTCCACTGGAACCTGAAGTTTTGTTGATATATACTTTATTTTCTGAAAATCCTTCTGAAAGTCTTTCTTTCAGAGAGACTTGGTAATCTCCTTTTTTCAGTATAGGAAGCGATTCCCAAGTTGTAAACTCTCCATTAACTTTATCGCGATAAAAACTATTATGCTTTAAATGATAGCTGACAATTTCCGTTTTTTTCGCATTCAAAAACGCTTCGTAGTCTGCTCCTTTTATTTCCGAAATATGCAGCAATTCTTCCTTTGCCCTTTTAATAGGGAAACGTTTAAGAAATAGTGAAATATCGAAGAGTCTCAAAAGCTGTTTTTTGACTTTAAATCCAAAACAAAATTTCCCTAAGGGAAATTCGCTTTAAATAAATTAGCGGTTCAAGGTACAAACAATTATTTTTGACACCGAAACAAAACATTTCAATTATGAATATTCTCATCCTTGGTTCCGGCGGTCGTGAACATACCTTTGCTTACAAAATTTCGCAGAGCAAACGTTGCGATAAACTTTTTGTAGCACCCGGAAATGCCGGCACTGCATCCATTGCAACAAATGTAGAACTAAAGGTAACCGATTTTGAAGCTGTAAAAAATTGTGTTTTAGAAAATAATATAGAAATGGTCGTGGTTGGTCCCGAAGATCCTTTGGTACAAGGAATAGCCGATTATTTTGCCGGAACACTGAACTTAAAAACGTAATGCTCATAGGCCCATCAAAAAGAGGCGCATTACTGGAAGGCAGTAAACAGCGCGCTAAGGAATTTATGATGCAGCACAACATCCCTACGGCTGCGTATGAAAGTTTTACAGAGGAATCTTTAGAGGCGGGAAAAATATTTTTAGAAAAACTGAATCCTCCATACGTTTTAAAGGCCGACGGACTGGCCGCCGGGAAAGGGGTTTTGATTTTGAACAATTTAAACGAAGCAAAACAGGAGCTTGAAAATATGCTTGCGCACAGCAAATTTGGCGAAGCGAGTTCCAAAGTGGTAATAGAGGAATTTTTGGACGGAATTGAACTGAGCGTGTTTGTGCTTACAGATGGTATAAACTACAAAATACTTCCTACGGCAAAAGATTATAAGCGTATAGGTGAAGGCGATACCGGCCTAAATACAGGCGGAATGGGCGCTATTTCTCCAGTACCTTTTGCAGATGAGGTCTTGATGAAAAAAATTGAAGAGCGAATCGTTAAGCCAACGGTTAATGGTCTTTCCGAAGAAAATATAGATTACAAAGGCTTTGTCTTTATTGGGCTTATAAAAGTGAATAACGAACCCTATGTAATAGAATACAACGTACGGATGGGCGATCCCGAAACTGAAGTTGTTCTTCCTCGAATAAAAACAGATTTGATTGATTTATTTGAAGCGACCTATCATCAAAAACTTAATGATATTAATATTGAAATTGACGAAAGATCAGCAACCACTGTGATGCTTGTTTCCGGGGGTTATCCGGAAGATTACGAGAAAGGAAAAGAAATTTCAGGGTTGGAAGCCGTGGAAGGCTCAATCGTTTTTCACGCTGGAACAAAATCTGAAAACGGCAAAATACTTACAAATGGCGGACGTGTTTTAGCGATGACCTCTATGGATATTGATTTCAAAAAGGCACTAAAAAAATCCTATCAAAACATAGAAAAACTATCTTTTGACAGGATGCAGTATCGTAATGATATAGGTTTCGACCTTTAAAGAATTATGGATTCTCGTCGTAAGTATAGGTGCTTTCTGTGTTTTCGTTAAAATCCTTCAGCTTTATCATCCAATAGATAAATGCTGCCGTACCAACAAGTAACAAAATCCAAGAAATAATATTTGCACCCCACCAAGTTTGATCCTGTAACGAACGAAGCGCATCATAGGGAATAAAAAGAACATTTTCAAAAAGAGAAGCGATTCCTTCCCAAAAACCTTTCCAAGTCATATCTTTAATCTTTAGAGAGCAAAAATATAAAATTACCCCGTATGCTAACAAGCTTTTTTGGAAAATCTAACCCAGTAAATTATTTAATTCTCGGCGCTTTTATTATTGTAGGTTATTTATTGGGGGCAATTTCGGGCTCATCAATTGTCATTACACCAATTTTGTTGCTTGATCATGGATTTTTTATGGCCCTAAGTATATTAAGTATGCTGTTATTGGATTTCATAATTCGAAAAAACCATTTGACAAAGAACAACACTTTTGCAATTCTTTTTTTTACCTGTTTTTTGGTAATGTTACCGGTTATTTTTCTTCAGCACAAAATACTTTTGGCAAATGCCTTTCTTTTATTGGCATTAAGAAGAATAATGAGCATTCGAAGTGATAAAAACTCTTCAAAGAAAATTCTCGATGCCAGCATTTGGATTACTGTGGCATCGTTTTTTTATTTTTGGAGCCTTTTATTTTTTATTCCGCTATTTATCGCGGTAATTCAAAAGCCAAATACAAATTACAAACAGATATTGGTTCCTTTTACTGGGTTAGCGGCTGTTTTAATCATTAATACTGCATACCAACTATTGGTTAATAATTCACTTTTTTGGTTTACAGATTGGAAGGATACCATAAGTTTTGATTTTTCAAAGTACAATTCAGCTGCCGTTTTGGTGCCAATAACCGTTATACTTGCATTTTATATTTGGGCTGGGGTGTATCGTATTTTAAAGATCTCAATTATTCCCTTAAAAGAAAGACCCAACTATCTTTTACTATTGTATTTGAGTATAACGGCATTATTTGTTGCATTGGCAGGACCAGAAAAAACAGGTGCCGAGATACTTTTTGTTTTAGCTCCAATTGCCATTATAACTACCAATTATATTGAAAATTTTGAGAGTGAACGTTATGTTGAAAAGGATGTTGCCGAGTTTTGGTTTAAGGAAATTATGCTCTGGCTGGTAGTGATTTTGCCTTTTGTATTTTTATTTCTATGAGTACGCTGGGATTGGAAAATATTGAAAAGGAATTAAAAAAAAAGCATCAATATCCGTATAAATGGTTTCGAAAACAGAATGACCAATGGGATCGCTATACCCAATTCATTTATCAAATTCCAAATTGGGAAGCTTTGGTCCGCAAGATTATAATTGTGTCAGAATCGCAAGAAGTTGACGAACAGGAATTTTTTCAATACGCTACCAATCGTTGGTACAATTTCTGGAGTTCACAGGCCGTGGAGCAAATTTTTACTCAGATTGACGGTATTGAACCTGTAGCTGAAACAAAAGATTTTGAAAAGGATTTTTACCTTTTCGGAATTCCTTTTGACCATAAAACCTCAGTCTTTCCGAAGCAATTCGAAAAAACTTTTGAATACGCCCAAAACCACAAGACTGAACTGATTGAATGGCTTTACAAAAACCAAAGCGTTCAAAAGCGACATCACTTTAAAAACCGACTTTTTATTGTAGTTTTTGATAAAAATGGCGAACATTGGAAACTGAAAGCTGAAATTCTGCTGCTTAAAAAAGCAATCCAAAAATATGTTGCACTATTTAAGCCCGAGCAACTTCATTCTTTTACTTTTGCTCACGGACAAACAACATTAAGCGATATTATCTGGGTTTCCAAATGAATTACATAGGCAGCAAACATAAACTCTCCAATTTCATTTTTGAAACGGTTGCCGAATCCTGTGGAAAAGATCTTTCACAAAAAACCTTCTGCGATCTTTTTGCGGGAACGGGAATTGTTGGCCGAAATTTTAAACCCTTCGTAAAACAAGTAATAGCCAATGATGTTGAATATTACAGTTATGTGCTAAACCGAAATTACATCGGTAATCATACTGCTTTCGATTATGATCATTTTTTCAAAGAATTGAATATCCTTGAAGGCACAAAAGGTTTTATTTTTCAAAATTATTCCGAAGGTGGAAAGGCAGGAAGAAACTATTTCACTTCAGAAAACGGCAAGAAAATAGATGCTGTGCGGCTTCAAATTGAGACGTGGAAAAAAACTTTAAAAATTACGGAAGACCAATATTTTTTTCTACTCGCTTCATTATTGGAAAGCGCAGATAAAGTGGCAAACACAGCTTCGGTTTACGGCGCATATTTAAAACAGATAAAGGCTTCCGCAGCAAAAAAAATTTTAATTAAACCTGCCGTTTTTCAACCAACAGAAAACGGGCATAAAGTTTTTCAGCAGGATAGCAATGCGCTTATTAAAAAAATTGAAGGCGATATTCTCTATTTGGACCCGCCCTACAATGCCCGTCAATACGGCGCCAACTACCATTTGCTAAATACTATCGCAAAATATGATACCTTTGTTCCTAAGGGAAAAACGGGCCTGCGCGATTACTACAGAAGCGATTGGTGCAGAACCGGCGAAGTCCTTAAAAGTTTTGGGGAATTGATTGAAAACGCACAATTTCCTTGCATTTTCCTAAGCTATAACAACGAAGGTTTGATGAGTCAAAAAGAAGTGCAAGCGGTAATGGAACGTTTTGGAAAATATAGTTTGAAAACCAAAAAATACCAACGTTTTAAAGCAGATAAAACCGAAAACAGAAAACACAAAGCCTCAGAAACTTTTGAATATTTACACATTTTAGAAAAACGATAAATTATGTTCAGCGACAAAGCAAACAAAATCTTCGCAGAAGTGATTGACAAATACCACAAAATAAATTCTGTGGATCAGCCATTCAGTAATCCTTACGATAAGGACAGTCAGTTGATAGAACATTTGCTCTACCGTAAATGTTGGATAGATACAGTTCAGTGGCATTACGAAGACATTATTCGCGACCCAAATATTGATCCTGTTGCAGCTTTAAAATTGAAACGTCAAATTGATGCTTCCAACCAAGATCGAACAGATATGGTTGAATATATTGACAGCTATTTTCTTGAAAAATTTAAGGATGTAAAAGTAAATGAAGACGCAACCATCAACACGGAAAGTCCTGCTTGGGGAATTGACCGCCTTTCAATTTTAGCTTTGAAGGTGTATCATATGAACGAAGAAGCAAATCGCACCGATGCTGCCCAGGAACACCAAATAGCTTGCAAAGCGAAGTTGAACGTATTGTTGGAACAACGTGTTGACTTAAGCACAGCTATTAATCAACTATTGGATGATATTGCCCATGGCAGAAAGTACATGAAAGTGTACAAGCAGATGAAAATGTACAATGACGATGAGTTGAATCCAGTACTTCGGGGGAAAAAATAATCAAGAAAACCTGTTAGGGTTAGAGTTGCAAAATGCCAAAACCATCCCACATATTGGTAATACGTCTCTCAGCAATGGGCGATGTTGCTATGACTGTGCCTGTAATTCAGGTTTTGGCACAAACCTATCCTGAATTAAAAATTACGGTTCTTTCACGTCCCTTTTTCCAATCTTTTTTTGAAGGAATTCCAAATCTCAATTTTTTGGAAGCTGATGTTTATGGAGAACACAAACGTTTGGGATTGATCAAATTAGCAAACGAAGCCAAGAATTTAAGTATAGACGCTGTTGCAGATCTTCATAACGTGATTCGCTCCAAAATCATTACGAAATATCTGAAATTTAAAGGATTGGAATCTGCCACAATTGAAAAAGGGAGGGCAGAAAAAAAAGCATTGATTTCTTCGAAAGGTAAAAATATTTCACAACTAAAAACCACCCATCAGCGCTATGCAGATGTTTTTGAAAAGCTTGGTTTTCCAATAGATTTAAAGCAATTTGTTCCACCAGCAAGAAAACGATTAACCCCCAAACTCAACGGACTTATTGGTGTGGAACCAAAAAAACTCATTGGCATCGCACCTTTTGCAGCCCATCAAAGTAAAATGTATCCTTTAAGTTTAATGGCTGAGGTAATACGTGAACTGGATCAAACAGACAAATACAGAATCTTTCTATTCGGCGGTGGAAAGAAGGAAATTGAACTACTCAAGAAACTTGAAAATCCATTTGCGAACGTAACCAACGTTGCAGGAAAACTAACTTTTGAAGAAGAACTCGCTTTAATTTCAAATTTAGACCTAATGCTATCCATGGACAGCGGCAACGGTCATCTGGCGGCAATGTATGGCGTGCCTGTGGTTACACTTTGGGGTGTGACGCATCCATATGCAGGTTTTGTGCCTTTCAATCAGCCCAAAAACAATCAATTGGTCGCTGATCGCACGCAATATCCCTTTATTCCAACTTCTATTTATGGGAATAAATTTCCGAATGGCTATGAGGAAACGATGAAAACCATCACCCCTGAAACAGTAGTTAACAAAGTGCGGGAACTACTTTAAATTTCTTCGAAAAACTATTTAAACATCATCATAATCCACAACTACTGTTGGTGTGGTGGGATGTGCTTGACACGTAAGTATTAAGCCTTCCGCAATTTCAGATTCTGTTAGAATTTGGTTTTTACGCATTTCAGCTTTGCCTTCTTTTAATCGGGCAATACAAGTACTGCAAATGCCACCCTGGCAAGAATATGGTGGATCTAAACCTTGGTCCAAAGCTGCTTCAAGAATAGATTTGGTTTGCGGCATCACAAAAATTTCCACATCATCGTCTAAAGTGATGGTAATATTGGTATTTCCATCATGTTTTTCTACCAAAAGCCCTTTTTCTGCAGTGGAAAACAGCTCGTGATGAATTTGTTTTGAATTGATGCCATTGTGTTTCAATGTTGCGGAAACTTCGTCAATCATTTCTTCGGGCCCGCACAAATAGAAAGCTTCGTGTACAGTTTTGGAATATTTATTTTTTAGAAAAAAGTTCACAATCGAGCGGTCAATTCTTCCAAATTTTGCATTTTCCTCTTCCTTTCTGCTGAAAACAAATTCAACATTAAACCGATTCGGAAACTGTTTTTGAAGTTGTAAAATTTCGTTATAGAACATGGTTTCTTCAACATTTTGATTGCCATACACCAATAAGAAAGTGCTCTGCGGCATTTCTTCTAAAGTGCTTTTTATCAAGGAAAGTACGGGCGTGATGCCGCTGCCTGCTGCAAAAGCCGCATAGTTTTTTAAATTTGGCTCCAAAATGAATTTACCCGTAGGAGGCATTACTCGAAGGGTATCGCCTGCTTTCAAATCCTTATTTGCGTATTCTGAAAATACCCCTTTCTCCACTTTTTTCACAGCTACCTTCAGCAAACCGCTTTTTGGGGAAGAGCAGATAGAATAGGCACGACGCAATTCTTTTCCGCCATTTTGGTGCTGGATAGTAATATATTGTCCCGCCTTAAAAGTGAAAATTTCTTTTAAGTTTTCTGGAACTGAAAATGTTATAGAAACTGAATTCGGGGTTTCTTTTTTTACTTCGGAAACAGTAAGCGCACAAAATTCGCTCATAATTGTGAAATTTTTGTGCAAAAGTACAAAGGAATTCAAGGAAACAAAGCTTCAAAAGCTTTAAAATGGAGCATTTTTTGGACGTTTCATTAAGCAGATATTAAAAAGAAATGTATTTTTACCGCTCTTTAGTGATTCTACATACTAAAATAGAACCTTTTAAGTTAGAATATCATATAAACTGAAACCATTTTGAAGGGCACTTATAAAATTACATTATTTATTCTGGCTGTTGTTTTTTTGGCAGCTTGTTCGCGTAAAAAAAACACCTTTTTAAACCGTAACGTTCATGCGGTCACTACGGAATACAACACTTTGTACAATGGTGATATGGCTTTTACCAACGGGAAGGAGCAACTGGCGTATGGTTTTCGCGATAATTTTTGGGAAATACTTCCGGTAGAACGCATCGATATTGCTGAAGAAGAAACAAAATCACCTGGCGCTTCTAAAAATGCCGACTTCAACCGAGCTGAGGAAAAAGCTGCAAAAGCAATCCAGAAACATTCCATGTATATTAACGGCAAGGAATACAACCCACAGATAGATGAAGCCTATATGTTGCTTGGGAAAGCACGTTATTATGACGGTCGATTTATTCCTGCATTGGATGCCTTCAACTTTATTTTAGACCGTTACCCAACCAGCAATAACATAAACGTTGCCAAGGTTTGGAAGGCAAAAACCAACATTCGTTTAAAAAATGAAGAATACGCTATCGAGAACCTCAAAAAGATGTTTGAGACTGCAGAATTAAATGAAGAAGAAATTGCCGACGGTGCCGCAATGATGTCGCAGGCTTTCATTAACTTGGATTCTTTGCAGCCTGCGCTGGAATACATAAAAATGGCTACTGATAACGTAAAGGACAAAGAATTAAAGGGAAGATATACATTTATTAAAGGCCAATTATACAACCGTTTGGGAGAAAAAGATAGCGCCAACATCGCGTTTGATGAGGTTATTGAAATGAACCGCAAAACCTCCCGAGCTTATATGATCAATGCCTATTTAGAAAAGGGAAAAAATTTCGATTACGAAAAAGGCGACCGTATAGCATTTTTAGAACTGTTGCAAGACCTTGAAAAAAATCGTGAAAACCGTCCTTTTTTGGATAAAATCTATAATCAATTTGGAGACTATTATCTCAATAGCGACAGTACTGAAACAGCGGTTAAGTATTACAATAAATCCATTAAAGCCTTTAAGCAGGACAGAATACTTCAAGCTGTAAACTACCAAACCCTTGCTGTAATAAATTTTGACAATGCTCAATACAAAACGGCTGGAGCCTATTATGACAGTACATTGACATTCCTCGAAGAAAAAAGCCGCCAATGGCGCCGAGTTACAAAGAAACGTGAAAATCTTGACGATGTTATAAAATACGAAGACATAGCAACAAAAAATGATAGCATTCTGAAATTGACAAAAATGAGTGAGTCTGAACAGCTTGCTTTTTTTACCGATTACACTTCAAAATTAAAAGAACAAGCAATAAAAGATTCCTTAGAGGCTATTAAAATTGAGCAGAAAATTGCGAATAATGAATTCTATCAAAAAGGAAAGGGAGCTTCGGGACCAAACAAAGGAAGCACCTTCTATTTTTACAATACATCTACTGTAGCCTATGGAAAGGCAGAATTCCGAAAAGTATGGGGCGACCGAAAGCTGGAAGATAACTGGAGACTTTCCAGTAAAAAATCATCTTTGGATAACCTAGATGAAGTAGTTGTTGAACAGACACCCATAGCAGAAAACGAACTTTACAAGCCACAAACCTATATTGAAAGAATACCTACTGACCAAAAACTAATTGACAGCTTGGCGAAGGACCGAAATTTTGCCTATTACCAGTTGGGTTTGATTTATAAAGAAAAATTCAAGGAATACAACCTCGCCGCAAACAGACTTGAAAAACTTCTTACCTATAATCCCGAAGATCGATTGGTAGTACCGGCCAAATATAATTTGGTGAAGATTTATGAAATTTTGGAAAATCCTTCCTTAGCAGACAAATACAGAAATGATATATTGACAAACCATGCCGATACACGGTATGCGGAAATACTTCGCAACCCAAATTCGCAGTTGCCCACAGATGAGTCCAGTCCAGAATTTAAGTACAAACAACTGTACAAAGAATTTGAGGCCGCAAAATATGCTGAGGTTATACAAAAAAGCGACGAATATATGATGGTGTATAACGGCAATGATATTGTTCCAAAGTTTGAATTATTGAAAGCCACTGCCATAGGTCGCCAGCAAGGTTTTGAGGCCTATAAAAAAGCGTTGAACTTTGTTTCTCTCAACTATCCAAATAGTGACGAAGGCAAACAAGCACAGCAAATTTACAGCAACGTGCTTCCATTAATCGCCGTAAAAGACTTTGCTCCCGAAGTAGAAACAGATAGCTGGAAACTGGTTTATAAATTCACCAATGAAGAAGGTGAAGCTGCACAAAAGCTAAAAGAACAATTGGATAAAGCCATTGAAAATTACAATTATACAAATATGGTTACTTCTGTGGATTATTACGACCCAGAAACTAGGTTAGTGATCGTTCACGGTTTGAACACCAAGCTTGGAGCCCGTGGTTTTGGAGAAGTTTTAAAAGAGAACAAAGATTATAAAATAAAGCGTCCTTTTTTCGAAATATCAAGCCCGAATTATAAAATAATTCAGATCCATAAAAACCTTGATGAGTACCTAAATAAAGACGTAACCGATCAATAGCCTACTAACAAACCGAACAACAGAATAGTAACCTTTAAAACAAACTGCTATGTTTTCAGACAAAAAAGAGAAACGAATTGCCACCGAACCAGGTTCCGCCCAAAACAGAATCAACGAAGGCACCAAATTAAAAGGTGATATATCATCAACAGGTTTCTTTAGAATTGATGGCACCGTTGAAGGCAATGTTAAAACCCCATCCAAAGTAGTTTTGGGAAAAACGGGAGTTATTATTGGAACACTTACTTGTGAAAATGCCGACATTGAAGGTAAGTTTGAAGGCAATCTTCAAGTTTCTGGAACACTTTCTTTACGATCTACGGCAATAATTGAGGGTGATGTTATTGTGGGTAAATTAGCAGTTGAGCCCGGTGCCACAATGAACGCCTCCTGTGTGATGCAGGACGGAAAACCAAAAAACACTATCACCACAAACCAAACGCCTACAGAAAATTCCAAGGCACATCCGTTTGATCGTCAACAACGCATTAAAAAAGCTACCGTTGATAGCGATCTAGACGATTAAACTTCTTCCTTATGGCCGATAAAAACGATAATGGAATTAAAAGGTGGGCCATTCTCTCTGGCATCGGTATACAGATGGGCGTTATTATTTATCTTTTTGTGAAGTTGGGCCAATGGCTGGACGGTAAATATTCTGAAGGAGGAAAAACATTTCTTATCATTTGCACGCTCGTGGGTGTTGCAGCTTCGCTTTTTTTGGTAATAAAGCAAACCAATAAACTGAACTCTTAGATTTTTTTGATGAAAAAACCTACTTTCAAATTTTTGGTTGTTCTTTTATTGGTGCTAACTGTAGTTTTTGCAGCACACCTATTTATACTTCAAAATATGGGATTGCCATTTTTTGCAGATAGAATTGTGCTTTCCTATTTGGTCAATTATGCCTTGGCAGCTAGTATTTTAATCTTCATCCAATCCAAATTCAACAAGAAATCATCTCATACCGGATTTATGTTTCTCGCAGGTAGCGGTATTAAATTCTTGGTTTTCTTTCTGGTTTTCTATCCTTTTTATCGGGAAGACGGAACGATGTCAACTTCGGAATTTGCTGCTTTTTTTGTGCCCTACGCCACTTGTTTGATTTTGGAAGTAGCATTTCTTTCAAAACAGCTTAATAATCAGGATTTTTAGCAGATTTCTTTCGAATAAAAAAACTCAAAAAATAGTTTTTTCTTTCTCAGAAAGAAATGTATTTTTGCACCGATTTTAAGGACACCGTTATTTGTTCAAAGATGCAAAGAAAAACATTGGTTAGAATACTTTCAGTTTTATTGTTTATTGTTTCTTTTTCAGCCATATCCCAAGAGGAACATGGTATGGAGCTAAAAGAAGTTGCCCCTGTTGAAGAGGGCAGTAAAACAAAAAAAGAAGAAATAAAGGAATTTATTAATCACCACTTGCTGGATTCGCACAGTTTTAATCTGTTCGGCTCTACAAATGAAGAAACTGGCGAAACGCATCATTACGGTTTTCCACTTCCTGTAATTATTTGGGATGACGGTCTTCATACGTTTATGTCTTCAGAATTTCATCACGGCGAGGAAGTTGTTGAATCAAACGGTAAATACTACGCCCTTCATCACGAAAAAATATATAGAACCGACGCTGAAGGCACATTAAGTTATGATGCCGAGCATGGTGATCACCCAACAAACGTTCGTCCTTTAGACTTTTCCATCACCAAAAGTGTTGTTATGATGCTTGTGGTTGGTTTATTGCTTATTTGGTTGTTCCGAAGTCTTGCAAAAAGTTATGCGAAAAATGGAAGCATTCCGAGAGGAATGGGCCGTTTCTTTGAGCCTATCGTCCTTTATATTCGCGATGATATTGCCATCGCAAACATTGGCGAGAACAAATACAAAAAATATATGCCGTTCCTTTTAACCGTATTCTTCTTTATATGGTTTTTAAATATGTTCGGCCTTACACCACTTGGTGTTAACGTTACCGGAAACATAGCTGTAACAACGGCTTTGGCGATTATTGTATTCTTGATAACCACATTTACTGGAACTAAAGATTACTGGAGACATATTTTTGACCCACTTGGTGATGGAATGCCGTGGTTCGGAAAAATATTGATTTATATCATTCTTGTTCCTATTGAGATTTTGGGACTATTTATCAAGCCTTTTGCATTGCTTATACGTTTGTACGCAAACATGACTGCAGGCCACGTAGTATTGATGAGCTTGATAGGATTGATATTTATTTTCAAAAGCTGGATTGGAGGACCGTTGTCTTTCGGTCTTTCATTTGCAATTTCTCTTATTGAATTATTGGTAGCATTGCTACAAGCATATATTTTCACAATGTTGGCAGCCTTGTATTTCGGTTTTGCAAGTGAAACTCACGCAGAACACGAATCGCACGAAGGTGAAATACAGCATTTATAAAAACGAGTGTTTAATTTTTAATAAATATATATTATGACAATTCCAACTATTGTAGGAGCAGGTTTAGCAGTAATCGGTGCCGGTATCGGTATCGGTATGATTGGTGGGAAAGCTATGGAAGCTATCGCACGTCAGCCTGAGGCTTACGGAAAAATTCAGACAGCAATGCTTATTGCAGCGGCGCTTATTGAAGGTATTGGTTTCGCCGCGATTTTCGCAGGGTAATCAAAAAACAAAACAAACAGTTATGACGGTTGGTTATAACTGTTTGTTTAAAATTAAATTGAGCATAAGGTTAAATTAAATAAATATCCGCCAAGGCGGACGTTGATATGGAAAAATTAATTAACGACTTTTCATTCGGACTTTTCTTCTGGCAGATAATCATATTTGTGCTGTTACTTTTATTGCTTCGCAAATTTGCTTGGAAACCAATCTTAAACGCAGTTAACGATCGTGAAGAAGGAATAAAAAATGCATTGGATTCTGCTGAAAAAGCAAAACTTGAAATGCAAAACCTTCAAGCAGACAACGAAAAATTGTTGCAGGAAGCTCGTGCTGAACGCGAAACAATGATGAAAGAAGCACGCGAGATTAAAGCAAAAATGATTTCTGACGCTAAAGAAGATGCCAAAACTGAGGCTGACAAAATGGTTGCCCATGCACAAGCGGCTATTGAAAGCGAAAAGAAATCAGCTATTGCAGAATTGAAGCAACAAGTAGCAAGCCTTTCTTTGGAAATTGCCGAAAAAGTAGTAAAACACGAACTTTCTGATAAAGACAAGCAATTGAAACTTGTTGACGAAATGTTGGGCGACGCCAAATTAAACTAAGATTCAATGAGCAGAGCAGCGATACGATACGCAAGAGCAATTTTGCAGAAAGCAAACGAAAACAACACAGAAGCTGTTGTTTTTGGCGATATGCAATCTGTTTATAATACTATTGAAGGCAGCCGCGAATTGCAATCTGTACTTCAAAGTCCCGTAATTAAAGCCAACGATAAAAAGGAAGCTTTATTGAAAATTTTCAGCGGACAATCAGAAATCACCCATTCCCTTATCAACCTTTTGGTGGAAAACAAACGTACTTCGTTATTAGGAAAGGTAGCAAAAAGCTTTGTAGATCTATACAATGAACAAGAAGGTGTTAAAGTAGCTACCGTAACCACGGCTGTTCCTCTTTCTGATGAATTGGAAAGAAAAGTAATGGACAAAGTAAAAGCATTGACCGGAAGTGAAAAAGTAACACTTCAAAGTGAAATAGACCCAGAAATTATAGGAGGATTTATCCTTCGCATGGGTGATATTCAATATAACGCGAGCATCGCGAACCAATTTGGAAATTTAAAAAGAGAATTCAGTAAATCAATATAAGTATGATGTCACCCTGAGCGCAGTCGAAGGGTAAATCTAATATCTAAAAAAATGGCAGAAGTAAATCCAGCTGAAGTATCAGCAATATTAAAGCAACAACTTACAGGCTATGAAGCAACTGCTTCCCTGGACGAAGTAGGAACTGTTTTAACCGTGGGTGACGGTATTGTTCGTGCATACGGACTTTCAAACGCACAATACGGTGAATTAGTAGCCTTCGATAGTGGTCTTGAAGGTATTGTATTGAACCTTGAAGAAGACAACGTAGGTATCGTACTTTTAGGCCCTTCAAAAGGAGTAAAGGAAGGTGCAACTGTAAAGCGTACTCAGCGTATTGCTTCACTTCAAGTAGGTGAAGGTATTGTTGGCCGTGTTGTAAACACATTGGGTCAGCCTATCGATGGTAAAGGTCCAATTACTGGTGAAACTTATGAAATGCCTTTGGAGCGTAAAGCACCTGGAGTAATTTATCGTCAGCCGGTAACTGAGCCACTTCAAACAGGTATTAAATCTATTGATGCAATGATTCCCGTGGGCCGAGGCCAGCGTGAACTTGTTATTGGTGACCGTCAAACTGGTAAATCTACCGTTTGTATCGATACCATTTTGAACCAAAAAGAATTTTACGATGCAGGCGAGCCTGTATATTGTATATATGTTGCGATTGGCCAAAAAGCTTCAACCGTTGCAAACATTGCCAACGTATTGGAAGAAAAAGGTGCTTTGGCCTACACAACAATTGTAGCTGCAAACGCATCAGATCCTGCTCCTATGCAGGTTTATGCTCCGTTTGCAGGTGCTGCAATTGGGGAATATTTTCGTGACACAGGTCGTCCGGCGTTGATCATTTATGATGATCTTTCTAAACAGGCGGTAGCGTATCGTGAAATTTCACTTCTTTTGCGTCGCCCACCAGGGCGTGAGGCATATCCTGGAGATGTGTTTCTATCTTCACTCCCGTTTATTGGAGCGTGCCGCAAAAATTATTGCTGATGACGATATCGCAAAAGAAATGAATGACATTCCTGAATCTTTAAAAGGCATGGTAAAAGGAGGAGGTTCGTTAACTGCACTTCCAATTATTGAAACACAAGCGGGTGACGTTTCGGCGTATATCCCAACGAACGTAATTTCAATTACAGATGGTCAGATCTTCTTGGATGGAGATTTGTTCAACGCAGGTGTTCGTCCAGCTATTAACGTAGGTATTTCGGTATCGCGTGTGGGTGGTAACGCACAGATTAAATCAATGAAAAAAGTAGCAGGTACTTTGAAACTGGATCAAGCAGCTTTCCGTGAATTGGAAGCCTTTGCAAAATTCGGTTCAGATTTAGATGCTGCCACTTTAAACGTAATTGAAAAAGGTAGACGCAACGTAGAAATCTTAAAGCAAAATGAAAACGATCCTTACACGGTAGAAGATCAAATTGCGGTTATCTATGCAGGTTCAAAAAACTTAATGCGTAACGTTCCTGTAGATAAAATTAAAGAATTTGAAAGAGATTACCTCGAAATGTTAAACGTGAAGCACAGAGACACGCTTAACGATTTGAAAGCAGGAAAACTTACTGATGATGCAATTGATGTAATGACATCCGTTGCCAAGGATCTTTCAGCGAAATATAAAAAGTAGTTAGATTTCAGTATTGAGTATTGAGAAGTTTGGTCTCAATACTCAATACTCAATACTCAATTCTATAAAAGAATGGCGAATTTAAAGGAAATTAGAAACAGAATATCATCCGTCGGTTCAACGATGCAGATTACCAGTGCCATGAAAATGGTTTCTGCCGCAAAGTTGAAAAAGGCGCAGGATGCCATTACCGCAATGCGTCCTTATTCTGAAAAACTTACCGAACTTTTGCAAAATCTAAGCGCTACGCTTGATGACGATACCGGAAGCAAGTATTCTGACCAGCGCGAGGCGAACAAAATTTTGGTTGTTGCCATTACCAGTAACCGTGGTTTGGCGGGAGCTTTCAACAGCAATATCATAAAACAGTCTCGTAATTTGGCGTTAAATACATACGCTGGTAAGCAAGTTGATTTTATGACTCTTGGAAAAAAGGGGAATGATATTCTGAAGAAAACGGGAACTATACTTGAAAATAACAACGGTATTTTTGATGATCTTTCTTTTGAAAACACTTCCGAAATAGCTGAAAAATTAATGCTTCTTTTTTCAGACGGAAAATATGATAAAATTGTTATTGTATATAACAATTTTAAAAATGCAGCCACCCAGGTGGTGATGACTGAGCAGTTTTTGCCAATTCTACCTCCAAAACTCATTGAAGGAGAAAAAGCAAAAACTTCAGAAACTTTTTACATTTTTGAACCTTCAAAAGAAGAAATTGTTGAGGCATTGATTCCAAAGAGCTTAAAAACACAATTGTTCAAAGCGCTCCGCGATAGCGTTGCTAGTGAACACGGTGCACGTATGACTGCCATGCACAAAGCAACAGACAATGCAACCGAGCTTCGTGATGCCTTGAAACTTCAATACAACAAAGCACGTCAAGCTGCCATTACCAATGAAATCCTTGAGATTGTTGGTGGTGCAGAGGCATTGGCTGGATAATATTTTATAAAACTAATTTTAAAGCCTTTCGTTTTCGAAAGGCTTTTTTTTATGGTAAAATATTTTAATTATCTTCATTAAAAATTTGACCAATGAAAAAACTGCTTTTTCTTTTCACTTTTCTTTTTTGTTTAACTGCATCTACTCAAAATCAAAAAGGCGAAATGATTCTCTCTGTAGCACTTTCTCCTTACCCAACAACAACAAACGATCAAGACGATTTTGGAGCAATTGGATTGGGGAGTTTTGAATTTTTTGTTTCAAATAAGGTTTCACTGTCAGGAAGCTTTTTCACTTCAAATAATACCTTGGTGAAAAACAATAGCGGTGTAACTATTCATTCCTATGGTTTTGTTCCTTCTATTCACTATTACTTTGTAAATAAGGAAAAATGGAATGTTTTCGCACAGGCAGGTTACGGTTTCGGATTTGAAGATCAAACACAGGGTTATATTGAAAATAGTGCCCTTACCATTTATAATATTGGCCCAGGAGCACAGTATAGAATTGGAGAAAAGTTGTATCTAAAACTACTCTTACCATATTTTAATGCACGAAATATAACCTTAAATGTAGGTGCTGCAGATGGGATTGCGGCATTTTTGGGTCTCGCGTTTAAATTGTAATTTTAAGTGAATGATGAAAAACATAAAAATCTTAATTGCACTTTTAGTAGTTCCCTTGTTTTTGTTCAGCTTTTCCAATTGTGGGGGGACCCAGGAAGTGCAGGAAAAAAAATCGCTGACTCAAAATCCACCATTTAAAATAGCCGAAGCGTACTACCAAAATTGGGTTGCAGGTGTAAAAGACGGTGGTTCGGGAACAAACGTTCACATTACGTTTAATGAAATGAATTCCGATGTGATTATTCAAAATATCTATTTCAGAAATCAAATACTTGAGGCAAAAGGTAATATCAATGAACCCTCGAAGTACGTTGGTTATCTTAAAAATGAAGCCCAACGCGACGTTATTATGGACGCTGACCCAATGAAAGAAGCACAAAACACGCCTACAAAAACAGTTCCTTTTGAATTGGAGAATAACCAAGCCGTGGTAGAATATTGGTTTGGGGGAAAGAAGAATTATTACAAAATTTCAAATCTTTCACAAAAGGAAATGATTCCTTATCCGCAGGCCAATCCTCACGAATAGTTATGAAGACAATTAATCTCCAAGATAAATTTTCAACTTTCAAAGAACATTGGCATCCACACCAAATAGCCGTTGTGGACAATATGCAAGTGCTTTTGGCCAAATTGAAAGATGAATTTGTTTGGCATAAACACGAAGAAGAAGACGAGCTGTTTTTTGTACAAAAGGGAACTTTGGAAATGTATTTTCGCGATAAGGTTGAAATTGTAAAAGAAGGCGAAATTATTGTAGTTCCAAAAGGTGTGGAACATTGTCCAAAAACTCAAAAAGGCGAAGAGGTGCACGTACTTCTTTTTGAAAAACTATCCACCAAACACACGGGCAATGTAACTACGGAAAAGACTGTTGCCGAATATCCCAAAATCTGAAAAATGAAAATTCTTCATCTCGATAGCAACCACCCTTTATTATTGAAAATGCTTGAGGAAGCAGGGTTTTTAAATGAAGAAAATTATAAATCTTCAAAGTCTGAAATTGAGAAAATCATTTCAAAGTACGGTGGAATTATAATCCGAAGTCGCTTCAATATTGACAAACAATTTCTCGATGCCGCAAAAAACCTGAAATTTATTGCTCGTGTGGGCGCTGGTTTGGAAAGCATAGATACTGAATATGCTGAAAAACGCGGAATCAAATTAATTGCAGCCCCCGAAGGCAATAGAAACGCCGTAGGCGAACATGCATTGGGAATGCTTCTTTCGCTATTCAACAACCTAAATAAAGCCGACAGCGAAGTTAAAAGCGGCCTTTGGAACCGTGAAAGCAATCGAGGTATAGAACTTGACGGGAAAACAGTCGGAATCATCGGGTATGGCAATATGGGAAAAGCTATTGCAAAAAAACTGAGAGGTTTTGACTGTGAAGTAATCTGTTATGACATAAAAGAAAAAGTTGGCGATGAAAATGCAAGGCAAGTTTCTTTAAAAGAACTTCAGCAAAACGTTGATGTTTTAAGTCTTCACACTCCCTGGACGCCATTGACAGACAAAATGATTAATTCAGAATTCATCAATTCCTTTTCAAAACCGTTTTGGCTTATAAATACCGCCCGTGGTAAAAGTGTTGTCACCACCGATTTGGTTTCTGCCTTAAAATCAGGCAAAATTCTCGGTGCTGGATTGGATGTTCTGGAATTTGAAAAACTTTCCTTTGAAACACTTTTTGATTCAGACAGCCTACCAAATTCTTTGAAAGAACTTTTCGCAATGGACAATGTAATTTTAAGTCCGCACATTGCTGGCTGGACAGTTGAAAGCAAGGAAAAATTGGCAAGAGTAATTGCAGAAAAGATAATTCAAAATTTTAAAAACTAATAAAATGAACAAAAGAATAACTGGCATTGGTGGAATTTTCTTCAAAACAAAAGACCTCGATAAAACGAGAGAATGGTACAGGAATCACTTGGGGTTTGACACAAATGAATACGGCAGCAGCTTCAAATGGAAAGATAAAAACGGTAAAGAATGTACAACCCAATGGAGCCCATTTAAAGCGGACACCAAATACTTTTTACCTAGTGAAAAGGAGTTTATGGTCAACTATCGTGTTGAAAACCTGGAAGAATTATTGAAAGTTTTAAAAGAAGAAGGTGTAACAATTGTAGGTGAAATGGAGACTTATGATTATGGAAAGTTTGGCTGGATACTTGATCCCGATGGAAACAAAATTGAACTTTGGGAACCTGCAGACGAAAAAATTCTATAATTTTTTATAAATTTATTACCCACTAAAAATCAACTAATTAAAACTATGGAAGAACAAAACTCAGACTACGACAGCACAAAAAAGCGAATGGATGATGCTACTGACAATTTTGAACAACAGGCGAAGCATACTGCAAATGAATTTAAAGAAGGCTGGAACCAAGTTTCGCACTCTCAAGAAAATAAAAAAATTCTTGCAGGAATTTTGGCTATTGTCATCGGTTCTTTGGGAGTACACAAATTTATTCTCGGTTATACTCAGGAAGGCATAATTCAAATTGTTATAACTATAGTTACATGTGGTATTGGTGGAATTATTCCGCTAATTGAAGGAATAATTTACCTTACAAAAAGCGATGAGGAATTTTACCAAACCTATCAAGTAGGAAAAAAAGGATGGTTCTAAAGAGTAGTTTCTTTTGGATTTTTCCAAAGATTTTTAAATCCTAGAGAATATGAGCAAGTATGGCGCAATTCCCAATTTAATCTATAGCGATGCCAACGCTGCAGTTTCGTTTCTAAAAACCGCTTTTGGTTTTAAGGAACACGGTGTTTACAAAGATGAAAAGGACAACATCTTTCACGCACAACTCACGTTGGGCAATGCATTGGTAATGGTAAACCCATTTAAGCCTGATACCGCTTTTGGTAAAATGATGAATATTCCCAAAAATCTTAATGGCTATAATACACAAACGCCATATTTTATAATTGAGAATGTTGATGAACATTACGAAAATGCAAAGATGAACGGTGCCGAGATTGTAATGGATATAAAAGACGAAGATTACGGAGGCCGTGGCTACAGTTGCAAAGACCCCGAAGGATACATCTGGAGCTTTGGAAGTTATAATCCCTTTGAATCAAAATAAAAAATATGATTTTTGACACAGCTTTTCTTGCTGGTTTTGCCCTTTTGTTGCTCAGAATAATTATTGCAATCGTTTTTTTCTCAAGTGGAAAGAGCCACGTGCAGAAACCAAAAGAAAGAGGAGAGAGCATCGGAATGTCTCCAACAGCCACTACAATTTTAGGTATTTCTGAAATAGTTGGTGCTATTTCAATTGCCTTTGGAATATTTACACAAATTGGTGCATTGCTCCTTATGGGCGCCATGTTCGGAGCTATATATAAAAAAATCTTTGTGTGGAAAACGGGTTTTTATGAGGATAAAGGATATGGCTGGCATTACGATTTATTATTATTTATCGGTGCCTTCGTAATTTTTGTCACACATGGCGGAAGTTTGATTCTTATTTAAATCAATCCTTTTTAAGTACCGCCACTATTTGTGGCACATCTTTCTTTTCAAAGAAATAAATTGTTTTCACTAAATATTTAAGAACCCAATTTTTTTGGGTTATCAATTTCTCGGAAAGTGATGCAATAATTGTATCACGGCTATTCAACTTAGCTGCTTTATTTGGTGAAATATGATATTGGTTTGCGAAAAGCCAAGCGCCATCACGTGCTATATTAATACTGAAACTCACTAGTTTATCTTCACGACCTTTTCCGAATTTATCCAACAAGCCAAACAAAGGTGAAACAGAAATAATTTTGGCCTCCACATTTGTAATCATTGAACCTAAAATAGCATTGATTTTGTTAAAATCGTTTTCAAAATCCATCATATCGCCATTGTCGCCAACGGTTTCCGCAACTGCAATTCCTAAATCCAGATTGATGTGTGCATTGATTCCCAAAAGCAGATGCTGCATAATCAGCAACTTTCCATTTTTTGCAGCTTCAAACGCATTTTTCCAACTTTGAGTATAAGGTTTGTCATTGCCCAAACATTCATAAGCGTCAATATATCGATTGGCAAAAAGAACATCCAACTTTTCCATTCGTTGGTTGTTTTCAAATTCATTATTGAGAATTCCTTCTTTTATGCGAAGGGTAACTTTTCGGTACAGAATAGGGAAATACGCCATGCAAGAATTGTTGGCACATTCTGCATCAATAATTTGATCCAATTGGGCAATGACTTCATCAATGGTAGTTGTAGCCATAATAGAAATGGATTTTCTTAATGAATTAACTTAAACTTTCTTTAGGGCTTTCGGTATCGGTATTTTCACCATTCTTGTCGGAATATTTTTTTTCCAGTTCCGCCTGAAATTCTTCCATAACAGGTTTTACGGTACTTTCCGGCAAATCTGCAATGCGAATGTACATTAAACCATCTACCGCATTGTTGAAAAGCGGATCAACATTAAACGCAACAACTTTTGCATTTTGCTTGATGTATTTTTTAATTAGAACAGGCAAACGAAGACTTCCCGGCTCTACTTCGTCAATTATTTTATCAAATTTATTTAGGTCGGCTTCACTTTCATCAAAAATAAAATCTTTGTCGGCATCCTTTAATTTTACTTTGTATTCTTTTTTCGGATTGATATATTGCGCGACATACGGATCGTAATAATTAGATTTCATAAACTCAATCATCAAACTTTTTGAGAATTTTGAAAATTTATTACTTATGCTTACCCCACCAATTAAATATTGATGTTCTGGATAGCGAAGAGTTGTATGTACAATTCCTTTCCAAAGCAAGAATAGCGGCATCGGTCGTTGCTGATATTCCTTAATGACAAATGCACGGCCCATTTCAATGGATTTGCTCATCATTTCGTATAATTCGGGTTCAAAACGGAAAAGATCCTGCAAGTAAAAGCCATTAATCCCAAAACGTGGAAAAATCTCGGAGCCAAAGCCCATCCTATAAGCTCCCGCCATTTTATGTGCTTCATTGTCCCAAAGAAACATATGGTGATAATAGCTATCAAATTTATCGAGATCGGTGCTATTGTTGGTACCTTCACCTACTTCACGGAAAGTGATTTCCCGTAATCTACCAATTTCTTGAAGAATATATGGAATCGAATCTGCTTGTGCCAAAAACACTTCATAATTTTTACTTACTAAAAGCCGTTTGTCATTTTCACGGAGCTTTTCAATTTCCGCCTCCATCGCTTTCAATGGAATTGGTCCAGCTATTTTCTTCGGCGGTTTTGGAAATTTTAGTGTTTTTGGAATGTTATCCAACAATTTTTTCTTCTGAAAGGAATTGGAAAGCATATAGGTCTTCCTTCGCAGAAAATCGGTAAAAATTGTTCAATGATTCGTGTTCTTTTTGGTCTTCAACAGAAATTGCATTCCCAATACGAACTTTTATCAATCGCTCTTTTTGTGTAAGTAATTCTGAAGGCAATTTGGCGGTGCGCAGCGTATCGCTCATTTTAGCCAATCGATAGAAAAGTTTGCTGTTTTTTGCGTGAAAATAGATGGGCACCACGGGTACTTCGGCCTTTTTTACCAATTTCATTGCGGCTTCTTCCCAAGGTTTATCGACCAATAGTTTGCCGTCTCTGTAGGTTGAAACTTCGCCTGCAGGAAAAATTCCTAAAGGATGGCCTTCCTGTAAATGTTTCAGTGCAGATTTAAAACCTGCGATGCTGGATTTTACATCTTTTCTGTCCTCAAAAGGATTTACGGGCATCACGTAAGGTTTTAAGGGTTCAATTCGGTGCAAAAGAAAATTGCCAATAATTTTAAAATCTGGACGATGCTCAACATTAATTTTAAAAGAAGAATTCCATCAATTCCACCGAGCGGATGGTTCGAAATTGTTATAAAAGCACCTGTTTTAGGGATTCGGCGTAAATCTTCTTCGGGGATTTCAAATTTTATTTCAAAATCTTCAATTAGTGCATTTATAAATTCTAAATCGTGAAGATGCTTGTTTTTATCGTAGATTTTGTTGAGTGTGGTAATATTCAAAATTTTCATCAAAGACCAACCCATAAAGGTGCCAAAAAAGCCGAATTTATCGACGTTTATTGTTTTTGCAACTTCTTTTGCATTGACTAATCCCATGAAATATTTTGGTTGTTTGTATCCAACAAATATAAGGAAAGCAAACCATACTATTCCTTAATTACCAATTGCACCGTTTCCTTACTTTCCTGTTTTAAAAGTACGTTTTTATTTTCCGCAAGTGCCTTTACTTCAGTAGGGTTAAAATGGCGTATGGTGTAAAGAGTAACATTTTCATTCCATTTCACACTGAATTTTTCGCGAAGCTTTGCCAGCAATGGCTCCAAATTATTGAATTTATCATTCACACAAACCGAAAAGCTAATGGCGGAGTTTTGAATAATTTCAACTTTCATTTTATGTTTGTGAAACCATTTGAAAACGTCGCCAATATTGTCTTCCATCATAAAGGAAAAGTCTAAAGACGAAAGTGAGATGAGCACCAAACCCTTTTTCAAAATAAAACACGAAGTCTGTGGATCTAACGTAACTCCTTTCCCAACACAGGTTCCAGGTGCCGTTGGGTTTAAAAATGATTTCACATAAAGCGGAATTTCCTTTCGCTGCAGCGGCTGCAATGTTTTCGGGTGAATCACCGAAGCACCATAAAACGCAAGTTCTATTGCCTCGCGATAGCTTATATGGTTCAGCAACATAGTTTCAGTAAAGTAACGAGGATCTGCATTAAGTACTCCGGGAACGTCTTTCCAAATGATCACGCTTTCGGCATTTAAACAATAAGCAAAAATTGCGGCAGTGTAATCACTTCCCTCACGACCGAGGGTAGTGGTGAAATTATTTGTGGTTTCTGAACCTAAAAATCCTTGAGTAATTGTGATGCCTTTTGTATTTACTTTTTTTAGAATTTTCTTTTGAGTCGCTTCCCAATCAACGTTTGCATCGCGATAGTTAGCGTCCGTTTTAATGCATTTGCGAACGTCTAAAAATTCATTCTTTAGACCAATTTCTGAAAGATATGTTGAAACTATTGTACTGGAAACCATTTCGCCATAACTTACCACCTGATCGTAAACAAATGCGTGGTTTTTAGAATTGTTGCCATCCAAGAAAGAAGCCATTTTTAAAAACAATGCTGAAACATTTTGATAAACCGGATGATTTGTGTTTTCAAATAGGCCATTTAAAATTTCTAGGTGATATTCTTTAAATTCAGAAACGTATTCCTTGCATTTAATGCGGTCATCATTTAGATATTCTGCAATCACCTTTTCCAGCAAATTGGTGGTTTTTCCCATTGCCGAAACCACTATTACCAAGTTTTTCTCTTTGGTAATTTTCAGTACTTCAGCAACATTTTTTACTCCGGCCGCATCTTTTATAGATGCCCCTCCGAATTTGAAGATTTTCATTCAGCTT
The DNA here is from genome assembly GCA_963805885.1 of uncultured Flavobacteriaceae bacterium. Lineage (GTDB taxonomy): Bacteria > Bacteroidota > Bacteroidia > Flavobacteriales > Flavobacteriaceae > Aequorivita. The sequence goes on from CAWDWC010000006.1 coordinate 244,299, forward strand.
TAATTTTTAAGAATTGATATAATTTTTCAGTCCTTTTTCATCCATATGCACTACTCGCCAGGTTTTTAAAACATTGGCACCACTGCGTTCATAAAAACGGATTGCGCCAGTATTCCAATCCAGCACGTCCCAAGCCACGCGCTTCAAGCCACGATCGAAAGCGAACTTCATAACTTGCCTATAGAGGGCTTCGCCAATTCCGTTGCCGCGTTTGGCCTCTTTTACAATTAAATCTTCCAAATGAAGCGTACGCCCTTTCCATGTTGAAAAGCGATAATAAACCAATGCTGCGCCTACAATTTCTTCATCCTCTTCTGCAATAAAACACGTAAAAAGTGGATTTTCTCCAAAACCTTCACGTTCCAAATCTTGTACAGTGACTTCAACCGCATTGGGTTCTTTCTCAAAAATTGCAAGCTCTTTTATTAGTTCCAAAACTTGCGGCATGTCGTCTTTTATAGCTTCTCTAACTTTCATCTTCGTTTTTTTTGAGTTTTGGTTTCGATTTTGATTTCAATTTCTTTTTACTCCAACAAATATCGGTTCAATTTCTTAAAAATCCCGATATTTGCGTGAAATTCAGGAATCCCTTCAATCCAATGGCAAAAATAAATCAATCTCTCGGCGAGTTTATAATTGAAAACCAAACCGAATTCAAATACTCTTCCGGAGAATTGTCTCGGCTTATAAATTCAATCCGTTTAGCGGCAAAAGTAGTAAACCATAAAGTGAACAAAGCTGGGTTGGTTGATATTTTGGGCGCTGCAGGCGATATGAACGTTCAGGGTGAAGATCAGCAAAAACTTGATGTTTTTGCGAATGAAGTTTTTATAAATACTTTGACAAACCGTGAAATTGTCTGCGGAATTGCTAGCGAAGAGGAAGATGATTTTATCACAATCAAAGGGCGAAACGAAAAAAATGACAATAAATATGTAGTTTTAATGGATCCCTTGGATGGTTCTTCAAACATAGACGTGAATGTTTCCGTGGGCACCATTTTTTCAATTTATAGAAGAATTACTCCTTCCGGAACTCCAGTAACTATTGAAGATTTTCTACAACCTGGCATTAATCAGGTTGCGGCTGGATATATTGTTTACGGTACTTCAACAATGATTGTTTACACCACAGGCTACGGCGTGAATGGTTTTACCTTGAATCCTGCAATTGGAACGTACTATCTTTCACATCCAAATATGAAATTTCCTGAAGACGGAAACATATATTCAGTAAATGAAGGGAATTATGTTCACTTTCCACAAGGGGTAAAAGACTATATAAAATACTGCCAAAAAGAAGAAGAAGACCGGCCATATACCTCTCGATACATAGGCTCTTTGGTTTCTGATTTTCACCGAAATATGATTAAGGGCGGAATCTATATTTATCCCAATACTTCAAAAGATCCCAAAGGAAAGCTAAGACTTTTGTACGAATGTAACCCAATGGCGATGATTGCTGAACAGGCAGGAGGAAAAGCAAGTAATGGCTTTCAAAGAATTTTGGAAATTCAGCCTACTACGCTGCACCAGCGCGTTCCTTTCTTCTGCGGAAACACCAAAATGGTTGAAAAAGCAGAGGAATTTATGGCAAACACCAAATAAAAAACCCGAAGCAAAGAACTTCAGGTTTTGAAAATATTTTAATAGAAAAATCTTTAATCTTGGTTTTTGTATCCTGTTCCTATTTCTTATTTAAAAGATATCTGTAATCTTCCAAATCGAGTCCACCACTGTATATTTCAATAGAACGTTTTATTAAATGTTGAGCAGTTTCAACATTGTAGCCTAACCCGATTGCATATTTTTCAATCAAAAAACGTTCGTGGTCATCAATTTCGTGATTGGCAAAAATCATTTCAAAAAGATCATGGATACGTTCTAAACGTGTTTCGGCATCATTGGGCGGGTTGATAGGATATTTGCCCGGATTTTTAAGCACTTCCGCATAAACAGACTCGTCAATGTCAAGTTTATGAGCAAAGCGTTTCAACATTTTTTCTTCTTCTTGTCCTATTTCACCATGAACCGAAGCAATATTTGCTATAGACGCAAAATGTCCTAAATTTCGGGAGTGCTCCCCAGTTTCGAATAAATCTGTAAATGACATAATTTGGTTTTTATGATGCAAATATAAAGGTTGTAATTCATTTTTAAAGCCTTATTTCTTTTGAAAAATAATCTGTTTTTAAATTTTTCTTAATTACAAAACAGTTAATTCATAAAACCCTAACTTTATAGAGAATTAAATATATTTTATGAAAAAAACATTACAAATAGCCAATATCATTGCCTTTACGGCAACGGTTTTCGTAAACTATCTTTCTAACACTGGAGCAATAAATAATACAACCATTGGTGAAATTTCTAATTCATCAAAAAATCTTTTCACTCCAGCTGGATATGCTTTTTCCATTTGGGGACTTATTTATTTGATGCTCTTGGGGTTTGTTATTTACCAAAGCCGAAGCCTTTTCTCAAAAGTACGTGATGATGAATTTATTTTGAAAACAGGTTGGTGGTTTGTGCTTTCCTGCTTCGCAAATATTATGTGGATTACATTTTGGCTCTACGGCTTTATGGAGTATTCTATTTTGGCGATTTTCGTTTTGCTTTTTTCCCTTTTAAAAATTGTGATGAACAACCGGATGGAGCTTTGGGACGCACCAATTTCTGTGATTGCTTTTCTCTGGTGGCCTTTCGTGTTTTATAGCGGTTGGGTTACCGTTGCAAGCATTGCAAATGTTGCGGCCTATTTAACCAGTATAGAATGGGAAGCATGGGGTTATAGCGAAATTTCTTGGGCGGTCACAATGATTATTATAGCAGGAATAATAAATCTATTTGTTACTTGGAAACGCAATATGCGTGAATTCGCATTAGTGGGCGCTTGGGCACTGGCAGCTATCGCGGTAGCTAATTGGGATGTGAGTCAAACAGTGGCTTACGCAGCAATAGCAGCGGCAGCGGTTCTCTTTGTGAGTAGCGGTTATCATGCTTTTAAAAATCGTGACACTAGTCCAGTAAATAAATGCAAAGAATATTTAAAAAAGAATAAAGACACTTAATTCAAAAAAATCAAAAATCGGCAATCAACAATCGTTAATCTAAAATATTCTAAACCATTCCCTTGATGTCATTTCCCCAAGTTGGGTAGGCAAAAATCATTGCTTTTAGATTTTCTGTGGTCAGTTTTCCGCACATCGCAAGAACAAATAAATTAATCATTTCCCCAGCTTCAGACGCAATTAGATGGGCACCGAGAATAAGATTTCGCTCTTTGTCTACAATCGTTTTATATGCGTAAACTTCTTCATTAATTCGTTTCGAATTGAACCATTTTGGAACGCTTTTGTATTCCACCACAAAATCATAGCCCTTTTCCTTTGCTTGCTCTTCCGTCAAACCGATTGAAGCTATTTTAGGAATTGTAAATACAACAGATGGTATTGGCGGGAAATCCATTTTTGTGTGATTTCCTTTGCGAATATTCAAAGAAACAACACGCGCTTCCTGTGAAGAAGTGGGCGTCAACGGAAGCGAACCACTAGCAGAAACATCTCCGCATGCATAAACCGATTTATTTGAAGTATTCTGAAGAAATTCATTCACAGAAATCCCACCTTTTTCAAAAGCCACATTCCCCTTTTCCAAATCCAGTTCGTCAATGGAAGGCACGCGGCCAGCAGTATTAAAAACCATTCGCGCATCAACATATTCTGTTTTGCCATTTTTTTGATAGAAAACTCGGTAATTTTTCTGAAGTTTTTCCACTTTGGAAACCTGTGCATTGAAGATAAATTCTATCCCAAGCTTTTCCGAAGCTTTTGTGAGGTGCGAAACAATATCAGCTTCAAAAGGGCCGAGTGGCCTATCTTCGAATTCAACAACTGTAACTTTCGCTCCGCAACGAGCCGCAATATGTGCAAATTCCATCCCGATATATCCAGCACCAACAAATACAATGCTTTCAGGCAAACCTTCCATTTCCAAAAAATCATCGCTCACTTTTAAATAATCCCTTCCCGGAATTTTAAGTTCAATGGGTTTTTGTCCTGTAGCGATTACTATTTTCTTCGCTTTTATGGTTTTACCTTCCACTGAAAGTGTGTTTTCATCAAGAAATTTTGGGGATTGATGGTACATTTCAATTCCAGCTTTCTTCAGTTTTTTTTCTGTGGAAGCAGGCACGGCATCTGTGAATGTAGATTTGAATTTCTGAAGCGCTGCCCAATCAATCTTTGGAACAGAAACTATTCCTTTTCCTTTTAAATTGTCAGAAAGCTGCATCGCTTCAGTAACCCCAACTAAAACTTTTTTCGGGTCGCAGCCACGATTAGCACACGTGCCTCCAAACTCACGATTGTCAGCAATTGCCACTTTCAATCCTTCGGCGGCACATTCGTAGGCCACACTTTTTCCGGCAGTTCCGGTGCCTATTACAAAAACATCATATTCTTTTATTGCCATAAACCGAAAATAGAGAAACACATAAGTTATTTGTGTTATCAAAATGATAAAGTTGAATTTTGCTGTTTGTAAAATAAATCTCCGTGCTATCTTTGCCGCTCAATGAGCAAAACACTCGTTACTTCGCTTTATTCTCAGTCTTCGCCAGCACGAAAACTTGGGGATACTATTGCCCTCCTTCGACAGGCTCAGGATGACAAGCAACGAAAAGAAATAGGAAATATTTCAGTTTCAGGCCTTGTTGGCTCTTCGTTCTCACTAGTTTTGGCGGAAGTTTTTGGCACTTCAGAATTGCCTTTTCTTTTAATTTTTAATGACAAAGAAGAAGCTGCCTATCATTTAAATGATTTGGAAAATCTATTGGGAGACCAAAATGTGCTTTTCTATCCCGGAAGCTATCGACGTCCATACCAAATTGAGGAGACAGACAACGCTAATGTTTTGCTGCGAAGCGAAGTGTTGAACAGAATAAATTCCCGGAAAAAACCAGCGCTGATAGTAACCTATCCCGAAGCGCTTTTTGAAAAAGTTGTTACCAGAAAGGAGTTGGAACGCAACACGCTGAAGATTGCCATAAACGAACAACTGTCAATCGATTTTGTAAATGAAGTTTTGTTTGAATATCGTTTCAAACGCACCGATTTTGTTACCGAACCGGGCGAATTTTCAGTCCGTGGTGGAATTTTGGATGTCTTCAGCTTCAGTAATGACGAACCGTACCGAATTGAATTTTTTGGCGATGAGGTTGACAGTATTCGAACCTTTGATGTGGAAACGCAGCTTTCTTTGGAGCAGGTGAAAAAAGTTTCCATCATTCCGAATGTGGAAAACAAAATGATCGATGAAAACCGTGAATCCTTTCTGAAATACATTGCTTCCAAAACTGTTGTTTTCCTCAAAAGTGAAGAGCTTTTCAGTAGTGCTATTGATAATCTTTTCAAAAAAGCGAAGGAAGCTTTCGATGCTATCGATTCAGAAATAAAACGCGCAAAACCTTCGGAACTGTTCTGTAATTCAGAATTATTGAAAGGGCAGCTTTCTGAATTTACAACGGTGCATCTTAAAAATAGTTCGGCTACAGATTCAATTTCATTCCACACAAAACCTCAGCCTTCATTTAATAAACATTTCAATTTATTGATTGAAAACTTGAATGAAAACACGGAGAAGGGTTATAAAAACTACATTTTCTGTAGTAGCGAACAGCAGGCAAAACGTTTTCACGACATATTCGAAGATGCCGAACAACACGTGGAACAGTTTGAAACTATTGTATTTCCACTGTTTCAAGGATTTATCGACGACGACTTAAAACTCGTTTGTTATACCGATCACCAAATTTTTGAGCGTTACCATAAATTTCAACTAAAAAACGGCTACGCTAAAAAACAAGCGATCACCTTAAAGGAAATTACCAATCTTGAAGTGGGTGATTATGTAACGCACATTGACCATGGAATCGGAAAATTCGGAGGTTTGCAGAAGATTGATGTGGAAGGGAAAATGCAGGAAGCCATCAAACTTTTTTATGGCGAACGCGATATTTTGTATCTGAGCATTCACTCGCTTCACAAGATTTCAAAATACAACGGTAAAGATGGAAGAGAGCCCAAAATCTACAAATTGGGCAGTGATGCGTGGAAAAAATTAAAGCAAAAAACTAAAACGCGCGTAAAGGAAATTGCATTCAACTTGATTGAGTTATATGCAAAACGGCGCACGCTAAAAGGCTTTGCCTTTGATCCGGATAGTTATTTACAGGCAGAATTGGAATCTTCCTTTATTTATGAAGACACGCCAGACCAAAGCACAGCGACGGAAGACGTAAAAAAAGATATGGAAAACGAACGCCCAATGGACCGTTTGGTATGTGGCGACGTAGGTTTTGGAAAAACAGAAGTCGCCATTCGTGCCGCTTTTAAAGCGGTAGACAATGGCAAACAAGTTGCTGTTTTGGTGCCGACGACCATTTTGGCTTTTCAGCATTTTAAAACTTTTACGGAAAGGCTTTCTGAAATGCCTGTAAAAGTTGATTACCTCAACCGATTTAGAACTGCTAAAGAACGTCGCATAGTTCTAGATGGATTAAAAGATGGCAGATTAGATATCGTAATCGGCACACACCAATTGGTCAACAAATCGGTTGAATTTAAGGATTTGGGATTGTTGATTATTGATGAAGAACAAAAATTTGGAGTTGCCGTAAAAGATAAGTTGAAAACCATTAAAGAAAATGTGGATACGCTGACGTTGACAGCAACACCAATTCCACGGACTTTGCAGTTTAGTTTGATGGCTGCGCGCGATCTTTCGGTAATTACTACACCGCCACCAAACCGTTATCCGGTGGAAACGCATGTTATTCGATTTGGGGAAGAAAGTATTCGCGATGCTGTTCGCTATGAAATCTCGCGCGGGGGCCAAGTTTTCTTTGTTCACAACCGGATTGAAAACATAAAAGAAGTGGCTGGAATGATCCAACGTTTGGTTCCCGATGCAAAAATAGGTATCGGTCACGGACAAATGGAAGGGAAAAAGCTGGAAGATTTAATGCTTCGGTTTATGAACAATGAGTTTGATGTTTTAGTTTCCACAACCATTATTGAAAGTGGGCTGGATGTGCCGAATGCGAATACCATTTTTATCAATAATGCCAATAATTTCGGACTTTCAGACTTGCACCAAATGCGAGGTCGTGTGGGCAGAAGCAATAAAAAAGCGTTCTGTTATTTCATTACTCCAGAATATTCCGCAATGACGGACGAAGCGCGAAAGCGGATTACTGCCTTGGAACAGTTTTCAGAATTGGGAAGCGGAATCAACATTGCTATGAAGGATTTGGAAATCCGTGGCGCAGGAGATTTGTTGGGCGGTGAACAGAGTGGATTTATAAACGAAATTGGTTTTGAAACCTATCAAAAAATTCTTGCCGAAGCTATTGAGGAATTGAAAGAAAAAGAATTCAAGAATCTTTATGAAGAAACCGAAGGGCCGAAGAAAAATTTCGTAAAAGAAATGACGATTGATACCGATTTCGAATTACTGTTTCCAGATGATTACGTAAACAACATTACCGAAAGACTCAATCTTTATACAAAACTGAACCAGCTGAAGAATGAAGCAGAGCTTCAAAAATTTGAAAAGGAATTATTAGATCGTTTTGGAGAAATGCCAAAACAAGCCGAAAATTTACTGAACAGTGTTCGCATAAAATGGATTGCAATTTCTATGGGCTTGGAGCGGGTTATTATGAAGCAGAAAAAACTGGTTGGTTATTTTGTGGCAGATCAACAGAGTGAATTTTATCAAAGTCCTTCTTTCACAAAAGTTCTTCAATATGTGCAAAGCCATCCACAAAAGGTGACGATGAAAGAAAAACAAACTCGAAACGGCTTGCGGTTGTTGTTAACTTTTGAAGGAATTTCTTCCGTGGATAAAGCGCTTCGGGCTTTGGAACCTTTTTCGGAATAAAGTCTTTACAATCAATAAATGTCGGGTAAATGTCGGGTTAAATTCACTTGAAATTATTGCACTATCTTTACTACCATTGTACTATTGCTGCATAAAATTTAAAAAATGAAACAGCCAGAACTCGGTCGTAAAATTTTGGAACTTCGCAAGCAAAAAGGCTTCACTCAGGAAGAACTTGTGGAGCAATGCAATATAAATGTTCGAACCATTCAGCGTATTGAGGCGGGAGAGGTTATGCCGCGAAGTTTTACTTTAAAAACTATTTTGAATGCTTTAGGCGAAGATTTGGAGAATCTGCAAAAATCTGAAGGTTCACATTTTGAAAATTTCAATTTAAAGGAAATTAATTTTTCATCATTTTATCTAAAACTTGCCTGGATTTGTGGATTAATATATTTTCTTTCTGGGTTTGTGGAATTCGCTGTTGACTATGCCAGATTTCAAGAAGATGAATTGATAATTTCCAAAAGCGCTTATATCAGCTTGAAATTTATAGTGCTTATCACTTACATTTATTTTATGTGGGGCTTTGTTTTGAGCGGTAAAATCTTTAAAAATTATTTACTAAAAATAGGAGCCTTCTTTTTAATTGGCACAACCATATTATTTTATGGCTATGATATGGTTTCGCTCTTCTTTGAACCATTTAATACCGACTATGTTATGGCTACACAATCCATTTTCTTCGGAATTGGTAGTTTTATTTTTGGTTTGGCATTAATGCGATTAAAAGATCCTCTCGGGAAAATTCCTGAAATAACCGGTGGATTTGAAGTAGTAAGCGGTCTATTGTTTATACTGGTTTTTATGGCTTGGTTAGGAGTCTTCTTTTTGATCCCACTTGTGATTTTAAAAATTATTTTGCTTTATAAAATTGAGGAGTTTGTAAAAAAAGAAAGAGATTCCCGCCATCACGAAAATTAAAAATGATAAAAAGCATTTTCAAAATGTTCCAACTTTTCCACTTTTTGGTTTTTTAGAATCGCAATAATATCGAACCGTACTTCAACATCCAATTCATTTGAAACAATATATTCGTTGGCCGCTTTTACTAAAAGTTTGATTTTTGTGGGAGTTACGAAGCTCTGAGGATCGCCAAAAAAATCACTATTTCGGGTTTTAACTTCAACTATTACTACAGTATTTTCTTCTTTTTGAGCAATAATATCTATTTCAGCCTTATCGAAGTAAAAATTACGACAAAGGATATTATAGCCGTTTTTTAGTAAATATTTCGCGGCTATTTCTTCACCTAATTTTCCGAGTTCGTTATGCGAAGCCATTATTAAAGTTATAAGCTTACGGCTAAAAGCTTAAAGCAATTTTATTTTCTGTTACATTTAATTCAACCTCTCGTCCCATAATCAAAGCCCTATTATCTTCAATATGCCCCGCAGGAAAGTTGAAAAATATAGGGTAATCGTATTCTTTAACTACATCCATAATTATTTCTTCTGCGGTTTTTCCGAATGGAATTGTATTGTCGTTCATATCCGTCATCCCACCAACAATCAATCCTGCCAAGTTCTTAAGCATTCCGTTTCGCTTTAAATTCATCATCATTCGGTCAATGTTGTACAGATATTCATCCAAATCTTCAATAAAAAGAATCTTACCTTCGGTATTTATGGCAGAATTGCTTCCGCAGAGCGAATACAGCACCGAAAGGTTGCCGCCAATCAATTCTCCTGAGTAATTTTCAAGCGAAGTGTGGGAATTTTTTTGTGAAATTTCAATTCTATATTCTTCCCCAAACAAAACTTTTCGAATGGACTTTGCCGTTTCTTTCGTTCTCTTTTCAATTTCCAAACACATCTGCGCGTGTAACGTTTCAATCCCAAAATTGTGGATGTGTGAATGCAAAACCGTGACATCACTATACCCAATAATCCATTTCGGATTTTTTTTGAATGCTGAAAAATCAAGTTTATCAATAATTCGTACTGTACCATAACCACCACGGGCACACCAAATGGCTTTTACGTTTGGGTCGTCCATCATTTGCTGGAAATCTGTCTGCGCGCAAATCATCACTTCCGGCAAATTGGTTTTCTTCGGCCCGATGGTTTTTCCCAAAACAGCTTTCAATCCCCAACTTTCAAGTAGCTGAAGTGCAGGTTTTAATTCTTCTTTAGAAATTTTCCGTGCGGTGGAAACTATGGCAACCGTATCGCCTTTTTGAAGTCTTTTTGGAGTAATCATGAATCTATTTAAAACCACAAATTACTACATTTATGTGTACTTTTGTGCTTTCAAAAAAAATTATGGAGCAGAACCCAGAATAGATACACGATTACCGCCGCATTGCCTTATACAAATGGCCCCGTTCATATTGGTCATTTGGCGGGTGTTTATGTGCCGGCAGATATTTACGCACGTTACCAAAGACTTCAAAACAAAGATGTTGCCTTTATCTGTGGCAGCGATGAACACGGCGTAGCCAATTACCATAAAAGCAAAAAAGGAAGGCATCACGCCACAGCAAGTGGTTGATAAATACCACGAAATTATCAAAAAAAGTTTTGCTGATTTTGGGATTTCCTTTGATAATTATTCGCGCACTTCTGCGGAAGTCCATCATAAAACCGCTTCTGAATTTTTCAAGAAACTCTATGAAGATGGCAAATTTATTGAAGAAGTAACCGAACAGCTTTATGACGAAGAAGCCAATCAGTTTTTGGCAGATAGATTTGTAGTGGGAACTTGCCCAAAATGCGGTTTTGAAGAAAGCTACGGCGACCAATGTGAAAATTGCGGAACTAGTCACAACGCAACAGATTTGATAAATCCGCGAAGTGCAATTTCAGGAAATAAGCCTATTTTAAAAGAAACAAAGCATTGGTTTTTACCTTTGAATGAATACGAAGATTTCTTAAAACAATGGATTCTAGTTGACCATAAAAAAGATTGGAAAACCAACGTACTCGGTCAATGCAAAAGCTGGATTGACGACGGTTTGCGTCCGCGCGCCGTTACCCGCGATTTGGATTGGGGAATTCCCGTACCTGTAAAAGGAGCAGACGGAAAAGTACTTTACGTATGGTTTGATGCGCCAATCGGCTATATTTCTTCAACGAAGGAATGGGCGGAACGTGAAGGAAAAAATTGGGAAGATTACTGGAAAGACGAAAACACCAAACTCCTTCATTTTATTGGGAAAGACAACATCGTTTTCCATTGCATCATTTTTCCGGCAATGTTGAAAGCAGAGGGGAGTTATATTCTTCCTGACAATGTTCCCGCAAATGAATTTTTGAATCTTGAAGGAAATAAAATATCAACTAGTAAAAACTGGGCGGTTTGGCTGCACGAATATTTGGAGGATTTTCCAAACCAGCAGGATGTTTTGCGATATACACTTAACCGCAAACGCTCCGGAAACAAAGGATAACGATTTTACTTGGGCAGATTTTCAAGCCCGAAATAACAATGAATTGGTTGCCATCTTTGGAAATTTCATAAACCGAGTGATGGTTTTAACCGATAAATATTACGAAGGAATTGTTCCGGAACCATCATCATTTTCAGAAGTTGACGAACAGACTTTAAGCGAATTAAAAGCCTATCCAGCGGTGATTGCAAGTTCGTTGGAGCGTTACCGTTTTCGCGAAGCACAGGGAGAATTGATGAACGTTGCCCGCCTCGGAAACAAATATCTTGCAGACGAAGAGCCATGGAAAACAATCAAAACCGATGAGGAGCGAACCAAAACCGTAATGTATGTTGCGTTGCAAATTGCTTCCGCCTTGGCAGTTTTGAGTGAACCGTTTTTGCCGTTTACAAGCGAAAAGTTAAAGCATATGCTTGGTCACGCTGAGCTTGTCGAAGCGCTTTCTTGGAATGACGTTTCTTCAAAATCAGAATTATTAAAACCCGGCCATAAAGTGGATAAAGCCGAATTGCTTTTCAGCAAAATAGAAGACGAACAGATTCAAAAACAATTAGATAAACTACAAGCCAGTAAAAAGATGAATGAAGCCGCAGAACAAAAAAGTAACTCCACAGAAAGAAACCATTCAATACGATGATTTTGCAAAACTCGATATGCGTGTGGGAACAATTATTGAAGCCGAAAAAATGCCCAAAGCAGATAAACTTTTAGTTTTAAAAATTGATACAGGAATTGATGTTCGCACCATTGTTTCTGGCATCGCGCAAAGTTTTAAAGCTGAAGATATTATTGGTAAAAAAGTAACTGTTTTGGTAAATCTTGCACCACGAGCACTTCGTGGCGTGGAAAGTCAAGGAATGATTTTAATGACTGAAAATGCTGGAAGGGAAACTTGTTTTTGTGAATCCGGGAGAAGAAGGGGTTGAGAATGGGGCTACTATTAATTAATATAGCTCAAACTTTAATATTATGAATTTTAGAATACTCTTTTCCTTAACTTTTTGTGTCTTTTCATCTGTCGCTCAAACGCCATTTTTAGAAATACCGAACGATTTAAGTAGAAAAAATTATTCTGTTGAAAATGCTTTTGTGGTTGTAAATGATGAAAATAAAACCTTTTCTACTTTTACGCTTAATGAACAATCTATTAATGCCTATTTATATTCACAAGAACTAAAGCCAATTTCCAAATTTGCTTCTAAAGGCTTACCCGAAGGATATAATGAAATCATCGGGAAAACCATTAAAAATGGCCAAGTCCGTTTGTATTTTAAAGAATATTACAATAAAAAATTTGGAGCCGTGCTTTTTGATTTTGATAGAGGACAATCTATTGAAACCGAATTTGGTTTTAAATTGAAGGACGAAATCTATCTCCAATCGCACAGTTACCAAGACAGGCTTTATATAATCACGGTAAGTAAAAAAACCTCTATTTTAAACATATATACTTTTCAACACGATGGAAAGTTTGAAAAGAAATCATTTGACTTCACCGAAAATGTTTTTGTGAATGGAGAAAACGAACCAACCACACTTTATAAACTTTTATATGATAGTTTTAATGGCTTAACGTCTGTTGTTAAAATTGAGGAGTCAAACCCTAATTCACTTCAAATCACAAGCAATGTTTCCAAGATTTATGATCGTGGCGATTCCTTTATTCTATCAATCGACAAGGAAGATTTATTTACTTATTTAATTGAGTTTGAAGTACCAGAGCTTTCAGTAGAAATTTCAGCAGTCGAAAAGCTTAACGAAATTGGTGATGAAAAATTTAATACAACCAATTCATATCTTTATAAGGATAAAATATTCCAGATTGGCGGAAACAGTAAAATAATGGTTTTTACTGTAAAGGAGCTTGGCACAAAAAAGGAACTAAAACGTTTTGTGGTTTCAAAAGATGAAGACATACCTTTTAAAAATAGCGACATTATTGAAGAATATACTACAAATCAATCTATTAAGATGAAGGAATTGGATAAAACTAATTTACTTCTTCAAATATTCAACAATGGAAATGGTGGCATTGCTGTAAATCCAACAAAAACTGGTTACCAAGTAACCTTGGGGGGCAGTGAAATTATTAAAAAAGGAGGGGGTGGTTTCGGGCCAATGATGATGGGAGGACCCGGGAATGGAATGACGATAAATAGCACGAGCAGTGGGATGGTAGTCACGAGTGGTTTCAACCCTACATTTTATTCTTTTGGAGGTTATTCCTACAACGAAGCAAGTAGAACCAAACGAGTTGAATGTCTATTTAATGAAGATTTTGAACACTTGGATGGTGAAATTCACCAAAATGTTTTTAATAAATTAAGAACCCATATTTCAAATCTTCCAAAAGCCAAAGCAGAAACGGTTTTTAAGATGGATGATTTTTTTGTTTATGGTAGATATTTTGCTAAAGAGAATGTCTATAAATTTTTTAAATTTTCAGAATAATTTTAACGAATGAGCAATCTTCTTCAATACATAACCTCCCAAACCCAACTCTAAACCTCAAAGTCTATATCTATGTTTTATAGAATAACTTTTCTTTCAATTTTTTGTGTCTTTTCAGCAATTGGGCAAACACCATTCTTATCTATTTCTAACGACCTAAAAACCCGCAATCGCTCCCCGTGGGATGCTTTTGCAGTGGTGGATGATGAAAACAAAACCTTTGCGATTTTTCTAGATGACGATAAAACGCTGAACGGATACTTATATTCGCAAGATTTGCAGCCATTAGGCAAATTTGTTTCTAAAGGTTTACCGACAATTTATACAGAAATAATTGGTCAAACTTTAAAAAATGGACAAATTCGATTGTTTTTAAAAAACTTAAACAATAGAAACTTTGGAAGTGTCCTGTTTGATTTTGAACGAGAGGCAACTATAGAAACAGAGTTTGGCTTCAAATTAAACGATGAAGTATACCTACAATCCCATAGTTATAAAGATAAATTTTACATACTTACCGTTACAAAAAGAAGTTCAATTTTAAATATATATACTTTTGATCACGACGGAAAGTTTGGAAAAAAATCATTTGATTTTAGCGATAAAAATTTTGGTGATCGCGACAACAGACCCACGCGATTGGATAAGTTGCTAACCGAATTCTCGCGAGCTCTAAAGACGGAAACAACAGTAGTTAAAATAGAGGAGACCAATCCAAACTCGATTGCAATTACCAGCAATGTCTGTAAAATATATGATAGAGGAAACAAGTTTGTTTTAACTATTGATGAAGGGATTTTATACACTTATCTTTTTGAGTTCACGCTACCAGAACTTACAGTTGCATTAAAAACTTTCCAAAAAAAGCAATTGCCGAATGATGGAAATCCTGCTATAAATAATTCATATTTATTTGAGGATAAAATTTTTCAGATTACGGCCAATAGCAACAAAATGCTTTTTACGATCAAAAATCTTGAAACCGAGGAGGTGCTTAAGCAGATTGAATTATCTAAAGATGAAGAAATCAATTTCAAAAATAGTCCAATTATTCAGGAAGGAACTGCTATGGCATCGGGTGAAAGAAGGGAATTGGACGAAACATCCCAATTTCTCAGAAAAATTAGTGACGAAGATATTGGCGTTGCAGTAATGCCAATAAAAGAAGGCTATAGAATAACAATGGGTGGTAATAAAACGCTAAATGTTAATACCCACGGAACTTTGGCGGGACAATATACTATTGGCGGAACAGTTGGAAATTCTGGGTATAGCACTACATATTTTAATCCAGCTTTTACTGCATTCAACTCTTATCAATATAATAAATCCACTCGTATTGAATGTTTGTTTAATGAAGATTTTGAGCACATAGATGGTATAATTCCACAAAATGTTTTTGATAAAATTCGAATTTTCACATTACGTAACCCTAATGGGGTGGCAGAAAATGTTTTTAAAATGAAAGACTATTTTATTTATGGAAGATATAATTCAAAAGAAGATACGTATCAACTTTTTAAATTTTCAGATTAATTCCCGCAAATGAACAACCTTCTTCGCTACATAACCTCCCAAACCCAACTTCCTCAGAAAAGTGTTGAAAACACAGTTAAGCTTTTAAACGAAGATTGTACCATTCCTTTTATTTCACGCTATAGAAAGGAATTAACGGGTAATCTCGATGAGGTTCAAATTGGTGATATCGTAAAGTTCAAGGAGCAGTTTGAAGCACTGGAAAAGCGGAAAGCCGCAATTCTAAAATCTTTGGAAGAACAGGAAGTTTTGACTGCGGAACTTCAAAAGAAAATTGAAGAAACGGCAGATTTAATTACTTTGGAAGATTTGTATCTGCCTTACAAAAAGAAGCGAAAGACTAAAGCTGACACTGCTCGCGAAAATGGTTTGGAACCTTTGGCAAAAATTATAATGAGTCAATCCCGAAATCTTGCGAGCTCAGAGGTTTCTTCTCTTGCAATGAAGTATGTGAAAGGTATTGTAGATTCAGAAGAAGAAGCTTTGGAAGGCGCGCGCCATATTATTGCCGAATGGATAAATGAGCGCACCGATATTCGGAATATGCTGCGGCATCAATTGGAACGCTTTGCAGCGATTTCAACCAAAGTTGTAAAGAAGCTTGAAGATGACGAAAAAGCGCAGAAATTCAGAGATTACTTTGATTGGAATGAAGCTTTAAATAGAATTCCCTCACACAGATTGCTGGCAATTCTGCGCGCAACTTCCGAAGGATTCATTCGCCAAAAAATAGAAATTGATGATGAAAAGGCAATCTCAAAAATTGAAGACCGCATTGTAAAATCGAACGATGCTGCTGCACAACAGATAAAACTGGCAATTGAAGATAGCTATAAAAGGCTTTTGTTTCCTGCACTTTCAAACGAAGCACTTTCTGCTGCAAAAGAAAAGGCAGATGAAACAGCGATCAATGTTTTTGCAAAAAATCTAAAGCAACTTTTGTTGGGTTCGCCTTTGGGTGAAAAACGTGTTTTGGCAATTGATCCTGGATTTAGAACAGGATGCAAAGTGGTTTGCCTCGATGCCCAAGGCGGTTTGCAGCATAACGAAACTATTTATCCGCACCCGCCAAAAAATGACACTAAAGGGGCGATGAAAAAGATAAGCTCGCTCGCAGATGCCCATAAAATTGAAGCTATTGCAATTGGAAACGGAACCGCTTCACGGGAAACGGAGCAATTCATAAAACGAATCCAGTTTAAAAATGCAATGCAGGTTTTTGTAGTGAGTGAGGCTGGTGCTTCTATCTATTCGGCTTCAAAAATTGCTAGGGATGAATTCCCTAATTACGACGTTACCGTACGGGGTTCGGTCTCTATTGGGCGCCGTTTGCAGGATCCGCTGGCGGAACTTGTAAAAATTGATGCTAAATCCATTGGTGTTGGGCAATATCAGCACGATGTGGACCAAACAAAACTGAAGAGTTCTTTGGATACTTCTGTAGAATTATGTGTAAATGCCGTTGGTGTAAACATAAATACCGCAAGCGTTCCGCTGTTGAGCTATGTATCGGGAATCGGCCCAAAATTGGCTGAAAACGTAGTAAACTATCGTGAAGAAAACGGGGCATTTTCTTCGAGAGAAGAAGTTAAGAAAGTTCCGCGCTTGGGCGGAAAAGCGTTTGAGCAGGCAGCTGGATTTCTTCGAATAAAAAATGGCGATAATCCACTGGACGATTCTTCCGTGCATCCCGAAAGTTATTCGGTGGTTTCAAAAATGGCGAAGGATGAAGGTGTGAAAGTTTCAGAATTAATCGGAAATAAATCCCTTCTTCAGAAAATAAATCTTGAAAAATACATCACTGAAAAAATTGGGCTTCCCACTTTAAAAGATATTATAAAAGAACTTGAAAAACCCGGACTTGACATTCGTGAAGAGGCAAAGGTTTTTACTTTCAATCAAAACATAAAAACCATCAACGATTTGCAGGAAGGGCAATTGCTGCCCGGAATTGTGAATAACATCACTAATTTCGGATGTTTCGTGGATATTGGAATAAAGGAAAGTGGCCTAATTCACGTTTCTAATCTTGCTGATTCCTTTGTGAAAGATGTGAATGAGCATGTGCATTTGCACCAACAAATCATAGTAAAAGTGCTTGATGTGGATGTTGAGAGGAAACGGATTCAGTTGAAGCTTCACAAAATTCTATAGAATAGTAGCTATTTTTAATTATAATTAAGTGAGCTATTTAATTTTTAAGAGTATTTAAAAAACCCGAACGCCTATTTCTAGAAACAGACAACTTATGGTCATTGGTTAAAATTACATATCCTTCATTTAGGTATTTTTCAATATGGCTTAAATTAATTAAGTAGGATTTATGGATTAAATAAAAGGATTGATTTTCAAGTAGTTTATTAAAATAACCAATGCTATACGAACTTAAAATTGGCTTTCTTTTTATGAAATGTATTAGTGTATATCCATTATCACCTTCAAAATGAATAATGTCTGACATTTTTACAAACTCTAATCCTTCCTGAGATGGAATGACAATTTTTTTGTTTTGAAAGGTCTGCACTCCTAGGTTTTCTATTAACAGCTTGTTTTTTTTAAGGGCAGATTTGTCAATTATATTTTGAATGGCTTTGTTCACTGTTTCTACTAAATCTTTATTGTCCACAGGCTTTACTAAGTAGCCAATAGCACAATGTTTTATGGCTTCAATGGCATAATTGTCAAACGCAGTGGCAAAAATAATTTCAAAGCCAGGGTCTTTAATTTCTGCCAATAGGTCAAACCCACTCATTTTTGGCATAGCAATATCTAGAAATACCAATTGAGGTTTTAATTTTTGAATAAGTTCTAATCCTTCTTTTGGGTCTTGAGTTTCTGCAACAATGGATACATTTGGGCACAACCGGTCTAATTTATTTTTTAGAATTGCCAATGCTTTGCGTTCATCGTCTATTAATATTGCATTTACAGTCATTAATTAGAATATTTTTGCGTGAAAATTAATGTTACCAAAGTTCCTGTTGTTTTAATATCTATTTCGGAAAGATCTTTAATAGTATACACAATTAACCATTCGTTGCTTTTATTCAATAAATCTAAGCGTTCGTGAAGTACTGCTGAAGAATTGGATTGATAGTTCTTTGAAGAAACTTTAAAAAGATCTTTTGCTTTGTTAATCCCAATACCATTGTCTTTCACCGTAACCTGAAAAGTATTTTCTTTAATTTGCTTTAAATCAATTGTTACTTTTCCGTTTTCTTTTTTGTGAAATAATCCGTGATTGATTGCATTTTCTAAAATAGGCTGGAGTAACATCGAAGGAATGAGCTGATCTTCTTCATCAATCTTATCACAAACATTAATTTGATATTGTAATTTTTCTTCAAACCTTAATTTTTCTATTTCCAGATAATTATTTAATAAGTTTAGTTCTTCTTTAATAGTTATATTTTGGCGTCTGGAATATTCAAAAAATAAACGAATTAATTTTGAAAACTTAGACAAATAATTTTCAGAAAGTTCTACCTCGTTGCGTTGAATAAAATACAGTATAGCATTTAAAGAATTATGTACAAAATGTGGATTCATCTGGCTGCGCAAAGCTTGCAACTCTAAACCAGCCACCCGTTTTTCTTGTTGGGCCTTGGCTTGCTCTTTTTTAAGAATACGGTGTTTTAATTTAGTTACAAAGAATAGAAAACTAAACAATACAACAAGTGCAAAACCTATTTTACTATAAATGTTTTGATACCATCCTGGAATAATATTTAGATATTGTCTGGATATACTCTTATTGTAATGTTGGTCTGTGGCGGTTACTTCTAAAGTGTATAATTTGGGTGCTAGATTAGAAAAATTAAGTGTTTTGGTTCCTGAGGTTATCCATTCTTTTTGTGTAGGCAACAATCTGTATTTATAGGTTATGTGTTCTTGGTTTACATAATCTTGCAAAGCAAAGGTGATAGTTACATGATCTCTTGCGCCATTCTTATAAAATAAGGTATCGTTTTGGGTTTTAAAATAAAGTTTGGGGAGCTGTTTATAAACCAGGTTATTTACATCTAACTTGGCTAAACCCATATCGCTTGCGGCATATAAATAATGGTCGTCAATAAAAATATCATTAGTGTTATTTTGCAACAAGCCATCTGTACCGTAAAAGGCATCAACAATTTTAGAGTCTGTTAAATTTTCTTGGTTTAATTCAATCTTTTTTACGCCCTTTTGGGTAGCTAGCCATAGATCGTTATCATCTTGAATAATGCGTTGTACAGACAAGCCATCGGTTTCTTTTAAGTGAAACAACTCACTTTCCGCATATAAATACACCCCTCTGCCATCGGTGCCAACTAATAAAAAATCATTAGTAGAAGCAATACTGCTTATAGGTATATCGAGTAACTCATTTTTAAGTTTTGGTCTAACCAATGAATCGTTTATAACTTGATATAACCCATCGCTACCTGCAATATAAAGTTGGTTTTTATAAACTTCTGCAAAAAGCAGTCCTGATTTTGCAGCAATATTTAGGGAGGGTTCTAATGGGTTTTTATTTTTAATTAAATAAGAACTGGTAACAAAATAGTTATAACCTTTGTAGTATATAATATCTTTGATACCTACTAAAAAAGAATTATTAGAGCCATACTCTTTAAGAGTTTTAATTTTTAATTTTCCAAGCTTTGAAGTTTTTAAACTGTAAGTTTTATTAGCAGTAATAAAATAGTTTTGATTTGAAACAGCATCTTCTTTTATTTGATAAACTTCAGCATTGGCTCTATTAAATTGGTTTAAAAGCTTAAAAGTATTTGTATTTTTATCTAGTTTATAAAAGCCATCATCATTGATTCCTGCATAAAAATTATCTTGAATACTATTTATTTTTTGCACTTTTTGGTTTTGCAAATACTGCTGTGTTTGAAGCTGGGAATTTGGGAGCAAAGAAACTCCATTAGCTAAATCTGTTAACCAAACATTGCCGTTTCTATCTTTATAGCTGGATTGGCTTAATTCTTCTGGAAATGTATAGGTGTTTTTTAGTTTCAAATTATAATCAAAAACCATTAAATGTCCCGGAATACTAACTTGGATTTCCTCTTTTAAGCCTCTGCATCTAAAATATTTTACTTCATCCACACCAACCATTTCTTTAAATGATCTATAGGCGGTGGTGTAATTTTTAAAATCGATAAATAATACTCCTTTAGCCATAGCAAAATACCCCATTTGGTTATAGAGTAAGCCTTGGTTTTGAATTTTATTTAGATTATATGCTTGTGGAATATGAATGGGGATTTCTTTTTTTAATTGTAAATCCCAATCGTAAATAAGTAATTGATTTTGATTAATAAAAATATATTCTTTGGTTTCAGGATTTATAAAAAAGGGCATAGTCTTGCCCAAATTAGCACCATATTGCTCTTGAATAGCAAACGTCTTTGCACTAAAATATGGTAACTCCTCAATGTTATAGGGTCCTGAATTAATTATATGTGTTTTACTAAAAGTTTGCAAGCCAGAAGTGCCATAAAACCATAAGCTGTCGTTGGTTTTATAAACAAAACGTGGTGTAATAACTTTTTTGTTTTTTTCAGCAAACTTGTAAATGCTATCGTATTTAATATACCCTTGATAAGCACTTTTAGTAAAGTACCATAACCTACCCTGTAAATCGGGTTCTAAAAGCCATGTGTCATTATTTGGCAGACCATCTTTTATAGTAAAGGTTTTAAAAGTTTCACCATCGTACTTTACCAAACCTTGTTTTGTGGCAAACCAAATAAATCCATTTACATCTTCTGCCATGTCATATACATGATTGGTTGGCAAGCCTTGTTTTGTGGTATAGTGGATGGGTACTTGGGCTTGAGAACAAACAAGGCCAAGAAAAAATACGAGAAGAAATAGGGATTTAACCACGTATAAATATACTATTATATAGTTTTAAGGTCAGGTTATTACTTAAGTCTAAATTGGAGATTTTATTCTTCTGACAAATTAAAATCTCCAGTGCTATAAAATCTTCAATTCCTGTAATATCCAAAATGCCAGATTTTGAGATATTTAAGTCTTGACTATATTGATATTTACTGTTATAACAAAGTCATCGAGTGGGCCATTATCATACCCCAAATCTATTAGTTTTTTGCTCAAAAGTATCATTTGAAACAAAGGTTTGGAAATTACCCGCTATACCAAAAGAATAAATAAAATGACGATAGCATTTTCATAGACTTAATTTTTAATTAATTTTTTTGAAATATATTTTCCTTCACAGTGTATTTTTATGAAATAAATACCAGCGCTAAGTGAACCTACATAGATAGGTTCATTTGTTTTCTTTGTTTTAAGAATTAGAGCTCCGGTAATACTATAAATTTCAACAGACTCTAAATCTCTATTTTCTTTACTTTCTATTGTAATAAAATCATTTGACGGATTAGGGTAAAGGACTATGTCATCTTCATTTAGTTCATATTGAATATCTGAAGCAGATAGTACGGTGTCGCACGTATAGCATATCCTATTGTAATAGAAAAACTCATCGTTGCATGGGTTAAATGAAACCGCAACTGGGCATCCATTGTTTAGGTAATCTACAAATCCTCATGATTACCCAGTCACACCGTAAATCATTATTTAAGATTTCAAAAAAACCAAATTGACCTTCAAGCCCCGTTGTATTTATGTCTGGGAGTGTACCAGTGGTTGGAGCGCCATTATTTTCATGATAGAAAACTTTACCACCTCCAAAACTTGGACCGCTATATAATGGGTCTGAAAGAAATATATCATTGTCGCCATCGCAATCAGCATCAAAAATTTCTGGTGTTGGATAACTACCATTATCCCCAGGAATAAAAATATTATTAATTGAAAATGCTCCTGGTGTATATGATTGTGGAGCAGGCAATATAAAATAGGGTGAGGATGAACCTGTATTTTCGAAATAGGCCGTACCATAATTGCCTCCTTGACTACTCATCAATAAATCTGGAAGATTGTCTCCATTAAGATCTCCTAATTCTATAAACATATCGTCTAAGGGGAAATCTATAGTGGCTTGTAGGAATGTTGCTGAGGACGTTGCTGGAAAGGTTCCATTTCCATTATTTAAATAAAGTGAAATTTGATACGTGGTTTGTCCAGGATCCGAATCAAAAACTACTAAGTCTTGCCATCCATCATTATCCCAATCTATTAGTCTAAATGAGTATGCATAATTTGTTATGTTTAGAGAGGTGCCAGGAGTATTATAAACAGGTAAAACACCAGGTCCTGCAGTGTTTTCAAGTACAAATAATTCGTAATTATTTTTTGTGTAAATAATATCTAGGTCATAATCATTATCAAAATCTCCATATTCTTTATCTCTCATTGCCACACCTCCAGAGGTTAATTCTTGTTGAATCGTAGTGTCTATGACATCTGGAACGGCATTAGCATAAGGATCAAGCGCTAATGGGGTACAAGAGTCTAATGGAGATTCTATAGTAACTTGAGTCATATTTGTGGGTACTATAATATTTCCATTACTTGTTCCACAGTCCACAAAATAAGCACTGTTAACCGCTAGGTCACCTGAACTTAAAACATATGGATTGTCAATTGTAGCTTCAATCATTACAGTATTACTTGCTCCCATAGCTAGTGAATTTTGACTATCAAAAACCATTGTAATATCAGACGTACTTGGAAATGGGTTGCCTGGCGGAACTGTGTTACAATCAAAATTTGGGGGGGTCGTTGTAGCTGAAGGAACAATATTTAAATAAGAAATTAAGTAATCTGGCGAATTATAATCCTCTACTAATTTATAAGAAAAACTACTGTTGCGTGAAAGTGTTGTAGGGTAGTAAACATCTCCAATATGTGGGAATTCATTAATTATTTGATGTTGGGCAACAGGAATATTCCCTAAATTGGTAATTGTAATTTTATAAAAAACTTTAATGTCACAAAGTGGATTTAATGTAATTGTTTGCCCATAATTTGTAAGATCCTTAGTGACTTCTTGTTCTAGTTTTAAAACCGAAGCTTGAATAATATTCACTTTGGCAAGCTCTGTAGTTTCTGGATTGGCATTGGCTCCTGTTATTGTAGCAAAATTATCTATATTTCCCGGGGGGGTCAAGGGTTTGACCCTAACTTTAATAACAACACAGTATGAGGGGCTTGAAGGATTTAGGCAACCATAAATTCCCGTAAAGGCATTACAATTTTGGAATAAATCAATATTACCCCAAGTTAATGTTTGCCCATTCTGATTAAAAGTAGTTCCAGAGGGTAAATTGTCCGATACAACAGAAATAAACTCATATTTAGCATCCAACACATCTACCAGATCTCCATTATAGTCAACACTGCCATTATTTTGCACACATATTTGAAACTCTAGTTCATCAGTAGGAACAATATTGGTTATAAAGTCTGTAAAAGGATTCGAAGTATTTGTTTTTCTAACCCCTTTGGTAGCGCATAATTTTACTTCGGGGGATTCTATGGTAAATGACGCACAACTATTACTTGGTACCGGAAGATTAATATTATTAGGAATATCTATAATTGAACCGTCAAAATCTGTACAATTAGTAATAACTGAACCTATCGGGTTGGAGGCATCTATTATGAATTCAATAGTTATATATATCCTATCACCAGGGAATAAAAGAGTATTTGTTTGAGCAGTTAATGTGAATGAATTGTTACTTCCTGTCCATGGGTTTCCAGAAAACCCTGTAGCCATTGAAAACGACGTTGGTGTTCCATTATTTACAATTAAATCAAAAGTATCTGTTATTGAAGCTGAATTAATCAAACCTGTAATTGAAATATTTTGAGGCAAGATATTGTTAGGAAGCAGATCAGTTATTTCAGAAAAAGAAATGGGTCTATTATCTGTATTAGTAAAATCAATAATGTACATCCCAAGACACCCTGGAACAGGGTTAGAAACTTCCACTGTTTTTACAATACTTGAGGAACCATTAGGCAGGGGTAAATTATCCACCGCAATAACATCTGCAGAATCAGAATCTATATTGATTATTGGGGTTTCTCCCACGGGAGTACCGTTTAGTTCTACTGTATTTGTAATTACTTGATTATTGCTAAAAGGTCCACAGCCGGTATAATCTACACTCACAATAAAACTCTACGAATTCATAGGGGACATTCCCTGTAGGTCATTGTTTAATGTAATTGTATTGGTTAATGGATCTAAATTTCCTGGGCCACTTATTAAAGAAACAGATGCACATGGTAGTAAACATTTCAGAAATCGTTACGTTGGTAAGATTCAACATTCCAAAAACGGAAGACTCATAAGGGGGACTTTTTTGAATTCTAATTTTATAATTAGATGCCCCACCAGACGTTGGGATATAACAGTCACCATTGGATCCTGCAATAGCAGGAAATAAAGGCTCTTTTGTTATTTCTCCCCAGGGGTTTACCGCAGAAGCAGTACTTGTGATCCCCGTTGTTGTGCAAAAAGTTTCAATATTTGAGCCAATACCATAATCGCCACAAATATTGTTAGTTACCGTAAAACCATCTGGGGTTACTCCTGCGCAAAAAGTTACTGTAATTGTAAAAAATCCTCGCTGAATATTATTTGGGATATTAAAAAGAACAGTTGGAAGACTACTAGTGTCAATAAGCCCTGGCATAGTATTAGGGTTGGGAACAACATTGCCGTTAAAATCAATGAAAGTAGGATCGGCAATAATATCACTGGCTGTATAACAAAGACCCGCAGGAAGAATGTCTGTCATAGATAGGGTATTGGCTTGATTTAAATTTTGAAATTAATTTTATAACTAAACGGCTCTCCTGTAGGAATTGAAGGCGCTGGAACTGTTGATTTTGTAATGGTCGCTTCTCCAGTAATGTTTTGAATAGTTTCTTGTTGAGCTATACTTTCAGAAAAGGAAAAACAAAACAGTATAGTGAGGATTGGTAAAATGATAAATTTCTTTAAGATTAATTTTTCTTCCATGATTAAAAGTTCTTTTAAGTATAAAATTTCCTTTTGCTTTAGGCTATAAACCTGTTACAATACTGAAGTTTTCCGAAATAGTAAATTCATTAAAGTGGTTTATCATTCCTTTAAAGGTTATTGTGAGTAGAGTACTTGTATTTAAACCAATAGTAAAATGCTTGATGTGGATGTGGAACGAAAGCGAATACAACTAAAACTTCATAAATAACTCGTTTGCAAGCTATCAATTTTAGATAAGCTTGGTTGTGATAATTTTTATAGGGCAAGCTTTGGAGGCGCGTTCGCAGATTTCAAATTCGGCGTTGTTTACAATTTTATGCGTAAAAAACCCGCCTTTTTCTGTAGAATGCAACAATACGGTTTTCCCGTCTTTTTTCGACATTCGGAAATAGGCTGGCGCTAACTCTACACAATAGTTGCAGCCAATGCATTTATTTCTTTGGAGCGTTATACACATACCATTTTAAGGCGCTACAATTTTATACAATTTATCTGAAGGACGAATTCTAAAAGGATAACGGGATGGTGCAGGAATCGCCTTTTTTTGCTGTTGAAAGTGCTTCATCATTTACAAGCATTTCAGAAAGATCAAATTCTTTGGAGCCAGTGGTAGGACCTGTAATTAAAATGGTATCACCTAAGTTTAAATCGTATGCTTCAATTTTGAATTCGGCAATTTTGGTTTTTGGGAAATAATGCATCTCCTTTACCGATATACACTTTCTTTTGTGTTGCATGTGAACCATCCGTATCGCTCCATTCCCCTAGCTTTTGGCCTAAATAATAGCCACTCCAAAAACCACGATTGTAAACTTTTGTCAACTCAGTCATCCACCTTTTCACTTTTACTTCTAGAATAGGATCCATCGTAATAAGCATCGATAGCTTCACGATAGGTTTTGGTGACTTTAGCCACATATTCTGGAGCGCGCCCACGGCCTTCAATTTTTAAGACTTTTATGCCGGTATCAATCACTTGATCCAAAAAATCCACAGTGCAAAGATCTTTGGGCGACATCATATATTCATTGTCAAGTTCAATTTCAAAACCAGTTTCTTGGTCTATTACCGTATATTTTTTTCTGCAATTTTGCTTACATGCTCCGCGATTGGCCGAGGAATTGTGTGAATGAAGACTCATATAGCATTTTCCCGAAACAGCCATACAAAGTGCCCCATGGCCAAAAATTTCAATTTCAACCAAATTTCCAGAGGGGCCTTTAATTTGTTCTTTCTCTATTTGTTCGGTTATTTTCCTTATTTGTCGCAGGCTTAATTCTCTGCTCAATACCATTGTATCCGCAAACAAGCGCGTAAAATTTCACCGCTTCAATATTGGTAATATTTATTTGGGTTGAAATATGAACTTCCATTCCAATCTGCTCTGGCGTACGCAATTACAGCTTGGTCCATTGCAATAACGGCGGTAATGTTCAGCAGCTTTTGCAGCATCCAACAGCGTTTTGATTAATGATAGATCGTGGTCGTAAATGATGGTGTTAAGGGTAAGATAGGTGCGTACATTTTTCTCTTTACAACGTTTTGCAATTTCCGTAAGGTCATCAATAGTGAAATTTATACTTGCTCGAGCCCGCATATTTAATTGCTCAACACCAAAATAGACAGAGTCTGCGCCATTGTCCAAAGCGGCCTGTAACGATTCAAAATTGCCCGCTGGGGCCATTAATTCTATTTTTCCAGAGGAAGTCATTTGCTTAAAAATTAAAAAATGACTACAAAATTCGGACTTGTTTTCTTTTTAAAATATGATAATTGTTAGGCTTTGACTATTTTTTTAAAGGGAACGTTTCAATAATCTAAAAAATGGGCTTCCGAAAATTAGTGTTCTTCCTTCTTTCAACATATGATCATAAAAAAGGCCGCCCTTTTTGGACGACCTTTTATAGTAGGTTATTTACCAACGGCAAATATTTCCTTTAACTGCTTCACCATTCCTCCGTTTCCGGAAACTGTGATCTCGCCAATTCTGTCGGCGATGTTTTCTACAAAATTCCATTTTCTTCAGCATTATCTTGCAAAGACGTAGTATTTTAATTAAGAATTCTAGTAATTTTAAAAAAAATAAATGTGAGGATTAAAAAAATCATATATCGGTTATTTTTTTAGCATGAATAAGGTTAGTATTAAGATTTAAATAATGAAATCTCTCTTTTTTTTATTTTTTTTAACCTGTAGCTGTTATGGTCAGGAAATTTACGTTGTCAATAACTTAACACAGCTAAAGGTTATTGATATACCAAGCTTTACAGTAACTAATCTATTTACTTTAAATATAAACACTCAAGATTTGGCCTTTACTCCTGATGGCAGGCTATTTGGAATTTCAAGTAACGGGCAAATATTTGAAATCGATCTAACTAATGAAACATATAATGTAGTTACAACTATACCAGGAGGAGACTTTTTTACCGGACTCGTGTCAAATAGTAATTTTGAACTAATTACAAGTGCAACAACAAGTGAAGACTTATATGCATACAATGTTAATACAGGAATATTAACCCTTTTGAATATGGGTATTTCAACTCCTGGAGATTTTACATTCTACAAAGGGAATTTAATATACCCTGATAATGAAAACACCTACATTAAAGCTTTTGATGGTACAGAAATAAAAAATATTGGTTGCTCCCTAAATCAATTATATTCATTTGTAAATGTATTTGAAGATTGCGAAACGGAAAGGGTTTATGGAATTGATGTCTTTGCCAGAATTTTTTTATTCGATTTTGAATTAGAAACTACCGAAGAAGTTGCTAGCCTTGGTCCACTAACAGGAAATATTTTTGGCGGCGCAACCACTTCAGAATATATGTCGTCAAATTGTCCGCAAATAGATTTAAATACTGTGATATGTTCGCTTTCAAATTCCGATAATTCCTATAAAACAATTACCGTTTATCCAAATCCAACAAGCGACGAAATTATATTGAACTCAAGTATTAACTTGGATAATATTCAATATTACATCCTGGATTTATCTGGAAAAACTATTAAGACGAATATTTTGAATAGCAACTTAATATCTCTTAAAGATCTTTCAGCAGGCTTCTATATTTTAGCGCTAAAAAATTCAGATGGAGAAATGGTTTTTAATGAAAGAATTATTAAGTATTAAAAAGGATATTACTATTAAACTATTTAGGGCTTTTAATGAATATTTTCTCATTGAAATTAGAAAACTTGTAAGTACTTAAAATAAACTTATCTCGGCCTGAATTCCTTCAAATAATTTCAACCTCAACCTAAATATAGGCCCAGTTTTATCTTCCAATACGGCATTTTCTCCTCGAAATATTCAAAATACGGTTTTAATGCCTCGGGATTTTCGAGCGTTTTCTGAGCGTTTTTTATTTGTTGAATTTCTTCAGGAGTAATGAATTCCGAAAAGTCAAATTCACTTCCTAATTGATGCATTTTTATGAAATGTCCATAAACCGAATCTTCGGAAAGGCCACGTTGCTTAGCAATTTCCTCAGGTGAAATATCATCTTCAGTAAACATTTTATAACTGCGTTCGTGCGTTGGTAAGTCGCTTTCCAAGCCGTCCAAATGCCGATTTATGACTTTTAGGAAATCCTCTGCATATTTATCAAGTTTCGCTTTTCCAACCCCCGAAATGGCTGCAAACTCCTCTAGATTTCGTGGCTTTTTGTATTCCATGTCTTCCAAAGCGGCGTCGCTGAACACGATATATGCAGGCATACCAGCTTCCTGTGCTAGTTTTAGGCGAAGGGCTTTCAATTTTTCAAACAGATCGGCACGCTTTCGCGGCGCTCTTTCTGTTTTCACCTTTTCTGTTTCCTGTATTATGTTTGCCAACCGAATTTTTTTGCCTTCATACAAAACTTTTTTTGCGAAAGGGGTAAGCAACAAGCGACCGTTTTCGTGAAAATGAATTTGTAAAACTCCTTGATTTAAAAGTTGAATGGCATATTGCTGCAAATCCCGCCATGAAATATCTTTTGCGGCACCAAAAGTTTTTATGTTTTGATAACCTTTGTCATACACCTGAGCATTTTGTGATCCGCGAAGTACGTCCAAAACCATTCCCAATGCTTCTTGCTCCTGCAATCTCGCCACCGCGGAACAGACTTTTTGGGCGATAAGCGTACCGTCAAAATATTTTGGTGGGGTTTTGCAGATATCGCAATTGCCACAATCTTCAGTGATGTGTTCCCCAAAATAACCCAGTAGGGCTTTTCTTCTGCAACTTAAGGCTTCGGCGATATTGCTGCATTCGTTCCAATTTTGCCAATTGAAACGTTTCAGTTTCGGTACCTTCAGCAAACTTCCGAAGCATAATAACATCTGCAAAACTGTAAAATAGAATGGTATGAGCAGGAAAACCATCACGTCCGCTACGGCCAATTTCCTGATAATAGCCTTCAATATTTTTTGGCATATTATAATGAATTACCCAGCGCACGTTGCTTTTGTCGATGCCCATTCCGAATGCGATTGTGGCCACAATAATGGGTGTTCTATCATTCGTAAAATTATCTTGAATGCTACTTCTTTCTTCGGAAGTGATCCCCGCGTGGTAGGCTTCAGCTTTATAACCTTTGGCATTTTAGTGTTGCCGCTAGTTTTTCGGTGCTTTTTCTGCTTAGACAATAAATAATTCCACTTTCATCAGAATGGTTTTTCAGAAAATCTAAAATCTGCTTGTTGCGGTTTTGGCCAGGGCGAACATCCAAATATAAATTTGGTCTATCAAAAGAAGCTATGAATGTCTTGGCATTTGGAATAGCAAGTTGCGTTGCAATATCTTCCCGAGTAGCTCCGTCTGCTGTTGCGGTTAAGGCAATCAACGGAACGTTTGGGTATTGTTCTTTCAAACTTTTCAGTTGCGTATAAGCTGGACGAAAATCGTGACCCCAACTGGAAATACAGTGCGCTTCATCAACTGCAAAAAGGCTTATTTTTATTGAATTCAGAATAAAATTCAATAGTGGAAGACTTTCAGGGGCTACATATAATAACGTTAAATTTCCATTTTGAAGTTCTTTTAAAACTTGTTGCTGCTCTTCGTAAGGCTGGGAGCTGTTGAAAAAAGTCGCTGAAATCCCATTTGCTTTTAATGCATCCACTTGATCTTTCATTAAAGCAATCAATGGAGAAATAACAATGGCAGTTCCTTCCAAAACCAAAGCTGGCAATTGAAAACACAACGATTTCCCTCCACCCGTGGGCATAATGGCAATGGTGTCTTTTTTCTCTAAAACATTATTTATAATCTCTTCCTGATTCGGAAGAAATTTCTCGTAGCCGAAATGCGTTTTGAGCAAATCGAACTTGTTTAGCTGGGTTGTTGTTTCCATTTTTGTAAAAATAGTGATTCAAATTTTAAAAAAATAAACCCCCACTAAAAGTGGGGGTTTTGTAAGCCAGTCATTTATTTACTCCCCAGCATGACCAGCTCGTTACATACAACCTCTGTAATGTATCTTTTTATTCCTTCCTTATCATCATATGATCTGGAAGTCAGTTTTCCTTCTATCGCCACTTCTTTTCCTTTTGTGACATAATTTTCAATGATCTCAGCTGTTTTTCCCCAGGCGACAATGTTGTGCCATTGGGTGTCTGTAATCTTTTCACCTTTTTGGTTTTTGTAACTTTCATTTGTGGCGATGCTAAACTTGGCAAGTTTTTTTCCGCCGTCAAGATTTACAATTTCGGGATCGTTTCCCAAGTTTCCAATCAACTGTACTTTGTTTCTAAGTGTACTCATGATTTCTAAAATTTAATGTTAAACAATTGATACTATCGAACTTCATTTTATTCGACAGGACAAACTTACGCTGGCTTCCAAATTTTAGTTGGTTGTTACTTACTTACTTTCGTTTATAGTTGTTTGTAAACGTTTGTAAATACTTATTTTAAATATAAACAGCTGTATTTCAATATTTTAAATTATAATCTTGTTAATTGAAATTTCCGTATTTTAATCACTTGAAAATCAACTTCTTCGGATATATTAAAGAAATAATTTATGAACAGCAACAGATTGGAAGCCTTTAGCGATGGCGTTCTTGCCATTATAATCACAATTATGGTATTGGAAATAAAGGTGCCCCATGGCACAGATATGGAAGCCATAATACCCCTATTGCCAATTTTATTAAGCTACGTACTCAGCTTTATTTACATAGGAATTTACTGGAACAACCACCACCATATGATGCATACAGTACAAAAAGTGAGTGGTGGAATTCTTTGGGCCAACCTGCATTTATTGTTTTGGCTCTCCTTAATTCCATTTGTTACAGGCTGGGTGGGTGAAAATCATTTTGCAAAACTGCCAATGGCTCTTTACGGAGCTGTGCTTTTAATGGCCGCAATTGCATACTTTATTCTTCAGAATAGAATTTTGGCAGTGCAGGGAAAAGATTCCTTGTTGGCAAAAGCATTGGGAAACGATTTAAAAGGAAAAGCTTCACCAATAATTTATATTGTTGCAATTATTGCCTCTTTTTATTATCCGTGGATTGCTGGCGCGCTATATATTATAGTAGCTTTAATGTGGTTGATTCCCGATAAACGGATAGAAATCATTTTTAGGGAAAAAGAGTAATTACCAAGACTGTCCTTTCAGTTCCATTGCGGCCCGTAGCACATCGCTCTGGCTTATTTGGCCTGCGAGTTTTCCATTTTCTACGATCGGAAAACGGCGGTGTTTTGACTCCAAAAATTTACTGGCTGCATCTAGCACATTCATTTCCCCATCAATGGTATCAACGTTTTTAATCATGTGCAGTTCCACTTTCACGTCCTCCATTGGGTGATTGTGGTAGCGGCAATCACTGAGTTGTTTCATGCAATCACCTTCAGAAATGATACCGACCAGTTCATTCTTATCGTTAACAACCGGACCACCGGAAATTTTTTTCTTCAAAAGAATTTCGATTACTTCAAGCACAGATTGGTCAGGTTTGAAGGTGATGAGATTTCTAGTCATATAATCGGAAACCTTTATTTTTTCCGGAGAACCTTTTTGGGGCTTTGCCCTTCTGCCAATAAAACTTTTAATGCCCATACTATCAAATTTTTGCGAACTTCTAAGATAGTCAATTTTATCAAACTGCAGAAATGTATGTATACAGATAAAAAACCCTTCCGATTAAAATTGTATTTTTAACAACCTAAACTTACCAACCATGAAGAAATTTGGCGCCATCCTTTCGCTACTGCTTATCATTGCATTGGTTTTTTACAGTTTTTATGGGTTGACACCACATTACAGTGGAGACGAAATCGTTTCCGCAACTGAATTTTCTGTGGATAGAGCTTTGCAGCCATTAAGCGAAATTTCAAAAAAACCACATTATTTAGGTTCTAAAGGGCACGAAGAAGTTCGTGAATTTTTGATTTCTGAATTGCGAAAACTTGGTCTCGATCCACACATTCAAAAAGGGTTTAGCCTCAACCCAGAATCAAAAACACTTGATAAACCCATAAATATTATTGCACGTATAAAAGGTTCAGAAGATGGCAAAGCATTGTTGCTACTTACGCATTACGACAGTGCGCTTGTCCCTTCTTTTGGGGCAAGTGACGCTGGAAGTGGCTTGGTTGCTATTTTGGAAAGCGTCCGTGCATATCTTGCTTCAGGTGAACAACCGAAAAACGATATTATAATACTTTTTTCAGATGCCGAAGAAATTGGATTGGACGGTGCCAAACTTTTTGTAAATGAACATCCTTGGGCAAAAAATGTAGGCTTGGTACTCAACTTTGAAGCACGCGGAAGCAGCGGACCAAGCAATATGATTTTGGAAACCAATGGCGGAAATTCAAACTTGGTAAAGGAATTTATTACAAGCCAATCCAGATTATCCCGTGGCTTCATCATTGATGTATAGCGTTTACAAAATGCTCCCGAACGATACTGATTCCACTGTTTTTAGGGAAGACGGCGATATTGATAGTTTTTTCTTCGCCTTTATTGACAGCCACTTTAACTATCACACTGCCAATGATACCTATTATAATTTAAGTAATAATTCGTTAGCGCACCAAGGCAGTTATCTGCTGCCACTCATTCATTATTTTGCAAATGCCGATCTCTCAAAATTAAAGTCTGAAACAGACGATGTTTATGTAAACTTGCCTTTGATAAAAATGATAAGCTACCCGTTTTCTTGGATTTTGCCAATGCTCATTTTGGCAACCTTGTTATTTCTTGTTCTTAATTTTTTACGGAATTCACAAAAGAAAGCTGGACGGGAAAAAGATGGCTTTAGGCTTTGTTCCTTTTTTGTTTTCACTTATTATTTGTGGAATTATTGGTTTATTTGGTTGGAAATTAATCTTGGCACTTTATCCACAATACTCCGAAATCCAGCAAGGTTTTACCTATAATGGACATTGGTACATTGCCTTTTTTGTCTTTCTTTCATTAGCAATTACGTTTGCGATTTATAAAAAATTCACCAAAAAATTCAACGAACCTTCATTTTATGTGGCGCCGCTATTTTTTTGGCTTTTGATAAATGTAGCGGTATTTATTATTCTGAAAGGTGCCGCCTTTTTTATTATTCCTGTATTTTTTGGATTGGTGTCGTTTTTTGTAATGCTTCGGCAGGAACGCCCCAATCTTTTGGCGATGGTACTTTTGGCAGCACCTGCTATTTTTATTTTTGCACCTCTGATTCAGTTTTTCCCAGTTGGGTTGGGCTTGAAAATGCTAGTGATTAGCAGTGTGTTCACTGTTTTGCTTTTTACGTTAGTATGGCCAGTCTTTGGGTATTATAAAGGGAAAGGAATACTTTCGGTTTTATGCTTACTACTTTCTATATTTTTCTTCATAAAGGCACATTCAAAAAGTGATTTTTCCGAACAACGAAAAAAACCCAATAGCCTTGTTTACTATAAAGATGCCGATACTGACAAAACCTATTGGCTCACTTACGACAAAGATATTGACGAATGGACGCAGCAATATTTAGGCGAAAACCCCAAAAATGCGTCCAAAGTTTTAGGCGAAGCACCATATAATAAATACGGAACCAATTTCAGTTATGCCTCCGAAGCTCCCGAGAAAATCATTCCAGATTTTGAAGTGATTTTGGAAAAAGATACGGTGATAGACGAATTTGCGAAATGTCAAATTTATCATTGTGCCTAAGCGAAAAGTGAACAAGATAGATTTATACGGCATGGAAGATACTCGCTTTAAATATTTGGAATTCAACGGGGAAAAAGCAACTGGTTTAGATTCTATAAATGATTATCGAGGCACCAAAAATAGTGCGCTCATCAATTATTACGTTTCCGAAAATGATTCCTTGAAAGTTAAATTTTCTGTTGAAAAAGGCACTCCCGTTTCTTTTAAAGTGATGGAATATTCCTTCGATTTAATGAAAAATCCGCAATTCGAAATTGCAAAACGACCAAATTATACGATGCCAAAACCTTTTGTGATTACCGATGCCATTGCAGTGAAGAGAACTTTTTCCGTAGACTCTTTAAAATTGAAAGTTTCAGATACGCTTATAAAAAATCTTCAAAACAGTATTGAAAATGAATAAAACTATCGCAATCGCCGGCCTAGGATGGCTTGGACAACCTTTGGCCTATCGCTTGGCCACACGTGGGTATACAGTAAAAGGTTCGGTAACAACTATTGAAAAAGCCACTATGCTCGAGAAGAACGGTTTTGATGCATATCCCGTGGAAATATCGGAAAGCGGAATTGAGGGGAAGGTAAAAGCACTTTTAAACAATCGTTGATTGTTTAATGATAATGATTCCGCCAGGACTTCGGAAAAATACTGGGGCCGATTATGTTTTGAAAATGGCCCATTTGCTTGAAGCCATAAAGGAATCTTCTGTTGAAAAAATAATTTTGATTAGCAGCACTTCAGTTTATGATGATTCACAGGGAAATGTAACCGAAAGGGATGAACCAAAACCCGAAACCATCGCTGGAAAACAATTGCGGCAAGTGGAGGAATTATTTATAAATTCCGAAGGATTGCAAACAACCGTTTTACGTTTTGGGGGATTGATTGGCGGTAGCCGTCAGCCAGCAAAATACTTGGCTGGACGAAAAGATTTGGCAGATGGCAATGCCCCTGTAAATTTAATCCATCGCGATGATTGCATTTCTATTATGGTTGAAATTTTAAAACAGGATGCCTTTGGGAAAGTTTTCAATGCCGTAAACCCAAACCATCCTAAAAAATCAGACTATTATATTCAAAAGACAAAGGAGCTTGGTTTGGAACCACCAACTTTTTCAGAAAATGTGTCGGATGAGGTTTATAAACAAGTGGATTCGGAAAACTTGAATGTGATTTTAAACTATTCTTTTAAAACTTCTATACAATAAAAAAGGAGCCTTTTACAGCTCCTTTTCTTTTCAATAAATACTTTAAAAAATTACCAAATACGAACCCTATTTTCAGGGGCAACATACATTGGATCACCTTCCTTAATATCAAACGCTTCATAAAAAGCATCAACATTTAGTAAGGGTTGTGTAGCACGAACCATTCCAGGAGAATGCGGATCTGTTTTTACTTGGTTGCGAAGTGCTTCTTCACGAGATTTGGTGCGCCAAACTGTGGCCCAGCTCATAAAGAAACGTTGTTCTGGCGTGAAACCATCAATGTTATCAGGACGTCCGTTTTCTTTATAAAAACGTTGCAAGCCATCATAAGCACCAAGCACACCGCCAAGGTCACCAATGTTTTCCCCTAAGGTAAATTTTCCATTGATATACACGCTGTCCAAAACTTCCACATTGCTGTATTGTTCTGCAAGCTTATCGCCACGTTGGGTAAAGTTTTCAAGATCTTTATCTGTCCACCAGTTAACCAAGTTTCCGTTGGCGTCAAAACGCGAACCACTGTCATCAAAAGCGTGAGAAATCTCGTGACCTATTACTGCGCCAATTCCACCGTAATTTACAGCTTCATCTGCTTTGTAATCGTAGAAAGGTGGCTGAAGGATTGCTGCTGGGAAAACAATCTCGTTATTGAATGGGTTAAAATAAGCATTCACTGTTTGTGGGCTCATTCCCCATTCAGTGCGGTCTACAGGCTCATCTATTTTTTCAAGATTGTCTATCATGTTCCATGTTTGTACGGCTACCATATTGTCATAATATGTATTCCCAGTTTTCACTTCCATAGTTGAATAATCTTTCCACTTATCTGGATATCCAACCTTTACAGTGAACTTGTCAAGTTTTTCGATAGCTTTCATTTTCGTGCTGTCGCTCATCCAGTCCAAAGCTTTGATTCGGTCTTTGTAAGCTGCAATCACGTTAGCAATCATTGCTTCTGCTTTTTCTTTTGCTTCTGGCGGAAACATTTCATCCACGTATAATTTACCCAAAGCTTCGCCCACGCTTCCATTAACGGTTGCTAAGTGCACGTTCGGTTGCAGGTTTTTGTTTTTTGGTGCCTTTTAGAGTTGTTTCATAAAAATCAAAATTAGCTTTATCGATTTCTGTTGTCAACATACCAGCGGAACTGTTTAAGGTTGACCAACGCATTACCGTTCTCCAAGTATCAAAATCTGGCTTCTCGAACATTTGTTTTAATGTTTCCATATACTTTGGCTGCATTACGATAACGGTATCCATTTTTTTGGTAACGCCCATATCTTTAAATGCCTCTTCCCACTGAAGTTGTGGAAGCATTTTTTGAAGTTCATCAATGCTTCTTGGGTTGTTGAAGTTTCTGAAATCGCGACTCGCCACTTTGTCCAATCTTGGAGTAGCAAGTTTGGTTTCAAAAGCAAGAATGGTTTCTGCTTGCTTGCGTGCAGATTCTTCAGAATCGCCTAAAAACTGAAGCATTCTTGTAATATGATCTACATATTGTTCACGAATTTTTTCTGAAGCAGGATCTGTATTGGTATAAAAATCACGGTCTGGTAGGCCTAACCCACCTGGTGTAATATATGCCGAGTTGATAGCGCTATTGTTAGGGTTTGAAAAAGCTGCAAGACCCAAAAATGGTTGTGAGACAGCCACAGCATCTTCACTCATCAATTTTTGAAAATCTTCCATGCTGTTCATGGCTGCAATTTTTTCAAGTGTTGGTTTTAGAGGCTCAATACCGGCTTTATTTCTTGCAACCGAGTCCAACTTAGATTCATAAATCATCAAAGCTTTAGCTTGGTCTGTTTTTTCAGCGTATTTTCCGCTTTCTTTTGCTCTTGCCAAAATGTCCAACATATCGGCATCAGTCTTTTTTCTTAGAATGGTGAACCCGGCCCAACTGGTTTGGTCATCTGGAATCTCGTTGTTTTTCATCCAGTTTCCGTTCACGTAATTATAAAAATCTACTTTTGGACTAACAGTGGTGTCCATGTTTGCAAGAATAATTCCGTGTGGCTCTGCGTCTGCTATAGCAACATCGGTTTTTTCCTTACAAGCGGTTGCGGCTACAGCAATAACAGCAAAAGCAACAACGGGTTTTAAAAAATTAGTTCTCATTTTATGATTTTTGATTATAGTATTTATTGTTTGAATTTATATTAAAGGATAAGTTGCCTTTTAAGTGTTTTTGTTACACTTTTTTGTTCTTTTTGTCCTGAAGTTCCAAATTTATGATGGAATCCTTATAGCGTTGTTGTTTTTTCAGTTCAGTTTCTTCATCTTCTTTTCTTTGGAAATCGATATTGTCTTTCTGAAATTTTTCGTTCAGTTGCACTATTAAGTTATTTACGGCAACATTCATTTCTTTAACGGAATTTTGAATTTTAGTTGAATCCATCAAAGATTGATGTGATGTTTGAAACAACAATTCCGAACGTGTTTTTAAAACTAACAACCTACTGTTTATAGGCTTGGTATTAAGTGTATCCGGTATGTTTTTAAAAAGAGAATCTGAATATTCTTTTATGCGTTCAGAGTGGGTTCGTAAAGCTTCATAATTGCTTCCGTTAATTTTTTTTGCTTCCAAAAATAAATCTTCCAAAACACCCCAATGCACTGCTTGTTCTTTTGCAGGTACGGAAAGTTCCGGAAAGCTATATTCTTTGTAGCCAAAAATAATGGAAGCGTCGTTTGTTGGCTCTTGGTTTTGGTTTTCTTCGGAAGAATTTCCACAGGAAAAAATAAAACCAACAATTATAAAAAGGAAAACTGTAAATCTCATAAAAAATAAAAGAGGCACAAAGATACTGGTTATTAACCAAATAAAGCATATTTTTTTTGGCTTTGAAAGAAGTGATAATATGTATATTTACACTTCATTTTTGAAAAAGAATAATATGAAGAAACGAATTCTAATCATCGGCGCTTGCGGACAAATAGGAACGGAACTAACTGTTTATTTAAGGGAGAAATTTGGTAAACACAAAGTAATAGCTAGCGATATTCGCGAAGGGGATGAGGAACTTATGAACAGTGGCCCATTTGAAATTTTGGACGCAATGGATTACAATGCAATTGAAGAAATTGTGATACGCCACGAAATTACCGATGTTTATTTAATGGCAGCCATGCTTTCGGCAACAGCGGAAAAATTTCCAATGAAAGGCTGGAACCTAAATATGAATTCTCTTTTTCACGTTTTGAATTTGGCAAAGGACAAAAAAATTGAAAAAATATTCTGGCCTTCCAGCATTGCAGTTTTTGGCCCTACCACGCCAAAGACAGACACACCCCAACGCACCGTGATGGAACCAAGCACTGTTTACGGAATAAGCAAACAAACTGGTGAACGCTGGTGTGAGTATTATTTTAACCGCTATGGTGTAGACGTCCGCAGCATCCGTTATCCTGGATTAATTAGTTACAAAACCCTTCCAGGGGGCGGTACCACCGACTATGCGATTGATATTTATCACAAAGCCATAAAACATAAAAAATACATTTGCTTTTTAAATTCAGAAACCACTTTACCGATGATGTTTATGGATGATGCCATTAGGGCCACTATAAATATCATGGAAGCTCCGGCCGAAACGATTAAAATACGCAGTTCCTACAATCTTGCAGCAATAAGTTTTAATCCGGAGGAAATTACTGCAAGCATCCAAAAGCATATTCCAGAATTCAAAATAAGTTACGAACCCGATTTTAGGCAAGCTATTGCTGACAGCTGGCCGCAAAGCATTGACGATAGTGATGCTAGAAAGGATTGGGGTTGGGCACATAAAATTGAATTGGATGAAGTGACCAATATTATGCTTGAGAACTTAGGTTAAAAGAAAGTTACAAAAGCTTATAAATAACCCCCAATATTTTAAAAATATTAGGGGTTAAAAATTAACGATTAATCTAATTTACTGCTTTAGTATCTTTTTCATAATTTTTCCTGCTTCTGTTTCTATGGAAAAAATATAAATGCCTGTTTGTAAGGGTGAAATATTTAATACGGCATTTTGGGCTTGTGATTGGCTAGTTTGGATTTTTCTTCCCTGAAGATCATAAACCGTAATGTTTTTAATAATTGAAGCCGACTTAATATTTACTGTACCGTTCGTAGGATTTGGATATATCGAAACTTGTGCGGCGTTAAATTCCTCTACTCCCAATACCCTGAACGTAGTAACTGCCTCATTAGTTTCTAAAGGAAAGTTATAATCAAAATAGATATTTGCTTGGGCCGCCACATCATCTGCGGAGGTTAAGTCGCTATTGGTTTTCATTTTAAGAAGGATATTTCCGTGACCTCCCGTATCAAGATTAATGCTTTCAAAATAAAATTCGGCAATATTATTATTTACAATTATTTGCGCATTGTGCGATATATTAAGTATTTGAAGACTGTTCGGGTCAAAATCCGTCGGATCTATTTCCATAGTTACCACAACATTTTCAGCAGGGGCCGTACCAGTGTTTTCAAAGTTTATAACATAGTGAAGGAAATCTCCAATATAGTTTGTGGGCACTTCATCTCCCTGCAAACAAACAATGTTATTTGGATCGTAAGAACCAACTACTACTTGATCTAGCGTAAAAAAGTTATCGTTTGGCGTTTCATCACCTGTAACCGGATTTATTTCCGCAAATAGCACCAACACATCTCCAATATTTACAGGAGGAGTGTCCGATGGGCCATTTACATCGAAAACTATTTCAACAGTTTCGGTTTGGTATGGCTGCAAATCTGTAAAATTAAAGGTCATTGTTCCGGATCCTTGCGTGTCTGGGGTTGTGCTTGAAGACACAAAATCCATGGTGTCTTCAGGATAATTAAATTGAACATCGCCCGAAAGAGTTTGATTTCCCTTATTTTTATACACCATGGAATAAGTGGCTTCAAATCCTGGTCTTGCAGGAATAATTGGGGCTATTACTACCTCAAGGTCTGGATGCACACCATCTGCTTCAACACAAAAATCCTGAACAATAATACTGTTATCGATTACCGGAATTACCACATCCGCAGCGGAAGGACTAACGCTGAAATAAGATGGATTCTCCAAATTTGGCAATAGTGTATAGGTGCCAACCTCTCCCACAAATAAGGTATAAATTCCTTCACTGTTACCATAAGCCATACTATTTGTTGGATTTCCATTCATTTCAATATTAAAGCTTGTGTA
Organism: uncultured Flavobacteriaceae bacterium; assembly: GCA_963805885.1. Lineage (GTDB taxonomy): Bacteria > Bacteroidota > Bacteroidia > Flavobacteriales > Flavobacteriaceae > Aequorivita. The sequence goes on from CAWDWC010000006.1 coordinate 285,121, forward strand.
GGGAATGGTGTTATCTCCAGAATCGCATCCATCAACTTCATCGTCAAATTGTGTTACTCCCGTAATGGTATTCACATCACCGCCGGGAGGAAAGTTGCAGAAGGAATTTACTGGATAATCTGTTCCTGCAAATTGCTGTATTTCTACTACTTGAAAATCATCGGCACATACATAATTCAAACTTGGGTTATTGCTCGATAACCAATTTTCCATCCAACTTCCAGGATCCACATCTACACTTTCGTCGCTACCATTTTTGATAAAAACACTTTCCATCAAATTATTGTTTACACATCTCAAGTATGTCAAGTTGCTATTATTACTTAAATCTAAGGTTGTAATTGAACTGCTATAGATTGCAAACATCCTTAATGATGGGCAGGAAGAAACATTTACTGAAGTTAATGGCCCCAGATTTGGAGGAATGGCAGCTTGAATGCCTACTGAATCCAATTGTACATTATTTGAAAAATCTAGAGTAGAAACCTGATTGGGATCACTTCGATAGATTTTTAAATTACTGAACGCTTCAATCCCTTCTACACTTGCGATGTTTGAAGATTGCAGCGATATAAAAAGAGTAGCTAAAGCCTCGCTTTCCTGTATCTCGCCATCTGAGTTGGTATCAACCCCATCTGCTATCAGCTCAGCTTTAAAATTGGCGTCGGGAATATTTACTATTTGTGCGCTGGCAAAACCAGAAACTAGTAAAAGAAGAAGTAGTATTTTTTTCATCTGTATAAAATATTTTAATAAATAAGAAGATGGAATGCCCTAACAAAGACATCTTCGGTTGGTTTATAATTTATTGCTGGGCATTTCATGATAGGTAATTTTCAATAAATATAATTAAGTGTTTTAAGTGTTGTATATGTGAATGAGCATTTGCCAATTTTCATTTAGAATTCGCTACATCGCTTTTAAAATAGTTTGCAATCGTTCCCTTTTCCGTTGCGAAATGGGCAAACGGCTTCCATCTTCCATTACCACATAGCCGCCATCTTTTTTAATGTACGATCTTAAATAATTAAGGTTTATTAAATGCGATTGATGGATGCGTTCAAAATTGTGCTGCCCCAAAAGCTCTTCGTATTCCTTCAATGTTTTTGAAATCAATATGGGCTTATGGTTATTAATATAAAACTTGGTGTAATTATCCTCACTTTCGCAGCGCACAATATCGCTTATGTCAAAAAGATGGATTCCATCTTGGGTGGACAGTGCTATGCGTTTAAAATTGTCCACATTTTTACGAATGTTTTCCAGTAACAAATCTATATGCGAAAAGTCGTTTTTCTTTTCAACCACTGTTTCAATTTTTTCGATCACTTTTTGCAGTTCTTCCGGGTCAACGGGTTTCAGCAAAAAATCAAGCGCACTGAACCTGAAAGCTTTAATTGCGTATTGCTCGTGCGCAGTAATAAACACGATGTTGGAGGTAATGGTTTTGTTTTTTTCTGCTACTTTTTCCAGTATATCAAAACCGGTACCGTCGTTCAATTGTATGTCCAGAAAAACAACTTGTGGCTGCAATGTATTCATCGCCTCAACGCCACTTGCTACGCTATCTGCTTCCCCAATTATCCTTATGTTGGGGGCAAATAGGGCAAGTAGTTTTTTCATTCCTTCCCTTAAATTTTTATCGTCGTCTATTAAAATTGCTTTTATCATAAACTATCTTCAAGTGTTGCCAATATATTGCAGTGGCAATTTCAATTTTATTTTTGTGCCGGTAATATTATTATCTTTTGTCATTTCCTCAATTTCAATATTGGCTTCTTTTGTTGTTGTTTCGGCAATCATTTCCAAGCGTTTTTTAATAATCCCCAATGCCATGGATTTGTGCGCCAACACCAAATCCTCTTTGTTTTTTCGGGATTGGTTTATTCCCACGCCATCATCAATAATGGTACAATGTAACGAGGAATTGGTAACCGAAAACGCTATTGAAATATTTCCAATTTCTTTCTTCGGAATAACGCCGTGGATGATGGCATTTTCAATGAAAGGCTGAATAAGTAAGGGGGGAAGCGCAAGATCGTCCTCAATATTTGGATCTTTCGTAATGCTGAAATTGAATTTATCATTGAATCGAAGTTGTTCCAATTCCAAATAATTCTGAAGGCTTTCAATCTCTTTGTCAATGGGAATAAGTGATTCTTTGGAATATTCCAACGTTAACCGCATCAATTTCGAAAATTTTGAAAGGTATTTTATAGCACTATCGGTACCATTTTGAACAATAAAACTGGATATAGACCCCAAACAATTGAAAACAAAATGTGGGTTCATCTGCAAGTGAAGCGCCTTTTGTTCATATTCGGCCAATTCTTTTTGTAGGGTCAATGTCTTTTTTAATTGGGAACGGTTATAAATTAAAAAACCGATTCCAAATACCAACAAAGCGATTAGCGCTCCAAAAAGCAATTTTAGATTGTTGTTTTTTGCTTCCTCTTTTAACAATAATTCCCGCTTTTGGTTTTCTTCTTTTTGGAGTAATTCTTTTTTTTCAAATTCATAATTCATAGTAGCTTCCACAGCTTTTCGAACGTCATTTTTTGTGTGTAGGCTGTCCTTGGCTGTGCTGTACTTTTTAAAATGAAACAATGCTTGGTCGATATTTCCGTTTTTCGAATAAATATCGCTCAATAATTTTTCGGCAACTACTATCTGTTCCAGCACATTTGTTTCAGTAGCCAATGTTACTGCATCATTAGCGGCATTTAAAGCTTCCAACTTATTATTGTTATTGTTGTGAAATTCGGCTAGATAAAGGTAGGTGTCTGCAAGCCCAAATTTGTCATTTATTTCCTTAAAACTAGCCGTAGCTTTTTGCCAATTTTCCAATGCCATTTCGGGATATTCCCTTGCTGCGTAGTAGGCACCTATATTATTGTACCATTCGCCCAAAGCCCGTGGATTTGGGTTTTCATCTATACTGCTTTTGGCAGCGGTATAATATTGAAATGCTTCATCCAGCTTGCCCTTTTTAAAATAAATATTGGCAATATTGGTTTGGGTAATCCCTTTATTTGGATCCTGATTTTCTTTCTGGATTTTCAGTGCTTTTAAAAAAAATTCCAAAGCTTTATCGGCTTTATCCTGCGCTCTATAAACCACGCCAATGTTATTATAGATTTTGGAGGCTTGCACTTGGTCATTCAATTTTTCGTAGCCTTTTGCAGCTTCCAAATAATATTGCAGTGCTTTGGTGTAATTACTTTGCTCAGAAAAAACAATACCCATACTGCCAAAGGTTCTAGCGATACCTTGCTGAATTTCATCTTCTGGCTGGGATGTTTTTTGCAATTCCTCAAAAATGGATTTTGCCCAAACAAAGTTATCCATCGCTTTTTGGTAATTCCCAAAAATAATATGTGCCGTACCAATGTTGAGATAAGCACTCCCTATTTGTGAATTTAATTGGTTTTCTTCGGAAATTTTAAGCGCTTGGTTTCCATAATCCAGCATTTTATTTGGATCGCTGTATTTATATTGGTTGGAAATTGCGTTATACAGTTTCGCTTTCTCTAAATTGGATGAGGTTGTGATAAGCTCCTGTGTTAAACTATCAATTATTTTATCCTGTGCGTGGAGATTCGTAAAACACAAAAACAGAACAAATAAAATAATTGGAAGCCTCATATATTCGTGAAATTTAAGAAACGAATGTATGCGAAACTAACCAATTCAAGTTATTTGATTTAGAATTTGCTTGTTTTGGGTTAGAATTTGCATTTAAAATTAAACCATTTAATTGTCTAAATAATTATTATTCATCAAACTCCACCTCAAGAATATTGGCGGTGCCATTTTTCCCTTCATTGGAAATATAAAGCGTTCCTTCAGGAGAAAATGTAATTCCTTCAGGTTGGGGGAAAGCATCACTGTGGAAGTAATGTATTATTTTCGGTTTGCTCAAGGAATCCATAATCAAAACTTGGGGAGGATTGCTCTGTAAAACATAGATGTTTCCATCGGCTGGGTTTATATCTATATCTGAAGGTGAAAAAGAAGGGGTTTGGTCTATATCGTCATCAGCATCCTTAATTTGAAAAACAGGATCATTAAGTGAAATCCTAGATATGGGATTGTTTGAGATTGTTTTTGTAGCGAGATCAAATGAATATATGCTTTTATAATTATTGCCTTGAGGATCCTTATTTTTTGCAGTCAGTAAAAGTCTATTGTTCTTACGGTCAAGACCCAGAGATTCCATATTATTTTTCCCCGTAAAAGGAGTCTTATAGTTTTTTACCGTGAAATCAGTTTTCAAAAAGTTCGCAACCTCAAAAATTTCGCCACTACTTTCCAAAACATAGGCGGTGCTATCTACGATAACTAGGCCTTCGTAATCTCCGGCCTTCGAAAAATTGATTTGATAATCTACCAACGAGGTGGAAAGATTATAAACAAAAATAATACCTTCCTCATCCTGCACACAGGCAATTTTGTCTTCTGAAATCCAACTGATGCCTGAAATTTCATTAAGTTCAACAGGCATATCCCATTTCCGGATTATTGTATAGGTTTCTTCTTCCAAACGCGGATTGAGTGCAGGGTTTTCAAAAGCATACCATAGAACGCCCACAAAGGCTAGTACTCCAAATATTATCCAAAAAGCTATTTTGTTTTCGTTCATAAAGGTGCGGTAATGTTAGGTTTTAGTTATTTCAACTGGATGTAATTAATATAGGTGATAATTTAAGATAAATAATAATCCGATCACCTTAAAATTATTATAAAAAACAAAGGGGCGATTATGATTTATTACAAACCGCCAAAAATAGTTCTCATTTGTGGTTTTATAAAAAATGTAACCTAGGAAAGGCTTGATTTTAAGGTTTAAAGCGTGATTTTTTAGTTCACCATCCCCGAAGCGTCGGGGGAACTTGGATCTGATTTTGTAGCCTCACCAAGAATCGAACTTGGATCTAAAGTTTAGGAAACTTCTATTCTATCCATTGAACTATGAGGCCATTCGTGTAAACACACAAATTTAACTATTTTAAGATTATTGCCGAAAGTAATTTACTCGGGGACCATTTACTATTTCTACTTTAGGCGATTGCGGAGCATGTATAGCACTCCTATTTCTTCTTTTGACAAATTTTCTGCTTTTTTGAGCAATTGGTTTATTTCCTTTTTGAAATACTTTAAAGTGCGGCCTTCTGTATAGTCTTCAATTACGCGAGGGTCAATATAGCTGCTTCTTGCCACGGTGGGAGTGTTGCCCAAGGTTTCAGAAACTCTGTTTACGGCTTCTTTTATATTTTTATCCAATAAATTTTGATCTTCCTCTTTAACTACCCCAAGCTCATCAAGAGCAATGGCGGCAATCATTGTGCCTGCCCAGGTTCTAAAATCTTTTGCGGAAAATTTCTCGCCCATTACCTCTTGTATGTAACTATTTAGATCATCGCTTTTTACATGTACAATATTGTCTTCCTCATCAAGGTATTTGAAAATCTCATAACCTGGCATATCATCAATTTCTTGAACAATTTTAGCGAGTTTTTTATCAATTACATGTTTTTCCTGCTCTTGTCCAGACTTTCCGTTATATGAAAATATGAGTTCATCTGCGTTAACGGTAAGGTGCTTGCTGCGCATGGTAGTTAAGCCGTATGTTTCATTTTCCTTAGAATATGTTTCGCTGCCGGGCCTAAAGAAAGCAGACTCTAATAGGCGGACCATAGTGGCCATTACTTTTTCACGATTCAGTTTTCGTTTGCGTAAATGTTGGCCGGTTACACGTCGCATATGTTCTAATTGATTGGCAAAGTCTATAATTCGATCAAACTTTTTGGCGTTTTGGTGTTCGATATATTTTGGATGGTAAATGTACTGCTTGCGGTCTTTGTCATCTCTGCCAGTGACCAGTAGATCGGCACTTCGGTCTTCATTTATTTCTACGTCCGTCCAAGCTGGGGGAATTACAAGCGATTCTATCCACTTACGGGTTTCGGGGTCGTTGATGGTTTTGCCATTTTTGTCCTTATACGTAAAACCTTTGCCGTGTCTTTTTCTTTGATACATAGCTTTTTGAATTAAAAATAAAACAAAATTTACTTTTAGCACTCAAACTATATTTCTTAAACACTTTAATTTTGAAAAGTTTAACCTATGTTTTACCTGTGTAAAACACAAAAGCCTCTACATTTCTGTAAAGGCTTTGTCTAACTGTGCTCCTCCTCTTGGGCTCGAACCAAGGACCCTCTGATTAACAGTCAGATGCTCTAACCAACTGAGCTAAGGAGGAATTTTTGCGTTAGCGGTTGCAAATATACCTATTTTTTAATTCCTTCAAAATAAAAACAGAAAACTTTGTAAGTTTTCCGTTTTTTAATATTTCAAAATTCTAAAAAATTAATAATAACTATAGACCTTTAATCTGTTGGAGTAGCGATATATTTGCAGAAGAACTACTGTTTGTAAGCGTTTCTATAGCTTCTTGAATTTTGTTTTCTTTCAAAAGTGACAAAGCCAAATAATATTTTGTGTCTTCATAAAAAACACTCTTAGTTTTTTTATTGGCCATTTGGAGATATCTTTCAGCTTGTCGGGCATTTCCGTTTGCCAAATTTGCGACCCCTAAATAATAAACCAATGTATCATTTTCTGGATTGGCGCCATAAATAGGCTCCCAACGTGATATGGCATCAGCATATTCCTTGCGTTTATAATTAACCATCCCGTAATAAAATTCATATTCTGAGGAAGTCCCCATAGTGGTGGGAAGACCGGGATCGGGTTTAAAATTTTCATCAAAAACCTTTTCGGGGGAATTCCCGGTGTTGAAAATTGCCCACGAGGCAACACCAATAAGTATTAAAAAAGAGGCAGCTAACGCAAGCCAACCTGGGTTTTTCCATTTTTTTTCAGGCTCTTCTGCAATTTCTTTGTGAAAGTCATCCAAAGAATTTCTTAAGTTGTATTCCTCCACACTATTAAAAAGTAGACGTTGTTCCTCAACGAGTACTCGAAAATCTGGATCGGTTTTCATGCGCTCATTAAAACTTGACAATTCAGCAGTATCCAATTTATCCAATAGGTATGTATCTATAAGCTCTTGGGTTTCTTGATTGTTTTCTATTTTTTTATTAGGATCCATGGGGGATAATTTGCGTCATTTTTTTAATTGTTCTTGGCATCTATATTTTGCGTTGTGAGCAGAAGCCTCGTCCATGGCCATTATTTTGGCTATTTCTTTAAAAGGTTTTTGTTCAAAATAGAAAAGTTTCATCAGTAACTGGCAACGTTCACCAAGGTTATTTATTGAATGCATAATGATTTTAATTTTTCTGTTTTGCATTTCAAATTCCTCTACTTCTGGCTCATCATATTCAATTTCACGGTTTATGAACGTGGTGTTTTTATATCTGGCCGAATGCACCTGATTCAGCCATTTGTATTTTGCAATTTGAAAAAGATACCCTTGGATGGCGGTTTCACTTTCAGCAGAAAACTTATTTTGTTTAATATTTCGCCACATCTCTATGAATGCTTCTTGATATAAATCCTTTGCCTGTTGCTCATCGCCACTTTTTTTAAAGATATAGCGTTTCACTTTTGGAAAGTTTTTTATATATAACTGTTTAAGGGTAGCCGCATCATTTTTTTTTATGAGTGCTACCATTTCATTGAATGGGAATTCCTTATTTTTTTGGATGCTTATTTTTTGCATAGGGATTAAAACAATACAGAAAGATACAATTTATACGCATTCGTTAAAAAAAATTGTGCAACTTAAGTTATTTGGATTTTTTTTTGTTGAAATAGAACACTCTTTTACTTTCGTTTAAAGCCCCAATTATTGCATTTCACTTATTAAACACATCGGAGAAATACCTGAAATGTCATCAAAATATTTCAAAAAAAATACTTCGGGTTTGTTCCGAAGTATTTTTAAAGATTATTTTATAGTTCGTTTATTCAAAAAGCCAGCGATAGATATCGTTCCCGTTGGCAAAAAGCACTAAGGCTATCAAAATGAAGAAACCGACCATTTGTGCGTATTCCATAAACTTGTCGTTCGGTTTGCGACCTGTAACTATTTCGTATAAAAGAAACATTACGTGGCCACCATCCAAAGCAGGAATAGGAAGGATATTCATAAATGCAAGTATTATTGATATTAAGGCCGTGGTTGCCCAAAAACTTTGCCAGTCCCAAACATCAGGGAAAAGATTGCCGATAGCACCAAAACCACCAACTTGCGTTGCACCTTTTTTAGTGAAAACGTATTTAAATTGAGCAACGTAATCTTTCAGTGTATTGAAACCATAACCAAAACCACCTACGATGCTTTCGCCCAAAGAGTATTCAATCTTAGTTTTACCAATTTGTGATTGTAACTCTTTTCCAAATGCATTTATACCAATTTTTCCTTCTTTATTGGCCGTAACTTTAATAGTATCTATCTGATTTTCCCTTGATACAACAAATAGATTTTCGTTTTGACCATTTTCTTTTATTATTGATCCAAATTCATCAAAATACTTAATAGGTTTACCATTTACAGATAAAATTTTATCCCCAATTTCAAAACCAGAATTATAAGCTGGATAATCAGGATATATTGTATCTATTACTGCTATTCGCATTGGGGTAAAAGGAAAATGAGTATCATTTTGGAACATTTTAGTTCCTGCACCTTCTGGAACTGAAATGCTTTCAGAAGTACCATCAGCATGTTTTACTTCAACATTTGAAACATCACGCAGAAAAAGATATCTGTTTATGTCCATAACATCTTCTAAGGGTTCACCATTTACAGTCAAAATATGGTCGCCATCCCGGAAACCGTAATCCTTAAATTGCTCAGTAACACTAAAACCTTGTGGAATATCTTCATTGGTAGTAACGTTTCTTCCATAGAAGTAGAGGATTCCCATATAAATTACAAATCCCACAATAATATTCACGGTAACTCCGCCAAGCATTATTATTAAACGTTGCCAAGCTGGCTTGCTTCTGAATTCCCACGGTTGGGGTGGGCCTGCCATTTGCTCTTTGTCCATGCTCTCGTCTATCATACCGGCTATCTTTATATAGCCGCCCAATGGCAACCAACCAATTCCGTATACGGTTTCGCCAATTTTCTTTTTAAAGAGTGAAAACTTAACATCAAAGAAAAGGTAGAATTTTTCAACCCTAGTCTTGAAAAGTTTTGCGGGAATGAAATGCCCCAATTCGTGCAGCACGATTAATATGGATAAACTTAAAAGAAGCTGAATAGTTTTTATAAAAAATGGACTCATAGTGTCTTAAATATGGTTTTAATGGTCTCGATTATAAATCTTTTGTTACTAAAATCGAACCTAAAATGATTTTGCTTGCCCTATTTCGGCCCTGCTCAATAAACAACGGTTTCAGCAAAAAATCGCACAAAAGTAAGCTTTTAGAACTTGCAAAAAAAATAAGCGGGTTTGTTCCCGCTTATTTATTATTTATTTTGAATTTTTTATTGCATTGCTAAAAAATGTTCGCCGAGAACACACCCATATTTGAAAAAAAAATCTATTCTTTCACAATTGTCTTATTAATAACCCCTTGTTCGGTTTCCATTTGGAAAAACAAAATGCCCTCTGAAAACTTGGAAACATCAACTGTTTCCGAAAAATTTTCGGTGTATAGTAATTGACCCAAAGCATTATATATTCTTACTTGGGTTACTTTCAAAGTTTCAGGTTTCTGAAGGTGAATAACCCCAGAAGTTGGATTTGGATATAAAACCAATTGTTGTTCCAAAGTAAAATCTTCAGTCCCCAAAATAACGTTGTTGTTTCTTGAAATAATATCCTTCTCAGGGTCAAACTGTACACTTTGTACCGTAAAGCCTACTGCTGGTTGGAACGTTTGGTTGTTTAAGTTATTATCTAACACTATATCCAGTGTTTCGCCCTGTGTACCAATAATTCTTAAAGGCACTGGGACTTCAAAAAAGGAAACCGAAGGATGGCTTTGGGTCTGTGAAATTTTCACGTTCATATTTGCCGACCCATTAACTTGGTTCCATTGAATGGTATAACGTGGATAGCCCTGGCCATAAATCCAATCATCAAAAAATTCATTGAGATCATCGCCGCTGGCGTCTTCCATATTTCTTATTAAATCTTCTGTTTTGGCATATCCGTATGCAAGTGCAGGGTCTGCCAAATAATCTTTTAATCCTTGAAAGAAAACGGCATCGCCCAATTTTTTGCGAAGCATATGTAACACCATAGAGCCTTTATTATAGGTAAGTCTGCTATTGAAAATTCGGTTTACCGAAGTGGTATCCTGTGCTGGAATATATACAGAACCATCGGTTTCTTGGGTAATGGAAGAAATTTGGTCTTGTTTCCAGCTTCTAAAATCTGTATTTCCATCAAAATTCTCAATTACCATTCCAGCTAAATAGGTTGCAAACCCTTCGTTTAGCCAAATATCCTGCCAGCTGCCACAAGTAACTTTATCGCCAAACCATTGGTGTCCAAGTTCGTGAGCGATCAATCCGCGGCTGAGTCCGCCCATAAAGGAAACGGTTGTGTGCTCCATTCCGCCACCCCAGCCAAATTCTGCGTGGCCGTATTTTTCATCGGCAAAAGGATAGGGCTCAAAAAGATCTGCATAAAGATTCATAACATCAACGGTCACTGGAGTACGGACTTGTGCATAGGCAAGATCTTCTGGATAAATATAGTTTACAATCTCAAAAGGGTTTCCATTATTGTCAACTGTGTGGGAATAAACCGTGTAGTTTGTTACAGCAATTGCCACTAAATAAGCGGGAATGGGGTGTTGGTGTCTAAAATGTGTGGTTTTATTGCTGCCATTTATGGTTTGGCTCAATTCCAAACCGTTGGAAACTGCAACATATTCTTCACTTGAAGGATTGAAACGCGGAGTAGTAATGTAAACATCAATCAAGTCGATTTTATCAATCAAATCTTGTTTGCATGGCCACCATGCCTTTGCGCCAAAAGGTTCTGAAAGTGTCCACATTACAGGATCTCCGTTATGTGTATCCACTTCAAAGGAACCAAAACCAGAACTTATTGGATTTCCTGAATAACTTACTGAAAGCGAATCCAAAACACCTTGATTTTGTGTCTGCGGAAGAGTTATTACTACTTCGTCATTGCTGTTTTGTGTAAAGGAAAGCGGATTGCCACGCTGAGTTACTTGCGAAACAGTCATATTATCAACAAGCTCAAAAACTACTGTATTTATGTTTTCTTTTGCTTCAAAATGGGAAGTGATTTTTCCGCTAATAAAAGGTTGCGATGGATCTACAGTCAATTCCAACCGTGCATACTTTAAATCATAATTGTTGGTGTTCATGTTTCGCTCTCCAGCGAACATTCCAGTTGCCGCTTTGGCTTCAGCTTCACTTATGTTTTCTTCTTGGAAATTTTGCGAAAAGGAAAAAAAGGAAATTAAAAATAGAAAGGGGAGTACTAATGTTTTCATTGGGTCATATTTATATAATTATAGTTTTGCTGAAATTTATTGACCAATTTTCGAGCTTGAAAAAAAATAAATAAGAAGATATATTTCAGCGTGAAATTAGGATGTTAAATGTATTCATTTTGTTAGTATTAGGAGTTATTTTTGCTCCTAAATATGGGCTTTCAGTCTAAAATTTAACGCAATGCTTACTTTTTTTAGTAAATATAAATTTTTCGCAGTTTTTTTTCTTATTCTTTCAATTCTCATTATTTCAATTATTTATCAAATAATGAAACCGAAAGAAGTGCTGAAAATTTATCAACCAGCCGATGTTTCTACTGAACTTGTGGATACCACACTTCAATATGTGAAAAAATATCACACCATTGCTGATTTTAGTTTGACCAATCAAAATGGAGAGACCATTACCCAAGATGACTACAATGACAAGATATATGTTGCAGATTTTTTCTTTACAACTTGCCAGACCATTTGCCCAATAATGACGAGTCATATGGCAGAAATACAAGAAAAATTGAAAAATGACGATGAGGTAATGTTGCTTTCCCATACCGTAACTCCGGAAATTGACACTGTTGCCCAACTTAAAAGATATGCCTTGGAAAAAGGCGTGAATGATGCCAAATGGAATTTGGTGACCGGCGATAAAAAAGAAATCTACGACCTTGCCCGAAAATCCTATCTCGCTGCTAAGGATGTGCCTTTTGCTGAAAATGATTTGGTCCATACCGAAAACTTTGTGCTAGTTGATAAAAAGAAACGTATTCGCGGGTTTTATGACGGAACAGACCCTGAATCCATTGAAAAATTATTGGCAGACATTAAAATTTTGGAACGGGAAGATTAATTTCATGAGTCACCCTCGTTTCATTGATTAAAAAATTTCGAAAGGTCTTTCTCTACGTCCTTTTTTTCCTTTACTTTTGCCTTGTTTAAAATCAATCTAAATAAAAAGATGATTACAATTGCTTCATTAAAAAAAGGGCAGCGTGGTATTATCAAGGAGTTTTCCGTTGATGTTGTTCCCCTAAAATTATTGGAAATGGGCTGTCTTCCCGGCAATGAAGTAACCTTGGTACAGATAGCTCCATTTAAGATCCATTGTATCTCAACATTAACGGAAGCCATCTTGCTATTCGCAGAGAAACAGCCTGTAAGATTGAAATTGAACTGATATAATAAAAAAAATATCTGCTCTATACAGAGTGGAGCCAAAATATGGCAAAACACATAAACGTTGCACTTATTGGAAACCCCAACACCGGAAAAACCTCTGTCTTTAACCGGCTGACTGGACTGAACCAAAAAGTGGGCAATTATCCCGGAATCACTGTAGAAAAGAAACAGGGCACTTGCAAATTTGGCCGTGGCATGCAAGGTCCAGTGTTGGATTTACCTGGGACATACAGCTTAAATGCTTCCTCAGTTGACGAAAATGTTGTTATAGAATTACTTCTGAATAAAAACGACAAAGATTTTCCCGATGTGGCAGTAGTGGTTGCCGATGTAGAAAATTTAAGCGAAACCTGCTTACTTTTTACCCAAATAAAAGATTTAGGTATCCCTGCAATTCTTGCCATCAATATGTCCGACAGGATGAAGCGAAAAGCAATTTCATTGGATATTCGCGTTGCTTGAAGAAAAATTAAAAACCAAAATCGCACTTAATAAGTTCACGCAAAAATCTTGGCTTTGATTATTTAAAGGAATTGATTGAAAACTACAATCAACTTTCCACAAAACCAAGCCTAAACGCTTCCAGCATTGCCCCAGAATATTTTGACAGATTGCGAAAAGCATTTCCCAATCAAGACCTTTACAAGCTTGTGGCTGGTGATAACGCAGGATGTAAATTTCGGAAAATTGAACAGAAATGAACTGAAAGGAGTGGCTTCATTTCAAACGGAATCCGTCAGCAACCTGAAACGACTTCAGCAAAAAGAAACTGTTGCGCGCTATCAGTTTATCAATGAAACTTTAAAGGAAACACTTCATATAGATACTGCAAACGCAAAAGATTTAAGAAGCCGTTTGGATCGAATTATTAACCCACAAAGTTTGGGGCTACGTTATTTTCTTCGGAATTCTTTTGCTTGATTTTCCAGGCAATTTTCGATTGGAGCGCATACCCGATGGATTTTATTGACAGTACATTTGCCTCTTTCAGCGAATGGGCTAAAACACACTTTCCTCCGGGAGATTTTACCAATTTGATTTCTGAAGGAATTATTCCCGGATTCGGCGGAATTGTAATTTTTATCCCACAGATTGCTTTTCTGTTTTTCTTTATTTCAATTTTGGAAGAAACAGGCTATATGAGCCGTGTTGTTTTTTTAATGGACAAAATCATGCGTCGTTTTGGACTTGAGCGGAAAAAGTGTAGTGCCTTTGGTAGCTGGAACTGCCTGTGCCATTCCCGCAATTATGGCCACCCGAAATATTGAAAACTGGAAGGAGCGGCTTGATTACTATTTTAGTTACACCTTTTACAACATGCTCAGCACGTTTACCGGTTTATTTAATTATAATTTCTTTGGTTATTCCAGATAATCGAGTTTTGGGAATTTTTAGCCTACAAGGCCTTACCTTAATGTTTATGTACATTATTGGGTTTTGGCGCCGCAATTTTTTCAGCTTATTTGTTGGATAAAATTCTTAAAATAAGAACCAAAAGTTTCTTTGTTGTTGAAATGCCAAATTATAAACTGCCATTCCCAAAAACGTATTGATTACCGTAGTTGAAAAAACAAAGGCATTTGTTTTTGGTGCGGGGAAAATAATACTCGCAATTTCAATTATTCTTTGGGTTTTGGCATCTTATGGCCCAGGGGATTTCAATAATGCAGAAGAAATTATTAAAAAGCAATACGCTTCCCAAAATCTTTCTGAAGAAGATTTAGCAATGCACGTTGATTCCTATAAATTGGAACATTCCTATATTGGACACGTGGGCCATGCCATTGAACCTGCAGTTAGGCCTTTGGGCTATGACTGGAAAATTGGTATTGCCATTGTAAGTTCTTTTGCTGCACGCGAAGTGTTTGTGGGAACACTAGCAACAATTTATAGCGTGGGAAGCGAACAGGAAGAAACAATAAAAAACCGAATGGCAGCAGAAATAAATCCTGTTTTGGGAGGGCCACTTTTCAATTTTGCGAGTGGGGTTTCATTATTGCTTTTTTATGCTTTTGCAATGCAATGTATGAGCACATTGGCAATTGTGAAAAAAGAAACAAACAGTTGGAAATGGCCAATGTGGCAACTATTTGTAATGAGTCGCCATTGCTTATGTCGTGGCGCTGGAGCCTATCAATTTTTAAAATAAGAAATCTTTATTATGCAGATTATATTGGTTTTAATAACATTTGTGTTCGCCTTGGGGTTTTTGATAAAAAGGTTCATTTGGAACCCTTTTGAAACAAGTTCTGAAGGAAATAAACATGGCGATCATTCAGACTGTGGTAGTTGTACTTTCCATTAATCGAAAACATTACAGCTTTTCGTAACATTCATATATTTGCAACTTAAAGTTTTTAAGTATCTTTGTAATATGCAAACAATTTTGGTTTTAATAATTTTTTCTATAGCTACAGGCTTTTTACTTAAAAAGTTTGTTTGGAACCCTATTTTTGAAGCACGCCAAAACTCAAGTGGCACACTTGATGGCGGAAAAACCAAATGTGGTAAGAAAGATTGTGGTTGCCATTAATCAGTTGTTTTTCTCTTCACAAACCAACAAAACATATTCTTTATCTTTTCCTGTACTTTCTGAAGTTGGATAGGGATTAAGTGTTAATCCATTGATAGCAAAACTTGAAGAACTAAAGATATTTGTATTTTTTTCTTCGCCAGGTTTTGTTCACCAAAAGTTAGTATTTTCTCTTCCTTTTTCCCTTTTGAAGTTACTTCTACTTTAACTCTGTGCTCGTCCTGCCCAAATACAGTTTACATCTTTGGGGCAACGAGAATCTTCCAGAACTTCCAAAAATTTTATGGAAACGCCTTTTAATACTACAGTTTCACCTTTTGGAACTTTAACGGCAATTTTAGGGGTTTCTGCAGAATCCTCTTGCCCAAAAGCAAAAGCTGAAAAAAGAATTAAGACGGCTAAAAGTGAATTTTTCATAGTATTGGTTTTTTCAATTTTAAAGATACATTAAAAAATAGTGCCAGAATATTAAGGAAATTAAAAATTCTGAATCCAAAGCTATCTTTAAAAAAATTTAAACAATAAAAACAGGGATGTTGACTTTATGTCGCACACTGTCAACAGTGGTTCCAAACAGCAAATCTTTGAGGCCGGAATGCCCGTGACCGCCTAAAACCAGTAAATCAAATTCGGCGGCATTCACAATTTTGGGAATCTGCTTTTTTGGGGAACCAAACCCAAGTTTAACCGAAACGTTAAAGCCTTTTTCTTCCAGCTTTTCTTTATAGGTATTTAAAAAAGCCTCATCACTTTCGGTTTCATAATCATCAATTTCATCTCCATAAATCATTGCTCCTGGTGTTTCAACAATGTGAATGAGCGTATACTCAGCATCTTTTCCACCCAATTGCAGAGCCGCGGAAATGCTTTTTTCATCAGAAGTTGAAAAGTCCACTGGAATCGCAATTTTTTTATAGGAAAGCGGTTGGGCCAGTTCGTCCACTTTCGCATCGAGTATGTGGGGAACCATTTTTCTTTTTTCAGATTTAATATCCTTTATGGTGGTTTTGAAAGTTATATAAATTAACAACACTGCTGCTCCAATAGCTGCGGGAATTACCAAAGTCCATATATAAATAGGGTTTTCAGAAGTTATAAGCCAGCCTGTAATTTCATCATAAACCAGTTTTGCATTCAATCCAACAATTATAATTGTAACGAGCCAAGAGCCGATGCGCAACGGCCATTTTATGTGAAAACCGTTCATTAGCTTTTTGCTGCTTACGAAATGGATTAAGGGAATTATTGCAAAACCAAGCTGAAGACTTAATACTACCTGGCTTAATACAAGCAACTTTCCAGTGCCGCTTTCTCCAAAATAAATAACAGTGAAAAGTGCCGGAATAATAGCAAGCATACGTGTAATTAATCTTCTAACCCACGGCTGGATACGCAAATTTAAATGGCCTTCCATCACGATTTGACCTGCAAGAGTACCGGTAAGTGTACTGCTTTGCCCAGCTGCAATCAAGGCAATCGCAAAAAAGGTAGGTGCTAAGCTTGACCCTAATAGGGGTTCTAACAACGCATGTGCATCTTGTATTTCAGCAACTTCAAACATTCCATTTTTGTGGAAAACTGCTGCCGCAAGTATTAAAATGGCTGCATTCACAAAAAAAGCCAAATTAAGCGCAATTGCAGAATCTATAAAATTGAATTTCAATGCTTGCTTAATCCCCTTTTTTGTCCGTTCTATTTTCCGGGATTGTACCAGGGAAGAATGTAGGTAAAGATTATGAGGCATAACGGTTGCCCCTATAATACCAATGGCAATATAAAGAGCTGCACTGTTGGGAAGCGAGGGAATGAAACCCGCCATAAGATCACCCATATCAGGTTTCGCAAAAAACATTTCGATAACAAAAGAACCTCCAATAATAAAAATTAGGCCAATGATAAAAACTTCCATCTTACGCATTCCTTTGTTCAGAAGAAAAAGAAGCAGAAAAGTATCCAACGCTGTAATTGTAACACCCCAAACCATAGGTAAACCAAAAAGAAGATTCAGACCAATTGCCATTCCTATAACTTCGGCTAAATCGCAGGCTACAATGGCAATTTCGGCAAGAATGTAAAGTACAAAATTTACAAAAGGATTGTAGGCTTCCCTTGAAGCTTGGGCTAAATCTCTTCCGCGAACAACACCCAAACGCGCACAAAGGCTTTGAAGTAGCAACGCCATAATATTGCTCATCAGCAATACCCAAATCAATGTATAGCCAAACTGGCTTCCACCAGCAATGTCCGTTGCCCAGTTTCCAGGATCCATATAGCCAACACTTACTAAATATGCTGGCCCCAAAAAGGCGAGCAATTTTTTCCAAGGTGATTTTTTACCTGAAGTTTCAATCGTTCCGTGAACTTCTTCCAGCGATTTGTGGCTTCTTCTGTCCATTGCTATTCTTGGGTTTGTACGTATAGGTTTTCAGCAATTTTATGTGAAATGAAGAATTGTTCACTTCCAACTTGAACTATCATAGACCCGTCAAAAAATTCTTTCCCCAAAACCCTGATTTTTGTGCCGATACTAATTTTCTTTTTATCTAAATATTGAAGAAATTCTGGGCTGGATTCTTTCACGCCCACGCAGACACCTTTTTGATTTTTCTCAATTTCAGAAAGCAATTTCTTCTCTGTACGTTTTAAAACACCGTGTTTGTCTGGGATTGGATCACCGTGAGGATCAAAATCTGGGCTGCCCAAAAATTTATCGAGGCGTGTTATGAGCTCTTCAGATTGAATATGCTCTAATTGCTCTGCTATTTCGTGGACTTGATCCCAATGAAAGTTCAATTTCTCTACTAAAAAAACTTCCCACAGTCTATGTTTTCGTATTACGCTAGTAGCCACTTTTTTTCCTTCTGCTGTCAATTGAACTCCTTTGTAACGCTTATAAGTGAGCAGTTTTTTCTCTGCAAGTTTTTGGATCATATCTGTTACAGATGATGGCTTGGTTTCCATACTCTCTGCAATGGCGTTGGTGCTCACTTCACCCTGAAATTCGTGTTCCAAGTGAAAAATGGCTTTAAGATAATTTTCTTCGGCTAATGTAAACATGGGCACAAAGGTAAATATATTTTTCTATTTATACAGATTTTATTTTTAGACTAGACTAAAAATAAAGAAAGAAATATCTTTACTAACATCAACTAAAAGCTGATTTTTTTATTCTTAAAGAAGTAACTATTGTTAAAACCCTCGCTCCTTCTGAAGTTGCTCGTAGGCTTCCTGCACTTTTTTAAACTTTTCCTCTCCGCCTTTTTGGTGGGCTTCGTCCATATGCTGTAGTTTGTCGGGATGGTATTTTTTTACCATCGTTCGGTAAGCTGATTTTATTTCTGAAACCGTTGCCGTTCTTTCAATCTCCAAAATCTTATAGGCGCTGTCTGGATTTTTGAAGAACATGGCTTTTATACTTTCAAAATCACGGGCATAAACTCCTAAAAACCCTGCAATCCTATTTATTTCATTTACTTCGGAAGTGGAAACGCTCCCATCAGCATTTGCAATGCTGAACAAGAAGTGAAGAATTTGAAGACGGCTTTCGTAACGGGTTCGTTGTCGTAAGAAGACTACAAATGTTTTGTGCGGAAATTTCACGCTTCTTTATTACTTCATTAAAAACCTTAAAAGTTGCATTGGCACGTTCTCTTCCATAGGCCTGCACAAAATATTGGCGCACATAATCCAGTTCGGTTTGGCTCACGTGTCCGTCTGCTTTAATCACCAAAGAAGCTAACGAAAGCAGGTTTAATTCAAAATCTGCAGGAGTAACTTGTTGTTGAGAAGTACCAAATGAAGTTTGAAAAGTTTTACCTTTTGCACTAAAATTGTCGATACAGACTTCCTATTAAAAAACCCACAATAGCACCTGGAAACCGATAAACAATGCATATCCAAGAACGGCCAATAACCAACGAAGCATAGAATTGTAATTTTTCTTTTTTTAAGCCGACAAAGGTAATCATTTTAAAGTACTAAATATCAAATTCCAAAACCCAAATAAGTGCCTAAGCTCGTATACCGCATTCAAAAGTGGAGTTTTTAGTTGCTTTTTAATGTTTTTAATTTATTTTTTTTTGATTTTGGAGCTAGTAATTTGGGATTTAATTCTTTTCAGAATTAGTATCTTTGCAGTCACATTTTTATAATAATTTAAAGAAATATTTATGTACCCACCCGAACTAGTAAAACCAATGCGTGAAGACCTTACCAAAGTTGGTTTTTCCGAATTATATACAGCAAGTGATGTTGAAGAGGCACTAAAACAAGAAGGAACAACTTTAGTAGTTGTAAATTCTGTTTGTGGTTGTGCTGCAGCCAACGCACGTCCTGGTGCAGCAATGTCCCTGGATAACAATAAAAAACCAGACCATTTGGTAACGGTTTTTGCAGGTGTTGATCGCGAAGCTGTAGATACTGCCAGAGCCAATATGGTTCCGTTTCCGCCAAGTTCGCCTTCTATGGCTTTGTTCAAAAATGGCGAATTGGTTCATATGTTGGAACGCCACCATATTGAAGGCCGCCCTGCACAAATGATTGCCGAGAATTTGAAAGGCGCATATAACGAATACTGTTAATTATTAAAAAGTGTAGCGTTATGAAAATGACAAAACCATTTACTGTTGTTATCGGCATTTTGGCACTAGGTGCTCTTATTTTTAATATCTATCAAAATCCGAAAGTTTCCTATTTATTCGGAAAGGAAATAAATGATTGGCTTATACAGGGCATTTTGGTTAGTGATTATTGGCCTATGTGTTTATAATTATATTTATATAGATCGAAATACTTTAAAAAATAAATCAAAATCGAAACGTTGAGTTTTTCATTTTGAAAATATTAAACAAGTAAAAGTAAAACCGTCTTTTTTAAAGGCGGTTTTCTTATTTTTGAACCGAATGAAATCACTATCAAAAATTATTAGCTATCCTTTTTCAGCGTTGTTTTACCTGCTCTTTGGTATTACAATCTGTCGTTTTTTCATCCAGTTCAATGGATTTGTTTTAATTGGTTTGGCTATACCGCACACAAAAAAAGTGTGTGATTATTTCAACTGGACTTTATTGCGGTGTTTAAACGTTTTGGGAACCACTTTTCACGTTGATATAAACACAAGTATCCCAAATAATGTACCTATAATAATAGTTTCCAACCATCAAAGCATGTGGGATATTTCGCCATTGAGTTGGTATCTGCGGAAATATCACCCAAAATTTATTTCCAAAGTAGAATTAGGAAAAGGAATTCCTTCTGTTTCATATAACTTAAGGCACGGAGGCTCATATTTTAATTGACCGAAAAAACCCCCGACAAGCAATTGTTGAAATGGTGAAGTTTTCAAAATATCTACAAAAATTTAATCGAAGCGGCGTTATTTTTCCAGAAGGAACACGAAGCAAAACTGGCATGCCAAAACCTTTTCGAAGAACCGGACTTCAGACGCTTTTCAAAAAATTACCTGATGGTTATGTAGTTCCAGTTACCATCAACAATACTGGAAATTGCAGCGTTGGGGAATGTTCCCGTATACAAATGGGCGTTCGTTTTGAAATGACAGCACATCCCGCAATAAAAATTGCAGATTATGATGTTGAAGCGTTGATTGATAAAGTGGAAGAAATAATCACTTCAAAAATCCACAAATAATGGACTTCATTTTCTACTGAAGAGATAATTCAGGAATACAATCACCTTCGTTAAAAATGAGTTGAAAGATGCCGAAGGGGGCCACGATTGGTTTCATATTGAACGGGTTTATAAAAATGCTTTGCTTATTTCCGAAAGTGAAGAAGTTGATAAAACTGTTGTTGCCCTTGGTGCATTGCTTCACGATATTGCCGATTCAAAATTCCACAATGGCGATGAAACCGTTGGACCCAAAAAAGCTACAACAATTTTCTGAGAACCCAAAATCTTTCCGAAGAAAAATCGATCACATTGTAAAAATCATTGAAAATATTTCTTTCAAAGGAGGAAACAAAATACAGAAATTTCACTTCAAAGGAATTAGATGTGGTTCAGGATGCTGATAGGCTCGATGCACTTGGAGCTATAGGTATTGCACGAACTTTCAATTACGGCGGTTTTAAAAATAGAAAACTTTACGATCCCGAAATTAAACCAAATTTGAATATGACTCCAGCGGAATACAAAGCTTCCGATGCACCAACAATCAATCATTTTTATGAAAAACTATTGCTGTTAAAAGATAAAATGAATACGAAAACAGGGCGTAAAATTGCTGAAGAAAGACATCAATTTATGGAAGTATTTCTACAACAGTTTTATTCGGAATGGAAAGGAGAGAAGTGAGTTTTAAAACAACTTCATCTGCGGATTTTTAAGCTGCAGAAAATGCGAAGTATCCAAAGGTTCGCTTTTTCTGTCCTTTAAATATCTTTTTTTGGCAATTGCCATCGTGTTTTTCACTTGTTCACTAATTGTTCCTTCACCCTTCATTCGTCTTCCCCAATTACTGTCGTTGAGGTTTCCGCCGTGGCATTCGGCTATTTGGTTTAGAATTCTCTCAGCTTTATCCGGAATGGTTTTATGTGCCCAATCCTTGAAAATTTCTGCAATTTGACCGTTCAATCTTACAATGGTATACCCCACATCAATTGCTCCGAGCTCAGCTACTTTTTTTACCAACGGAAGAATTTCGTGACTGTTAAGTGAAGGAATAATTGGCGCCATCATCACGCGAACTGGAATACCATTTTCCGAAAGTGTTTCCACAGTTTTTAAGCGTTGTTTAATGCTCGCAGTGCGTGGTTCCAACAATCTGCGCGTATCTTCTGAAAGGGAAGTGATAGAAATATTTGCTGAAATAATATTAAGTTTTGCCATTTCCTTCAAAATATCCAGATCGCGAAGTATTAATGAATTTTTGGTAATGATGCCTGTGGGGTGTTTCCATTTTAGCATTACCTCCAAGCATTTTCGGGTGATTTCCAGTTTGCGTTCCAAGGGTTGATAGCAATCCGTATTTCCCGAAAAAACAATAGTATTTCCCTGCCAATTTTTTGATGTTATTTTTTCCTCTAAAAGCTGTGGCGCATTTCTTTTGAAGAGAATATTTCGTTCAAAATCCAGCCCAGCGACCATAACCCCAATACTCGTGACTGTTCCTTGCATAGCAATACACACAACCGTGTTCACAACCTTGGTAAGGATTTGCCGAAAAACCCATTCCAACATCCGGGCTATCAACTTTGTTTACAAATGTTTTCGGGAAAACTTCAATGTAATTTGTTTTGTTTTTGTCTGCTTCTTCCCCTTCCGCTTCACAGAAATTCAGATACTCGTCTAGCACTTCGTGACTGTTTTCGAAGAAACGGTTGTGCACATTTTTCTGGGCGCCGCGGCCTTTAAGCACATTGTCAGACATAAAAAACTTTGAAGTTTGAGTTTTTTCAAAGATAATTAGTATTTGGAATATATCCTTATTAAAAAGGAATAATTCCAAAAAATAAATTTAGACTTTGTATATCCCGCCTGTTTTGAGGAGTTTCAAGAGTCTATTTTGATGAATAGTGCGCGTAAAACGTTCCCCATTTTTGTAATACACGCATTCCACAATGCTGTGGTTATTTACAATGCCCGTTAACAGATCTTCTTTTGAAATATATTTTAAAATTTCCATTTTAGGGGGATCGTCTTTCCCTTTTATCTTTACCCAATCTCCCGGTTTGAATTTTCTCGCTATCATAATCCTTGCAATTAAGTGATACTTAGAAAAAAATAACAAACGCAATTGCTTAACAGAATTTTGTTGTAAGCTTTTATAAAGTATAAAAATGGAGCCTTTCTTCTGGCTCCATTTTTTTTCTAAAAAAAACCTTCTTAAGAAATTTCGATGTTTCGCGGAGGTTTTTGTTTTGCTTCTTCTTTTTTTGGAAGATGGATGCTCAAAATACCTTCGTTATATTTGGCTTTGATTTTTCCGTCATCCACAGACTCGGGAAGCGTAAAACTTCGTTTGAATGATGAATAACCAAATTCCCTACGAGAATAGTTTTCTTGAGTTTCCTCGTTTTTTTCTTCCACTTCTGAGGAAATGGTCAGGATTTGATTATCGAGATCTATCTGGAAATCGGATTTTTTCAACCCCGGAATTGCAACCTCTACAAAATATGCGTCGGCGGTTTCTTTGATATTTACTTTAGGAAGACTCAAGCCAGTATTGAAATTTTGTGAAAACACCGGTGATAACTCCCTGTTGAAGATATCGTCAATCCAAGAAGACCAAGTTGGGAGGTAGCTAGAACTATTGTTATTTGTTCTTGTTAAACCTCCTTTTTTAGGAACATTTACTAAAGTGCTCATAATAAATCAAGATTTAAGTTAAACATTATTTTACTTTTAAATTCAACAAATGAAATGCCAAAACAAAGTTGCAATTATTGCGATGCGGAATTTTAAAAATTTTTAAGAAATTTTTGGAGGTTTCTTAAAAAATGTCATTTCTAAAAATGTCAATTTGGCATTTTTAGAAATGACATTTTTTCATGAAGGAAAACTACCTACTATCTTGTTGCCTTTTGGAAAGCTTCTTTTCCGCCAACAACTGGAATTTCAATAGATGTTTCATCAAGATCAACCGTTAATATAGTTCCTGGTTCGGGCAAAAGGGTGAATTCACTGTCGCTTGAAAAAATCATCAAACCAATCTGTTGCCCAGCTGGAATTACTTGATCGTCTGGAATAAGATCAAAAGACAATTCATAGAACTTGCCCGGTTTTAAAGGTTCACTTTCGGAAATGGATTTATAATTCTGTGGGTCTGCCCAACCTCGCGTAATAATATTGTCGGTTATTTTTGCATTCTTGTCTTTGTTCCAAGGCAAAGAAACCATCCAAACGGAAAGGTTTGCCGCGGGCTTGCTGCTGGCTAATTTAATATTCATTTTCGAAATACCAGAAAGATGCAAATCTTCTTTTAAAATCGGTGTTACAAAAAGCAGTCTGTGATTTGGAAGTTGCAAGTTGCGCAAGGTTTCTCCAGAAAAGTTATAATCGTCCACCAAAGTTTGGTTGCCTTGTTTCTTGCTTTTTTCAACAGTCAACATTCCTTCATTTTTGGAAGTCGCCTTTAAATGAAGCGTAACTTTTTTAGCATCCGGATTTGGATAATCTGCGTAGGGCGTAGGGTTGTCGTTTTTATCGTTTTCACGAACAATCCAAGCTTTTGGACCTTTTTCAATCCCGTTATCTATTCCGAAAAGATATTTCGTAAACCATTTATTCATCATTGAAAATGGGGGCGGACCTCCGTGACCGTTTTGGTGATAATAAATTTTTACGGGCAATCCCATTTCCTCAGCTGCTTTGTAAATTCGGTAGCTGTGCTCTGGCATTACATTCCAGTCATTAAAACCGTGCGACATAAAAAGTGCTGCCTTCATCGGTTTCATGTCGTTCAAATAATCACGGCCAGCCCAAAACTCGTTGTAATCTCCTGTTTTTCGGTCAATGCCATTTTTGATTTCGTTATCGCGATAAGTTGCATTATTGTATGCGCGTTTTGATTCGTCGCCACTGTGGATAAAATCGTAAAGAACATCAACGTCTTCTCCTAAATAACCTCCAGGTGAACGCACAAGCCCGTTACTTCTATAATAATGATAATAGGAAGTATTTGGCGCAATAGGAATAATAGCTTCAAGCCCTTCAACACCAGTGGTTGCAGCTGCCAAAGGAATTGTCCCATTATAGGAAGTACCTGTCATACCAACTTTTCCAGTGGTCCAATATGCTTTTACTTCTTCGTTTCCGTCAGGAGTGGTATATCCTTTTGCACGGCCGTTTAGCCAATCGATCACTGCTTTTGGAGCTAAGGATTCATTATCACCGCCAACAGTTGGGGAACCTTGCGAAAGTCCCGTTCCTGGTGAAGAGGAATGGACAACTATATATCCGCGAGGAACCCAAGTTTTAATTTGTGTGTTGGAAATTATAGGTCGCTCGCCTCTTCTAGTTACTGATGGATGCACAATTTCTTTTTCGGGAGCTCCTATTTCGTGGTGTACATTGTGAAAAGCGCCTTCAACCTCTGGCGCTACTCCTGCAAAATACGGACTTGATTCGTAAACCACGGGTAGTTTTAATCCGTCTTCGGTTTGTCTGGGTCTTGTAACATCTACGTGCATACGGTCTAGCTTGCCGTCGCCGTCAGTGTCAAAAGTAGTTTCTACCCAAAGATCTGTTCTGATCCAATCTTGTTGATTTTCAAACGCTGGAACAATTTGGGCTTCACCATCTTTAAACCAGGGTTCGGCTTTTTCTTGGGCTATTAAAGAAAAGTTTAATAGAAAAACGGTAATTAATAAATTGTAATATTTCATAATAATGTTTCAGTAAAGAAGTCTATAAAGTTAAGAAACTTACTGAGTGCTTTGGAACTTTGGGCGAAACAATTTAAAATTAGAAATATAATTTCACCAACATTGGCTTGTCGTTGCTTTCAGCTTGCATTAAAATATCCGATTCATTTATTAAAATTCCGAAACGAACGGCAAGTTGTGCATTGAATATTTCTGGATTCAAGACTTTATCATGTCTTAAAAGGCCTGTAGGGTATATTTTTAAATCGTAAAGACGCGGGCCTTCTCTTAGCTCAATTTGATTATTCTTTATAAGTTTTAAATCTGAAGCCGCATTTACAAAATAATAAGCAACGTCGCTTTTAATGGTTGCAGTGTATGAAAGAAAAGGAATATTATCTAACGACCAATCATCCTGTTTTTTATTGATATTTTTTGCCCAAGTTAAATCACCATCATTGCTAAGGCGAAAACCCATTATATCTTTGTAAATGCGTTTTGCGTTCACATTATCGTCTGAAATGTACATTTCAAATTCTTCTACATTTATTATAAGATCGCCATTATCCAACATAAAAATACTGCGGTATGAAAGAAAAGAATTTATTTTTTCCTTCACCTTTCCGTATTTTTCAATCATAAATTCTTCCGAAAAAGGCTGAAAAGATTCTTTCAATTTATTTAGGGATGTTTGATCTAAATTAAATAAAACCGCTCCATCATACCTATTGCCCGAAGTAAAAGAAAAATTTGAACCCACGGTATCTGTATAAAGACCCACCGCCGCTAATTTGCCTCCTTTTGTTACTAATTGCAACGAACGAATAATATTGTTACTTTCAATTGGAATAACCTTTTGGGTCTTTGAAACTGCATCCGCTTTAAAAATAACAAAATAATAATTTGGCTCATAACTCTTTTCCAAATTCTTATTGTTGGTATTAAAAACTCTTCCTAAAAAATATACAGTACCATTATTGCCCAAAACCATATTTTGATATTCTAACGGTAAATTTTTAGTTGCGTTTTCCTTTAAGGATATAACATTTTCAAATTCGTATTCGTAAATTTTTTCGAAAAATTTATTGAAAGTAATAACAAGCAACGCATCGCCTTCTTTTGATTTCGTGAAAAGATTGAGAGTTATAAAATCTCCATTTTCAGATGCTAAAATATCACCTAGATTGTTGTGGTGATGGAGATTGTATTCCGGCTCACTACGAATTCCAAAATGGTCGTATTTGTCAAGTCTATTGCGATCAAGCGAATAGATTTTTTTTTCAGTAAAACTAAAATCCTCTTTTGAAGATTTTAAGGTAGCAAAGGCATATTCCTTTTCCTTATAATTATATTGAAATTGTAATAATATCACCGAATCTTCGGTTAAAAAGAGACCTTTTATTTCGTTGCGATTCACCTCAACAGTCGTTCTTTTAAGCAACTTTAGGTCTTTGTTGAAATGTTCTATATAATACCCTTTTGGGTTTGAAATGCTGGAATAGTAATTTCTAACGGTAAAAATATCGCCGTTGGAATCTTCTTTGGCAAAAAGGAGAGACGTTTTGAATTCTTCATCATTAAAAATTTCGCTTACCGAAACTTTGAGCGTGTCTAACTGTGCATGGGCAATTGCACCCATACAGAGAAAAAGGAAGAATATGATATTTTTCATAAAATTTGAATTGCAGAAATTTTATCTCCCCGGAAAATCAGCCTTTCTCTTTTGAAGAAACGCCTGTGTACCTTCCTTAAAATCTTCGGTGCCAAAACAATTACCGAACTCTTCAATTTCCACTTCAAATCCGTTTTCACCGTCTTTAAAGTTTGCATTGATAGCCCTAATTGCCGAAGCAATTGCTACTGAAGAGTTCTTCATGATTTTTCCGGCAATTTTTTCAGTAAACTCAAGTAATTCTTCTGGAGTTGTTACGTGGTTTACCAAACAGTATTGAAGCGCTTGGTTTGCATCAATCATTCCTGCGGTCATTATCATTTCCATCGCACGACCTTTGCCCACCAATTGTGGAAGTCGTTGTGTACCACCATAACCGGGAATTACGCCCAATGAAACTTCGGGCAATCCCATTTTTGCATTTTCTGAAGCGATTCGGAAATGTGCGGCCATCGCCAGTTCCAATCCACCCCCCAATGCAAAGCCATTTACTGCAGCAATTACGGGTTTTGAAAAGTTCGCTACAAAATCAAACAATAATTCCTGTCCTTTTGCAGCCAATTTTCCACCTTCTTCCACTGAAAAATCTGCGAATTCGCTGATGTCAGCACCGGCAACAAAGGCTTTTTCGCCACTTCCAGTTATAATTACCACTTTCGTTTTGGAAGAATTTTCAGCCTCCTCAAAAGCATCGTGCAACTCTTGAATAGTTTCACGATTTAAGGCATTCAATTTTGATGGACGATTGATAGTGATGGTTGTGATGCCGTTTTCGGTTTCGGAAAGAATATTTTGGTAACTCATTTTAAATATTTTAAATGTGTGTGATGTTTTCTACATCACATAAAATTATTTTATAAAATCAAATCCGCAATACGGAACCAAAACTTCGGGGATTTTTATTCCGTCCTCTGTTTGATAGTTTTCCAGAATTCCAGCCAAAACCCTTGGTAATGCTAAAGAGCTTCCGTTTAATGTATGTGCAAGTTTATTTTTTCCGTCTGTATCTTTAAAACGAAGTTTCAGTCTATTGGCCTGAAAAGTTTCAAAATTTGAAACGGAAGAAATTTCCAGCCAACGATCCTGCGCGGTTGAAAATACTTCAAAATCATAAGTCAATGCTGAGGTAAAACCTAAATCGCCGCCGCAAAGGCGAAGGATTCTATAGGGCAATTTCAGCTCGCGAAGAATGTCTTTTACGTGCTCAATCATTTCATCCAAAGCTGCGTATGAATTATCGGGATGCTCAATGCGAACAATTTCAACTTTATCAAATTGATGCAAACGGTTTAAACCGCGAACGTGGGCTCCGTAGCTTCCGGCTTCTCTTCTAAAACAAGGCGTGTAGGCGGTGCATGTTATGGGCAAATCTGAATTATTCAACAAATCGCCACGAAACATATTTGTTACGGGAACCTCAGCTGTTGGAATCAAATAAAGATCGTCAATGCCCACATGATACATTTGCCCTTCTTTATCTGGCAATTGTCCAGTTCCGAAGCCAGAAGCTTCGTTTACCAAATGCGGAACCTGATATTCGGTATAACCTGCGGAAGTATTTTTATCCAAAAAGTAAGAAATCAAAGCACGTTGCAAACGAGCGCCTTTTCCTTTATATACTGGAAAACCTGCGCCTGTAATTTTTACTCCAAGTTCAAAATCGATTAAATCATATTTTTTGGCAAGTTCCCAATGCGGCAAAGCACCTTCATCAAGTTTTGGGATTTCCCCTTCATTGTAAATTTCTTCATTATCATTCTCATCGGTTCCGGCGGGCACCAAATCATTCGGGATATTTGGAAGAGTGTATAGCAATTGCTGTAACTTTTCAGCAGCAGCCAACATTTGTTCGTTAAGCTGTTTTGAAGATTCCTTCAATTCAACTGTTTTTTCCTTCAGCTCGGTTGCTTTTTGCGTTTCACCGCTTTGAAAAAGCTTCCCAATTTCTTTTGAATAGGAATTGCTTTGCGCTAAAATGGCATCCAACTGCGCTTGTGAACTGCGGCGTTCTTCATCAAGATTTAAAACTTCTTCCATAGTGGAAGCTGCGTCAATACCACGTTTGGCAAGTGCTTTTATATATTTTTCTTTGTTTTCGCGGATGTTGGTTACTTCTAGCATTTTCCTAAATTAATTTGAAACGCAAAGTTAGGAAAATCACCCTATTCTTTGTCAGGCTTTTTGTTATAATCCTCTGGAGACTGTAAAATCCATTCGCTGTGTTTAAAAGGATGCCATTTTTCTGATGCAAGATCAACATTGGCATCAATAAAGGGATGGTAGGGACCATCGTTAACGCTAATTCTGGATTCCATATAAACAGCAACATCATTCCCTTTTTCAGCTTCAACAGCTTTTATTTTCTGTGCGAGTTGCCACATTAAATCGGGCTTGGTTGTTACTGCCGCTTTTTGTTTTTGTCCGAGCATATTACCGTAATTGTAATGTGATTTTTTACCCGTTTTTTTATCCTTTACCCAGACTACAAGGCTTCCACTCTTGGCTCGAAGCATCATGCGCCAGCTTAGTCGGTGGCCTTCTTCGGTCCAAAGAACATCATCCCTCAAAAACCAGTGGCGAAGCGGGAGGCCAATTTGGAACAGAAAGTAAACTGAAAATATTCCGATAATTAGATTTTTATGTTTCGGAATGATTACAGCATTTCCTTCGTATAATTTTTTCTTCGGAAGAAATCGTTTTTGAAGTATTTCTGGAGAAAAGAAAAACAAAGCAAACGCAATGGACATATACGGAAAAATGCCGATGTGAAAAATGAAGGAATTAAAAAGATGAAAAAATATAGAAATAATAAAACCAAGCACTCGTGTGCGTTTCCAAAGCATTAAAGGCACAATGAGTAAGTCGAAAAAAATACCTGTATAAGCAATTGTCCAATGCACCCACCGCTTTTGCAACAGTTCTCCAACTAGCCAAAAATCACTTTTCCCCTCCATAAGCAGTGCAGTCATAGAAGCATTTAGCCAATCAGGATACAACTTGGCGACAGAGGCATAGGTGTAAACAATCCATACTTGGAGTATCAAGACCAAAAGTGCCCACCGTGGCATTGCCGGATTTTTCAGTTTGGGATTTAGTTTTGCGTCAAGTGAAAACCAACGGTTAGCAGGTAGAAAGGCCATTATCCAGCACAACAGCATCATTAAATAATAGTGGTTGTTGTAGCTGGATTTTTGCATTAAATAAACGCAGGTCCACATAATTGCATAAGCAATCATGCTAAAGCGGTATTTATAGCCCAACATCACGAAAATGCCGAAAATGCCCATTATTACGAAGTAATAATACAGTAAATCACCTTGTAGATATTGTAGAAAATCAAAGCCGATAAAGTTGAAAGTAAATG
Source organism: uncultured Flavobacteriaceae bacterium (assembly GCA_963805885.1). Taxonomy (GTDB): domain Bacteria; phylum Bacteroidota; class Bacteroidia; order Flavobacteriales; family Flavobacteriaceae; genus Aequorivita. The sequence goes on from CAWDWC010000006.1 coordinate 315,648, forward strand.
GTGTATCAACCAAAGTACGATGTACCCATCCGGTAAAAATAGCACCTATGGCTTCGGTAGTAATCAAAAGGCCAAACACGACCCTAAAAAGAACGAGCCCAATATTATCAACCTGTTTGAAAAGAAATTTATTCACGCTCTTTTATATAATGCTTTGCGAAATTTTCATCTTTTACTATTTCCTGACGCAATAGTTCTATGGACTCAAAAGTTTGCTCATCTCTTATGAATTTTAAAAATTCAATGGTGATTTCCTTTCCGTACAAATCTTCGTTAAAATCGAGAAAATGAGTTTCAATCGTTTTTTCCGTTCCGCCAACGGTTGGGTTTGTGCCGATGCTGGTAATGCCGAAGATTCTCTCATCTTCAATTATGGATTGAATGATATAAACCCCGTTTTTTGGAATGAGTTTGTAGGTTTCTTTTAATTTCAAATTTGCCGTTGGATAATTCAATGGTTCGGCCAATGGCCTTTCCTTTCACAACTTCCCCAGAAATCATAAATTGGTAGCCCAGATAACCATTGGCGGTTTCAATATCGCCTTCGTTTAAAGCTTTTCTGATTTTTGTGGAACTAACGGCTACATCATCAATTTCTTTGGCAGAAATCTCTTCGACTTCAAAATCATAAGTTCTACCGAATTCTTTTAAATCTTCAATATTGGCATTTCTATTTCTTCCGAAACGGTGGTCGTAACCAATTATTATTATTTTCGCCTTTAAGCGATTCACCAAAATATCACGCACATATTCCAAAGCGGTCAATCGTGAAAATGCGTGCGTAAAAGGATGAATTACTAAATGATCTGAGCCCAGTTTTTTCAAGTAATTCTGTGCGTTCTTCAATAGTATTTATGAGTTTAATATCTGAATTTTCTTGAAGCACCATCCGTGGATGCGGAAAAAAAGTTAGAACAACGGAATCCAGATTTTCTTTTCTGGAAGTTTCCACCAAACGTTTAAGTATAGCTTTATGGCCAATATGAACCCCATCAAAAGTGCCAATGGTGACTACGCTTTGGCGATCATTTTTATAAATAGAGGCTGATGGATATTTTTTCAAAATTATTTTCCGTTAAACGTGTTCATAGTAATATTGATTCCTGCAAGCGCGAAGGATTCTATGATGTTGCAGCTCAATTCCAAACGTTCGGGAAGTTGTTTTTCTTCTTCGACTTCCCATTCTCCCAAAACATAATCTACTTGTCTTCCTTTTGAAAAAGCATCACTTATCCCAAACCGAAAACGGTTGTAATTGGTAGTTTGCAATGTATTCTGAATATCTTTCAATCCATTGTGGCCGCCATCGCTACCTTTTGTTTTTATACGAATAGTTCCAAATGCCAAATTTAAATCATCCGTGATGACAAGCATATTTTCCAACGGAATTTTTTCTTTATCGAGCCAGTAATTTACGGCTTTTCCGCTTAAATTCATATATGTACTGGGTTTCAGAAAGATAAAAGTTCTTCCTTTCACTTTATGTGAAGTAATATCTCCCAGTTTGGCCGTTTCCCAAGGAAGTGAATTTTTTTCGGCATAAAAATCGAACATCTTAAAGCCTATATTGTGGCGGGTATTTGCATATTTAGGGCCAATGTTGCCAAGGCCAACAATAAGAAATTTTTTCATGGGATCTTCTTCGGTAACATTTGGTCAGCTTTTGCTGAAAATAATTTTCTGAAAAATGACAGCATATTATTTATAATCTTCGGTAAAAATAAAAAAAGCACCCTGAATAAACAGGATGCTTTTTGGTTATCTTCAAAAAAGAAATTTATTCCTTTACTGCAGCAACATCATCAGTTTCTGTAGCTGGAACTTCTTCTCCTTCTGCACCTTCAGCAGTTTCAGTTTCTTCATCTTCAACTTCGTCCACAATTGCGGTACGTGAAGTTCTAACTTGACAAATAACAGTATTATCTGGGTGCATTATTTTATAATTATCGTTTTAATCGATTTTGATGTACATTTTGTTTCCAATTCGCATTTCGGTAATATCTGCCTCAATAAAATCTGGAAGATTTTCCGGCAATGCTTTTACGCTAAGTTTACGGGTAACAATACGCAAAATACCACCATTACGAACACCACGTGCGTTTCCGGTTGTACGAACAGGAATTTCCATAGTAACTTCCTTATCATCAAAAATTTGATAAAAATCTATGTGAAGAATACGGTCTGTTACCGGGTGAAATTGTATATCCTGAAGAATGGCGTTAACTTTTGTGCCATCCTAAATTCAATTACAACTGTATGTACATCTGGAGTGTAAACCAAATCTTTAAATGCAATTTCTTCTGCTGAAAAGCTAATTGGCTCATCCCCTCCGTAAACTACGCAAGGAACCATTCCAGCATTACGTAGGGCTTTCGTTGCCTTTTTGCCCACGCTTTCTCTTTTGATCCTTTAATTGTAATTGATTTCATTTTTTTTAAATTGTTTATTAATAAAAACTCCCTAAAAAGCTGTTTTTTAGGGAGTGCAAAGATAAATTTTATTTTGGATTATTGATTTAGGATTTCTAATTTTTTCATTATTAAAAAAAGATTCTGACCTTTTTGGAAGAATTCTACATTAAAAACTTGGAACTTATAGATTTATTGGCATTAACACTTAGCATTACATCTGCAAAAAGTTTCGCACAGCTAATTACTCTAATTTTATTGCTCGGTTTTGTTGGAATAGAATCTGTAACAATTAAGTTCTAACATTTGAGATTTTTCTATTCGCTCATAAGCATTTCCGGAAAGAAGTGGGTGGGTGCAAATTGCACGAACACTCAATGCGCCGCGCTCCATCATTAAATCTGCAGCATTAGTAAGGGTTCCGGCGGTATCGACCATATCATCAACCAGGACTACATTTTTACCTTTTACATCGCCAATGAATTCCATATGTGAAATGACATTGGCTTTTTCGCTTTGCTTATAGCAAATCACTACATCGCTATTTAAAAATTTTGAATACGCATACGCACTTTTTGAACCACCCATATCAGGAGAAGCGATAGTTAGATTGTCAAGATTCAAACTTCTTAAATATGGTAGAAAGATAGTTGAAGCAAAAAGATGATCTACAGGCTTTTCAAAAAATCCTTGTATTTGGTCTGCATGCAAATCCATTGTGATGATACGGGTGGCGCCAGCAGTTTCCAGCATTTTTGCCACCAATTTTGCCGCAATCGGAACACGTGGCTTGTCTTTTCTATCCTGACGGGCCCAACCAAAATAAGGAAGCACAGCTGTAATGTGACGCGCAGAGGCACGTTTGGCAGCATCTATCATTAACAAAAGTTCCATTAAATGGTCGCTGTTTGGAAATGTGGAGCCAATTAAAAACACACGGCTTCCGCGAACTGATTCTTCAAAGGAAGGTTGGAATTCACCATCGCTATAATGGGAAGTAATAACTTTTCCCAAAGGTATCCCGAAGGCATCTGCTATTTGTTGGGCAAGCGCTTCACTTTGTTTACAGGCAAAAATCTTAGGGTCCGGTGCGAGAGTTGACATTTTTTAAGGTTTTGGTTGAATAGGATACAAAGGTAAAAATTAATAGTTAGCGATATTTAAAAAAATAGCCACTTAAAATTTTCAGTAAATTATAAATATTTGTTTATTTTTGCCTCCCATTTGCTCGAGTGGCGGAATTGGTAGACGCGCTGGATTCAAAATCCAGTGTTTTAGGACGTGCGGGTTCGATTCCCGCCTCGAGTACAAGAAGCTTCAACAGAAATGTTGGAGCTTTTTTATTTTTCCGTTTCCCCCTTTTCAATTTAAAACCTTAAGAATTCTTTGTTCAAAAAAGAATAACTTGTAACTTTCGCTGTAGTTCACGATTCTATTCATTTTAGTACATTTATTACATGCCTAAAAAATTAAACCAGTTGGAAGCTACGGCCATCTGTGGCAATGATATTAGTTCTTCTTGTTTATATGTTTCGGCCCTCGCCATTTTCTATGCTGGCCAATACGCTTGGATTTCGCTTTTGATGGTTGCGGGTGTTTTGTTTTTATTCAGAAAAATTTATGGAGAAGTAGTTGGCGCCTTACCCTTAAATGGAGGAGCTTACAACGCGCTTTTAAACACCACCAAAAAATCCACAGCTTCTGTTGCGGCTGCTTTAACAGTACTTTCATACATGGCTACAGCTGTTCTTTCTGCCAGTGAAGCGGTTAAATATGCACATAGCGTTTGGGATGTTATTCCAGTTTTTCCAGTAACTATTGGACTTCTCTTAATGTTTATGGGCTTGGTTATTTTAGGGATAGGTGAATCTTCAAAAGTGGCGGTTTTTATTTTTCTTTTCCATCTTTTTTCTTTGACCCTTCTCTGTGGCTTTTGTCTCTACTTTTTATTCAGCAATGGTTTTGACACACTGATTGCAAATTTTAAAATGCCTGTTGAGGGAAGCATTACAATGGCACTTTTTTTGGGCTTTTCTGCAGCGATGCTTGGCATTAGTGGGTTTGAAAGTTCTGCGAACTATGTGGAAGAGCAACAGCGGGGAGTTTTTCCAAAGACGTTACGCAATATGTGGATTGTTGTAAGCATTTTCAATCCGCTTATAGCCTTTCTTGCTTTGGGGCTGTTACCACAGGAAGTTGTAAATAACAATCAGGATGCATTATTGTCTTTTCTTGGCGAAACTTCTGGTGGTCATTGGCTCTCTTTTTTGGTAGGGATTGATGCTGCTTTGGTTTTGAGCGGAGCGGTCCTTACCTCTTACGTTGGAGTTGGTGGTCTGATGGAGCGTATGGCACTTGATCGAATACTTCCCAGTTTTTTATTGATAAGAAACCGCAAGAAAAGCCCTTATTTAATCTTTATATTGTTTTTTGTTTTGTGCACATCCATTCTTCTAGTTACCCATGGAGATTTGCCTTCGCTTGCTGGAGTTTATACAATTGCGTTTCTTTCTGTAATGGTACTTTTTGGTGTCGGAAATCTTTTATTGAAGCTTAACAGGAAGCATCTTCCAAGACCGGAGCGAGCCTCATACTTGGCCGTTTTTATCGCTATTGCGTCGGTTATTGCTGCACTTTTGGGAAACATATTATTGAACCCCGAGCTTTTGGCTACTTTTTTTGAATATCTGGTTCCAACACTTTTGGTGGTCTTTTTTATGCTCTATTACCATTATATTCTTAAAGCAGTGCTTCGCTTCATAGATTATATTGCGCCTGATAATAGCAGGTTTTTTAAAAACTGGAACCGCCTTACCAAAAAAACACTGCAGGAATTGACGGATAAGCAATTTGTGTTTTTTACAAATAACGACAACGTGGAAACAATTAACAAAGTGATGCTTTACATAAAGAACAACGAACCCACCAAAAGGCTGAAAATTGTAGCGGTACTCGATGATGGAATGGTGGTAGCCAACAACCTAAAAAATGATGTAGAAGTACTTAACCGCGCATATCCTGAGATAAATATTCAATTTGTAGAAGAGCCAGGTGTATTTGGTCCAGAAAAAATCAACGAACTTTCAAAGCGATGGAATATCCCGATCAACTTTATGTTTATTGGCGCGCCGGGAGAACAATTTCCATATAGGGTGCAACAGTTAGGTGAAGTGCGGGTTATAATTTGATTTTTAAAAAGTCTATTTTTCAATGTAAAAGTATTGCGAACAATTGTTATATTTGGCAAACCCTGAAAAACACTATCCCCAATGTCTGATTTCTGGTTGTATTTTAATCTTGGGCTCCACCACGTATTAGATTGGAAAGCCTATGACCATATCCTATTCTTGATTGTACTTTGTGCCGCCTATAACTTTTCTTCATGGAAAAGATTATTGCTTTTGGTTACTATGTTCACTTTGGGGCATACCCTTTCACTGCTTTTGGCCAGTTATAATGTTGTTAGTGTTTCGGGGAAAGTTATTGAATTTTTGATTCCCGTGACCATTTTATTTACCGCACTCTTCAATCTTTTCACAGCTGGCAAGGAGAAAAAAATGGAAAAGATGGGCATTTTTTATATTGTAACTATTTTCTTCGGATTGATTCATGGGTTGGGCTTCGCCTCCTTTTTTAATGCATTGGACACTGGCGGCGGTATTTTACCATTGCTGGAATTTGCCCTTGGAATTGAAGCTGCACAAATTATAGTGGTTATTATTATTTTGATTGTCGCTTTCATATTTCAAACTATTTTCCGCTTTAATAAACGCGATTGGGTTTTGGTGGTTTCCTCATTAGTTATAGGAATGGTCATTCCTATGCTTATTAATAATTGGATATTTTAAAAAATATACCTGTCTAAAACTACAAACGCTTCAGAAAATCACTTTACCAATATTACTTTGGCAATAACTTAACAACATTTTTTTTGGCAGTAGCGTAACTTCCAAGTAATTTCGTTGTCTATTTAAAAGTATGAAGGACAGCAAACAACGCAAGTACGATATTGCCTATCTGCGGATGGCCCAGGAGTGGAGCAAACTCTCTTATTGCAAACGAAGACAAGTTGGCGCGCTTATTGTAAAAAATAAAATGATTATAAGCGATGGTTACAACGGCACACCCACAGGTTTTGAAAATATTTGTGAAGATGACGAAGGCTACACTAAGTGGTACGTCCTCCACGCAGAAGCAAACGCAATTCTAAAAGTGGCATCGTCAACACAGGCCTGTCAAGGAGCAACACTATATATCACTATGTCGCCCTGCAAAGAATGTAGTAAATTGATACACCAAGCAGGAATAAAAAGAATGGTTTATTACAACGAATATAAAGATAACTCCGGGATTGCTTTTCTTGAAAAAGCCGGTGTAAGCATACAGCATATTTCAGATTTGGATTCAGAATAATGGGAAATCAAAAAAAATACTTGCCACTATGGATAGGATTATGCGCTTGCCGCGGGTGTTTTTATTGGATCAAAGCTAAATTTCAATGATAATACTGAAAAAATCTTTGCCACAAATTCAAAAAAAGATAAGCTCAACAGACTTATTGATTACATAGATTATGAATATGTGGACAACGTAAATACTGACAGTATTGTGGACGTTACCGTAAATGGAATTCTCGAAAATCTCGATCCACATTCAGTTTACATTCCAAAAAGTGAATACGCATCACAATGCCGACGATATGCGTGGCGCCTTTACGGGAATTGGTGTGAGTTTCTACATTTATAAAGACACCATTGCAGTAATACGATCTATTGAAGGTGGACCTGCCGAACAAGCAGGAATAAAAGGAGGCGACAGAATATTATATGCTGATGGAAAAAAACTTTTTGGCGAATTGGTGCAACGCGATAGCATCTCCAATTATTTAAAAGGCGAAATAAATAGCAAAGTTGCACTCGATGTTTACCGCCCAAGTGAAAAGAAAACATTGGAGATAAAAGTTAGAAGAAAACAAGTTCCACTTGTGAGTGTAGACGCTTCCTACAAATTGGGTGATGATTTGGGATATATAAAATTGAACCGTTTTTCTGAGACCACTTATAAAGAATTTGAAACCGCGCTAGATAATTTAAAAGACCAAGGCATTAAAAAATTGGTATTGGATCTTCGCAACAATCCTGGAGGTTATATTTCCACAGCAGAACGGGTGGTTGATGAATTTTTGGAAAAAGATAAATTAGTTCTTATAACAAAAAATAAAAGTGGTGAAATCAACAAAACCTACGCCACACGACGTGGTGATTTTGAGCACGGAAAGTTGTACGTTCTTATAAACGAAAACTCCGCTTCAGCCAGTGAAATTGTAGCCGGAGCACTCCAAGATAATGACAAGGGAACTATAATTGGTCGCCGATCTTTCGGAAAAGGATTGGTACAACGTGAAATGTCCCTTGGTGATGGCAGCGCGGTTCGTTTGACCATTGCCCGTTATTACACTCCAACGGGCCGTTCCATTCAAAGACCTTACGGAAAAGGAAACGATACTTATTATAGTGATTATGAAAAACGCTACCGAAATGGCGAATTGATTCATGCAGACAGCATAAAAGTTGCGGATTCATTAAGGTATGTTACACCAAAAGGGAAAGTGGTTTACGGCGGCGGCGGAATTATACCCGATGTTTTTGTTCCGAAAGACACAAGCGTAGAAAATGAAACACTACAATACGTTTCCCGAAGCGGATTTATGAGCTATTTCATCTTTGAATACCTCGAAAAAAACAGAACTTTCTTTAAGGGAATGAAATTTGACGATTTCAGAAAGAATTTTATAGTGGATGATAAACTTTCAAAAGAATTTATTGAATACGCCAAATTCAATGAAGCGCAGATAGACCTTTCAAAATATATTGAAGAGTTAAAAAGATCTCTGAAAGCAAATATCGCCCAACAACTTTTTGGCCCAAATGAATATGAAATTATTCTAAACGAAACAGATCCAATGCTTCTAAAAGTTTTGGAGTTGGAAGCCGATAATCATTTAGACAAAAAGTAAAAAATTAATTTTTTACTTTGGAAGCGATTCTTTTTGAAACAAGCAGAATGCCCAGTGCCAAAATAGCACACATTCCCGCTAAAACGCTTACTGCGGCAATAGAACTATCGCCTTTCAACAAATGGTCAAAATCTAGTTGTGTGGCATTGTAAATTACAAGCCCAGTAGCGCAAGCAATCAAGATGTAGATAAATATTTTCATATAATCTTTAATTAAAAAGTTCTTGAATATTTGAAGTGAAAAGCTTCACCGCAATGGCCAGCAAAATTACGCCAAATATTTTTTGGATCACAGCAATTCCGTTCTTTCCTAAAAATTTCTGCAACTTGCCAGAAGTTTTCAAAACTGCAAAAATAATCACAATATTTATCAATATTGCCACTATAATATTCTCAATGGCATATTCCGCACGAAGGGAAAGTAACGTTGTTAAACTACCAGGGCCAGCCAAAAGAGGAAACGCCAAAGGAAAAATAGAAGCCATATCTGGGTTGCTATCACCTTCTTTAAAGAGGGTTACGCCTAAAATCATTTCCAGCGCAATAAAGAAAAGTATCAAAGCACCAGCCACAGCAAATTCGTTGACATTAACGCCAATTAGCTTCAAAATGCTTTCGCCTAAAAAAAGAAAAACAATCATCACAATTGCTGCAATTATAGAAGCTTTCCCAGAATTAATATGTCCAGCTTTCTCGCGGAGTCCAATTATAATAGGAATGTTACCAATTATATCAATAACCGCAAAAAGCACCATTGTGGCTGTAATTATTTCCTTAAAATTTAAAACCATAGCTTTTTCTTTGAGGGCGCAAAATTAGGCAATTATATTTGATGTAATAACCCAAAATGCCGTTAATAAAAGTATAATTTCCGCTTAATAAAACGAGTAAACAATCTATATTTGCGACATGTTTCAACTGGGCAAAACAATAGTTTCTGAAGATATAATCAAAAAAGATTTTGTGTGTAACCTCAATGCGTGTAAAGGGGCATGCTGTATTGAAGGTGAAGCTGGTGCACCCGTTACTGAAGAGGAAGTAGGAATTCTTAAAGAAATCTATCCAAAAGTGAAACCCTTTCTTCGTTCTGAAGGTATTGCAGCCATTGAAGAACATGGGACACACATTAAAACCGATCTCGATGAATTGGAAACTCCTTTAGTAGAAGGAAAGGAGTGTGCTTACGTTACCTTTACCGATAAAGGCATAGCCAGTTGTGGCATTGAAGACGCTTTCAACGCTGGAGCCATTGATTTCAGAAAACCTATTTCTTGCCACTTATATCCCGTTCGGGTGCAGGATTACAGTGAGTTTGCAGCCGTAAACTATCACCGTTGGCCCATTTGTGACGATGCATGTGCGTTAGGAAAAGAACTAAAAGTGCCTGTTTACAAATTCGTTAAAACCGCCCTCATCCGAAAATTTGGAGAAAACTGGTATTCCGAGCTTGAAAAAATAGCTATCAGAAATGTAATTTTTTCAAATTAACTTCTCTCTCATAAGAGACCTATTTTATTGATATTTACTATATTAGTATTTCTGATTAATAGATTTATTCATTAACTAAAATTTCTAATATGAAAAAGTATGTATTAGCGCTATTTATCTTTTCTTCTTTATTGAGTTGCAAGGATAATCCCGTGAGCAAAAAAATAAAGGAAACAAAAGACGCAGTTTCTAACACCACAAACGCGGTACAAGAAATGAACAAAATGCAGGACGACATAAAAGAACTGCAGCAAACCACTCCCCTTACCAATGAAGAATTAAAATCATGGCTTCCCGATGAGGTAGAAGGCATGAAGCGCATTAGCTATAAAGCAGGCCAAGCAGGCATGATGAATATATCATCCATTGAAGCTGTGTATGCCAATGAGGACAAATCAAAAAAATTTTCCATAAGTATTATTGACGGTGCCGGACAGGTAGGTGCTGCTGCAACTGCAGGAATGCGGATGGTAATGTCTCAAGATTTTGAGGAAGAAGATGAAAACGGTTCCCGTAGAACAGTTACCAAAAAAGGAAAAAAAGCAATTGAGGAATATCGTTCCGGTAACAATAAAAGTAAAATCCAGCTAATGGAAGGCAACCGCTTCTATCTAGAGGCAAACGGAACCAATATGGATTTGGACGAAACTTGGGATGCTATTGAAGAATTAGATATAGAAAAACTGAGCTAATAACTCTATTTTAAAAAACTTCCTAAGCCGAAAACCGCCGTGTTTTCGGCTTTTTTTATGGGTGTTACATTTGTTATAGTGTTTGGTACAATAATTATAACGCTTATCTAAATGTCAACTTAGATTTGCCTTAAGATTTTATATCACTCACTACTAAACTCCTCGATTATAAAGTGAAATAAACAAGTATTAATTAAAAAACAAGTAATCATGAAAAATGTAATTACCTTTTTAATGTGCTCACTTTGTATCATCTCAGGGATTGCACAAACAGATTTAAGCGGGAACACAACTATTATTCCGGATAGAACACCCGAGCTTGAAGCATTGTACCAACAGGCAAAAGCTCTTGAACAGAATGGAACCGCGGCCGAAATTAATGCAAACCGGCTTGCCATAAAAGACGCTTGGCAGGATATTGACCCCAATGTAGCTGCGCTTTATAAGCCAATAGCAACCAATAGATTACCAGAAACGGTTGAAAACCTTCCTATTAATGGAGTGTATATTCCTTCTGAAATATTTGAACGCGATGGAGTGCCAGAATTTCCAGAAGATTGGGATACAGACAAGCTACTTTTAGATGAATTTGTAGATGGCGGTGTGGACATGGATGTTACAGGAACTGGAGAAATTTATATCTCTGCTTTTCAGAACGATATTGAAAATGAAGGTGCAACTTTTGATGAAATAATCATATTTAGATCTACCGATGGAGGAAATAACTTTACAGAATGGAAACGAGTAAATGTAACTGCTCCTATGCGAAAATTACAAATAATATCTATTGACGGTAGTGGTGATAATTATTTGGTTGCTTACATATTAACCGCGTCAAACAACTTTCAGGCTTGGCGATGGAATATAGCTACTAATGCCTTTGATGCTCAAGTTATTGCTAGTAATGTCACAGATTTTGGAGTTGATAGAAATTATCCTGTAAACACTGACTCTCAAAGAGTTTTTGCAACATATGAAAAAACCACAGGCTGCACCGAGGTATTCTCTGCAAGAACAAACACAGGAACGTATGGATTTGATTGGGTCGATGAAGTAAGTTTAGGTCTTTGCGGTCAACAAGTAGAATTTACCTATGGCATAAATGGCGGATGCTACACGACATTTACTGGAGCTTCTTCAGGAAACTTATATGCCTCTGCAAATTCAAACTATAACGACCCAGCGTCTTGGAGCGCAAATGAAACTATTATAGATGGAAGTGTAACAGAAGTATTAAATCCTACAATCCGCGCAGCTAGATTAGACCTTGCTAGTGATAATGTCATTATATGGGCATCACAAAGAACGGCTGGATCGACAGACAATTATAATGGTTTGGGGCTTAATCGTATAAATAGTGCGCCTTATATAAATTTCAGTAATTTTCCTTCTGGCGGAGTAGATTGGAATATAGCACATACTGATAGTTGGGTACGTAAAATTAATGGTACAGAAGTAATTCGCACATCATACATCCGTGATAATATTTCAGATTCAGAATTTGATACCAACAGATCATTAACCTATAACGGTACTGGTTTTGACCCTTTTGAGCCCGTTATAGATGCTAGTGTTAAAGCTTTTGATGGATTTTCTGCAGCTTCAGCAGAAACCGAAGACAATTTACCCTGCTTGGCTTTTGCAGGCACCAGCTCTGGAGGCAACTTTGGGTATGGATTGTATTTTGATGCCAAAACTGTCTTAGGCATTGAAGAAAATCTTTTTGAAGACTTTACATTTTATCCAAACCCAGCTAAAGATGAAATAAGCCTTTCGGCAAAAACCACAATTGAGAATGTTGCGATTTATTCATTGCTTGGGCAAAAAGTTTTGGAAACTTCACCAAACCAAAATAACCCTTCCGTCAATTTGACATCCCTAAGTCAGGGAGTCTACCTTATGAAGGTAATGATTGATGGAAAATCAGCTACATACAAAATCATTAAGCAATAAGAGGAGATTGTTTGATGTTGAAAAGAAGGGGTTTGCTTTAAAGCGGCCCCTTTTTTATTGAAGTTTTTAGTATGAAAGCAACTTTAAAAGTAAAAATCGCGGCGCTGTTTTTGATAAATATTTTCAGAACCCAATAGGCTATCAGGTCATTTGTTTATATTTACGGCATGCGCAATCTTTTTTTCATTTTATTCTTTTTTGTTGTTACTACTGGCTTTTCGCAGAGCGATGCGCTGGCCAAAAATTATTTTGAACATGGCCAGTTTGAAAAAGCCTTGCGTATCTATGAAAAATTGAACAAAGAAAGCCCATATAGGCTAGATTATTTTTTAGGAATGGTGGAAAGCAACCAGCAACTTGAAAATTTTACTGAAGTTGAAAAATTGCTAAAGGATAAATTGGGTGATGGACGCAACTTCCCACAACTTTATGTGGAACTGGGGTATAATTATTCGCTTCAAAACCAAACAGAGTTGGCCACCGTCAATTTTAATAAGGCCCTAGAAACTATTGACGTTAACCCCAACTTTGCCTACAACATTGGCAATACTTTTCAAAAATACAGTTTACTGGACGAAGCTGTAGTAGCTTATGAAAAAGCGATGGCCTTAAGTGAAAAAATAGATTTCAACATGCAACTTGCCCAAATTTATGGAGAACAGGGCAAGCTTGAAAAAATGTTTGATAGTTACCTTGGACTGGTGGAAAAAAACGTGTCTTTCAAAGGTGCGGCGCAGCACTATTTCAGCCTTTATACTACAGAAGACCCAAGCAATGAGGCAAATCTTCTTCTTAAAAAAACATTGTTGCAACGCTCGCAGCAAAATCCAGATGTGCTTTATAATGAGTTATTGAGTTGGCTTTTTATACAGCAAAAGGAGTACAAAAAAGCATTTACACAGGAAAAAGCAATATACAGACGTATTGGCGAAGACCTAGGCGGCATAACAGATCTTGCCTATATTGCTATTGCTGATCAAGATTACGAAACCGGAAGGGAAATCGTAAACTACATTATTGACAATTCCTTTACACCACAAAACAGGCTTCAGGGAAACCAAATTTTGATGAAGATGGAAGTGAAAACTGCCAAACGTAAAGAATATTCCGAAATTGAAAAAAAGTTTGAAAAGCTGTTGGACGAGTTTGGCCGAAACCGCGAAACCTATTTGCTTCAGATAGACTACAACCATTTTTTGGCATTTCAGAACAACAAAAAAGAATTGGCTATTGATAACTTAAAATCTTTAGCTAAGCAAGATTTAACGGCATACCAAGAGGCACGAGTAAAAATGGAACTTGCTGATATCTTGGTTTTTGACGAAAAATTCAACGAAGCGTTAATTTACTATTCCCAAATTCAGAAAAAAGTGCAGAGCGATGTTTTGGCACAGGAAGCCCGTTTTAAAGTTGCCCGTACCAGCTATTTTAAAGGCGATTTTGAATGGGCGCAAGTACAGCTCGATGTTTTGAAAAAATCCACTTCACAATTAATGGCAAATGACGCCATGCAACTCAGTTTACTAATCCGCGACAACTCTTTGGAAGATTCCACCCAAACTGCCCTAAAGAAATACGCTCGCGCCGATCTTTTGGAATTTCAGGACAAAGATGCAGAAGCCATTATTACTTTAGAAGATATTTTAATCAACAACAAAGGTGAAAAAATAGAGGACGAGGCACTTTTGAAACAAGGCGAGATTTATGAAAAGAAAGGCGAATTCACAAAAGCCGAAGCCAATTACCTCAAAATAATTGAGTTTTATAACGATGATATTTTAGCCGACGATGCACATTACCGCTTGGCAAAAATTTACGAAGAAAAGCTAAACCAACCGGAGAAAGCAAAGAAACAGTACGAAGAGATTATCTTCCACTTTGCGGATAGTATTTATTTTGTTGATGCACGAAAAAAATATCGAACTTTACGTGGGGATGCGATAAACTAAAGAAGCACAAAAAATAAAATCCCAAATTCCAAATTCACCAACAGAATATTCTTAGAATGCCTGTGGAATTTAGGGTTTCTTTAGAATTTGGGATTTGAACATTCGAATTTTAAAAAGTATGTATATCTACAACGTAACTATAAACATAGAAGAAACCATCCACGATAAATGGCTGCAATGGATGAAAGCAGAACATATTCCTGCAATGCTCGCTACGGGAAAATTCAGTAAAGCGTTGATGACGCGCGTAGTTGTGGAAGAAGAAATGGGTGGCATTACATATTCTATTCAATATACTACTGATAGCAAACATACACTTCAAAAATACTACGCTGAAAACGCTGCGGAACTTCGCGCACAAACCAAACCTTTTGAGGGAAAATTTGTTGCATTCCGAACGGAACTTGAAATTATTGGCGAAGCAAACAACCAACTTTTCAAAAAAAGCTAAACAGCTGCGTGTTCTTTGCAAAAACCTTTGCGTACTTTGCGGTCAAACAAGATTGTAGGTTTTTAAATGAAAAAGGAAAATCCAAATAAGCAAAAAAAAAAATCGGAACCGGGAATTGTACGTGCAAAAAAACACCTAGGCCAACATTTTCTGAAAGATGAAGCTATTGCTGAAAAAATTGGCGATACTTTAACCCTTGATGGCTATAAAAATGTGTTGGAAATTGGACCTGGAATGGGCGTGCTTACCAAATATTTAATTCAAAAAAATGTTGAAGTTATTGCGATGGATCTGGACACGGAATCTATTGCCTATTTAAAAGAAAACTACCCAAACAAAAACCTCAAAATCCTTGAAGCAGATTTCCTGAAATATGACATTTCAAAAATTTTCGGAGATGAACAATTCGCCATAACTGGTAATTTTCCATACAATATTTCTACCCAAATCGTTTTTAAAATGTTGGAATGGAAAGAACGAATACCAGAGTTTACGGGCATGTTCCAAAAAGAAGTAGCACAGCGTATCTGTGAGAAAGAAGGCAGCAAAGCCTATGGAATTCTTTCAGTTTTGGCGCAAGCTTTTTATGATGCAGAATATTTGTTTACTGTACCGCCTTCAGTTTTCAATCCACCACCAAAAGTGGACAGTGGGGTACTCCGATTGCGCAGAAAAGAAAACTTTTCAATTCCATGTGACGAAAAAATGCTGTACAAGGTTGTAAAAACTGCTTTTCAGCAACGAAGGAAAACGCTTCGAAACAGTTTAAAGTCCTTCAATCTTTCAGATAAAATAAAAGAAGATGCTATCTTTGGACAACGCCCGGAACAACTTTCCGTTTCGCAATTTATAGCCCTGACACAAAAACTGGAAACCGATGCAATTTGAGCTGACTGAAGAGTTTATAGAACAGATTGAACAGTATATCGCCAATAATGATGGTGATGCGCTGAAAGAACTCCTGCACGATTTTCACTTTGCCGATGTTGCCGAGCTTCTTCAAGAGCTGAACCACGAAGAAGCTACTTATTTAGTTAAACTTCTTGACAGCGAAATTACCAGTGAGGCTTTGATGGAACTGGATGACGATTTTAGGGAACGAATTCTCGATAATCTTTCACCTTCCGAAATTGCCGATGAGCTGGATGAAATGGACACCGATGATGCGGCCGATATTATCGCCGAGCTTGATGACCACATTCAAAAACAAGTAATTGACCAGATTGAGGATGAAGAACACGCTGCAGACATTGTGGATCTGTTGCGCTATGACGAAGACACTGCCGGGGGTTTAATGGCGAAGGAATTTGTTCGCGTAAAAGAAACCTGGACCGTTGCCGGTTGCGTGCGTGAAATGCGTCGTCAGGCCGAAAACGTTACTCGTGTTCATTCAATTTATGTTACCGATAAATATGGAAAGCTTAAAGGAAGGCTTTCGCTAAAAGATTTGCTTACAGCTTCTGAAAGGGCACACATCAGCGATATATACATTCCAAAGGTAGATTATGTAAATGTGCATACCGAAGCTGAGGACGTTGCGCGAATTATGCAGAAATATGATTTGGAAGCCATTCCTGTAGTTGACGATGAAGGAATTTTGGTGGGCCGAATTACCATTGACGATATTGTGGATTTCATAAAAGATGAAGCTGAAAAAGATTACCAAATGGCAGCGGGTATTTCGGAAGATGTTGAGGCAGACGACAGTATTTGGCAACTTACCAGAGCGCGACTTCCTTGGCTTATTTTGGCACTTATCGGTGGTTTTGTGAGTGTTTCTGTTTTAGGAACTTTTTCTGGCGCTATGACAGAACACGCCACACTTTTCTTTTTTGTACCCCTTATAGCGGCAATGGCTGGTAATGTGGGCGTACAATCTTCCGCTATTGTGCTTCAGGGCCTTGCAAACAATAGCTTGAGAGGTTCACTATGGCAAAGATTGATTAAGGAAGTCTTACTAAGCCTTTTAAATGGCTTCATACTCTCAGTAATCTTAGTTGTAGGTGGCATGCTGCTGCTTGGTATGGATTTTTTGTTCGGGCTTACCATTGGCATTTCGCTCATATCTGTAATAATAACTGCTGCACTTATAGGCACCTTTATGCCAATTATTTTGGATGCAAGAGGAATAGACCCAGCTATGGCAACAGGTCCATTCATAACAACTAGCAATGATATTTGTGGAATTCTAATTTATTTTACTATCGCAAAATTAATTTTAGGCTTTTGAAATCTGAAATATTTAAACAACGTTTCATAGTTCCAGCTTCAGCCATCGACGGATTAAACCATGTAAACAACGTTACTTATTTACAATGGTGCCTTGATGCAGCCGAAGCACATTGGGTTTCAAAAACTTCGGAAAAACAGCGCGAGCAATACGTTTGGGTGGTTTTGGAGCATTTTATTTCTTATAAAAATCCTTCATTTTTAGGGGAAGAGCTTGAAACGCAAACTTGGATTGAAAGCTACAAGGGCGTAAAAAGCGAACGGCATTACAAAATAATTCGTCCTATAGATGGAAAAACAATTGTTGAAGCGAACACACTTTGGTGCTTTTTGGACGCAAAAACATTTCGCCCCACAAAAATTACGGAAGAAATATCGAATCTTTTCATTTAAATATCAAGACCGGCAAGTAGCCCTCAAAACTATTATTTTCAATACTTTTGCGCCTATAAAATTGCACGGCATTGAGCGTTTTCAAAAAACTATTCAAACAGACTTTTATTTATGGATTGGCTACCGTGCTGCCACGGGTTTTATCGGTTATTCTTGTACCGCTTTATGTTAAGGTTTTGTTGCCCGAGGAGTACGGAATCTATTCCACCGTAATGGCTTTCCTTATTTTAGGGAACGTTTTGCTCAGCTACGGAATGGAAACGGCCTTTTTTCGGTTTGTAACTAAAGATGAATCGCAACAGAAAATCGTTCAATCTACAACCCTTACTTCACTTACAGTTTCGACATTATTTTTTTGGGAATCACGTTGCTTTTCAGAAATTTTATAGCTGAAGTTTCAGAATTTAAACCAGAGTACGTTACCTACGGACTTTTAATTTTAGCCTTGGATGCATTGGTAGTACTTCCTTTTGTTTGGTTTCGCGCCAATGAAAAGCCAATGCGCTATGCCACAATTAAAATTTTCAATGTAGTTATCAATCTCGTTGTTCAATCTGTTTTTCCTTTTAATGCTTCCAAAGCTTGCAGAAAGCAGTGATTATTGGATTTCGCTTTGGTTTCCCGAAAATAAAGTGGCCTACGTTTTCATCGCGAATTTAATTGCAAGCGCGGTAACTCTTTTGGTTTTGCTTCCGCTTTATGTGAAAATAGGTTTCGGTTTCAGCAAAATTATTTGGAAACAGATGATGAAATATGCCTTTCCGGTACTTAATTGCCGGAATCGCTTTCAGTATCAATGAAGCTTTTGATAGAATTCTACTAAAATATTTATTGCCCGAAAATGTGGCTGAAACACAAGTAGGGCTCTATTCCGCCTGCTACAAACTGGGAATGTTTATGACACTTTTCGTAATGGCTTTCCGTTTGGGCATCGAACCATTTTTCTTCAACCATTCCGGTCATACAAATGCAAAAAATACGTACGCTACAATTACCAAATATTTTACGCTTTTTGGATGTTTGATTCTCTTGGTAGTTGTTGTGTACATAGATATTTTCAAACGTATTTTAATCCCAAATAGCCAATATTGGGAAGCCTTAAAAATTGTTCCGCTCATACTTCTAGCGAATCTTTTTTTAGGGATTTACCATAACCTTTCCGTTTGGTATAAAGTTACGGATCGTACAAAATACGGTGCTTACATTTCGGTTTTCGCAGCAATTGTAACATTGATGCTTAACTATGTCTTAATTCCAATAATTGGATATATGGGTTCTGCCATTGCCACGCTTGCAGCTTATGGCAGTATGATGGTGCTTTCGTACCTTTACGGGCGTAAGTATTACGACGTTCCATATGAAGTGAAAAAACTAAGCGCTTATCTGCTGATGGCCATCGGCTTTTCAGCAATTTCCTTTTACGCTTTCAACGGAAATATTTGGATAGGAACTGCGTTGTTATTAGTATTTGCAGCAATTATGTTCTATTCTGAAAAGAATGAATTTTTAAAAATCATCAGAAAATAATTATTATGTCAGGTCGAGCGCAGTCGAGACCTATATTAAAATTGAAATATGAACAAAAATGAAGAGACACCCACTTTCGTGGGTGTAAAAATAATCAACAAATCAAATCATCCCTTACCTTCCTACGAAACAATCGCTTCCGCAGGAATGGACTTACGCGCTAACGTTGATGGACCTTCAACTTTAAAACCATTACAAAGAGCCATCGTAAAAACAGGACTTTTTATTGAATTGCCAATTGGTTACGAAGCTCAAGTGCGTCCACGCAGTGGCTTGGCAGCAAAAAAAGGAATTACGGTTTTAAACTCGCCCGGAACTATTGATGCGGATTATCGCGGTGAAATTGGAGTGATTTTGGTAAATCTTTCAAATGAAGATTTTACCATTGAACATGGCGAACGCATTGCGCAATTGGTAATCGCAAAACACGAACGAGCCGTTTGGGAGGAAGTTGAAGAACTTTCTGATACTTCACGTGGTGCTGGCGGTTTCGGAAGTACTGGCGTGAAATAATTCTTTAAAAAACCTAACCATATAAATTCAACAATGAAAAATACATTACTTATCATTTTTTCGAGCTTTATTTTTTCAGGAATGATGGCCCAGGAAGAAGAAACAATTGCAATATCTGAAGATGCATGTGGTTGTATGGAAGAGGTTGATTTAACAAGTCCAAAAAGTGAACAGTACGAAAAAATAAAATCGTGTATTTCGGGTTCAATTCTTTCTTATCAATTAATGAAATCTTTGCAGAGCCTTCCCGAAACTTCTAATGATTCAGTTTCCGATCCTTCCGAAATTCTTAACAACGCTTTAAAAGATTCGGTTCAACAAATAAACATCGAGATTGTCGCCGATAAAAATTTTAAGGAAATAGAGGCTTATTCCCTTCGAAATTGTGAGGCTATGAAACAGATTATGGCCAGCAACAATAAAAAAAGTGAATCGTCAGTCTCAGATAAGAAAAAAGCCCTTGAATTTTACAATAAGGGCCAGCAATATTTTGACGCAGGAAAATTCGGAAATGCAATTGTTGAATTTTCTAAAGCTGTAAAAAAAGATAAAAACTTTGCATTTGCGTGGGATAATCTTGGGCTCAGCTACCGTAAACAGGGTCAATATAAACAAGCCATTGAAAGTTATAAAAAATCGTTAGAAATTGATCCATCTGGAACTATGCCTTTGATGAATATTCCCATTGCTTATGAAATGATGAAGGATTACGACAACGCAATCAAAAGTTATGAAAAATTGATTGCGAAGTATCCCGATGACCCTGAAGGATTTTACGGTATTGGAAGGATGTATCATTTAAAAGGAGATTATGA
The DNA here is from genome assembly GCA_963805885.1 of uncultured Flavobacteriaceae bacterium. Classification (GTDB taxonomy): domain Bacteria; phylum Bacteroidota; class Bacteroidia; order Flavobacteriales; family Flavobacteriaceae; genus Aequorivita. The sequence continues at coordinate 336,082 of CAWDWC010000006.1, forward strand.
AAACGCTTTGGACAATATGATGCGTGCTTATATATTATACAAAGAGCAAGATTCGCCTTACGTTCACGATGCCGAAAGCAATATTGCTTTGTTTTATAGGGAGTTGGAAGCGAAAGGACAATTGGAGATTTTTAATAAAATTGCAAAAAAATACGATATTAAAATACAGGAATAAATGAAAATTATAGTCCCAATGGCAGGCCGCGGAAGCCGCCTTCGCCCACATACACTAACCGTTCCAAAACCATTGATTCCAGTGGCGGGAAAACCCATCGTGCACCGTTTGGTGGAAGACATAGTTAGCGTTTTGAATGAAGATATTGATGAAATCGCCTTCATTCTTGGCGATCCAGCATTTTTTGGAGAAGACGTTGTTGAAAGCTTAAAAGAGCTTGCTACAAATTTGGGTGCGAAACCTACAATATACCGCCAACTCGATCCTAAAGGAACTGGCCACGCCATTATGTGTGCCAAGGATTCGCTTTCGGGACCAGCGGTTATTGCTTATGCTGATACTTTGATTCGTGCTGATTTTGATTTGGACAAAGAAGCAGACGCCGTAATTTGGACCAAAAAGGTAAAAAATCCCGAAGCATACGGGGTTGTGAATCTTAACGAAAAGAACGAAATAATTGAATTGGTTGAAAAACCCAAAGAATATGTGAGCGACCAAGCCGTTATAGGTATTTATTATTTTAAGGAGGTGGCGCAGCTTAAAAAGGAACTGCAATACGTGTTGGACAAGAAAATCATAAATGGTGGAGAATACCAAATTAACGACGGTATCAAAAGAATGATGGCCAGTGGAAAAATTTTTAAAACTGGAACGGTTGATGAATGGATGGACTGTGGAAACAAAGAAGTTACTGTGGAAACCAATAAAAAAATGTTAGGCTTTCTTTCAGAAGCCAATAGGCCATTGATAAACGAAAACATTACAAATGAAAATTCAAAAATCATTGGACCTTGTTTTATTGGCAAAGGAGTGTTTTTAAAAAACAGCACCGTGGGCCCGTATGCTTCTATTGGTGAAGGCACGGTAATTGAAGACAGTACGGTAAAAAATAGCATCATTCAAACCAATTCAATAATAAAGAACGCAACTTTAGACAACGCAATGATTGGCAATTATGCTACTTTTGATGGAAAATTCACCAATGTGAGTATTGGCGATTATTCTGAACTGAAATAATTAATTCCTGCCTATAACAAAACCGAAAATTTGAAGCAAAAATTTAAATATATTTTTTTAATTTCATTCGGAATTCTTCTTCCGAAGCAACTCTGTGCACAAGAAATAAAACCTTCCGCTCCGGCAGTATGGAAAGATTCCATACAAAACCCAATGGATCAATTGGGCGATGTAACCGATGCTTTTCAGGAAAACTTTTTTGAAGCTCTGAAACAAAAAGCAATCGAAAATTATGAATTGGCACTTACCGCTTTAAACAAAGCAGAAAAAGCTGCAAAAAGTGAAGAAAACAAAGCCGTTGTATATTTCGAAATGGGTAAAAACCACACCTATCTAAAAGAATATGCCCAAGCAGAAACGAATTTCAACAAGGTTTTAAAAAGCCAGGGAAACAGACTGGATGTTTTGGAACAATTTTATGAGCTTTACTATCAGCAAAAAGACTACGAAAAATCGATTCCACTGGTGCAAAAATTGATTCCTTTTGATGAAGATTACAAGGAGGATTTGGCAAATTTATATACACTAACGCAACAGTATGATAAGGCTTTGGAACAATTGGATGAACTGGATGAGGTTTGGGGAGAGAGCGATATCCGAAATGCATTGCGTGTCCAAATTTATCGGTCTACAGGAAACACCGAAGGTGCTATAGAAAACTTAGAACAAAAGATTGACAATAACCCAAAAAACGAAAAGGAATATTTAAACCTCATCTTTCTTTATAGCGAACAGGGCAACTCAGAAAAAGCTTTTGAGGCCGCAAAAAACCTTTTAAAAAGCAATCCCAAATCGCAGTTGGTTCATTTGGCACTCTATAAGTTTTATTTGGATGAAGGCAACGCTATGGAAGCAATAAAATCTATGAAAATCGTTTTTGCTTCTGAGGAAGTGGATAAGGAAACCAAATATAAAGTGTTGGGTGATTTTATTCAATTTGTAAATAAAAACCCACAGTTTGAAACTGATTTGGCGGAAATCATCAATCAATTTTCTATTGAAAACGGGCGGGTTTACGAAAAACTCGGCGATTATTACGCAGCAAAAAACAGAAAAGAAGATGCGCTGAATGCCTATGAAAAAGGCATTACCAAAGATCCTGACAATTACAATCTTTTAAAAAACACGCTATTGTTCCAAATTGATTTAAAAAAATATGAAGCTGCAGCTAAGTTAAGTTCCGAAGGTTTGGAATTTTTCCCCGCACAGGCACTTTTATATTTGCTGAATGGTGTGGCTAATAATGGTCTTCAAAAAAGTGATGCAGCTATTGAAAGTTTGGAAACCGGTTTAGATTTTATACTTGAAGACCCAAAGATGGAGCATGATTTTTACGAACAGCTGAGCATTGCTTACACAAAAAAAGGGGATTCTAAAAAAGCAAAGATGTATCTTGATAAAGCCACCACAACCCAAATTCCCAACTAAAATTTTATGAAATTGAAACCATATTATTTACTTTTATTGTTTGTGTTGGTTTCCTGCGGTGGTACCAAAAATATTTCAAACATTGAAAATGCTTCGGCTAAAGAAGTGATTTCCGCCCACAAAGCCGCAACTCCAGATTTTAATACCTTAGCCAGCCGCGTTCAGCTGGTATATGAAACCGATGAAAAGTTGCAGAGTATCACTGTAAGTCTTCGGATGGAAAAGGATAAAAATATTTGGATAAAAGCTTCTATTCTAGGGATTACTATTTCAAAAGTTTTAATCACTCCAACAAGTGTAAGTTATTACGAAACCATCGGGAACACTTATTTTCAAGGTGATTTTGCACTCTTGGGCGAATGGATTGGCACGCCCATAAATTTTCAGCAGGCACAAAATATGCTTTTGGGACAATCGATTTTCACACTAAATTCTTCGGAATATTCGGCCACTATTTTTCAGCATAAATTCAAAATACAACCTAAGCAGCAACCGCAAAATTTTATACATTCGCTCTTTTTGAACCCTGAGAATTTCAAGGTTGTTTCGGAAACTTTATCACAGCCTAATGAAGATCGGTTGTTGAGCATCCGCTATGGTGATTATCAAAAAATTGGGGATCAATTCTTTCCTTCAACTATTCTGATAGATACTTCGGAAAAAGGTTCAAAAACAAAAATTGAGATGAATTACAAGAAAATAGATTTGAACGTAGATGTGAGTTTCCCGTTTGATATTCCACAAGGTTATGAAGAAATCCAACTTAAATAAATGAAGCATTTCCGCACATATCTTTTTTTATTTATCTGTTTAATTACAGTTTCTGTGGCTTCTGCGCAAATAGACAAACAGAAGGAATTGGAAGAAAAACGGCAGGCCATTTTGGAAGAAATAAGGCAGATAAATTCGCTTCTTTTCAAAACAAAAAAAGAGGAAAAATCTGTGCTTTCACAAGTGGAAGATTTGAACCAACGCATTTCAGCTTCCGAAAATTTAATTCGTGTTACCAATCAACAAGCCAATTTGCTTACACGGAATATAAACGATAACATTGAAAAAATAAGCAGCCTTCGCGAAGAATTGAAAGTAATGAAAGCCGATTATGCTGAAATGATCCGAAAATCCTACAAAAGCAAAAACCAGCAGAGTCGGGTTATGTTTTTGCTTTCATCAGAAAACTTTTTGCAGGCCTACAAACGCGTTCAATATATGAAGCAATATGCCAAATTCCGAAAGAAACAGGGAGAGGGCATTAAAGCAAAAACGGAAGAATTACAGAAACTTAATGCAGATTTAATTGGACAGAAAAAAACCAAGCAAAAGCTAATTTCTGAAAATGAATTGGCGAAAAACAGATTGACAGAAGAACGAAAAGATCAGCAAGCATTAGTGGCAACGCTGAAAAAGGACGAAAGCAAATTTACCACACAAATAAAGGCCAAACAAAAACAGGCAGACGAAATAGACAGACAGATAGATGCTTTGATAAAAGCGGCAATTGAAGAGGCAAACAGGATAGCTAGGGAAAAAGCGCTTGCAGAAGCAAAAGCAAACGCGAACAACAACCCAACCACAAACACTAATACTACCAAAAATGTTATAACCAAGCCGGCCTCTACGGAAGAATTTGCAATGACGGCTGAAGATAAAGCCCTTGCGGCCAGCTTTACAAGCAATAAAGGGAAATTACCCTGGCCAGTTGAAAAAGGAATGGTTGTAAAAAGCTTTGGAACCCACCAACATCCGCAATTTCCTAATGTTACTACAAATAGCAGTGGCGTGGAAATAGCCACCGCAGATAATGCGGCTGTGCGTGCTGTTTTTGAAGGACAGGTATTATCAATTCAAGTTATTAAAGGGGCGAACAAAGTTGTTCTTATCCAGCATGGAGATTATATTTCTGTATATAGTAACTTAGCTACCGTTTCAGTGAAAACCGGAGATAAGGTTTCTACCAAACAAAATATAGGAACAGTGGCAAAAAGTCCAACAGAAGGAAAAACAGTTTTGAAATTTTATATTTATCAAAACAAAACAAAAATCAATCCCGCGGACTGGATATATAGAATGTAAAAAAAAGGGAGCCGCTTCGGCTCCCTTTTTTAATTAAGAATTTTCAAGAATTTATTGTACCACCAATTTTTTGGTTGTAATACTTTCTCCTGCTTTTATAGTTATAAAATATATTCCGGAGGCATAGCTTGAAACATTTAGCGATGTTTTGGATGCGTTGTCAATATTTGTCCTACGCTCTAAAATTTGACCCAAACTGTTTGCAATAGTAACATCAAAACTATTGAAAGTTTTATCTGAAATACTAATAAATACTTCGTTTGTTGTTGGGTTTGGATATAGTGCTACGTCATCGCTAATTGTGTTGTCTGTAATCCCCAATACACAATCCAAAATACCTCCTGCATAAAACTTAGCTCGGTTTCGTTCTCCTTCCCATCCTTCTGCATCATTTTTGGCACTTACAGCGAACCACATAGGATCATCGGGATTAGTAATTGGGATTGTTATAGAATTGGTGTCTGAAGTAGCGACTACTTCCATATATTTTTCGCCCAAAATGTACAAATCGTAAGAATCAGCACCACCTATTTCACCCCACTCAAAACTGGCAGAATCTTCACAAACTTGGGTAACATTAATTACAAGCGGACTTCTGGCAATATTGAATACCTCGTCGCTGACATCTTGGTAGGAGCCACTGGTTACTCTTAAAAGCATATTTCCCCCTACATCATCTGGAACGCTCCAAGTGTAAAAGTGAGTATCATTAGGCACGGTTGCTATGTTGTTCCAGCTATTTCCATTGTTGTTGGAATATTCTAAAACAAAATCATCTGTTGTATTCACTTCATCCCAATGAAGCGTTTCTGCAATAAACGGCTGAAAATGCTCGCCTCCGTTAGGATAGGTCATTACAACATGATCAGAAATAAGTTCATAGACAATATAATATTCCTGTGGCCCCACTGGTACATTGAAACCAGTAATGTCAATATCATAATTACCTGCGGCAGGATCGTTAATTAACACTTGCTCCATATTATTTAAATGGTCTGGGCCGTTGGTAGCGGGATTGTTAAGTGTAATAGGGTCTGGTGTTGGATCAAGAATCCAAGGTTCATACGTATTGCTTGAAGGATCGGTTACAACCAAATCCAAATCGTTCACCAAAGCCGGATCTGCTCCGGGAGTTGCTGCCTCATCGCTCCAATAGACCATAAAACGAACTTGTGTAGTTCCAGCGGGAACATTGATGGTGTGCGTGTTTGTATTACCTTGTGTAACTTCGTCAGAAAGATAACGGCCGTCTTCAATAAGTTTAACGGCCTGAAGTGCATTTACTATTCCCCAACCAAACTTGTAATCTGGCCCTATATTTCCTGCTTCATTGGCAGTATTCAAAAGTGTTGCTTTTATTAAGGCTGAAGGAGGAAAATCACCTCCGTTCAAATCTCCATAGGCTTGATAAAGTTGTGCCGAGATTCCCGCAATGCCCGGAGCTGCTCCAGATGTACCTCCAAAGGTTTGATAGGTATTGTTTTCATTCGTCGAGATTTGATTTTGGCCGTTTGCGGCAATGTCTGGCTTTATTCTTCCATCGTGTGCTGGGCCTCGGCTACTAGAGCCTACCAAAGATCCGTCAAAAAATACATTTGCGGTTGCAATCACGTTTTTACCTTGTTTGTGGCCTCCAGTAATATTTCCCCACTGGCTTCCTGCTCCATAACCACAATTGCTTCCGTTTGAATTTCCTGCAGAAAAAACATGAAGTAATGTTGGCGTGTCCAGTGTTTGTTGATCTACAGTTCGCGTAATGCTTGTATAGCCATCGTTACAGCCGTTGCTATAGGAAGAGTTCGTTATTTGAACAGTGCCGTCATTAATTAAATTAAGGGTTGAGGTGTCCAAAAAATTGCTTTGATAGTTAACTACATACACATCTGCACCTGCAGCCATTCCACGGTTTGACGGAATCAAATTTCCTGCGCCTGCCATAATTCCAGCAACGCCATCGCCGTGAGATTGGTTTGCAATATTGGTAAGGTTTGTTAATCTTCCTTCAAAATCAATATGTGGTCCCACGCGTCCGTCATCGCGAACCATTACGCCAACTCCTTCACCAGTATAATTTCTACCAGCCCCAGTTTGTGTATCCAAACTATTCGCTCTGTGAAGACTTCTTCCTCTGGTATCATCAGGCACAGCAGGTGCTACCACAAGATCAACCCATTTAACAAAAGGAAGGTTGGAAAGTGTTTCCAAGCAATTATTTGGTATGGAAAGATCTAACATATTTTGTTCCTTATAATTTTGCTTCACGACAATTTGTTGGCGTCCTAACTCGTTAATTGCATAAGTGTCTGTAACATTTTTATGGTATTGAAGTGTTACCAAAATATTGTCTCCATCCATTGCCCAATAATCATAATCGCCACTTTTTAATTTTGCTGAAAGCTTCGCTCCGCCATCAACGGGAACAATAGTGCGCACACCGTTGTTTTTTAGCAACTGGATTGAAGTATTCTCTGGAAAATAAAAAAGATAAGTACGCTGTGGAATATACTCTAATAACTCTAGGTTATTTTGTTTGAACAAATCCTGAACCTGTTGTGTAGGAGTTTCATAAAATTGAATCCAACCCACATAACCATTGTTTAATCTAGCTGATTCAGGCATTTGGTTCCATTGAAAAGTATCGATGTTTTCAGGCATTTCATAGGTTTCATTCTGAAAACGAATGTCATTAGAATTTTGGGCAAACGTTAGTGAAAAAACAAACAGAAGCACCAAAAAAGAAAAGCTTTTAATTTTAAAGAAGGTAATTTTTGCCATGACTAATTTATTTTATTTGGGTTATGGATTAAAAAAAACGGCATAAAATACCATCAGATCTTCTCAAATATATTTATTTGAATCCATAAATAAGTCATTTCAAAACAAAAAACAGAAAATTTAACACAATCCGCTCTCTTTGGAAGAAACAGTAAATCAATAATTTAGAAATAAAACAAGGATATTATTGAAACAAAGCCTTTAGTTCAGTAGCTTCTTTGGGCTTCATTTTTCCAGCCAGAACCAAACTAAGTTGTTTGCGACGGAGTGCTGCAACAAATCGAGACTTTTCAATTTCGGTTTCCGGAACAAGCTCGGGAACACGCACAGGATTGCCCATTTCATCTACGGCGACAAAAGTATAAATGGCTTCGTTGGAAAGGCTTCTTTCGCCACTTTCGCGGTCTTCAATATAAACGTCCATATACACTTCCATAGAACTGCTAAACGCACGTGAAACCTTTGCCTCAACCGTCACTACACTTCCCAATGGAATCATTTTGTTGAATGCCACGTGGTTTACAGAAGCGGTAACCACAATTCTTCTACTGTGTCGGCGTGCAGCAATACTAGCAGCACGATCCATTCTGGCCAGTAGTTCCCCGCCAAACATATTTCCTATAGGGTTTGTTTCGCTGGGAAGAACCATATCAGTATAAATAGTCAACGAATTTTTGGGTGTTTTGGATTGCATCAGATTTTTTTTTGCAAAGATACCGAAGTTGATAAAATGAAATGAGAAAAAACAGGAAAGTAAAGTAAGCTATTTACAAAACAGATTGACTACTCAATATCCTGCACCAACAGCCAAGCATCTGCATTTTCAGCTCTTTGGATTTCGCGAAGTTTTTTTAGAGCTTCTATTCTATCTTCAAAACTTGCGTACAAAACTTGGTGAAGACCGTAACGAGTAGGTTCCATTTTTAAAGGTGAAAAACCTTTATTGCGAAGTTGTTCCAATTTTTTATCTGCGTTTTCTTCCTCTCGGTAAGCTCCCGCAACAATATGGTACATTCCTGTGTGCTTCGGGAGTTGCAAACTAAGTACTGGAAGTGGATTTTCAATTACAAAAGTGGCTTCCTGTATTTGGTTTTCGACCAATGAATTGGCTTTTTGCCTTTCAGCATAATTGAATTTCTGAACCTGGCTTTCGTAAAGCTTCAAGCTTCCAAAACCAATTGCAGACAAAGCAATAACTGCAATTGCAGCATATTTAAGATAGGGCTTGGCTTCCCTTCTTTCTGGGGTAAATAATATTGGGGCTTTTTCTTCCAAAGCTTCAACGGTTTCTTTGTAAACCTCTCGGCTTATTTTTGGGGAAACAAAAGAAGAAAGTCCAAAAGAGGAAGTGCTATAATTTTGCTGTTTCAAAGGTTCAAACTGAAGCGATTTTTCTCCGTTCAGCGAAAATTCACCTATGTTTTTAAATGAAATGGTTTTCCCTTCTGAAAGGGTTGTTGAAATTTCAGCAGTGAAATTTCTTATTTTTTGCAACGCGGTTTCATAACTACACTTCTCCACAGATGCCACATAATTTGCAAACAAACCGTCATTGGCCTGCAATTGTTTGTTAAAAGAAACAATTTTGGAAGGCGGATTGAAGGTGTTTGTGGAATCGTCAATATGCGCAGATTTATAACGCGTAAGAAAAGCTCCAAACCCAGGAATAATCACACATTCATATCGGTAAAGCAGGTCAGCTATGTAGGTAGTAAGTTGCATATTAACAAAATTAGCCTTTTTTGAAAGTAATCCAATTTTTGTTTTGGTAATTTATTAACAACTTAAAAATTTGTATTTTTAATGTTCCTCCCCGATTTTAATTTCGAAAATATGCTTTCACAAAACGAACTGCGTTATACGCTTGCTTTACAGCGCATTCCGAACTTAGGGGATATTTCAGCGAAAAAATTGCTTCGGAAAATGGGTTCTGCTGAGGCAATTTTCACCGAAAAAAAAAGAAATCTTGCCAAGATTGACGGTATTGGATTTCTGCGGTTGAAGGAAATAAATCTGAAAAAACAATTGGAAGAAGCCGATGCAGAATTAAAGTTTATTGAAGAAAACAATATTGAATATAGCTATTTCAAAGACAAAACCTTTCCCGAAAAACTGAAACATTGCTTGGACGGACCCATCCTTTTTTTTCATCGCGGAAATATAGATTTAGTAGGAAAGAAAATAATCAGTATCGTCGGTACCCGTAAAATCACGAGTTACGGCAACGCTTTTTGCCAAAATTTAATTGAGGAAATTACACCGCTAAATCCTGTGATTGTTTCAGGTTTGGCATATGGAGTTGACATTTGCGCACATAAAGCTGCAATTGAAAATAATTTGCAGAATATTGCCTGTTTGGCGCATGGACTAAACCAAATGTATCCAAAAGACCATAAAAAATATATTCAAAAAATTGAGCAGAACGGAGGCTTCATTACTGAATTTTGGAGCAGTGACTCTTTTGATAGAAATAATTTTTTAAAAAGAAATCGAATTATTGCAGGACTTTCCGAAGCAACCATTGTTATAGAATCAGCAGAAAAAGGCGGAAGTTTGGTTACTGCAGATATTGCAAATTCATACAACCGCGAAGTTTTTGCGGTTCCTGGAAGGGCAACTGACAGCCAAAGTCGTGGTTGTAACAATTTAATAAAGCAGCAAAAAGCGCAATTGCTTACTAGTGCCGCAGATATAATTTATATGTTGGGTTGGGAACTAAAGGAAAATAAAAAGCCAAAGCAAACCCAACTCTTCGTTGAACTAAACGATGAAGAAAAAGAAGTTTTAAGATTTTTGAAAGAAAAGGAAAAAGAACTTTTAGACGTTATAGCTTTGGAATGTAAAATTCCAGCTTATAAAGCTGCTCGCATATTGATGAATATGGAATTGAAGGGCGTAGTGCGCCCATTACCCGGAAAATTATTTCAATTGGTTTAATAACCAACTTTCTCGCGCACTCTTTTCAAAACCTCATCAGCAACTTTTCGAGCCTTTTCAGCACCAGTAGTTAAAGCAGCGTCTATTTCAGGAAGATTTTCCATAAAATAATTATAACGAATGCGCTCTTCCGAAAATTTTTCGAGGATCAATTCAAACAATGCTTGCTTGGCATGGCCATAGCCATAATTTCCTCCTTCGTAGTTTTTTCGCATCTGCGCAACTTCTTCTTTAGAACCCAATATTTTATAAAGTGCAAAAACATTGCATGTATCTGGATTTTTTGGTTCTTCCATTGGCGTACTGTCGGTTTCAATACCCATAATCTGCTTTCGAAGTTGTTTGTCGGCCAAAAATATATTGATGATGTTTCCTTTGGATTTACTCATTTTGGCGCCATCGGTACCAGGAATGTACATAGTTTCTTTCTGTACTTTTCCAACAGGCATTACAAATGTTTCACCCATCTGTGAGTGAAAACGTGAGGCAACATCGCGTGTTATTTCTATATGCTGCATTTGGTCTTTTCCAACGGGAACAATTTCGGCATCATATAAAAGTATATCCGCAGCCATAAGCATTGGATACGTAAAAAGTCCTGCATTTACATCTTCCAATCGGTCCGCTTTATCCTTAAAGGAATGCGCCAGTGTCAATCTTTGGAATGGAAAAAAACAGCTTAAATACCAAGAAAGCTCAGCCGTTTGAGGCACATCGCTTTGACGGTAGAATACCGCACGTTCAATGTCCAGCCCAAACGCTAACCAAGTTGCGGCAACACTGTAGGTATTTGTGCGAAGGGTTTCGGCATTTTTTATCTGGGTCAATGAGTGCATATCTGCAATAAAAAGGAAGGAATCGTTTTTAAGGTTGTTGGCCATTTCAATGGCGGGAACGATTGCGCCTAATAGATTTCCGAGATGTGGCGTGCCGGTACTTTGTATTCCTGTGAGTATTCTGGACATTGTTTTAAAAAATTTCAGCAAAGGTACTTTTTTTGATTTATTTGCATCGTTCAAATCGTTACTTTTGAACCTCGATGAAAGTTTTTAAACAAATCTTTGCAGCATTCTACCGTATTTGGTTCTATTTAATTATAGCTTTATTTACTATTCTACTTTTTCCATTTCTGCTCATAAGTATTCTTAAGCATTCTTGGTATCCTTTCTTTTTTAAGGTTGCGAGAACTTGGTCAATATTAGTAATTTATGGCATTGGATGTTATCCGGTTATAAAACGCGACGTAAAATATGAAAAAGGGAAAAGTTATATGTTCGTTGCCAACCACACCTCAATGACGGATATTATGTTGATGTTTCACGCAACTAAAAATCCTTTCGTTTTTGTTGGAAAAAAGGAATTGGCAAAGATTCCGCTATTCGGGTATATTTATAAACGCACCTGTATTTTGGTAGATCGCGGAAACACAAAAAGTCGTGTGGAAGCTTTTCGAAGAGCGGAAATCCGTTTGAACGAAGGTTTAAGCGTATGTATTTTTCCCGAAGGTGGTGTGCCGGATGATCTTTCACTTTTGTTGGATGAATTTAAGGATGGCGCTTTCCGACTTTCCATTGAACATCAAATCCCTATTGCACCAATGACTTTTCACGATAATAAAAAACGTTTTCCGTATTCATTTTTTATAGGGGGCCCTGGCAAAATGCGGGTAAGAGTTCATAAGCTTATTTCCACAGAAAAATTGACTTTGGACAATAGGAAAGAATTGAAAAAAGAAACAAGGGATGTGATTCTGGATGAATTGCTAAATCCAACAGTTTAAAATTATTTTCGGAATCATGTATAAATAAAAAACCGTCCTATGGCGAAGAACGGTTTTTTGCAATCATTTGTTTGAAGTATATCAAACACATCCAACTAAAAACTAACCTAAAATTTGAAACTCAATCCACTGTAAACCCCCAAATAATAAGGTTTAAAGTCTACAGAAGAATCGGTATAGGGGTTGAGCTGGTATTTAAACATTGGCTCAATATTAAACGTAAATTTCTTGGACAGTTTATAGTCCAGTCCCAGCCCGACGTTAGTTGAAAAACTTACCGTGGAAAGATTATTGGCGTCTCCCAACACAGTATTAAAATTATCTGCTTTCACTGAAATTTCATTATTTCCCAAGAACAAAGTACTTAAGCCTCCAATTACATTTACGCCAAACTTGTTGTTGATGACAGCATATTTAAGCTCTACGGGCACTTCGTAATAATTTAAATTTTGAATAAGTCTTGCGTCTCCCTGGGTTGATTTGGGAGTAATATCTCCAAACCCATTCGAAGGAGTGGCATTTGCAAATGAGCCTTTATCTGCTGCGGTAACAACAACTTGTCTTGCTCCATAATCAACAGAGCTTAAAGCCAGGGCAACAGGCCCTGTGCCCACTTCGATACCTGTAGTACTATAACTTAAATCTACATTATTAACTCCAGTTCTAACGCTTAAACGTTTGTTTAGAGCATAGCTAACTTGTACACCGTAACTCATATTAACATCGCCTTTTTGTGGATTATCGGCAAAACTTGGATCTATGGAAGAGCCGTTGCCAAGACTGCTATAATATACCGGAGCTACATTTGGAGCTACATTCCAGCGGTGTTCGGGTTTTTGTTTTTTTGTTTTTTCCGAATCTATATCCTCTTTTTCTTCGGCAATAGCATCAAAGATTGATTTTTTGTTTTGGGACTCCTGCGCTACTTCCGTTTCTGTTTTTACTAAACTTTTTTCAGCAGTGTCTTCTGTGGTTTTCTCGTTAACAACAATACCTTCTTTTTTGGCGTCGAAAAGATTTTCGTCTCTTTTTATAAGATTTTCTTTGCCTTCTTTTCCTTTTTTATCAGAATTTATTTTTTCTGAAGAATTTTTTGAAGTTGCGACTCCTTCCTTCAAATTATTTGTTGAAATGTTTTTTTCTAGGAAATCATTCATAGAATTTGCTTTCTCTTTCGAATTGTTCTTTTCAGAATCATTTGAAGCAATCGCAGTGCGGTCTGTTTTTTCGGAAGAATTAATCAGACCTTTATTTGAAGATTCTGTTTCGCCTTTAATTTTTGAAGAATTATCGGCTGAATTATCTAAATTCTGCGTTGATTCATTCTGAAGTGTTTTTTCTTCCGAAGCAACTTGCATTTCATTTGCTTCTTTTATTATTTCAGAATTTTTCTCCTGTAGTTTCTTTTCTGTTTTTATAACATTTTCGTCGCTAATGGAAGGCGTTCCAACATCGGAAGGATTGTAAACCCAGTTTCCTACAGAAAGCAACAGGGCAATTAATGCGGCAACACCGCCAAGTTTTATCCAAAGCGGAATAACCTTGCGGTCTTTTTTCTCCTTGTTAAGCTGGGCTTGGATATTTTCCCAAACGCGCGGCGAAGGAGTGGCTTCAAAATTTTTGAAGCCTTCGTTGAAAATGTTGTCTATGTTTTTCTTTTCTTTCATTGTGAAAATCCCCCGCAAAAAGCAGGGGTTCTTTTGTTTAATCTAAACAAATCAAATAATGCTTTTAAGTGTTATTTTTTGCATTATACTCTTCAATTTTATTTTTTAAAATCATTCTGGCACGTGCCAGATTTGATTTAGATGTTCCATCGCTGATTCCTAACATTTCTGCTATCTCTTTATGTTGATAGCCATCCATCACGTACATACTGAAAACCATTCGGTACCTATCTGGAAGCTCCTGCACAATTTTCAGCAGAAAATCCAGTGGAATTTCTTCACTTTCAATTTCAGTATCTTCTTCCTCATCTTCAATCTGTCCTTCATCAACAATTTCAAAGGTGCGCTTTTTTCGATATTTCTGAAGAACGGTGTTCACGGTTACCCGTTTCATCCAACCTTCAAAAGAACCTTTGCCGTTATACTGCTCAACTTTTTTAAAAATAGTAAGAAACGCATCTTGCAAATTGTCTTCTGCTTCTGCATAATTTGGTGAATATCGAAGACAAATGGCGAATAAAATTCTATTGTATTGTGTGTACAATTCGCCCTGCGCCTTTGCATCCTGCTTCTTACATTGTATGATGAGCTCGTCTAAAGTCAAATGCGGTACCGTGAATTATTGTTTTGTTGTAATTACCTCTTTATTTTAGAGGGCAACCGTAATAATCAAGGTTCCTACATTCTGTAGATACCAGTGTATCAAAAGGGTTGCGTGGTTTGGTGAAAAATTATTTACTTATTGCCGCTATAGCGTCCTTAATTTTCTTTTCCAGTTCGTCCATTAATTCTGGATTATCCAAAAGAAGTGCTTTTACCGCATCGCGGCCTTGCCCAAGTTTGGTATCATCGTAGCTGAACCATGACCCAGCTTTTTTAATGATTTCAAAATCAACCCCTAGGTCAATGATTTCACCAACTTTGGAAATTCCTTCGCCATACATAATGTCGAATTCCACTTGTTTGAAAGGTGGCGCCACTTTATTTTTTACCACTTTTACGCGGGTTTTGTTCCCCATTGCGTTGCTGTTGGTGTCTTTAATTTGTGTGGAACGGCGAATGTCCAACCGCACGGAAGCATAGAATTTTAAGGCATTTCCACCTGTTGTAGTTTCTGGGTTTCCGAACATCACGCCAATTTTTTCACGCAATTGATTAATGAAGATTACGGTACATTTTGTTTTGCTGATTGAACCTGTAAGTTTTCGAAGTGCTTGGCTCATCAAACGAGCGTGAAGCCCCATTTTGCTGTCTCCCATTTCGCCTTCTATTTCACTTTTTGGCGTTAATGCTGCAACAGAGTCAATAACCACAATATCAATCGCGCCACTTCTAATTAGATTATCGGCAATTTCCAAAGCTTGTTCGCCATTGTCGGGTTGTGAAATAATAAGGTTTTCAATATCAACGCCAAGTTTTTCGGCATAGCCACGATCAAACGCATGTTCCGCATCTATAAAGGCTGCAATTCCACCTTTTTTCTGTGCTTCTGCCATGGCATGCAGTGTTAAGGTTGTTTTACCCGAAGATTCCGGGCCGTATATTTCAATTACCCTTCCGCGAGGATAACCGCCAACGCCAAGAGCAACATCCAAGCCAAGTGAGCCGGTTGGAATAACATCTACATCTTCCACGGCGCTGTCGCCCATTTTCATTACGGTTCCCTTGCCGTAGGTTTTGTCAAGTTTATCAAGAGTAAGCTTTAATGCTTTTAGTTTTGCGTCTTTTTCATTGCTCATTTTCAGTGTGTTTAATGATAGAAATTTAAGTAGCTAAGATACTATTTCTTTGTGCTTAGGACAAAAGTAAAAATCTAGGGAGAAAGGATTTTTGTTAACAATAAATATAATGATTAATTTCGCAGAATCTATTAAAATCAATTCTTTTCACCTAAAAAAGTATAGCATGCAACTGTACAATAAATTAAGTGCAAAAGAAAGGGAAACACTTTTGGAACAGGCCGGCGAGGAACGGCTTACCCTTTCTTTTTATCAATATGCCAAAATTGGCAATCCGCATCTTTTCAGAAATCATTTTTTATTGCTTGGCATGAGCAGGATGTCTTGGGCCGTATTTATGTTGCCCACGAAGGCATCAACGCCCAACTTTCCGTTCCTGCAAAACGTTTTAAGGAATTCAAGGAATTTTTGGATGGGATTTATTTTCTGAAAGACGTTCGCTTCAATATTGCCATTGAGCAGGATTTAAAATCTTTCCTAAAACT
The DNA here is from genome assembly GCA_963805885.1 of uncultured Flavobacteriaceae bacterium. Classification (GTDB taxonomy): domain Bacteria; phylum Bacteroidota; class Bacteroidia; order Flavobacteriales; family Flavobacteriaceae; genus Aequorivita. The sequence goes on from CAWDWC010000006.1 coordinate 352,158, forward strand.
GAAAGTAAAAGTGCGCGATAAAATTGTTGCCGATGGCTTGAATGATGAAACCTTCGATGTTACCAACAAAGGAATTCACGTGGATGCCCTGAAATTCAACGAACTGATTGAAGATCCAAACGTGGTTTTGGTAGATATGCGAAACCATTACGAAAGCGAAATTGGTCATTTTAAAAACGCTGTCACACCAGATGTGGATACCTTTCGCGATTCATTGGATATTATTGAAGAAGATTTAAAAGACCATAAAGAGGACAAAAAACTGGTGATGTACTGCACAGGCGGAATTCGTTGCGAAAAAGCCAGTGCTTATTACAAACACAAAGGGTTTAAAAATGTGTTTCAGCTGGAAGGCGGGATTATTGAATATGCGCGACAAGTTGAAAACCAAGGTTTGGAAAATAAATTCATCGGAAAAAATTTTGTTTTTGACCATCGTCGTGGCGAACGGATTACTGAAGATGTTATTAGCCATTGCCACCAATGCGGTGAACCTTGTGACACGCATACCAATTGTGCCAACGAAGCTTGCCATTTGCTTTTCATTCAATGTGAAAAATGCGCAGTAGAAATGGAAAATTGTTGTTCTGAAGAATGTATTGAAATAATTCACTTGCCCGAAGAAGAACAGAAAAGACTTCGCCAAGGCATCCCGAACAGCAACAAAATTTTTAAAAAAGGGAGGTCAGAAAAATTGAAGTTTAAAAAATAAATTCTCCTCAGCCCTTCCAAAGAGGGAATGAATGTTATCGTCCTCCTTTGAAGTTCAGGGAGGACTTCAAAAATCTAAAATCGTAAATCCGAATCGTAAATTTTATTGGTATCTTTACTGATTAAATTATTTGTTTAATTTTCGTCCCTCTTCATTTTAGAAAAGGGCTATATATATAAAATATATGGGCTGTACCAGCTGTGCCACAGGCGCCAACGGACAGCCAAAGGGATGCAAGAACAATGGTACTTGCGGAACCGATGGCTGCAACAAACTTACGGTGTTTGACTGGCTTTCAAATATGTCGACTTCCTGCGGAATAGGAACCATTCAATGCGGTGGAAGTACGTTTTAAAAACGGAAGAAAAGAATTCTTCCAAAATCCCGAAAATCTTACCCTTAAGTATTGGAGATATTGTTGCTACGCGAAGCATCACCGGGCCACGATATTGGCATGGTAACCTTACCGGAGAATTGGTTCGGGTTCAAATGAAGAAGAAAAAAGTATCCCACAAAAATTGAAGCATTCCAAAAATTTACCGAAAAGCTTCACAAAAAGACATAGATATTTGGCAAGGCGTTCGAGATAAAGAGGCAGATGTTCAAAAACGTTCCCGCGAAATTGCCATCCGCCATGGATCTGCAAATGAAGATTAGCGATGTTGAATTTCAGGGTGATGCTTCAAAAGTTATTTTTTATTACACTGCTGAAGAACGCGTAGATTTTCGTGAACTGATAAAGGAATTTGCGCGAACTTTCAAAACACGTATTGAAATGAAACAAGTTGGTTTTCGTCAGGAAGCTGCACGTTTGGGTGGTATTGGCATCTTGTGGTCGTGAGCTATGTTGTTCAACTTGGTTGACAGATTTTCGTTCTGTGAATACTTCCGCGGCGCGCTATCAGCAACTTTCATTGAATCCCAAAAACTTGCTGGACAATGTGGAAAGTTAAAATGTTGTTTGAATTATGAATTGGATACTTATTTGGATGCTTTGGAAAAGTTTTCCGAATACAGAAATAAAACTTCAAACTGAAAAAGGAACGCCGCTTGCCAAAAAATAGATATTTTTAAAGGTTTGCTTTGGTATGCTTATGAAAAGGAATGGATGAATTGGCACGAACTGACCGCCGAAAAAGCCAATGAAATTATAGAACTGAACAAAAAAGGTAAAAAACCGATTGGCGCTTGAAGAATTTATAGTTGAAGCACCTAAAACAGAAAAAGAACCTTTCAGCAATGTTGTTGGCCAAGATAGTTTAACACGTTTTGACCAGCCAAAACAAAAAGGTAAAAAGCGAAATAAAAGCGAAAAAAGCAAAGTTGAAGCTACGCTGGAAATGTTCCAAAAATAATCCAAGGGCAAATCTAAAAAACCGACAGCGAAATAAAAACAGAAATCGAAAGCCCAAAAAAAATGAATAAGTTATTGGTACTTTTTTTGTTAACTGGGATGTTTGTTTCTTGCGAATCAAATACGGTTTTCAGTGAAACAAGATGCCATGGATGGCATTGGGGTGCCGATGAAATGGTAGAGTTCAAACTTCCCAGATGGATTCGCTTAAAAAATACAATTTGTTTTTAAACATCAGAAACACCAATGAATATAAGTACAACAATATATTTTTGATCGTTTCCATGAATTTTCCCCACGGAAAAACAGTTACCGATACATTGAATACCGAATGGCAAATCCAGACGGGTCGTGGATGGGTCAGGGAATTGGCGACATAAAGGAAAACAAACTTATGGTACAAAGAACACGTTCAGTTTTTTGAAGAAGGAAATTATACCATAGACATAGCCCAAGCAATGCGCAATAATGGCGAAGTGGAAGGCGTTACAAAACTCGAAGGCATTACAGATGTTGGTTTCAGTGTTGAAGAAGCCACCAAACAATAAAAAATATGGCAACAAAAAAAGCAGGCCCCAAAAAAGAAAAAACAGAATGATGTACGCCATCATATCAAAACATTTTGGAAACTATTTTGCAGGGTTTATACTCGTGGTAATTTTGTTTTTTCTATTGGCTTCCTGGGGTGTCTTTGGAAGTCTTCCAGATGAAACCAGCCTTGAAAACCCTGAAAAAAATCTCGCTACTGAAATAATTTCTTCAGATGGAAAAACTATTGGAAAATTTTATAAGGAAAACAGAACCCCTGTTCCTTTTGAAGCATTGCCAGACCATTTGGTAAATGCATTAGTTGCCACCGAAGATGCTCGTTTTTATGAGCATTCCGGTATTGACGGCAAAGGAACCATTACGCGCAGTTGCATTTTTGGGAACCCGAGGTGGTGCAAGTACCATTACCCAACAATTGGCAAAATTATTTTTTACCGACAAGTGCATCGAAACAAATTAGAACGAGTTCTTCAAAAAATAAAAGAATGGATTATTGCCACCCGTTTGGAACGCCGGTATACAAAAGAAGAAATAATCACCATGTATTTCAATGAATACGATTTTTTAAACCAAGCTGTTGGTATTGAGAGTGCCGCAAATATTTATTTTGACAAACCTCCTTCCGAACTTGACCACTGCAGAAGTCTGCAATGTTGGTTGGAATGTTTAAAAATTCTTCTCTTTATAATCCCAGTCCGAAGACCAGAACTGGTACGCGAAACCGAAGAAATGTGGTGTTGGCGCAAATGGAGAAATACGATTATATTTCAGAAAAAGTGATGGATTCGCTTCAAGCCCTTCCTTTAAATTTAAAATTTACCCCACAAGGGCATGATGAAGGAAGCGCTACTTATTTCAGAGAATATGCACGTAACTTTATGGAAAATTGGATAAAGGAACATCCAAAACCAGATGGCAGCAAATACAATATTTATCAGGATGGATTAAAAGTATATGTTACCATTGACAGCAAAATGCAGGAATATGCAGAAGAAGCTGTAAAAAAACATATGGCACATCTGCAAGAAGCATTTGACGAACAAAACAAAAAAAACAAAACAGCGCCTTTCCGTGATATTACGGAAGAAGAAACGACGAGAATTTTAAACCGTGCCATGCGCAAAAGCGATCGTTGGCGTGAAATGAAAAAACAGGGAAAGGACGAAGAGGAAATTATAGAAAGCTTCAATAAAGAAAGTGCCAATGCGTGTTTTTTCATGGAAAGGTGAGATTGATACTATAATGACCCCGATGGATTCCATCCGTTATCACAAATCATTTCTTGCAGGCGGCAATGATGTCCATGACCCCACAGACAGGCGAAGTAAAAGCTTGGGTAGGGGGAATAGATTATAAACATTTTAAATATGATATGGTAAAGACGGGAAGGCGCCAAATAGGTTCTACCTTTAAACCTTTTGTTTATGCCACTGCTATAGACCAAATGCATATGTCGCCTTGTGATACATTTCCAAACACCATTTATACCATCCCAGCTGGGAAGATATGGAATCTATCAAAACCCTGGACTCCAAAAAATGCCGGTGACAGTTATGGCGGGATGGTTACCTTAAAATATGCATTGGCAAATTCTATAAACACAATTACCGCACGATTGATAGACCGTGTAGGCCCAGAACCAGTAATTGATTTGGTAAAAAAGATGGGTGTTGAATACTGATAATATTCCTGCAGTGCCATCAATAGCTCTTGGAACACCAGATGTTTCGGTTTATGAAATGGTTGGTGCGTATAGCACTTTTGCAAATGAAGGGGTTTACGTTGAACCTATATTTAATCCAAAGAATTGAGGATAAAAACGGAACGGTTCTTTATCAAAACGTTCCAAAAACCAAAGATGTTATCAGCAAGGAAACTGCCTACGTAACAGTAAGTTTAATGGAAGGCGTTACGCAGTCTGGTTCCGGTGCCCGATTGAGAGGAACTTGGGCAGTAAATTCATCCAATTTATAAGAAATGCAGTAACTGGATATCCATACGAATTTCACAAATCCTATTGCAGGTAAAACAGGAACAACACAAAACAATAGTGATGGTTGGTTTATGGGTATGGTTCCAAATTTGGTTACAGGCGTTTGGGTAGGTGGCGACGACCGCGCTACGCATTTTGGATCAACCGCTTATGGACAGGGAGCTACAATGGCATTGCCTATTTGGGGAATGTATATGAAGAGATGTTATGCCGATAAGGATTTGGATGTTTCAACGGGAAACTTCAAACGACCCGAAAATCTTTCCATTGAAACTGATTGTTCCAAATGGCGCGAAGGAAATCCTGATGTTGAGGAAATTCGGATGAATTTGATTTTTAATAGAAACACTTTTTTAGATATGCAAACCTCACAAGTTTTTGAAGACTGTGAGGTTTTTTTATAGATTGAAATTTTGTAATTTTCAGAAAATTTAAAAAATGATAAAAAAAACAGTTTCAAACGTTCGTGAAGCCTGTGAAGGCATTAAAGACGGAATGACTTTTATGCTTGGGGGTTTTGGTCTTTGTGGATTCCCGAAAATATTATTTCAGAATTGGTTCGGAAGAACATAAAGGAGTAACGTGTATTTCCAACAATGCAGGAGTGGATGATTTTGGGCTTGGCCTTTTGCTGAAAAAACATCAAATAAAAAAAATGATTTCTTCCTATGTAGGCGAAAATGCTGAATTTGAACGCCAAATGCTTAGTGGCGAAATGGAGGTGGAATTGATCCCACAGGGAACTTTGGCACAACGATGTGAAGCAGCCCGAAGCGGAATTCCAGCATTTTATACTCCTGCAGGTTACGGAACCGAAGTGGCTGAAGGAAAGGAAACCCGCGAATTCCACGGAAAAATGTACGTGATGGAAAAAGCTTTTGAAGCGGATTTTTCCTTTGTAAAAGCATGGAAAGGAGATGAAGCAGGAAATCTTAATTTTTAAAGGAACTGCTAGAAATTTTAATCCTGCCATGTGTGGTGCGGGAAAAATTACCGTTGCCGAAGTAGAAGAATTGGTTCCCGCTGGAGAATTGGACCCAAACCAAATTCATATTCCAGGAATATTCATTCAAAGAATTTTCCAAGGAGAAAAATATGAAAAGAGAATTGAGCAACTAACGGTAAGAAAAAGAAACTAATGGCACTTTCAAAAGAACAAATAGCACAACGAATTGCAAAAGAAGTAAAGGATGGATATTATGTAAATCTAGGAATTGGAATCCCAACGTTGGTAGCCAATTTTGTGCGAGACGATATAAGTGTGGAATTTCAAAGCGAAAACGGAATCTTGGGAATGGGCCCATTTCCCTTTGAAGGTGAAGAAGATCCAGATTTGATTAATGCTGGGAAACAAACAATCACTGCATTGCCAGGTGCATCTTTTTTTGATTCAGCAATGAGTTTTGGAATGATTCGCGGCCAGCATGTTGATTTAACCATACTTGGGGCTATGGAAGTTTCTCAAAATGGCGATATTGCCAATTGGAAAATCCCTGGAAAAATGGTAAAAGGAATGGGAGGCGCTATGGATTTGGTAGCTTCCGCAGAAAATATAATTGTAGCAATGATGCATACCAATCGTGATGGTGAATCTAAATTATTAAAAATGTAGCTTGCCACTTACAGGTGTAAACTGTGTAAAAAAAATAGTTACCAATCTTGCCGTTTTGGAAGTTATTAATGGAAAATTTCAACTTTTGGAACGAGCCCCAGGGTTTCCGTGGAAGAAATTCAGAAGGCTACGGAGGGAGATTTAATTGTTGAAGGAACCTGAAAGTGAAAATAGTAATAAAAATAGTATTGATTGAAATTTCTTAGAATTTAAAATCTCCTACAATCTTTTTAAAATTTATAAAAACCATATGATTTAATATTCAAAATAGTTTTTTTTGTTAAAAAATATAACACAATTGTTACAGTTTATAAATGTTAAAAATTAATGCATTTCATCGAATTATATATGTCTTTTATCGTTTTGTGTAAAAAAAGCTTCTATATTAGCAGTCCCAAATCTTACCAACTTAACCTCATATGGAAAAAGTAATTAGATCATTTAAAAGCACAAAAGAATTGTTACTAAATGTGCTTTTCATTTTTAAGAAAGTGTTTTTATTGGTCTAATCTTTTTTATGGTTGTTTATGCCCCAAATCTGTCATTAAAACAGATAATCTATTAAACCCGTTCTTCGTGAGGTTAGAACGGGTTTTTTATATTCTCTCTATTAAGCATTCTTAAATCCCCTTCCGAATTGCCTCAATAAATTTCTTTGAATATTCTGTTTGTGGATTCTCGTATATTTCATCTGCGTCTCCCAGTTCCTCGATTTTTCCTTTATTCAATACCAAAAGTTGGTCTGCCATATATTTAACCACAGCCAAATCGTGCAATAAATATATAGGTAAAGCCAAAATCATTCTTCAGTTCATTTAGCAAGTTTAAAACCTGTGCTTATACCGAAATATCCAAAATAAAAACTGATTTGTCAGAATAGCACCTGGCCAAACATTAACCTTGTGTTGAAAGATGAATGTGAATCTTGAAAAAATAGTAAACAACCTTGTCGTTTTCGAAATAACAGATGGTTAATTTCATCTTCTTGAGCAAGTCCCAGAAGTTTCTGTTGAAGAAATCATAAAAGTAACTGAGGGTGATTTAGTCGCAAATAGAGCTTTTAAAGAGATGAAATTTTAATATAAAATCAATTTTTAGATTCTTAAAAATCAGGTAAACCATTGTTTTTTTGTGTTAAAAAACAAAGAAAAAAGGTTAAAATGTTAAAATATAGTGCATTTCATCGAATTTATATGCCTTTTATCGTTTTATATTAAAAAAAGTATTCATCTTAGCAGTCCCAAATCTTACTGACTTAACCTCATATGGAAAAAGTAATTAGATCATTTAAAAGCACCAAAGAATTGTTACTTAATGTGCTTTTCATTTTTAAGAAAGTGTTTTTATTGATCTGATCTTTTTTTATGGTTTATGCCCCAAATCTGTCATAAACACAGATAATCTATTAAACCCGTTCTTCGTGAGGTTAGAACGGGTTTTTTATTTTTAGCATTCTTAAATCCCCTTCGGAATTGCCTCAATAAGCTTTTTTGAATATTCTGTTTGTGGATTTTCGTATATTTCATCCGCGTCTCCCAATTCCTCGATTTTTCCTTTGTTCATTACCAAAAGTTGGTCTGCCATATATTTAACCACCGCCAAATCGTGTGATATAAATATATAGGTAAAGCCAAAATCATTCTTCAGTTCATTTAGCAAGTTTAAAACCTGCGCTTGTACCGAAATATCCAAAGCAGAAACCGATTCGTCACAAATAACCAATTTTGGTTCCACAGCAATGGTTCGGGCAATTCCAACCCTTTGACGTTGTCCACCGGAAAGTTCATGTGGATATCGGTAAAAATAGCTTTCGTCTAACCCTACTTTCTTCAAAAGGGAAAGAACCCTTTCTTTTCGCTCTTTCTTCGTTTTCGCCAAACCGTGAACTTCCATTGGTTCCATCAATGCTTGTCCGATCATTAAACGTGGGTTCAGCGATGAATAGGGATCTTGAAAAATAATCTGTATTTCCTTCCGAAGATTTCTAATGTCACGTTTGGAAAGTTTTGTAAGTTCCTTTCCTCTATATTTTATGCTCCCCGAAGTTGCTTTTTCAAGCTGAAGAATTGTTTTCCCCAAAGTAGATTTTCCACAGCCCGATTCTCCAACAAGCCCTAAAGTCTCTCCTTCAAAAACCGAAAAACTAACATCATCCACAGCTTTTACGATTTCTTTTTTCGCAAATATCCCCACATTACTGATATATTGTTTTTCCAAGTTGATAATTTCAAGAATAGGCTTTTGGGTATAAATTCTCTTATGTCTTTTAGCGCGTTCCACAGGTTTTACTTCCCGTGACTCAAAACTTTTATCGGCAATGGAAGCAATGGTAGGCAATTTTGCCAAACGCAAATTTAATGAAGGCCGCGATGCCAAAAGTGCTTTTGTATATTCAGCCTTCGGAGTTTTAAATATTTCTGAAGTAGTAGCCTTTTCAACAATATCACCTTTATACATTACCAGAACTCTATCAGCAATTTCGGAAACCAAACTCAAATCGTGCGATATGAAAAGCATCGCCATCTTTGTTTCTTTTTGAATTAATTTTAAGAGAGAAATGATTTCCTTTTGAACGGTTACATCAAGCGCTGTGGTGGGTTCGTCCGCAATAAGAAGCTTGGGTTTGCAGGCAATTGCCATGGCAATCATTATCCGTTGCATTTGACCGCCACTTATTTGGTGCGGATAACTGTTGAAAATTTCTTTGGGACGAGGCAGCTTTACTTTTTCAAATAAAGAGAAAGCTTCCTTTTTGGCTTGGGAAGCGCTCATTTTTAAATGGAGACGAAGTATTTCGGCAACCTGAAAGCCACATTTTAAAGAAGGATTGAGCGCACTCATTGGTTCCTGAAAAATCATTGCTATCTCCTTCCCCCGTATTTTTCGGAATTCTTTTTCATTCGTTTTCAGCAGATTTTTTTCTTCAAAAAGAATATTTCCGGATAGTTGCGTTTGCTTTGTCGGCAATAAACCCATAATTGAAAGCGAAGTAACAGATTTGCCTGAACCTGACTCACCTACAATCCCTAAAATTTCATTTTCAAATACATCAAAAGAAATAGAATGTACAACTTCGACGCTACTCTTCTTATTTCCAAAGGATACCGAAAGCTTTTCAACTGATAATAAAGGCTCATTTTTCATCATTTCAAAGATAAGACAATCAAGTGGACTATAATTTTTAAGTGCAGTTCATCGAAAATAATTTCGTTTAATCGATTTATTTTGTTCATTTAAGTGTTTTTAATAAAACAACAAACATTTTTATTCACTAAATCTTAATTTATTATGAGAAAAATTAACAAATTCGTTTACCTTTTTTCATTTTCAATTTTTGGTTTGTCGGCAGTTGTTTCTGCACAAAACAAAAATGATGAAAAGAGAAACGTAAAGCAACCACCAAACTTGAAAGTTTTTGATGCTTCGCAATCTTATTCCCTTCAAAATTCCACTCAAATTTTTAAAGAAGTTTTAAATTCATCCCCACAAACTTCTTTCGCCACATTAAAACAAGAACAAGATCCTTTAGGGTTTACACATAAAAAAATGCAACAATACTTTAAAGGTGTTAAAGTTGAGTTTGCAACTGTTACGTTGAGCGGTAAAGAAGGGACAGTACAAACTTTAAGTTCTTCTTATTCCCCAATTGCAGAAGATTTCGATGTAACGCCAACAGCTAGCAATTCGCAAGCCTTCAACAGTGCAATTTCCCACGTAGGCGCTTCAAAATATATGTGGCAGAATGCTGCAGAAGCAGCTTTGGCTGATAATTATAAAAAACCGACTGGAGAGTTGGTAATTATTCCAGCCATTGAAAATATTTCTGAAACAAACCGACTTGCCTATAAATTCGACATTTATGCTACAGCTCCTCTTTACAGAGCTGATGTGTATATTGATGCCAAGACCGGTCAGTTTATTATGGAAAACAAAAGAATCCATGATGCTAATGTGCCAGCTACAGGAACCAGCCTATACAATGGAAATGTTTCCTTTACCGCAGACAATGCATCTGGTCCATACCGCTTGCGCCAAACTGCAGACGGTGGCGGAATCCAAACGTTTGACTTGAACAATAGCACCAACTATAACAATGCGGTTGATGTTACTAGCAATTCAACAAACTTTACTTCAAACCCAACGGGGGTTCAGGCTCATTTTGGGGCTGAGAAAACTTATAAATACTATTCTCAGAAATATGGTAGAAATTCATACAATAATACAGGAGGCATTATTAAATCCTACGTTAGCTATTCCAATAATTACGTAAATGCTTTTTGGGATGGAACCCGAATGACTTATGGCGATGGTGATGGTTCAAATTATGGACCTTTGGTTTCTCTAGATATTTGTGGTCACGAAATTACCCATGGAGTTACAGAGTATTCTGCAAATCTGGTATACAGCTATCAATCTGGAGCTTTGAACGAATCATTCTCAGATATCTTTGGTGAATCTATTGAAAAGTTTGCATCTGGGTCTAATGACTGGCTAATGGGTGATGATATTGGTGCTGGCGGAAGCGGCGGCGCACTTCGTTCTATGAGCAACCCTAATGCGTATGGTGATCCAGATACTTACTTAGGAACATATTGGTATTCAGGCTCAGGCGATTCTGGTGGAGTTCACACCAACTCTGGTGTGCAAAACTTTTGGTATTATATTTTGAGCGTAGGTAAAAGTGGCACAAACGATAAAGGTGACAGCTATAATGTTACGGGAATCGGAATGGACAAAGCAGGTGCTATTGCATATAGAAACCTTACTGTTTACTTGAATTCAAATTCACAATACATTGATGCCAGAAATGGTGCTATACAAGCTGCAAAAGATTTATACGGAGCTGGAAGTGCCGAAGAAATTGCAACCACAAACGCTTGGTACGCAGTTGGTGTGGGAAGTGCCTATGATGGTGGCAATCCACCACCTCCAGGAAATTGCCAAACAGGAGATATTTACCTGTCAATTACTTTTGACAACTACCCAGAAGAAACAGGCTGGACTTTGAAAAATGCATCAGGAACAACTATTGATTCTGCTAGTTATACTTCATCAAACCCAGATGGCTCAACTATTACCAAAACTTTCTCAAGTTTAGCTATTGGTGATTATACATTTACCATTACCGACGCTTATGGAGATGGAATTTGCTGCGCTTATGGAAATGGTTCATATACTTTATCAAGTGATGCGGGTGTAATTTATAGTGGAGGAAGTTTTGGAAGCTCAGAAGCTACAGCCTTCTGTATTGAAGCAGGAACTGGTGGTGACACGCAAGCTCCATCTGCTCCAACTAATTTGTCTGCTTCAAATATAACTCAAACCACAGCAACACTTTCTTGGAACGCTTCTACAGATAATGTGGGAGTAACAGGATATGATGTTTTCCAAGGTTCCACAAACTTAGGTAGCGTTACTGGAACTTCAGCAAATATCACGGGTCTTTCCCCTGCAACCGCCTATACTTTTAAAGTTCGGGCTCACGATGCTGCAGGCAATAATTCAGGTTTCAGTAATACGGTAAATGTAACTACACTTTCAAACTCTGTTACCTATTGTGCCTCACAAGGAAACAATACAAACGATGAATATATAGACAGAGTACAGCTAGGAAGCATCAACAATCTTTCTGGCAATAATGGTGGGTATGCTAATTTTACAAGTATTTCAACAACCTTAGTTAAAGGAAGTAGCAATACTATTACCATAACACCAAAATGGACAGGTACGGTTTACCGTGAAGCTTATAGAGTTTGGATTGATTATAACCAAGATGGCGATTTTAGTGATTCTGGCGAACAAGTATATACACGTTCTAGGACTACATCATCAAGCATTTCGGGCAGTTTTACAGTTCCAACTTCTGCATTAAGTGGTGCAACTAGAATGCGTGTTTCCATGAAATACAATGCAAATCCATCACCATGTGAAACATTTACTTACGGTGAAGTGGAAGATTATACTGTAATTATTAGCAGTTCTGTTAATCAAGGCATAACAGGAGGTACAGACTTCAACATTTCAGATATGTCCATTTATCCTAACCCTGCAAAACACACCTTAAATATTTCGTTGGTTGACGCAGCAGGAAAAGATTATGTAATCTATAACGTAATGGGTCAAGTAGTTGGTAAAGGTTCATTTACAGAGAGCTTAGATGTTTCATCATTGCAAAGTGGTGTTTACATGCTCGAAGTTAGTACTGCCAATAACAAACTCATGAAACGTTTTGTGAAAGAATAGTTAGTTAATATTGATTACCAAAGAGGCCCATTTCGATTTTGAAACGGGCCTCTTTATTTTAAATAATGTTTAAATAATTCCTATAAAGGATCTCCCACTTTAATATCACATCTGTGCCCAGGCTGCCCGTGTGCTGGATTTAAACCGCTACCCGAAATTGGAGCTGGTACAGAATTGGTCTTGTTTATAGCAGGCGTTGTATTGGAACTTCCCGAAGCAGTGTTTAAAGGTGCGCCCACGGGAATATCACAGCGATGCCCTGGTTGGCCATGTGCTGGGTTCATTGCCAAATCGCCACTGGTGATTGTGGTGGTTGTCGCTGGAGCAACATTTTGGAGCAGTTGTTTTTTCTGTTCAAGTGTTTGTTCCTGTTTTTGCTCTGGCATATTTTCAGCAGCGGTTTCTTTATCCTTGCAGGAAATAAAAAATGGAGCAGAAGCAATTAAAACTATTAAAAATGATTTTGGATTGAATCTTGGAATTGTCATAGATGTAGCTATTTAATTATGACTTATAAATCTACTAAAAAAAATAGAAAACCACATCAAGAGATTTCTTCTTAAGAAAAACAGTTATACAGATAGTATTTCGTCTTCACCCAAAATTTCCTCGTTTCTGAGCCTTAAAAAAATCTGAGCTACAGTAACAGTATCCTTTTCACAATAAATAATGATTCTGTCAATATCTTTTTCTTCGTAAAAAACCTGTCGCACCTGACTACCATCTATATCATCCTTTGGTGAAGGAATGCCCAAAACGTGCGCCATCAATTTCAAGGAAGTAAAAGTTTTATAATCACCGAACTTCCAAAGTTCCAGCGTATCCAAATGGGGTACTTCCCAAGGTTTTTTCCCGAAAAGATCTAATTTGAAAGGAATATCTATTCCGTTAATAATCATGCGTCGAGCAATATAAGGAAAGTCAAATTCCTTCCCATTATGTGCGCAAAGCAAATGTTGCGGTTTGTTAAAATGGGTTTCTAAAAGTGTTTTGAAATCTTTCAGGATTTTCACTTCATCACCATGAAAACTGGTTACACGAAAATTCCGAACATCACCTTTCAACACAAAATAACCTACAGAAATACAGACAATCTTTCCAAATTCGGCCCAAATGCCGGCGCGTTCATAAAATTCTTCCGCAGAAATATCATCCTTTCTTTGGTACTGGCTTTTAAGTTCCCAAAGCGTTTTGGAGGTATCGTCCAATTCGTCAAAATTTTCGTGCTGTGGAACGGTCTCAATATCCAGAAACAGGATATGTTCCAAATTTATACGCTTAATCATATTTTGAAAATTTCAATCGGGGAGAGGTTTAAAGCTACAAAAATTTATTGATTTTGACCTAACATTTTATAAACCTCGTCAACATAAACATAAAAATCTGAGCTAAAAGGCAAATCGGTTTTATTGCCGCGTTGTTGCCCCAGACGCACAATAATTAAATCATCTTCGGGAACCACAATCACATACTGTCCTAAAATGCCCCGCATCACAAAAATGTTCTTTCCCAAAAAATCACTCAACCAAAATCCATAACCGTATTCTGGGCTTTCCTCAAAACGGGGCATAATGGATTTTGCCACAAAAGTAGAATCTAAAATTTGCTGGCCGTTCCATTTGCCATAATCCTTATACAGTTTTCCAAATCGCGCAAAACCTCTAGCATTGCTCCCCAAGCAGCAATAGGATTTTACTAATCTATTTTCAGCATCATCAACTTGCCAAATAGCGGGATTCTCCGAACCCAAAGGATTCCAAAAACTTTCAAATAAATAATCTGCTAACTGCTTTTTGGTTGCCTTTTGAATCACCATCGCCAAAAGTTCCACGTTTCCACTTAAATATTTGTAGCGCACTCCGGGCGTATCAACCACTTTCAATTTCAAAATAATTTCAGCCAAATCATCGTCATAATAAGCTTGCGCTGTCATCCCAAACGGATTAAAATAGGACTCATCCCAATCTAAACCAGAAGCCATAGAAGAAAGGTCGCCAACCGTCAAACCTGTTCCAGAATATTGTGTATAAAAGTCCCCAACGGGTTGCTCTAAACTTTTTATAAAACCATCCTTAATAGCTTTTCCCAGCAAAGCCGAAGTAACACTCTTTGCCATCGAAAAGGAGTTGGTCTGCGAGTTTTTTCCAAAACCATCAAAATACTTTTCATGCCAAATACTATCATTTTTTATGACCAGAAAAGCAACAGTCCCGAGAGTTTCGTTCATTTCAGAAAGCGCTTGGGTTGCTTCAACGGTGTTGTAATCTTTATGAATAGGCCAAGGCTGCGGGTCCGTACTCGCAGGAATTTCTTCAGTTTCAAAATATTCAAAATCGTCAATATAGGCAGTGGTGTGACCGTGAAGATAAACCACCCAAATGCCTTTCAAAATATAGCCGTAGCCTGTAATGTAAAGTCCAATTACAGAAACAACCAGCAATATAAAAATCCACTTAAAGAATTTCTTAATCTTTTTCATTTAAAACAAAGATTGCTGCGGCGAAGGACTTTCAAACTCCAGCAACCACTTTTTACGATGAAGGCCACCAGCGTAGCCCGTTAGCGAACCATCGCTGCCAATTACACGATGGCAAGGAATAATTATAGAAATTGGGTTCTTACCATTGGCTGAAGCAGCTGCCCGAATCACTTTTGGATCACCAAGCTTATTCGCCATTTGCTGATAGCTGGTCGTTTTTCCAAACGGTATTTCCTGTAATTGCTTCCAAACCCGCTTCTGAAAATCAGTTCCTTCTGGGGAAAGTTTTAGAGTAAAATGTGTCCTTTTGCCATTAAAATAATCTGTAAGTTGTGATACTGCATCTTTTAATGCTTCAGGAATTTCGTTTTTATCCTTTTTTTCGGGCGTATCTACAAACAAGACTGACTTGAGCCCATCGTGGTCTCCCTTTATTTCCAGCGAACCTATTTCAGTTTTTAAATAAAATTTTTGCATCTGCACTAAGGTAAAGAATTTGTAAAAATTTATCATGATATCGAAGGAAAGATAATTTTTTGAGTTTCAAATTTTAATAGTAAATTTGGTAAACCTATTTTCTTATGATTGTCCGAAAAAATATTTTTTTTCTCCAGCTTCTAAGTCTTCTTTGTTTTTTTTCGGTATTTTTTCAAGGCGCTATTGCTTCCAACAACTTCAATAGTACAATAACGTTTTATGATGCAGAAACGCAACCCAAATTTGAAAATGCAACAACTGAATCATATACACAGGAATTGGAAAAAAAATCATCCTTGCTTACCCTTTTTCTAATTACGTCAAGTCTGCTGTTGTTGATAACGCTGATTTTATTTTATTTTTTCTACAAGTCGAAAAAAAAATACATACAATCACTTACCGAAAAAAACAAATCACTCTTGATAGCCAATGAAGAGGCTCACCAACTTTCAAAAATAAAAACACAATTTTTTTCATCCATAAGCCACGAATTGAGGACACCCTTATATGGTGTTATTGGTCTTTCCTCTATTTTATTGGAAGATGAAAATTTAAAACCATATCAAGAAGACTTAAAATCTCTTAAATTTTCTGCAGATTATCTGTTGGCGCTCATTAATGATGTATTGACGCTCAACAAGTCTGAAACTTCAAGCATGTCACTTGAAAATGTCTCTTTTAATCTTAGAAAGCTTTTAGAAAACATACAAAAGACATTCGAATTAAATTTAGAACAGAAAAATAATAAATTAATACTTGAAATGGATGATGCTATTCCCCAAAAATTGCTCGGAGATTCTGTGAAACTTTCTCAGATAATGATCAATTTAATTGGAAATGCTATAAAATTTAACCAGAACGGCACCATTCGTATCAAGATAGAATTATTGGAAAAACTGGAGAATGACCATTTACGAATCAAATTTTCAATCATAGACAATGGAATTGGAATCCCCAAAGAAAAACAAGAATCCATTTTTGAAGAATTTTCACAAGTTGAAAAACGCAACCACAGCTACCAAGGTACAGGACTTGGCCTTACAATAGTTAAAAAACTATTAGCCCTTTTCAATAGTGAAATAAAACTTTTGAGTGACACGGGAAAAGGATCTTTGTTTTATTTTGAGTTGGACCTTCAAAAAGATATAGACGCCAATAATACCCTTCCCGAACCTGATTATTCAAATATTCCTGCTAAGAATATGCACATACTAATTGTGGATGATAACAAAATAAACCAAAAAGTGACGCAAAAAATACTGGAGAGAAAGAACTTTAAATGCAGTTTTGCTGATGATGGTGCCGAGGCAATCGCACAGACCCAAAAATACAAGTACGACCTGATTTTGATGGATGTACATATGCCCAATATTGATGGTATAGAGGCAACAAGATCTATCAGAACCTTTAATACCACAACACCCATCGTAGCCTTTACTGCTGTAGAAATTGATGAGATTCGCAATTCAATTTTTGATTCAGGAATGAACGACATCATTGTTAAACCGTATGTGGTTTCCCAATTTTTCAATACAATATTTAAAAACATCAATTTAATAAGTGCTGCCTAGTATAGCACACCCTTTAAGTTCAAAAGCTTTAGGAAACCGAAATATTAGCGTTTGTATATGGGTGTCTTCATAATCGTTAGATATTGAGCTATTCCTCGTCCCGCTTAATTTCAATGTCCTTATTTAATTTTATTCCCATGCGTTTTGCACGCATTTCCCAATTCTTTCTGGCTTGCAGTTGCATGTCTTCAATGTTATCACTCTCGTCCATAATTTCAAGTCCCAAAAGGGTTTCTATAATATCTTCCATAGTGACCACGCCAATGGTGTTCCCAAAATCATCAACAACGGAGGCGATATGAACCCGTTGTTTTATAAACGTTTCAAATAGATCTGGAATGGGTTTTTCTGCCGAAACCACAAAAATTTCCCGCTTCAAATCGCTCAGCAATTTATCGCCTCGATTTTCCACAATTTCCTCCAGTACATCGTCCCGAAGAACGAAACCTGTAATATTATGTGTCTTGTTTTTATAAACCGGAATCCGTGAAAACCGAAGGCTTTTATGGTTCTGGTGAAATTCATCAAGGCTTTTGGTTTCATCCTCAAGCGTAACAACCGTAAAGGGCGTCATTACATCTTTTGCCTGTACGCTTTTAAATACCAAAAGGTTTTTAATTACCGTCGTTTCGCTTTCCTCAAAAACACCTTCTTCCTCGGCGGCATCGGTTATGGCCATAAATTCCTCGCGGCTCATCGTGCTTACATGGGCAGATTTCCCCACCAAACGCGTAATCAACATTAATAGCCACAGTAACCCAGTATATTTCAGTGGGAAAATAATCACTTTTAAAAACATGGCCGTAAACGAACCCAGTTTTTTCCAATAAGTAGCGCCAATGGTTTTCGGTATTATTTCTGAAACCACCAAAATAAGCATCGTCATGATTGCCGAAACAATACCAACGATGTTCATTCCAAAAATTTCAACTTTAACATCAAGACTCTCCGCCTGAACCCCAACTAAAATAGCGCCCACAGTGTGTGCAATAGTGTTTAACGTCAATATCGCTATCAACGGTTTGTCTATATCTTTTTTAAAATTCGTCAAAGTCTTTGCGTACGTTTTTCCTTCTTGGGTCTTCATTCGTAGATACGTGGGCGTAAAACTCAGCAAGGCGGCCTCTAGGATAGAGCATAAAAAGGAAAAGAAAATAGAAAGCACCGCATAAACAATCAGTAAAGTCATAGTGGATTGAGATAATTTTCCCCTAAAATAAAGATTTACAAATTGTTTTAGTCGAAACACTTTGTTAATTACATAAAAAAAACCGCCCCATCGGGCGGTTTTTTATAACAATTTTTTAGGAAGCCTTCAAGAGCGGTCTCAATGTGTTTTCCCAACGCTTTGCGTCTTGAAGACAAACAAATGGGTCGTTGGAAAGTTCGTTTTCATCGTGCTCATTGTAAAAAGGTATTTCGCGTCTGCCAGTTTTTTCAACCAACTCCAGACCAACCCAGTCAAGGGTTTTGTCAGTTTGTTTGATGCTTTTTGCGTGACAGTCCTTCACATCTTCCATATTTATAATTTTAAAGTCTGCTGAAGGATTTCTCTTTGAAGTATAAACTAACTTTTTTGAAACGGTATCAACGCCAATAACACAATTGCCGATAACATCAATGTTTTTTAAGTTTATGCCATTGGTTTGAGAAAGCTGCGTAACAGACTTCTTCACTTTGTTGTCTTTTCCAGTTGAGTTCATAATTAAAAAAGCCACTGGCACCAACATTAATACCGTGATAATAATTCCTACAAGGGGTGCATTAAATTCCATAATGAATAATTTTTAAGATGAATATTTTTGAATAAATAAGCGTTTGAAAAAGCAATTCAAACACAGCTAAAAAATTATCAAAAAATCACCAAAAAAAGTGGAAAGGAAACAAATGCTGGAAGATGAGCTCCCGTTTGTCTTTTAACGAATAAGAAGAATTAAATAAAGAAGAAACGTGGGCAAACGAAAAATTCTGATTGGAATAGAAAATCCCAAACAACCCAAGACCCAAATATTCATTCTGTGAAACTGTCTGTGAAGACTCGCCAACGGAAACTTCATTAAAAACAAAAGGCCCTCCGTGGTCATCGTGCTGGACAGCTGAAATTGCAGTGGCTTTATTCTTAACCACTGTTTCCGCAGCAAAAGCTACATTCCCGAGCACCAACAAAATGGCAATCGAGACTAGCAATTTACTTATATGTTTTTCAACATTTTTCACGCATCAAATGTATATCAAATTTGAATTGCAAAAGATAAAATTTTGCTAATTGATTAACTTGACAACATCCTTTGCAAAATAGCTGGCAATCATTGAAGCTCCAGCACGTTTTATGGCCGTAATCTGTTCCATCATTACCGCATCGTGATCTAGCCAGCCCTTTTCTGCGGCAGCTTTCAGCATCGCATACTCACCACTTACTTGATAAACCGCTACGGGAACATTTACTGCGTCTTTTATTTCGCGAACAATATCCAAATAGCAAAGTCCCGGCTTTACCATCACGATATCTGCGCCTTCGTCAATATCCATTAAGCGTTTCACGGATAGCTTCTTCGCGGTTTCCATAATCCATTTGGTATGTTTTCTTATCCTTTGGAATATCTTTGGCATCTACCGGCGCTGAATCTAAAGCATCGCGAAAGGGACCGTAAAAGGCAGAAGCATATTTCGCGCTATATGCCATAATTCCAGTATCGCAGAAGCCTTCGTCTTCCAAGAGTGTTCTGATTTCAAAAATACGGCCGTCCATCATATCGCTAGGCGCTACTATATCGGCCCCCGCTTTGGCGTGGCTTAGGGACATTTCGGCTAAAACTGCATTTGTATCGTCATTCAAAATTTTTCCTTCGGAAATAATTCCGTCATGTCCATAAATTGAAAAAGGATCCATCGCAACATCAGTCATCACAATCATTTCTGGAACTGCATTTTTAACCGTTTTTATGGCACGCTGCATCAATCCGTCGGGGTTTAAAGCTTCTTTTCCACTGTTGTCTTTTAGCTTATCGTCAACTTTCACAAAAAGCAAAACCGACTTCAACCCAAGTTTCCAAAGTTCTTTTACTTCTTTTTGAAGCATATCTAAACTAAGTCTGTAATAATTGGGCATTGATGCAATTTCTTGCTTTACACCCTTTCCTTCCACCACAAAAAGTGGCACGATAAAATCATTTGGGCTAATAATAGTTTCACGAACCAAGCTTCGCATGCTTTCATTTGTTCGCAATCTTCTGTTTCTTCTTAATGGGTACATATATTATTTATGATTTATGATTAACGATTTATGATTTTTGAATTAAAAATCATAAACCTTACATCTAAAATTAATTTATCCAATCTTTGGGGTTTCTAAAATTTCAATTAGTTTTTCTTCCTCGCTTCCCACTACAGGATGATGATCATATTTCCATTGCACAACGGGTGGTAAACTCATCAAAATGCTTTCAATCCGTGCCATTGGTTTTTAGTCCGAAAAGTGTTCCCTTGTCGTGAACCAAGTTGAATTCAACATAGCGCCCACGGCGTATTTCCTGCCAAGTTTTGTTTTCTTCGGAATAGGAAAGATCTTTTCTTTTTTGAACAATGGGAAGGTAACAATCCAAAAAACTATTGCCAACTTCGGTTACAAAATTATACCAATCCTGCATTTTCATGGTTTCCGTTACTTTTAAATAATCAAAGAAAAGACCACCAATTCCACGGGCTTCGTCACGATGCGCGTTCCAAAAATATTCATCGCAGCGTTTTTTATAGGTTTCATAAAACGTAGGGTTGTGTTTGTCGCAGGCCGTTTTACAAACTTGATGAAAATGCCTCGCATCTTCCTCAAATAAATAATAGGGCGTTAAATCCTGTCCACCCCCAAACCAGCTATCCACAATATTTCCTTCGGCATCATACATTTCAAAATAGCGCCAGTTTGCGTGTACTGTGGGCACCATTGGACTTTTTGGATGAAGTACCAAACTCAAACCGCAGGCAAAAAAATCGGCATCTTTCACACCAAAATATGTTTGCATACTTTCAGGTAATTTACCGTGAACTTCACTAATGTTTACACCGCCTTTTTCAAAAACGGCCCCGTTTTCAATTACACGGGTTTGTCCGCCGCCGCCTTCTTCGCGACTCCATATATCTTCTTTAAATTTTGCTTTTCCGTCAATTTCTTCCAATAGCGGAAGTAATTTCGTTCTGTAAATTCTTTATGTATGCTACAAATTTTTCTTTCATTATCATGCCCGCGAAGGCGGGTATCTTTTAATTCAATTCTAAATCTTTGTTGACGGGTATTCGTTTTGATATTTCCAAAACTCTTAAAGTTTCCGTGCTTGCCGCAGTTACCGAAAGTGGCAAAACCAAAATAATTCCAATAACGGGAATTAAAAGCATCAGCATAAAAACCATGCCGTTGCCAATAGCCAAACCTCTATTTCTTCGCACAAATTGAATGCTTTCGGAATATTTATAATGCCTTTCCAGCGTATAATCCATATTCCCGAAACCTGCGTAATAGCTCTGCACCAAAAACAAAAGTACCGAAGAAATAATTCCAATAACAGGTATAAAACCTATCAAAATAATTGGAATGGTTAGCAATAGCTCCATTATTAAATTCCGAACGTTTATTCGCACGCCGCGCCAAAGTTGCTCTGCATTTGATGTATTTCTATGCGAATGGTTAGTTCCGAAAAGATGCTTTTCAATTTTTTCAGAAACCGGACTCATAAATGGTGCGCTCAACGCCATTACAATATGCCGATACAGAATGATTCCCAAAGCAATAATTATTAAAGCCCCAATAAAATCGCTGATAGTTCTGAAAGTTTCTGCTCCCCATTCCCAAAACCAAATTTTTGAAATGAATGCTCCCAGATTATCACTCAGCCCCCAAGCCGAAAAACCAATCAAGACCGCAGTAAAAAAACTAATCGCCATAGGCACCCCAAAATACTTCCAAAGCCCTAATTTGTTTATGAGCTTGAAAGTTCCTGCATATGCTTTTATGCCTTTTAGAATATTTTTAATCATTTATTCTTCAATAAAAACAAGTTGTTTTTCAAACTTGTTTGTTTCTTCAACAGTTTCAATCTTTGCCGCTTCCGAAGCTTTTTGTTTTAAAAATGAAATGATTTCAGTTTCATTTTTACCTTTTACTTCTTCAAAATAAAAAATTCCCATTTGGTTATTGTGCAAATCCATTGCTCTTTCCAAAGCTTCGTTTGGTGAAAAATTTTCGTGCCAATCCGTAAATGTTTTTGCCCACGCTTTTGCTTTTTCTTCATTATTTTTCCACTTTAAGCATTTTTGGATTATCAAAATAACCCACAGTGCATGCCTAAAAGCATTAGCCTTATTGCTTAAATGATGCTTGCTCCCGTATTCCTGATAGGCAATGTTCATACATTGTTTTGTCGCAAAAATAGTTGGGAACGGCATAAATCGGATTTTTAAAAAACAACCCAAGCAACCCAAAAAGTTGCTTAAAATCTAAGCTTCTTTAAAATCTGCCAAAGCATTTATTCTTGCTTGTATTCTTTCACAGCTTCAATAAAAGCACCGGCATTTTCCAACGGAATATTTGGCAAAATTCCGTGGCCCAAATTCACGATATATCGGTCTTTCCCAAATTCATCAATCATTTGTTTTACCATTTTTTTAATTTCTGAAGGAGGACTGAAAAGTCGCGTTGGGTCAAAATTTCCCTGTAAGGTAATTTTTCCACCAGTTAAATATCGTGCGTTTTTAGGCGAACAAGTCCAATCTACACCTAAAGCCGAAGCACCACTTTTTGCCATCGTGTCCAACGCAAACCAGCAACCTTTTCCGAAAGCAATTACATGCGTTTCATCTTTCAGCGCATCAATAATTTGCTGCATATACTTCCAACTGAATTCCTGATAATCAGTTGGCGAAAGCATCCCGCCCCAACTGTCAAAAACCTGTACAGCATTTACACCAGCCTTTACTTTTTCTTTTAAATATAAAATCGTAGTATCGGTTATTTTCTGAAGCAACTCGTGTGCGGCAAATGGTTGAGTAAAACAAAATTCCTTTGCTAAATCAAAGTTTTTAGAGCCTTGACCCTGCACACAATAACACAAAATAGTCCACGGACTTCCTGCAAAACCGATCAATGGGATTTCGTCGTTCAGTTTTTCTTTGGTCATTTTTATGGCTTCCATTACGTAGCCAAGTGTTTCGTTAATGTCTGGCACAATCACACGTTCCAAATCTTTTGAAGAACGTATTGGGTCTGGCAACCAAGGTCCAATGCCTGGTTTCATTTCCACATGAATATTCATTGCCTGCGGAATGACCAAAATATCACTGAATAAAATGGCTGCATCCATTCCGTATCTTCGGATGGGTTGAACAGTAATTTCACTTGCGAGTTCTGGGGTTTGGCAACGGGTGAAAAAGTCGTATTTCGCTTTGATTTCTTGAAATTCGGGCAAATATCTTCCAGCTTGGCGCATCATCCAAACGGGTGGTCGTTCCACGGTTTCACCGCGGAGGGCTTTTAAGAATAAATCGTTTTTAATCATTATATTTTGTGTTAGCCGTTAGCTATTGGCCGTTAGTTATTATTTGTTCTAATTTTTGATATCAAACTGTTTATCATTTTTGCCTCTTTATTTAATAATAGCAACGTATCTTTAAGGTCATTCTCCTCCAAAAAACCTAAACGTTCACAAATGGTTAATTGTGTTTCAACTTCAAACAAAGAGCCCATCGCAATTTCTAAAAATCTTTTGAATTCTATTTCACTATTACGACTACAACCTTCGGCAATATTAGAAGGTATTGAAATGGAAGCTCTGGTAATTTGACTTCTTAAACCAAATCGTTCATCGTCAGGGAGTTTTACTGAAATTGCATATATTTTTTCAACGATACTAATACCATTTTTCCATATTTCAAATTCTCTATAATTTCTCATAAAATTTTAAAATAATACTGCCAAAGGCCAAGAGCTAGGGGCTAGTTAATATTTTCACCGCTTTAGCAATTACGCTTTCTACGGTTGTGGCGTTTGAAATTATCACGTTTTCAGTATATTTTTTTGCTTCGGAAGCAGTTGTTTTTCCTATACAAATGGCTTTCGCGACATTTATTTTATTTTCTAAAAAAAACTCGTACGCCACTTGGGCTGAAAAACAAAACTGCATCAAATTGACTTTCAAATTTCTTTGGATTTAGCGTTGTTTTGTACACTTCAATTTCTTCAAAAGGAATATTGTTTTCTTTTAATTTTGAAGGAATTTCATCACTTCGAATATTTCCACAAAAAAAATGAAAGGAGTCATTTTTGTGATTTTTCACTAAATAATCTGCCAATTCGGAAGCATATTCGGTCATTTTAATCACTTTGTCGCCGTTTGTTTCCAAAGCTGATTTCGTTTTTTCTCCTACGCAATAACAATCTTGAACCTCGAATCTATGAATTCTTGAATTGCTTTTACCGCATTCTGACTTGTGAAAATTGCGTTTACAATAGATGAGGAAATTTCAAAAGGAACAAAATCAATTTTTATAGCATTGTATTCCACCAGTGAAATGCCAGCAATGAGCAGCAAAGACTTTTGACGTTCATTTAGCTTTTTAGTTGATAGAATTACTGGCATAATTTTTAAGATATTTCTTTATGTCAGCATCCTTGCCGAAAACCACTAGAATATCGCCCATTTGAAAAACAGTATCTGGAGTGGGAAGGCCTACTACTTCTTTCTTTTCAACAATTCTTCCGAGTAAATTGGTATGTTGCTTTTTACGGATTATTGTAATTATGTTGAGGTTAAAATTCTTACGGAAATCTGATTCCTGGATGGTTTTTCCTCCAAAGATTTACAAACCTCAACTTCCGAAACCAAGTGTTCATCATCAATTTCAAAGTTGTCTATACTTCCTTTTAAATTGATTTTTTTCGTGAACCTTTCCGCATATTCCTGCTCTGGATGAATTATTTGGTCCACGCCCATTGCTTCAAGAATGGTGTCTTCCAAGGCAGACGCAGACCGCGAAATGATTTTTGCTTTAGTCAGTTTTTTCACAATTGCAGTACTCATAATGGCAGCGCCATTTTTTTCGCCAATGGCAATAATCGCTAAATCGGCATTTTTTAATGGCAATGACTGATAGGCGTTTTCGTTAGTTGCATCTATAGCTACTGCATGCGCCACCTTATTTTTTATTTGTTCTATTTTTTCAAGATCGTGATCTGCAACAATTACTTCGTTGCCTGTATTTGAAAGATTTACAGCCAGCGACATCCCAAAATTTCCAAGACCAATAACTACTATTTTCATCTGTATAAAATATTTTGAAAAATAAGAAGATGGAATGCCCTATATACATCTTCAGTGGGTTTATAATTTGTTAATGGGCATTTCATAATTTTATTTTTTAAAAATTAACTGATACTTTAGTTAATCAAAATATTTTCTTCGGGATAGGTATGTTCAGTTTTCCCGACGCTTCTTAAAATCCTATCATAAGATTCAGCAAGCCAATTCTTCCGAAGAACATCAAAAAGATAATTACGTATTTGCTGTATTCAGAGAGCTGTGAGGTAATTCCCATAGAAAGCCCCACTGTTGAAAAGGCTGAAAACACTTCGAACGCAATCTGAATAAGTGAAAATTCTGGATTAAAAATAAGCAATAATAAAATACCTGTCCCAATACTCGCCAAGGAGATTGATATAATTGCAAAAGCACGTTGCACAGCTTCCGTTGCAATTCTTCGGGTTCCAATTTCAATATATTTTTTGTTGCGCGCAATGGCAAAAATATTTAAGGTCGCCAATGCAAAGGTCGTAGTTTTAATACCACCCCCCGTTGATGCTGGAGATGCTCCAATCCACATTAAAAAAATCATAAACAGAATTCCCGGAATGGTAAAGTTGGCCATATCTACTGTGTTGAAACCAGCGGTACGCGAAGTTACCGAAGAAAACATTGCTGTTGTAAATTTTCCAAAGGCTGTTTTATGTTCCAAAAGATTGGTTTGCTGCTCAGAAAATAAAAAGAAAACTGCTCCACCAACAATCAATATTGCAGTAGTATAAAGTACAATTTTGGTATTCAAATTGATTACCCGCGAAATAAAAACCCGATCGTTTTTGCTGAAAATATTAGTGATTAGTTTTTTGAAATATTGAATCACATTATATGCAATGTGATATCCTAAGCCTCCGAAAACAATGAGTGCCATTACAACCCACTGCATATAATAATTAAATCGCAATCCCGTATCATAAAGTCCGTCTGAAGCAAGTGAAAACCCAGCATTACAATACGCTGAAATGGCGTGGAAAATAGCGAAAAAACCTCTGTGCTTGAAGGAATCGATATGCGCCAAAGAATAATAAATCAACAAAGCGCCAATACCTTCCAAAACCAAAGAGAAAAGCACAATCTGCATTACGGTGCGCATGACGCTGTTCAATTTGTCATGGCCTAAAATATCTTTCATATAAAGACTTTCTTTAAAGGAAGCCCCACTTTTAAAGAAATAGGCAAAGAAGGATGTAAAGGTCAACATCCCTAAGCCACCAATTTGAAACAACATCATAATAATGGTTTGTCCAAAGGGAGTAAAATCCTTAGCCGTGTCAAGAACGATAAGGCCCGTAACCGCCGTTGCGCTTGTGGCTGTAAAAAGTGCATCTGTAAACGTTATATCGGTGGTGGTAGCGCTGGGGAGCAATAATAAAAAGGTTCCTGCAAGAGCTATAATAGCAAAACTGCCAACAAAAAGTATGGCAGGGTTAAAATAGATGCTGTAAATTTTCCGAAGCAGAAACGTAAGCCGTATGAAAAAATAAAACAACAGTCCATATTCTATAACATAGCGTGCATTAAAAAAGGTTTCAACCACTGAAGTTTCATAATTGGCCAAAATCATAATGAACTCAAGTATAATCAGCAACAGTAGGATGAACAAATTTATCCTACTGCTTCGGTTAACATCTGAGTCTTTTCGGTATATGTAGTATTTGTAAAAGTTAAATGCAATCAAAGCAAATAACAAGCTGGGGAGCACAATGAGTTTGTACTTTCTAAAGTCATTGAAATTTTCAAAACCGAAGTCAAAAATCAAAAATGCGAGCAGGCCGAGGTCCAAAAACCAAACGACGACATTCGTCAGGCTTGTTTTTCTCCAAAGGCTCATTTCAGTTGATTCTTTATGGAATGCATCAATTCAGATCCACCATTGCTGAGAATAAATTTAGCACAATCCTTCCCGAAACCCTTGTATTTAGATATTAAAACTTTATTTTCAACTTCAAGTTTCGTTTGTCCATCTAATGAAAAAAGACATCCTTTAAAAAGAATTTCATCACCAATTATTTCCGCAAAGGCACCAATGGGTGCAGTGCAACCACCTTCCAAAGTCTTTAAAAATTCACGTTCAATATGTGTGCAAATTTCAGAAGGTTTATGGTTTAATTTTGAAGAAGCTTCAATAGTAAATGTATCATTTTCAAGAGCCACAACAACCATTGCGCCTTGTGCAGGAGCAGGAAGCATCCAATCTAAATCTAAAAAATTTTCCGGTAATAAATCAATTCTTTGCAATCCGGCTTTGGCAAAAATTGCACCCTGCCAATTATTCTCCTTTAGTTTTTGAAGACGCGTATTTACGTTTCCGCGTAAATTTACAACGTTATGGTTAGTATAGCGATGTAGCCATTGTGCTTGTCTTCTCAAACTTCCAGTGGCAACGGTGCAAGGTTTTTCAAAATCAATTTTATCTTTTATTACCAAAATATCTTCAGAAGAAGCACGCTCCAAAACTGCGGTTTGCACAATGCCTTTAGGAAGCTGTGTTGGAACATCTTTCATGCTGTGCACTGCAATGTCTACCATTCCCTTTATCATTGCAACATCCAACGTTTTTGTGAAAATACCGGTGATGCCCATTTCATAGAGGGGTTTGTCTAAAACCAAATCACCTTCAGATTTTACGGCGACCAATTTTGTAGTATATCCTAAATTTTCAAGTTTAGACTTTACAATATTGGCTTGCCAAAGAGCAAGTTCGCTATCGCGGGTGCCGATGCGGATTATCTTTTTCAAGTTTAGGCAGTTTCAAGTTGAAAAACCCTTCTTATGAGTTCTATACTTTCGGCGGAGGCTGCTTCGCCTTTTAGGTGGTTTGCTAAATGTGTAGTGATTTTTTGAATGAGGCGGTCACTAATTATTTCGGCCTGTTCTTCATTAAAACCAGCAATTTTTTTACGCTGATTATCAATTTCCGCAGCTTTAATTTCTGCAAGTTTGTTTTTCAAGGCTTTAATGGTCGGTGCAAATTTACGGTGGTCTGCCCATTTATTAAATTCATTCTCAATTTCAGCAATGATTTCTTTCGCTAAAGGAAGTTGTGCTGCGCGCTTTTCCAATGTATTGTCTGTTACAGCAGCAAGATGGTCCATATGCACCAAGGTTACCAATTCATTTTCGGTAACATCTTGAGCTACATTTTTTGGAATGGAAAGATCCAAAATCAATAAAGGTCGTTTAATATGCAAAAGGTCTTTCGAAATGGTGGGTTGCTGTGCGCCAGTTGCTACAATCAATACGTCGGCTTGGGCGATTTCACTTTGAATGTCGGCATACTCTTTTACAATCAAATTGAATTTTCCAGCCACCTTTTCAGCCTTTTCCTTTGTACGGTTTATAAGCGTTATATGTTTGTTTTTGGTATGCTTTATTAGGTTTTCACAGGTATTTCTACCTATTTTTCCTGTTCCGAAAAGCAAAAGGTTTTTATCGGAAACATATGGCACGCGGGCCATAATATATTGAACAGCCGCAAAACTGACCGAAGTAGCACCAGAAGAAATTCCAGTTTCGTTCTTGATACGCTTGCTCGCCTGAATGACAGCATTGACAAGGCGCTCAGTAAACGGATTGATAATATCGTGCTTTTTGGATTCGCGAAAGGCATTGCGCAACTGGCTTATAATTTCAAAATCACCTAAAATCTGACTGTCAAGTCCTGTCCCCACATTAAAAAGATGCGAAACGGCATCGTGGTTTTTATAAATGTAGGCTACTTTTTCAAACTCTTCAACAGTGCCGTTGGTGTGCTCACAAAGTAATTTTATAAGTTGGTACGGATGTTGTGCAAAACCGTAAAGCTCGGTTCTGTTACAGGTAGAAATAACTGTAAGTGAAGGAATGCCATCTGCTTTGGCCTGCAAAAGGATATTTTCTTTTGAGGTATCATCGATACTGAAATGGCCACGTATTTCAGCATCTGCTTTTTTGTAGTTGAGGCCTATGGCGTAAAAATTGCCTTCGAGTGACTCCCCAGAATATGTTTTCAAATTTCCCATATAAAACAGGAGCAAATGTAAGCGCATTGTTTTTTAAAAAATAACGCCAGCGGTATCTTTTATGTCGATGCCTGTTAAAAATGACAAAAATATGATATTTATCATACATTAACCCCTAAATTCGCGCTTCCAAACAAAAGAAATTTAAATTTATTTAGAACTATTCTAAATAAAATTATTTTAAAACTGCTATGGATTTACAAAAAAATGTCGCTCAAAGCTTTTACGAGGAGACCACTATTTCTCCTGGGTTTTTCATCTTGAAATTCAATAACGAAAGCGATGAAAATCAAATCTTTAAGCGGGAAGTAAGTTCTACTTTTATCCAGTTTCATTTCTGTATCAAAGGCGCTGCATCGTTTGTTTTTAATGAAGGTAATTACAACTTGCCTATAAAGGAAGAAAATTCGCTTCTGCTCTACAATCCACAGCGTGATTTACCCATACATCTACTGCTTGAGAAGCATTCTTGGGTACTATCGGTGTTGCTTCCTATCACTAAATTTCACGGCCTTTTTTCAACGGAAGCAGACTATATTACTTTTTTAAGCAAGGAGAATAAAGACCGAAAGTACTATAAAGACGGTCGCATTTCTCCGTCTATGGCTATCGTGCTTAACCAATTGATGAATTATAACCTGCACCCCACCATTAAACCTCTTTATTTTAAAGCCAAAGCTTATGAATTGTTGAGCTTGTATTTTAACCGCCCTGCCGATGCTGATGTGGAACAATGCCCTTTTTTGGCGGATGGGGACAATGTTTCAAAAATAAAAAAAGCAAAGCAGATTATGATTGCCCGCATGGCCGAACCTCCAACCTTGCAGCAACTTGCGGACGAAATAAACCTTCCCCTAAACAAATTAAAGGAAGGCTTTAAACAAATTTATGGCGACTCGGTATTCAGTTTTCTGTTTGATTACAAAATGGAAGTGGCGCGCCAACTACTTGCCACAGGTTCACACAACGTGAATGAAGTTGGTTTAAAAGTTGGATATAGTACTTCCAGCCATTTTATTGCCGCGTTTAAAAAGAGGTTTGGCACTACGCCTAAGAAGTTTTTGATGGGGTTGAATATTTAAACATTCAAAGCCAATAGAAAGGCATCAATGCTTCCTTTTCCTAAATATGTTTTATTGGAGCACTTTTTTATAGGTAATCTTTAAAAAACCCACTTTTCCTTGAAAAAGGAAATGTTGGTTTTTTTTGTTTTTAGAGATTAGATCTCAACCATAGTTTATCCTGAACGCAGCCGAAGGACTCGACCGGACAAAAGGTTGCCTTTCACTTCTCACGATTCATGCCTAACCCAAAAAAATATATGGAAAAAAGATTTTATTAATTAGAAGCTACTTTCAATTTTTAAACACAAGTGAAAAAGTAGTAAATGAACCGGTTTCTGAGGTTACTAATAAATTTCCGCCGTGTTTTTTTAGAATGCTTTTAGAAAGACTTAATCCGATACCAGAACCGTTTTTTTTGGTGGTGTAAAATGGTATAAAAATCTGATTCATAATTTTTTCTTCAATACCTATTCCGTTATCTGTAATAGCGATTGTTGTCTTATTGGTTTCGGTGTTACAACTTATTTGGATTGTTGGGTTTTCTCTTCCTTCTAATGCGTGAATACTATTGTTTATTAGGTTAATTAATACTTGTTCAATCAGTTTGCTATCGGCATTGATAGATGCATTTGGGGGAATGGGTAAAATCTTTAAGTCAACCCGCGCATCATCTGTTACTGGGGACATAAGTGACTTTATATTTGTTAGAAAGTTTTTTACATTTATCTGAGCTAGTTGCGGAACTGGAACATTTGAGATTGTTCTATAATCCTTTACAAAAACTAAAAGGCCCTCTGCCCGTTTTTTTATAGTTGAAGAGGCTGTATTGATGTCTTGGATATCATCTTTCTCCAACTCATTCAGATTTAGAATTTCACCGCGTTCATTTTCTGTAAGTGATTTTATTGTGGATGCTAAAGAACTTACAGGAGTAAAAGAGTTGAGCATTTCATGGGCTAAAATTTTTATTACGTTATGCCAGGCTTCAATTTCCTTCTGCTCAATTTCAGATCTTATATCTTGAAAAGTAATGATAAGATAAGGAACGTTCAACAATTGCAATTCAATAACATCTAGAGACAACTGTTTCCGTTCAACTTCATCTTCAAAATCAATCAAAAGCTTTCCGCCATTCGCAATTTTTTTTAATTCAATAACTAGCCAAGGCACACTATTAGCCAATCGATGCCAGTATTTATGTTGTGGCTGTTTAAGAATATCACATGCGGCCTTATTCAAAAAAGGAATTTCGGCATCAGCCTGTTCATTAAATAAATCTTCTTTTTTGATAGAGATAATTCCTAAATTAACGTGTTCTAATATATATTTAAAATAGGTGTACTGTGCTTCTTTTTCTATTTTATTACGTTCGAATTTTTTTATGATTAAATTAAAATCGTCATAAACCTTTACAAAGGAATCGCCCTTTTTTGACGGGGAAAAGTATACCGCGTAATCTTCGTTTTTTAATGCATCCAAAAATTTGACGAGCGAGTAATTGGTCATGTTTACATATCTAATTAAAGAAAACACTTGAAGTATAAGCAGAATACCAGCTCCCGCGGAAGTAAACCAATAATGATTAAGAATTAAAAAAGAAAATAATACACAAAATAGCAGAATACTAAAAATGCGCAATGCAACTTGTATGGTAAATCTCTTTATCAAAATGCTTGGATTATAAATTAAACTTTTCTAGACGTCTGTATAGCGCAGCTCTTGTTAGTCCTAGTTCTTTTGCAGCTTTGGAAATGTTTCCTTCATGTTTTTCTACAGCTTTCTGAACTAATAATTTTTCAGTGTTTTGTAAATTGAAATCATTATTTTCTAGAATGCTATTTACATCTGGGATAGGTAAAGTAGTCAAGTTGAAATCAGAAGCTTTTATTTCTTGACCATCAGACATAATTACACCCCTTTCAATTGTATGCTGAATTTCCCGAACATTACCAGGCCAAGGATGAGCCTGGAGAACTTTAATAGCTTCGTCATTAATCTTTAAATGTGACTTATTGTATTTTCTTTTATAGGAGTTTAAGTAATACGTAACAAAATCGGTAATGTCTTCTGGTCTTTTTCTTAGTGGTGGAATTTCAATTTCAACAGTATTAATTCTGAACAAAAGATCTTGTCTAAATTTTCCTTCGACTACCAATTGGTGCAATGGAGCGTTGGTAGCAAATAACAAGCGAGCATTATAAGGGCGCTCAATGCCTTCTCCAAGTCTTGATACTTTTCTATCTTGAAGGACAGTTAATAATTTAGATTGTAGATAATATGGTAAATTTCCTATTTCATCAAGAAATAGAGTACCGTCTTCTGCCATTTCAAACCTCCCAGGCTTGTCTTCTTGAGCATCTGTAAAAGCGCCTTTTTTATGTCCGAAAAGTTCGCTTTCAAACAAACTTTCAGAAAGAGATCCAAGATCTACATGAATGAAAGGCCCTTCCTTTTGCTTTGATTGTTTATGAATTTCTCTTGCCAAATGTTGTTTGCCGGTACCATTTTCACCCAGCAAAAGTACGCTAGCATCTGTAGGGCTTACTTTTTCAATAATGTCCATCACTCCTTGCATGGCGTCAGATTTTCCAATGATTGCTCCAAATTTTTGATCAATATTTTTTACTAAGGCTTCATTGGCAGATTTTAGAATTGAAATTTTATGATTGGATTTGCTCAATGCTAGACCGGCATGAATAGTAGCTAAAAATTTTTCGTTTGACCAAGGTTTCAGGATAAAATCAAAGGCACCTTTTTTAATGGCTTCAACAGCTAATTCAACTTCACCATAGGCAGTCATTAAAACGACAATCATTTTTGGATTAATCTCTAATATATGCTTCAACCAATACATTCCTTCTTTTCCATCATTAAAACCGATCCTGTAATTCATGTCTAAGACAACAATGTCAATAGCTTCTACTGTCAGGAGCTGATTGATTTCTTTAGGATTGGTGCGGGTAATAATAGTTGTATACTGCTTTTTCAATAAGAGCTTGGCAGATAACAAAACATCCTCATCATCATCGATGATCAATATATTCGCTTGGGTTTTTGACATTTAAATAAAAATTTTTACTAAAATACAAAGTGTTCATTCATGAACAACGAAACGTTCGAAAATGAACACTTTATTTTTTTCTTAAAAAATATAAAAGTCTGTATATCAACGATTTGTCTTTTAATATTTTTATGGCACAAGCATTGAAAAAAAGAAGTAAACCAATAAAATTTAAAATTATGCAAACAATTATTAATACTTCAACAGAAAAAAGAAGACTTGAGCTTTATTCAAACTTTAATAAAAGCAAAAGAACTCAGTGGTCAAATCACAGACGATTTACTTTTCAATATTAAACCTCAAAAACTTACAGCCATGGTTAAAATACTTATCACAATTATGTTTTATCTCTTAACTATTATTTTGAATTATCTGTAGTAAGATGTACCTAAAAAAATAATTAGCAACAATAGATATAAATTTTTGAAATGACACAAATGGGAATGGACAGAAAAATTGAAAAAAAGAAATGGAGCCAAAAGAAGCTTTATTATATAGGAGGGGCGATTTTGTTATTAGTCCTGATATTTTTGGGATTTACGGCTTTAAATAAGAAATTTTATAAAGTTGATGGATCTAAAATTTCTGTAAAAGAAGTTATTGAAGGAGATTTTCAGGATATGATTTTAATTGATGGCGATGTTGAATCAATAAACATGGTTCTGGTAAATACGCTTGAAGGTGGAACTGTTGATGAAATATTTATCGAAGACGGGGTTATGGTTGAAAAAGGCACACCGTTATTACGTTTGAGCAATCCATCGGTAACGCTAGGCTATATGAATCAGGAAACAGCCATTATGGAGCAAATTAACAACCTTAGAAATTTAAGGTTATCCTTGGAAAAGGAACAAATTAATCTTACTGAAACACTTATTGATAGTGAGAATAAATTGGCGGAAGTAAAACGCACCTATAAAGTAGATTCTGTTCTTTTTTCAAAGGATGTAATTGCTAGAAATGATTATGTTGATGTAAGGGAAAATTACAAATATCAACAAGTAAAGCGCGACTTCATGGACAAAAATAGTAAAAAGAATAAGCGTGATAACAGTGACCAAATTAATCAGATTAACCAGTCTATAGCTATGATGCAACGCAATTTGGAATTGATTCATGAAAATATTGAAAAAATGTTAGTGCGAGCTCCCGTTACAGGGATGTTATCCTCATTTGATCCTGTTATAGGTGAATCCTATGAAACAAATCAAACCGTAGCGAAGATTGACGTACAAGCTGGGTTCAAAATAAAGGGGCAAGCAGATGAGTATTATTTAAGCTCCGTTAAGCCAGGGCAATTGGCTCGTTTTTCTTTCGATGGAAATATAATAGAATTAAAAGTGAAAAAGGTATTACCAGAAGTTGTGAATAGAAGGTTTGAAGTTGAGCTCGTATTTGTTGATGAAGCTCCAAAAGCAATTACTATTGGTCAATCTGTTCAGGTTCGTTTAGAACTTTCAAAAGCACAAAAATCATTGATGATTCCAAGAGGAAGTTATTTCCAATCTTCAGGCGGACAATATGTGTTTGTTTTAGATGGTAAAGGAGAAGCGCACAAACGATTTATTAAACTGGGAAGTCAAAATCCTAGTTATTACCAAGTATTGGAAGGGTTAAGCGCAGGTGATAAATTTATCTCCTCTTCGTATGAAGATTACAAAAATTATGAAACAATTAAAATAAAAAACTAAAAACCAAAGCGATGATAAAATTAGAAAAACTTACCAAAGTATATAGAACTGAAGAGGTTGAATCAACCGCATTAAATGAAGTGTCATTTAAAATAGAAAAAGGAGAATTTGTATCCATAATGGGGCCATCAGGATGTGGAAAATCAACCTTATTAAATATTTTAGGTATGCTTGATAAGCCTGACAGTGGCAGTTATCAGTTTCTTGGAAGTGAGGTAGGCCAACTAACTGAAAAGGGACGCTCTGAAGTCCGTAAAAAAAATATCGGTTTTATATTTCAAAACTTTAATTTGATAGATGAACTAACTGTATTTGAGAATATAGAGTTGCCTTTAATTTACAATAAAGTAAGTGCTTCTGAGCGTAAAGAAAGAGTGAATGAATTAATTAAGAAAATTGGAGTTGCACATAGAGCATCGCATTTTCCACAACAACTTTCCGGAGGTCAACAACAACGAGTTGCAGTTGCCAGAGCCCTAATTACAAATCCCCCACTGATTTTAGCCGATGAGCCAACAGGAAATTTGGATAGTTCACACGGAAATGAAGTAATGGAATTACTCTGTGAATTACATGATGCTGGCACTACCATTGTTATGGTAACGCACTCTTCTCACGATGCCAGTTATTCCGAAAGGATCATAAACTTATTAGATGGACAAATTGTTTCTGAAAAGAAAAGTAAGTTAACCCAGGCGGCTGTTTAATTTAAAACCATAAAAGATGTTTAAGAATTATTTAAAAGTAGCATTTAGAAGCCTAAATAAAAACAGGGTTTATGCCTTTATTAATATTTTAGGATTGGCATTGGGATTAACAGTAACTATACTCGTGTTTATGTTTGTAAAAGACGAAACTAGTTATGAGAAACACTGGGATGGTTACGAGCGTATATATAGAACAGGAATAAAAGCGGATATGATGGGGCAAAAAATGAATGCTCCAGTATCTCCGAGTCCAATGGCAAATGCATTTAGAACAGAATTTACAGATGTAGAAACTGCAACTAGAATCAGCCCTTTTAGACAAGAAATTTTAATGCGTCATGAACAAACGAAAGTTTATATTCAACATGGGGTATCCGCAGATAGTAGCTTTTTTAAGGTATTTGATTACGAATTTATTCACGGGAATCCAAATACTGCTTTAAAGGAAGACAATGCATTAGTGCTGACAGAGGAATCAGCTCGCAAATTATTTGGGGATAAGAACCCTATGGGTGAAATTGTAAATTATGATAACCGCAGAGATTTAATAGTAAAAGGTATTGTAAAAGAGCCTAAAGGACATGCGCACTTTCAGTTTGATATGTTTATTGCTCAAAATCAAATTCAAAATGTATGGATAAACAACAGTTTTCATACTTATGTAAAATTGAAAAAAGGTGCAGATATTGGAGATTTTGAAGTAAAAATGAAGGGCAATTTCATAAAAAAAATTGAACCTGACATAGAGCGATATTTAAAAGTTACTACTGAGGAATTTTTAAAGCAAGGCAATACTTTTGAGTATCAACTAGAACCAATACAGAAAATTCATTTATACTCTCACAAAGATTTTGAAATTCAGCAAAATGGAAACATCATGTATATCTATGTTTTTATTGGGATAGCATTGTTGGTGATATTAATAGCTGGAATCAATTTTATGAACCTATCAACTGCAAGATCTGGGAAAAGAGCGAAGGAAGTTGGTGTGCGTAAAGTAACGGGTGCTTCAAGAAAGATGCTCATTGTTCAATTTTTAATTGAATCAATTATTCAAAGTTTTATAGCATTGTTCTTAGCTTTTATTTTGGTGGAATTATTTTTACCGGGATTTAATAATGTTCTGGAAACAAACCTTTCTCTTTTTAATGAGCATTTTAATCAGACGCTGATATTTTCGCTAATAGTAACATTATTATACGGCTTGTTTGCAGGAAGCTATCCGGCATTTTTCTTATCAGCATTTAAACCTATAGCCGTTTTAAAAGGTGATCTTACTAAAACTAAAGGAGGTGCATTATTAAGAAAAGGATTGGTAATTATTCAATTTACAGCATCAACTATTTTAATAATTGGAATGATTATCATTTTTCAACAAATTTCGTTTTTGCAAAATAAGGATATTGGGTTTAAAGGAGACCAGGTGTTAATAGTACCTATTCAAACGGATCAAATGACTGAGAATTTCAGGAATTACAAAGATATTTTTCTAAAGAACAGCAACGTATTAAGTGTTTCAAGAGCTTCGTATTTTCCTGGGGATACACCTAATCAAAATATGTTTATGTTAGAAGGGAGTGAAGAGCAGTTACCCTTATGGAATATGGATGTAGACTATGATTTTTTAAAGACACTAGATATTAAATTACTGGAAGGAAGGAATTTTGAAAGAGAAAAGGAATCCGATTCTGTTCCATATTTTATACTAAATGAAACCGCAGTTAAAAACTTAAACATAAAAAATGCAGTAGGGCGACGTTTGGGAACATTCGCTAATCAGAATGGTGATATGAAATACGGCACTATTATAGGAATTGTAAAGGACTTTCATGTTGAAGGATTTAATCAGCCTATTCGGCCAATGGTTTTATCCATCAACAACAACGTTTGGTTTGCTTCTTTCAAAATTGCTTCAAAAGACATGAATGAAACCATAGCCTATATTGAAAAGGAATGGAATAAATTGGAACCATCGCACCCATTTAGATATACATTCTTGGATCAAAAGTTTGGCGCTTTGCTTAGGCAACAAGAAAATTTCGGGACTATGTTTTTGTTCTTAACCATTTTAGCTATTATAATTTCAGCAATGGGATTATATGGCTTGGCATCCTACACCGCAGAACAACGAACTAAAGAAATTGGAATACGCAAAGTATTGGGAGCTTCAGTAGGGCAAATAATGAATATGTTGACCAAAGATTTTATGAAGTTAGTGTTAATATCAAATCTTTTCGCTTGGCCGATAACATATCTGTTGGCAAAAAACTGGTTATCTAATTTCTCCTATCAAATTGACATGCCGATATTACCATTTATTTTTGCCACTTTATTAGCGCTGATAATTGCACTAATCACGGTTAGTTCCCAGGCCTATCTGGCTGCAAATTCAGATCCAGTAAATGCCTTGAAATATGAATAAAAATAAATAAAAAAATAGTTTAGTAGATAATAATAGAAATTGTGCTTGCATCACGCAAGCACAATTTTTAGAATATTTACATAGCGCACGTTCGAGTGTTTTTTCTGTAGCGGTAGTTAAAAAAATTGTATCGAGAACCATAAACCATTCCCTAACAACCGTCAAACATCAATCGGCTTCCCTATAAAAATTTCCAATCACACCATAATTTTAAATAGCCCTTCACACTTTGAAGGTTCAATTATAAAAGACTAATTTTGTTTTTCAAAAAAATTGCTACTCATGAAAGGAGTCCTCCTTGTAAATCTCGGTTCGCCGGACAGCACCAATCCAAAAGACGTAAAAAAATACCTCGATGAGTTTTTGATGGATCCGCGGGTTATAGATGTTCCCTTTTGGTTTCGTGCGTTTTTGGTACGCGGTATTATTTTAAATACACGTCCAAAAAAATCTGCTGCTGCCTATCAAAAAATCTGGTGGGAAGAAGGTTCGCCTTTGATTGTGATTTCAGAAAGACTTCAGAAAAAAATTCAGGAGAAAACAACTATTCCCGTTGCTTTGGCTATGCGCTACGGAAGTATGACATTGAAAAAAGGTTTGCAGGAATTGGTGGACCAAGGGGTTGACGAAGTCTTAACCATCCCACTGTACCCGCAGTTTGCTATGGCAACTACCGAAACTATCGATGTAAGGGTTGAAGAGCTTAAAAACGAATTTTTTCCTCAACTTGAAATCACTTCACTTCCGGCGTTTTACAAAAAGCCAGAATATATTGAAGTGCTTTCAAAAAGCATTTCCGAAAAACTTAAAAATCTTGATTACGAACATCTTCTTTTCAGCTACCACGGCGTTCCGGAAAGGCATATTCGCAAAAGCGATATCACAAAAAGTCATTGTCATCCCGAAGCTTCGGGAGATGGATCTTGCTGCATAACAGATTCCCCAGCGCATCAATTTTGTTACCGCCACCAGTGTTTAAAAACAACTGCTCTTGTTGCCGAAAAATTGAATTTACAACCGGGAACTTTTTCCACTTCATTTCAATCGCGATTGGGATTTGACCCATGGTTGCAGCCTTACACCGATAGAACTATTGAAAGAATGGGCCTAAATGGCGTCAAAAAAATGGCGATTGTAACCCCAGCTTTCGTAAGCGATTGTCTGGAAACCTTGGAAGAGATAGCTATGGAAGGTGAAGAAATTTTCCACGAAGCTGGAGGAAAAGAATTTACTGTAATTCCCTGCTTAAACGACCGTGATGATTGGGCGGAAGTAATGACAGGCTGGATTGACCAATGGCGTATTGTTGATGTAAAAACCGCCATCGCCTAATGAAACCAAGCCAAAGCGCCACCCTTGGCACCGAATCTATTGGAAGTTTATTGATAAAACAAGCTGTTCCGGCCTCTATAGGTATTTTAGTGATGTCGCTGAATATTTTGGTAGACACCATTTTTGTGGGAAACTGGATTGGTTCTATCGCCATTGCGGCCATTAATGTTGTTTTGCCAGTTTCATTCTTTATCGCTGCATTGGGAATGGCCATTGGTATTGGTGGATCTTCAATTATTTCGCGTGCTTTGGGTGCAGGCAACAAAGAACGCGCACTAAAAACCTTTGGAAATCAAATCACATTGACGCTATTGCTTACTACTGCGATGGTTGTTTTTGGTTTGATTTTTATAAACGAACTAATTCCCGCCTTCGGGGGAAAGGGCGATATCTTTGAACCTGCAAAAATCTATTATCGAATCGTGCTTTACGGCGTACCGCTTTTGGCGCTCTGTATGATGGGAAACAACGTAATTCGTGCCGAGGGAAAGCCCAAGTTCGCAATGATTGCAATGATTATTCCTTCCGTGGGCAATCTTGTTTTGGATTATATTCTTATCAATCTTATGGACATGGGAATGGCTGGTGCTGCTTGGGCAACAACCATTTCTTACGGATTGTGTTTTCTATATGTACTTTGGTTCTTTTTGAGCAACAAGTCGGAATTAAAAATTAGTTTACCGCATTTTGGACTGGATTTAACTATTTTAAAAGAGATGTCGGCACTTGGTTTTGTCACCCTTTCTAGACAAGCCGTGGTTAGTGTGACCTATCTATTAATGAACAATATTCTTTTCGATATTGGCGGTGAGGCATCTGTAGCATCCTATGGAATTATCGCTCGGATGCTGATGTTTGCACTTTTCCCCGTCTTGGGAGTTAC
Organism: uncultured Flavobacteriaceae bacterium; assembly: GCA_963805885.1. GTDB lineage: Bacteria > Bacteroidota > Bacteroidia > Flavobacteriales > Flavobacteriaceae > Aequorivita. The sequence continues at coordinate 392,651 of CAWDWC010000006.1, forward strand.
CCAAGGGTTTTTACCGATTGCGGGCTATAATTATGGGGCACATAAATTTCCACGCGTTCGCGAAAGTATCAATAAAGCAATTTTGTATGCCGGTGGATTGGGACTTGTTATTTTTACAGCGATAATGATTTTCCCCGAAACCATCGTTTCAGTCTTTACCACAGATCCCGATATTCTTTCTGAAACACCCCATTATATGCGCTGGGTTTTTGCTGCAACGCCCATTATTGCAATTCAATTGATTGGCTCGGCTTATTTTCAGGCTATTGGAAAAGCTGTTCCCGCGTTGTTACTTACATTAACACGGCAAGGTTTTTTCTTTATTCCTTTAATTTTTATTCTTCCACATTATTTTGGCGAATTGGGCGTCTGGATTTCCTTTCCAGCTGCAGATGTGCTTTCCACTATTGTTACTGGTTATTTTTTGAATCGCGAAATTCGGAAGACGCTGAAATAGAGCTACATTCAGAAGTTTTTTATTTCTTTTTTTAAATTCTTTTTTCGGAAAAAATCCATTTTAATGTAAATACCTATATTTGCCGTCTTATAAAAAAACTTAAAAAAATTACTATGAAAAATTTTATGAAATTTAGTGCAATTGCCTTTTTAACTTTACTTGCCGTTGGATGCAGTAAAGATGATGATTCCAACAACAACGGAGCAGCGGATGGAGAATTGGTAGCAAAAGTTAATGGCGACGAATTTAAAACTTCAGCCCAAGTGGGCGCGACACTGTATGCTGGAACATTTAATATTACTGCTATTAAAGCTTCCACAGGTGAAACTATTGTAATAACTGTTTCAAACGCTTCAGAAGGAACCTTTGACTTAGGTCCAGATGCAAATGCACAAAGTGGAGCTGTATATATGGTAAGTGGTCAAAATGCATACGGTTCTGTAGGTGAAGGTGGAAGTGGTGAAATAAAAATCACCGATTTAGATGTGGATAATGCAACTGCTAGTGGAACCTTTAGTTTTACAGCCGTTCGTCAAACAGTTGATGGCAATGGCGATATTATTACCGAAACCGTTGAAATTACCAATGGAGCATTCAATAACATTGACCTTGCAACAACAATAGCTGGCGGCAACAGTACACTTGAAGCGAAAGTGGATGGAGTAGATCTTAATGCTGATAGTGTTACTGCATTTGAGCTTACTCTGGGTGGAAATTCTACTATTGGCATTACCGCCAACAACAATACAACCAACCAAAACATATCGTTAAGTTTTCCTAGTGAGGTAACTCCAGGGACCTATAATTTTTCAGGTGCTTTTTCAGATTACGTAGGCCAGTACAACCCAAGTTTAGGTGGTGGAACAAACAACTATGTTTCTGAAACAGGAACTTTGACCATAACGTCTATTGACCTTACTGCTGGCACTGTTGAAGGTACTTTTAGTTTTACGGCAAAACGTTTGGATCCTAATGATCCCGATGTTACTTATGAAATTACCGCTGGAAGTTTTTCTGCGGAACTTCAATAAAAACCAATCGGTTTAATTTTAAAAAGCAATGGACATTTCCATTGCTTTTTTTATTTGAAATTAATTTAAACTTGGTGTACGTATAACACTTAGCGATGGAAACTGAATTTTTAGTATATTTAGGTAATAATCTTTCAGTTATGAAAAAACTATTTCTTCTTTTTGTAAGTTTTCTCTGTATTCACAACACATTTTCACAGCCTGCAGGATTATTGAACGAAACCTTCCGTTTAAAATCCTTATACATTGGAAATGATTATTTAACTCCTAATGATGAAAATCCCACTATTTCAATATCAGATCAATCTGGGGATTATTCGGTTGTAGCTAATGGAATCACCAATACACTTTCCGCAGAAGCAACATTCAGTGGTAATTCTATTACAATTTATACTATTTCAGTAACACCGGGTGACTGTACTGCCCTAACATGTTATTACGAAGATTTATATTTTTATGATCTCTTGACAACTGTGAACCTCAATTCAAAAACGTTCACCTATTACTATTCTGAAAGCAACGGTTTTAAATTTTTAAGGCTGAGAGATGCAAATAATAATTGGGCGCATTATAGTACAGAACCAGTGCCAGTAGCCAACCCGATGTTGTTCCAAACTTGGTATCTCTTTATGACACAAGGAGATTTAGGTGATCCTGTTTTTTATACAGGTCCCAATCCACCACAAATTACTATAAACCCAGATTTTACTTACACTGGTATTGAAAGCTGTGTAACCATCAGTGGCGATTTTATTTTGGGAATTGGCTATAGTTATGATTTTCTCTTACAGCCCCAAAATTACATGCAGGACGAAAGCAATTGTCTGCCGGGCGAAGCAGAATACACTTTGTTTGAACTTCAAACCGGATTCCTATTAGATTCTAGTGTTTATGAGGGAAATGACGGAAATGATTATCTTCAGTGGGAATATGCCCCGGGTTTTCTCTCCTATTTCACAAACGTCTTACTATCAACTCCTGAAAATAGCTTGGCTGATTTAAAGATTTATCCAAATCCTGCCCAAAACAAATTATTTATTCAATCCGCTACTAATGATTTCGATTCTGTTTCTATTTCAGATATTAACGGAAGGATAATAAATTCATTAAAAAATTTGGTTTCAAACGAAATAGACGTTTCAGCCTTAAATTCGGGAATGTATTTTATAACCATCATCTCTTCTGAAGGTAAAATCACAAAAAAATTCATTAAAAATTGATTTTCAATAAATAAAGTGCATAATCATTATTTGAATAATTAGGTATCTTTACTGCCAAGTTTTTACAAAACTGAGCTGTTAATGGAACAATATTACCCCTACATAAAATCACTTCACCTAATATTTATAATCACTTGGTTCGCGGGGCTTTTTTACATTGTTCGGTTGTTCGTATACCAAATTGAAGCTACCCAAAAACCTTCTCCCGACAGGGAAATTTTGGGTGATCAACTTAAAATAATGGCCTCCCGTCTTTGGAACATCATCAGTTGGCCTTCCATGATTTTGGCACTTTTCTTTGGTATTTGGCTTATTTACATGCGTATGTTTTTTTTGAGTGACGCTTGGATGCAAGTTAAATTGGCTTTTGTGGTCATTTTGATAATTTACCATTTTAAGTGCCACCAAATTTTTAAACAACTTCAAAATGGCGTTGTAAAGTATTCTTCAAATTATATGCGCCTTTTCAACGAAATACCTACCATTATACTTTTTGCCGTGGTTTTTTTGGTTATTCTCAAAAGTGCCATCAACTGGATTTATGGCACCGTTGGTATTTTTGTCTTTGCCATTTTACTGATGATGGGCTATAAAATTTACAAGAGAATTCGGGAGAAATAATCTCGCTTTTTAGAATTTTCCGTTTCGGACTAATTATTGCTATCTTTCATTCTCAAAAAAATGTAAATGCATTTTTACAAAAAATCGCTTCGCACCCGAATCTTTCTTTCCATGTTCCTTTTGGTTTTTGGGGCTTCTGTTCTTATAGCTATTGTTACCGTATTTCAGTATAAAGAAGAAGCGCAGGACTACCACCGCGACAGACTTTTGCGAAAAGAAGCCGCCATCCGCGAAAACATAAACTACATTTTAAAAACCACTACCTATCCTGTTGAAACGGAGCAGATTCCTTTAATTTTCAAAGATAAAATCTACGAAATCAAAGACATCCACGGTCTTGAGATTTTTCTATACGATCTGGACGGAAATCTTTTGAAATCATCAAAACCTTCCTTTTTTAAGGATACCGTTTCTCCAAAAATGGCAGACTATGCTTTGGAAACGCTTCAAAATTCGCCAACAAAAAGTTATATAAAAGAATTTGAGGAAGGTGGCCAAAAGTACCAATCATCCTATACCTATATTACGGATAGTTATTTCAAGCCTTTGGCAATACTCAACTTGCCTTATATTGAAGACGATGGCTTTATCACCAAAGAGCTTACGGAATACCTTTATCGTCTTGGCATGGCTTACTTTTTTATGCTTCTGGTTGCCATAATACTGTCCTATTTTCTTTCGAAATACATTACCCGATCGTTAAAAGAGATTAGTGAAAAACTTTCTGAAACACGCTTTGATGCCCGAAACCAAAAAATCATCATCAGTGATACACCACAGGAAATATCCATACTTATAAATTCCTATAACGGAATGATTGATGAACTGGAAAACAGTGCCGCCCAACTCGCCGCCAGTGAGCGTGAGACCGCTTGGCGCGAAATGGCTAAACAAGTGGCCCACGAAATAAAGAATCCATTAACGCCAATGCGACTTACCGTTCAAAGCTTTCAGCGGAAATTTGACCATAATGATCCCGAAGATTGACAAAAAAATGGACGAATATACCAATACATTGCTTCAGCAAATAGATACGTTGAGTTCTATTTCTTCGGCATTTTCAACTTATGCAAAGATGCCTGCCCAACAAGATGAAACATTGAATGTGGTTAAAATAACTAAGCTAGCTTTGGATATTTTTAATGAAGATTTTATCTACTTCTTTTCGGAAAAGGATGAGGTTCGCGCACGTTTTGACCGTACCCAACTGATCCGTGTTATTACCAATTTAATTAAAAACAGCATTCAGTCCATTGAGCAAAAAAAACCTGCAGAACCGCGAATTGATGTTATTGTTAAAACGGAAGAAACCGTTGTAAATATTTTGGTCACAGACAACGGGGTAGGGGTTTCTGAAGAAAACAGAAACAGTATTTTCGAACCCCAGTTTACAACTAAAACCAGCGGAATGGGGCTAGGACTTGGAATGGTAAAAAATATCGTAGAAACTTATGGAGGAACAATTGTTCTGGATTCTTCCGAAGAAAAAACCACATTTAAAGTTTCCTTTCCTGCAATATGTTGAAATTTATATTTTTTTTGATTGTTTAATATTTTATCCTCAAAAAGCCAATAATCTGGTAGCTTCCCGAAGGATTTAAATTATTCTAAAAAGTTATTTATAGTTTTCATTTTTTGTGAACTTTTTCTCTTCGCGACGTCAACAAATACATTGTAACATATTTTATATCAGTATATTATAAAATTTATTTTAATATTTTTTGTAAACAATTGATTGTCACGTGTTGAAAACTTTGTTAAAAACCTACTGTTAATTCCCCCTAATTTCCTTTAAATTTTTTCATATTTGTTAGTCCCGAGTAGCGACAAATTTTAATTTAAAAACAAAGGACGTATGAGTGCAATTGAACCAATTTTACAGGAAAATAAAAACAGATTCGTAATATTCCCAATCCAACATCACGATATATGGGAGTGGTATAAAAAGAGCGAAGCGAGTTTTTGGACAGCCGAAGAAATTGATTTGCACCAAGATCTTACCGATTGGAAATCAAAATTAAATGACGACGAGCGTTATTTCATAAAACACATTTTTGCATTTTTTGCTGCTTCAGATGGAATTGTGAATGAAAATCTTGCTGAAAATTTTGTAAACGAAGTTCAGTACAGTGAAGCAAAATTCTTCTACGGTTTCCAAATAATGATGGAAAACATCCACAGCGAAACCTATTCGTTGCTGATTGACACCTACGTTAAGGACGAAAAGGAAAAAGACCAACTTTTCAATGCTATTGAAACATTTCCCGCAATTAAAAAGAAAGCCGATTGGGCATTAAAATGGATTGAAAGCGATTCATTTGCCGAGCGATTGATAGCTTTTGCAGCAGTTGAAGGAATTTTCTTTTCCGGAGCGTTTTGCTCTATTTTTTGGTTGAAAAAACGCGGCTTGATGCCTGGCCTAACCTTTTCAAACGAATTGATTTCACGTGATGAAGGCGTTCACTGCGATTTTGCCGTACATCTTCACAACCACCATTTAAAAAATAAAGTTTCCAAAGAACGCATTCGCGAAATACTTGTGGACGCTTTGAATATTGAACGCGAATTTATAACTGAATCACTTCCTGCAAGTTTGATTGGGATGAATTCAAAATTGATGACGCAATACCTGGAATTTGTAACCGATAGACTTTTGGTGGAACTTGAATGTGAAAAGGAATACAACGTTACCAATCCATTTGATTTTATGGATATGATTTCGCTTCAGGGAAAAACCAATTTCTTTGAAAAGCGCGTTGGGGAATACCAAAAAGCTGGTGTTACTAATAAAGACAAGGAATCTAATAAAATCAGTTTCGACGCAGATTTTTAGAGAGCATCGCTTTCAACAAATAAAAAATATTTTTTTATTAAAAGACTGATCCAGTGCAAATTGTTATTTGTGCCATGAGTTTTTTAGCTAAAATTTCTAACCATTTAAATTAAATAATTATGAATGTAGTAAAAAGAGATGGCCGAAAAGAACCCATGATGTTCGATAAAATCACGGCTCGTGTGCGCAAACTTTGCTATGGTTTGAACGAATTGGTAGATCCTGTAAAAATTTCAATGCGTGTTATTGAAGGGCTATACGACGGCGTAACAACTAGCGAACTTGATAATTTGGCTGCGGAAATTGCGGCTACAATGACTACTTCTCATCCAGATTATGCGCGTTTGGCAGCGCGAATTTCTGTTTCTAATCTTCATAAAAATACCAAAAAATCATTTTCGGAAGTGATGACGGATCTTTACGAATATGTAAATCCGCGTACCGGAAAAAAGGCGCCATTGTTGAGCGATGAAGTTTTTGAAGTGATAAAAAAGAATGCCGAAGAACTTGATTCTACCATCATTTACAACCGTGATTTTGGGTATGATTATTTTGGTTTTAAAACTTTGGAACGTTCCTATTTACTGAAATTGAACGGAAAAATAGCGGAACGTCCACAACATATGTTGATGCGTGTTTCCGTAGGAATTCATTTAGATGATTTGGCTGCGGTGAAGGAAACCTATGAGTTGATGTCTAAGAAATATCTTCACACACGCAACGCCGACGCTTTTTAACAGTGGAACCCCAAAGCCACAAATGTCTTCCTGCTTTCTACTTGCAATGAAAGACGACAGTATCGATGGAATTTACGATACCTTGAAGCAAACCGCAAAAATTTCACAATCGGCCGGTGGAATTGGTTTGTCAATTCACAATGTTCGAGCAACAGGATCATACATTTCAGGGACTAATGGAACTTCAAACGGAATTGTACCAATGCTGCGCGTTTTCAACGACACCGCACGTTATGTAGATCAAGGTGGGGGAAAACGTAAAGGTTCTTTCGCAATTTATGTGGAGCCTTGGCATGCCGATATTTTCGATTTTTTAGATTTGAAAAAGAATCACGGAAAAGAAGAAATGCGCGCCCGCGATCTTTTTTACGCGATGTGGATTCCAGATTTATTTATGGAACGCGTACAGGCAGATGCAGAATGGACGCTGATGTGCCCGAACGAATGTCCAGATCTCTATAAATGCCACAGTGAAGAATTTGAAGCACTTTACCACAAATATGAATCAGAAAATAGGGGCAGAAAAACTGTAAAAGCGCGCGAACTTTGGGAGAAAATCCTTGAATCGCAAATTGAGACCGGTACGCCGTATATGCTTTACAAAGATGCTGCAAACCGCAAGAGCAACCAGAAAAATTTGGGAACCATTCGTTCTTCAAATTTGTGTACTGAAATTATGGAATACACTTCAGCAGGACGAAGTTGCAGTTTGTAATTTGGCTTCCATCGCATTGCCGATGTTTATTAAAAATAACGAATTTGACCATAAAGAACTTTTCAGAGTAACCAAACGGGTTACCAAAAACCTGAACCGCGTAATTGACAGAAATTATTATCCGGTGATTGAAGCGCGAAAACTCCAATTTCCGCCACCGTCCAATTGGATTGGGAATTCAAGGGTTGGCAGATGCGTTTATTATGCTTCGATTGCCATTTACCAGTGATGAGGCAAAAAAACTGAACCAAGAAATTTTTGAAACGCTTTATTTTGCTGCCGTTACCGCTTCTATGGAAGAAGCAAAAGCAGATGGAGCTTATGAAACTTATAAAGGTTCGCCAATTTCCGAAGGACTTTTCCAGCATAATTTATGGGGAATAAAAGACGAAGAATTAAGCGGCCGTTGGGACTGGGAAAAACTTGAGAAAAGACGTTAAGAAACACGGTGTTCGAAACTCGCTTTTGGTAGCGCCCATGCCAACTGCGTCTACTTCGCAGATTCTTGGAAACAACGAAGCGTTTGAGCCGTATACTTCAAATATTTATACGCGTCGTGTACTTTCTGGGGAATTCATTGTTGTGAACCAGCATCTTTTGGAAGATTTAGTAGAACTTGGACTTTGGAATGAAGATTTAAAGGAAGAAATTATGCGTGCCAACGGTTCCATTCAGGATGTGGAAATAATTCCACAGGATTTAAAGGAATTGTATAAAACGGTTTGGGAACTGTCTATGAAAGATATTATTGATATGAGCCGCCAGCGTGGTTATTTCATTGATCAAAGCCAATCTTTAAACTTGTTTATGGAAAACGCAAATATGGCAAAACTTACCTCAATGCATTTCTACGCTTGGAAGAGTGGCTTGAAAACCGGAATGTATTATTTAAGAACGAAAAGTGCGGTGGATGCGATTAAATTCACCCTTAAAAAAGAAGAGAAAAAAGAAACTGTTGGGGCAGGAGTTACAGCAGTTGTAGCTGAGGATGTTTCAACAAAACCAATGACACCACAGGAATTGCGTGAGATGTTAGCGCAGTCTAAAAATGCCGCAGATGATGATTGTTTAATGTGCGGATCTTAAGTTTTAACTATAATTTTTTTTAAAAGGAAGGCATTAGTCTTCCTTTTTTTATGGATTATTTTATATTAGCTTTTTTTTAAAGTGAAATATGGAAGACCTTATTATTGCCCAGAAAAACTGTTCCCAATGTAATTCTGAGATACAACTGGAACAGAAATATTGTAATGACTGTGGTTATCCAGAAGGAGGTACAGAGCAGGAACAGTCAGGATTTCATGCAAGGCAGGTGATAAAAAAGAGAGAACAGGCTGAGGCTTCCTCCCAGATTAAAAAAGCGAGGAACAGCATTTTTGTAGTTGCTGCGATTGCATTTTTATCTGGCCTATATTATTATTTTAAACTTGAGGATTCTTCTATTTTAATAGTAAATACAATTCTTTCCTTGTGTTATTTATTATTGGGTTTCTGGTCACAAAAACGACCCTTGGTGGCATTGATTTTAGCTTTGTTGGTTTATCTTACCACGATAGTTATCAATGGTTTACTCGAACCGGAAACAATTTACAAAGGCATATTGGTCAAGATTTTTATTATAGGTTATTTGTCGAAAGGAATAAATTCAGCATTACAACTTCGCAATGCATAAATAGATGTTGCAAAACTGTAAATATTGTGGTGCTTCTCTAAACCAAACTGCCAAATATTGTGGTGATTGTGGAAAGGTCATTGAACAAGACAATGAACTAAGAGAAAGTCGAAGCGTACATCTGGTAATTGCGTTTTATATCACTTTTCTAGTTTATTCAATAGCTACGTTTATAGTTTATAAGAATGAAATAATTTCCCTTACAACCGAAATAATAATTGAATCGGTTTTTATAGCCCTAACACTACTTTTCAGTTTCTTCGATGCCAAAAATATTCTGCGTTTATACAATATAAAATACATTTCGTGGCAGAGTTTGACGTTTGCACTTATCTTCCCGATTTTTACGGCCGCAATAGTTTATGTTGGAATTGAATGGCTAAACCTCTTATTGTTTGATGAAATAGACAATATTTTTTACGACTATGTAGGCTATAAAAATTCTTTGTTTTGGGCATTGTTATTTACTGCAGTATTTCCGCCTATTTTTGAGGAACTCGCTTTCCGTGGTTTCTTGTTTAATCAGTTAAGAAACTTCGCCAATCCGTCGGTAACCATCATAGCTACAGCTTTTATTTTTGCGCTTGTTCACTTTTCCTTTCTTTCTATTTTATGGATATTTCCTTTTGGGCTGGTTCTGGGTTATTTAAGGTATCGCTACAAAACTCTTTGGCTGGGAATGATTGTACATTTTATACACAATTTATTGATTTTAATGATAGACTACTATTATTTCCAGAATGATCCATTAAAGGATTTTTTTCTATAAAAAAGCCCCAACATTATTTAGATGTTGGGGTTTTTTGAGTTTAATTTAAATGGTTTTAAGCTTTCTTATAACTCGTATAATATTCCTCCATCAAGTTCATCAAAGCTGTTACCAAATCTTTGGTTTCAAGCAATAAGCTGAAATACAAGGTAGTGTTTTTCGGACTCGATTCTTCGGTTCGGGTTCGGGCTATTTGCTTCTCAATCTTGTTTGAAAGACTTGCGAAAATTTCCTCTTTTTTGTTGAGAACGTTTTTAATTCGCTGGAATTCTTTTTTGTGGAAAATGTCCTCTATTTCATTCAAAAGTTCTTCTAGGTGCTGGTCTATTTCCTGTAGATCCTTTATTTGGTTAAAGCGAAGCGCTTTGTGGTTGTTGTTCACGTGCTTGTAGCTCGCTTTCGAAATAAATTCCAAGGATTGAACAACATCTGTCAAATAACCAAGAATCACAATGTAGAAATTGCTTCCTCGAACACTGGTATCATCAAGATTTTTAATGAAATAGAAAATATTGTCTCGCAATTCTTCTACCTCATCATTTAGTTTATTTACACCTTTCTTGCTTTTCTTCAGCTTTTTAGTATCCTGCTTGGCCAAACCGCGAAGCATATCGCTATAGATTTTGTTTGAGCGTGAAATCACATTACTGATGTTGTCTGCGCTTTCCTGAATAATACCTTGAACGGTTTTGCTTTCTGCTTTCTTTAAGCCGCTTTTGTCTAGCTTCACTTTTACTTTGTCTTTATGGGAAATGTAATTTCTCACTAATAAAAGAATTGCCAATAACAATAGCACGGCAATCATTGCGCCTTTTCCAATATAGATTAAGTAGGTTAATGTTCCAGCAGCTGCAAATGCAACAAAGGCGGTAAAGAACCAACCAGCAATTACATTAAGTACCCCAGCAACTCTGTAAACAGCACTTTCACGCCCCCAAGCTCTATCGGCCAAAGAAGTACCCATAGCCACCATAAATGTTACATAGGTTGTGGAAAGTGGAAGTTTCATTGATGTGGCCGTAGCGATTAGAATACCGGCAACTACAAGATTAATGGATGCGCGAATCATATCAAATGCGGGCAGCTCATAGGTTTTGTGTTTCGGTAGATTAATAATGGGTTTTTCAAAACGTTTATCTATTTTTTCTTGAAGAGTCTGTGGAATGATATAATCGAAATAGATGGATAGTTGAGTTGATGATTTAACTAAAAATCTGGAAAACATATTTGGGTTAAATTTTTCATGACCTTCGCCCTGTCGCGCTAAGTCTATCTCGGTATCAGAAACGGTTCTGGCTTTTTTGGAAAACCACAATGTAAGCACCATGACGCCACCTGCAATAAAAAGCAGCATAGGTTCTGCAGGCACTTGCTCCGCAAGGCTATTCATGCTATACTCTGAAGCAGCTACGCCCGATGCGGACCAATCTATAAAACTATGGTATGCTGCCATTGGCACACCAATAAAGTTAACCAAATCGTTTCCTGCAAAGGCCAATGCAAGACTAAAAGTACCTACAGCAATTACTATGATGAGTATACTCTTTTTAAATATCATCATAAAAAGTTGCGAGAAAACGGTCAAAACAACAAAGCTTACCCCAATTATTATTGAAGTATCACTTTCAACTATGTCTTTAAAATCTCCGTAGAAAGGAGTTCCTTTTAAGCCTTTCATAAAAATGAAATAGCTAATTGCAGTCAAAGCCACACCTCCAAAGATGGCCCCAAAATACTTCATTTTTTGCTCGGCATGAAAAGTAAAAATAAGTCGAGAAATATATTGAACTACCATCCCGACCGTAAAAGCAACCCCAACAGAGATTACAATTCCAGAGATAATCTCTAATGCTTTGTCTGTATTAATATATTTTGAAAGTGCTGAAAATGATTCAGTATCAGAATGGCCAATTTTTATCAATGCCATAACAACAGCAGCTCCTAAAAGTTCAAAAACAATAGAAACCGTTGTAGATGTTGGTAAGCCAATAGTGTTGAAAAAGTCTAATAGCAGTATATCGGTAATCATTACTGCCATGAATATAATCATGATTTCGTCGAAGTAGAATTCACCGGGAACGAAGATTCCTTTTCGGGCCACTTCCATCATTCCGCTCGAAAAAACTGCCCCGATAAAAATACCCAAACTTGCAATTATCAAGATGGTTCTGAATGAAATTGCCTTGGAACCTATAGCTGAGTTTAGAAAGTTTACCGCGTCATTACTTACCCCTACCACAAGGTCTGCTATTGCAAGTGCTGCTAGAGCGACAATCATTAATAAATATATATTGTCCATTGATTTATTAGTTGATAATTGAAAATGTAAAAATACTTTAAAAAAGGTATATTAATGCTACAAAATTGACATCAAATATAAATTGTGAATTTCAAACCCCTTTAAATATGAAAGGGATATTATTTTTTCTTTTTGTGCTTTACCACTTCTGCGTCTATGTAAAAAATAATTTCCTCAGCTATGTTTTTTAAAAGATCGCCCACGCGTTCCATCTTTTTTATTGCTGAAAAGAGGATAAGTGCTTGTTCTGTAATATCTACATTTTTTTTTATTTCCTGCTCTATTAGTTTGAAAGATTTCTGGTATATTTTATCGAGTACTTTATCTTTTTTGAAAACTTTTCTAGCGGTTTTTACGTCTTTTTCTTCATAAGCAACCAGAATATTGTCAAACATGGAAGTAACGGTTTCACACATAGTCTCAAAATTCAAAACTTCAATTAAGGATGTTGGCAAGGCTTTTTTTTCTTCAACAACAAATCTGGAAATCCCCTCGGCATGGTCTGCTATTCTTTCCAGTTCGAAATTGATTTTAAGGGTTGCTATAATGAAACGCAAATCAATGGCCACGGGATTATAGAGGGCCAAGAATTTTTCACAATCCTTTTCAATTTTTAGATCCAGTGCATTTACTCTTTTTTCAATATTTATTACTTCTTCTGCTAAATCGGTATCATGATTTATAAAGGCTTCTTTCGCCTTTTCCAATTGCGATTGGCATAGGGATATCATTTCAAAACCATATTGATTCAGTAATTCCCTTTGATGTTCTGCATTTAAAGCCATAATCTATGTTTTAACCGAAACGTCCCGTAATGTAATTTTCGGTCTGTGTTTTTTCGGGATTTGTAAAAATTGTCTTTGTCTTGTCGTATTCTATAAGCTCTCCCATATAGAAAAATGCTGTATAATCGCTAATTCTACTGGCTTGTTGCATATTGTGGGTTACAATCACAATGGTGTATTTTTCCTTTAGCTGAAAAAGTAGATCCTCTATTTTTGCGGTTGAAATAGGATCTAATGCTGAAGTAGGTTCATCCATTAGAATAATGGAGGGTTCAACAGCAAGGGTACGTGCTATGCACAAACGTTGTTGTTGCCCACCAGAGAGTGCCATACCAGATTTTTTTAGATCGTCTTTAACTTCGTCCCATAAAGCTACTTGTTTTAGGGAAGATTCCACTCTTTCTTTTAAGAAGTCTTTGTCTTTGATTCCTTGTATTTTAAGACCGTAGGCCACATTGTCGAAAATTGATTTTGGAAAAGGGTTTGGTTTCTGAAAAACCATCCCTATTTTTTTCCGAAGCTCTTCTACATTCACTTTTTTATTATAAATGTTGTCACCATCAATTTTTATTTTTCCCTCCATTTTAAAGCCGTCAATATAATCATTCATCCTATTTATTAAACGTATAAATGTAGATTTTCCACACCCTGAGGGGCCTATAAAGGCGGTAACGTTATTTTGTTTTATCGTCATATCAATTCCTTTGATTGCCATAAAATCGTCGTACCAAACTTTTACATCTTGAAGTTCAATTTTTGGTACTTTTTTTAAAGATGGGTCAAAAACATTGCCAATAGGGTGAATATTCTTTATAGTGGTTTCCATAGTTATTTCATTTTTTTCTGCCATTTATTTCTTAAATAAACAGCTACTCCATTCATTATAAAAGTAATGAGCAATAATACTATAATAGCGGCCGAAGCAGCAATAGTAAATCCTTCTTGAGGTCTCGTGGTCCAATTATATATTTGCATTGGTAATACTGAAAATGTATCGAAAATGGAATGTGGTACAAAGGGCACATAGGCCATTGCTCCAACTACAATTAAAGGTGCCGTTTCGCCTATTGCCCGTGATAGTGATAAAATTACACCTGTAATAATACCACCAAAAGATGAAGGTAAAACAACACTTTTTATGGTTTGCCATTTTGAAGCACCCAACGCAAACGAGGCTTCTTTTAATGAAGGCGGCACTGCTTTTATGGCTTCTCTCGTCGCCACAATGATTATGGGTAAAATTAAAAGCGACAATGTTAAACTTCCTGATAATATACTACCTCCAAAACCCAGAAAACGAACAAAAATACCCAACCCCAATAATCCATAAATTATAGACGGAACTCCTGCCAAATTTGAAATATTAATTTCAAGCAAAGAAGAGAATTTTGATTTTTTAGAATATTCCTCAAGATAAATACCCGCGCCAACGCCAATTGGAATTGCAAAAACAATGGTTAGGAGCATAATATCCAAGGTGCCAATGATAGCGGTATAAACTCCTGCTTGTTCAGGTTTCCTTGATGGTAAACTGGTTAAAAAATCCCAATTTATCATAGAATATCCAACACGTACAATATTATAGATCAAAACGCCCAAGATTAAAATACCAAACGAAGTAAATAATATGCCCAAAGCTTTAAAAGCCTGATCTTTATAGTTATTTAATCTCGTGTTATTCATACTTTTCCTGGTATTTTTTCTTTATCCAAAAACTAATGGTATTCAAAGAGAATGTAAATAAAAACAAGGTGAGTCCTGCTGCAAAAATAGTTTTATATTCGATAGATCCTTGCGGTGCATCACCAGAACTAACTTGTACAATATAAGAGGTAATGGTTTGAATTGGGATAGTTGGATTTAAGGTAAATTGCGCTTGCTGTCCTGCGGCAATGGCTACAATCATGGTTTCGCCAATCGCTCTTGATATTGCCAATATGATGGAAACAAATATGCCAGAAGAAGCTGCTGGAACCATAACTTTAAATGCAGTTTGAAATCGAGTGGAACCCATCCCAAAAGCTGCTAATTTTAATGATTTTGGAACCGCGTATAAGGCATCTTCGCTTAATGAAGAGATAAAAGGAATAATCATAATACCCATCACGATTCCTGCAGATAACGAGTTAAATGTCTCTAAATCGGGATATATATTCTGTAAAAAAGGGGTTACAATAGAAAGGGCAAAAAAGCCATAAACAACGGTTGGAATGGCTGCCAAAATTTCAAGAAAGGGTTTTAACGTTTTCCTAAAACTTTTTGGGGCATACATATTTAAATAAATTGCTATGGTCAATCCTATTGGCAGTGCAACGGCAATTGCAATTGCAGAGGTTAAAAACGTTCCTGAAACCAAGGATAAGATTCCAAAATGTTTTTCACTGAATAAAGGTGTCCATTGTGTATCGGTCAAAAACTCAAAAACAGACACGTTTTTAAAAAAAGAAATGCTTTCAAACAACAGTACACCAATAATACCAATGGTTGTCAATATCGTTATTGATGCACAAAGTTTTAAAAAGAGTTCAATTATTTTTTCTTTAACCTTCATATATAGCAATTGCCGATAAGAAACCTTATCGGCAAAAAGAATTTATAGAGAATTGTTATTTATTTATAACGCTGTTAAAAGCTGTTTTTTGTTCGGTATAACCACTTGTGGGCATTGGCACATAGCCAACCTCTTTGGATAATTCAGGAGCATTTTCTAAATAGAAGTTTACAAATTTTTGAACTTCAGGTCGCTGTGCCGATTTTTTATTGACGAAAATAAATAAGGATCTAGATAAGGGAGCATACGTATTGTTGGCTACCGTTTCTATACTTGGCAATACAGCGCCATTACCATTGTCAATTCCAACTGCGCTTAATTTATCTTTATTTTCTTCATAGTAAGACAAGCCGAAATACCCTAATGCATATTGGTCTTTTTCTATGCCTTGTACGGCTACGTTGTAATCTGAAACCGCATTGTAATCTGTTCTACTGGCTCCAGATTCTCCCATAATCACTTCGGTGAAAAAATCATAAGTCCCATGGGAAGTGTTGGGCCCGTATAAATGAATTTCTTCTTTTGGCCAATCAGCTCTAATATCATTCCATTTTGTAATTGTACTATTAGGTTCCCAAAGTTTTTTAAGTTCTTCTGTGGTCATTGTTTTTGCCCATGTGTTGTCCTTATTTACAACTACAGTGATGCCATCAAGAGCAACTGTTAATTGTACATAGTCAATGCCGTTTTCTTTACAAAGAGCAATTTCCGACTCTTTAATTTCTCTTGAAGCATTACTAATATCGGTAACCCCAGTTGCAAATTTTTTAAAACCTCCTCCGGTTCCAGATTCACCAACTGTAACTTTTACTCTTGGCTCAACTTTTAAGAACTCTTCAGCAACTGCTTCAGAGACCGGGAAAACGGTTCCGGACCCATCTATATTAATACTTCCTTCAAGATTGCCAGACTCATTTTGAGTTGTTTCGTTTTGCTCCTTTTTGTTTCCACAAGCTCCTACTATGAAGGCCAGTGCGATAATTGTTAGTATTTTTTTCATCTTTTTAAAGTTTAGTTTTTGCAGTACAAAGAACCGATTCCTATGTTATGTTAATATTAATTGAAGGTGAACAAATCGCGATGAATACCTTTCTGAACTTAAACTTAAAATGCATTTTCTAAAAATGGATATCCATTTGAAGACGAAACATCAAGTTGTCATTTTCACCACCAATCGTAGTATAGCTAATGTCAGATTGTACCTTTAACTTATGACCTACAATATATTTTGAAATACCTAGAGTGTATTGGTTTTCCAAGTCTTTACCAGTAATATTTTGGTCCAAATCAATTGTAGTGTATCGTCCAGCAACTTCCCAATTTGTTTTAAACACATACCCAGCTTGGAGATTTAAACCATTGCCAACCTGAACCACATCTCCAGTTAAACTTCCGTCAGAGTTTTTGGCTAAAGCATCTTCTGCGTCACGGTTACTATACTCGGCCATAACTGAAAAACCTTTGTACTTGAACATTGCATCTAAAAATAGGGTGGAGATATTGGTTTCGTAAAAACCTTCATCATTAATCATATAGGAGCCTTGGTTACTTTTGTTTTTAACAGCATTATTGTTGAAATCGTAAGTTGCGCCTATGGCTAGTTTTGGGGTTGCCTCTCTACTAAGATCACCTCCTGTATAATCCCCTTTGCTAGTAAAACTGCCAAGTGGCAAAATTTCCAATCTTCCCGTGTATTGGTGACCTCCAAGATTTCCTGTAGTAATATTTCTACCTTCGCCTTGCGATACTGCAAACATTTCTCGCATAACAAAGTTTTCAGAAAAATCTATGTGGTGTCTTAATTGAAGCCCCAAATCTCGGTCTATGTTAAATTTGCTATTTAACAAGGAACGATCCACAAATTGCAGATTTGCCGATGAAATAACGCGCTCTCTGTTTCCGGGCAATTTAGTTTGACCCGCCCAGAGTTCAAAATTTTCATAGAAATTCCACATTACAACCGCATCAAGAATATAGTTTGGAGAATCGCTGGTAAATGGAGAAGCGCCAGCAATGTCCCTATTTGATAATCCTAGTTCAATTTTGTATTCTAGTTTTGGGCTATAGGCGAAGCCACTAAATTTTAATCGTGCTCTTCGAACTAAAAAATTTGATTTAGCTTTTCCGTATTGGTCGCCATCGTAATCCCAAGAAGTTGTGGAGAGAAATTGCATTCTGGCAGCAAGATTCATGGACCAAGTGCTGTCTTTTCCTACTATATTTAGGATTCCTTTCCCAAATTTTGGTCCTTCTATTTCTTGGGAAATGGCACTAATGGATAGAATCAGCATTAAAGCTGTAGTTAACTTAAGTTTCATTTAAATCGATTTTAGTTTTTGTCGATGCAAAGAACCAAAACCAATGTTAACTTAATGTTTCCTAAAAGTTATATTTAAAATTTATTTTGTTTATAAAAAATATCAAAAGGGCTACCCACTGAGGAGTAGCCCAATTCATAAAAATCTAGTCGACAAAAACTAAACGATTTTTAAATTTGCCTTTTTATAAAGGCAGATACAAAGAAAATAATCAGATGTTTATTTTGTGTGAATTTAGTTTTACCAAATCATTAAGTTATTAATCTTATTATCTTGTATTATTAAATAATTGAAATACAATTGATTGTGCGGTTAATGTTATCATAACGTTATGTAATAGTTTCTTAAAGGTTAATTTTGTAAATTTGAATATTCCAATATTTAAAAACTTACTTATGAAAAATATACTCGCACTTTTAGCAATCGTTTTGACAACATCATTAGCTTTAGCTCAGGATACTAAAAGCAACACCTACTTTTTAGACGGTGATGTTATAGAAGCTACAATATATCATGATAATGGTATGATAGCCCAAACGGGTTTTTATAATAAAGAAAACAAACTTACTGGTGAATGGGTAAGCTATGATCTTCAAGGAAATAAAACTGCAGTAGCAGAATATAATAATGGTGAAAAAGTAGGCACTTGGTATTTCTTTTCAAAAAATAGTATTAAAGAAGTAAACTATATGAATGCACGTGTAGCCAAAGTAGTTACTTGGAAATCTTCCGAGACACAAGTAGTTTCAAATTAAAGATTGAGATTAATATAAAAAAGCCCCGGTTTCATATGAAACCGGGGCTTTTAATTTTTTGCTAATTCATTTATTTATTCAAAAACGTAACCTGTCCAATTGAACAAATCTCTGCTCACTGTTGGAACAGTTCCGTCTGTTACATTAATGGTTGCGTCGGCGGTTGTTTTGATGTCTGTAATATCAAGACCAGTTGAAGAATCTCCAACTACTGAAAGATTAACTAAAGAGCCTTTAGCATCCCCTTTTGAATCTGTCAAATCTATGAAGTCACTCGCAGATGCATCCGCATTTCCAAAGGCAACGTATGCATTGGTAAGTGTAAGTCCGCTACCTCTTCTTACTTTAATCATATCAGCCATATCAATGATACCTGCGTTAATCAATACCAAACCATTAATGGTTGGATTTGATTGTCCTCCGTCACCAGGAGAATTCCCGTCAAGATTTCCATCACCTTCAAGTCCACGAGGGTCTTCAGTAATTGATGTATAGTTAGCTTCTCTTAAACCATAAAGGTTTGTAGCAGTTCCAGTCCATCCTTGGGTCCAGTCAAACATATCATCTTTAATGTTTACTGACATTAAATTCTTTACATTCACTGTTCCACCGAAAAATTCATAGGCATCATCATCACCATAAAATACGGCTAAGTTTTCAATAACTGTTGCATTTCCAACCGCATAAAAAGTGATTCCGTTAAATTCCTTATCGCCATTAATGCGAGCACCAGTGTACGAAGCTTCAACATATTTCATAACTCCAGAGTTATCGTTTGAAGTAGTTCCACCGTAAGTTAAATCAACAACCTCAGTAGTTGCAGTTCCGCCACCACTAATAGGAGCTTTTCCAATTAGAAGAATTCCACCC
The DNA here is from genome assembly GCA_963805885.1 of uncultured Flavobacteriaceae bacterium. GTDB lineage: Bacteria > Bacteroidota > Bacteroidia > Flavobacteriales > Flavobacteriaceae > Aequorivita. The sequence goes on from CAWDWC010000006.1 coordinate 412,284, forward strand.
CAGTCTCCAGATCTTGGATTTGCTGCGCTCGAAGTGAATTTTATTGGTGCAGCAGCAGTTCCAGGGGCATTAATTTTTGCTCCTTGCTCTATTGCAACATAAACGTTTGTTCCACCTGCAGTTGCTTTAATGGTTGTGCCTGGTTCTATACATAATGTAGCTCCGTTTTTAACGTGTAAAGGACCATTAAGAGTCCATACTGTGTCTGCAGTTAAACATACATCTGCAGTTACATCACCTTTAAGATCCGCAGAATCTAAATCTGGATCGTCTTGTGAGGCAATTATACCGTCTTTTTCAGCTTGCACTGCGCAAGGCTCACATGCTGAACCACCACAATCGATACCAGTTTCGTCCCCGTTTTTAACTCCATCATTACAAGTAGCTTCCACAGGTGTGGGGCTATCGTCTTTACTACAGCCAGTAAGGGCTAATGTTGCGATTACAAAGCTTGATAAAAGAATTTTTTTCATTTTTTTGTTTTGTTTTAAAAGTTTGATGCAAAGAAACAACTAGCTTGTTTCCTTACTCTTAGGTTAATATTATGGTTCCGTTAATTGTATTTTTTAGAATGAATAGGAAACGCCGGCACTAAAAACTACGCCTCTTTTGTAGGTTTCTACTGGAACTTGCTGTCCGTCTGGCAATGCGGGATTCGGAACTCCAATATTGTTTACATCTTGGGTCAATTTGTACTCGGGATCTAATATGTTTTTAATGTTAAGTTTGATTCCGAAATTTTCATTGATGGCAATTTTGTTGATGAAATCCAAAGTTGGGATGGCTGATAGCACAATATTGTTCTTCCCTGAACCTGGATTTGCATCATCACCACCTGTTCCCAAAGAGTAAATACTTTTGCTGTTGTAGTTGAAAACCACCGAGCTGGTAATGCCGCTGTTTTTCTTTTTCAAATTCAGCGTTAAATCTGAGCCCAAAATGAATGGCGAAGAACCTTCCAGTTCATCTTCTTTATTGGTGAAACGAACGGTAAGATTATCCGTTGGAACATCTTCCAATTTTTGGTTGGAGTATAAATAGGACGCATTCAGCCCAAAAGTCAAAGTCTTTTCACTGTCTGAATCATTTGAAAGTTTCAAAATGTTTTTTCTCAGTTCAAGCTCAACTCCTGCAATAGTTGCATCGCCAGTGTTTACATAGGAAAGTTCACCTGCGGCAGAATTTACCTCAATACGGTTTATGGCATTTTTGATGTTTTTATAGAAACCAGTAACGGCAACAATTTCACCTGGGCTGAAGTAGTATTCATATTTCAAATCTAGGTTGTAATTGTCAGCAGTCAACAAATCTGGATTACCAAAACTGTTGAAGCTTACGTCTTCATAAAGGAAAGGTGCTACCTCCTTAAACTGTGGAAGCGTATACGTTTTGCTTCCCGCTAAACGAACGATGCTGTTTTCGTTGAAGTTATACTTTAAATTGAAACTCGGTAGAACGAAGTTTTCATCAATAAGTGAAGGATCTGTGTTTGGATCGTTGGTTGATGCTAGGTTGGTGTCAAAAAGCACTTCCTGCTTCACTTTTTCGTAACGAACGCCTACGTTTGCTGAAAAGCTATTTGAAAAATCATAACTTACTTCTCCTAAACCTGAGTGAATGGTTCTGGTTCCATCATAAGAAAAAGGAATGAAAGGATCTTTCCCGTCACGACCATCACCACGGTTTGTGGTAAGTCTAAATATTCCGTCGTTTAAAGATTGCTGGTTAAAAAGTGAAGTGTCTGGATTGTCAATATCTACAACGGCCGGGCTGTCAAAAATATAGTTTAACTGGGTATAATTGAAAGCTCGGTCAGTATCTCTATAATTGTAACCTAGACGGACTCTACTATTTTTACTGTCTTCATTTTTTCCATTTAGAGCATAATCTAAATAAAGCTTTCCGGCCAAATCATTTTCCTCAAGATTTGAATAAAAACGATTGTTAAGCGCACTTCCCGAAGCAGCACGGGCTATGTCTGGATTTACATCAATAACATAGGTGTTGGTTCTTCGGTCTGGCTCATATCCGCGTATGGTGTTGTATGAAGCGCCCGCTTCCAAACTAAGTTTTTCAGAAATGGTAAGCGAAGTTAAAAGCTGGTTTACAAAAAGATTATTTTCGTTTTCCTGCTGTCTTCTTATTAAAGCACGAATTGGGTTTTGAGGCTCATCGTTTTCGGTAAGTCCTGCTTTTAATCCGTAATAATCAGCAACACTTTGGCTGTTGTTTTTTATGAACATACTGTTTACCGCAATATAATCTCCTTCCTGAAAACGGAATTTTATGTTGGCCATAGCCAATTTTGAAACGTTGTAATTGTACTCGGTTCTTTGAAATTGTTGGTTAAATCCTCCAGCGGCATTTATCCTGTCTGAAGTTCCTTCACGGTATTCAAATTTATTGTCAAAATTGCCTACAAAGAAAAGACTTAACCTGTTTTTCCCAATATCAAAACGCTTTCCGCCAGAAAGAGAGTAACTGGAGTTTAGTTGGGCGTTTTGGGTGTTTGGTTTAAAGTTGTTATCAAAATCATGAACATTCAAATCTGTAATAGGTACGTGAGTATCGTGAATATTGCCAATGTATTTGGCGTTGTCCATAATTAAAAATTCTTTTCCGATAGCTCGCGAATTCACTTCTGGCGAAATGGAAAACTGTAAACCTCCTGGTCCAGTAAGTTCTTTGCTTACAATATTTATGTTGGCTCCCGCAACGTCGCCGTAAAGCGGTACAGAAAACGCTTTGTTTATGCCTACACTTTCAATAACATCACTAGAGAAAAAGTCTAAAGAAATATTTTTGTATTCCGGATCTTCGGAAGGAAGCGGCAATTCATTCAAAGTGGTAGAATTGTAACGGTCTCCCAAACCGCGAACAAATACGTTTTTTATACCTGCTTGTTTTTTTACGCCAGTTACTTTGGTCACAGCGCCTTCGGCATCGCCGACACCTTTTCTGGAAAGATCTTCCGCACCGATGGACTGTGTAATGCCAACAGCTTTCTTCTGTTCTAATAATAAAGCAACTGCGCTTTCCCTGCGTGTTGTAGTTTTAATTACAACTTCATCTAAGGCAGCTGCACTGGCGCTCATAGGCACATCTATATTAGTTACTTTGTCCGCAATTACTTTTACGTCTGGAATTTCAACCGTTTCATAACCTACAAAACTATAAACCACGGTATACGTTCCGGGTTCAATGTTTTCCAAAGAATACAAACCATCTATATCTGAAGTAACTCCTTTTGAGGTTTCTTTCAGAAAAATATTTGCAAAAGGCAAAGGCTCGTTATTATAGTCGGTATCTGTAAGTTTTCCAACAATAGCCCCTGTTTGGGCTATTGAAATGGAGGTTAAAAAGAAGAATAAAACTTTAATAATTGTTTTCATTTTTGTCGTTTGATTTATTTGTGCAAAGGAACTCCCACAATGTAAAGCCGGTGTTAATTAGGCATTACCAATTCGTCACTATAGCGTTAGGTTAAGGTTAAGAAACAACCCAAAAATTATTCTTGCTTTACTTTTTGAAAATGCTATCTTGCCTACAAATTTTTGAATATCATGATGCAATGGGAACAGTTGCTCTCTTTACGGAAGCAAGGACATACGGGAAAAAGAATCAGGATTGAAGAGAACGAAACCCGTTTGGGTTTTGAGGTAGACTATGACCGTGTTATTTTTTCGTCGGCTTTTCGAAGTTTGCAGGACAAAACACAGGTTATTCCATTGTCAAAAACCTCTTTTGTCCACACCCGGCTCACACATAGTTTGGAAGTTTCGGTTGTGGGCCGTTCGTTGGGAAGAATTGTGGGAAAGGAAATATTAAAGAAACATCCGCAATTGCAGAATGTTCACGGGTATCAATTCAATGATTTTGGGGCGATTGTGGCTGCGGCTTCTTTGGCGCACGACATTGGCAATCCGCCATTTGGGCACAGTGGCGAAAAGGCGATTGGCGATTATTTTTTGAACGGAAATGGTAAGCGTTTTAAAGATCAACTCACCGAAAAGGAATATCAGGATTTGGTTGATTTTGAAGGAAATGCCAACGGCTTCAAAATTTTGACAGAATCCAAAAATGGCGTGGAAGGCGGTCTGCGGTTGACTTATGCAACCCTGGGTGCGTTTATGAAATATCCAAAACAATCGCTCCCAAAAAAACCTACAACCCACGTTGCGGATAAAAAATTCGGGGTTTTTCAAAGCGATACAGAATTTTTCAATGAAGTGGTTTCCGAACTCGGCCTTTTAAATCGAAATAATACAGGCTACTCACGCCATCCGCTCACCTATCTTGTGGAAGCGGCTGATGATATTTGCTATACGATTATTGATTTTGAGGACGGCATCAATCTCGGATTGATTGAAGAAGACATAGCACTGGAATATCTAATCAATTTGGTTCGGAATAATTTAAAGAAAGAGGTTTATTCCAGTTTGAAAACTTCGCAGAATCGATTGGCTTATTTGCGTTCGCTTGCAATAAACACCTTGATTGCTGAAGCCGCTTCAATTTTTATTGACAATGAAGAAGAAATATTAAAAGGAACTTTTTCCGAGGCTTTATTAAACAAAAGCCAATACAAAGCTCAGATAGCTGATATAATAAAGATAAGTGTCGAAAAAGTATACCAAAGCACTGAAGTGATGGAAAAGGAGATTGCGGGTTACACTATATTGTCAACCTTGCTCGATGCCTTTTCCACAGCTTATGAAAATCATCAAAATGGTAAAGTTCGCCATTATGATAAATTATTGTTGCGAATGTTTGATAGTGATCTTTCCAAAAACCAATCTGTTTATGAATATTTAATGGAATGCTGCAGTTACGTTTCCCGATTGACTGACGGAAATGCATTGCAAATCTTTCAAAAAATAAAAGGAAATTTATAAAAAACTGACTATATAAGGGGAAATTGTGTTAATTGTTGACTTTTTTCTAAGGCTTTGAAAATTTTACAATATTTTTAAAAAAAAATCACACCTCCTTGGATTCTTTCAATTTGTTGTGACCGTTAAACTTCGTAAAAATAAATCTATAATCGTATGAAAAAATTTCTTTACTTATTAATCTTCTTTGCCGTCAACCTTTCCTTTGCCCAGGATTACAGTGGCGTGATAAAAACGTATCTTCAGCAAAACCGATCGCAATATTCGCTTCAGCAGCAGGATATTTCGGATATTTCAGTGATATCTCAGAGCTTCTCGAAAAGTATGGAGGCTTACAATGTTTATGTTGAACAGCGCTTCCAAGGCATTAAGTTATTTAATTCTACGTCTCCATTTGCTATTAAAGATGGAGCTGTTGTTAGCGCAAAAGTTTCATTTGCTGAGAACATTGCTACCAGAGTTAATTCTGTAAATCCTGCATTAACAGCGAACATGGCAATTTCAAAAGCGGCAGCCGCACTTGGTTTGGGTGCACCTTCTAATTTAAATTTAATTGGTGAAGGAATGGACCATACCTATGTTTTTTCTAATGGAAATATTTCATTGGAAAATATTCCGGTACAATTGGTTTATCAAAAAATAGAAAATAGCAATTCTTTAAGATTGGCTTGGGATTTAAGTATCTATTTGCTTGATGCAAGCCATTATTACAATGTTCGTATTGATGCAATGACCGGAGATTTATTGGAAACCATGGATTGGGTTTCGCAATGTGAATTACCAGATTTTTCGGCGAACCACAACCATAGCCTTACAAAAGGCGAAAACGTTTTATTCAAAAACAATACTACAGGCGAAAAAAGCATTCTTGTAGACGCTCAATATAGAGTTTTTGCATTGCCGTTAAGGAATCCTGATGACGGACCAGATACATTGGTAATTACACCTGAAGACGCTACAGCCTCTCCGTTCGGATGGCATGATACAAATGGGGCTACAGGTGCAGAATATACAATCACAAGAGGGAATAATGCATTTGCTTATTTGGATTTATGTGATACAAATTCAGGAAATTCACCAGATGGTGGCGCTTCTTTAAATTTTGATTTTCCATTTAATTTACCTCAAGCTCCAGCTAACTTTAGAGACGCCTCAACAGTGAATTTGTTTTATTTGAACAATAGCGTTCACGATATAATGTATCAATACGGTTTTGATGAAGCCAGTGGGAACTTTCAAGAAAATAATTACGGAAATGGCGGAGCAGGCAGTGATTCTGTAAATGCAGAAGCACAAGATGGAGGGGGAACTAATAATGCAAACTTTGCAACTCCACCCGATGGAAGTAATCCTAGAATGCAAATGTATCTTTGGGGTGGTGGTGGCGCACCGGTTGCAGATATTTTTACAATTAATAGTGGTCCACTCGCTGGAGTTTATAGTGGTATTGCAGCAGGTTTTGGCGCGGGAATTCCTATTAACCTAACCCAAGATTTAGTTTTGATTGAGGATGATGATTCTGGCCCTTCTTCAGATCCAAATGATGGTTGTGACAATATTACAAATGGAGGTTCCTTGAATGGGAAAATTGCAGTAATAAGAAGAGGTGAGTGTGAATTTGGATTCAAGGTTTTAGCTGCACAAAACAATGGTGCTGTTGCTGCAATAATTGTAAATAATGTGGCTGGCGATCCACCACTTATGGGTGCCGGAGTTGTGGGCTGTCAAGTTACTATCCCAGCATTCGCAATATCAAATGTTGATGGTGATCCAATAATTACATTATTAGATGGTGGTGGCTCTATCAATGGAACTATAAATGGAACGAATGTTCCACTAAGCCTTGACGGTAGCTTAGATACAGAAGTTGTTGTCCACGAATATGGTCATGGTATTTCAAACAGATTAACAGCTGGACCATCAAATGTTGGTTGTCTGCAGAACCAAGAACAAATGGGAGAAGGCTGGAGTGATTTCTTTGGTTTAATACTTACAATTCAGAATGGCGATCAGGCAGAAGACATTCGTGGAATGGGCTCCTATGCCTCAGGTGATCCAAACGGAATTAGAACATATCCTTACAGTACGGATTTTGGAATAAACCCGCATACCTATGATGATATTAAAACAGAAGCAGTTCCCCACGGTGTAGGTTCTGTATGGAATGCCATGCTTTGGGAAATGACTTGGGATCTAATTGATGAATACGGTTTTGATGACGATTTGTACAACGGAACGGGCGGTAATAATATAGCAATTCAATTAGTGACCGATGGATTGAAGTTACAACCATGCAGCCCTGGATTCGTGGATGGAAGGGATGCTATCCTTGAAGCCGATGATTTGACCAACGGAGGCGCTAACAGATGCATTATCTGGCGTGCTTTTGCACGAAGAGGGCTAGGGCTTAGTGCCAGTCAAGGAAGTTCCAATAGCAGATCTGATGGTACGGAAGCTTTTGATGTACCTTTAGATTGCTTATTGGGAGTAAATGACAATGGAAGTATTCAAGATAATTTCATTATATATCCTAATCCTTCAAATGGCGAAATTTTTATAAAAGCTAGAAAAGACAAAGGCGATATAAACATTTCTATCTTTGATGTCCGTGGAAGAAAAGTGTTTAGTAAACAAATGGAACTTCATTCTATTGCGAATATAAATGCAAATGGCTTGAAAGCAGGAATTTATTTAATACAGATTGATGCTGAGAATTACTCACAAACAGCGAAGCTTATTATAAATTAGTAAATTTTCAAATAACTAGATTAAAAGAGGCCTTTCGGCCTCTTTTGCTTTATACAGAAATGAATATTTGATAAATGTAAAGTGTATTATTTATAATTGTGGCCTCATATAAATGTTAAAATCAATGTTTTAATAGGGATTATCATCTATTTTATGATATTTTTATAAATCCTATTCGTAGGAACGTCAAATCAACATTTTTTAGATCAATCACATCTAATCTTAATCACCTAAAAACTTAATTTAATCTTATGAAAAAAGTTCTTTACTTAATTATCTTTTTTGCTGTAAACATTTCCTTTGCACAGGATTACAGCAATTTGGTAAAAACGTACCTTCAACAAAATCGCGCGCAATATTCGCTGCAACAGCAGGATATTTCGGACATTTCAATTGCCTCACAAAGTTATTCTAAAAGCTTAAAGGGTTACAATGTTTATGTTGAACAACGCCACCAAGGCATTAAATTGTTCAATTCTACTTCTCCCTTCGTAATAAAGGATGGGACAGTATATAGTGCTAAGCTCTCTTTTACTGAGAACGCAGCCGCAAAGGTAAACAGTACTTCGCCATCAATATCTGCTCTAAATGCGATATCAAAAGCTGCAAACTGGCTTGGACTGCAAAACCCTTCAAATTTAAATTTGATAGAAACAGTTTCAGACAATAGCTATATTTTTTCCAATGGAAACATTTCACAGGAAAATATTCCGGTAGAACTTGTTTATCAAAAAATGGATGATACAGGAGCTTTAAAGCTTGCTTGGGATTTGAGTATCTATCTTTTAGACTCTACACATTACTATAGTGTTCGTATTGATGCGCTTTCGGGTGAATTGTTGGCAACTAACGATTGGGTGGTAAACTGTAACTTTGGTGAAGAATCGCATTCCCACTCCAATACTGAGAGTATACTTTTTTCAAATATAAATGTAAGCAATTCAAGCCGTATGCTTGGTGATGGGTCTTCATATCGTGTATTTCCAATGCCTTTAATAGGCCCTAACGATGGTCCAGACCAAATTGTTTCTGATCCATCAGATCCAGTTGCCTCTCCTTTTGGATGGCACGACACTGATGGGGTTGCCGGTCCAGAATTTACCCATACACGAGGTAATAATGTATTGGCTATGGAAGATGCAGATGGAAACAATGGAGCTGGTGATACTGCTGAAGGTGGTCCAACATTAGAATTTGATTTTCCTTTCAACCTTCCTCAAAACCCTCCATTGTTTAGAGATGGTGCAATCACCAATTTATTCTATTGGAATAATATAATACACGATGTATTGTTTGCATATGGTTTTGATGAAGAGAGTGGTAATTTTCAAGCATTAAACTACGGAGGAAATGGTTCAGATAATGATTTTGTATTAGCAGACGCCCAAGATGGTGGTGGCTTAAACAATGCGAACTTTTCTACCCCACCAGATGGAGGTAAACCAAGAATGCAGATGTATCTTTGGAGCGCTCCAGGGAAAGTTATAGGCACATTGATGAGCATCAATGGTGGTCCATTGGCAGGGGTATACAATGCCATCGATTCCAACTTTGTGGGTGGAACTCCGCTACCAACTACTGCAATTACTGAAGATATGGTATTGGTTGTAGATGATAACTCCGGTTCTTCAACAGATCCATATGATGGTTGCGATACTATTTTAAATGCTGCTGAGCTAAATGGAAAAATTGCTGTAGCTAGATTAGGTGGCTGTGGTAACACATTTAAAATTTCTCAAATTCAAGCAGCTGGAGCTATTGCTGTAGTTGTAGTTAATAATGCACCTACTGATCCAACTGCAATGATTGGAGGTGGCTCAACCTTAGATATACCTTCTATTATGATATACCAATCTGATGGAGAGGCTATCATTACTGCACTTCTTAATGGCGATACCGTAAACGCTACCCTTCGTGACGATGGATCAGGAAACGATCCATTCCGAAGAGATGGCGATCTTGATAATGTTATTATTGCGCATGAGTATGCTCACGGTATTTCAAACCGTTTGACAGCAGGACCATCAAATGTTGGATGTCTTCAAAATGAAGAACAAATGGGTGAAGGATGGAGTGATTACTATGGTTTAATTCTCACAATGCAAGATGACGATACTGGTGAAAGCCCACGAGGAGTTGGAAATTACGCTCTTGGTGAAGGAACTGCCGGAAGAGGTCTTAGAGCAAAAATTTACACAAGAGATTTTGCTCTAAACGACTTTACTTATGATGATATTAAAACGCAAGTAGCACCTCACGGAGTTGGATCTGTATGGACGACAATGCTTTGGGATTTAACTTGGGATTTGATAGATGAATATGGTTTTGATCCAGACATCTATAATGGTACAGGTGGAAATAACATAGCCCTTCAGCTTGTTACAGACGGATTAAAGCTACAACCTTGTAGCCCAGGGTTTGTTGATGGTCGCGATGCAATTCTTGAAGCTGATCAAATAGCAAATGCTGGAGCAAACAGATGTATCATTTGGAGAGCTTTTGCAAAACGTGGACTTGGTGAAAGTGCAGTTCAAGGCAGTACCAACAGTAGATTTGATGGTACAGAGGCTTTTGATGTTCCTGGAGACTGTGTATTGGGTGTATCAGACAATGGCACACTTGAAAACAATTTCATAGTATATCCAAACCCATCTAATGGAGAGCTGAGCATTAAATCGAGATACGATGTAGGGAATGCTACAATTTCTATTTTTGACATGAATGGCAGAAAAGTCTTCAATCAAGAAGTTGAAATTCATCACACTGCTAATATTAATGCTAGTAGCCTTACTTCTGGTATTTACGTAATGCAGATTGAAAGTGCAGATCGTTCTCAAACAACTAAATTGATAATCAATTAAAATTACATATAGTTTTTACAATTAAAAGAGGCTCGAAAGAGCCTCTTTTTTTTATAAGTATTTTTGAAGGCTTTGTTTTATTTTTTCTGAAGAGATACCCACAATGTCCTGCAATTCTGAAATAGTCCCTTGGTCAGGGAAAACATCTGGGATGCCTAAAATTTCAATTGTATTTTTATATTGATGGCTTGAAGCAAAAGCAGCAATGGTAGTTCCCAAACCGCCAATAATCGTACCGTCTTCAACCGTAATAATTGTTTTATATGTATTAAAAACCTGACGAAGAAAGGTTTCATCCAAAGGCTTTAAAAAACGAATATCAATCAACCCAATTTTTTTCTGCTGTGAAAGCGGAAATAATTCAATAGCTCCCAAGACATTATTGCCAGCTGTTCCTATAGTCAAAACTGCAATTTCTTCACCCTCCTTTACAATTTCGGATTTTCCAATTTCAATATTTTGAAAAGGTTTTTGCCAATCCAAAATTTTTCCCCTTCCACGCGGATAACGAATGAATATGGGTAAGTCCAATCCTTGTTGTGCCGTGAACATAATATTGCGCAATTCAATTTCATTTCGAGGTGCAAAAATGATGAGGTTTGGAATGCAGTTTAAATATGCCAAATCAAAAACACCGTGATGTGTGGCGCCATCTTCGCCCACAATCCCTGCGCGGTCCAAACAAAAAATCACAGGTATTTTTTGCAAACAACATCGTGAATTACTTGATCATAAGCGCGCTGTAAAAATGTGGAATAAATATTGCAAAAACAGAAAATCCTTGGGTGGCCATTCCTGCAGCCAAAGTAACGGCATGTTGTTCGGCAATACCAACATCAAAAGCTCTTTCAGGAAAAGCATCCATCATAAATTTTAAAGAGCTTCCAGTTGGCATTGCTGGCGTAATGCCTATTATTTTTTTATTTATTTGAAGCAAGTTCAACAATGGTTTTACCAAAAACATCTTGAAATTTTGGCGGTTGTATTTCAGAGCTTTTTGGAACTAGATCTCCTGTGATGAGCATCAAATTTTCCTGGAGCGTGATATGTAACTTGATTTTCTTCGGCTTGCTTTAAACCCTTTGCCTTTTGTTGTAATTATGTGAAGAACTTTTGGCCCTGTAACATTTTTTAAACGTTCCAATTCAGAAATTACAAGATTTAAGATTATGTCCGTCAATAGGTCCGGAATAATTGAAATTTAATGCTTCAAAAATATTATCTGTTTCTTTTGCGCCATCAGTTTACATTGGTGAAATAATTTTTTAAAGCCCCAACACTTGGGTCAATTCCAATGGCATTATCGTTTAAAATAACCAAAAATTGGCATCAGTTACTCCTGCATGATTTAAAGCTTCAAAAGCCATTCCGCTGGCAATGGAAGCATCACCAATAACTGCAATATGTTGTTTTTCAAAATCGCCTTTAATTTTGAGGCAATGGCCATTCCCAAAGCTGCAGAAATAGACGTAGCTGCAATGTCCGACGCCAAAAGTATCATATTTACTTTCGCTTCTTTTTGGAAAACCACTAATGCCACCCAACTGCCTATTGGTATGAAAAATTTCTTTTCTGCCGGTCAAAATTTTATGTCCATAAGCTTGGTGACCAACATCCCAAACCAACAAATCGTTGGGAGTATCAAAAACATAATGCAGTGCAATTGTCAGTTCAACAACGCCAAGACTGGCGCCCAAATGTCCTTCTTTTGTAGCCACAATATTTATAATAAATTCGCGAAGTTCTTTTGCCAATTGCGGTAGTTTTTCCTCAGGAATTTTCCGAAGGTCTTCTAGGAGATTTTATTGTATTTAAGAGATTTTTCTAACACAGGGTAAAGATACGGTTATTGAGATAATTGTTGATAATTTGTGAATTCGTTAATTTGTTAATTCGTAATTTCGATATTTAATTACTAAAAAATACTATATACTTTGAGCTTAATAAATCCATACGACGACACCTATTTTATGAAACGTGCCCTGCAAGAAGCAGAGACTGCATATGAAAAAGGCGAAATACCCATCGGTGCTGTAATTGTAATAAACAATCAAATTATTGCGCGTGCGCACAATCTTACCGAAACATTAAATGATGTTACCGCTCATGCGGAAATGCAGGCCATTACTGCTGCCGCAAATTATCTTGGGAGGAAAATATTTAATAGATTGTACTCTGTACGTAACCATTGAGCCTTGCCAAATGTGTGCGGGAGCTTTATTTTGGAGCCAAATTTCAAATATAGTATATGGAGCAAGAGATGAACAGCGGGGCTGTATTGCGTTGAACACAAAACTTCATCCGAAAACAAAATTAGAAAGGGGGAATTATGGCCGAAGAAGCCTCAGAATTACTAAAACGGTTTTTTATTGAAAAACGAAACTTAAACTAAATAGAAAAAGCCTTTCAAATATGAAAGGCTTTTAAAAATCTGCAAAGTATATCTTTTTAGTCGTGTATTACGCGCACTTGGCCGCAACCGTTCCTTTTCTTCCTTCTTCTTCAACATATTCTACTTTGTCACCTTCGTTAAGGGCTTCGCCGTTTAAGCCGGTAACATGTACAAAAATGTCTTTTCCGGTTTCGTCATTGGTGATAAAACCAAAACCTTTAGATTCGTTAAAAAATTTTACTGTTCCTTCCATTTTAAATAAAAAATAAATTAATAATAAGTATACAAATGTATAATAATTTATATTTCAAATGTTAAGGAAATCAAAATTTTTTAAAATTACCGATGCTCTATATCTTTTTATCTTTTTGATAATCCTGCATTTTTTCGATATTTTCCTTTGTTGAGCATATAATCTTTTACACTCCTGTTTTTCCATCTGATGGTAGATGAAAAGTGGCATCAAAATAAAAAATCCAGCTATTAGGGAGAGGCCGATAACAAATTTCCCGTAGCTTCATCAGTCTGGTTTAATATAGAATCCAATGCCTAAGCGCTATGAGAACTGAAATAAACAGAATTGTCAAAAAATATTTCACTTACTTATTTATACTCATACTGACTTATTTCCCAGAAAAATCAATCAATTTTCTTCGGTAGGCGGTTAGTAATTTTGATTTTGAAACAAAGCCATAATATTTACCATTCTTAATCACAGGAAGATTCCAAGCGCCAGTATCCTGGAATTTTTTCATCACATCTGTCATTTTATCTTCATTTAGATAAATTAATCCTGGTGGACTATGCATCAATTCGCTGGCTTTAACTTCTTCATATAGATTTTGGTCAAACATAACAGGTCGTAAATCGTCTAAAAGTATAATGCCTTCCAGCTCTTTGTTTTTTTGTTGAACACAGGAAAAATATTTCTTTTGGATTTTACTAATAGCATCATGTACTATTTCTCCCAAAGTCATTGAGGATATATAGAAATAAAATCCCGTTCTATAACAGTGTGAATATCCATTAGCGTAAGTACTGCGTGATCTTTATCATGAGTTATTAAGTCGCCTTTACGACCAATTCCATTGCGTAAACAGAATGAGGAATAAAATATTTGGTAATGCGAAAATGAAATTGCTGAGGTAATCATCAATGGAATAAACAATTCATAACCGCCAGTTAACTTCTGCAATAAGGAAAATAGCGGTTAAAGGTGCGTGCAATACACCAGCCATAATCCTGTCATTCCTACCAATGTAAAATTATTTCTGAAACCGGGTGTGGATAAATAACCCAGATTGTTTAGTATTTTGGCCACAACAATTGCCCATAATACTTCCCATAAACAATGTTGGGGCAAAAATACCACCCACCCCACCGGCTCCAAAAGTAAGCGACTGGCAATAATTTTAAAGAGTCATCAAACCCCCAAGCAAGGCAATAACAACCCAAATACTGGTAAGATCCAAGTTAAAGAAATTATTTTCCAAGGCAGCCGTAGGATTTCCTTGAACCAAATTGTTCATTACATCATACCCTTCCCCATAAAGTGGAGGAATAAAATAGATGAGATATTCCCAAGCCCAATTCCGCCGACCAACAAACGTTTTACGGGAGAATCAATTTTTTCAAAGAAATCTTGAAAAACGGCATACACTTTTGTAAAATATATGGAAATCAAACCAGCAACCACACCCAATAAGAATATAGAAAGGGAACATTGCTAATAATGAACTGGATCAGTAATTTTAAAAGGTAACAATATATCGATTCCCAAAAAAAAAATAGGAAGTTAGTAATAGCCGAAACAGAAGCTAAAACAAAGGAACCATAGAAGCCAATGTAAGGTCAAGCTAAATACTTCAACTGCAAAAATGAATAGCTGCAATAGGTGCTTTAAAGATGGCTGACATAGCTCCAGCTGCCGCACAACCAATCAATAATGTTCTGTGTTGCTTGATTCAAATGGAAAATCTCGAGATAGATTAGAACTTAATTGCCGCACCAGTTGCAACGGTAGGTCCCTCCAATCCTACGGAACCACCAAAACCACAGTTAAAGGTGCTGTAATTATACTTCCGAACATTTGAAAGGTCGTATAAATCCCTTCTTTTTTGAAATGGCATACAATGTTGAAGGAATTCCGTGGCTTACTTTATTTCGAATAACATACTTAATAAATAAATATAGCCAAGTAAAGACCAAGAATAGGAAAGATAAAATAGAAGGCTGTATGGTAATATGCAATCACATTGCCTTCTAGCAAATGCTGAATAAGGTGGGTAAGGTTTTTTAAAATTACGGCTCCCACTCCTGCCAAAAAGTCCACACACAATACTTATTAAGATATACAAACTGTTGTTTGGGAAATGTATTTAATTCTCCAAATAAGGAAACGGGTTAATAATGTTCTTTTTTGTGTTGGCATCTTTAAAGCTATCAAAAAATCCTGCAAGTGCAGGATTTTTTTCTTAAGATTTTATATTCAACTTTTAAATGTAGTTCTTCCAATTGTTTTTCATCAATAGTTGCTGGTGCGTCTATCATCACATCACGACCCGCATTGTTTTTTGGGAAAGCAATAAAGTCGCGGATGGTTTCCTGTCCGCCCAAAATGGCTACCAATCTGTCCAAACCAAAAGCAATACCACCGTGAGGAGGTGCACCATATTGAAACGCATCCATCAAAAAGCCAAACTGTGCTTTTGCTTCTTCAGGTGTAAAACCTAAATAATCAAACATCAATGCCTGTGTTTTTTTATCGTGAATACGAATAGAGCCGCCGCCAATTTCATTTCCGTTTAAAACCAAATCGTAAGCGTTTGCTTTTACTTCGCCCGGGTTGGTGTCCAAAAGTTCCAACTGTCCAGGTTTTGGTGAAGTAAAAGGGTGGTGCATGGCGTGATAGCGTTCTGTTTCTTCATCCCATTCCAAAAGTGGAAAATCTACAACCCAAAGTGGTGCAAATTCATTATTCTTACGTAAACCAAGTTGTTCTGCCAAATGCATACGCAACGCACTCAATTGTGTTCTCGCTTTATTTTTTGCTCCGGAAAGTACGCAGATTAAATCGCCAGGTTTTGCTCCGGTAGCTTCTGCCCACTTTGCCAAATCTTCTTGGTCGTAAAATTTATCTACCGAAGATTTATAGGTTCCGTCCTCGTTGCAGCGAACATAAACCATTCCCATAGCGCCAATTTGTGGACGCTTTAACCAATCGATTAAATTGTCTATTTCTTTTCTGGTGAAAGTATTTCCGCCGGGAACTGCTATTCCCACAACCAATTCAGCTTGGTTAAAAACGTTGAAATCTTTGTGTTGCGCAACTGCATTCAACTCGCCAAACTCCATCCCAAAACGGATGTCCGGTTTGTCGTTTCCGTATTTTTCCATTGCTTCGTCATAAGTCATTCTTGGGAATTCTGGAAATTTCTACGCCGTTAATTTCTTTCAGCAAATGTTTGGTCAATCCTTCAAAAGCATTCAGAATATCTTCCTGCTCTACGAAAGCCATTTCGCAGTCAATCTGTGTGAATTCCGGCTGGCGGTCTGCACGCAAATCTTCATCGCGGAAGCATTTTACTATTTGGAAATATTTGTCCAATCCGCCCACCATCAACAATTGCTTAAAAGTTTGCGGACTCTGTGGAAGCGCGTAAAATTGCCCTTCGTTCATTCTGGAAGGAACCACGAAATCGCGTGCACCTTCTGGAGTTGATTTTATTAAATAAGGAGTTTCAACTTCAATAAATCCTTCATTTGAAAGATAATTGCGAACTGCAATGGCAACTTTTGAGCGAAATATAAGATTTTCGCGAACCGGTTTTCTGCGGATGTCTAGGTAGCGATATTTCATCCGCAAATCTTCGCCGCCATCTGTTTCATCTTCTATGGTGAAGGGCGGGGTTACGGATTCATTCAAAATATTTAATTCAGAAACCAAAATTTCCACATCGCCAGTTGGCATGTTTGGGTTTTTGGATTCGCGCTCAATAACGGTTCCTTTTACCTGGATTACAAACTCGCGGCCCAGTTTTGTAGCTTTTTCAATTACTTCTTTTGAAGTCCGTTCCTCATCAAAAATAAGTTGGGTGATGCCGTAGCGGTCGCGAAGGTCTACCCACACCATAAAACCTTTGTCGCGGGTTTTCTGCACCCAACCTGCAAGGGTTACTTCTTTATTGATATCTGCCGCGCGAAGCTGGCCGTTGTTGTGCGTTCTGTACATTTTTCTTCTGAAAAAAATTAAGGGTGCAAATTTAATAAGTAATTAATGAATAGTTGTGTTTTTAAAGGGATTATTATTTATTGTTCCGAATTCACGGAGTTTTATAAAAAAAATCTGCAAGTATCAGAATACTTGCAGATTAATAAACTTTGTGTGTGCTTTTAATAGGTATTACTCTTTTAGAAATCTTTTGATTGCTTTATTTCCATTTTCATCTTCAATGTTTAGAAAATACATACCGCTTGATAGGTTGGAGACATCTATGGAGGTTTGGTCTTGAATTGCTACTGTTTGGGTGCTTAGCAGTTTACCCTCTATGTTGAAGATTTTTAGTTTTAGGTTTCCTGTGGGGTTTTTTGAATTTAAAAACAGCTCGTTTTTTGCGGGATTGGGGTGTAGTTGAAATTTATTTTTTGAAAAGTCTGAAACCGAAAGAGGGTAGCTTTTAAAAATTGCATAACCAAAAATTGCATTTGCTAGAGTAAGAATTGAACCTGCTCCATCTTGTGTTATTGTATACCAAAATCCTCCCGAAATGAAAGCAAAGTAATCGTTTTCAAATGAATTATGGAGTTGTAACCCACAATCAGCTCCGGTTTCAATAAACTCAATAGCGCCAAATTCATCATATGAAGAGATATATTCATAAAGCCCCATAAACGAATTGCAGGCTCCCTCGCCATCAAATTCTAGATTTTCGTTAATTATAAGATATGGATTAATGGATGGTTCTATTTCTGCAACAATATATATAGGATCCATATCAGTTGCTTGCATTGAATATAAATACCACGTATTCTCAAAAAGCTGTGGGTTTTGCGCAAAAGAAATTGCGCTAATATGGAAAATTAGGATGTAAAGTAGTGTTTTCATAATTTATTCCTTTAAAAACTTTTTTACTGCTGTATTACCCTTTTCATCTTCAATATTCAAAAAATATATGCCACTCGCGAGTTGGGAAATAGCTATAGAGGTTTGGTCTTGAATTGCTACTGTCTGGGTGCATAACAGTTTACCTTCTAGATTAAAGATTTTTAGTTTTAGTTTTCCTGTGGTGTTTTTTGAAGTTAAAAACAATTGAGTTTTTGCGGGATTTGGGTGGATTGAAAAAGCACTGTCCTTTTGGGAGGAAATTCCTAATATACAATCTTCAGAATAAACAAAATCTGCATCTATGTGCCAACTATCATAGGGTGCCTCATTGTTTGTTGCGGCAACTTCATCATCTACTTTTACGCAATGCAATTCTGTGAGTTCGCAAGGGCTTCCCTCAAATAAGCAGGGTAATGTGACGGTTAATATTTCATTATTACCGTTTCTTGCGTCTACCGTTTCCAAGAAAAATAAATTCGTGCCATAAACTATCTCTAAGTTTACGTTGTTGCTAAGATCTAAAGTTGTAAAAAGCGGGCCTATATATCCATCAAAGTTACCAAAACGGAGTTCTTTTAAGAGAATATTATTGCTAACATCTAGTGAAGAGATATTTACACCTGTTAGGTCCAAATATTCCAATAAAAGATTTTGGGATAAATCAATTTCAGAAATACCTACGCCATCAGCAATCAGTGTTCTAAGGTTTACATTGTGTGAAATATCAATACTGTCAATCCAACAATCTCCCATCTCTAATGTTTCCAAATTTATGTTATTTGAAAGGTCAATATTATCTAATTGATGTAAAACCTGAATATCTAAGCTTTCCAAAAGGATATTGTTTGAAATATTTATTGAGGTTAAAGGATTTACGTGACAGACAAGATTTTTCAAATTTGTATTTGACGAAGTATTTAAACTGGTTAAACTGTTTCCTCTTACATCTAAATTTTCCAAAGCTGCAAAATCCTCAATACCCGTTAGATTGTGTATGTTTTCATACCTTACATCCAGTGCTATTATTGAATTAATATCACTTGTTAAGACTTGACCATTAACGATGCCGTCACTATCAATCCCTAAATCAATTAGTGCACGTTCAAAATTTTGATCGGGAATGTTTGTTATTTGCGCAAAAGAAATTGTGCTAATGTTGAATATCAGGATGTATAGTAGTGTTTTCATACTATAAAAAATTGGGAATCAATTATTCTTTTCAATTTAAGTCAAAAACTTCAAAAATAAAACAGGGTTTTCCCTGTTTCTTCCGAAGTCCGTTTCCTACAAAATAAAACCCCTTGGAAGAAATAACTTCTCAAGGGGTTTTGATAAAGATTTTGTTTTCTCTTACTTTAGAAAACCACGTTGTTTTAAAGCTTCTTTTTCTTTCAGCTTTTTTATCTCCTTCAACCTGCGCTTTTTCCTGAATCTAATCTTAGCGCGGTTTACCAAATAGAACATAACCGGCACCACAATCAAGGTTAGGAAGGTGGCGAAGATTAATCCGAAGATTACCGTCCACGCCAGTGGCCCCCAGAAAATTACGTTGTCACCGCCAATATAGATGTTGGGGTTGTAATCTGTAAACAGCCCAAAGAAATCTATGTTTAGACCTATAGCCAAAGGTATAAGCCCCAAAACGGTAGTAATTGCCGTAAGCAATACAGGGCGCAGACGCGACTTTCCGCCAGCCACGATGATGTCGAAGTACTGACGTTTGGTAAGCATATCGTCATCGTCCATTTCTAGGGCACTCATTTTTCGGTCAATTAAAATCTGGGTGTAATCTATAAGGACGATGGCGTTGTTCACTACTATTCCCGCCAGCGAGATAATACCCATCATCGTCATAATAATCACAAAGTCCATATGGAAAACGACCAGTCCGAGGAACACCCCCGCCAAACTTAGCACTACTGAGGTTAAAATAATCATCGGTTTGGAAAGCGAGTTGAACTGCGCCACCAAAATCAACAAGATACCGCCCAAGGCATAAAAAAGCGCCATCAATAGGAAACCCATATTGTCTGCCTGTTCTTCCTGCTCACCCGTAAATGCAAGATTTATGCCTTTGGGAAGTTCATAACTCTGTAGTTCGGCCTTAAGATCGTTCACAATTTCTGTTGCGTTATAGCCACCAATTACGTTGGAATAAACCGTGATGGTTCGTTTTAAATCTTTCCTTTTAATAGCACTAAAGGAAGCGGTA
Source organism: uncultured Flavobacteriaceae bacterium (assembly GCA_963805885.1). Taxonomy (GTDB): domain Bacteria; phylum Bacteroidota; class Bacteroidia; order Flavobacteriales; family Flavobacteriaceae; genus Aequorivita. The sequence goes on from CAWDWC010000006.1 coordinate 432,493, forward strand.
TTATTTTTCGTAACCATAGCCGATATAGGCACCTGTACAATTTTCCCTTGGTTGTTTCGGAAGGTAATAGGCTGGTTGAACAGGGCGCCTTCATCATAACGTGATTTGTCTGAAAGGCGTACGTTTATTTCGTAATCGTCATCACCTTCTTTATAGGTTGAGGCTTCTTCTCCAAAAATGGCACGTCGCAAGGTTTGCCCAATCTGCCCTGTGGAAATACCCAGTTGGCCTGCTTTTTCACGGTCCACAGTCACGTCCATTTCGGGCTTACTTTTGTTAACGTCTATCTTCAATTCCTCAATACCACTAATGCCCAAACCTTCAATATACGAACGTAGATTTTCGGCTTGTAGAAGCATTTCTTCATAATTTTCACCGCTCAATTCAATATTGATAGGGTAGCCAACGGGCGGACCGGCGGCATTTTTTTCAACAATAATGGAGGCTCCAGGGAAACCTTTTACGGCATCGCGCACTTCTTCAAGCACGGTGCTACTTTTAACACCACGCCGTAACTGATAGTCACGCATGGAAAGGGTTATTTTTCCTTTTTGCGGCATCTCATTGCTCTGGCCACCATCTGTCTGTGGGTTTCCGGCACCTTGACCCACCTGCGAAATGGCAGATTCCACCATATAATTGTAGCCGTTGTCGTTATATTTCTCGATAGCATCAAAAACGCGTTGCTCTACCTTTTTGGTGAGTTCGTTGGTCTTTTCAATGTCTGTTCCCTGTGGATATTCTATGTAAGTAATAATCTGGTTTGGTTCATTTTCTGGGAAGAAGAGTACTTTAGGTTGTACTAAATACACTAATACAAAAGATAGAATTAAAAGAGCAATTGTTCCGAAGAAAAACACATAGGCTTTGCTTCCGCGCAAAGCGTATTTTAGGGTTTTTTCGTAGGAATTCTCTAGTTTTTTAAGTGATTTGTACTGAAAATAATCTACCGCACCTGCTAAGATATATTTGTAAACCCAAAGCATAATGGCGGTAAGAATAGCTAGGTTTCCGAAACCACGGAAAGCGGCTAAATCCTTAGCGAAACCAGCGACCAAAAGCAAAATGCCTACACCCAAAAGAATCAAACTCCAACGGATAAGTTTCTTTTTAGTCATGGGTTCTTCTTCAGTTTTCATAAATTCTGAAGTAAGCATGGCATTAATAATCAATGCTACAAAAAGCGATGATGAAAGTACCACCGAGAGCGTGATTGGGAAATAAATCATGAACTTACCGATGGTTCCTGGCCATAGCCCAAGCGGGAAAAATGCCGCCAGTGTTGTTGCGGTAGAGGCAATAATAGGCCAAGCAATTTCACCCATTCCTTGTTTTGCAGCTTTTCGCGGGGGCATACCTTCGCTCATTAAAGTGTACACGTTCTCAACAACCACAATACCATTATCCACCAACATTCCCAGACCCATCACGAGTCCAAAAAGCACCATGGTGTTCAGTGTAAAGCCCAATGAAGAAAGGATAAACGAGCGACATAAACATAGAAAGCGGAATAGCAAACCCTACAAATAATGCGTTTCTAAAACCTAAGAAAAACATCAATACCAATACAACCAATATCACCCCAAAAATGATGTTGTTCACCAAATCATTCACTTGGTTTTCGGTCTTGATGGATTGGTCGTTCGTCAAACTAACATGCAAAGTCTGCGGTAGATAGTTTTCCTGTTCTTCGGCCACAATTTTTTTAATTTGCTCTACGGCTTCGATCATGTTTTTCCGGCACGTTTTTTAATGTCGAGCATCACTACAGGCTTGCCGTATTCGCGGGCATAGGTGGTAGCGTCTTTTTCTTTAAATCTTATCTTAGCAATGTCTTTTAGGAAAATAACCCCGTCGTCTTTTTTAACTACTACATTTTCCAACTCCTTTGGGATCTTCAATCTCACCTGTAATACGGATGTTTTTTTGAACGCCATTCGTAATAATATTTCCGCCGGAAATGGTATTATTTTCCCCTTTTATTGCATTAATAATATTGTCAAAACTTACTTGTGAAGCGGTCATTTTATAAATGTCTAGCGCAATTTCCACTTCTTTTTCCTCCGCTCCGCGAACAGTAGCTTCTTTTATTTGCGGAAGCAATTCAATTTTATCCTGAAGATATTCGGCATAACCTTTCAACTGCTGCACTGGATAATCTCCTGTAAGGTTGATGTTGAGGATGGGTACTTCTTCAGAAAAGTTTAAGATCGAAAACATTGGGTTCAACCTTGCCACCATTAGTTAGTGTGGGCCAAGTGGTTTCGGATTTCACTTGATCTACCTTGTCTTTTACAAATTGCTTTGCAACAGGGATTTCAACATTTTCTTCAAATTCAACAATAATAATAGAGTAATCTTGAAGTGTAGTGGAGGTAATTTCCTTTACCCCAGCTACGTCCTTAAATTCCTCTTCTAAAGGTTCGGTGATAAATTTTTCAACGTCTTCTGCAGAGTTTCCAGGGTTTACCGAACTTACGTAAATCTTGGTTTCAATAATTTCGGGAAATGCTTCACGCGGCATGCTGTAATAGGCAGAAAGCACCCAAAAACAGGATGATAGCCATAATTACATAGACCGTCATTTTATTGTCAATGGCCCAAGACGAAATACTAAATTCTTTATACGGATTTTTGCTCATGGTGCAAAGGGTTTCTTAGTTTTTGATGGTTACTTTTTGACCGTCGCGAAGGGTTTTTGCGCCTTCCTTATATTATGGTGTCGCCTTTTTTAAGGCCAGATTTTACTTCTGTATGGTTTTGGTATGAAAGTCCCGTTTCAAGAAGCACACGTTTTGCAATACCTATTGTATCGTTTACGGGTTGGTAGATATAGGCAATAGTTTCCCCTGCGGCATTTTCCATAAGAATATTCTCAGGAACTGTTATGGCAGCTTCGGCAGTATAGTCGTTTACCTTTACAGTTGCAATAAGGTTTGGCTTTACAAGTCCATCTTTGTTTGGAATTTCAACCTGAATGTCAAAACTTCTGTTGTTTGGATTTATGTAATTGCTCACTTGGCGAACTGTTCCGGTGAATTCTTCATTGATGGAAGCAAGGTTAACTTTTACCTGTGTTCCTTTTTTGATGTTTTTAAGATAGGTTTCAGGGATAGATGCTTTCACATACATATTGCTCAAATTCACCAAACGGATTATTGGGGTTTGGCCTGGAACCACAACTTGTCCAGGGTCAGAAATAATTTCGTCCACTACACCGCTGAAAGGTGCTGTAACTACTGTTTTTCCTAATTGTGAACGCAATTGCTGGGTAACATTTTTGGCTGATTCATAACTAGTCTTGGCTTGTAAATACTGTATTTCCGAACCGATTTTCTGATTCCACAAACGTTCCTGGCGCTCAAAAGTGGTTTTTGCCAAGGCCAATTGGGCTTCCTGTTGGGCCACTTGACTGGACAGGCCACCATCATCTATTTTTGCCAGACGTTGCCCTTTTGAAACTTGTTGTCCTTCTTTTACATAAACATTGGTAAGGACTCCTGAATATTCTGCACTTAAAACTACGTTCTGGTCAGTTTCCACATTGCCTTGTACTTCAACGTAATGTTTAAAAAGAGTATCTTTAATTACTTCAGCGGTAATTAAGGCTGGTCTTTCTTTCTTTTCATTTTCGTCTATATAGGCGTTCAATTTATCTATGTCCGCCTTAAGTTCGCGCTGCTGTTTGTTAAGTTCAGTACGCTTGGCTTTTACCGCCTCCATGTCTTTCGAATCAATTACTGCATCAACAGATTTGTTGTCACCACCACAAGAAGCGAGCGTGATTAACATGATTAGAAATAGAATTGATTTTTTCATTTGTTGATTTTTTTTTAAAAGTTGATTAGTTGATGTTTCTTAATATTTCCCCTTGATTTCTTCGTAATTCATTCGCAACTGCGGAATGTTTAGTACAGTTTCAAGATTCGCTTTTTCATTAATTAGCGTAAGCATGGATTGAAAAAATTGCTGCTGTGCCGAATATAATTGTGTTTGGGCCTGACGTAAATCAAAACTTGTAGAAAGGCCTTCCGTGAATTTTATTTGGTTTTTGCCTTCAATTCTTTCAGCAAGTGCTAGGTTCTTCTTTGAGTTTTGATAATTCTCTATTGCAAATTGGTAATTGCTTTGGGCCGTAGTTAAATCAAGCTTTATTTGTTGTTTAGTCTGTTCCAAATCTGTCTCTGCCTGATCCAGTGCTATTTTGGTTCGCTGGCTGGCGGCGCTTCTCATGCCACTACTGAATATGGGAATGTTTAAACTAACCCCTAAAACAGAAGATTGATACCATACTTGATCACCATTAAAAAAACTAAAATCATTGCTGTTGGCTGAAGTTCCATAATTCACAAAAGCCGAAAGTCTTGGAAGAAACTTGCTTTTTTCAAGTCTATTTTCAAAATAGCGCTGTTCAGTGAGGTTAAAAGCAATTTTATAATCTACATTGTCTTCTATTTTTATAGACGAATCTAAAAGCGAAAGGCTTATGTTTTGATTGGCCAATTGATCCAGATTATCGGTCAAAGTTACAGGAGATTCCACGTCAATTCCCAAAGCAAGATTGAACATTTGTTTTGCAATTGCTTGGCTTCTGCGCGCATTGCTTAGTTGGGTTTCGATATCCAAAAGTGTGATTTCAAGCTGTTCCACACTTTCTTCTTCACCTAAACCGTTTTCGTAAATTTTTCGGGTTTCGTTGAGGTTTTGATCGAGATTGGTTTTGTTTTTTTCAAAAATAGCGACAAGCTCCTGCGCTAACAAAACACTTCCGTATGCGTTTATGACTCCTTTTCTTACTTCCAATCTTGTTTTCTCATTGGCATTTTCGGAATATCTCAAAAATGCTTTTGCGGCTTTTAAACCTACGAGGTAACTTCCATCAAAAATTAGCTGGTTTAATGTAGCTACTGCATTTGCATTTTGTTTTGTTCCAAAAGTAACAGGAACAAAAGTGCCCGGTTCGCCACCAGTAATTTCAGCGGGAAGCAAGGTTACGGGCTGTTTTAGATTGTTATTGTAGGATATGTTTCCATCTATTTGTGGAAGGCCCTGCGCAGTAGTTTCCCACTTTTGTTTGATGGCCTTGGCAATATCGCGTCGCGCATTTATGGAGGTGTAATTGCTATCCAAAGCAAATGTAATGGCCTCTTCCAAACTGAAAGTATAATTTTTCTGTTGCTGCGAAAAACCTATAGTAGCAAACAATAGAAAACTGAATATTAAAAGTCTTTTAGTCATTGGTTTGGTGTTCTTTAATGAATTTCTTTAGTGTCAAAAAACCTTCTGGTGTTACAATTCCGCGTAAATGATATTCCAAATATTCCTCTGTGATGAATTTGGTTGAAAACTTGTCGAGGGGAAAAAGGCTTTGATCTTTGATTCCGTGAATGCCCAAAAAATAAAGCCTAGCGATGAATTCTACGTCCAGATTGCTTCTGTAAAGCCCTCCTTCAATTCCTTTGCGAAGATTTTTTCGTGTGCATTCCATCATTTTCTCAAAATGACTTTCTTTCAAACCTTCACTTATTTCAGGATAATATTTTTGAAGTTGATATTGTGGGGAAGAGTTATCATCCTCAATTTTCCCCATTACGAATTTTTTTATTTCATATAATTCCTCAATGGGGTTTTGGTTTAAGGAACAAATTTCATCGATTCCAGAAGTAATATTTTGAAGTACATTACATGTACATTCCTTCACCAAAGCGGTTTTGTTTTTAAAATGTGTATAAATGGTTTTTTTTGAAATAGCCATTTCATTGGCAATATCATCCATTGTAACACTTTTAAAACCAAGCTTTAAGAAAAGGTCAGTGGCTTTTTGAACAATTTTTTCTTTCATAATAGGGCGCAAATATATGTCGGGAAACTTTAAAAACAAAAAAAGTTTCCAAAGTTTTATTTTTTTTAACAAAGTGTTAACATGCGCGCCTATTTTTGGTTTTAAATTGTGTGCTTTTGCTTTGCTTGTTTTACTTTAGCCAAAAATTTTATTGAATGGATTTTTTGAAAAAATACAACCAAGTTCTTCAGGGATATCTTGATAGCGCCGTTGCCCAAAAAGAGCCGCGTCAGCTTTACGATCCCATAAAATATATTCTCTCTTTGGGAGGCAAAAGGCTACGGCCTGTGCTCACTTTAATGGTTTGTGATTTTTTCGGAACTGACTTTAAAAAGTCCATACATGCTGCACTTGCCGTAGAATTGTTCCATAATTTTTCGCTTATCCATGACGATATTATGGATAATGCACCCTTGCGAAGGGGCCAAAAAACAGTCCATGAAAAATGGGATGTGAATACCGCAATTCTTTCCGGTGATGCAATGCTTATTTTAGCATACCGTTTTTTTGAAAACTATGAGCCACAAATGTTTCAGGAACTAGCTAGACTTTTTAGCGAAACTGCATTACAGGTTTGTGAGGGCCAGCAGCACGACATGGATTTTGAAACACGTGATGGTGTAACTCTGGTGGAATACATAACAATGATAGACCATAAAACCGCAGTATTGCTGGGTGCGGCCATGAAAATGGGTGCAATTGTAGCCGAGGCTTCTGAAAATGATAAAGGTAAAATTTATCAATTTGGAAGAAATTTAGGTATTGCTTTCCAATTACAGGATGATTATTTGGATGTCTTCGGCAATCCGGAAACCTTTGGAAAACAAGTGGGCGGAGATATTATTGCAAACAAAAAAACGTTTCTTTATTTGATGGCTATTGGGCAGGGTTCTTCACAACAAGCAGAAGAATTGGAACATCTTTTCAGCATCAATCCAAAGGATCCGACTGATAAAATATCAACTGTAAGGGAAATCTTCTTGATTTCCGGTGCAGCTGAGGCCACTCGTAATGAAATAGAAAAATACAGCAATCACGCCTTTTCGCTTTTAGAAACAATAAATATTTCTGAAGAGAAAAAGGAAATGTTGCGCAAGTTTGGAAACAGTTTGATGCAGCGAAATGTATAAAAACAGTTAGTCAAATTGCGATTTTTCTTATCTATATTTTTATGAATATTTTAAGATTCTCAGCCGTATAAATATAAACAAACCGGTCAGCTAGTTAATGTAATTGTTGTATTTTTGTACCGTTTTATCAAAAAGACCCATTTGTACATTTAATATGGATAAATTTTCCTTCTTAAACGCGGTTCACCCTTCTTACATCGCGGAACTTTACGAAAAATATTTACAATACCCAGATAGCGTTGAACCCAGTTGGAGAGCTTTTTTTCAAGGTTTTGATTTTGGCTCAGAAAACAGTGCGCACGAATTCTTTGGCTTAGAAGAAGGTGCTGAAACTTCACAATATTCAGATGGAGCCAATTGCGAAGATGTGGTAAAGGAATTTCAGGTGGTAAAACTAATTGATGGTTATAGAACCAGAGGACACCTTTTTACCAAAACCAATCCTGTTCGCGAACGCAGAAAATATACACCAACACTTGAGTTGGAGAATTTTGGTCTTTCACAGCAGGATCTTAAAGCTACTTTTAGGGCAGGAGAAATTTTAGGTATAGGAGAAACTACCCTCGAAAAAATTATAAAACATCTTGAATGCATTTATTGCGATTCTATTGGGGTTGAGTATATGTACATCCGTAAACCTGACGAGATTCAGTGGATCCAGCAGAAGTTGAACATAAATAACAATCAACCCAATTTCTCCAAAGAACAGAAAAAGCATATACTCAAAAAACTCAATGAAGCAGTAGCATTTGAGAGTTTTCTTCACACAAAATATGTGGGTCAAAAACGATTTTCACTGGAAGGTGGAGAAAGCCTGATTCCTGCTTTGGATTCATTGATTGAAAACGCAGCCGAAAAAGGGGTAGAGGAATTCGTGATGGGAATGGCCCACCGTGGACGCTTGAGCACATTGACAAATATCTTTGGAAAAAGTGCCAAGGATATTTTCAGCGAATTTGATGGAAAAGATTATGCGCAGGATATTTTTGACGGTGACGTAAAATATCATTTAGGCTGGACCTCAAAAAGAAAAACCGAATCTGGAAAAGAAATTAACCTGAACATAGCCCCAAACCCTTCGCATTTAGAAACTGTTGGCGCTGTGGTTGAAGGAATAACCAGGGCTAAACAGGACGATCACCATAAAGACGACCCCAATAAAGTGTTGCCAATAATTGTCCATGGTGACGCCGCAATTGCTGGTCAAGGCATAGTTTATGAAATTGTGCAAATGGCTCAATTGGATGGCTATAAAACCCAGGGGACCATTCATATTGTAGTGAATAATCAAATTGGGTTCACTACAAACTATCTAGACGGACGTTCTTCAACCTATTGTACCGATGTTGGAAAAGTAACACTTTCCCCAGTGCTTCACGTGAATGCTGATGACGTGGAAGCTGTGGTGCACGCCATGAATTTCGCCTTGGATTTCAGGATGGAATTTGGCCGTGATGTTTTCATCGATTTATTGGGCTATAGAAAATATGGGCACAATGAGGGTGATGAGCCTCGCTTTACACAACCAAAACTTTATAAAGCTATTGCAAAGCACAGCAATCCAAGTGATATTTATGCTGAAAAACTAATAGCTGAAGGAATAATCGAAAAAGGCTATACCGATAAATTAGAGCAGGAATACAAAGAGAAATTGGAGGAGAATCTTGAAGATTCCAGAAAAGAAGATAAGACCACCATCACACCATTTATGAAAGATGAATGGGAAGGATATGAGTATGCCGAAGAGGAAAAAATGATGGAGGCGGTCAATACCAAATATGATTTAAAGAAGCTTGATGAAATTGCCGAGGTAATTACCCAATTACCAAAAGACAAAAAATTCTTACGAAAAATAGCCAAACTTATTGAAGCAAGACGCACCATGTACTTTGAAGATAATAAGTTGGATTGGGCGATGGGAGAACTGCTTGCATATGGAACTTTACTAAAGGAAGGCCACGATGTACGTATGAGTGGGCAAGATGTGGAACGCGGAACATTTTCACACCGCCACGCAGTTTTAAAAGTTGAAGAAAGTGAGGAAGAAGTGGTGCTTTTGAACAATTTGAAAGGTGATCAGGGCGACTTCTATATTTATAATTCTTCACTTTCGGAATACGGCGTTGTTGGTTTTGACTATGGTTACGCAATGGCAAGCCCAAAAACATTAACGATTTGGGAAGCACAGTTTGGCGATTTCAGCAATGGGGCACAGATAATGATTGATCAATATATTTCTGCAGCCGAAGACAAGTGGAAGTTGCAGAATGGTTTGGTAATGCTTTTGCCACATGGTTATGAAGGGCAGGGAGCAGAGCATTCCTCAGCCAGAATGGAACGTTACCTTCAGCTTTGCGCTACAGATAATATGTTTGTGGCAGATGTAACCACGCCTGCGAATCTTTTTCACCTTTTCCGAAGACAATTGAAAGTAAATTATCGCAAGCCGCTAATCGTCTTCACTCCAAAAAGTTTGCTCCGTCATCCCAAAGTGGTTTCTACAAAAGAAGAATTTGCAAACGGAAGTTTCCAAATGGTAATTGACGATGCCGAAGCGAAGGTTGCAAAAGTGAAAACCTTGGTCTTTGTTACCGGAAAGTTCTATTATGATTTGCTCGAAAAAAGAGAAGAACTAAAAAGAGATGATGTTGCATTGGTACGTATTGAACAATTGTTCCCATTGCCAACGGATGCAATGAAGAAAATCATCAAAAAATATAAAAATGCAGAAGATGTAGTTTGGGCCCAGGAAGAACCTAAAAACATGGGCGCCTATTCACATATTTTGATGCATTTTGAAGAAGCCAGAAATTTCAGGGTTTGTAGTAGAAAAATGTATGCGGCACCAGCAGCTGGTAGTTCCGTTAGATCAAAAGCGCGCCACCAAAAGGTCATGGAGAGCGTTTTTGATAAAAATATGGAGTAGTTTTTCTGAAAATTTTATAAAAAAGGCAAAAAGAAATTAAATTTAAAGAACTGTAAACCGAGGTTTATATTAAACAACAATAATATGGCATTAGAAATGAAAGTCCCATCTCCGGGAGAATCCATCACCGAAGTTGAAATAGCATCTTGGCTTGTACAAGATGGCGATTATGTTGAAAAAGACCAAGCAATTGCTGAAGTTGATAGTGACAAAGCAACATTGGAACTTCCAGCGGAAGCCAGTGGCATTATTACTTTGAAAGCTGAAGAAGGAGATACTATTGCTGTTGGTGAAGTAGTTTGCATTATTGATACTGATGCTAAAAAACCTAGCGAAGATGATTCTTCCGATAAAAAGGAAACTAAAGAAAAAAAGGAAGATACATCCAAAAAGGCAGAGCCAAAAACACAGACTCCTTCAAAATCTTCTACTCCAAATCAAAAACAGGATAAAAAAACATATGCCACAGGTTCGCCTTCGCCTGCAGCAAAGAAAATTCTTGATGAAAAGGGAATGTCTTCAAAAGACGTAAAAGGAAGTGGTCGCGATGGTCGTATTACTAAAGATGATGCCAGCAATGCTACCCCATCTATGGGAACTCCTGGAACTGGAAGCCGTGGTAGCGAACGCAAAAAACTTTCTATGCTTCGCCGAAAAGTAGCGGAGCGTCTAGTTTCTGCAAAAAATGAAACCGCAATGCTCACCACTTTTAACGAAGTGGATATGACTGCTATTTATGAATTGAGAAACCAATATAAAGAACAGTTCAAAGAAAAACATGGAGTAGGACTTGGCTTTATGTCGTTTTTCACATTGGCAGTGGTTCGCGCTTTGGAACTGTATCCAGATGTAAACTCCATGATGGATGGTGATTATATGATTACCTATGATTTCAAAGATATCTCCATTGCCGTGTCCGGACCAAAAGGCTTGATGGTACCTGTTATCAGAAATGCAGAAAACCTAAGCTTTAGGGGAGTGGAAGATGAAGTGAAAAGACTTGCTATTAGAGCCCGCGACGGTCAGATTACCGTTGATGAAATGACAGGCGGAACGTTTACAATCTCAAATGGAGGCGTATTCGGAAGCATGCTCTCAACGCCAATCATTAACCCTCCGCAATCTGCTATTTTAGGGATGCACAATATTGTTGACCGAGCTATAGTTCGTGATGGTGGAATTGTAGTAGCGCCAGTAATGTTCGTAGCACTTTCTTATGATCACAGAATTATTGACGGTAGAGAATCGGTTGGATTTTTGGTTGCCATTAAGGAAGCTTTGGAAAGTCCTGAGGAACTTTTAATGGCTAATGATGTTAAAAAAGCTTTGGAGCTATAACTGATAAAAAATTAGAAAATAAAAAATCCGGCCAATTGGCCGGATTTTTTTAGTTAGTTAGCAGAAACATCTTCTTAGTAAAAAATAAATGTATTGATTAAATTCAGTAAAAGAATCAAAACAACCGAAATAGTAAGAACAACAACTACTGGTTTTCTAGTGGTTGCGGTAGCGTCATAATCTTTTTCTTGATCTTCTATATAAACTGAATTTTTCATGATGTAAATATCTACCTTTATATAGAAATATGAAATACGTGGTAACACGTAATTTTGGAAAAAGCAATTTAAGTAATTCTATAACAGCTTTTCATGATTCTCTTTTGCCCAAATAAGCAAACTATTTGTTTTGGGCTCTATGTTTAGTTTTGTAATAATATTGCTTCGGTGTTTTTCTACCGTACGGTAAGAAATGAACAGTTGAGAAGCAATTTCTTTATTGGTCTTGTCCTGTGCTATCAATTTTAAAATCTTTTTTTCCGAAGGAGTAAGTGTTTTCAAATCGTTGTCTTCCATTAAAACGACCCCAATAAGTTCCTTTATTTTTTCACTGAAAAAAGGAGTGCCCTCAGTAACTGTTTTGATGCAGTTTTCAATTTCTTCAAGTGCAAACTCTTTCAAAATATATCCAAAAATGTTAAGTTCCTGTGCTTTTTGGTACAGTTCTTTTTCTTTGTGAAGCGTTATTAAAACTATTTTCGTGTCAATATCAAGACCCTTACATTTTTGAGCAATTTCAAGCCCAGACATATACGGCATCTGAATATCCAATATGGCAATATCGGGTTCATTTTGGATTATCAGGTTGTATGCTTCCCTTCCGTCTTTGCCACTTCCCAATAAATTGAAATTTTTCTCAATTAAAAAGTCGCTTAACCCTTTCAAAAGAAGCGGGTGGTCATCTGCGATAATAATGGATGGGGTAGTTTTGGTCATAAAGGAAATTGAAATTCAAGCACAGTGCCTGTGTCTTTTTTAGAGGTTACTTTCATTTGGCCTTTTAAAAATTTGGTGCGTTCCAAAAGTGTTTTTAGCCCCAGTGATTTTACGTCTTGGTATTTTTCAGTAAAATCAAAGCCCACCCCATTGTCACGAATGGAGATAAGAATATTGTTCGTGAATTTTTTCACAGAAACCTTGCCCGCTTCGGCGTGTGCGTGTTTCAGTATATTGCTGAGGCTTTCTTGAATAATCCTATAAATGTTTATCTCGTCTTCTTTTGAAAAGATATCGTCAATATTATCAATTTCGGCAGAAATGAAAAGTGTGGTGTTCTCGTCTATTAAATTTATAGTGTGTTCAATTGCTTTGGTGATACCTAGTTCCTGAAGCTGGAACGGGTGCAGGTCTCTAGAAATGGTGCGTATTTCTTCTATGGTGTAATCTACCATTTTTTTTGTATCCTCATCACCCCTTGCAATTAGCTTATTTTTAATAACCAATAGTTGTTGGCCAATACCGTCGTGAAGGTCTTTTGATATTCTTCTTCGTTCCCCTTCCTGTGAAACCAATAATTCTTGGCTGAATTTTTCCTGCAGTAATTTATTGCTTTTTAAATGTCTTTGGTTGCGATATAGCAATATTACCCCAAACCCCAATAAAATTGCAATTCCTCCAAACAGCATAGCTTTTTTGAAACTTTCATTGTCCTTTTCAAGCAAGGTAATGTTTGAGGTTTTTTCAACAAGTTCCTTTTCTTTTTTTTCGGTCTCGTAAAGAGTTTGGTAGTAGGCAAGTGCGTTTGCAGTACTTCTGTTGTATATGGAATCTTTTATGGCTGTGGAAGCTTGATTGTATTCTACACTTTTTTTATAATCGCCCACATCATAATATATTTCAGACAAAAAGAGATAAGAACTCATTATTTCGTCTTCCAACCCTAATTTTTTGGCAACATCCAGTTTTTCAATTGCGAGCGCCAATGCTTCGTCATACAGTCCTATAGATTGCAAATACTTGGCCTTTCCACCAAGATAATTCAGCATAGCGGAAGGATTTCCGGAAAGGTCAAAGTCCATATTTTCTATAAGGTCCAGATGTTTCTTCGCTTCAATAATTTGGTTGTGCTCACAATAATATTCTATTAGCCGTGAGTGTATACCTATAAAAATAGATTTATCCGAAGCGGTTTTATCAAAAAGTTTTTCAGCCAAAAGCAATGATTTGTATTCCAAATCACGTTCGCCCATCTTTTTGTAATCCAAAGCTTGGTTGTAATGTTCGTTTGGCAAAAATGAGTTCAGTTTTAAATCCTTCATCTTTTCAATAAGCGTCTTTCTTTCTTTCTTTGCTTTTTCATAAAAACCATTCATACTGAACATATTGATGATGCCTTCCTGCGCAAAAACCATATAATCATACTCTTTTTTCGCTTCGTATATGGTGTAGGCTTTAGTGAAATCTTCACCAGCCAAAACAAATTTCCCCAACTGCGAATTTGCCTGACCCCTAAAAAGATAAGTATCTGCAATATTTAAAGAGTCTTTGGACGAAAAATTTTTGAGGGCGAGATTGTAGTCTTCAATCGCTTTTTTAAAATCAACTTTTGTATTGGCCTTTCCGCGCTTTATGTAGAGCCCCCCCAGCAGTAGGCTATCTTTTATTTTGTACTTACGCGCTAGCACACTGTTTATAATTGTTATTGCATTTAGTGGGTCATTTGCATAATTGGTAAGTGGATATTGAAGATTCATTGCCTTTTTGGCGGCCCATTCAATGCTGTCCATTTCCTGAGCCAAGCTTATATATTCAAGGCTATAAGCAATAAAAGATTCTGGGTTTGTTGAAAAAGTTCGAATTAACAAACTGTCCAATGCTGCTAATTTTAAGGACTTGTCTTGGGTAGTATTTACAATTTTTTCAAAATGGGAAACATCTTGGCAGTACCCTGAGAGAGGATAAAGTGCAATGATGAAAAGTAAAAGCAATATTTTTTTCAATACTACTGAATTATCTGGAGTGAATATAAAAGTACTTAAATTCTTGGAAATAAACCATATCTGAAAATCATTCTATTTTAAATAGAAACAATTTCTTCCATAATCAATCACTGCCCGGTGTTGTTTTAAAAAATCAGCGCCAATTATACCGTGAACGGGTTCTTCATGTACTTGAGAAAGCGCTTCGTTCACATGCGAGAGGTCAAAAAGCACAAAATCCATATTTTTTATTTCCCAGTTTTTTATGCTGAATACATTTCTTCGGGAAAGCATGGTTTCCATATTTATGGCGCCAGCCCCTGCAGCTTTAATAATGCTTTCTTCACTAATCAGCAAAAAGTGGGCGCTGTCCGTAAAACCTATGCAGCTTGTGGAAGCGCCTGTATCTAATATAAAATCGCCCGGAACACCATTTATTTTTGCTGAAAAAAGATAGTGGCCCGTGGCGAGTCTTTTCAGTGGAACACGATAAAATCCTTGGGCTTCAATAAATTCACGTAATTGCATCAACTTTTTTATACAAAGATAGCAAACAAAATAAGTAGCTTTGCACCTATGTTGACAGACACTCATACTCATTTATATAGTGATGCCTTTGCGGAAGATCGAAAAGAAATGATTCAACGCGCCATTGATCTTGGTATAAACCGTTTTTTTATTCCCGCTATAGACTCCAGCTATACGGAAGCCATGTATACTTTGGAAAAGGAATATCCGGAAAACGTTTTTTTAATGATGGGCTTGCATCCAACTTCGGTAAAGGAAAATTTTGAAGTAGAATTGGCGCATGTTGAAGAACAATTCAAAACGCGGAATTTTTATGCTGTTGGCGAAATTGGAATCGATCTTTATTGGGATCAATCTACTTTGGAAATACAAAAAATCGCTTTCAAAAGGCAAATCCAATTGGCGAAGAAATACAAATTGCCTATCGTTATTCATTGTCGTGATGCTTTTGATGAAATATTTGAAGTATTGGAAACTGAAAAAAGTGATGATCTCTTTGGAATTTTTCACTGTTTCACAGGAACATTTGAGCAGGCTGAAAGAGCAATTTCATTTAATATGAAACTTGGCATTGGGGGCGTTGTCACTTTTAAGAATGGAAAGATTGATACTTTTTTGAACCAAATTCCGCTGAAAAATATCGTTTTGGAAACCGATTCGCCTTACCTTGCTCCAGCACCTTTCCGGGGAAAACGCAATGAAAGCAGCTATTTGGCATTAGTCTGTAAAAAACTTTCGGAGATTTATAATGTTTCGGAAGAAGAGATAGCGCGGGTAACTACTGAGAATTCAAAAGATGTTTTTGGAATTTAACTAGGGATGCACAATATGACAAAAAAACCAAACATACTCCTTATATATACCGGTGGAACTATCGGGATGATAAAAGATTTTGAAACCGGCGCGCTGCGCAATTTCAATTTTAATGAACTGCTCAACCACATTCCCGAACTGAAACTGTTGGATTGCAACATTACAACTACAACATTCCCAAAGCCAATTGATAGTTCCAATATGAATCCCGAATATTGGGTTGATATTGCAACGATCATTGAAGAAAATTATGAAAAAGCCGATGGTTTTGTCGTGCTGCACGGTAGCGATACCATGAGCTATACTGCGTCAGCCTTAAGTTTTATGCTAGAGAATTTAGGTAAGCCTGTAGTTTTTACAGGCTCTCAACTTGCCAATAGGTGATTTACGTACGGATGCAAAGGAAAATCTAATTACTTCTATTCAGATTGCATCCCTTCAAGAAAAAGGCGATTCAAAAATTGCTGAGGTCTGTCTTTATTTTGAATACAAATTATACCGAGCCAACCGGACTACAAAGATCAACGCAGAGCATTTTGAAGCTTTCGCCTCGCTAAATTATCCCGATTTGGTGCAAAGCGGTGTGCATTTAGTAGTAAACAATGAAGCCCTCTACCGACCAAACCGAAGAAAAAAATTAAAAGTCCACAAAACGCTGGAAAGCAATATTCTTTTGGTAAAAATGTTTCCCGGAATTGATGAGGCTACCGTAAAATATCTTTTTGAATATCCAGATATGAAGGGATTGGTACTTGAAACCTATGGAAGTGGGAATGTTACAAATACCGAATGGTTTATAAACTCGCTTAAAAAAGTAATAAAAAAAGGGATTCCCGTTATCAATGTAACGCAATGTTCAGGCGGAAGTGTGAATATGGGGCTTTATGAAACCAGTACCGAACTTAAAAAAATGGGAGTTATAAGTGGAAAAGACTGTACTACAGAAGCTGCTTTGGCAAAATTAATGTACTTGTTGGGACAAAAAATTTCGGCTAATAGCTTCAAAACCATATTTGAAACCTCTTTGCGCGGAGAAATGCAATAAATTAACAGTCTAAATTATTTTATAGCGTTATTTTTTTTGTGATATTTGGCACTCCATTCAAAAAATGGCTGAAATTAATAGAGAGGTGGCCGAGTGGTCGAAGGCGCACGCCTGGAAAGTGTGTATACGCCACAAGCGTATCGAGGGTTCGAATCCCTTCCTCTCTGCAACAAACTTTTAGTTTATTATAACACTCGTTTAATAGAGTCAATTAATATTCTTGCAGATTAACTAAATTATTTTATATCTTTAAACCTTTAACTAAAAACAAACTTTAAGTCGATAGCAATGAAAAAATTATTTTCTATTATGGCGGTTGCCGCAATCGTTTTTGTAGGCACATTAAACGCGAACGCTGCAACAGCGCAAACTTTGCCAACCAGTTCACAGGCTCTGATAACAGCAGCTACAGTTTCAATTATTCAAGATGAACCTGCTCCTGCAGCAGAACCTGATAAAGGGTTTCACCAAGTATTGAAAGAACGCTTCGTGGAAGGTGGTCCTGCTTTTATGGGGATTGTACTATTGTGTTTAATTCTTGGGTTGGCTATTGCTATTGAAAGAATTATTTACCTTAATCTTTCTACAACCAATACCCAAAAATTGGCTCAAGATGTGGAAGACGCATTGAACAGTGGCGGTATTGAAGCTGCAAAGGAAGTTTGCAGAAACACTAAAGGTCCTGTTGCTTCAATCTATTATCAAGGTCTAGATCGCGCCCACGAAGGTATCGACATTGCTGAAAAAGCGGTTGTAGCTTATGGAGGTGTACAAATGGGTCAGCTTGAAAAGAACGTTTCATGGATTTCTCTTTTCATCGCAGTGGCTCCAATGCTTGGTTTCATGGGTACGGTAATTGGGATGATTGATGCCTTTGATAAAATCCAGGCGGCTGGAGATATGAACCCTTCTCTTGTAGCGGGTGGTATTAAAGTGGCACTTTTAACAACTGTATTCGGTTTGATCGTGGCTATTATTCTTCAAGTTTTCTACAACTATATTATCGCTAAAATTGATAGTATCGTTAACAGTATGGAAGATGCTTCCATCACCTTGATCGATATGTTATTCGACTACAAAACAAAAAACAAAATCTAAACAAACCACAAGATGGCATTACATAAAATTTTAAAAATAGTAGCGTTGCTTCTTGGCATTGCGGGAGTTATTTTTCTTGCAATGATCATCGCTAAAGGTGATGAGGCTGTAATATCAACTGGCGAAGGAGTTGATGGCTTCTTGTATATTGCTTATATTACATTTGCTATTACAATTGCTTTTGTTCTCTTCTTTGTAATAAAAGGAATTTTTTCTGGAAACATTAAAAATACGCTGATATCAGTAGGGGCTTTTCTACTTGTTGTAGTAATCGCTTACGTTTTGGCAGAGGGAAACCCAATGACTATGCAAGAAGGCAAAATGCTTTCGGCTAGCAGCTCAAAATGGGTGGGAACAGGATTGTATGCTTTTTATATATTAGCAGTATTAGCTGTAGGCGCAATGGTTTTCGGCGGAATTAAAAAAGTAACAAAATAATGGCAAGAAGAGCAACACCCGAAGTGAACGCAGGGTCTATGGCGGACATCGCTTTCCTACTGCTTATCTTTTTCTTGGTTACAACAACCATTGAAAAAGACAAGGGTATCGCGAGACAGTTGCCGCCAAAGGAAGATATTGTTGACCCGCCAAAAATTAAAGAGAAAAACCTGTTTATAGTAAATGTGAACAGAAACGATCAATTATTGGTTGAAGAAAAATTGATGGAGCTAAAAGATCTTCGTCAAGCCGCGATTGCTTTTCTAGATAATGGAGGAGCGCCTTCTGGAAGTCCAGAATATTGCAGCTATTGTAAAGGAAGAAGAAACCCGGAATCATCAGACAACCCAGATAAGGCTGTTATTTCTGTTCAGAACGACAGGCTTACTTCTTACAAAATGTATATTGCTGTTCAGAATGAATTGGTAGCAGCATATAATTTTTTAAGAGATAGGGAATCCCAAAGACTTTACGGATGGAAATTTACAGAAAAAAGTAAAGATCTTGATGAAGGTAAAATAAAAGGGGAAGCAACCAAAGATGCACTTCAGAAACAATTAGAAGAAGTACAAAAATTATTTCCTTTAAAACTCTCTGAAGCAGAACCTAAAAAATCTGGACAATAACAATAACAGTATGTCAAAATTCACAAAGAAAAAAAGTAACGAATTACCTCCGGTAAGCACAGCGTCTCTTCCAGATATCGTTTTTATGTTATTATTCTTTTTTATGGTAGTAACTGTGTTGCGCGATGACAATTTGCTTGTTCAGAACACATTGCCAAAAGCAGATCAGGTTGAGAAATTGAAAAAAGACCGCTCTGTATATATTTATGCAGGAAAACCAAGTTCCAGATATGTGGACAAATATGGTTCAGAGGCCAAAATACAGATTGGCGATAAATATACAGATATTACCAATATTAAATTTGCATTAACCGAAGCACGTCAAAAATTGCTTCCTGAGCTACAGGATAAGGTAATGGTGGCCCTGAAAGTTGATGAAAAAACAAATACTGGAATGGTTACTGACATTAAACAGGAATTGCGTGATCTTAATATGTTGAAGATTATATATATTACAACTCCTGGAAATGAAATAAACCAATAGACTAGACTATTCGATTTTAAATTGAAAGCGCCTTGCTCCTAGGTTTTGGGATCAAGGCGTTTTTTTCGCTTATTCTGAAAATACATTTATCTTTATAGGTATGCAAAAAGTGTTTAAATTCTGTGTTGTTTTGCTTTTAGGCTTTGTTTCCTTTATAGGCATAGCCCAAGATACCATTCAGCCTGCTGTGGCTGATTCATTATATAGAGAAGATCAGTTTTATGTGGGTGTTACCTATAACGTACTCTTAAACCTTCCTTCAGGAGCAAACATTCGAGGACTTTCCGGAGGATTTCAACTTGGATTTTTACGCGATATGCCCATTAATAAAAAGCGAAATATTGCCATCGCTATTGGCGGAGGGATTTCTATAGATCAATTTGGGCAAAACCTTTTTATAGGCGAAACTTCTAATAACGAAACAATTTTCCGAGTTTTAAATAATGTTGATTACACACGGAATCGGTTCAATACAGCCGTAATAGAAGCCCCCATAGAGTTTAGATGGCGTAGCTCTACCCCTACAAGCTATAAATTCTGGAGAGTATATGCCGGTTTTAGGGTTGGTTATGCCTATTGGTATAAAGCAACATTCAAACAGTCCGGAAATAACGTTAACCAAACAAAAATTCCTGAGTTTGATCCCCTTGGCATGACTGCTACCCTAAGTATGGGGTATAATACCTTTAATTTTTTTGCATCTTATAGTATTAACCCTTTCTTCAAAGATGCAGTAACAACAGATGGGGAAAAAGTTGACTTCAGAACCCTTAAAGTAGGTTTAATGTTTTATATTCTATAACCAATTATTGAATAGAATCAACTGCGGCAATGCTCCCAACAATAGACCAATTCCAAGTTCCGGATAGGTATGCGAATCATTCTCCAATCGGGAGGATGCCACCCAACCATTCACAAATAGAAAAAAGCTGATAGAGATAAGTAGGTTTATTTTGAAATGGGCACTTAAGCCTATAAGAAATATTAAAATACCCGCAACGCCCATTTGGTGCAAACTCACTTTCAGTTTAAAAAATACCATCACTAATGCACTGAATGCAGAAAAGACAATACCGACAAAAAAATTGTACAGCTCCGGGTCTTCATAGGGATCAAAAACCATTTTAATTATAAGCAGTAAGAGAATGCATTGAATCATTAAAGGAAATTTACGTTCCTTCACTTCCTTTAAATAGATTGTTTCAACCACTCCTAAATTTTTTAGAAGAAAAAATATAACAAGGGGAATGAAAATAGTTATAATTACAATGGCAAAAATATTTACACGAACTAATTGCAGATCAAGATATCGCGGTGTAACAGTAAAATATAGTATGGTGCCTAAAAGTGGCATCAACAGCGGATGAAAAATATAGGAAGCAGCTTTAAGAAAGAGTCTCATCAAATTTCTTTTCTAAGTCGAGCTACTGGCAAGTCCAATTGTTCCCTGTATTTGGCAATAGTACGCCGGGCAATAGGATAGCCCTTTTCCAATAAAATTTTTGCCAATTTATCATCAGTAAGGGGCTTTCTTTTGTTTTCTTCGGAAATGGTAATTTCTAGTATTTTCTTGATTTCTTTAGTAGAAACATCTTCTCCCTGATCGTTTTTCATCGATTCACTAAAAAAATCCTTTATCAACTTTGTTCCATAGGGCGTGTCCACATACTTACTGTTTGCAACCCGTGAAACCGTTGAAATATCCATATGTATCTCATCTGCAATGTCTTTCAGTATCATGGGTCTCAGCTTTCGCTCATCGCCTGTTAAAAAGAATTCTTCTTGATAGTGCATAATTGCATTCATGGTCACAAATAGCGTTTGCTGGCGTTGTTTAATAGCATCTATAAACCACTTTGCGGCATCCAGCTTTTGTTTGATGAACATAACCGCATCTTTCTGCGCTTTCGATTTTTCTTTGGATTCTTTGTAACCCTTCAACATGTTTGTGTAATCATGACTCACATGAAGCTCGGGCGCGTTTCTTCCGTTTAAGGTTAAATCCAATTCGCCATCAACAATTTTTATTGCAAAATCGGGTACTACGTGCTCCACAATTCTGTTGTTTCCCGAATAGGTTCCGCCAGGTTTTGGATTCAATCCTTCAATTTCGTGAATGGCATCGCGCAGTTGATCTTCAGTAATATCAAACTTTTGAATAAGTTTTTTGTAATGCTTTTTGCTAAAATGGTCAAAAGCATCTTCTATAATTTCAATAGCCAATGCAACGGAGGGATTCTGTTCTTTTCGCTCCAATTGAATCAATAAACACTCTTGGAGATCTCGCGCGGCCACCCCGGCAGGGTCCAACTCCTGAACTATTTTCAACACTTTTTCTACCTTATCTTC
The DNA here is from genome assembly GCA_963805885.1 of uncultured Flavobacteriaceae bacterium. GTDB lineage: Bacteria > Bacteroidota > Bacteroidia > Flavobacteriales > Flavobacteriaceae > Aequorivita. Next base: position 454,027 of record CAWDWC010000006.1, read on the forward strand.
GGTAGTGTAAACATTTTGCGTGAAAGCCAAATCATCAACAATATCCTGAAGCTCGCGGCGTATATAGCCGCTTTCATCAACACTGCCCACCAAAAAGTGCGCTATCTCCTCTTCCTCCTCGTCCATCCGATATGTGCTCAATTGTTGCATCAAATTTTGGGTGAACGAAGTTCCGGCAGCATAAGGCATTTGCCGTTCCTCATCGTCTGCGCTGTAGTTGTTTGCAGAGAGTTTGTAGCTTGGCACTTCGTCATCGCTTAAGTAATCGTCAACGTTTATATCCGTTTCTATTACTTCGTTCCCTTCGTCATAATTGTCATCAAACTCATCGTTGTTAAACTCATCATCAAACTCATCGCTTTCCTCTTTTCCGCCCTCCAAGGCTGGATTTTCCTCTAATTCCTGAGAAATGCGCTGCTCAAAAGCTTGCGTAGGCAGTTGTATCATCTTCATCAACTGTATCTGTTGAGGCGATAATTTTTGGGAGAGTTTAAAGTTTAATTGTTGTTTTAGCATGATTTGTTTTACTACTTCATAAAGTTAAAAAAAACCAGCTACTAAAATAATTAAGTAGCTAGTTTTAATTAAAAATTAAGGTTTGTGTTTTAAAAGCTTTGGCCGTTATTAGAAGTAGATCCGTAACCCTGCATTTGGGGTAATACCCAATGAACGTTGCTGGGTTTCAATAACCTCTTCATTCTCCACATTATAGAAATTGCTGATTTCGTTTTCTCTGTCCAAAATATTCCAAATGGATATGCCCGCATCTGCATTTATCTTTTTGGTAATATTAAAATTATAGCGAGCAGAAAGATCGATTCGCATATAATTTTGCAGACGAGAGCTATTGGAAGTGGTATAATTAATTTCATTGTTCAAAATTTCATTGCCTATCACAGGTGAAGTACTTGGTTTTCCCGAATGCCAATTGAAACCCGATGATATTTTTAAATTTTTTAAGGAATAAGCTGTGCCAAAAGTAATGGCGTGGGTAATATCAAGATTGCTAGGAAAAACATTGGGCTGCAAATCAGTAAAAGTATATTGACTGTCCATAAACGAATAACTCAGCCAAAAGTTAAATTTGTTCAGCTTTTTTCTTAATAATACATCCAGACCTTTAACATCATAGCTTCCTGTAGCTTTTAAAAATTCATATTGATTCTGAAATCCTTGGCTTTGGGCAGAAATTCCATCAACATATTTGTAATAGCCTTCTGTGCTTAAAAGCCAACCGTTATTTGTAAAGTTTATTCCAGCGGAAAATTGTTTACTCCTAATAATGGGTATATCTCTATTATTAGATAATTGCCATCTGCGTTTTTCAATTCCCAAAAAATCATTCTGAAAATTAATAATCTGCGAGGTGTATTGATTTTTAAATTCTCCCAATATTTCAAAAGTGAAATTTTCAAGAAACCGTTGGGTAAAACTTAACCTAGGTTCCAATAATGTTTTTTTAAACTTATCAATATAATTAAGTCGAACTCCGCCCTTAATATTTGTATTCTTGCGCACCGATTTGAAACCCAATTCGAAAAAAGCACTATGGTTTCGTACTACTTCCGAAACCAAAGAGCGAAAAAGTGGATCGTCAACATCGTCAAGATTAGTTATTTTCGTTTCCGTAAATTGATAACCGCCCAGCAAATCGAATTTTTCATCGAACTTATAATGCAATTTTAATTTTAAACTTGTTTCGGAAACTGCATTTTCTTGCAGAAAACGCTGCGTTTCCAATACATTCTCGTTTACTGCTTTCAATTTATAATCTGTTTCATATCCTTCAAATGTGGTTTGCAAGCTATTGTTCCATTGGTGACTGTAATAAATTGCGCCCGCAATACTGTTTTGTGACAGACTGCTCTCCCGAGACTTTTGCTCATTGTTGATGAAGGCATTTTCATTGAATTCTAAATTGTTGGACACATTTATAAAATTGACACGGAGGATATCATTTTCACTTATCTGATAAATCCACCGCAAGGAAGCGTCATAAAAATCAAAAGTTTTATCAGAATTGATAGTGTTTCCAATGTTGTTTTGGACCTCCGTGTTTTGGGAAATTCTGTCGAAAAATTCATTATAGGTTGGAGTTTTAAAATAATCACTTAGGGCCTTACGGCCAGCAATTTGAAGTGATGATTTTTCCCCAATGGGTAGGTCGACAAAAGCATTTGCATCTATCAAATTCAAACCCACATTTGCATTAAAATCTGTGGTTAATTCTTTACTGGTATGCATTGCGATAGTTCCTGAAACGCCATCAGTATATGAAACGCCAGTTCCGTTTTTTAGAACAGAAACTTTCTGCGTAATTTGTGGGTTATACATTGAGATTAGACCAAAAAAATGACCGGATTGGTACATTTTTATTCCATCCCACATTATTAAATTTTGGTCATGTGTACCACCACGGATATTGATGTTTGAAACGGTTTCGTTAATACTTTGAATTCCTGGAAAAGCCTGTACAGCCTGAAGAACATCATTGTCTATAACCCCGGGTAAAATCCCGAAGTCTGAAAAATCTATTACAAATGAACCGTCGCTAATTTTATTGATGCCCGTAGTAATATAATTGGAAATCAATACCTCGGGGAGCGCTTGATAATTTGGAAGTAGAAGTATTTCATTGCATATACCGATATTAAAATCTTTCAAGGGTCTGTCGAGGCTCTTATATCCCAAAAAACGTATACTTATTACTTCGGTTTCATTTTCGATTTTTAATTGAAAGAAACCAGAGTCATCACTTACCGCATGGTTATTTTTGTTTTGAACAGTAGCCGATATTAACGGCTTCAAAGTTTCTTTATCTCGTAAATACCCGCAAAGAAACCCAGCCTCTTTTTGTTTTACCAAAACAAGCATACCGTTCATTTTTGTGAATGATAGGTTGCTGTTTTTTTCTAGATATTGCAATGATTCTTCCAATGAAAAGTCTATTGGTGGTGGTTTCAAAAAAGTTTCTGCAATAAGATCCTCAGCATAGTTAAACTGAATGTTGTGTTCTTTCTGAAGGGTTGCAATTATTGAAGCAAGGGATTCCTTCTCTTGAGCAAAACCGCATAAAGAGAATATTAAAGCAAACAATAAAACGAATCTCCTAATTGTTTTTTCCACGAATTATAACTCGATTTGATGAACTCAATTCATACGTCATATTCATAGGTTGCGTTATGGAAATAAGGGCATTTTCTAAATTATGGTGAACGAAACCTCCGGTAAACAACCTATCAACATTCACATTTTCGTTAATGATTCTAATATTGTATTGACGCTCCAATTCAGCTAAAACTTCTTTAAAAGGCACCGATTCAAAATCACTCATATTAGCGGCCCATTTTGGAGCTGTAGAATTTGTTGTTGCTTCAGAAAACTTGTGATTTGAAATGCGGAAAGTTTGCCCAGGATGCAACATTCTTTTGATTGTATCTGAAACAACTTTTACTTTTCCCTCAAAACATTTTACTTCAAAAAAGTTGGGGCGTTGCTTTACATTGAACTGTGTTCCCACTACCGTAACTACACCACTTTCTGTTACTACGTCAAATTTTCCCCCTTTGGCAACTTTAAAATATGCTTCGCCATCAAGGTGGATCGATCTATTTTCATTCCACGTTTCTGGATTGTATTGAATACTTGAAAGCGCATTTAGTTCTACTTTTGATGTATCAGGTAATTCTATCGTAATCTTTTCGCCAGCTACCGTCGTTACTTGTGTTATACTATTATGGAAAAATGTAAAATACAATCCGAACCCTATCACTAAAACACTTGCAATTTTCAACAACGGGTTTAGCCAGGTTAATTTTTTTATTGGCTTTTTATTGGAATTATACCTTTTTTTAAACACTTCAAAATCATCTATTTCTGAAAAATGTGATGCTTTAAAATATTTAGCATTATCAACAATTGCTTGGTTGATTTCGAAATCATCAAGCTTGCCGAACGCCTCCTTTTCGGAGTCGTTCAATTCGTTATTTAACCATTTTTTGATTAAAATTTCTTTCTCCATAAATCAATTACTTTAGTATATAACAACTTCAGCAGTATTTCTCCTGACTATTTTATTTTAAACCCTTCAAGCTCGTTTTTCAAAAAACTAAAGGCGGTATATATTCTGTATTCCACAACTTTCTGCGTTACTCCTAACATGTCTGCTATTTCGCTGTGTTTTTTTCCCTCGGCTTTGTTCATTAAAAAGGCGACGCGTTGTTCCTTACTCAGTTTTTCCAAAGCTTTTTGGTATCGCTCCAGAAATTGTTCCTTTTCCAAAATAAATTCAGGATTTTCATTGGTATAATTTTCCGTTTTTATTTTTTGATGCTTTAAAACCACCTTTTGATGCTTAACCTCGTTGAGCATCATATTGTTCGCTATGGTAAAGAGATATGATTTCGCCTTTTCAAGAGGGACTTTCCTGCAATTGTCCCAAAGCTTCATAAATGCATCCTGTGCTTTGTCTCCCGGGTTGAATTGTTCCCCAAATTTATAGTAAAGAAAATCATGAAGGTCTTTTGCGTATGTATTGTAAATACGTTCAAAGATTATTTCCTCACAGATGTTGTTGTTAATTTTTTTTGGCAAAGTCAGGTTTTTACTTCTGCTAAGTTATAGAAATATTCTTTCAGTTTTTTTCAGGATTTTTTTGAAGTGAGTTGTTCTATTTATAAAGAATACATTTTTATTCAGCTTTTTATGAAAATAACAACTCTAAAAATATCATTACTAACGCTCTCATTTTTAGTGGTATTTTCTTCTTGCCGAAAAGAGGAAACGCAGCTTATTGAACCACCTGAGGAAGAAACTTTGGTAGTGAATTCTCCCATTTTTAATTTAATAAAACGAACGATCAGCAATGACGGCTCGGTGGATAACATTATTGATAATGCTAATTGCTTCAAAGTTAAATTGCCTGCCACAGTTTCTGCAAACAATATAGAAATTGAAGTAAATAACGAAATGGATTATGAAGCTATAGAAGATGTATTTGATGAGTTTGACGACGATGAAGATGTTATAGAGATATTCTTTCCAATCACGATTATTTTAGAAGACTACTCTCAAGTTAACATTAACAACTACGCAGAACTTTCCAGCTTTTCAAGCAACTGTAATGGCGAAAACATTGCCGATGACGACATTGAATGTGTAGATTTTCAATATCCAATTACAGCCTCAATATTCAATTCCAACAACGAAATGATTGATACGGCAACCTTCAATACTGATGAAGACCTTTATGGCTTTATTGATCAAATTGAGCAGTATGATATAGTTACCATAGATTTTCCAATAGTCGTTTCACTTGCTGATGGAACTATCACAAACGTTGAAAATCTTAATGAGTTGGAAACCGTAATAGATACATATCGCGATAGCTGTGACGAAGATGACGACAATAATTATGATGACGATGATTGTAATGAATGTACTACCAATCAATTAATGACTTATTTAACTGGCTGTCAAGATTGGATTGTAGATCGCCTAAGGCGTGACGATAGCAGTAATACTGAAGATTATTACAATGACTATGTGTTTAATTTTTACCCAGACGGAACAGTAATTTCTATTTTTTCAGTTTGGACTTATGAAGGAACATGGTCTGCCAGCGGTTCAGCCAATAATATAATCGTTGTTATTGATATTCCTACACTTCCAGACTGTAATAATGAATGGATGCTACACGAAATAGAAGAAAATCCGAATGGAACAAAAGTAGACTTTAGGCTGGGGGAAGATCAAATTCGTTATGTAAACGACTGTAATTAAAAACAATGACAAATGCGTAGATACTGGATTTTAATAGCAATAGTAATAATAGCTATTGTTGGATATAACTATCTGTTTAAAGAGCATCGCAATATTGAAAGTGAAAATGCTCAATATTCATTGACGGCTAATCAAATCCATTCGGAATTTAGGAATGATCCCATGGTTTCCCAAAAAAAATATCTAAATAAGACCATTGAAATTTCTGGGGGTATTTCAGAAATCAATGAAACCGAAATTACAATTGATGATATGGTATTTTGCCAATTTTCAGGGCAAATACCCCAACAGGGAATACTCCTAAATTCAAAAGTCACCGTAAAAGGAAGATTTATAGGATACGACGATTTACTGGAACAAATAAAACTTGACCAGTGTACTATTAATTAACTTAAATAAACCATTATGAAAACAAAATTATTTTTACTGACATTTTTAGGCTTTTTTGCCGCAAACTCACAAACAACCCATAACCTACAGTGGTTCATGGGTATTGGAACCAATGTAGATTTAACTATCGATCAAGGTGATACCGTCATTTGGACTTGGGGCGATGCTGTACCCCATACTGTTGAAAATGAAGTTGGAAATTCTGTTGAGACCTTCAATAGTGGGGTTATCACAGGAATGGGAGAAACCTATTCCTATACTTTTACTGTGGTGGGCGACAACAACTACTTTTGTGGAATTCACGGGGCAGCAAGTATGTCTGGGAATATTACAGTATTAGAAGTGTTGGGTGTAGAAGATAATGTATTGAACAGAATTCGTATTTACCCAAATCCCGCATCCTCAACCATAAATTTGGTTTTGCCGAAAAATATGCAAACAGGACAAATAACTGCTTATGATTTATTAGGAAAGCAGATCTATTCACAAGAATTTGAATCAGCAGATAACATTGCAATAAATATTGCTAATTGGAACACAGGAAGCTATTTCTTAAAAGTAGTTTCAGGTGAATCCATGCTAACTGAAAGATTTATTAAAAACTGATTCTTTTGAAAGTCTTTTTACTGCTAATTTTGTGGATACCAGTTTTGGCCTTTGCCCAAGAAGACCTTCTTGCCGAAATTGACAATGACTCTTTAACAGAGGGCTATTATACAACAGCCGCCTTTAAAGGCCTTAAAATTGTAAATTTTGAATCCACAAAATTAGTAGCTAAAAAGGAACTTACACTTATAGTTTCCCACAGGTTTGGAAGTATTGAAAATGGTTTCGATAGCTTTTTTGGTCTCGACGACGCAGTTACTAGATTGAATTTTATCTATGGAATTTCTGATGGGTTTAATATCGGTGTTTCGCGTAGCTCGTATCAAAAAATTTATGAAGGTTCTTTAAAATACAGATTGGTAAATCAACAGAAAAATGGATTTCCATTTACCGTTGTGGGGTATAATTCTTTGATGATAAATACAGCTTTAGATAAAAACAATCTTCCAAAGTTGAAGTTTAAACATCGCTTGTCATACGCAACTCAAGTTTTAATTTCCAGAAAACTGAACACCAATTTTTCTGTGGAAATAGCACCTACTTATTTTCATGATAATTATGTTGCGATTAACGAACAGGACAACGCCCAGTTTGCAATTGGAGTAGGAGGGCGCTACAAGTTAGGAAAACGCTGGTCGTTGAATATGGATTATGGCATCCACTTAAACCGTGCCAGAACATCACCTTTCATGAATCCATTGTCGGTTGGCGTCGATCTTGAAACGGGAGGTCATGTTTTTCAAATGCATTTTACCAACGCACAGCCTATGAACACTAACGGATTTTTGGGCCAAGCCTCTGGCAATTGGGAGGAGGGGGATATTTATTTCGGATTTAATTTGAGTAGGGTATTTTAACTGAATAATTATGAAAAGGAATTTATTGCAAATGATACTGTTAAGCTCAATGATGATTTTAATGGGCTGCACTACCGCAAGTGAGGAAGATTTAATTGATGCAACTCCAATACCTGAAACGTTAACTTTCAATGAGGATGTAAAGCCAATAATTGACAATAATTGTATTATTTGCCATTCCAATCCGCCGCAAAATGGTGCGCCAATGCCTTTAGTTAGCTATGAAAATGTAAAGGAAGCAGTTCAAAATAGAAACTTGATTGGCCGTATTTCCAGCCAAGATCCCGCTTTCTTGATGCCATTTGGCGGACAAAGATTGCCCCAAAATTTAATAGATATCATCATCCAATGGAATGAGGATGGATTAATCGAAGAATAGAAATTATGAAAAGGATCCTCTGCATTTCACTATTTATTTGCACCATTTCCTTTGGTCAAAATAAATTTATAACCAAAACGGGGACATTGAATTTTGAAGCCTCCGTACCATCTTTTGAGGAGGTTGCAGCAAAAAATAATTCTGTAACAGTAATTATTAATATCGAAAATGGTGAGATAGCTGCACTTGCGCTTGTTAAGGCTTTCCGATTTAAAAATGCTTTAATGGAAGAACACTTTAATGAAAATTACGCTGAATCTGATAAATTTCCCAAGGCCACTTTTAAAGGAAAGTTGATTGAATTCTCTTTTGAAAAGCTTAACACGACAAATGATTTATTCATTGACGGCGAACTTGAATTTCACGGAGTAACAAAACAATTCTCTAAAATTCCGGTTAGTTTGGAATACGCAAATGATAAAATAATTTTATCTGGGCACTTTACCGCACATCCTTCCGATTTTGATATTAAAATCCCAAAAATTGTGCAAAGCAAAGTTTCAGATGAAGTGCAAATAGCCTTCAGTTTTGAACTTCTGAAAAAATAAAAGATTTTTTTAAAATTCTGCGTTGCCCGGAGTTCTTGGGTAAGGAATTACATCGCGAATGTTACCCATTCCCGTTGTAAACTGTACCAAACGTTCAAAACCAAGCCCAAAACCACTGTGAACGGCGGTTCCGAATTTACGAAGATCCAAATACCAATAGAGCTCCTCAGCACTTATGTCCATTGCTTCCATTTTTTGCTTTAGAACTTCGTAACGCTCTTCCCGCTGCGAACCACCAACAATTTCCCCAATTCCGGGAAAAGTACGTCCATGGCGCGAACGGTGTTTCCGTCATCGTTCAAGCGCATGTAGAAGGCCTTTATTTTTGCGGGATAATCAAAAAGAATTACAGGACATTTAAAATGCTTTTCAACCAAAAAGCGTTCGTGCTCGCTCTGTAGATCGGCACCCCACTGGTCAATTAGATATTTGAATTTTTTCTTTTTATTAGGAGTTGAATTTTTTAGAATGTCAATGGCTTCGGTATAAGTCACTCGTTTGAAATTGTTTTCCAAAATAAAGTGAAGCTTTTGGCGAAGTTTCATTTCACTGCGCTGATCTTGTGGTTTGCTTTTTTCTTCTTCCAGCAAACGGTTTTCAAGAAATTCAAGATCGTCGGCGCAATTTTCCAAAGCGTAGTTTACTACATACTTTATAAAATCTTCTGCCAAATCCATATTTGCGTCTAGATCGTTGAAAGCAACTTCGGGCTCAATCATCCAAAACTCAGCCAAGTGACGGCTAGTGTTTGAATTTTCAGCTCTAAAAGTTGGGCCAAATGTGTAGACCTTTCCAAGAGCCATTGCATAGGTTTCAGCTTCCAATTGTCCACTTACAGTAAGATTTGTTTCCTTTTCAAAGAAATCTTCTTTATAATTTACATTTCCGTTTTCATCCAGCGGTGGATTTTTAGCATCCAAAGCTGAAACGCGGAACATTTCGCCAGCGCCTTCCGCATCACTTCCTGTGATGATAGGTGCGTGCATATAGTTAAATCCGTTTTTCTGAAAATATTCGTGTACCGCAAAAGCCAGTTTAGAACGTGTACGCATTACCGCACCGAAAGTATTGGTCCGGATTCGCAAATGCGCCTGCTCGCGTAAGGTTTCCAAGGAATGTCTTTTCGGTGAAAGGATGGTTAGTTTAACATCTTCTGGATTTGCTTCTCCTAAAACAGTCAATTTTGAAACCTGTATTTCAACCGTTTGGCCTTGGCCTTGGCTTTCTACTAAAATTCCAGAAACTTCAATGGCTGCGCCAACAGTTACTTTTTTCAGAATTTCTTCTTCAAAATTTTCAAAATCTACTACACATTGTAGCGTTTTTATGGTAGACCCGTCGTTTAAAGCTATGAATCGGTTGCTTCTAAAAGAGCGCACCCAACCTCTCACAATTACATCGTGATGTGTTGGTTCGGTTTTCAACAATTCATCTATAGTTTTGTCTTGCATGATCATTTTTTAAGAGGAGCAAATATACTTTAAAAAAATTCCAAAAAAGAAAATACCAAATTCCAAAATGTAGATTTTTAGATTGATTTATCGCCAATTGCTACTGCTTACTCAATATTTTCTTCATCGTCAGATAAAATTTCAATCGCGGGTTTTTTCATTGTTTCCTTATTCGCAATATTTCTTTCCAGAGAAAGTAGGAGTGTGGGAAGCAATAGTAGATTTGCCAACATTGCAAAAAGTAATGTTATTGAAACCAAGGCTCCTAAAGCCACCGTGCCTCCAAAACTGGAAATGGTGAATACCGAAAACCCAAAGAAAAGCACAATGGAGGTATAAAACATGCTTACTGTGCTCTCACGAAGTGCTGCATAAACAGATTTTTTGATTTTCCAGTTATGGGTAATCAGTTCCTGCCTGTATTTTGCGAGGAAGTGGATAGTGTCATCTACCGAAATTCCAAACGCAATACTAAACACCAAAATAGTGGAAGGTTTTATGGGCACGCCCACAAAACCCATTACTCCAGCGGTTATTATTAACGGTAGTAAGTTTGGGATCAATGAAATCAAAATCATTTTAAAACTTCGGAACATCCACGCCATAAACAACGCAATTAAAAAGATTGCCAGTGAAAGCGAAAGGATTAGGTTATTTACCAGATAATGTGTTCCTTTTTGAAAAACCAATGCTTTCCCAGTTACCGAAACATTATAGCGTTCTGGAGGAAAAACTTTGTTTATTTCTTTATGGAGATCTTCTTCAATACGCCCAAACCGGTCTGGCTTGGTGTCTTTCATAAAGGTGGTTATCCTTGCAAACTGCCCTGTACTGTCCACATAGCTATTCAATAAATTTGTATTTGTGTTGCTGCTTTTGGCATAACTCAAGTATAAAATTCTTCTCTTGGCTATTCGGGAGTTGGTAGTATTCCGGATTGCCATTATAATAGGCTTGTTTGGAATATTTCACCAATTCCACTACAGAAAGAGGCTTCGCAAATTCAGGAATTTCTTTAATGTGGTCTTGCAGTTCGTCAATACGTTTTAAAGTGGCAAGGCTCATAACGCCTTTTTGCTTTTTCGTATCTACCATTATTTCCAGTGGCATAATGCCTTCATATTCCTTTTCAAAAAAGCGAATATCCTTAAAGAAATCAGTATTCTTGGGCATATCTTCTATAAGGCTTCCCGAAATTTTAATATTGAAAATTCCAATAATGCTAATGCAAAGAAGTCCAACCGCAATAATGTAGATAGCTAATTCGATGGTCTCGAACCATACGCTCAATCCATTTTACAAACTTATTGATCCAGTTTTTGTTCAGATGCTTCAAATGTTTGTATTTCGGCACAGACATATAGCTATAGATAATTGGAATTATAAACAGGCTCAACAAAAAGATAGCCACAATATTGATGGAAGCCACAATACCAAATTCACTCAACAGTTCACTTTTCACCAAAATAAAAGTGGCAAACCCGAAGCCGTTGTTAAGTTGGTCATCAAGGTGGCGTTACCCACTTTTGTAATTACGCGTTGTAATGATTTTGCTTGGTTTCCGTGTTGTTTTATTTCCTGTTGATATTTATTGATGAGAAAAATACAGTTCGGAATTCCAATAACGATTATCAAAGGCGGAATCAAAGCCGTTAGTACCGTAATTTCATAATGCATCAACCCAAAAACCCAAAGGCCCACATCACCCCAATAATCACCGTACACATTGAAATAAATGTGGCGCGCCAAGAACGGAAAAAGAAGAAAAAGATAAGCGAGGTGACCAACAATGCCGCTCCAATAAACAAACCCGATCTCGTCAATAATACTTTGCGAATTCAGCGTGCGTATGTATGGCATGCCCGAAGTATGTACTTTTACACCCGTTTCCGCCTCAAATTTTTTAATAAGCGGAATAAGATCATCCACAACAAAATCACGACGTTCCGAAGTGTTTACGATTTCTTTTTTAAGATAGATTGCCGAACGGATACTTTGCTTGTCTGGGCTGTAAATAAGTCCATCATAAAAAGGGAAGTTTATTAAAAAGCTCGTCCTTATACGCAGCGAGATTTGCTTCGGTAAAAACGGAATCTTTTATAAAAGGAACCAATTCAAAACCAGTGGTGTCTGATTTTTTTTCCAGTTTTTTAAGATTGCCAACGGAAAGCGTGAGCTCTACCTCATTAAATTTTGCAATATCTTTTGAAAGTTGGTTCCAAGCCTTGAATTTTTCGGGTGTAAAGATGGTAGAATCCTTCACTCCCATAACAATCAGGTTGCCCTCTTCGCCAAAATGTGAAAGAAATTGATCATACTCAAGATTTATGGGGTGGTCGTCTGGCAGCAGATTGGCTTCCGTATAGGTAAAGCGCATATTTTTCCACTGAAGAGCAAGCAGTACGGTAATGACTGCAATAACAATTAAAATCCCGGTTCGGTTCCGTAAAATAAAGCGGGCTACCCAACCCCAAAACCCGATGCTGAAAAGTTTGTTCAAAGCAATTTTTTAAAGACTTGGCAAAGGTAAGTATTTGCGATAAGTGGGGAATTTATTTTGTCGGGTATTTTAAAAGAGGTGAAAGCATAACAAACCCTTTTTGTAGCTTTACAAGAATAACTAAATATGCATTTTGTATATAAACAGTTAACAACTATAAGAACCACCGAATTTTAATAGCGCGATACAAATGGAAATTTTAGACTGGATACAAAATTGGTTTAAGAAGAATTGTGACGGCAATTGGGAACAGGGTGAAGGTATCCAAATAACAACTTTGGACAACCCTGGGTGGGAAGTTGAAATTGATATATCAAACACTTCAATAGCGAATATCAATATAGAATGGATACTTAACGAAAATGGAGCACAAGATTGGTATGGTGTAAAAATAGAGAACCAAAAATTTAATGCTTCCGGCGATGCTGGAAAACTAAAATTTTTATTAGAATTATTTAAAGAGATGATAGAGAAGATTGAAAATTAATGCAATTGCCAACTTTCCAACAATCATTCTATTTAAAATATGCTACGACAATAAAACTTATAACAATAAAGGGATAATTACTTTAAAAACAGAGTCTATTTTATTTTGTAGGAAAAAAGGCCTATTTTCTTACATTTTAATGAAGTATCTATGGCTTTGCTATGGCTTTGATATGGAGTATCTGTGGATGTACTTTTTAGGACGAGACAATGTGTGTTTTTAGAATAAGCAACAAGAACAAACTTTCTTATTAATTTCAAAATAACTATCCTTAGTTCCTTCCGCTTAACGTGGTGTGGTTATGAAATACAGAAACTTCGGAGAAACTGCCTGCTTAAATCTTCAAATAAAAAGTAAACTTAAACGAAATATTATCCGAAAATTTTGGGAGGTTATAATACCCATAGCGGTAAGCAGCACTGAGCCCAAACCCAAAAAGAATCTTGTTCACCTCAAAACCGCTTTCGTTATAAAGATGTTCCAAGGTATTAAAAGGTATTCCAAAATGGCGGTCAGTATTGTTCATGTCGCCCATGCGTGGCGGGTAATAAGCACTAGTTCTGGGTTCCACTTCTCGGCAAGTTTAAAGTATCTCAAACTGTGTTTCACTTGCAGCGTTGTCAATTTATCTGAAAAGAATTCGCCAAAATACATCGTTTCAAAACTCTGCACTCCAGCTACGGAAAAACGTTGCAAAATTTCATCTTTGGTTGGCTGGTTGGGATAGGAATGGAACAAATGGGTCAACGGCACATCGCCCGTGGCGAGTGTGCCTTCCAAAAGAATATTGGTAGAAGATTAGATCGGTACGTTTTATATAATAGTCCAACTTCAGTCCAAACTTGGTATAGTTGAAATCACTGCCGGCAACGTCTTTGAATCCTTGTGTAATTTGTGCGCTTATCTTTGGAAAACCGTCAAAATATTCCTTGGTGCCGTCTTCATTTGTAAAAAAATCCGTTTTCGGACTTACCCGAACCGAAACTGTAGCCTCCGCCAATTGATAGTCTTTATAGGGTATGCCGTCATTTATAAAATAATAGCTTTCAATATTCTCCACATTGCTATGCTCAACGCGGAATTCACCAAGTATTTTTGGTGAAAGCTCGCTGGTAACGTTTGCAAACCATTTTCGGTATTTATAAAATTGGATAATATTAACGAGTCTTGGCTCAAAAATAGAATAGACCCGTGCATCTGTCAGGAAATCAAAAGTTCCAATTTCCTTTATATCATCAACATAATATACACTTACCCAGGCTTTCTTTTCTTTGTTCACGCGTGCGCTGGCACCTAAACTATATTTTAGGGCTTTGTCCTTAAAACCATAGGCCACATAACCGCCCAATTTGTATTTTTCAAAAAGTTTGTCGTTGGTAAGTCCGCCAATTCCCAAACGGAAGCCTTCGTAATTGTTATATTTTATTAGGGTTTTAAGATCAATGTCAAAAAAACCAATAGGGTAATAACCCGAAGAAAGCGGGTGTTCTTTTTTGTCGGCAAAACTTGAAATGGAATCTTTATCAGTTTGTATTGAAGGCTCTTGGGCAACAACATTAAAAAGAAACACTGAAAAAAACAAAAAAAAGGAGTTTTCGCATTCGGAAAGGTTAATTTTAAGCAGCTTAAAAGTAAAAAGAAAGCGGCTATTATGCCGCTTTATTGTATTTAGTTTAACGAAACGTAAATTACACAGTCATTATTTCTTTTTCTTTCTTCGCCAAGATCTCATCAATTCTTTTGATGTGCTGATCGGTCATTTCTTGAATGTCATCTTCAAGGCTTTTCTTTAAATCCTCTGAAATTTCCAATCCTTTTAAATCATTATTGGCATTTTTCCGGTCGTTGCGAACTCCTATTTTTGTTTCTTCCCCAGCAGCTTTTGCCTGTTTTACCAACTCTTTTCTTCGTTCCTCTGTTAAAGGAGGAACGCTGATGATAACGCTTTCGCCATTATTCATTGGGTTGAAGCCAATATTTGCAAGATGGATTCCACGTTCTATCTCAGGAATCATTCCTTTTTCCCAAGGTTGAATGCTAATGGTCATTCCGTCTGGAGTGCTCACGTTAGCAACTTGGCTCAAGGGAGTTGGGCTTCCGTAATAATCAACCATTACACTACCAACCATTGACGGTGAAGCTTTTCCGGCACGAATGTTTACCAATTCTTTTTCTAAATGTTTCAACGCGTTGTCCATGGCTTCACGCGTTCCATCAATTATAAAATCTATTTCGTCTTCCATAGGATTAAAATTCAGTGTTCAGTGCTCAGGTGTTCATTTTTTATCACAGATTAAAATTATTTAAAATTCCTGATATTGCGGCATTTGTGGTTTACAAATTCACTTTCGTTCCAATCTTTTCTCCGGAAACAACTTTTAGTAGATTTCCTTTGGTGTTCATATCAAAAACTATAATTGGCAATTCGTTTTCCTGGCTTAAGGTGAAAGCTGTTGTATCCATCACTTTCAGACCTTTCTGCAACACATCTTCAAAACTGATAAAATCGAATTTTGTTGCCAACTTGTCTTTTTCGGGATCGCTGGTATAAATACCATCTACGCGGGTTCCTTTCAAAATTACATCGGCACCGATTTCAATTGCACGTAAAACCGCAGCCGAATCTGTTGTAAAATAAGGATTTCCGGTTCCGCCACCAAAAATAACCACACGACCTTTTTCCAAATGGCGAATGGCTTTTCTGCGAATAAAAGGTTCAGCTACTTCGTTAATATTTATTGCCGTTTGCAAACGTGTTGCAACATCTTCGTTTTCAAGTGCGCTCTGCAATGCAAGACCGTTAATTACTGTGGCGAGCATCCCCATATGGTCGCCCTGCACGCGGTCCATCCCGCTGCTGGCGCCCGATAGCCCTCTAAATATGTTTCCGCCGCCAATAACGATGGCCACTTCTACGCCTTTTTCGGCAATCTGTTTTATTTCCTGGGCGTATTCTTTAAGCCGAATAGGATCAATGCCATATTGTTGATCGCCCATCAAGGCTTCGCCGGAAAGTTTTAAAAGAATTCTTTTGTAGTGCATAGCAGATTTTTACAGCGCAAAAATAAAGAAAAATATTGATGCGGTGGAAGGAAATGAAAAAAGTAGTTTTTAGGAGTATTTTATGGAGTGCAGCTATTAAACTGTTTAAGAGAGAATAAATATGTAAGAAAAACGCTTTAATAAAAAAGGGGGGAATCCCCCTACAAAAAACAGGGAATATCCCTTTTTATTTTTAAATATTTTGGCATAGCTTTAAAAAATCAACTAACTTTAATCGACCAAATTATGAAAACACACGCCCACACGCCCACACGCTCACACGCCCACACGCCCACCAGTCCTAAAATCAGAAATAGAATCTTAATAATGATTCTAATGTTATTTAACACTTTTGCCTATTCTCAAACAGATAATTTTTGTGCAACTCCTGCAAGCAACATACTAGGTTCGCCTGGTGTTTTTAGTAAATCCACCAACTGTCTTTTTTTAAAGATTGTGGAGGAACGTCATACCAAGTAACGCAAGCACGATATTAAGAATATAATGGCATACTCAGATTCAAATTGTGGAAGAATTTTTTCCAACAGGTCAAAAAATAAGAATGAATGACTATTGAAGATGCATTTATCAAGGTAATTTTAGTCGCTGTAATGACAGAAAAGATTATGGATCTATATGTAAAAGATACAGCAGATGATATTGGTCAAGAAGGCAATATTCATACAATGATATTCTGGAAAGTAAAGATATATGGGTAAGAAATCAAAATGATGGCACTATTAATCAAGAACATCAAAATCCAGTCTATGACCCCATGAATCCCAATTACGTATATATAAGAGTAAGCAATAAAGGATGTAGCAACTCTTCAGGTAACGACCAACTAAAACTTTATTGGGCAAAGGCAAATACAGCGCTGGATTGGGATGAATATTGGAATGGAGAAGTAGTTATTAGGAATGCTAAAATGGGTGATAAATTGGGTACCAAAATTATACTACCCACAGTGACCGTCAGTGAAACTATTCTGGAGTTTGAATGGTAAGTGCCAAATCCGCAGGATTATGTTAGCAGCAACCCAAACCCTTCGCACTTTTGCTTATTAGCACGTATCGAATCCAATGACGACCCAATAACATTTCCCGAAGGAAATTTTATTACGGACAATGTTAAAAACAACAACAATATAGCTTGGAAAAATACAACGGTAATCGAAATCATACCAAACACACCGAGCATAGGTGCGGTCATTGGAGTAAGCAACCCATCAAGAACAACGAAAACCTACAGCTTAGAACTTATAGCAGATGTTAATGAACCGGGGAAAGCAATATATCAAGAAGCGGAAATAGGTATTTAAATGGATGATATACTTTATGATGCTTGGGAAAGAGGAAGAAACAAAGGATCAAACTATGTTTCTACAACAAGTACACATAAAATAATAGCGACTGGAAACAATGTATTAATAGACGATATTGCATTTGAGGCAAATGATTATGGCAGGCCTATATAACATTAATTTTTTAACTGCGGAATTGACAAATAAACAAAATTATACTATCAAGTCATACAGAGGGATAAGGCTACAAATAAAATTATAGGTGGCGAAACTTTTGAAATAAAAAAACAGCCAAGAAGGATCTTTAAAGCAGATGCAGGGGATAATGAAGAAATAGAAAGAAACGAAAGTATTACGCTTCAGGCAGATGATATTAATGAAGATGCTGTTTATAATTGGTACGCTCCAGATGGAACACTCATATATACTGGCTCTACATTGACCGTATCACCAGATATGACCCAACAATACAAACTGGAAATCATTTCAGATTTAGATGGACTGAAAGATTATGATGAAATAACGGTAACAGTAAATCCATACAGAATTATAAGCATGGCTCCCAATCCAGTGAGTTCACTTTTAAGCATAGAATATATGGCAGAAGAAGTAAATTCTACCTATATTATGGCATTAAACCAAAGCGCTGGAGCATCGGACAACTATATACTCAACACAACTGAAAATGAAACTGCAGTTGATCTGACTAACTGCAAAACTGGCTTCTATTCCGTGGTATTAGTGTGCGATGGCGAAATAGAGGATTCAAAAAACCTCGTAAAACAATAATTCAAAAAATTTACTATTATGAAAACACAATATAATTTACCGCAAAAAGCAAAATCCTCATTAGTAACCTCTCTTTTGCTTCGCTATATTTTCTTTTACAATTTACGGGCAGATAACAAACATACCCGACCCCAATTTTGAACAAGCTCTAATTGACTTAGGTATTGACAGCAATAGAATAGTTGACGGACAGGTTTTAAAATTGAATATGAAAAGCAAGAATTGGATATAAGGTTTAAAAACATTAATAATCTAACGGGTATTGAGATTTCGCAGCTTTGGAAGATTTAAATATTGAGGCAAAACTAAAGTATAGACCCCTGAGAAAATAGGTATTCAATTATGAAAACACTATTATACATATTACTGTTTAACATCAGCGCAATAAGCTTTGCGCAGATCCGTCTTTTTGATACGATTGGTTTTTAATGGAACTTACGGTAGATAATACCGATATTCCTATCCCAAATAATTCAGAGATGGATTTAGTAACTTTGAATTTATTTATGAATCGTTTTAGAAAGCTCAGCATGTGATAGTTTAGGAGGTGATCTTTCTGAATTTTCCAATGATCATATTTACGGCGATTGAATTTAATATTTTGTTAAATGAGTGTAATGACCCTGAAACAAGAAATTTTCAAAATGTATATTTTAAGATTTTTATAGTGGTTACCCAACCAATCAAACATTTACATTTACTATATTTTAGATGCAGGGCCCAACGAGGAATTTCAGCTTACAATTATAAATGGAGGGAGGAGATACTGCAATATACGGCAATGCGGCTTTAAGCATTTATGATAATACCCTATCTCAATTTACACTATTCCCCAACCCGGTTAAAAATGAATTGTTTTTAAGTTCAAAAAACACCACAAGAAATCTAAAACTGAAAATCTTCAACATAGAAGGCAAACTGTTAAGCACCCAAACAGTAGCACATCAAGACCAAACCTCCATAGATGTCTCCCAACTCGTGAGTGGTCTCTATTTTATAAACATTGAAGATAAGAACGGGAATACAGAAGTGAAAAAGTTTATTAAGGATTAAAAATTATATATTTCATGGCATATAGGTCCCGATCGCACACTTCGACAAGCTCGAGTGTGACAACTTTGCATAAAAGAAAAGAGGCTGATAAACTTCAGCCTCTTTTCGTTTTATATAAAATAAATCTCAAAAGCTTACGCCAAAGAAACTCTCTTAAAGCCAACTATTTCAACATCGCCATACGTTTTTACGTAATCTGCAACGCTCTTTTTGTCGTCTTTAATAAAGTTTTGGTCAAGCAACGCTTTTTCGTGGTCCATTGTAGTGTTGTCACTAATGAAACGCTCAATTTTTCCTGGAAGGATTTTATCCCAGATTTGTTCTGGCTTGCCTTCAGCTTTCAATTCAGCTTTTGCATCTGCTTCAGCCTGCGCCATAATTTCTGGAGTTAATTGTGCTCTTGAAATATATTTAGGGACGTTTTTAAGTGTTTTTCCCAAACGGCCCAATTCAATATTATCTTTTTCGATAACAGCAATTCGCGCTTCAGTTTCAGAAGCAACGAATTCTGGATCAAAATCTTTGTAAGAAAGCGTAGTAGCGCCCATTGAGGCAACTTGCATTGAAACATCTTTTGTCAATTCGTCAGCATTATCAACTGCTTTTGAAAGACCAGTTAAAGCAGCAATTTTATTAACGTGTACATAAGAACCTACATATGGAGCTTCTAAAATTTCGAAACCACCAATTTCTATTTTCTCGCCAATTACACCAGTTTGCTCAGTTAATTTCTCAGCAACGGTCATTCCACCAAAATCTGCAGCCAAAAACTCTTCTTTAGAAGATGTGTTCAATGCAACTTCGGCCATTTTGTTTGCCATTTCAACGTAAGAGTCGTTTTTAGCAACAAAATCAGTTTCACAATTCAATGAAATAGCAACCCCTTTTGTGTTGTCGCTGTTCACTTTTGCAGTTGCAACACCTTCACTGGAGTCGCGATCTGCTCTTTTTTCAGCAATTTTCTGTCCTTTTTTTCTAAGGATTGAAATTGCTTCTTCCATATTTCCGTCTGCTTCTACTAATGCCTTTTTACAGTCCATCATTCCAGCTCCGGTGGCTTGTCTTAGTTTATTTACTTCTGCGGCTGTTATGTTTGCCATTTGTATAAATTTTTAAGTTTAATATTAAAAAAAGTCGTTCAATATATTTTCAATAAAGAAAAGAACCAAACGACTTTTAAATTTTAAGATACCGTTATTATTCTTCTTCGTTTAGAACTTCTTTTTTCGACTTCTGACGCACAGGCTTTTTTGCCTCTTTCATTGCCTCTACATCTTCTTCGTCAGTTGAAGGAACTTCAGCTTTTACAGCTTTCTTCGCTGGTTTAGCTTCTTTTACTTCGTTCTCTTTTTTAGGCGCTTTTGCCTTTTTTTCCATTCCTTCTTCGTCATCGCTATCGTCATCTTTTCCAGACTTTCTTTCAGCAAGACCTTCAATGATAGCTTCAGAAACAAAGGCCATAATGCTTTCAATAGATTTTGAAGCATCATCGTTAGATGGAATTACATAATCAATAACGCGTGGGTCACTGTTTGTATCTACCATTGCAAAGATTGGAATGTTCAATTTCAACGCTTCAGCAACTGCAATGTGCTCACGAGTTGTATCTACAACAAAAAGTGCAGCAGGAAGACGACTCATATCAGAAATAGAACCTAAGTTTTTTTCCAATTTAGCACGAAGACGATCTACTGCCAAACGCTCTTTCTTTGAAAGAGTCATGAAAGTTCCGTCTTGCTTCATTCTATCAATAGAAGCCATTTTTTTAACGGCTTTACGGATAGTTACAAAGTTGGTAAGCATACCGCCAGGCCATCTTTCAGTGATGTAAGGCATGTTTGCATTCTTTGCTTTTTCAGCAACAATGTCTTTTGCTTGTTTTTTGGTAGCTACAAAAAGGATTTTGCGTCCACTTGCTGAAATTTTCTTCAGGGCTTCGCTAGCCTCTTCAATTTTTGCAGCGGTTTTGTAAAGGTTGATGATGTGGATTCCGTTGCGCTCCATATAGATATACGGGGCCATGTTTGGATTCCATTTGCGGGTTAGGTGGCCAAAGTGCACACCTGCTTCTAGTAAGTCTTTTACTACTACTTGTTTTGCCATTTTTGTTTTAGTTTACGTTCTGTGAAAGGATAGCAACCTATCCGCCAAGGCGGACTTTGGTTTAGATGCTAAACTAACTCCGCCTAAGGCGGATAACAGCTTTTTTAATTAATAATGAATATGAACTTGGTTGTAAGTTAATAGGTTACTGAGTTATTTTAAAAAAATAACTCAGTAACTTTATAACTAAATAATTATCGTTTAGAGAATTGGAATTTCTTACGAGCTTTCTTCTGTCCGAATTTCTTACGCTCTACCATTCTTGGATCTCTTGTAAGCAAACCTTCTGGTTTCAAGATTCCACGATTTTCGTCATTAAGTGTACACATAGCGCGGGAGATTGCAAGACGAATGGCTTCTGCCTGTCCTGTAATACCACCACCAAATACGTTTACTGTAATGTCGAAAGTAGTTTCGTTATCTGTAAGTGTTAAAGGTTGTTTTACTTTATACTGAAGTGTTCCAGTTGGAAAGTAGTTTTCAAACTCACGCTTGTTGATGGTAATGTTTCCTTTACCCTCTTTAAGGTACACACGTGCAACAGCAGTTTTTCTTCTGCCTATTTTGTGAATTGTCTCCATTACTTGTTGTCGTTAAAGTTAATAGCTCTAGGTTTTTGTGCTTCTTGACCGTGGTTTGCATCTACATAAACTTTTAAGTTTCTGAAGATTTCCGCGCCCAATTTGTTTTTAGGAAGCATTCCTTTCACAGCTTTTTCAACAAGCCTTGCAGGATCTTTTTTGTACATTTCTGTAGCAGTAAGGCTACGTTGTCCACCAGGATAGCCTGTGTGGCGAATGTACGTTTTGTCGTTCCATTTGTTACCGGTAAGGTTTATTTTACCAGCGTTAATAATAATTACGTTATCACCGCAATCTACGTGAGGGGTGAAACTAGGTTTGTGCTTACCGCGAAGTAATTTAGCAACTTCGCTTGCAAGACGACCCAATGCTTGCCCGTCCGCATCTACTACCAACCATTCTTTTACAACGGTATTCTTGTTAGCAGATACTGTTTTGTAACTTAATGTATCCATTTAGTTTTTTGTCAATCGTTAATAATTCATTGTTTTCTCACCCTAAAACAAAACGGATTTTGTCTAAGAGGGGTGCAAATGTAGTGTTATTTATTTGAAAAGCAAGGGGTGGGAATAAAATTTAAGACAAAAGACCGCTGCGCTGAAAGATATAAGAATAAAGACTTTTTTTGTTAAATAAAAAGCTTTGCGCCTTTGTTTGCAATTTTTGTCTCACAAAGGCGCAAAGTATTCAATTATAGTTTCAAAAATCTGGTTACTGAGCGAAGCCAGAGTGTTGATTTTACAGCTATTCCAAAGTCAAAATCAAATCATCTTTCATTACCATGGTTCCAGGCTTTAACGATATGGATTTAACTTTCCCAGCTTTATTCGCAGTTATTGTAGTTTCCATTTTCATGGCTTCAATAATAAAGAGGTGATCGTTCTTTTTTATTTCCTGACCCTTTTTCACCAAAATTTTGTACAAACTCCCTTGTAATGGCGCACCGTATTGAGATGTATCCTGAGGATCTATCTTTACGTGGATTTCTTTTTCTACCTTAATAGATTTGTCTTTTATTTCTATAAAACGATTTTCACCGTTTACCGAAAAGAAAACGATACGCACACCATCCTCATTTGGAATTCCTATAGAAAGCAATTTTACAATAATTGACTTTCCTGGCTCAAGTTCAATAATAGCCTCTTCCTGAGGCTTCATTCCATAAAAGAAATTTTGGGTAGCGAGAATGGCGACATTTCCATATAACTTATATTTTTCGTGTGCATCTTCAAAAACCCGTGGATATAAACTATAAGAAAGAAAATCTTCAAACTCAATGGGACGAGTAAAACCTTGCTGAAATTTTTTACTGAAATCCTTGAATTCCAAATCAAAATCTATAGGCTCCAAATGTGCATTTGGTCTATCGGTATATGCTTTGTTATTTTTCAAAATTATTTTTTGAAGCTCCTTAGGAAAACCACCCAAAGGTTGCCCCAAGTCACCCTTAAAGAAATTGATGACCGATTCTGGGAACGAAATATCCTGGCCGCGCTCCATAACATCCTCGGGGTATAAATTATTCGTTACCATGAATATGGCCATATCGCCCACTACTTTGGAACTGGGGGTTACTTTCACCAAATTTCCGAACATTTCATTTACCTTAGTGTACATTTTTTTCACTTCATCAAAACGGTCTCCCAGCCCTAGGGCTTCAGCTTGAGGACGTAAATTTGAATACTGTCCACCCGGAATTTCGTGTTGATACACTTCAGCTGTTCCAGCTTTTAAGCCAGATTCAAACGGATAGTACATTTCGCGAACATCTTCCCAATAATTGGAAAATTCATTCAGTTTATTGATGTCGAACTTGTTTTCACGATCCTGGTTTCGCATCATTTCAACAATTGAATTGAAATTGGGCTGCGAGGTTAAGCCCGACAACCCGCCCAAGGCAACATCAACCACATCCACGCCCGCTTCAATTGCCTTTAAATACGTGGCAGATTGAATGGAGGAAGTATCATGGGTGTGCAAATGCAACGGAATACTTAACGTGTCCTTTAATGCCGAAACCAATTCGGTGGCAGCGTAAGGTTTTAACAATCCGGCCATATCTTTAATGGCAATCATATGGGCACCAGCATTTTCAAGGTCTTTTGCTAGCTGGGTATAATATTTTAAAGTGTATTTGGTTTCTTTTGGGTCCAGAATATCACCAGTGTAACTTATGGCTGCTTCGGCAATTCCTCCAGTTTTGTTGCGAACATAATTTATACTCGGTTCCATGGCTTTCACCCAGTTCAATGAATCGAATATCCTAAAAATATCTATTCCATTTTCCCAGGAAGTTTCGATGAATTTTTCAATAAGATTATCAGGATACGCTTTATAGCCAACGCCATTGGAACCGCGAAGCAACATTTGGAAGAGGATATTTGGCATTAATTTTCGAAGTTCGCGTAAACGGGTCCATGGGCTTTCATTTAAAAACCGAAGACAAACATCAAAAGTAGCACCGCCCCACATTTCAATACTAAAAGTGTTGGGATGGTTTTTGGCGAAGCTTTCTGCCACGTTAAGCATATCGTGGGTACGCATCCTCGTGGCTAGTAAAGATTGATGGGCATCGCGGATCGTGGTGTCTGTATAATGTATCTTTTTTTCAGCTTTCAACCAGGCACAGAATTTTTCCGGCCCCATTTCTGTGAGCATATCTTTGGTCCCTTTAGGAAAATTTTCCATTGGCTCCACCCTTGGAATTTTTGGCGTTCTGAAAATTCTATTCTTATCAAATGTCTTTACATCGGGGTTTCCATTTACAATTACTTCGCCTAAGTAATTCACAATTTTTGAAGTTCGGTCTTGCGAAAGTTTAATTTCAAATAAAGCTGGCGTATTGCCAATAAAGTTGACGGTAGCTTTCCCTTCTTTAAATGTTTCGTGCTGAATTACATTTTGAAGAAAATGGATGTTGGTCTTTACCCCGCGTATGCGGAATTCTTTTAAAGCGCGAACCATCTTGCGAACAGCCCCGTCCAAAGTTCTTCCATGGGCTGATACTTTTACAAGCATCGAATCGAAAAACGGACTTACGCTGTAGGACTGGTAAATACTCCCCGCATCCAGACGTATGCCCATGCCGGCGGCACTTCTGTAGGTAGTGATTGTGCCGTAATCTGGTGTAAAATTATTTGCGGGATCTTCAGTAGTCAAGCGGCACTGAAGTGCAAAACCATAGGTGGCGAGCGATTCCTGACCATAGATTTTTATTTGTTGGTCTGAAAGTTTATAGCCGCCCGCAACAAAAATTTGAGTCTTTATTAGGTCTATGCCCGTTACCATTTCGGTTACGGTGTGTTCTACCTGAATTCGAGGGTTTACTTCAATAAAATAAACATCGTCTTTCTGATCAACCAGAAATTCCACAGTCCCAACATTGTTATAATTTACTTCTTCGGCAATACTGATGGCGTATTTGTAAAGTGCTTGTTTAACATTTTCCGAAACATTATAGGAAGGGGCAATTTCTACTACTTTTTGGTGTCTTCGCTGTACAGAGCAGTCGCGCTCAAAAAGGTGACGGATGTTTCCGTGATTATCTGCAACAATCTGAACCTCCAAGTGTTTTGGATTCTCAATATATTTTTCAAGAAACATCGTATCATCTCCAAAAGCATTTAAGGATTCGCTTTTTGCAGACTCAAAGTTGTTTTTTAAATCTTCATCGGTCCTAATGATACGCATTCCTCTTCCGCCACCGCCAGATGCTGCTTTTAGCATTAGAGGATAGCCAATGGAAGCGGCCTCTGAAAGGGCAATTTTTAAAGAAGATAGCTTTTTGGTATTACTTTTTATAATAGGGACATTGCATTTTTCGGCGATTTTTTTGGCGGTTATTTTATCGCCGAGCGCATCCATAACTTTTGGGTCCGGGCCAATAAAAATGATTCCGTTTTTGGCACAATTCCTCGCAAATTCTGAATTTTCAGATAAAAACCCATAGCCTGGATGTATGGCATCCACGTTTTTAGATTTGGCCAATGCAATAATAGCATCGCCATCGAGATACGGTTTTAAAGGTTGATCGTTTTCGCCTATTTGGTAAGATTCATCTGCCTTATAGCGATGTTGTGAATAGCGGTCTTCATAAGTAAAAATGGCGACCGTCTTCAAATTAATTTCTGTACAGGCACGCAAAACCCGGATTGCAATTTCACTGCGATTGGCGACCAACACTTTTTTAATTTCCATGGAAGAAGACTTTTAAATTTTTTAGAATATACAAAATATAACCCGTCCGGATAAAGATAGAAAATACTATGCACGCATAACAAATAGGTGTATGTTACTTATCAACATTTTATAGCTAAGAAATTATAAACGGGTTTTCACTTTTATAATTTCGTATAATAAAATCCAACGCGCTTCTTAAAATTTCACCCATATTCTTGGATTTTTTAAAATTTACATCTCCCGTCAAATTGAATAAATCCATCTTCAATTCTTTAATTTTTTGAGGTGTAGAAATACGATCGTCAAGCATGCAATCCATAAGTTCTTTAAGACGATTTTTTTCGCTAGTGGCCCTTTTTGCCAATAAGGAACGCTCTTCGTTTTTGTACTGTTCTATTGATGCTTCCTGTAGTAATTCGGAAGTCATTTTTACAAGTTTGTTGTTTTCTTTTAGAAATTGGGGAAGGTAAACCTTTGCATTGCCTTCATAACTTTGCTGGTCAAAATCTATAGCGCGGATTCTATATTGAATACGATCAAAATCGTGTGTCAACACCATTACATAATTGTAGGACCGCATATCGCCCAAGAGTCGAACAAAGCAGCGTTCGTTGAATTTTACGAACTCTTTTGCTATTTCCTTTTTATCTCTATCAGAACACATCTCGAGATTGTTTTCAATAAAATCGTCCCCAGGAATGCCTGAAATATGTTCTTCTATCAAAGTATTTCCGTGTACCAAAAAGTTGATGTGGTTTGGAGAAAGAAGGTGTTCCAGCTCCAAGCCATAAATACGCGAAGCGTCTGCCTTTTTTATGTAAAGAAAAAGATAGTTGTCGTTCAATATATTACGGACTTTTACACGAAAAGGTTTTGAATTCCCAAACGTGCAAAAGTCTATACTGTCAATATTTAAATAGGGAAGAAGTACATCACTACCATCAGAATGCAATATGGAATACATTCTTTTTAGACTGAGGTTTATTTCTTCGGATTCAAACTCAGAATAATACACACTAACCCACAGGGTGTCATTCCCGTTTTTGTCATAAATGTTTACAGAGCCTTGAAAACGCATAAGGTCGTCATAATAAATTGGGATTTTTATGTTACGACCATGGCGGGTAAGATATTTTGAAAGCGCATCGGTAATAGGGTAGGCGGGTTTCTTTTTTGAAATAAGTTTGCTCATATCCTTTGATAATTGTTCTTAAAGATATAGATTTCATTAAAGATGTAAGACCGCTTCGCTATAAGATTTAAGACATAAGACTAAAACTTCATGTTCGATTTCAGTTTCGATTTCTCCCGATAACGATCGGAATCGATTTCAAAAGGTTATTCTTTCACAAACTTCTTCAAAGCCACATTTTTCCCGGAATACAACTGAACATAATAAACACCTGAAGCCAAGCTGGAAACATCCACCGTTGGGGAAACGATGTCAACATCAAGTTGCAAAATTTTACTACCAGTAATTGTGTAAATGTTTACTTGGTCTATGGTTTTGTCTTGGGTGTTGATTTGCAGAGTGTTTTTTGTTGGGTTGGGGTAGAGGGTTATTGTGGTTGCAAATGTATTTTCATCTATGCCTAAGGTGTGGGCGTGTTTTATAATCCAAAAATCATTACTTCCACGGCTGTTTTCTGTTTTGTCTCCCGAAATATCTGAAGCAGATTGACCAGCTATGGTGAAACTTCCGTCATTATTTAATAAAGCCCGTGGTAACCGTTCACCAAAAAGCCCCCCAATATTGTTTTGCCATTCAATAATTCCGACAGAATTTAGTTTCATTATCCAAAAATCGGGAGGGCCAACGGTGTTTTCTGTTTTGTCACCCGAAATATCTGAATAGGAATAACCAGCCATAAAATATCCGCCATCAGGGGTTTGAATAATAGCAGTTGGATCATCACCATCACTTCCACCTATGGTTTTTTGCCATTCAATATTGCCATTGGCATCCAGTTTTAAAATCCAATAATCGGGACCTCCTTTTGAATCTTCAGTTTTATCACCAGAAGCATCAGCGTCTGAAAATCCCATAGCCATATAACCGCCATCTGAGGTTAAAATTAAGCCTGTGAATGCTTGCCAACCGTCTGCTCCGTAATATTTTTCCCATAAATTATTTCCATTGGCATTTAGCTTCATAAACGAATACATATCATTTGAGCCGCTGCTTGTACCACCAATTATATAACCGCCATCAGGGGTTAATTTTAAAGAAGTCAAAAAGAAATTTGATAAAAAATTATGACCTCTTTGCCAAAGAATATTTCCATTTCCATCAAGCTTTAAAATCCACGCATCGGGTTCACCGTTATTTGATACAGTTCTATCTCCAGAAATATTTGAATTAGATGTCCCGCCAATTAAAAAACCTCCATCATCCGTCAATTCAACTTCACTCGCTCTATCATCTTCATCTCCACCGATGGTGTTTTGCCATGTGATGTTTCCTGTAGAATTAAGTTTGATAATCCAATAATCCCAACCTCCCTGAGAGTTCTCGGTTTTATCTCCAGATATATCCGAGCGTGAATATCCCACTAAAATATATCCGCCATCAGGTGTTTGTTTAGCTTCGTTTAAACGATCATCTTGGTCGCCACCTATTGTTTTTTGCCACTCAATATTGCCAGAGGCATCAAATTTTAAAACCCAATAATCATAACCACCTCTTGAATTTTCTGTTTTTTCTCCAGAAATATTTGATTTTGAAGAGCCGCCAATGAAAAAACCTTGATCTGTGGTGGGTATTATAAAATTAGGTTCGTCCCAATCGCTTCCCCCAATAGTCCGTTGCCAAAGAATATTTGGGTCTTGGGCTTGAATGGTAATTGCAGAAAATAGCAGTGCTAAAAGTGTAATTGTTTTTTTCATAGGAACATGACTTCAAATTTGTGGGGACAAATTACAGAATTCCTACAATCGAAGAAACAAAAAGGTTAAAGATTTCTTAAAATTGGTATTTTGCTTCTATAAACCTCCTGCCAACTGCAACTGAATACTGCCAACTAATCAATGCGCCTCCAACCAATTATCCCCAACACCCATATCTACATCCAACGGCACGGTAAGTTTGTAGGCGTTCTCCATTTCGTGCTTCACCATGGTTTTTAGTTTTTCCAGTTCGGGTTTGTAGGCGTCAAAAACAAGTTCATCATGCACTTGGAGGAGCATCTTGCTTTTGTAGTTTTCTTCCTCTAGTTTTTTGTGAATATTTATCATTGCTATTTTAATGATGTCTGCCGCGCTTCCCTGTATTGGAGCGTTCACGGCGTTTCGTTCTGCCGCACCACGCACTACTTGGTTGCTTCCGTTGATGTCTTTTAGATAGCGTCTTCTGCCCAAAACGGTTTGCACATAACCGTTTTCACGTGCAAAATCTATTTGCTCACTTATATAATTGCGGAGTTTTGGATAGGTTTTATAATAGGTTTCTATCAAATCTTTGGCTTCGCCTCTGGAAAGATCGGTTTGGTTGCTTAAGCCAAAGGCCGAAACACCATAAATAATACCGAAGTTTACCGTTTTTGCATTGCTACGTTGCTCACGCGTAACCTCGCTTAAAGGAACATTAAACACTTTTGAAGCGGTGGATGCGTGAATATCTTCCCCGTGTTTAAAGGCTTCAATCATTGTATCTTCCTCGCTCAAAGCTGCGATAATACGCAATTCTATTTGTGAATAATCCGCCGCCATCAAAACGTAGTCTTCGTTTCTTGGAATGAATGCTTTCCGAACTTCTCGCCCACGCTCGGTTCTAATTGGTATGTTTTGAAGGTTGGGGTTGTTGCTGCTCAAACGACCCGTAGCGGCAACGGTCTGCATATAATCGGTATGTACACGCCCAGTAGATTTTTCAACTTGTTCGGGCAAGGCGTCAACATAGGTGCTTTTCAGTTTTGCAAGGCCGCGGTATTCCAAAACATCGCGGATAATCTTATGGTCTTTTGCTAAATAGGAAAGTACATCTTCAGCGGTGGAATATTGCCCGGTTTTGGTTTTTTTCGGTTTGTCTATCAATTTCATTTTTCCGAAGAGAATATCGCCCAACTGTTTTGGCGATGCGATGTTGAAGGTTTCTCCCGCTTCTTCATAAATGTGCTTTTCAAGTTGAAGAATATCTTTATCCAAAGCTACAGAAAGTTTTCTCAGAAAACCCTCGTCTAGATTAATGCCTTCCAGTTCCATTGCTGCCAACACTCTTAAAAGAGGTACTTCAATTTCATCAAAAAGTTTTTGGGTGTTTGCTTCGCCAAGTTCTTTCTCGAAATGTTCCTTTAATTGATAGGTAACATCGGCATCTTCAACGGCGTATTCAGTTTGTTTTTCAACAGAAACTTCGCGCATATTCAACTGATTTTTACCTTTTTTACCAATCAATTCTGTGATAGAAACTGGAGTATAGTTGAGGTAGGTTTCACTCAAAACGTCCATATTGTGGCGCATATCTGGGTTTATTAAATAATGCGCAAGCATGGTGTCAAACAATTTTCCTTTTACTGAAATATTGTATTTGGCCAATACTTTAATGTCGTATTTCAAATTTTGACCGATTTTCTGAATAGTTTCGTCTTCAAAAAAGGGACGTAGTTCTTCCAAAAGTTGTTGTGTTTCTTCCTGGTTTTCTGGGAAGGGAATATAGAATCCTTTTCCTTTTTCCCAAGAAAAAGCTATTCCTACCAAGTTCTGCCTCCAACGGATTCAAACCTGTAGTTTCAGTATCAAAACAAACGCTTTTCTGCTTCATTAAATTTTGAAGAAACAATTTGGTTCCCATTCCTGGCTGTACGGTTTGGTAGAAGTGTTCAGTGTTTTCAATGGTAGCGCGAGAGTTGTAAGTTTTTATTTCTTCGGAAGCATCGCCTCCGGGGCCGAAAAGCGAAAATTGACCTTCGCCTGCAGGATTGTTTTTGGCGGGTTTCGGTTTTGTATCTGCTAGGTTGTTGTTTTCTGGAGCTACACGGCTAGTGCCAAGAGAAGCCATTCCTTCTATAGAAAATGCGTTCAGGAAATTGTCTTTTAGTCTTCTGAACTCCAAATCATCAAAAATCTCTAAGACTTTTTGTGTATCTGGTGGGCACATTTCAAAATCAGCTTCATTAAAATCAACGGGTACATCGAGCATGATAGTTGCCAGTTTTTTGCTGAGCAAACCCAGCTCGCCGTTTTCTTCAACCTTTTCCTTCATTTTGCCCTTTAGCTGTGCGGTGTTTGCAAGCAGGCCTTCCATAGAGCCAAATTCCTTCAAAAATTTCTTGGCAGTTTTTTCGCCTACGCCTGGAAGTCCGGGAATGTTATCGCTGCTGTCGCCCATCATTCCCAGAAAATCAATTACTTGTAGCGGATCATTCACTTCAAATTTTTTCTGAACTTCGGGAATGCCCCAAGTTTCATAACCACCTCCAAAAACGGGGCGATACATAAATATATTTTCTGAAACCAATTGCGCAAAATCCTTGTCTGGGGTTACCATAAATGTAGTATAGCCTTCCTTTTCGGCTTTTTTTGCCAAGGTGCCAATTACGTCATCTGCTTCAAAACCATCCTTCACCATAATTGGAATTTTCATAGCCTCAAGAATTGTATATATGTAAGGGATTGCAAACCTTATAGCGTCTGGGGTTTCGTCTCTATTGGCCTTATAATCTGGAAACATTTCGTTGCGGGCTTCACTACCGCCTTTGTCAAAACAAACAGCCAAATGGTCTGGGCGTTCTCTTTTTACAACGTCTATAAGGGAGTTCATAAACCCCATAATGGCTGAGGTATTTTGGCCTTTGCTGTTTAATCGCGGATTTTTTATTAAAGCGAAATACCCTCTAAAAATTAGGGCGTATGCATCAACAAGGAAGAGGCGTTTTTTTTCTGACATAGTTTGAAATGCTTATGCTTCAAAAATAAAAAGAACACTTTAGAAACGAAGGGTTTTCTGAGAAAAAGAAATTATGAAATAAAGACCTAGCGGGTTTTCAAAAGCTGTTGCGTCTTTTATCTTTTAAATTTAAAACCAAAGCGTACTTTTGTGACAATAAATAACCGCAACAATGAATAAAAAATATTCCTTAGTAATCCACGGAGGCGCAGGAACACTTGTTAAAGGATTAATGACTTCTGAAAAAGAGGAACAATACAAAGAAGCATTAAATGAAGCACTTGAAAAAGGATATGCAATTCTTGAAAACGGCGGAAGTGCCATGGAAGCCATTGAAGCTGCCGTAAACCATTTGGAAGATTCCCCACTTTTCAACGCTGGCAAAGGAAGCGTTTTCACAAATGACGGCACCCACGAAATGGATGCTGCTATTATGGATGGCAAAACATTGGATGCAGGAGCTGTTTCTTTAATTACTGGGATTAAAAATCCAATTTCATTGGCACGAGATATAATGGAAAAAACAGACCATGTTTTTCTGGCAGGCGAAGGTGCAATGCGTTTTGCAAAAAGCTTGGGATACAATTTAGAAACTCCGGAATATTTTTATGACGAACACCGCTACCAGCAATGGCAAAATATAAAAGATAGCGATAAGTTCCAGCTGGATCACAGCATGAAAAAGGAAGGCAAGTTTGGCACCGTTGGTGCTGTAGCTTGCGATAAAAACGGGAATATTGCGGCTGCCACCTCAACTGGCGGCATGACTAACAAGCGATGGGGCCGTGTAGGCGATAGTCCAATGATTGGATCTGGAACCTATGCCAACAATAAAACCTGTGCGGTAAGTTGTACTGGTAGTGGAGAATTCTTTATTCGTGGTGTAGTTGCCTATGACGTTTCCTGTTTGATGGAATACAAAGGAATGACTTTGGGAGAAGCTGCGTCCGAAGTAATAAACAAGCGTGTTTTAGAAATAGGTGGAGATGGAGGTTTAATTGCAGTTGATGCCAATGGAAACATTGCATTGCCATTTAACACCGAAGGAATGTACCGCGCCTTTAAAACTTCAGAAGGGAAAAAGGAAATCGGTATTTACAAAGTTTGAGACTCAATAACCCGAATGTGATGTGGTGAAATCTTTACCTTTTTTTTCTTGATATCAAAATGATCTCCATTGGCTAAAATATGTGTTTTTAGATTATTTAGAGACATTGGTGTGCCGTTTTCGACCACTGCTTGGTTGTTATGCTTCAATTTTCTTGGGTCAAAAAGAATGACCATTCCTGAGCCAATCACCTCAACTATATTGCATTTTTTGATAACAAGTGCGGTATCTTCCGCTAAACCAATACCAATAAGTTTTGGAAAACGCGCAACTGCTTCAGCAAGCCTTCCAAAACGCCCGCGGCGAATAAAGTGTGAATCTATAATTAAATTTGGAAGAAAGCCCATGCCCTCTCCCATCAAAACAGCACCTTTTGTAAACGCTTCTTTAATGCTTCCGCCTTTAATCATTTCTTGGCTCATGCACATTGCGCCTGCACTAGTTCCGGCAATTACAAAATTGTCTTTTTCATATCGTTTCTGAATGATTTTGTGCAGCAGTGTTCCGCCAATATATTGAACAATTTTTGATTGGTCTCCACCAGAAAACATCACACAGTCAGCCTTTTTCATTAAAGTTAAATAAAGGGGATCCTCAGCTTCCTCACGATTGCGGATGTCCATGATATGAACATTTTTGCAACCCAATTTTCCAAAAGCGTTTAGGTAATTTTCACTCACTTCATTCGGAATACTGGATGCGGTCGGTATCACAACTATCAGTGCATCTTTACCGCCACTCTCTCGCACCACACGTGAAAGGATCCCTTCCTGAATATATTCTAAAGTATATATTTCACTTTGTTCAATGCCCTTGTCTTCATTTCCACCTATGGGGATCAGTGTGCCTTTTACGCTCATGAATTTATTTGGTTTGCCAGCAAAAATACGCTAATTGTTATAAAAATTAATCATATATTTATCAAATTTGAAATAAACTAATAAATCTGTAAATGTATGCGAATTAGGGAAATCAATGCCATGCGAGGACCAAATTACTGGTCCATCCGTCGGCATAAATTAATAGTTATGGTTCTGGATCTTGAAGAAATGGAAGAGCTCCCTTCTAACAAGATTGAAGGTTTCAGCGACCGACTTAAAATGATGTTTCCCAGCATGTATGAACACCGATGTTCTGTGGGTGAACTTGGTGGATTTTTTCAACGAGTAGAAGAAGGAACTTGGATGGGTCATGTTATAGAACATATTGCCCTTGAAATACAAACTTTGGCAGATATGGATACTGGATTTGGTAGAACAAGGGGCTATGGTGAAAAAGGGGTTTATAATGTAGTTTTTTCCTATATGGAAGAAAATGTGGGGCGTTATGCTGCAAATGCTGCGGTTGATATTTGTAAAGCGATTATTGCTGGCGATAATTATAATTTGGAAGCCGATATTCAGCGAATGCGCGAAATCCGTGAGGATGAACGTTTGGGGCCAAGTACGGGTTCTATTGTTGAGGAAGCCGAAGCACGTGGTATTCCATGGATTCGTTTGAATAAATATTCGCTGGTGCAATTGGGTTATGGAGCCAACCAAAAAAGAATTCAGGCAACCGTAACCTCCGAAACAAGTAGCATTGGTGTGGAAATAGCCTGCGATAAAGAAGATACTAAATATCTTTTGGAACAAGCTGAAGTTGAAGTGCCGCGCGGCGATATAATTAGTCGCGAAAGCAGTTTGGAAGAAGCTTGCAGATATGTAGGTTTTCCTTTGGTTGTAAAGCCAGTTGGTGGAAATCACGGTCGCGGTATTACGGTAAATATTAAAAACTATGAAGATGCTTTAGTGGCATTTCACGCTGCAAAAATTGTTTCTCCAAAAGTAATTATTGAAAAATTTGTTACAGGCGAAGATTATAGGTTACTCGTTATAAATAATGTGTTGGTTGCCGCGGCAAAACGAAGTCCTGCTCATATTATTGGCGATGGAAAATCAACTATTAAAGAATTGGTCGATGAGGTGAACAAAGATCCCCGTCGTGGTTATGGGCACGAAAATGTACTTACAAAAATTACCATTAATGATTTGACCAAAACCATCATTGCAGCTAAAGGCTACACCGAAGATTCCGTGCCAGCAAAGGATGAAAAAGTTATTTTAAAAGATACCGCAAACCTCAGCACGGGCGGAACTGCTGAAGACGTAACGGACATTGTGCATCCATCCAATGTTTCAATGGCGGAACGAATTTCAAAAATAATAGATCTCGATATTTGTGGAATTGATATAATGACTACAGATATTAGCCAACCATTGAATGAAACTGGTGGTGCTGTTTTAGAAGTTAACGCCGGACCTGGATTTAGAATGCATTTAGCGCCCACCACAGGTTTACCCAGAAACGTTGCAGCACCAGTTGTTGACAAACTATTTCCACAGCAAGGACAGCAAGGCGGTACAGGAAGAATTCCAATTATTGCTATTACCGGAACCAACGGAAAAACAACAACAACACGCCTTATTGCACATATGGCAAAAATGAAAGGCTACAGAGTGGGTTACACCACCAGCGATGGCGTTTACATTCAAAACAGATTGTTGATGAAGGGCGATTGCACAGGTCCTGCAAGTACAGAATTTGTACTAAAAGATCCAACCGTAAATTTCGCCGTTTTGGAATGTGCGCGTGGCGGACTTTTACGTGCGGGGCTCGGTTTTAAAAAATGTGATGTTGGAATTGTAACCAATGTTGCTGCGGATCATTTGGGACTGAAAGGAATTCATACTGTAGAACAATTGGCAAAAGTAAAAGGCGTAATTCCTGAAACTGTTTTGCCCGATGGGTATGCTATTTTAAACGCCGATGACGATTTGGTATATGAAATGCGAAGAACCATTAATTGCAACCTCGCACTTTTCTCGATGGATGAAGAAAACCCACGGATAAAAGCACTTCAAAAACTTGGCGGAATTACTGCTATTTATGAAAATGGATACGTTACGCTTTGTCGGGGTACATGGAAAATGCGCATTATGAAAGCTGAAGATATTCCATTGACTTATGGCGGAAAGGCCACTTTTATGATTCAAAATGTTCTTCCGGCTGTGATTGCTGCAAATGTTCGAGGTATTAGTATTGAAGATATGAAAGTGGCTTTGGAGACATTTATTCCTTCGGCTTCGCAAACTCCGGAAGGTTGAATCTTTTCGAATTTGAAAATTTCAGCATATTGCTTGATTATGCCCATAATCCTGCAGGAATGCGGGCGCTACAAAAATTTACAGATACTTTTGAAGCCACTGAAAAAATAGGAATAATTGCTGGAGTTGGCGATAGACGGGAAGAAGACACCAACGAATTGGGAAGTATTGCTGCAGAGATGTTTGATGAAATAATTATTAGACAGGATAAACACCTTCGCGGAAAAACTGAGGAAGAATTAATAAAAATGCTGAATGACGGTATAAAAATGAGAGATCCAAACAAAAAAACAACCATCATTCCTTCAGAAAAAGAAGCCATTACCTATGCTGTAAAAAATGCGAAAAAGGGTTCATTAATAATTTGTTGTAGTGACGTAATTCCAGATGCATTGGAGTTTGTGATGAAATTTAAGGAATTAGAAAGCAAGGGCGAAATTGATATTTGCGCAATAAAAAGAAAAGTCGCTCCTCCTCAAAAGCGACTTTACTTTTTAACACTGAAAAATTTGAAAACAATTTGATCAGGATTGATTTTCAGGTCAAAACTAATAACTTACTATTACCTTATCCTTAATTCAGTATTATTAAAAAAAGCCATATCCCACATTGGCATTCTTTAGTTAAATCAGAAATCAGAACATAACTTAATTCACACCAATTTTTTAAACGTAAAGCTGTAAACTAAAAACGTAACCCGATTAAATAAATAAATTTTTAGTGAATGTTATGGTTTTTTAGTGAATGAAATTAAAAAGTTATGACTATATACGTGCACGACTTTTCATTCTCCCAAAAATAAAGATGTAGCCATAACAGGCAATCACTAGCAGAAGTGCAATTTTAAAACCTACATTGTCAGTTAAAAATCCATACGCTGGCGGAATTACAGCTCCTCCCACAATTGCCATACAAAGTAAACCAGAAGCTTGAGGTTTTAAATCGCCCAATCCGTCAATGGTCAAAGCAAAGATTGTTGGAAACATGATAGAATTGAAAAGCCCTACAGCAAGAATGGACCACATTGCGGTTAATCCACTTGTATTCATTGAAATCAATAACATCATTACGGCCAAAACAGCAAATACAGAAAGCACTTTTGTAGGTTTAATTATTTTTGTGAGATATGCTCCGACAAATCGACCAACCATTGCACCGCTCCAGTAAAAAACTACAAAGGCGCCCACAATTGCCTTGTTGTCAATCATACTTATATCTGTGTTTAGAAGGCGTTCGGCAATGTATTTCATGGTTTCATTTTGCTGGATTATTTCAGCAATATTCATACTCATAAAATAATTCACCAAATAACTGCCAATAGCAACTTCCGCGCCTACATATAGGAAAATGCCCAAAGCCCCGAGCATCACGATTTTATTTTTTAAAAGTCTTCCGTAACCACCTATGGGACTTTTTTCCAAAATCTTCGGAAGTTTTATAAAAACAAATAACAATGCCAAAAACCCTATAAATGCTGCAATGAATAGGAAAGGCGTTTGCACGGCAGAAGCTTCCGAAATGTAATAAGTACTACGATCAACATCTGCTAAAACTGAAATTTCCTCCGAAGATTTAATGGTATCACTCAACAGAAAGGAAGCGCCGATTAAAGGTGCAATTGCAGTTCCCAAGGAATTGAAGGCCTGGGAAAGGTTCAACCTACTTGAAGCACCGTCCTCATTTCCCAATACAGAAACATAAGGATTTGCCGCTACTTGCAAAACTGTAATTCCACCGGCCAGCGTAAAATAGGCCACTAAAAAAAGCCAAAATTGTCTATCTGCTGCTGCAGGGTAAAAAAGCAAACAACCAATGGCCATTGTAACCAAACCAACAATGATTCCTTTTTGATAGCCAATTCGCGAAAGCAGTGCTCCCGCAGGAACCGAAATCACTAGATATGCCAAAAAGAAAGCGAACTGCACTAAGCCTGCTTGAAAATAACTGAGCTCAAAAACATCTTTTAAACGGGGAATCAAACTATCAACCAAAACGGTAATAAATCCCCAAAGGAAAAAGAGTACAGTTACGGTTATAAAAGCGGAGCGGAAGGATTTTTTTTCGGTCATGGTTATTTGTTGATGAGTCTATCAATACTATTTTTTGTCATAAAAACTTGAAGGGATATTTTCATTCTTTTCGTTTTGATATTTTGTTACCCAAAATCCATCATGAATAGCGTAATAACCCGTTTCACCTTTTTTGTTTACAGCAATATAACCCACTTGAAAATCTTTGTAATTCGGGCTTTTTTTGATGATTCTTCCAATGGCTTCTTCACAGGCTTGCTGAGGTGTTTTGCCTTGGCGCATTAATTCAACAATTAAAAAGCTCCCGACGGTTTTTAAAACTTCTTCGCCCAGGCCCGTTGCAGTAGCACCACCCACTTCATTATCTACAAAAAGTCCCGAACCAATTATTGGAGAATCGCCAACACGACCGCCCATTTTATAGGCTAGCCCGCTGGTTGTACATCCTCCAGAAATATCGCCGTTTTTATCAATGGCGAGCATCCCTATAGTGTCGTGATTTTCAATATTAATGATGGGTTTGTATTTTGAAGTCTTTTTCCATTCCTCCCAAGCTTTTTTGGATGCGTCAGTAAGTAGATCTATTGGTTTAAAACCTTCGGAAATCGCAAATTGTTCTGCGCCTTTTCCTGCTAAAATAACGTGTGGCGTATCTTCCATTACTTTTCTCGCCACTGAAATTGGGTGCATAATATGTTGAAGATAAACCACCGCGCCATAATTGCCTTTACTGTCCATAATACAAGCGTCCAGTGTAACATTACCATCACGATCGGGCAGTCCGCCAATTCCAACAGACTGTCCTTCCGCATTAGCCTCTTCAATCATACAGCCTTTTTCAACAGCATCAAGCGCAGATTTTCCTTCCTGCAATACGCGCCACGCTTCGGCGGTGCTATCATTTACGTTCCAAGTGGCGATTACCATTGGATATCCAGCATTTTCAGGTTGAATTTCATTTTCTTCAAATGTTGACTTTTTAATTTCTGAAGCGAAAACTGAGGAGCCAACAGCAATCCCAAAAGTAGAAAGTGAAGCGTTTTGTATAAATTTTCTACGTTTCATAATATTATTTTTTAGGCTTATTTGTCATCTCAAAAACAATCTCTTTGCTTTTTGTAACTTCATCGTGCGTCAAATAATTTCGGTCCAGTTTTTCCCCATCAACAGAAACACTTTGAACATACATATTTTTTGCACTTTGATTTTTCGCCAAAATTTTCACTGAATTTCCATTGTCTAAATGAAGTATGGCTTCTTCAACCAACGGACTTCCCAAGGCATAATTTGGCGAACCAGGTGTTACGGGATAAAAACCAAGCGCACTGAAAATATACCAAGCGCTCATTTGCCCGGCATCATCATTCCCGCAAAGTCCGTCCT
This sequence comes from uncultured Flavobacteriaceae bacterium, assembly GCA_963805885.1. GTDB lineage: Bacteria > Bacteroidota > Bacteroidia > Flavobacteriales > Flavobacteriaceae > Aequorivita. Next base: position 493,627 of record CAWDWC010000006.1, read on the forward strand.
GTTTTGGACCGTACATTTTGTCCATAATTATCCGCACGCGCTCTTGGGTTTTATATTCCTTCCCAGTCCAATTGTACAAATACGGAATGTGGTGGCCGGGCTCGTTGCCCTGAACGTAATTACCCATAATGCCGTCACGGGTTATGTCTTCGTTTTTTTCGATGTATTTATCCTCAAGTTCCATCGTGAAAAGCGAATCCAAATGTTTGCTGAACCTTTCTTTTCCGCCCATCATTTCAATCATTTCATCTAAATTCTGAGGCACGTAAAGGCCGTAATTCCATGCATTACCTTCAATAAAACCTTGTCCGTGAGTGTCCAAAGGATCAAATTCTTTTCTGAATTTTCCATCGCTCAATTTTGGGCGCATATAACCAATTTTGGGATCATAAACATTTTTGAAATATTCCGAACGCTTTAAATATTCCTTTTCAATATCGGCATTACCTATGCTTTTAGCAAGTTGCGCAATACACCAATCATCATATGCGTATTCCAAGGTTTTGGAAACTGAAGAATTGCTTTTGTCTTCAGGCACAAAATGATATTTTTTATAATCGCCAACACCATCAAAATAATCAACATTTGAAGTATTTATGGAAGCTTCCAAAGCATGGTTTTTATCGAAATCACCTATGTTTTTTACTACTGCATCTGCAATTACCGAAGTGGCGTGATAGCCAATCATACACCAATTTTCATTGGCATAATGGCTCCAAATGGGCAACATTTTATGCACGCTTTGGTCATGATGGGCGAGCATGCTTTTTATCATGTCGTTATTCCGCTGCGGATGGACGATGTTGAAAAGCGGATGCAGTGCACGATAGGTATCCCAAAGTGAAAATATGGTGTAATTGGTAAACCCTTCCGAAGTGTGGATATTTTGGTCCAAACCACGATATTGTCCATCAACGTCTTCATAAATTATAGGGCTGAGCATTGTGTGATAAAGCGCGGTGTAAAAAGTTATTTTATCTTCGGGTGTGATGGATTTTATTTCAATTTTTGAAAGTTCCTTATTCCATTTTTGTTGGGTTTCTGATTTGGTTTTTTCAAAATCCCAATGTGGGATTTCAGCTTTCAGATTTTTCATGGCGCCTTCCGTACTTACCGATGATAGTGCAAATTTTATAGAAATCTTTTCGTTTTCTGCAGTGTCGAAGTTGAAATATGCACGGATTTCCTTTCCGGCCATTTCAGGGAAGTTTTCTTCTTCGTTGAATTTTCTATAAAAACCGTTGTACTTGGATTTGTCATACTTTTTATGACCGTAACTTTTGAAAGGTTTTGAAAATTCCATCGCAAAATAAACCGTTCGCGTTCGCGCCCAACCGTGTGTTTGTCGATACCCCGTTACGGTAGAATCATTTTCAATACGCACAAAGGTCCATACGTTTTTGTCGTCGTAACCGTAAACGTTGTAAACCATATCGAGAATTATATGTGCCTCATCACTTTTCGGAAAAGTGTATTGATGAAAACCCACACGGTCGCTGGCAGTAAGCTCTGCGGTTATGTTATAATCGTCCAATTTCACTATGTAATAACCGGGCGAAGCCCTTTCGTTTTTATGCGAAAATGAAGAAACAAAACGTTTTTCGTCACTTTCGGCTTTTAGCGGGTCCAAAACTAATTTTCCAACCGTTGGCATTACCAAAAAATCGCCTAAATCAGAATGTCCCGTCCCACTGAAATTAGTATGTGAAAAACCGATAATCGTGGAATCTGCATATTGATAACCCGCGCAATATTCGTAGGTTTTTGAATTGTAACTACCGTCCGCTTTATACATCGTTTGCACATTCGTCTGCGGACTCAATTGCACCATTCCGAACGGAGTTGTAGCACCCGGAAAAGTATGCCCCATTCTGTCCGTGCCGATAAATGGGTTTACGAATTGGATAAAATCTTTGTTTTGCGCGAAACTGCTGAAGCAACTGATAATTGTAATTATAAAAATTAGTTTTTTGTACATATTATTATTTTGAATTTGTCGTGATTCTTGTTTCGCTTTAGTTGTGTTTCTCATTTCACCCCAATTTCGTCCACAAAAAGCCACGCCTTTCCGCCATAACCCAAATGCCCTTTAGGTAAATCGCCAAAGTTTTTTGCAGTCATTCTTATGAATTGAATTCTTTTATTAATTTCAAAATTAATGGTTTTAATTGCAGCTTCTTCCGAAGGTTTCTCGGCTTCTATTTTTTGAATTGGCAGTTCGGTAAAATCCTTTCCGTTTTCCGAAACTGCACAGGAAACTTCCGTAGGATAAAAAATCCAACTGCGTTGATCTTCTAGAAAATTAACTGAAACGGTTTTTATTTCCTTTTTTGAGCCCAAATCCACGGTTGCTTTTAAATCTTTTTCATGATATCCTTGCCACGCGCCTGTTCGAAAATCGATTGCCCCGCGAATGCCGTCAATCAAAGCATTGTTGCCGCCGCCGTTATATTGGTTGGCATATTCTGTTTCTAGTTTTATGCTAAGATTGGGATCAATTTTGTAAAAATGGGTTGAAAGTAAACTGCTTCGTTTTCCCAAATTTCTTGCCGATGGTTTAAATGGAAGTTGTTCAGCATATGTTTTTAAAATGGTTGCTTCGGAAATGACGAACGGTTTGCTGTATTTTTTGAATTCTGAATTATTCAACGAATAATGAATTTCTGTTTTATCTGAAGAAACTCCCAGCGAAATTTCAGTTTCGTTCTTAAAAGCAACATCGCCTTTTGTAATAAATGGCGCTGGAACAATCAAATTTTCTGTTATTTCAGTCTTTGGGATTTCATTATCTTTTGTAGCCCAAGCTGAAGGCTTATCAGTCATTTTAAAAACCAATTTTCCGCCAGCGATAATTTCAGAATGCTGTATAAAACTTCTCCTTAAAGATTTTCCATTCAGTTTTGCCGACTCGATATACTTGTTTTCATCGGAAATATTTTCAGCTTCAATTTCAAAGGTCTTTCCATCTTCTAAATTAATCGTAGCCCTTTCAAAGAAAGGAGTTCCTATAATATATTGATTGCTCGCGGGCGTTACGGGATAAAAACCCATTGCGCTGAAAACATACCAAGCGCTCATTTGCCCGCAGTCTTCATTGCCCGAAATTCCGTCGGGTGCGTTTTGGTACATTTCATTTAAAATTTGATGAACTTTTTCCTGCGTTTTTGCTGGTTTGTTTACGAAATTATAAATATAAGCCATATGATGACTCGGCTCATTTCCGTGGGCGTATTGACCTATGAGTCCAGTAATATCAGCCTGTTCACGACCCGAAGTTTCATTTTTTGCGGTGAAAAGCTTGTCCAGTTGTTTTTCAAATTCGGCTTTTCCGCCCATTAAATTTATAAGGCCCGAAATATCCTGCGGGGCATAAAAACTGTATTGCCATGCATTAGCTTCAGTGTAATTGAAATTAACTTCATACGGATCGAATGGCGCAAACCAAGTATTGCGAAAACGGCCGCGCATAAACTTGGTTTCGGGGTCGAAAACGTTTTTGTAGTTCTGTGTTCTTTCGGAAAAAAGTTTATAATCTTCCATTTTTCCCATCGCTTTAGCCATTTCGGCAATGGTCCAATCATCATAGGCATATTCCAGTGTTTTTGACACCGATTCGCTTTCTTCTTCAACGGGAATAAAGCCGAATTCCTTGTAACTTTTTAATCCTAATTTATCCTGCATCGCGCTGTTTTTCATCGCTTCCAAAGCTTTTTCCGCATCAAAACCGCCGATTCCTTTTAAGTATGCATCAGCTATTACGGGAACGGCGTGATAGCCAACCATGCACCAGGTGTAATTAGCTGCCAATGGCCAGATTGGTAGAATTCCACCTTCGTCATATTTTGCTAAAAGTGAATTGATGAAATCAGAAGTTCGTTCTTTTTCAATAATGGTGTAAAGCGGATGTGCGGCCCGATAGGTGTCCCAAAGCGAAAAAACGGTGTAGTTTTCAAAATTGTTACTTTGGTGGATTTCCAGATCCATTCCTCGGTAACGACCATCAATGTCTTGATAGAGATTTGGCGCTAGCATCGAGTGATATAATGACGTATAAAAAATCGTTTTTTGGTTTTCGTTTTCGGTTTGGATTTCGATTTTTTTCAGCTGTTTTTCCCAAACAGTTTCTGCTGTGTTTTTTATTTGCTGAAAAGTTTTGTTGCCAATTTCAGATTGCAGATTTTTTTTTGCGCCCGCTTTGTCAACCGCAGATATTGCTACTTTCACTTCCAGTTCATTTCCTTCTGAATTATCAAATTCAAAAGCTGCTTTTACATTTTCGCCTTTAGTTTTATCATTTAAAAAAGTCACGCTTTTATAAGGTCTTGAAAATTCAATATTGAAAAAAAGTCGCTGGTCTTTTGCCCAAGCCTCGGAATGGCGGTGGCCGGAAATTTCGGTTTTTGAAATATTATTTATTTCAGAACTCAACACTTTGTCGCGATGTTCGAGATCGAGAATTACAATTTGTTTTGAGTTATTTGGAAAAGTATAATGGTGAATTCCGCTTCTTTTTGAAACTGTTAGCTCCACTTCAATATTTGTTTCATCTAAAAGTACTTTATAATAACCCGGAGAGGCAGTTTCGTTTTCGTGTGAAAAATGTGCGCTATAGCCCGATTTTCCCATCTGCGCCGTTATTGAAATTTACAGTATTTGTGGGCATCAAAAGTACATCGCCATAATCGCTTACGCCAGTTCCGCTAAGGTGGGTGTGCGAAAATCCGTAGATGTATTCGTCGCTATAATGATAACCACTGCAACCGTCCCAGCCCTCTAAACGCGTGTCGGGGCTTAGTTGCATCATTCCAAACGGCATTGTGGCGCCGGGATAGGTGTGGCCATGGCCGCCAGTGCCTATAAAGGGATTTACGTATGAGCTTAATTTTTCGGAAGAACTATCTTCCTGGGAAAAACAGAAAACAGAAAATAGAATAAAGATAAGAGAGGAAATATTTCGCATTTCAAAAAAATATTTTGAAAAGATACTAAAACAGTTAAAATAAAGTGAAGTAGCATTTCAGTTTTTTGAAACATACTATCTTTAAAAATTCTTTCTATTCTATGCGTTGGTTCATTTTTATTATCATTTACATTCTTGTTGATATTTACGCCTTTCAGGCTGTAAAAACGATTTCAAAAAGTCCGTGGTTACACGGATTTTATGTTTTCATTTCGCTTGCCGTTTTGGCGGGATTGATATATGAACTCTCTTTTTTTGGTTCCGCAAAAATGATGGAGCCACCGAAAATGTATTTCTTCGGCATTTTTCTCGCTGTTTTTGTTCCGAAATTGATTGTAATAGTTTTTATGTTCGGGGAAGACATTGCCCGCTTTTTTGTTGGTGTCTTCATGAAAGTTGCCGGAAGTAATGAAGCAAACTTTATGGCTTCCCGCAGAAAATTTGTGAGTGTAATTGCTTTAGGGATTGCAGCAATCCCGTTTGCTTCGCTCATTTACGGTATGGTTCAAGGGAAGTACAATTACAAAGTACTTAAATATGCTTTGGAATTTGACGACCTGCCGGATGAATTTGACGGTTTTACCTTAACGCAAATTAGCGATGTTCATAGCGGGAGTTTTGACAACCATCACAAAGTGGAATATGCCATTAATCTTGTAAATGAACAACAGAGTGATGTGATTCTTTTTACGGGTGATTTGGTTAACAATGTCGCGAATGAAATGGACGATTGGAAAACCCTTTTTTCAACATTGAAGGCTCCGCGAGGTGTTTACTCAGTTTTGGGGAACCACGATTATGGCGATTATGTAAATTGGGAAAGTGCATCTGAAAAAGCTGAAAACCTTGAGGAATTAAAATCACTTCAAAAAGAAATGGGGTGGGATCTGTTGCTGAATGAAAATAGATATTTCGAAAAAAACGGTCAAAAAATTGTGTTGGTTGGAGTTGAAAATTGGGGACAAAACGGATTTAAACAAGCTGGCAATCTGGACAAAGCCTGTGAGGGAATTTCAGATAGAGATTTTAAAATATTGATGAGCCACGACCCATCACATTGGCAGGCAAAGGTAAAGGACGATCCAAGACATTTTCATTTAACATTGAGTGGCCATACACACGGAATGCAATTTGGCATTGAAATTCCGGGAATAATAAAATGGAGCCCCATAAAATATAGGTATAAAAATTGGGCCGGCATCTATGAGGAATTTGGAAGGTATATAAATGTAAATCGTGGTTTCGGCTTTTTGGGCTATCCAGGGCGCGTGGGTATTTGGCCAGAAATTTCTGTGATCCAACTTAAAAAGAAACAGAATACCGTATAATAATCGGGAAATGTTATATTTGTAATACAATTGTTCAACTAACACATTAGGCGAATGTCAAAATTTGGAGAATTAATTGAAACCCGTATCCCGGTTCTGTTGGACTTTTATGCAGAATGGGACGAAGCTTGCAAAGAAATGCACCCCGTGTTAAGAGACGTTGCGGCCGCTTTGGGCGATAAGGCCCGCGTGATTAAAATAGACGTGGACAAAAATAAAGAACTTGCCGAAGCACTTCGAGTAAAGGGTCTTCCTACTTTAATGATCTACAAAAATGGCGAAATGAAATGGCGCCAGAGCGGAGAACAAGATGCCAATACACTTATTGGACTTGTTAATGAATACGTTTAAAGATATTTAAGCTAACTTTTCAAAAATATTTATTTTCCTTAGTTCTTAAGGTTTATAATTGTTTGTATTAGAGCCTATTGGGTTTTTAATATAAATTTCCTACATATTTAATTTCCAAGAAAAAAAGGTAATGTGTTAGATTTAATCGTTAAAGTGCTATTTTGTTTGAAAAAAGCCATTAACTTTGTCAGAAAAAGTTTACTTATCCCCAGACTGTTATGAAAAATTCTTACACAACACCTTCTATTCCTGGAAGGTTACTTCTCATTATAATTTTATTTTTCTCCTTGACCATTAAAGCTCAGGTGGGAATTGGCAATACAAATCCAGATTCCTCTTCCATGTTAGATATAACATCAACCTCAAAAGGAATGTTGGCGCCACGAATGACAACGGCACAACGTACAGCTATAACTACCCCTGCTAATAGCCTTTTAGTGTATGATACCACACTTAAATCTTTTTATTATTATGATACCACAACCACTGCTTGGGTAAAAATAAACTCAAGTTCACAATCAAAGGGATAATTATAAATTAATTAAATCCGCTAGCTGATTTAGTTACTGAGTTAGCTAACGGGGGGGGGGCAAAATATCTACTTAATTCCAATACTTACTATGAAATCAATGGAACTATAACTTTGGCATTCCCCATTGATTTAAATGATGCTTATGTATCTGGATTGGATGCTAATGAAGACATTCTTTATAAGGCTAGTGGCCCCGTATTTCAGGGAACCACAGGAGGAAGTATTCGCAATGTTACTCTTACCGGAGGCGGAAGTGCTTTTAATATTACTGGCGGCACATCATTATTGGTTCAGAACACTGTTGTTGCAAATTTTAACAGTGTTGGTACAATATCCAATGTTGGGCTTTATTTTGGAAATATAGTTCAATTTGTGGGTAATGTTACGGGTATTACTTACACTAATATAAGTAGTCTTCTTTTAAGTAATCAAGCTTGGTTTGCTTCTAACAACGGCACTTTTGAAACCTTAACTGGTTCTTTCGGATTGATTGAAAAGGTAAGTGGTTTCAGTATTGTTGATGGTGCAGACGTCGCAATGGATGTTAGTTCAAACCCATCCGTTCTTGATGGCGACCTATTAGGGACGGTTTTTTCAGGTACAACCACGGCCCCAAATGGTTATATTAAAAAATATACCACAGGATCTTACCCCGGTTATAATTTTACTAATGCTTGGACTGTGAACTGTCCTGGTCTTCCACAGGAATCGGATAATATAGCCACCTCAAATTTTTATTACAGCGGAGATTTAACTACAGGTTTTGTACAAACAATTTCAAGCGGAACTCCTGTGAAAATTCAAGGCGATGGGACTTTTAGTGCCACTAATTTATTTCGATTTTCTGCTACGGGAGGAAACCGATTACAGTACATTGGGAATAAATCGCGTACTTTTCAAATTACTGGCTCTCTTTCTGTCCGGGTCACAAACGCTGTAGGCAATTTTTATGCATTTGTAGTTGCAAAAAACGGAACGGTTATAACTGAGTCAAATGCGATAATTTATATCGCAAGTGATACCCAGATACAAAATATTGCCATGAATGCTGCGGTTTCTATGAATAAAAATGATTTTATAGAAGTATATGTGTGCAAGACTTACTGGTTCAGGAACCGATACGCTGGTAGTATTTTCTGAAAATCTGAGTATTAAGTAAGAATTTAAATTACTCTGAAGGGTAAATTTATACCACCAATTTTTTCCAAAACCTTCGGCAAAACATACCGAAGGTTTTTTTCTGCCTTTAGGCTATCGTGAAACACAACCACACTTCCGGGTTTTATGTTTTTTAAAACATTTTGAAGGCATTCTTCTTTGGAAAGGGAGGCGTCATAGTCATAACTGAGTACATCCCACATTACAATTTTAAAACCTTTTTTCTGAAGGATTTTGGCTTGTTTCGAAGTAATTTTTCCATAGGGTGGCCGGAAAAGGGATTGTTGATTGTTGATTAACGATTGCTGATTTTTGATTTTTGAATTGCCAATCATTTGGCATCCGTCCTCCGTCATCTGCCTTCCAGCTTTTTCCACATTCTCTACATATTCTGAAGTTTCGGTTTTCCAGCCGTTTAAATGGTTAAATGTGTGGTTGCCTACTGCATGTCCCTCGGAAATAATTCTTTGAAAAATTTCTGGATATTTTTGAACATTTTCCCCAATGCAGAAAAAGGTTGCTTTCGCGTGGTGTTTCTTAAGTTCATCTAAAACCCAAGGCGTAACTTCCGGAATTGGGCCATCATCGAAAGTGAGATATATAGCGTTTGATTTACGCGAAAATGCCCAAATCCGCTCAGGGTATAACCGCTGAATGAATTTGGGCATTTTTACTAAACGTAGTTGCAAATTTATTAATTTATGGGTGTTTCTTCATCAATTTGCTTGGTGGGTTCACGTTCCATTTGTTTCAAAAGATTGGAATCTAAAGGAATCTCGATAGTGGAATCCTTTTGAACATCCTTATCCAAATCTATCGCCTCGTCTGGAGAGTAGAAATGGCGGAAAAGCTTTAAGTAATCATTGAACTCTTTTGCTTCTGCGCGGCCATAGGCTTCATCGTCATACATAACTACCAGTTGCACCAAACTTCGGTAGCGTTCCATATCGCTAATTATTTCCTCTGCAATGACGCGCTGCTTTTTGAATTTAAGACTGTTGTAATACAAAAGATGTTCTTGATATTTTTTGGATACGTCTTCGTAAACTTTGCGTGCTTTTTCTTTTTTATCCAATTCATAATAGCCAATAACGTACGGCTCCAACAAAGAATAGTATTCAAAATAATCAATTGGCATTTTCTCCATTGCCAAATCCAGCACTTTTTCAGCTTTGCCATTTTCTCCTTCATTAATCAATGTCTCGGCAAGGCGAGCAAGATTGCTTCGGTAGGTTATTCCATTTCTGCGTGTTTCTGTATCGTGGTATATATCTGGACTGCCACTGTTTCCCCAGTCCCAATCCATCACAATATCATACATTTTGTTGGCGTCAATTCGGCCCATGTCAAAAGGGCTCCGCTTGTTTATTGGAGTTTTTATTGGAACTAATTTATAGACCACACCGTCCAGTTGTAGATAATCTTTCATCCATAGATAATCGTCATCGCCAAAGCTACCGCCACTAAAATAAATTGGTCGTTCCCAATTATTATTGGCGATGATGTCCAGCATCAGCATTCGGTTTTTGTATATAACATCTCCTTTAAGATTGATGTCTATGTATGGAACAATCTTATCGGCATCTTTCTGGTCCACGATACCGTTGCGAAGTACAGCTTCTTTATCAACCGGAACACGAATAACTTTTGAAGGAAAGGTGTTTACTTGTTGTCCGCTAGGCAACTCCATTTGTGTGGCAGGGCTATCGTTCGCAACAAAATTCATCCACGTTTTAATGTCTATGGTGTCCTGTGTTGTTTTTTGATAGATCAAAAAATCACGCGTGCCCCATCGGTATTTTTCATGTGTTAATTGTGAAGGAATTGGATCGCTGGTAAATGCTTTCTTTTTCATATCGTCAATATACCAATCCGTTTGGAACAGGCTGGTGTTTACAATACGAACGTCCTGGCGGTAGCCTTCAATATTCTGGGCATACCACAATGCAAAGGTGTCATTATCTCCAATGGTGAAAAGGATTGCATTTTTATCACACGAATCCAAATACATTTTCCCCATAGACTGTGCGGTATAGCGGTTGCTACGGTCGTGGTCGTCCCAGTTTTGTGTTGCCAATAAAACAGGTGCTGCCAAAGCGGTGGCAATTATAACTATGGGAAGTGCAATTTTTGGTTTTAAATAATTTTTTAAAAGATCAAAAAGTGCGTAAACCCCGTACCCTATCCACATTGCGAAAACGTAAAAACTTCCAACTAATGCATAGTCACGTTCACGAGGTTCAAAGGGTCTTTCGTTGAGGTATATTTTTAAGGCAAGCCCGGTAAATAGGAAGAAAACCAATAGTACCCAAAAACTTTTTTGATCGTTCTTAAAGTGAAAAACCAAACCGATAACTCCTAAAATCAACGGAAGGAAAAAGTAGGTGTTTCGCGCTTTATTGTTTGTCATATCGCTGGGGAGTTCATCTTGATTTCCCAAACGGAGTTGGTCTATAAATTTGATGCCACTTATCCAGTTTCCGTGGAGGTCTGTGTATTGACCTTGCACATCATCCTGTCTTCCTGTAAAATTCCACATAAAATAGCGCCAATACATATAGCCAAACTGGAATTCGAACATAAATTTCATATTTTGAAAAAAAGAAGGTTTCTTGATGTCAAGATACTCCCCGAAATTTTTCAGAAATTTATCGTAATCACTTTTGTCAACCAGGTTTTGGTTGTAGGCTTGTTTAAATTTATTTACTTCCTCAACAAGTCTGGGCTCACTTAAGTATTCACTTTTAATGGAAAAATCAAGTCCGCCAGTGAACTCCATATAATTGGAATTGTGTTCTGTGCTCCACATTCTTGGCAAAAAAGCTTTTTGTGAATCATCCGTATTTTGGCTTGCGTTTTTGTAATTGTTTACAATAATATACTTACCTGTTTTTTCGTCTTGTTCATATTTTGGCTTGTCATCCTTATATGGATTGTCTTCATCAAGTCCCACATATGTTTCGGTGAAAAGAGGCCCGTAAAATAGATGCGTTTCGGGGTACTGCTCTCGGTTGTAATACGCCAAAAGTTCACGGGCATTGTTAGGGTTATTCTCATTAATAACCGTTCCGGCGTTTGCTCGAATTGGAAGCATCAACCAACTTGAAAATCCCATAAATATAAATAGTACGCAAAGAAGCAATGTATTTAATTGTTTATAACCTTTGTGGTGGGTGAAACGCAGTCCATAAACAAAAAGAATAATAAATAATAATGCAGCAAAAATGGTCCCTGAGTTAAAGGGAAGCCCCATGCTGTTGACGAAAAACAATTCCGAAGCACTAAAAAACTTCATTGTCATTGGCAACAAAAGCTTGAAGATGAAAAGAAGAATAGCAACGGTTACAATATTAGCGACTATGAAATTTTTTACCGTAATAGTTTTATAATGTTTGAAGAAATATAGAAATCCAATAGCTGGAATAGTAAGCAATGCCATAAAGTGAACCCCAAAAGAAAGTCCTATAATAAATGCAATTAGGATAGCCCAACGATTGCCGCGGGGCTCTAGCATTTCGCGCTCCCAACGCAGCGCCGTATAAAATAGTACAGACATTAAAAAAGCAGCACTAGCATATACTTCAGCCTCGACCGCGTTGAACCAAAAACTATCTGTAAATCCAAAAGCAAGCGCTCCAATAGCTGCGCTAGCTATAATTGCTATTGAATTGGTTTTTTCAATTTCTTGGTGTTTTGAAACAATATTTGTCAATAAAATGGAAAGTGACCAAAAAAGGAATAAAACGGTAAAAGCACTTGAGAAAACTGACATCAAGTTAATTGTTAACGCGATGTGGGAAGCGTCTGGAGCAAAAATGGAGAAAAATGCACCGAGCAATTGGTAAAGTGGAGCTCCCGGTGGGTGACCAACTTCTAGATTGCTAGCGGTTGTTATATACTCACCAGCATCCCAAAAACTGGCAGTAGGTTCTACTGTAAGCCAGTAAGTTGTGAGTGCAATTGCAAATACAATCCAGCCTGTAATTTTGTTCCATTTTGTAAAGTTGAAAGAACCCATAAGTGCATAAAATTTTAATGGGACGAATTTACTAATAATATAGATAGCCCCAAGTGTCTAATTGATGTAACGTGCAATATGATATGATATTTTTAACATGAAAATGGTTTAGGTATAACAAACTGCATTTTTTGTATAAAATATTTGTACAAGACAAACTTTGTATTAAATTTGCACCTCCCAAGCTAAAAAATATTTTTAGTTTCGGAGGGTTAAGGCCCAATTTTTTTGGAATTGGCCCATGGTGTAACTGGCAACACGTCTGTTTTTGGTACAGAAGAGTCTAGGTTCGAGCCCTAGTGGGCCAACAGAATTAAATCCCAACCTTGTAAAAGGTTGGGATTTTTTATTCTCGCTATTCTTTCAAGACTTAATAAAAATTGTTGGCCCACGTGACCGTGGGTGGCGCAGATGGAAAAAGTTGAAAATATTTTTCATCTACGTCGCTTCCCTTGCACTTCCATCCCAATCTTGTAAGAGGTTGAGACTTTTTTCATTTACACTGTTTTGTGGAAAGTAGCCCAAATCACTGTGGATGGTATAAGTGCAAAAGCTTCCAACATTTGCACCTATAACGTTTCTCATTTAAGTATTCCAAGCTTGAAAGAGGTTAGTTTTTTTATTTAAAAAAATTTATTTTTCTCAAATATATTCAGATCTATTGAAAGTCAGTGAATAACAAATTTTATATTCCTGTTTCACTTTAAAATTCTTCCATTGTTAAATTGTACTGAGCTTTGTGAAAATTATTTTTTTAAATATTTTCATATGTTTACTGCAATTAACCACGTAAAAATTTCAAAAATGAAAAAATTATTGTTCTACCTTTTGCTGTTAACAGTTACATTTTATAGTTATGGACAAAAGGAACTTTCAGCCGATTACAGTTATACAGTAAGTGAACCCTATCAAGTTTATGACTCTCCAAAAAAATTTTACTTCTCTGACGGAAATCAAATTTTAAGTTTAAAACCCTGGAAGAAAAGTGTTGTAGTCCAAAAATTTGATGTCAGTACCCTTAAACAAATTTCAGTTAAGGAATATGAGGATTTTCCCGATAATTATGTAGTTGAAGGGATGGAACAATTACAGGATAAATACTATATGTTTTATTCATCTTGGACTGGAAAAAATACTGAGCATGAACAGCTTTTCTTCAGAGAGATAAATTTTGAAACTGGCGAATTTACTGGAGAAGCTGTAAAATTAATTGATATTGACGGAAGACTGGCCGGTACCTTTGCCTCAACGGCAGGCGTTTCAGCACCCTTCGTTTTTGGACTTGGCGTAACTGACAAATTTGACTTTTTAACATCACTGGATGGGTCTAAAATTCTTGTTCAATACAGAAGAAAGCCAGAGGTGAGAAACGATAAGGAAAGTTATGATATTATTGGTGCTGAGGTTTATGATAAATCTTTGAACAAACTTTGGTCAAGAGAATACACCATGCCCTATACCGAAAGAAGAATGGATGTGGAAGATTTTGCGGTAGATTCTGAAGGCAATGGCTATTTGTTAGCTAAGGTTTTTCACGATGACAGCAATAAAGACAAAAAAAGAAGAAAAGATGAAGAGGCCAATTATCATATGGAACTGTTCAGACTTTCAAAAGGTTCTTCTGAAATTGAAAAAACCAAAATTGACTTGGGAGATAAATTTATAAATGGTGTTTCCCTTTTTGAGTCTTTCGAGGGATATATGATTTGTTCTGGTTTTTATACTAATGGACTTAATAATGAATTTCACAACGCAGATGGACTCTATACTTTTAAAATTACTAAGGAAGGAAAATTAATTGACGAAAAATCCTATGAAATTCCTCTGGAAGTTTTAAACCAGTACGTTAAAAATAGAACTAAAAAGCGCAACGAACGTAAAGACGAAGACGGAAAAGCGGAATTTGAATATATGAAATTGCGAGACCTAGTAATCAGCGATGATGGAAGTTTAATGCTGATTGGCGAGCAGACATTCATAGTTGTCCACCGTAGTCCGAAAAGAACCTATATAACGTATCACAATAATGATATATTAGTTTCAAAAATAGATGCAGCCGGAAACTTGGCTTGGATGAAAAAAATTCCAAAAAGACAAATAGGGCAGCCAAAAATGGGTGAAGTTTTTGATACCAGTAAAGTATATCAAGGAGGAATGTCTTACTCCTATTTCAATACAAACGGAAACCATTACATCGTGTTTCTAGATAACGTTAAAAATATAGATTTGGAATTAGATCAAATTCCAGCATTGCATAGTGACGGGCATGGAGGTTACTTGACTTCCTATAAAATAAACGATGGGACAGGCGCAATGTCCAAAGGTTCTATATTGGATACAAGGGAAGTTACAGACGATATGGAAGTGTACCAATTCAGCAATAACAGAATTGTAAAAACCGATGACGATCAATTTGTTTTAGAAGTCTATAAAAAGCAAAAAGAAGATGTTCTTATTAAAGTTGATATAAAGTAAGCTAAAAAAATTCTTTTAAGATTATTAATAAAATAGCCATCTTTAAATAGTGGTTGTCTTTTGTGAAACAATATAGATAAAGCAATAACTATTTAGCCATCTCGTTTTCCATATCAATAACCTTCGCAACCGTCTTTACAAGGCGGTTGTGGTTTTTTACAAAAGGATTGGTTTCATCCCAAACATAACCTGCAAGTACTGCACAAATCTGTTCTTTTATTACAGGATTTTCGGGGCGATGGAAAAATATTTTCTGAAGATTTCCCGTGTACCACTCGCTCACGTAGGTTCTAAATACATCTACGCCTTTCATAATGTAACCCGTATAGTCTTGTTCCCAATCAACTTTTTCGCCATTGAGCTCTTTGGTAATTAATTTGGCAGCTTTCAATCCAGATTCTGTAGCGAAGGTAACACCTGATGAAAACACTGGATCTAAAAATTCGGCGCTATTCCCCGTAAGGGCATAACCCTTTCCGTAGAGTTGCTTTACCGCTTTTGAATAATTTTTTATGATATGCGGCTCAAAAAGAAATTCCTGATTTTTCAATCTATCATAATAGTAATCAGAAATTTTGAGCATTTCGCGCATTTTTTCTGCATTTGTACCTTCAAATGATTCTATAAATTCCGTAGGTCCTACAAAACCAATACTTGTGTTCCCGTTTGAAAAAGGAATTACCCAAAGCCATACTTCATCCTTCACCACGTCAAAAGTAATTAAGGTTCCCTCAACACCTTCGGGGCGTTCGGTTTCCTTTATATGTGTATAAATTGCAGAGTTTGGGTTTAGGGTAGAGGGTTTTTCCAAATCCAGTAAACGCGGCAAAACCCGTCCATAACCACTGCTATCGATTATAAATTTTGCTTTAATTTTATATTCTTGGCCTTCTTCGTTCTTTATTGTTGTGATTGATTGCCCACTTTCATCAAACTGGACGTCTGTTACTTCATGCCCAAAGGAAACATCAACACCTTTTTTTACAATTTCTTTGGCAAGGGTATTGTCAAAATCAGCACGTGGTACTTGCCAAGTATAGTCCCAACCTGGAGTATGCTTTTTCCCAAAATCGAAATTACAAACAATGTCATTTTTCAAAAATCGAGCACCAGCTTTGATTTCAAATTTTTGCTCCATCAAACAATCCAAAAGTTCTGTTTCCTCAAAATGGTCCATACAGCGAGGTAAAAGACTTTCCCCGATCACAAAGCGTGGAAATTTACTTTTTTCAACTACTTTCGAACTTATCCCGTTGTTTTTTAAATAGGCAGAAGCTACACAGCCCGACGGTCCTGCGCCAATAATTAACACATCAACAGCAATATCATTCATATTATTAAGATATAGATTGTTAAAAAATTCTAAATTTGCAATCTAAAGTTACCAAATTATTTAATAGAACATTTGATTCAACTATAAATGCCAACATTACAAGGAAAACTGGAAATAGCCGATTTTGATAAAATAATTTTCAAAAACGATTCTGTCCAACTTCACAAAGATATAATAGAAAGAGTTCAAAATAGTTTCGATTTTCTGAAAGAATTTTCTGAAAATAAAATTATTTACGGTGTCAACACGGGTTTCGGCCCAATGGCGCAATATAAAATTAAGGATGACGAACGCATCCAATTGCAGTACAACCTTATCCGTAGCCATGCTTCGGGAACCGGCAATCCAATTACAGCACAATACGTTCGCGCGGCCATGCTTGCGCGAATGAATACTCTAAGCCTTGGTAATAGTGGCGTTCATCCTTCGGTTATTAAATTGATGGGAGAATTGCTTAACAGAAATATTATTCCACTCATTTATGAACACGGTGGCGTTGGTGCTAGTGGCGATTTGGTGCAACTTGCCCATTTGGCCTTGGTATTGATAGGCGAAGGCGAAGTTTTTTATAAAGGTGAAAGAAAAAATACCGAAGAAGTTTTTAAAATTGAAAACCTCCAACCTATAAAAGTAGCGCTTCGCGAAGGTTTGGCTTTGATGAATGGAACTTCAGTAATGACCGGGAATTGGAGTTGTAAATGTGCTTATACACAAAACGAATTATGGATTGGATGATTAAAGCTTCCTCTGCCATAAACGAAATTGTAAAAGCCTATGATGATCACCTTTCCTTTGAACTGAACCAAACCAAAAAACACAAAGGCCAACGCCAAGTTGCTGAAATGATGCGCAGCCATTTAAAAGATAGCAATCTAACCCGAAAGCGTGAACACCATTTATATAACGGATCAAAAGATGAAGAGGTTTTTGTTGAAAAAGTACAGGAATATTATTCATTGCGTTGTGTACCACAAATTTTGGGACCTGTGCTGGACACGCTCAATTCCGTGGAAAAAATATTGATTGAAGAAGTAAATTCAGCCAACGACAACCCAATTGTTGATGTTGAAAAAAGAAACGTCTATCACGGTGGAAACTTCCACGGCGATTATGTTTCATTGGAAATGGACAAGCTCAAAATAGTGGTTGCAAAAATGACGATGCTTTCCGAGCGACAACTGAATTATTTACTGAATTCTAAACTAAACAACATATTGCCTCCGTTTGTAAATCTGGGCAAACTGGGATTGAATTTTGGAATGCAGGGGGTACAGTTTACGGCCACTTCAACCACAGCTGAAAGCCAAATGCTTAGCAACCCCATGTACGTTCACAGCATTCCAAATAATAACGACAATCAGGATATTGTAAGTATGGGGACCAATGCTGCATTGATTACAAAAAAAGTGATTGAAAATGCTTTTGAAGTAGTTGCAATAGAGCTCATAACCGTTGTTCAGGCAATAGAATACTTAAAAGTACAAGATCAGGTTTCTTCGCAAACCAAAAAAATGTACGATGAAATTCGTGCGATTGTGCCTGTTTTCAAAGAAGATGTAGTAATGTATCCATATGTGAACAAGGTGAAAGAATTTTTGATGGATTCTGCAAAATAAGAACGAAATAATTTTGTAAATTGTTCGTCTCTCCTCATCTAACTCAAAACGATGTCATTATGAAAACAATTTTTTCTTTCGCACTTATTTTTTCACTAGTAACAACCGCAGTTTTTGCACAGGAACTGGCTTTGGTAAGGGATAACGATTTGTTTGGTTATATAAACAAAACAGGAGCCTATGCTATTCAGCCACAATTTGAAAAGGCTGCTAGCTTTTCTGGCAAGTATGCCGCAGCCATGAAAGATAAAAAATGGGGCTTTATAAATACTTCCGGCGAATGGACAATCCAACCCGAATACGACCGCGTAAAGGAATTTAATTCCGGCTACGCATTGGTAATGCAAAACGACCAATGGAAATACATAAATTACAAAGGCGAGACTTTAGATACGCCCGCAAGAGATAAATATTACGATTTTGACAACGGGGTAGCTATAATACGCGATGGCGATAAAATTGGTTTAATGGATACCACTGGGAAAACCATATTGGAGCCAAAATATGATGAAATTAAAAGTTTCAATAACGGATATGCAAAATTCAAAAATGGGGAAACCTGGGGACTTTTAGATAAAAAAGGAAAAGTATTTGTTCCGGCAGATTATAACGAAATTGGTGATTTTAGCAAAAATGGAATTTGGGCCAGAAAAGGCGATAGTTTTGGAGTGCTCATTAACGGAACTTTTACCCCAATTAGTGGCGTTGATAAAATTTGGGATTTCACAAATGATTCTCCATTAACTTATGCCCGAAAGTAATAAAAAAGATGGGTTTTATAAATGGTAAAGGTGAATGGGTAATACAACCAACTTATGATAAAGTACGTGCTTTTAATGCAGGTCTTGCGCCAGTGAATGAAGGAAAGGAATGGGGATTTATTAATGAAAAAGGTGAAAAGGTAATCGATATAAAATACAGGGATGCCGAAATATATTCTGATAATGGTTTGGCTCCGGTGAAAGAAAAAAAACTGTGGGGCTTTATTGATAAAACGGGTAAACTCGTGATTCCAATGGAATATGATATTTCAGCAGGGATGTTTGGTATTTCAAAGTGGAACTGATAAAGGATTTCAAAATGGTCTAGCCCGAGTAAAAAAAGACCAAGAAATGGGGCTTTATCAATGAAAGTGGCCAGGTTGTTGGCAAATGGTACAAGAATGCCGAAGCTTTTGTAGATACTTCGAAGTAGAGAAAAGAAAAAAAAGAAAAGAAAATAGAAAATAGAAAAAAGAGAAAAGCTAAGTTTAGGTCGTTTCTACTTTGCAAGAGAAAAAATTAAATGGAAGAGAAAAAAACAAAAAAGAAATACGCTTTAGTAACGGGAGGGTCTCGTGGTATTGGCCGTGCGGTTTGTATTCAACTCGTGAAGGATTTGGAATACAGTCTTCTTATAAATTATAACGGCAATAGAGAAGCGGCCCAACAAACTTTGAAAGAAGTGGAAGCTCTCGGCGGTAAAGGCGAAATAATACAGTTTGATGTTACCAACACCGAAGCTGTTAATAAGGCATTTGACGTATGGCACGAAGCTAATAAAGACGCTATCATTGAAGTGATTATAAACAATGCGGGAATTACCAAAGACGGGCTGTTTATGTGGATGAAGCCCGAAGATTGGCATAGTGTGATAGACACCAGTTTAAATGGTTTTTATAACGTTACCAATGCGTTGATTCAAAAATTATTGGTCAACAAATATGGAAGGGTCATCAATATGGTTTCTGTTTCTGGATTGAAAGGAACTCCTGGACAGGTAAACTATTCCGCAGCAAAAGGAGCCGTTATTGGAGCTACAAAAGCATTGGCACAGGAGGTTGCAAAACGAAATATAACAGTAAATGCTGTAGCGCCTGGTTTTATAAAAAGTGATATGACCGCAGAACTGGATGAAAAGGAACTTAAAAAAATGATACCCGCCAACCGTTTTGGTGAGGCTGAGGAAGTAGCGCACTTAGTTAGCTTTTTGGCTTCATCAAATTCTTCTTATATTACCGGAGAAGTGATTAATATTAATGGAGGAATTTATTCCTAAATTGACAAAGAAGTGAGAAGAGTAGTTATAACCGGAATGGGCATTTATTCCTGCATTGGCAAAAACCTGCAGGAAGTGAAAGAGTCTTTGTACAATGGAAAATCTGGAATTGTCTCTGACGAAAAACGAAAGGAATTCGGCTACCGCTCCAGTTTAACAGGCTGGGTGGAAGAACCGAATTTGAGAGAACTACTTTCCCGAAGAGAGCGCGTAAGCTTGGGCGAAGAAGGCGCATTTGCCTATACTGCAACTATTGAAGCATTAAAAAATGCTAAAATAGACCAACAATTTCTCGATGAGAACGAAGTAGGCATACTCTACGGAAATGATAGTACTGCAAAATCGGTCATCGAATCTGTGGATAAAATTCGTGAAAAGAAAGATACAACCTTGGTAGGTTCGGGCGCAATTTTTAAGGCAATGAACTCTTCCGTTACAATGAATCTTTCAACTATTTTTAAATTAAGAGGGATAAATTTTACAATTAGTGCTGCTTGCGCAAGTGGCTCACATTCTATTGGGATGGCATATTTTTTAATAAAAAATGGCTTGCAGGATTGTATCATTTCAGGTGGAGCCCAAGAAATAAATGAACTCGCAATGGGTAGTTTTGATGGCCTTGGCGTATTTTCCACACAAAGTGATCCAACAAAGGCTTGTCGTCCGTTCGATAAAGATCGAGATGGATTGGTGCCAAGTGGCGGCGCGGCAACTTTGGTTATTGAAAGCTACGAAAGTGCTGTAAAACGTGGTGCGCCAATTCTGGGTGAAATTATAGGCTACGGTTTTTCTTCAAACGGGGACCATATTTCAACCCCAAACGTTGATGGACCTGCTCGAGCTATGAAAATGGCACTGGATCAAGCAAATATTAAAGCTTCTGAAATAGATTACGTAAATGCCCACGCGACCTCAACACCGGTTGGTGATGCGAATGAAGCACTTGCAATTACAGAGGTCTTTGGGGAAAATGGTCCGTATGTAAGCTCCACAAAATCTATGACTGGACACGAATGTTGGATGGCAGGGGCAAGTGAAGTTATTTATTCCATGCTGATGATGGAACATTCCTTCATAGCACCAAATATAAATCTTGAAACGCCCGACGAAGCGGCTTCAAAATTAAACCTTGTTAACAAAACGTTAAATAGAAAAATTGATGTATTTTTGTCCAATTCTTTCGGATTTGGGGGAACTAATTCCGCATTAATTATTAAAAAGTGCACACATTAAAAAATGAATAAAGAAGTTATAGTTGAGAAGATAAACTACTTTCTGGTAGATGAGTTTGAGGTAGAAACTGAAGACATTGAACCAAGAGCCAATTTAAAGGAAACTTTAGAGTTGGATAGCTTGGACTTTGTAGATTTGGTTGTTGCCATTGAGGCCAATTTTGGCGTGAAATTGACTGGTGAAGATTTCATTAATGTTATAACACTTCAAGATTTTTACGATCTAATTGAAAAGAAAGTCGCCTGAAATTGCAATAATAATTTATGGCAGGTGAATGGGAAGGCAAAAGCAAAGGAACTGTTTTAGGATATAAAATCTTTATATTCTTTATACGAAAACTAGGAGTCCGTGCCGCATATGGATTGCTATATTTCGTTGCCCTTTATTATGTTTTTTTTGCAGGAAAAAGCACACGTTCCATATACTATTATTTTAAAAAAAGACTGAAATACTCTGCTTTAAAAAGTCTTTTAAGCATTTATAAAAGTTATTACACATTCGGTAAAACCATAATAGACAAAGCTGCCATTTCTTCTGGTCTTAAAAATCAGTTTACCTATGAATGTGACGGAGTGGAGAACATCATTGAACTTCTAGATAAAAAACAGGGTGGAATTATGATTAGCGCCCACGTTGGCAATTTTGAGATAGCCGAGTTTTTTTTCGAGGAAATTGATACTCGTTCCCAAATAAGCCTTGTTACTACAGACGCCGAGCATCAAAACATAAAGGAGTACATGGAGAAAGTAACCGTGCGTTCCAAAGTGAAATTTATTTTGGTCAAAGACGACTTGTCGCATATTTTTGAAATAAACAACGCCCTTAACAATGGTGAATTGGTTTGTTTTACGGGCGATAGATATATGAAAGGCCAAAAAGTATTTGCTGAATCGCTGATGGGAAAAGAAGCATATTTTCCCGCTGGTCCTTTTTTATTGGCCAGTAGGCTAAATGTTCCCGTTTTGTTTGTGTACGTAATGAAGGAAACCAACAAACACTATCATCTTTATGCACGCCAAGCCGAAGTGAAGAGCCGAGATGCACAGGGCCTTTTGAAAAAATACACCGAAAGCGTTGAATGGATGCTTAAAAAATATCCGGTACAATGGTTCAATTATTTTGATTTTTGGGACACAAACGATTAAGAAATGAAGGAAGTACTAGTAATTTACTATTCGCAATCGGGGCAACTTTTTGATATTTTGAAAAATATTGTTTCAACGGTTTCAGATGAAAATGTGAATATATCTTATTGTGAAATCATTCCAAAGAAAAAATTTCCCTTTCCCTGGAAACAGGAAGAATTTTACGGAGCTTTTCCAGAAACCTTTCTTCAAATTCCGACTCCCTTGGAAGAACTTCCTGCCGAAATTCTTCAGAAAAAATACGATTTAGTAATTTTAGGCTACACCACTTGGTACTTAACACCTTCAATCCCGATTAATTCATTTTTAAAATCGGCCGAAGCAAAAACCTTGCTAGCAAACACGCCAGTTGTGACTGTTTCCGCAAGTAGAAATATGTGGATTATGGCACAGGAGAAAGTGAAGAAATTATTGAAGGCTAACAATGCAAATCTCGTTGGCAATATTGCTTTGGTAGATAAAAACCTCAACCACATAAGCGTAATAACAATCGTGCATTGGCTGATGGGTGGAAAGAAAACCAAAATGCTTGGAATCTTCCCAAAACCTGGTGTTTCGGATCATGATATTGAAGCGTCTTCACGTTTTGGACCTCCGATTAAAGAAGCTTTATTTCAAAATAAATATTCGAACCTGCAACAAAATCTTTTAAAGTTGGGCGCTGTAAAAGTAGATCCTTCACTAATCGCTACAGATATTCGTGGAAATGTTGTTTTCACAAAATGGGCCAACCACTTAATCAAAAAAGAAGGTGAAGAAAGAAAGAAATGGCTCGTTTTTTTTAAATATTATTTGTTATTTGCAATATGGCTTATAGCACCAATAGTATTTGTTGTATTTTTGCTCACTTATATCCCAATGTATCGTAAAATACAACGAGATAAAGCTTATTATTCATCAGTTGCATTAAAGCAAGATTAATGAAGAACGTATATATTACAAGGATTGCGAAGTTTTTGCCTAATGAGCCTGTGGAGAATGAGGCGATGGAAGAAAAACTTGGAGTTATCAATGGAAAAACTTCAAAAGCCCGCCGCATTATCCTTAGGAACAATCAAATAAAAACACGTTATTACGCTATTGATAAAGATGGCAACGTAACCCACAACAACGCACAACTTGCCGCAAAAGCAGTTGAAGGGTTGTGTGATGAATCTTTCAATAAAAACGAAATTGAATTATTATCCTGTGGTACTTCCAGTCCAGACCAGATATTGCCCAGCCACGCTGCAATGGTACATGGCTTTTTAAAGAATGGCAACCTTGAGATTAATTCTCCCTCGGGTGCCTGTTGCAGTGGAATGAATGCTTTGAAGTATGGTTATATGGCCATAAAATCAGGGCAGGTTAACAATGCAGTTTGTACAGGTTCTGAACGTACTTCATCGTGGATGAAGTCTGATATTTTTGAAGACGAAGTAGCACATTTACAGGAAATTGAAGAGCATCCCATTCTAGCTTTTAACAAAGAATTTTTGCGTTGGATGCTTTCCGACGGTGCAGGAGCCTTCCTTTTAGAAGGAGAGCCTAATGGAGAAACTCCACTTAAAATTGAATGGATGGAAGGTTACAGTTATGCTTTTGAACTCGATACCTGTATGTATGCCGGCGGTGACAAGCTAGAAGATGGAAGCCTAAAACCCTGGAGTGAATACCCTGCAGATGTTTGGGGTAAAAAATCGCTTTTTGCTATGAAGCAAGATGTGAAATTGCTTGGCGAAAATATCCTTCAAAAAGGAGTTGCAAGTATGAAGTTGGCCATGGAAAAGCACAACATTACCGAGGACGATATAGATTACTACTTGCCACATATTTCTTCCTATTATTTCAAGGAAAATCTTTACAATGAAATTGAACGCCAAGGTCTTCACTTACCATGGGAAAAATGGTTTCTTAACCTTCAAAAGGTTGGTAATGTTGGAGCGGGTTCCATCTATCTTATGTTAGAAGAATTAGCCCATTCTGGAAAACTTAAAAAAGGTGACAAAATATTTCTTCAGGTGCCAGAAAGTGCTCGTTTTGCATATTCATATGCGTATTTGACAGTAGTTTAAATGGATGGATTCACCGAAAAAATAACGGACAAAGATTTCATCGGGAAATTGATTCCGCAGAAAGCACCGTTTGTGATGGTGGATAAACTACTTCATTTTGAGGAGAAAAAAGTGGTTTCAGGTCTGACTATTTCTGAAGAAAATATTTTTACCCAAGACAATAAATTTACTGGTCCCGGCTTGATTGAGCATATGGCACAAACGGTGGCACTTTATACGGGCTACCAATTTTTTCTGAAAAAGGAAGATGCTCCAACAGGCTACATTGGTGCCATTAAAAAAGCAGAAATCTTTGAACTTCCTTCCATTGGAAAAGAACTTAAAACAACGGTAAGTATTCTGCACGATATTATGGGCGTTACCTTAGTGTCGGCTGAAACCGAATGTGACGGAAAAATAATCGCTGTCAGTGAAATGAAAACTGTACTGGTTACTTAATGAAAGCGCCTAACATTTCAAATATCGATATTTCCAACTTTTTGCCACATCGTGAACCGATGTTGATGGTTACTTCGGTAGTTGAAATTGACGAAAATTCAGTTTCAACACAATTTTATATTTCTGAGAAATGTGTGTTTTTAGAAGCCGGAAAACTTTCTGAAACTGGACTTATTGAGAATGCTGCACAAGCCGCTTCTGGTGTTGTGGGGCAAAGTTTTTTTGAAAAGGATGATTTGGAGGGGACTGGCAATAAACTCGTTGGTTATATTAGTGCTATCAAAAAAGTGGAGATTTTTCAGCTTCCAAAAGTTGGGGAAACTATTGTTACAAAGGCAAAACTTCTTTCGCGATTTGATACCGGCGAAATGACAATGTGCAGTCTAGAAGCTGAAACATTCCTTGCTGAAAAATTAATTGTATCTTCTACCATGAATTTTTTAATCCATGAAGTCTGATTATGAAGAAAAAAGAAGTGCCACAGGACAAAAGCAATCTTGAATCGGCAAATTTCAAAGAACTATGTTATGCTGTTGATGACAATGGCGAATACACCACTGAAAGAAGTAGCGGCTGGGAACCAAAAACCGTAGCTTTAAATAATGCGATCGAAGAAATTAACGAACGCATTAAAGACGCTAAAAACCGTGTAATAGAAGGCAAAACCAGCCCTATTGAATATTATATGGAACTCCACAAAATGGACGTTGGTATTTTGGCAAGCTACGTAGGCTTTTGGCAATGGAAAGTAAAACGACACTTTAAACCTTCAGTTTTTAAAAAATTAAGCGAAAAAACGTTGAATAAATACGCTGAGGTTTTTGAGATTTCAGTTGAAGAACTTCAGAACATTTCAAAATAATGGAAATAGACTTTACCCACCATCAATCGGCCCATTGTGAAAATGGCGTGGTTTCAAATTTGATGAAACACAACGGTTTTAGCGTCAGCGAACCTATGGTTTTTGGTATTGGAAGCGGGTTGTTGTTTTGCTATATTCCCTTGTTGAAAGTAAATCATGCTCCCGTGATTACCTACCGTGCATTGCCTGGACATATTTTTAAAAAGTTCGCCAAGCGCACAGGCGTAAAAATGAAACGTGAAAAGTTCAGCAATCCAAAAGATGCAAAAACACGTTTGGATGAAAATCTCGAGAAAAATAATCCAGTTGGTTTACAGGTGGGGGTATACAATCTACTTTATTTTCCTGATGAATACCGCTTCCATTTCAATGCCCACAATATGGTGGTTTACGGCAAGGAAGGCAATCGTTATTTAATAAGTGATCCAGTAATGGAAAATGTTACTTCCCTTTCTGAAAAGGAATTGGAAAAAGTGCGTTTTGCTAAAGGTGCTTTTGCTCCGAAAGGGCATATGTATTATCCAATCGCTTTCCCTGAAAAACTCGAACTTGAAACGGCAATCGTGAAAGGAATTAAAGATACTTGTAAAGCAATGCTAGCACCGGTTTCATATGTTGGAGTAAAGGGTATTCATAAAATCGCAAAACTTATCCGCAAATGGCCGAAAAAAAAAGGCATTAAAACTGCCAACCATTATTTGGGACAAGTTGTACGGATGCAAGAAGAAATAGGTACCGGCGGTGGAGGTTTTCGATATATTTATGCGGCATTTTTGCAGGAAGCTGGAAAATTGCTTGGAAACGAAAAGTTAATGGAGCTTTCAAAAGAAATGACTGAAATAGGTGATTTGTGGCGTGATTTCGCTTTGGAAGCCTCCCGAATCTACAAAAACCGTAGCGCCCAAACCGATAGCTATAATAAGGTTGCGGATCAATTAGATCATATTGCAGATTTGGAAAAGGTGTTTTTTAAAAAGTTGAAAAAAGCAATTTAAAAAGTTCCTCTTTCAGGGAATTTAGGAGGACAATGATAGAAATAAACCAACTTTCAAAAAAATACAAAGGCGCCGAAGATTTTTCGGTAAAAGACCTTAATTTAAAAGTTGAAGATGGTGAAATTTACGGTTTGCTCGGTCCAAACGGCGCTGGAAAAACCACGCTGATTTCAATGTTGACTTCACTTTTGAAACCTACTTCAGGTTCCTTCACCATAAGCGGATTGAATTTTAAGGAACACAAAAACCAGTTAAAACAACTGATTGGTATTGTACCGCAAGAATATGCCTTGTATCCAACACTCACCGCTTTTGAGAATTTACAATACTTCGGAAGTATGTATGGAATTAAAGGTGAAATTCTTAAAAAATCCATTAACAAACATCTCGAAGTGATGGGACTTTCAAAATTCGCCCATAAAAAAACGGAGACCTTTTCCGGGGGAATGAAACGTCGCGTAAACTTGATTGCTGGCATACTTCATCAACCAAAAGTTTTATTTTTAGATGAGCCAACAGTAGGGGTTGACGTACAATCTAAAAACGTAATAATCGATTATTTGAAATTACTAAATAGGCAAGGAACTACCATTGTTTATACTTCACACCATTTGAATGAGGCCGAATTTTTCTGTACACACGTTGCGATAATTGATCGAGGTGAAATTATTGTAAAAGGCATTCCTTCAGAATTGATAAAAAACCAAACTGGAGCCAACAACCTTGAGGATGTGTTTTTAGCACAAACCGGAAATGCCCTTCGCGATTATGCATAAACTCTGGGCATCCACATATAAAGAAATGCTTTTGCTGCTTAGAGATTTGGGCGGAATAGCTATTCTTTTTATAATGCCAATTTTACTGTTGATTGTTATCACTTTGGTGCAGGACAGTACCTTCAAAACCATTAGTGATATTAAAATTCCTGTGCTTTTGGTTGATAATGACAAAGGCGAAGTTTCAAAAAATATCATAGAAAATCTTTCCGAATCCAATTCGTTTGAAATTCTTCAGAAATCTTCGGAGGAAGAAGCAAAAGAAGCAGTTTTCTCTGGAAAATATCAGCTAGCAATTGTGATTCCAGAAAATCTTTCAGCGTCGCTTCAAAAGAAAGTTGACCAAAACGTTGAAGGTATTTTATCAAAATTTGGACTAGAAGAAGATTCCTTGAACGTTGCAAATGACGTTATTCCGCAAAAAGAAGTCCGTTTGTATTTTGATCCCGCCACGCAAGTTAGTTTCAAATCTTCGGTGAAGAACGGCATCGAGAAGATGATTTCAAAAATTGAAACACAAAGTATTTACAAAGCTTTTCAAACGGAATTGGGCGATGAAGATGAAGAACCAATTTTCGATACAGAAAACTTTATTGCTTTCAAAGAAATTCTTCCCATAAAAAATAATGAAGAAATCATCCCAAACTCAGCACAGCATAACGTTCCGGCGTGGACGCTGTTTGCTATTTTTTTTATAATAGTGCCGCTTTCCATCAATTTGGTGAAGGAAAAAAATCAGGGAACTTTTGTGCGGCTTCGGACCAATCCTGTGAGTTATACGACAGTTTTGGGTGGGAAAACCATTGTTTATTTGGGTGTTTGTTTGATTCAATTTACGTTAATGCTATTAGTTGGAATTTATCTTTTTCCAGCTATAGGCCTTCCAGGAGTTGATGTTTCGGGAAAATTGCCAATGCTTTATATTGTTGCACTTTTCTCTGGTTTGGCAGCTATAGGTTTGGGATTACTTATGGGAACCATCGCAAAGACACAGGAACAGGCGGCGCCTTTTGGAGCTACTTCGGTAGTTATTTTAGCTGCGCTTGGTGGAGTTTGGGTTCCAGTTTTTGTAATGCCGAAATTTATGCAACTTATTTCCAAAATTTCCCCGATGAATTGGGGCTTGGAAGCTTTTTACGACGTATTTTTAAGAAATGGGGGTTTTGCTAAAATCCTTCCCGAAATTTCGTTATTATTGTTGTTTTTCCTTGTAACAATCATAATAGCAATAATATATAACAAAAGAAAAAATGCTGTCTGACAATAAAAAAGAAATAAGTTTTACTTCTGAAATTCGTGTGCGTTTCACCGAGACAGATCCCTTGGGAATTGTGTGGCACGGCAATTATATCCAATATTTTGAGGATGGTCGTGAGGCTTTCGGACGTGAGCATGGTATTTCATATTTGGAACAGAAAGCAAATGGATATACTTCCCCAATTGTGAAATCTTCCTGCGAACATAAGCTGCCGTTGCGTTATGGCGATGTGGCAACTATTAAAACTAACTTTATAAATTCTCCCGCAGCGAAAATGATTTTTCGTTATCGAATTTTTGACCCAAAAGGAAGGCTTGCCTGCTTGGGTGAAACTATCCAGGTTTTTTTGAATGAAGAAGGAGATCTTTCGTTGACTCCGCCAGAGTTTTTTGCAAAATGGAAAGATAAAATGGAACTTTAAAAAATGGTAAAAACATATCTTTCATATAACAATATTTTTAGCAGTTTGGGCTTTGACAGCGAATCGGTTGTCGAAAATATTTCGAAAGGTGTGTCGGGACTTGATAGATATGAAGATGCTTCGCTATTGCCAGAACCTTTTTGCGCTTCCCTAATTTCTTCTGAAAAAATAGAAGATGAGTTCACTAAAATTGGAGATGCTTCAAAATTTATGAAGCTGGAGCAAATGATGATTCTTTCACTGAAAAAAGTTGTCGATGCTTCAAATATTCTGTTGAATGAAAAAGTAGGGTTGATTATTTCAACCACAAAAGGAAATATCGAGGTACTTGAAGAAAACAATAATTTCCCAGAAAGTAGAGCTTATTTGAGCGAATTGGGAAAAATAATTCAAAATTTCTTCGGTTTTAAAAATGAACCGATTGTACTTTCAAACGCTTGTGTTTCGGGAGTTTTGGCTATTTCCGTAGCAAAACGATTCATTTCTGAAGGAAAATACAACCACGTTTTTATTACAAGTGGTGATTTGGTTACAAAATTTATTCTTTCAGGCTTCAATTCATTTCAAGCTTTATCGGCAGAGCCCTGTAAACCATATGATAAAAATAGGATTGGGATTAACCTTGGGGAAGTGGCGGCAAGTGTTTTGGTTACCTCTTCCACAGAAAATCTTCCAAAAGAATCTGTTGAAATTTTAGGCGATGCAACCCGAAATGATGCTAACCATATTTCTGGTCCCTCGCGAACAGGCGAAGGACTTTTCCGCTGTGTAAAAGCTGCGCTGAATGAAGCAAATATCACTTCAGGAGAAATCGATTATATTTCTGCACACGGTACCGCAACTCCTTTTAATGATGAAATGGAGGCCATTGCTTTTAGCAGATTGGGAATGGAACTTGTGCCATTAAACAGTTTAAAAGGATTTTTTGGTCATACTTTGGGTGCTTCGGGTTTGCTTGAAACCATTGTGGGAATGCATTCTATGGAAAAGAATATACTTTTTTCATCCAAAGGATTTGCCGAACTTGGCGTTTCAAAAAGCATAAACATCATTAAAAACAATACACCGACAAACTTGCATACATTCTTAAAAACTGCCTCGGGTTTTGGAGGTTGTAACACTGCGGTAATTTTTAAAAAACGAACAACTAACCAACCATAAATGCAAACAACCACTAAAAAAATGAACGCTATTGATGCTTTGGAAGAAGCGCATCGGATTGCTTTTGCGCCCTTTGTTTTCCAAGCCTCGGTATCGCTCCGTAAACTTGGAATACTCGATTATATTTTTGATCAACGTGACGCGGGTGGCCCTACAGTTTGCGAGATATCAGAAAAACTTTCACTAAGTCCATATGGAGTTGGAGTTTTGTTAGAAATTGCTGAAACATCAAATATTGTAAGCAAAAATATTGACAATAAATTTGAATTGACTAAAGTTGGCTATTTTCTGAATTACAATACCACTGCCAGCGTAAATCTCAATTTCACCCATGATGTTTGCTACAAAGGATTGTTTTATTTAAACGAATCCATCAAAACGGGAAAACCTGAGGGACTTAAAGAATTGGGACAATGGAAAACTATTTACGAAGGATTGTCTCAACTTAAACCAGACGAACAGAAGTCTTGGTTTGATTTTGACCACCATTATTCTGATAGTATTTTTGAGGACGCACTGCAAAAGATTTTTGAAAGAAAACCAAAGACGCTTTTTGATATTGGGGGGAACACGGGTAAATTTTCTTTAAAATGCTGTAATTTCAATGAGGATGTGGATGTGAAAATAATCGATTTGCCTGGGCAGCTCAATATTGCATTGAAAAATGCAGAGAGCAATGGGTTTAAAGAAAGGATTTCTGGCCACCCTATTGATTGGCTTTCTGAAAATCCACAGATTCCCGAAGGAGCAGATGTTATTTGGATGTGCCAATTTTTGGATTGCTTTTCAGAAGATGAAATAGTGAAAGTGCTAAGTACTTGTGCAGAATCTATGGATGGGAATGCTGAGTTGATTATCGTAGAAACTTTTACTGATAGACAGCATTTTAAATCATCACAATTTATTCTGGAAGCCACTTCGCTATATTTTACGGTACTTGCCAACGGAAATAGCAAAATGTATCCTGCAAGCGTGTTTTTAAGATTGATAGAAAAAGCGGGACTGCAAATTCAGGAAGACATAAAACTGGGTGAGTACCACACGATGTTGGTTTGCAAAAAGAAATAAAATTGAGTAAGACATTTTACATAAAAAGTTATTCCTGTATAAAAAACCAAACTGTTTCAGCCAACGGCCAAACTATTTTTAGAGATGAATCTGAAGATTTTTCAATATTTATAAAAAACGCATACAAGTTTTTGAAAACGGGATATCCCAAGTTTTTCAAAATGGATAATTTAAGCAAACTCTCTTTTTTGGCGGCAGATGTATTGTTAAAAGATGAAAACCTGAACGAAGAAGAAAACAACATCGCGCTCATATTTTCAAACAAAGCTTCCAGTTTGGACACAGACCGGAAACATCAAGCGGCCATAGAGAATGAAGCTGAATACTTTCCCAGCCCGGCGGTTTTTGTTTACACGCTTCCAAATATTTGTTTAGGCGAGATAAGTATCAAACACAGACTGTATTCTGAAAATAGTTTTTTTATCTTTGACCGCTTTAATGCAGAGCATTTGCAATTGTATGCTAACAATTTATTACAAAGTGGAAAGGCTGAAAAAGTTCTCTGTGGCTGGGTAGATTTTGATGAAAACAGCTACGAGGCTTTTCTGTATTTAGTTGAAAATGAAGGCGAAATTGAACACAACACTGAAAAAATAACCAGATTATACAACACATTATGAGCGACTTAAAACAAGAATTGAAAGAAAAAATCATTGAACAATTAAATCTCGAAGATGTTTCAGTTGCAGAGATTGCTGACGACGATGCACTTTTTGGGGACGGTCTAGGCTTGGATTCTATTGATGCTTTGGAACTTATTGTGATGCTTGATAAAGATTACGGCATCCGCTTGAGCGACCCAAAAGAAGGACGTAAGATTTTTGAATCTGTACAGGTTATGGCAGATTATATTGAAGAACACCGCACGAAGTAATTTCCGAAATAAAACTTTATGAGTAAAGGGGTAGCCATAACCGGAATGGGTATTATCTCTGCCATTGGCAACAATGTAGCGGAAAACTTTGAGGCGCTCATAAACGGAAAAAAAGGCATCACCCGTGTTGACAATGTTGAAACCGTTCAGCGCAGTGAAATTATGGTAGGTGAAGTAAAATTTACCAATGATGAATTGATTGCCCAACTTAATCTTCCTTCAGAAAATAATTATTCCCGTACCGCAATGCTCGGCGCCATAGCCGCAAAAGAAGCATTTGCTGATGCAGGAATTACCGACATCAAAAAATACAAAACCGGTATCGTTTCCGGCACCAGTGTAGGCGGAATGGATATGACCGAAAAATATTATTACGAATACCTTACTGAAAAAGAACACCAAAAATATATTGAAAGTCACCACGCGGGCGATTCTACCCAAAAAATCGCTGAGCAATTGGGGATTGAAGAAAGCTTGGTGACAACCATTAGTACTGCCTGTTCTTCAGCAGCAAATGCAATTATGCTTGGTGCGCGTTTAATAAAATCTGGAAAGTTGGATCGCGTTTTGGTTGGCGGCGCTGATTGCCTTTCAAAATTTACCATTAATGGGTTCAAAACATTGATGATTTTAAGTGATACCTATAACACTCCTTTTGACGAAAACCGAAAAGGTCTCAATCTCGGTGAAGCTGCCGCATTTCTAGTTTTGGAAAGTGACAAAGTAATAAAAGCCGAAAATAGAAAAGTGCTTGCATATGTAAAAGGTTATGGCAATGCCAACGATGCCTTTCACCAAACCGCTTCTTCAGATAATGGAGATGGAGCAACTTTGGCAATGGAAAAAGCCTTAAAAACTGCTAATTTAAAAGCATCGGAAATTGATTATATTAATGCTCACGGGACTGCCACTGGCAATAACGATCTTTCGGAGGGCAGAGCAATACTTCGTGTTTTTGGAGAAGATTTGCCAGAATTCAGCTCAACAAAAGCATTCACAGGGCACACTTTGGCCGCAGCCGGAGCAATAGAAGCGGTCTATTCCGTTTTAGCTTTACAGCACAATGTAATATTTCCAAACCTGAATTTTAAAACCCCAATGAAGGAATTTTCAATGATTCCGCAAACGGAATTAAAGAAAAAAGAATTGAGCACAGTCCTTTCAAATTCGCTCGGTTTTGGAGGAAATTGTTCCACGGTAATATTTTCAAAAGAAGCATAATGAAAAAGGTTTTCATAAATAGCATCGCTTCCATTTCGCCACAAAAAACCTATGATAATAGTGTATTTTTGGATGAAATTACTGATTATAATGATACAGTAATTTTTGCCCAAGA
Organism: uncultured Flavobacteriaceae bacterium; assembly: GCA_963805885.1. Taxonomy (GTDB): domain Bacteria; phylum Bacteroidota; class Bacteroidia; order Flavobacteriales; family Flavobacteriaceae; genus Aequorivita. Next base: position 527,056 of record CAWDWC010000006.1, read on the forward strand.
TCCAGATTACAAGCAATACATTTCACCCACCGCTGCCCGCCGGATGGCAAAAGGAATAAAAATGGGCGTTGTAACTTCTAAAATCGCAATGGATGAAGCCGGGATAGAAACCGTAGACGCTATTATTACAGGTACTGGAATGGGCTGTATGATTGATTCTGAAAAATTTGTGAGCGCTATTATTGACAATAACGAGCAGTATTTAACGCCAACATCTTTCATTCAAAGCACACATAATACCGTTGCCGGACAGATTGCATTGGGGATTGAATGTAAAGCTTATAATTTTACGTATGTACATTCCGCGATTTCCTTTGAATCTGCGTTGCTAGATGCAAAAATGCAACTTGAAACTGATGAAGCAGCAAATATTTTAGTTGGGGGCGTTGAAGAATTGGGAGAACACACCACAAAGGTCCACCGCGTAATTAATCACATAAAACCTGAACCTTTAAGTATTTCGGATGTTTTAAACTCTAAAACAGAAGGTGCGGTTTTCAGCGAAGGTGCCAATTTTTTTGTTGTTTCTAATGAAAAAAAAGAAAGCTGTTATGCGGAATTGGTTGCCGTTGAAACTTTTAATACACTTCCAAAAGAAAAGGTCTCTGAAACAATAGAAAGCTTTTTGGCAGAAAACGATTTGAAGGTTGAAGACATCGATCTTGTTGTTTTTGGGAACAATGGCGATGTAGATTATGATTCATATTACAATCAACTTTCAATTGAGAATTTCAGCAAAACCCAACAAATTTTTTACAAACATTTGGTTGGTGAAAACAATACTGTTTCCGCTTTTGGTGTTTGGTTGGCGTCGAAAATTTTGAAAACCCAAACAATTCCAGAAATTGTAAAAATTAACGAAATCAATATTTCGGAAATTAAAACGGTTCTTTGTTACAATCAATACCGTGGACAAAACCACAGCCTTGTTTTACTGAAAAAATGTTGAAATTTTACACCATAAACGCGCTGGCTTTAGTAGTTTTTTTTGTATTACTGCTCGCAGGTTTCTTTGGTGATATTCCAGCTTGGCTATATGTTCTTTTTGTTTTCATTTGGGTTTTGATTAATGCAATTGGCTCTTTTCAAATAACTTGGAACTATCACATTCAGTCTTTAAATCACAATTATAAAGTTTCTGGAAACTATATTTCAATCACTTTTGACGATGGGCCAAACCCAGAATTTACTCCAAAAGTTTTGTCTCTTTTGAAAGAATACAACGCAAAAGCTACTTTCTTTTTAATAGGAAAGAATGCCGGAAAGCATCCTGAAATAGTCCGTCAAATTATTGATGATGGCCATACTGTAGGCAACCATTCATACTCCCACTCCAAGAATTTTGGGTTTTTTTCTACGGAAAAAGTTACAGCTGAATTAGAAAAAACAAATTCAAAATTGAAAGAAATTACAGGAAAGGAATTGAAACTTTTCCGCCCACCTTTTGGGGTAACCAATCCAAATATTAAAAAAGCATTAAAAAACACGGGTCATTTTTCAATTGGCTGGAGCAAACGCAGTTTGGACACTACAAATCTTTCCGAAGAAAAAATTTTAAAACGAATCACTTCAAATTTGAAAAAGGGTGATATTATTCTGTTGCACGACAGTAGCGCAAAAACCGTTGTTGTATTGGAACAGTTATTGCTATTTTTGAAATCGCACAAATTGCAGTCGGTTCCAGTGGACCGTTTACTTGAAATTGAAGCCTATGCGTAATTATTTTCTATTGCTCTTTTTTATTGTTATTGGCAGCTCGATTCAGGCGCAGGAAACTGCAATGAACGCTTCTGAAATTACTTCTTTTAAAGAAAAGGTAATTGCCGCGGCAAAAACTACCAAAACCATCAAAACCGATTTTGTGCAATACAAGCACCTCGATTTTTTGGCGGATGATGTTAAAACTTCTGGAAAAATGGTTTTTAAAGCACCTAATTTGGTAAAATGGGAATACACAAATCCGTACAAATACAGTGTGATTTTTAAGGAAGATCAATTGCTGATTAATGACGGCGGAACTAAAAGCAAAGTTGATATCGGTAACAGCAAACTCTTCAAGAAACTGAACCAACTTATAGTAAACAGTGTAAAAGGCAATATGTTCAACGATGCCGATTTCACCGTTTCTTTCTTGAAATCTTCAAAATACAACAAAGCGGTTTTCGTGCCAAAGGACAAGAAAATAGCGAGTTACATAGCGTCTTTTGAGTTGCTTTTCAATAAAGATGATGCCCAGGTTTATGAAGTGAAAATGGTAGAACCATCGCAGGACTTCACACAAATTATTTTTAGCAATCGCGTTTTAAACAACACAGTAAATGATTCGATTTTTAGCAATTAGTTTTCTGTCAATTTTTGGATTGGCTTCGTGTTCCTTAAAGACTACGGAAGGATTGCGGCAAGTGCATTTCAACAAAGTGGAGGTTGAAAATCCTTATTTTTCGAATTCAGAAATAGATTATGTTTACAAAGCAAAGATTGAGGTTTACAAAAAGAATTTCGGCGGAATATTGATTGTAAAAAAACTTGGACCTAACAACCACCGTGTTGTTTTTACTACCGAATTTGGAAGCAAACTATTTGATTTTCAGTTTGAAGGAGATACTTTCACAAAGCATTTTATGGTGGAAGATTTGGACAAAAAATTCATTGTCAATATTTTAAAAGATGACTTTAAATTGTTGGTAAATGAAAGTGCTACAGTTTTATCAGTTTATGAATCTAAAAATGAAAGGATTTACAAAACACAATCTGATGATATGTTCAATTTCTATTTTTTGGAGGATAAGTCCGAAAAGCTTAAAAAAATTATAAACACATCAAAAACGAAGGAAAAAGTGGAGATTGATTTTACTTCTTCTGAAGAAAATATTGCGAATGTCATCGCCATCAAACACAATAATATCAAGCTAACAATAGACTTGGAAAAATTCAAAAAAGAATAATATGCTCATCGAAGGATTATATAAAGTTATTTCAACAGAAAACACTTCCGAAGGTATTTTGGCAAAGGTCCATTTAAATAAAGATCATGCAATTTTTAAAGGGCATTTTCCCGGAAACCCTGTAATGCCGGGGGTTTGTATGATTCAGATTATAAAGGAACTCACGGAGGAGTCAACCGATAAAAATTTATTTTTGGCGGTTTCCTCAAACATAAAATTTATGGCGATTATCAACCCTGAAAAAAATCCCGATTTACAGATCGCTATTGATATAGCTCAAGAAAACGGTGAAGTGAAAGTGAAAAACGTAACTTCTTTTGAAAATACTGTAGCGTTGAAACTTAGCGCTACGTTTAAAGTTATTGACTGATGAAATATGTATTAATTATAGTTTTTTTCATCTCTGTTACTGGGAGTGCCCAGGGCTTAAAAGAAATCCGTTCGGAATACCCAAAGGCAGTGGAAAATTCTGAAATCGCTACTAAGCTTGACGGAGAACTTACAAGCGTAAGTTCCTCAAGTAAGCCCGTATTATTGGCTTATAAAGGAGCGATTTTAACGCTGAAGGCAAAATTTGCTAAATCAAGAAGTGATAAAAAAGAATTTTTCAAAGAGGGGGTTTCCCTAATTGAAAATGCCAAAGAGGCTGAATCACCAAACATTGAAATCCGTTACATCCGTTTGAGTGTGCAGGAAAATTCTCCTCGGTTTTTGGGTTATCATAAAAATATTGAAGAGGACAAACAGTTTATTTTGAAGCACTACGCTGCTATTGCATCAAAGGAATTAAAAGGCGTGCTAAAGAATTTTATCCTAAGGTCTGAAAACTTTGATGCTGCTGAAAAGCAATCGATTCAATAACCCACAAGATAAAACCGTTTTTTTTCCCAAATTATTTAGCTGCTTCAAATTAATTCAAATAAAACCGAATTGGATTAATAGTACTCTCAATTTTTTTATATTTTACCATTCTTTTAACAGTTGTTTGTTTTATTGAACAAACAATTTTAAATTGCTGTAAATGAGAAATATATTAATTCTGTTTTTGTTTTTCACAGGCATTTGTGGGGCTCAAAAAAATTCAGATCCTACTCCAGAAGAAATAAATCAGGCAAAAACACTTAAAATTCAATACCCCAAAGATGATCTCGTGCTTTTGGAAAGCAAAGATTATGTGACCTTTGATTTTAATAAAAATACTAGTCAAGTTACTGTAGAACATAAAATTAACGAAGAAATGATAAACATTTCTTCTCGAACTGATATTCAAAAACACATTTTTTATAGCGGTCAATCTGAAATTAGCAACTTCAGTTTGAAATACAGAAATCAAAAAACGGCCTATTTTCCTATTAAGGATGAAGCTTACACCTCAGAAGGTTTTTTTTTCAACGATTCGCGGGTAAAATATGTGAATATTGATTTTCCTGTACAGGGCTATAAATATTATTTTGAAGCAACACAAAATATATTTGATGTAAAATATTTTACCTCGCTCTATTTTACGGATGTGTATCCAACCAGTAAAAAAGAAATCACTTTGGTCGTTCCAAGATGGCTAAATCTTGAAATCAAAGAAATGAATTTTGACGGTTTCCAGATTTCAAAAACCTCCATTTTTGATGAGGACCAGAATGCAGATATTATAACATATTCCGTTTCGGGTTTAGATGCTGTTTACCAAGAAGAACAATCACCGGGCCCAAGTTACATTTACCCACATTTGTTGATTTTGGCAAAATCATATATGCATGAAGGGGAAAAATTTACATTGTTTAATGAAACCAAAGACTTATATAATTGGTACAAATCATTGGTTGATTCTATGAATGATGATTCTTCATTTTTAAAGGAAAAAGTTGCAGAGCTTACTGCAAATGCCAAAACCGATGAAGAAAAAATCAAGAACATTTATTATTGGATACAGGACAATATTCGTTACATCGCTTTTGAAGACGGACTCGCTGGTTTTAAGCCCGATGAATCGCAAAATGTGTTTAAAAAAAGATATGGAGACTGTAAAGGAATGGCGAATCTCACCAAACAAATGCTGAAAGAAGCGGGTTTTGATGCCCGTTTAACTTGGCTTGGCACTAAGAGGATTGCTTATGATTATTCAATCCCTTCCCTATCTGTTGACAACCATATGATTTGTACTGTTTTTAATAATGGGAAGAAAATATTTTTGGACGGCACCGAAAAATTTAACCCCTATGGCGAATATGCAGAACGAATTCAAGGCAAACAAGTAATGATTGAAAATGGAGATTCTTATATTTTGGAAACTATTCCTGTAGTTACCCCAGATCTAAATAAAGAAACCCATGTTTTTAATGCAAAAATTAATAATAATGCTTTGGAAGGAGATGTTTCACTCACCTATTCAGGCGAAAGTAGGGCTACATTTCTGTATATCTTCAATAATTTAAGAACCGAAATGAAAAATGAAGCTTTGGAATATTACTTAAACCGGGCAGACAGAAACATGTTGGTTGATAATATTAAAACTTCAGATTTGGAAAACCGCGATGACCAACTTTCCATAAATTATAATGTAAAACAAGACAACGCTGTTTCTTCTTTTGATGATGAAATCTATATAAATCTGGATTATTATCAGGAATATGGCAAATGGCTTTTTAAAGAACGAAATACAGATTATGAATTTGCCCATAAAGAATACTTATCTTCAGAAATAAACCTTGAACTTCCCGAAGGTTACAAAGTTACTGAGTTGCCCAAGGGAATAGACGTCAACACCAAAAATTATAAAATTTTTGTAGATTTTGAAATTACTGACAACGTGCTCCATTATAAAAAGCTATTTGTTATGAAGAATGCCGTTGTAAGAAAGTCGAATTTTAAAGAATGGAACGAAACCATTAAGAATCTCCAGTCCATTTACAATCAACAAATAATTCTCGTTAAAGACTAAATCTTATTTTACCTAACCACTCCTTTATTATGATTAAAAAAATTCTGGGCATTACATTTTCAGTGCTTTTCTCCATCACTGCAATTGCACAATCAAAAAAAACGCTTGAAAAACAAGAAGAAATAAAAAACCTGGTTTGGAATGATAATGACCCCTACAAAAATGCGATGGATGTTCCGGAAAACTGGAAAAACGAGTCCGCTGTGTTTCTTGTAAAAAACATTAAATATATCTACAACAGACCAGGAAACAGCATTGAATATACCAAAATAGAAAGGGATCGAATTAAACTGCTTGATCAAGCCGCTATTACGGAATATTCAGAATTAAACTATACGGAAGGAAATGTTTTTTATAGAGAGATGAGCCGGGTGACCAATACTTTTTTCTTAGGCGTTAAAGTTATTAAGCCCAATGGCGAAGAAATTGAAATAGACGTAAACCAAGAATCTGTTTCCAATAACGAAGAAAAGAAAATTGCAATTCCCTCCTTGGAAAAAGGAGATATTATTGACTATTATTTTTACACGAATACCATTGTTGGTGAAAATGATTTATACCAGTATAAGCCAGTAGAAAGCACAATTGGCGATACCTATCCAATCGCCAAATTCGAGTTTTTATTGGAAACTGAAGATGATTTCTTTTTAAGCTTTAATACATACAACGGCGCACCGAAACTTCAGCAGACAGTAGAACCAACAAAAAAGGATAAAAAAAGAGTCTATTCCTTTAATGCCGAAAATGTAGAAAGAAACGATTTTCCCAGATGGTTTTTTCCTTTGGTGGAATTGCCTTCCTATAAATTTCAAGTGCTTTTTGCCCGCTCTGGAAAATATGAAAAGAGAGCCTACGCCTTTATTCCTGAAGATGTAAATACAGTAAAAACAAATGTATCCAAAGAGGAAATTTTCAATCTATATGAAGATAAATTTAAACCTAACGGCGATCTGGGCGATGTGGAGCGTTTCTTAAAAACGAAAAACTTTGCCACAAGTGAAGAGAAAGTAAAGGAAGTATTCTATTACATACGCCACGCTTATTTCACAAACTATATTGAGGCATTTGTAATGAACGAGTCTAACATAATGTACCCTTTTGAACTGTACGGCAAAAACCCTATAATATTCAATAAGGACGAAGAGTTTGTTCGTTTTTTTACTGCCTTTTTAAAAGATAACAAGATAGATTATGAAATTATAATCGGCACTCAACGATACAATGGTGATATAAAAGATTTACTCTTGGAAAGCAACATCAGTTTTATTCTGAAAGTAAACACAGAAAACCCTGTTTTTATAGAAAATTTCGATCCATATGTAACCCCCAACCAAATTTCCCCACTCCTTGAAAACACAAGTGCCTATGCATTGAAAGTTGTTGATAGAAAACATATTGAAGATATTGAAACCATAAAATTGCCAACCTCAAATTATAAAGAAAACAACTCTACAGAGAAAACAGATTTGACAATAACACCAGATTTTTCAGGTATTTCTGTAAAAAGATCATTTATATATAATGGTCAAACGAAGCTGGACGAGCAAAAAAGTATGCTGATGTATTATGATTATGTGTACGAAGATCACGAAAAATATGAAACAGAGCCTATTCTCGACAGAGTGAGAAACAAAAAGGACAAGGAAAAATATAAAACGGAATATGCGGCATTACTTAAAAACCTGAAGGATAAGCAGCAGGAGAAAATAAAAGAACGAACTGCAGGCGAATACAGTTTGGAGATTGATAACTATTCTTTCAAAATTTTGAAAAACGGAAGATTTGGAAAGGAAGATTCTTTTGAATATGCCGATGAATTTACAATTGGTAACGATCTAATTAAAACAGCCGGAAAAAATTACATCCTGGATTTAGGAAAAATGTTGGGAAGCCAAGTGGATTTAAGCATTAAAGAAAAGGGAAGAACCAACAATATTTATATGAGCTATCCCAGATCCTTTAACTACCAGCTGACACTTAATATTCCAGATGGTTATTCCATTTCAGGGATTGAAAATCTTACGAGCAATGTTGAAAACGAAACCGGTGGCTTTGTAAGTAAAGCTACAATTAATGGAAACAAGCTCTTAATAGAAATTCAAAAATTCTATAAGCACAATTACGAACCCAACGCCAACTGGCCGCAAATGGTTGCCTTTCTTGAAGCCGCTTCGCAGTTTACGCAAGCAAAGATTTTATTAAAGAAAGAATAGTATGGTTATTAAATTTTGCTACATCTTATTGCTTTTATCTTTTTCAAGCACTTTTGCACAAGACATTATTTATCTGAAAGGAAAGAAAACGATTAATGCTAAAATAATTGAAGCGAACGATGAAAGCTTTAAATATAAATATCTCCAATACCCTGATGGACCTACACATACTGTTGCGCGATCTGAAATAAAGGAAATCAATTTTGAAAATGGCGCAGTTGAAGTTTTTCGAAAAGTCCCACCGCCATCATCGCTTTCAATCGAAGAGGTAAAGTCGATTATTTTAGAAAAAATAAACAATTATGCCTTTGATGCTAAAAGTTCTAGCCGCCCCTATCGCGCTAGTTTTGAGGGTGATTATTTAAAATTATGGATAATGAGGAGTAGGGGTGATGAACCTTATTCCAATGCTATTTTATTCGATTTTTCAAGGGCTTATGACTTTCAGGATATTTCTTATCGCTCCAATGAAGCCTTCATAAATGTATTTGTCGGTTTTCTTGATAAAAAAGGAAGAGTTGACAAGTTAAAATTAGTAATTCGGGTTCTCGAAAAAGAACAGGCAGAAGAAATAGTGACTATTCTTAAAATCTATAATAGAATGCTGGCAGAAAAATACATTGAGGCTAATTAAAGGTGAAATCTCTTTGTGTTTAATCATTTGCCGAATTTTTGAAACTTATAGTTGAAAAACATACTTTTGCCCGAACTAGATTTGTATTTTTATAATTAGAGCTACAGATTTTTTCTCAGATTTTTGAAAATAACAATCAATGGATCCAAAACTAATTTCAGAAAAATTCAAAACCCTGAAATGTTGTGTAATTATTCCCACCTACAATAATTACAAAACATTACAAAGGGTTATTGAAGGGGTTTTGGTTTATACCGAAGATGTTATTGTGGTAAACGATGGCTCCACAGATTCCACAGCCGAAATACTGGTAAAGTTTCCACACATCCAACAAATTCATCTTACAGAAAACAAAGGTAAGGGCAATGCACTGCGCCAAGGATTTAAGCACGCTTATAGTTTGGGCTATCACTACACCATTACCATTGATAGCGATGGGCAACATTTTCCCGAAGACATTCCAGTTTTTATCGAGGCATTGGAAAACGAAACAAATAAAGAAATCTTGCTGATCGGCTCACGGAATATGACCCAGTTGGGCGTTCCAAAAAAAAGCAGTTTTGGCAACAAATTTTCCAATTTTTGGTTTTGGGTAGAAACAGGAAAACGTTTACAGGATACACAATCAGGCTTTCGGCTATACCCACTTTTTGCGATGAAAAAGCTGAAATTTTACACTAAAAAATTTGAGTTTGAAATTGAAGCCATTGTAAAAGCTGCTTGGAACGATATTGAAGTAAAAAATATCCCAATTCAAGTGCATTATGAGTTGGAAGATAGGGTTTCACATTTTCGTCCTTTTAAAGATTTTACGCGAATTAGTATTTTAAATACGTGGCTTGTACTTGTAACATTTCTCTATATAAAGCCACGAAATATTTTTAGAAAATTAAAAAAAAAAGGTCTCAAGCGGTTTATAATGGAAGACTTTTTGGGAAGTGACGATTCTTCAGAAAAGAAAGCGTTTTCCATTACGCTTGGTGTTTTTATTGGTCTCTCACCAATTTGGGGTTTTCACACTATAGTGGTTATTTTTTTGGCACTCTTATTAAATTTAAATAAAGTGATTGCCTTTGCTTTTTCAAACGTGAGTCTTCCTCCGTTTATTCCGTTGATACTTTATTTCAGTCTAAAATTGGGCAGTTGGCTATTAGGCGAAAACTTTGTGCTTTCAATGAGCGAAATTGACCCGAGTTTAGAGCTAATGAAATATTTAAAATCCTATATTGTCGGTAGTTTGGCGCTTTCGGTGACAGCGGCTGTCGCTTGCGGAATCGTAGGCTACGTTTTCTTAACGTTGTTTGAACGGAAAAAGATTCTCGATAATGGGTAACTGGTTTTTCAAAGCATATCAATTTTTATTGAAAAATAAAATAGCGAGCGCATTTGCCTTGCTATTTCTGCTTTTTGGACTTATTTTGCTGGTTTCTAAAATTAGTTTTGAAGAGGATATTTCTAAATTAATTCCAGTAAGCAGTGAAAATCAGGATCTTCAAAAAGTTCTTAAAACTGTAAATTTCACGGATAAAATCATTGTAACCATTCACCGGAATGATTCAACAACTGTTGACGAACTTACCCAATATGCTACAGAATTTGTTGATAGTCTGCAGGCGCGTTCCGGAACCTATGTAAAAAACATTCGTGGAAAAGTAAACGATGACGATTTACTGCGAACCATGGATTTTGTTTACCAAAATCTTCCGCTTTTTTAGATAAACAGGATTACAAAACAATTTCGGGAAAACTTCAAAAAGACAGTATTTCTGCTATTACCGAATCCAATTACAGAACGCTCATTTCGCCTTCGGGTATTGTTTCAAAAGATATTATTTTGAAAGATCCGTTGGGCCTTTCATTCATCGCTTTAAAAAAATTACGCCAGCTCGGCGTTACAGACGACTTTGTTTTGAAAGATGGTTTTTTGGTGAGTAAAGACGAAAAAAACATTCTTCTCTTCATTACCCCAAAATTTTCAAGCAGTGAAACGGCTGAAAACGCCAAGTTTGCTGAAGAGCTTTATGCGCTTCAAGATGCATTGAATCAGAAGTATTCCGGAAATGTGAGCAGTGAGTATTTCGGTGCTGCACTTATTGCTGTGGCTAATGCACAACAAATTAAAAGTGATATTCAGTTTACCGTAGGCATCGCTTTCTCGCTGCTTATCCTGGTCTTTATTTTCTTTTATAGGAAACTCTATGTGCCTATTATACTTTTTATTCCGACACTTTTTGGTGGCCTTTTGGCTGTGGCTTTGCTATATTTAATCCGCACGGAAATTTCTGCGATTTCTCTCGGGATTGGGTCTGTTTTGCTGGGTGTAACTTTGGATTATTCACTCCACATTTTAACGCACATACGTAATAACGAAACACTCGAAAGTTTATACAAAGACGTAAGCGAGCCAATTTTGATGAGCAGTCTTACCACGGCTTTGGCATTTTTATGCCTGCTGTTTTTAGATTCGCAAGCTTTACAGGATTTAGGAATTTTTGCTGCGGTAAGCGTTTTGGGAGCATCGGTTTTTGCGCTTTTCTTTATTCCAATGGTTTACAAAAACCCGCTTTCGCGTAAACAGCAAATCAACGTTTTAGACAAATTCGCAGAATATCCGTTCCATAAAAATAAATGGTTGCTGATTGGTTTGGGAGCGGTTTTAATTGTTAGCATTTTTACCTTTCACAAAGTAGAATTCAACAAGGACATTTCAAAATTAAATTATGAACCTGCGGAAATAAAAGCCGCGATGCAGCATTTGGATGAACTGACCGATATTTCCTCCAAATCGGTTTATTTAGCTACCTATGGAAAATCTGTGGAAGGTACACTGCAGTTAAACGATTCCATTCACGAAACACTGGTGCTCCTGAAAGAAGAAGGAAAAATAAGTAGTTTCAGTTCTATTGGTGCCTTGGTACATTCGCAACGGGATCAGCGAAAAAAAATTACGCAGTGGCAACAGTTTTGGAACGAAGCCCGAAAAGATAGCACCGAAAGGAACTTGATTGAAAGCGGTGCCAAAAAAGGTTTTAAAGCTACTACTTTCAAACAATTTTATGCTTTTTTGGATAGAGATTTCAAAACTTTAAAACCGGAGGATTACCAACAAATTCCTTCCGTGCTTTTAGAAGACTACATTACAACGGAAGCTGATTTCACGACAATTACAACGCTTATTAAACTCGATAGTGAAAATGCTTCCCAAATAAAAAATGTATTTAAAAACATTCCAAACACCCTCATTATAGACCGTCTAGAAATGAACGAGACTTTTTTGGGGAATCTTAAAAACGATTTCAACAGTCTGATAGGTTACTGCTTAATTGCCGTTCTTTTTATACTTTTCCTCTTTTTCCGAAGTTTTGCGCTAACGCTTGTTACTGCCGCTCCCATATTTATTACGTGGTTCTTAACGCTCGGAATTATGGGGCTTTTCCATATTCAGTTCAACATTTTCAACATTATCATTTCCACATTTATCTTTGGGTTGGGTATTGATTACAGTATTTTTATGACGAAGGGTTTGTTAAAGGAACTCCGTACCGGCGAAAAAGTAATGGCAACCCATAAAACTTCGATCATGCTTTCGGTTTTGACCACCATTTTAGGTGTTGGCGTGTTAGTTTTTGCAAAACATCCCGCATTGTATTCCATCTCCATCGTTTCAATTATTGGAATTTTTTCAGCAATGTTTACCTCGTTTACTGTCCAGCCTTTACTTTTTAAACTGTTTATTGGTAGCCGCACCAAACGTCCTATAACGCCACGCATGTTTATACATTCGCTATTTTCTTTTGGCTATTTCGGTTTGGGAGGAATTTGCCTCTCTATTTACAGTATCACTCTCATGCCACTTTTGCCCATCAGCAAAAAAATTAAAATGGGCTGGTTTCACAAAATGATAGCAAAATTTATGAAATCGGTGCTATACACCAACCCATTTGTGAAGAAAAAAGTGATTAATAAAACTGGAGAGGATTTCTCAAAACCGGCTGTGATTATTGCAAATCACACTTCGTTCCTCGATATTTTGGCGGTTGGGATGTTGAATCCAAAAATTTGTTTTTTGGTCAATGATTGGGTTTATAATTCTCCGGTATTTGGAAAAGCCGTGCAGCGGGCAGATTTTTATCCCGTTTCCAGCGGTATTGAAAACAGTTTGGAGCCACTTCAGAAAAAAATAAAACAAGGCTATTCACTAATGGCATTTCCAGAGGGAACTCGTAGCGAAAGCAATAAAATAAAGCGTTTTCACAAAGGCGCTTTTTATTTGGCGAATCAATTTAATCTGGATATTCTTCCAGTTTTAATTCACGGAAATAGTGAAGTAAACCCAAAAGGTAGCCCGATTATAAAAGACGGAAGTATTACGGTTAAAATTTTACCTCGTATAAAAGCGGAGGAAGATTATTTTGGAGAAAACCATTCCCAGCAAGCGAAGAAGATAGGAGCCTATTTTAAAAGTGAATTTGCGAAACTTCGAAAAAAAATGGAAGGATCGAAATATTTTCACAGAATTGTTTTAGAGGAATATCGCTATAAAGGTGATGCGCTTTTTAGAAATGTAAAAAAAGATTTAAAGGAAAACACAGAAACTTACTTTGAAAGTATCAATCAAATTAATAAAAGCGGAACTATTGCCCACATTTCGGAAAACTCTGGACAGCTCGATTTTCTTTTGGCACTCGATGGTCCTGATCGAAAAATTTATAGTTTTATAGAAGATGCAGAAACGCGAATAATGCTTCAAAACAGTTACATCACCCAAAAATATGGAAGTCTTCATTTTACAGGATCGATTCAAAACACATTGCTCCCAAACACTGAAACCCTTATTCTCGGTTCAGAAAAAATAGCTTCGGATGTAATACAACAATTGCCTAACCTTTCTTTAGAAACCATTGTTTTATTAAAAGAAACCAGTTCAAAACAAATAGAAAATATTATTACCTTAGGCTATCAAAACGTGTATGGAAATACTAATATTAGTATCTTTAAACAATCGGGAAACCCATCAAAATGAGTGAAAAATATGATGTAGTTATCATCGGTAGCGGACTTGGCGGGCTAGTTTCTGCGATTATTCTTGCCAGGGAGGGCTATAGTGTTTGTGTGCTCGAAAAAAATCAACAGTTTGGGGGTAACCTGCAAACTTTTGTACGCGATAAAACTATTTTTGATACTGGCGTTCATTACCTTGGCGGTCTTTCCGAAGGTCAAAATTTGTACAGATATTTTAAGTATTTGGATATTTTAGATGACATCACTCTCAAAAAAATGGATGAGAATGGGTTTGATAGAATCACTTTTGACAATGACCCTAAGGAGTATCGGCATGCCCAAGGGTACGAAAATTTCAAAAAAACATTAATTGAAGAATTTCCCGAAGAGGAAAAAGCAATCAATTTCTATTGTCAAAAAATGCAGGATACCTGTGGGTTTTTCCCTCTTTATGGTTTAAAACTTGGAAAACCTTATTATGAAAATACCGCACTGTTTGAGGTGAAGGCAAAGGAATTTATTGATTCCATAACCGAAAATGAAAAACTCCGGGCTGTTTTGGGCGGCAGCAATTTGCTTTATGCAGGCGAAGGTGAGCGTACACCCTTTTACATGCATGCACTATCTGTAAATTCATACATTGAAAGTTCTTACCGCTGCATTAATGGCGGAAGCCAAATAACAAAAGCCCTCTTGGCACGATTTCGTGAAAAGGGCGGAAAGGCCTACAAACGCCACGAAGTAATAAAATTTGAAACAGAAAATGGGTTGGTTACAGCCGTGCAAACTGCAAATGGAAAAACCATATACGGCGATATCTTTATTTCAAACGTTGATCCAAAGATGACACTGGAGATGATTGAGCGGGATAATTTTAGAAAATCATATACCAGCCGAATCAAAAATATTGAAAGTACCGTTGCCGCTTTCAGTCTTTATTTGGTCCTGAAACCGAACTGCTTTAAATATTTAAACTATAATTATTATCATTTTAAAGACTATCGTTCCATATGGGATGTCCATAATTATACTCAGGAAAGTTGGCCCGAAGCCTATATGATTTCTATGGGAATCAAAAAGGATAAGGAAGAATATGGCGATAATATTACGGTGATGACCTATATGCACTTTGACGAGGTAGAGCCTTGGGCAAACACTTTTAACACGGCTGCCGAAAAAAATGATCGCGGTCAAACTTACGAAGAATTCAAAGCCTACAAATCTGAAATAATTATTAAAGAATTGGAGAAAAAATTTCCTAATCTTCGTGATTGTATTGAAGCGGTCTATTCCTCAACACCTTTGTCTTATCGCGATTATATTGGTTGTAATAAGGGCTCAATGTATGGTTATGTGAAAGACGCCAATAATCCTTTAAAATCTTTTGTTTCGCCGCGCACCAAAATCAAAAATCTGTATTTTACCGGACAAAGTTTAAATATGCACGGCATTTTAGGCGTTACAATTAGTGGCGTGGTAACGTGTTCGGAAATTTTGGGTAGCGAATATTTGCTCAACAAAATATTGGAAGCTACAAAAAAGGAAGAAATCACTTAATGTTTTTGAAGATGGCAAATATTAAAACAATACCAATTGAACGGGTTCAGAATATTTCTAAAAAAGATTTTCATTGAAAATTATTACAAACCCCAAAAACCAGTTTTGATAGAAGGGCTCACCAAAAATTGGGCTGCATTTCAAAAATGGAATTTAGATTATATTCAGAAACATGCCGGCGAACAAACAGTGCCACTTTATAACAACGAGCCCACCAAAGGCAAACAGAATTCTGCAGAACCTGCAACCGAAATGAAAATGGCGGATTATATTGAACTAATAAAAACAAAGCCCACGGATCTGCGTATCTTCTTTTATGATTTAAAAGTGAAATTGCCCGAACTTTTGAAGGATTTTGAATATCCGGATATTGGATTAAAATTTTTCAAAAGACTTCCGGTTCTTTTTTTTGGTGGCGAAGGTTCCAAAGTTTTGCCGCATTACGATATGGATTTGGCAGATTTGGTCCATTTTCACTTTCACGGTACAAAAAGCGTGACTCTTATTTTCGCCAGAAGCAGACTAAATATTTATATAAAATTCCTTTTGCCGTACACAATTTGGAAAGCATAGATTTGGACAATCCAGACTTTGAAAAATATCCCGCATTGCAATATTTGGAAGGACTGCACGCCACAATGAAACACGGCGATGCGCTCTATATGCCCAGCGGTTATTGGCATTACATAAAATATTTAGATGGCGGCTTTTCCATGACGCTGCGGGCATTTCCCAGGACATCTAGGTCGTTTTGGCAAATATGCTTTACAATGTATTTTTTATGCGCCATTTTGAAAATGTGATGCGGAAATCATTTGGCCAAAAATGGATTGATTATAAAGAAAATCGAACTTTTTCAAAAACCAATAAGCGTGCTGAAAAACTGAAAAAACAAGCCAATTAGGATGAAATATTTGGAACGGTTTTTTGTATTTACGCTTGTAATTGTTTTTTCTGAATTCTTGTGGGGTTTCAAAATCCATCCATAATAGGCCAGATGTTAGCGGCTACGATTCAACCATTCCCGAAAGAGTAAAAATAAACGATTCCACTTTTGTTGCCGGAAACAATTTTTTTCTGAAAAATAGACAAGGACAATGGGAGATGTATGTGGAAGGAAACCCATTGCAAATAGGCAAAATTACAGGAAGTCTCACTCAAGAATTAATGCAAAAACAGGAAGCCATATTTTTCAACAAAGTGGAAGATTTGGTGCCATCAAAAACACAACAAGTATTTGTTGCGAAAGTTTTTGGCTTGGTACAACAGAAAAATGTACTTGTATATTCCCGAGGAATACAAAACAGAAATTTATGGGCTTTCACAATTTTCTTCTTCAAACTTCAGTGAGATTGGAGAACCTTATTTGCGGTTTCTTTATCTTCATGGCGCGCACGATATTGGTCACGCCATGCAGGATTTGATGCTTGTGGGCTGTTCCGCCTTCGCTGTTTGGGGCGATAAAACAGTGGATGGCGAATTGCTGATCGGAAGAAATTTCGATTTTTATGCTGGCGATGATTTTGCAAAGGAAAAAATAATTGCTTTTGTAAAGCCTTCTGAAGGTCACAAATTTATGTCGGTTACTTGGGGCGGAATGATTGGCGTGGTTTCAGGGATGAACGACCAAGGGTTGACGGTAACAATCAACGCTGGAAAATCCGAAATTCCTTTAGTAGCTAAAACACCTATTTCAATTGTTACTCGCGAGATTTTGCAATATGCCTCAACTATTGAAGAAGCGATTGAAATTGCAAAAAAGCGTGAAGTTTTTGTTTCCGAAGCTATTTTTGTGGGCAGCGCAAAGGACAAAAAAGCCGCTATTATTGAAGTTTCACCCGATAATTTTGGCGTTTACGAAGTTGAAAATACAGATGAACTTATTTGCACTAATCATTTTCAAAGTGAAGCATACAAAAACGATGAACGAAATTTAAAATGGATTGCCGAAAGCCATTCCATGTATCGTTTTGAGCGAATGGAAGAATTGATTTCGGAAGAAAATAAACTGGATGTACCCGATGCAGTTGCCATTCTTCGGAACAAAAAAGGATTGGATGAGAGAGAAATTGGTTTCGGAAATGAAAAGGCACTCAATCAGCTTTTGGCACATCACGGAATCGTTTTCAAACCGGAGGAGCAGAAAGGTTTGGGTTTCTTCAAATCCGTATCAATTGGGTGAATTTGTGGAATATGATTTGGATGAAATTTTTAAGAATAGGGAAGGAAATCCTGCAACAAAAACCATTTCAAACCCCAATGGAAACATACCCGAAGATCCATTTGTACATTCCAAAGCATATAAAGATTACGAAGAATATCGAATTTTGGAGCGGGAAGTGGAAGCAGCAATTGAAAATGGAGAAACTATTTCCGTTGAAACCCTTTCTGCGTTCAACAAAAAAATCCCGAGTATTGGAAGGCATATTATTTAACGGGAAAGTATTACATTGAAAAGAAATATGATGCCGCGGCTAAAAAAGCATTTGAAACGGCCTTGACCAAAGAAATTACAACCGTTCCCGATAGAGAGGAAATAGAGAAATATATTCGAAAATTGAAAGAGTAGAAACAAGAAATAAGAAACAAGGAACAAGAGGAAAAAACACACTTTTGATTCAAGTTAGATATTGTCGTGTTTCGTGATTCCCTTTAGTCGTGTTTCAAAAATAATGAAATGATTCCAGATATAGAAAAAGCATCGAAAGAAGAAATTAAAGCCTTTCAGGAAGAAAAACTGAAAGAAACGCTTCACTATTTGAATGAGAATTCGCCATTTTATATACGTTTTTTCAAAGAGAATGATATTCAATTTTCAGAAATAAAAACCCTGGAAGATTTGCAACAAATTCCTATTACAACCAAAGACGATCTTCAAAAATTCAACGATGATTTCATTTGTGTTTCAAAATCGAAAATAATAGATTATGTAACCACTTCGGGTACTTTGGGAGACCCAGTAACTTTTGCTTTGACCGATAAATGATTTGGAGCGACTGGCTTACAACGAAGCAATTTCCTTCGCCTGTTGCGGGGTTGGCAAAGAAGATACTTTGCAGTTAATGACAACGATGGACCGACGTTTTATGGCTGGATTGGCGTATTTTTTGGGCGCTCGAAAACTGGGTTCGGGTATTATTCGCGTAGGTTCGGGTATTCCGGAGCTTCAGTGGGATTCTATTTTGAAATTTAAACCTACCTATTTAATTACTGTTCCGTCATTTCTTTTAAAATTGATTGAATATGCCCAACAGCACAATATCGATTTAAAAAATACTGGTGTCAAGGCTGCAATCTGCATCGGGGAACCCATTCGTGAGCAGGATTTTTCATTGAATATTTTGGCGAGAAAGATTAAAAAGGATTGGGATATTGAACTTTTTTCAACCTATGCTTCCACCGAAATGAGTACTGCTTTTAATGAATGTGAAATGCACAAAGGAGGCCACCATCACCCCGGACTTATAATTGCTGAAATTCTCGATGAAAACAATTTGCCTGTCTCCAAATGGCGAAGTTGGAGAACTAACCATCACAACTTTAGGAGTTGAAGCTATGCCTTTACTGCGTTTTAAAACGGGCGATTTGGTGCAGGCCTATGATGAACCGTGCGAATGTGGAAGAAATACGTTGCGTTTGGGCCCCGTTGTAGGCCGCAAAAAGCAGATGATTAAATATAAAGGAACAACGCTGTATCCGCCTGCCATGTATAATATTCTCAATGATTTTTCGGGAATTGAAAGTTATGTAATCGAGATTTTCCACAATGAATTGGGTACGGATGAAATCCTTATAAAAATAGCTTCGGAAAATATTTCAGAGGAATTATTGCTTGAAATAAAAGACCATTTCAGGGCAAAATTACGTGTTGCTCCTAAAATAGAGTTTGCTTCTTCTGAAGAGATTGAATCGCTTCGTTTTCCGCCCTTAAGCAGAAAACCTATTGACTTGATTGACCATCGCTAAAGACTTTCGGGTTCCTTCCAGACAAATTAAAGACTTTACAAAGCTGTAAGAAAATTCCTTAATAAAAAAGGGTAAACCCCCCTATAAAAAACAGGGAAAATCCCTTTTTATTTTTAAATATTTTGGCATAGTTTTAAGAAATTAACTAACTTTAATCGACTAAATTATGAAAACACACGCCCACACGCCCACACGCCCACACGCCCACACGCCCACACGCCCACACGCCCACATGCCCACACGTTCAAAAAGTTTTAATCTTTGTTGTGTTGGCTTTTTATTCAATATTTCTTAGCGCGCAAAATTATGAATTATTGTTATTTAGAAATTGCTAATAATGCCAATTTAGGCCCTATTCAATCGGTGGTAAATTCCAATGAAACTAAGAACATTTACTCTCACAAACAAGAGTTTTGAAACTTTTTTGAATTCGATGCCTGTTTACGAATTTAAAAAAGCCTTTCCCACAGCAGTTACGCCTTCGATTACAAAGACTCTATCTAATTGAAGTAGATTCCACTCAGGTTACTACAGGCTTTATACAGAGGTCAGAAATTTTGTACGTTAATGAATTTGACAATAGTTATGCGTTAGCGGATGATAATCCTCCTATATATACCAATGATTATATAGAGATTATCCTTGATAATTTAAAAAGTCCCGTATTGGAAATGACGAAAGCGCCTCTTGCCTGGACTATTGAACAGGGAGACCCAAATGTACTTGTAGGAGTTTCTGATGGCCCTGTAAATCCCCGACATGAGGATTTACAGGAAAAATTGCTTTTGAATATAATCTGTCTAGTGGCCCACCCTCCCACGGAACCTCTGTAGCAAGTTTAATAGTTGCAACTAACAGATAATGGTGTTGGTATGGCAAGTCTTGCAGGATGGAATACTGAGTTACTGGTATTTGCCAATACTAATGGTTATCCCCATGATTTAATGGAAGGTTTATTATTAGTATCACAGCATCCGGGCGTAAAAGTAATAAATGCTAGTTTTGCTATGGGATATAATAACGACCATAAAGATGTAATTGATGAAATTTCGGCAAGTGGTGATCTTATTGTGGCTTCTGCAGGAAATCTATCAACAACTAATTATTTTTATCCTGCATCTTATGATAATACCCTATCCGTAACCACCGTTGGTTCCAGATATCCCATCGATTATATACATAATCTTGGTTTTGATGTTATGTGGGGCTATTCATGGAAAGATTGTCACGAACGTAGACCAAATGATGGCTTTCCGGGAGACAGTAACGTTCACAACGACAAAGTGGATGTTTGCGCGCCCAACCAATTTATTATTTCTGCTTGGAACGATTATGTAAATTATCCATCCGGGTATAGAGCTCAACAAAATACCTCATCGGCGGCACCAGTCGTCTCTGCACTTGCCGCCCTTATCTATTCCATAAACCCCAACTTTACGGCGCAACAGGTAAAGGACATTATCAGGAACACTGCGGACGATATTTACCACATTCCCTATAACCAGCAATATCTTGGCCTGTTAGGCACGGGAAGGATAAACGCTTTCAGGGCCGTCAAGACAGCCGATTGTATGGTCAACCCTACCCCTGGGCTGGACCTCGCGATGCAGAACTCCAATCTGGACGATTTTGTGGAACCGGATGCCAACACTGAAATCCTATGGCAGAGCGAGGATATCTGGGTGCGCAACCAAGATGATGGAGATTTGATAGCGGTGCACCAAAACCCCAAATATGACCCAAACAGTCCTAATTATGTATATGTAAGGGTAACAAACAACAGTTGTGAAGCTCCTTCAGGCAATGACAACCTTAAATTATATTGGGCCAAGGCAAGTACTTCCCTTTATTGGCCCGACCATTGGAACGGAACACTCTATATGCCGGACCCAAATAATCCAAATCCTGTGTTGGTGGGCGATGAAATAGGGACGCTCAATATTCCTGTTTTAGGCCCGGGAGAAAGCAAAATACTCAAATTCCCATGGGATCAGTTCCCAATCCCCAAGATTATATAGGCATTAACCCAAACCCCTGGCATTTCTGTTTGTTGGCAAGGATAAAATCTGTGGATGACCCCATGACCTTTCCAGAAGGAATGGCATTATTACAAACAACGTAAAGAACAATAACAACATAGCCTGGAAAAACACTACCGTGGTTGATGTTTTCCCTAACGTCCCTTCACAGATCGGGGGCGTAATTGCCGTTGGCAACCCATTTCTCACGACAAAGGCATTCAACCTGCAATTTATCAAAGGACAGCAATGAGACGGGACCAGCTATTTATGAAGAAGCAGAGGTAAGCGTAGAGATGGATGATGTTTTTTACGATGCATGGGTAAGAGGTGGAATGCAGGGACAGAATTTTACCACGACCAGTGCGGCAAGCAAAAAAAGAATTGCCACGGGCAATAATATGACGTTGAACAACATTATATTTGACCCGAACGAGATCGGGACGGTCAACGTAAAGTTCAATTTCCTTACCTCACAAGTCTCGGTCAAAAAGGATTTTGTATATCACGCAGCCCAGCGCGATGCCGTTACAGATGAGGTAATCGGCGGTGAGACCTATGAGATTCACAAACGCCCAAGGCCTGTTTTTGATGCCGATGCAGGGAACGATGAAACAATTGACAGGAGCGAGAGCGTAACCATTAGCGCTGCGCAAATAAACGAAGCGGCAGTTTATAACTGGTACGACCCAGACGGAAACCTAATTTATACGGGTACAGACCTTACCGTTTCTCCAGATGTTACTAAGACCTACAAACTTGAAATTATTACCGATAATGATGGCTATAAAGATTACGATGAGGTGGAAGTGACGGTAAATCCATATAAATTGGAAAGTCTGATGCCCAACCCCGCAAGCAGCCAGATAACCGTAAACTATATTGCAGATGAGGCCACTTCTGCCTATCTTATGGTGGTGAGCACCTCACAGGTATATCAAACAATTATATTCTGGATGTAAACGAAACAAGCATCAATCTAAATGTTTCCGCCTATTCCTCTGGCCTATATACCGTTGCCCTGGTATGCGATGGTGAGATAACCGATTCCAAAAATCTTGCAAAACAATAACCCCTAAAATAATTCAATTATGAAAACACTATTATACATATTACTATTTAACATCAGCGCAATAAGCTTTGCGCAAGACCCTCTTCTTTTTGAAACAAATTGGTTTTTAATGGAACTTACTTCTGATGGAGCTAACGTTTTTATACCAAATAATGGAGAAATTAATAATGTTCCATTGGACTTCTTGGAGTTTGGCATGAGCACACAACCGTGTAATTTGTTAAGTATTGAGATTAATGATTTAACAAATTCTACATTTATTACAAGTGATTGGGCAATTTTAGAGTATAATTGTTTTTTACCGGAAACCTTGAATTTTGAAGAAATTTATTTCTATAATTTTTTCCAAATAGATTTGATTGGTCAAACTTTTAATTATCAATTGGAGCTTGGAGCCAACGATACCCGAATGCTCACCATTACCAATCCAGAAGGAGATGTTGCTATATATGGCAACGCGGCATTAAGCATCCAGGATAATACACTCTCTCAGTTTACACTATTTCCAAACCCCGCAAAAAACGAGCTGTTTCTAAATTCAAAAAGCACCAGAGGAAACCTAAATGTGAAAATCTTCAACATAGAAGGCAAACTGTTAAGCACCCAAACAGTAGCACATCAAGACCAAACCTCCATAGATGTCTCCCAACTCCTGAGTGGCCTCTACTTTTTAAACATTGAAGATAAGGACGGGAATACAGAAGTGAAAAAGTTTTTAAAGGAATAAATTATGAAAACAATACTATATATTCTAATATTTAACTTTAGCGCAATAAGCTTTGCGCAGGATCCCGTTCTTTTTGATACCGATTGGTTTTTAATGGAGCTTACTGTAGATGGAGCTAACGTAACTATACCTAATAATGGGCAAGTAGATACTGTTCCCTTATCATTGGCCGTAGATTTATTAAACACATTTCCTTGTAATTATTATACGAGTGAAATTAGTAACTTTTCAAATGTTTCTTTTACAATGGGTAATTTTGGAATTCTTGAATATAATTGCTTTTTCCCAGAGACCCAAATTTTCGAGGAACATTATACCATGGGCTTTTATCGTGATGGATTATTAGGCGATAAGACATTTGATTATTTGCTAGATCTTGGGGCCAATGATACTCGTATGCTTACCATTACTAATCTTGAGGGGGATATTGCAATATATGGCAATGCTGCATTAAGTATTAATTATAATGCAATATCTCAATTTGCACTATTTCCCAACCCGGTTAAAAATGAATTGTTTTTAAGTTCAAAAAACATCGCAAGTAATTTAAAACTAAAAATCTTCAACATAGCGGGCAAACTGTTAAGCACCCAAACTGCAGCACTTAAAGATCAAACCTCCATAGATGTCTCCCAACTCGTGAGTGGCCTCTACTTTTTAAAAATTGAAGATGGAAACGGCAATACAGAAGTAAAAAAGTTTATAAAAGAATAAACTTAGCAATTCAAGCATAATTGGAGCGGCCCTACTACGGGTCGTTCTTTTTTTTATAGATATAATTTTATTATTTACTAATTGGAACGCTTTCCTGCATAAGTTTCCAACTGTATTTTTTCTCACTCGTTCGGTCCATATCAAAAACAGAGTAGTAGCGTAATAGTTGCGTACTGTCTTTTGGATTGTTACTTATTGGGATTAAGGTATCCGTCATATTACTTTTATGGATATCAAAACGGTTTACGGGTTGTTTCCAGACAGAATCTCTCCAAACAAAGAGATAGTACTCATTAAAGTTTGTGTCTTTCAGCTTTGCATTTACCAATAAAATATCATTGCCGAAATTTTTAAGCTTCAAAAGCTGAAGATCTGCACCTATACTTTCTGGAATATTAATTTCGGGTAATTGTTCGTTTTCAAAACCAATAAAAGTGACTTCGTTAATAGCATCTATTTTTTTGACAAATGCATAAATAGAATCCCGATTCCCGAAAAAATCCGCTGTAACGGCTCCTTCGGGAAGCTCAGGCTTTATGTCTATAACGATTGGAGGTTCTTCGCTAATTATATCAATTTCAGGTTGCTGTTTAACTCCATGCTTTTTGCAGCCAATAGAAAAAAACAATGCTGCAAGAAACAAATACTTCATTTAAATTTTAAAGGTTATCACAGGCATATTGGCGTGGTTTACCATGTCTTCACTGATGCTTCCGTTAAAGAAATGCGAAATGCCTTTGCGGCCGTGTGTGCCCATTCCTATCAATTGTGCATTAATCTGTTGTGCAAAATTGAGAATACCTTTTTCTACGGAAGTGTCGTTATAAATGTTGAGTGTGTAGTTTTCCACCCCCATTCCCCTCACGAAATTTTCCATAATAATCTGTGCTTGTGCAGAGGTCTTAAAGTCAGCGGGAGTGTTCACGAAAAGCAAATGCATTTTTGCTTCAACTTTTTTGGCAAACTTTTGAGCTTTGTCTAATGAGCCACGGCCTTCTTCGGAAAAATCGGTAGCAAAAACAAAATCACTTATATTAAATTCTGGATGATTATTTTTTATTACAAGCACGGGAATTTTGGAAGTCCGCACAACTTTTTCAGTATTGCTACCCACAAACATTTCCTTAAAACCACTTGCGCCAGTGGAGCCCATTACTATAAGGTCTATATTATTTTTCTTGCATGCCTCTTCAATGTCTTCATAAATTTCGTTATGGCCTATAGCTTCATTTAGGGTAATTCCTTCTAAATATGATTTCTTTCTCAAGTCCTTAAACCGTTTTTCGGCAAGCTTAATAAAAAACAAAGATTCAGGAAGGCTTCCAGAATCTGATGATGAAGCAAGGTGAAGTGGCACCTCCATGGAGTGGAGCACGTAAATTTCACTATCGTGTTTTTTTGAAAGCTTTACGGCTACTTTTAGTGCATTTTCTGCTTGTTCGGAAAAATCTGTTGGGACAAGGATACGTTTCATAAATTGATTAGTTTTTTTGATTTTTTTTGAACCATTAAATTACAAAAATAAATCGTTTGCGCTTGGTTTTTATAATATTAAAAAATGTAGTATATTTGCACCGAATTTGATACGAAAATATCTGAGGGGACTAAAGTCCCCTCTTTTTATAGCTTAAAATGATGCGTGAAAAAGTAGCACAACTGCTGGAAAGTGCGCTAGATGAAAACAAATCACTGTTTTTGATCGACCTAAATATTTCTGAAGACAACCAAATACGGGTCATTCTGGACGGCGATAAAGGCGTTACAGTAGAAGATTGTATTGCGGTTAGCCGTGCAATTGAACACAATTTGGACCGTGAGGAATATGACTTTTCTTTGGAAGTTATGTCAGCCGGAGCTTCGGAACCGTTGACATTGCCGCGGCAGTTCAAGAAAAATATTGGGAGAAGCCTAAGGGTAAAAACCAAAAAAGAAGAAAAAATTGAAGGGGAACTTATTTCCGCAAACGACGAAAGTTGTACCTTAACATGGTCTGCGCGCGAGCCCAAACCTGTTGGTAAAGGAAAAGTGACCGTTCAAAAAGAGGTAACCTTGCCTTATAAAGATATAGTAGAAGCAAAAGTGATGATAACATTTTAATTGGATTGATATGGAAAATTTAGCACTGATCGATTCTTTTTCGGAATTTAAAGACGATAAACAAATAGACAGAGTAACGCTAATGGCGATACTTGAAGACGTTTTCAGAAACGCACTGAAGAAAAAATACGGAAGCGACGACAACTTTGATATTATTGTGAACCCAGACAAGGGCGATCTTGAAATTTGGAGAAACCGTATAGTGGTAGCCGATGGTGAAGTTGAAGACCCAAACGAGGAAATTTCATTAAGCGAAGCACAAAAAATCGAGCCCGATTTTGAAATTGGAGAAGATGTTTCGGAAGAAGTGAAATTGATTGATCTTGGTCGTCGTTCAATTTTGGCGCTTCGTCAAAACCTTATTTCAAAAATACACGAACACGACAATACTATTATTTATAAGCAGTTCAAGGATCTTGAAGGTGAAATTTATACTGCAGAAGTGCATCACATTCGTCATCGTGCTGTTATTTTGTTGGATGATGATGGGAATGAGATAATTCTTCCGAAGGAAAAACAAATCCCTTCAGATTTTTTCAGAAAAGGAGACAACGTTCGTGGAATTATTGAAAGTGTGGATTTGAAAGGAAACAAGCCAACAATTATCATGTCCCGTGCAAATCCAGTTTTCCTTGAAAAGTTATTTGAACAGGAAATTCCAGAGGTTTTTGACGGTTTGATTACTGTTAAAAAGGTTGTTAGAATTCCGGGCGAAAAAGCAAAAGTGGCAGTAGATTCATACGATGATCGTATTGACCCAGTGGGTGCTTGTGTAGGTATGAAAGGATCTAGAATTCACGGAATTGTTCGTGAACTTGGCAACGAGAATATAGACGTAATTAATTATACCAGCAACCTTACCTTGTATATAACCCGAGCACTTAGCCCTGCAAAGGTTACATCGGTAAAAATTGATGAGGTTAAAAAACGTGCTGAGGTTATTCTTCGTCCAGAAGAAGTAAGTAAAGCAATTGGTCGTGGCGGGCACAACATTCGCTTGGCCGGACAATTAACGGGTTATGAAATAGATGTACTTCGCGAAGGTGCTGAAGAAGATGTTGAATTGAGCGAATTTTCTGATGAAATAGAAGGATGGATAATTCAGGAATTCCATAAAATTGGCTTGGATACTGCTAAAAGTATATCTGGAGCACGACATCAACGATTTGGTAAAACGAACCGACTTGGAAGAAGAGACCATTCGTGATGTAATAAATATATTAAAAGAAGAATTTGAAGAGTAGTTAAAACTTTAATTACTTTTATACAAATTTTTTAAAAAGACAAAATAGGAAAAAGCATTTATGGCTGAAGTAAAAACGAAAAGACTAAGTCAGGTATTACGTGAGTTCAACATCTCGTTGGATCGTGCCGTGGAATTTTTGAGTTCCAAAGGGTTCGATGTGGACGCACGTCCGAACACCAAAATAACGGGTGAAGAGTACGAAGTTCTTTTTGAAGAATTTGAAACCGACAAGAGTAAAAAAGTAGCTTCCAAGGAAGTAGGTGAGGAAAAACGCAAGGAAAAGGAAGAATTTCGTTTGGAGCGTGAACGTGAGCTGGAAGAAAAACATAAAAAAGGAAGAGGCTTCCCGAGTTATAAAAGCTGAAGCCAAGCTGAACGGTCCAAAACAAGTGGGAAAAATTGATTTAGACGCTGGAAAAGCCAAGAAAGAGAGGAAAAGGCTGAAGAAAAACCAGTCGAGGCTAAAGAAATTAAAGAAGCAAAAAGAAGCAATTGCAGAAAAACCGAAGTTATGGCGGAAAAACCTAAAAAGAGAAGATAGAAGAAAAACCTGCTGAACCTATAAAGGAAGAAAAGGTTGAGAAACCTGGCTGAAAAAGCCAAAGAAACTCCTGATGCAAAAGAAGAGAAACTAAGGAGGCAAAAGCACAAAAGAGTCAGATACAGTAACAACACAATATCGTAAATTGGACGGTCCAAACTTTACAGGTCAAAAAATTGATCTTACCCAATTCAAAAAACCTGAAAAGAAGAAGGACACCAAGCCTGACGATAAAAAAGATAAAAAAGGGAAAAGACGCCGTATAAGCAAAGAGGCTCCAAAACCTGGAACTGCTGGTGGAGGAAACAACTTCAATAAGGATAACAATCGCGGGCCTGCAAGAAAAGGACGAAGCAATACTCCAAAAGAAGAGCCAAGCGAAGAAGAAGTTCAAAAACAAGTGCGTGAAACCCTTGAAAAACTTCAAGGTAAATCCTCAAAAGGAAAAGGTGCAAAATACCGTCGTGAAAAGCGAGATACCCACCGTCAAAAATCTGAGGACACTCTAGCACAACAAGAAGCGGACAGCAAATTTATAAAAGTTACAGAATTCGTTACAGCTAGTGAAATGGCTACGATGATGGATGTTCCGGTTACCAAAATTATCTCTGCCTGTATGTCATTGGGAATGATGGTAACAATGAACCAACGTCTCGATGCTGAAACATTAAGCATAGTTGCTGAAGAATTTGGTTATGAAGTAGAATTTGTAACTGCCGATATTGAAGAATCAATTGATCAAAAAGTTGATGCTGTAGAAGATCTTGAGCCACGTGCTCCTATTGTTACCGTAATGGGTCACGTTGACCACGGTAAAACATCACTTTTGGATTATATCCGTAAAGAAAATGTGATTGCTGGCGAGTCTGGTGGAATCACACAGCACATTGGTGCATACGGTGTTGAACTGGATGGCGGGCAAAAAATAGCATTCCTTGATACTCCTGGTCACGAAGCGTTTACCGCAATGCGTGCCCGTGGAGCTCAGGTTACTGACCTTGCAATTATTGTAGTTGCAGCGGATGATGACATTATGCCACAAACTAAGGAAGCAATCAGCCATGCGCAAGCAGCAGGTGTTCCAATAGTTTTCGCAATAAATAAAATAGATAAACCCAACGCAAATCCTGAAAAAATTAAAGAAGGACTTGCTCAAATGAACCTTTTGGTAGAAGATTGGGGCGGAAAAATACAATCGCATGACATTTCTGCAAAAACTGGAGACGGCGTAAAAGAATTGCTTGAAAAAGTATTACTTGAAGCAGAGTTACTTGAATTAACAGCAAACCCGAATCGCCAAGCAAACGGTACTGTTGTAGAAGCATTCCTTGACAAGGGTCGTGGATATGTTTCAACTGTATTAGTTCAGGGCGGAACCCTTAAAGTAGGGGATTACGTTCTAGCAGGTCAGCATAGTGGTAAAGTTAAAGCTATGCAAGATGAGCGTGGCAACAACGTTAAGGAAGCTGGACCATCAACGCCAGTTTCTGTGCTTGGTTTGGACGGCGCGCCACAAGCTGGTGATAAATTCAATGTATTTGATGACGAACGCGAAGCAAAAACAATTGCAACAAAACGCACACAGCTTCAGCGTGAGCAGTCTGTTAGAACACAGCGACACATTACACTTGATGAAATTGGAAGACGTATCGCCCTTGGTGACTTTAAAGAATTGAATATTATCCTTAAAGGTGACGTTGACGGTTCTGTGGAAGCATTGACAGATTCGTTATTAAAACTTTCTACTGAAGAAATTCAAGTAAATATTATTCACAAAGCAGTTGGTCCAATTACCGAAAGCGATGTATTGTTGGCTTCGGCTTCCGATGCTATCATTATTGGTTTCAACGTTCGCCCAATGGGCAACGCACGCCAGATTGCAGATAAGGAAGAAATTGATATCCGCACTTATTCCATCATTTACGACGCAATAAACGACGTGAAAGATGCGATGGAAGGAATGCTTTCACCGGAAATGAAAGAAGAAATTACGGGTACAGCTGAAATTCGTGAAACTTTTAAAATTTCAAAAGTGGGTACTATTGCAGGATGTATGGTTACTAGCGGAAAAATATTCCGAAACTCTGGAATCCGAATTATACGTGAAGGCGTTGTAGTTTACACTGGAGAGCTTGCTTCCTTGAAGCGTTTTAAAGATGACGTGAAGGAAGTTGCAAAAGGATACGATTGCGGTATTCAAATCAAAAACTACAATGACATTTATGAGAATGATGTTATTGAAGCTTTCCAAGAAGTTGCGGTTAAGAAAAAGTTGAAATAATTCAACAGAGCAATAAATTTAAACGACCTGAAAATCAATTTCTCAGGTCGTTTTTTATTACGATCTAAATTGAAATTTTAAAGCGGACTGTAACATCTAATTTTTTTAGGTGTCTATTAAGAAACTTTCCAAATGAATTTTTTCTTTAGACCTTTATTATTTATTTCATTACTAAGCTTCGGGTTTTCTATGAGTGCTCAAACTTCTGACAGCATTCCAAGAAAAAAAATAACAATTCCACGAATTACAGAAGCTCCAAAAATTGATGGGATATTAAATGATGCTGCATGGCAAAATGCCCCAATCGCAACTGATTTTATAGAACGCCAACCCAATAATGGAAAACCGATTCCCGATAGTTTAAAAACGGAAGTGAAAATTGTGTACGACGATCTAGGTATCTATTTTGGCGCGACAATGAAAGATCCCGAGCCTGATAAAATTTTGAAGGAACTTACGGAACGAGACGGCATTGGTAATGACGATTTTTTCTTTGTCCTTTTAAATGGTTATAACGACAGACAGCAAAGTTTACAATTTATAGTGACAGCTGCTGGGGTGCAGTACGATGCCAAAATGACAAATGAAAACGAAGACAATTCGTGGAATGGAATATGGTATAGCGAAGTGCAAATAAATGATAATGGCTGGGTGGCGGAAATATTCATCCCCTATTCTGAAATTCGCTTCTCCAATAAAAATGTACAATTGTGGGGCTTAAATATGGAGCGCGAAGTACGGCGAAGCCGAACTCGTTATAGCTGGAGCCATGTTGATAATACCAAGGGTGCTTTTTCAATTTACGATGGTGAAATCTATGGAATTGAGAACATTAAATCGCCCACAAGACTTTCTTTTCAACCTTATGTTTCTACCTATGTTAATGATTTTGACGGAAAGACTGAAACGATTTTTAATGGCGGAATGGATCTTAAATATGGAATAAACGATGCTTTTACCCTAGATATGATTCTGATTCCAGATTTTGGGCAATCTAAATTTGATGCACAGGTTTTGAATCTTTCTGCTTTTGAAGTGCAATATGAAGAAAACCGACCCTTTTTCACGGAAGGCACGGAGCTTTTCACAAAAGGAAATCTTTTCTATTCACGTCGTGTGGGTGGTTACCCTTCTGGATTTCCAAGTCTTTCCGAAAATGAAGAAATAGAAAATTTTCCAGTTGCAGTAGATCTTATAAATGCCTTCAAAATTTCAGGAAGAACCGAAGGTAATTTAGGTATTGGGGTTTTCAACGCGATTACCGAAAGAACCTATGCCAATATAAAAAATACAGAAACCACTGAAACCAGAAAAGAATTGGTGGAGCCTTTAGCAAACTACAATGTTTTGGTTTTGGACCAGCGTTTTGGTGATAATTCCTCCGTTTCTTTCGTGAATACCAATGTAGTCCGCGAAGGAGATTTTCGGGATGCCAATGCAACGGGTTTGTATATGGATTTAACTAACAAAAAAAATACGCTTAATTATTTTGCAAATGCAGAAGGAAGCTGGGTAAAAGAAGATTCCACAAAATTTGGAATGGAAGGCCGCGCAGGAATTCAAAAAATTAATGGCAAACATCGTATTAGCGGCGAAATAAATTTCCGCACAATTGATTATGACATCAATGATTTGGGCTATTCCAGCAATACAAATTTTATTAATTATTCGGGTTATTACGGATATCGTTACCTTCAGCCAAAAGGTTTTTTAAATAATTTATATTTAAACTTCAATATTAATTACACCCGAAGATTGGAAACAGATCTTTACAATAACTTTTTATTCAATTTCAATTCCAGTTTCACCACAAAGAAATTTATAGGTTTTGGCGGAGGTTTTGAAATGACCCCTTTTGGGACGAACGATATTTACGAGCCGAGGGTTGCAGACAGGTATGTAAAAGTGCCGGATTATTATGATGCTTGGGGGTGGATTTCTTCAGATTATAGAAAAAAATTGGCGGTAGATGCAACCATTGATTGGTATAAATATAATGAAAAAGGACGTGGAGAACTTCGCCTTCAGTTTGGTCCAAAATATCGTGTTTCAGATAAATTGAAAATGTTTCTAAGTTCAAATGTGATTCTTTCTGACAAAGAAGAAGGTTTTGTAGATATTGTTAGTGACGAAATAATTTTTGGGAAACGCGATAGAAATACGGTTATAAATTCGATGGAATCGCAATATATCTTTAATAACAAAATGGCTCTAAATCTAGCATTTCGCCACTATTATTCCGAAGTTGAGTACAGTCAATTTTTTACTTTACAAAATAATGGAGAGCTCTTTGAAAATTCAGTATATAATGAAGGCAATAACACAACATATAACAATTGGAACATAGATCTTCGCTTTTCATGTTGGTTTGCCCCAGGAAGTCAGCTTACACTTTTATACAGAAATGCGATGGATAGTTATGTGGGCGATTCCCGAGTAAATTTCTCAAACAACTTCAAAAACTTGTTTGACGAGCCTCAACTTAACAGTCTTTCATTACGAATAAGTTATTATTTGGATTACAATAGAGTTAAAAATTGGTTTGGTCCAAATGGTAATTCAAATAAATATGATAATACTTTTAGGGATGAAAAAATGAACAAATCAGCTTTTTCTGCCGAAAGAAGTTTAAGGCTTTAGGTTTTTTTATTTCCTTCTTTCGGGTTTTAATATAAATGCAGACGAAAAACTTTTTTGAATGTCAATAAGCGCCCTTTCAGCTTCAATACGTGATGAAAAATTACCTGCCCAAACTTTGTAATTTGGAGTTTCATATTCAATGGAGGCAGGCCAATTGCTATAGCTTCCCTTGTATTTTCTTAGTGTTTGGTTTGCTTTGTCCAATTCGCCATAATATAACTGGATGGTATATCCGTCTGAAAACTCACGGCCTTTTTCCAATTCCTTCTTCAATTCAAGCAACTGTGTGATTTTTGAATCTTGATTTACGGTTAATGTAGCGCTTTGGGCAACGGCTTTTCCGGAAATAAAAATCATTAAAATGCTGGCAATAAAAAGTTTGAGAAATGTTCGTGGGTTCATATAAATATAAGTTTATTGCAAATGTAAAACTTAATAACTTTGCAGAAGGTCGAAATATTATTTAGAATAAATATAAATTGATAGTTAACACTTTGTTTGCATTTTCAAAATCGACTTTATAATGTACTTTTGTGCCTTTATTTGGGTAAAAATAAGGATTAAAAATACATTTAGGTGTAACTAATTCTGTGCCAATCTATCGACCATAATTTAACAATTAGTATGAAAAAGGTGAATTTTATACATCTACGCTCAAAATTGCCATTTCTTTTGTTAGTGTTTTTACTAACTTTTTCAACTACCATATATTCTCAGGATAACGCTGCTGAGAAAGCTACTGCTACTGAAGCCGCTGCGCCTCCAGCAGACGCTCCTGCCAATGCTGGTGGAGATGTTGCTGCGGGAGAGTCCTTGTTTAAGGCAAACTGTGCTGCTTGTCATAAGCTGGATGCGAAAGCTGTTGGCCCAGCTCTGCGGAATGTTGCAAGTAAATATGATAGAGATTGGCTTTACAAATGGATTCACAATAGTTCCGCGCTAATTGCCTCGGGTGATCCAACTGCTGTAAAAATCTTTGAAGCAAACAACAAAACTGTAATGACAGCTTTTCCTGCGCTTTCAGAAACAGATATTGATAATATTCTTGCTTATACCAGTCAACCAAAAGCTGAACCCACTGCGGCAGTTGTAACTCCTGCAGATGGTGGTGGCCAAGATACTGGCGGGGTTTCAAATAGTTTGGTTTTAAGTGCTTTGGCGCTTATCTTCTTATTGTTGGTAATAATGCTTTTCTTGGTGACAAACACTTTAAAAAGAATTGCTGAGGCAAACGGAGTGGTTTATGAAGAAAAAGAAAAGCGAACTCCAATTTGGAAAGCTTTTGTTCAAAACCAGTTTCTGGTTTTGGTATTTTCAATCTTCTTAATCCTTGCTGCCGGTTATTTTGCTTATGGCTATATGATGCAAGTGGGTGTTGATCAAGGTTATGCTCCTGTACAGCCAATCCACTATTCACATAAAATACACGCGGGCGATAACCAAATTGATTGTAATTACTGCCACAGCTCGGCAAGAAAGAGTAAACACTCTGGAATTCCTTCTTTGAATGTGTGTATGAACTGTCACAAAAATATTGCAGAAGTTGCTCCAGAAACCGCTACTCCTGAATATTCAAAAGAATTTTATGATGGCGAGATCGCAAAACTATACAAAGCTGTAGGTTGGGATGCTGCCAATCAGCAATATACGGGCAAAACCGAACCTGTAAAATGGGTTCGTATCCACAATCTTCCTGATTTTGTTTATTTCAACCACTCACAGCACGTAACAGTTGCCGGTGTGGCTTGTCAAACTTGCCACGGTGAGATTCAGAAAATGGAAGTTGTTTCACAATTTGCTCCACTTACAATGGGTTGGTGTATCAATTGTCATAGAGCAACAAACGTGAATTTGCAAGACAATGAATATTATGCCAAGATACACGAAGAGCTTTCAAAAAAGTATGGAGTTGAAAAGCTGACAATTGCCGAAATGGGCGGATTGGAATGTGGCAAATGTCACTATTAATTAATTAAAAAGATTATTACATATACTAATATGGCATCAAACAAGAAATACTGGAAAAGTGTTGAAGAGCTGAACGAAGACAGCCCAATTGTAAAGGCACTACAGGACAATGAGTTTGTAACCGAAATTCCAACAGACGAATTTCTTGGCAATAAGGAAGCGTTGGAAGTCTTCTTCAACCACGCGTCGTGATTTCTTAAAATATGTGGGCTTTACAACTGCTGCTGCAACTTTGGCAGCATGTGAGGGACCTGTGATTAAATCAATTCCCTATGTGGTTCAGCCGGATGAAATAGTTCCTGGAATAGCAAATTACTACGCTTCCACAATGGCTGATGGTTTTGATTTTGCCAATATTTTGGTGAAGACACGCGAAGGCCGACCTATTAAAATTGAAAGAAATAATTTGGCAGTAAATGGTGGAAGCGTAAATGCACGTGTGTAGTGCTTCAGTTCTTTCATTGTATGATAAAAATAGATTGACCGGCCCAATGGTGGACGGTGCTGAAGTTAGCTGGCCAGAGTTTGATACTGCTGTTGCAAAGAAAATGAATGAAATGGCTGGTAAAGATATGGTTTTGCTTACGCAAACATTCGCAAGTCCATCTACTTCAAAATTGATTTCTGAATTTACTTCGAAATATCCAAACATTCGTCACGTTGTCTACGATGCCATTTCCTGTTCAGGAGCTTTGGATGCTTTTCAGAATAAATACGGAACTCGAGCCCTTCCGGATTATGATTTTTCAAAAGCGGAAGTAATTGTTTCTGTGGGAGCTGATTTCTTAGGTGATTGGCAAGGGGGATCCTATAGTAAAGGCTATGCAAAAGGACGTGTTCCTAAAAACGGAAAAATGTCCCGACACATTCAGTTTGAAGCTAACTTGACATTGACTGGTGGAAAAGCAGACAAACGTGTTCCTGCCACACCTTCACAGCAATTAGAAATTTTAAAAGCTTTGACAGGCGGAAGCGCTTCAGGCTTGCCAGAAAATATTGCTGATGCCGTAAACAAAGCAAAAGCACAACTACAAAAAGCCGGAAGCAAAGCATTGTTGGTAACTAATTTGCCAGATGTTGCTTCCCAAACCATGGCTTTGAATTTTAATGCCAACAGCGAGGCAATGGACGCCAACAAACCATTGCTTACAAGACAAGGCAAGCAATACCGAAGTGATGAACGTGGTTAATGGTGTTATTTCTGGTAGTATTAAAGGGTTGATTACTGTAGGAGTTGATCCAATTTATTCTTTGCCAAATAATAAAGAATTTGCAGAAGGTTATAAGAAACTTGAAATGACCCTTGCATTTGCAATGAAACAGGATGAAACTGCTTCCCTTGCAAAAATGGTTGCCGCTACTCCTCATTATTTAGAATCTTGGGGTGATGCGCAAATTAAAAAAGGCACCTATAGCCTTGCACAGCCAACTATCCGTCCTTTATTTAATACGCGTCAATTTCAAGACAGTATTATTACAGTGGACAGGCAATTCAAAAAAATATTACGATTATATAAAGGAGAACTGGACTACTTCCATATTGGCGGGTGGTTCTTGGAACCAAGCACTTCACGATGGTTTTATTGCCAGTGATGTTGAAATGGTAATGGAAGAAGTAAAACCAGCCGCACAAGGAAATGGCGCGATGGAAGAAGGTACTTCCAATGGTGCGCTTTCAGCTTTTATGCGGAAGGTGGATATGACCTTACTTTATATACTTCAACAGGTTTGGGAGATGGTCAACAAGCCAACAACCCTTGGCTACAGGAGTTCCCGGATCCGATAACAAGAGCTTCTTGGGACAACTACCTTACTGTTTCCGCAACTGATGCTGAAGCATTGGATCTTGAGAATACACATGTTTCCAATGGAGCTTTAAATGGTAGCTATGTTAATGTAAAAGTTGGTAATACAGTTCTTGAAAATGTTCCGGTAATTATTCAACCAGGACAAGCTAAAGGTTCTGTAGGTTTGGCATTGGGCTATGGCAGAACTGCTTCTATTCAAGAAGAAATGCAAACAGGTGTAAATGCATATCCACTTTACCAGAATTTCTCTAATATTCAAAAAGTTTCCATTGAGAAAGCTAGCGGAATGCACGAATTTGCTTGTGTGCAGTTGCAAAGTACTATGGCGGGTCGAAGTGAAGATATTATAAAAGAAACAACACTTGAAATTTTCAACACAAAAGATAAAGAATATTGGAATTCTGTTCCAGTAACTGATTATGATCATAATGAAATATCAGTTCGTGATAAAAAGGCAGATATTTGGAGCCTTTTGACGAAACTGTAGGGCCATCACTTTAACTTTTCGATAGACTTAAATGCTTGTACAGGTTGTGGCGCTTGCGTAATAGCTTGTCACGCTGAAAACAATGTTCCTGTTGTTGGTAAAGAGGAAGTTAGAAAATTCCGTGATATGCACTGGTTGCGTATCGATAGATATTATTCTGCTGAAGAATACTTTCAAAGAAGAAATTGAAGCCCTTGAAAACTTGCCTGCATTTGATAGTTAATAAAGTGGTTGAAGTTGCATCTTATGAAAATCCGCAGGTTGCATTTCAGCCTGTAATGTGTCAGCACTGTAACCACGCACCTTGTGAAACTGTTTGTCCTGTAGCTGCAACATCACACGGGCGTCAAGGTCAAAACAGATGGCTTATAACCGTTGTGTAGGTACTCGTTACTGTGCAAACAACTGTCCATATAAAGTACGTCGATTCAACTGGTTTTTATACAATGAAAATGATGAGTTTGATTACAATATGAACAATGACCTTAGGTCGAATGGTGCTTAACCCAGATGTGACTGTGCGTTCTCGTGGGGTTATGGAAAAATGTTCTATGTGTATTCAAATGACCCAAAGAACAATTCTTGATGCTAAGCTGGAAGGAAGACCAGTAAAAGACGGTGAATTCGATACAGCTTGTTCAAACGCCTGTGAAACTGGAGCGATGGTATTTGGAGATGTAAATGATAAGGAATCAGAAGATCGTGAAAATGAAGGACAAAAGACGTATGTATCATCTTTTGGAAGAATGTGGGACAAACCAAATGTGTGTACCAAGTGATAAGTAAAGAATACAACGGAAGTCATAAAAATTGTAGTCAAGAACCAATTATAATCAAGAATTAAATATGTCGTCACACTACGAAGCACCTATAAGAGAGCCTTTAGTTATTGGGAGAAAATCCTATCACGACATCAGTGTAGATGTAGGTGCTCCCAGTTTTAGGAAAGGCCAATAAATCTTGGTGGATTGTTTTTACTATTGCCCTTGTAGCATTTTTATGGGGGTTGGGTTGTATAATATATACAGTATCAACAGGAATAGGGGTTTGGGGTATTGAACAAGACCATTGGTTGGGCTTGGGATATCACAAACTTTGTTTGGTGGGTAGGTATTGGTCACGCCGGTACACTTATTTCTGCGGTATTATTACTTTTCCGTCAAAAATGGAGAATGGCCGTTAACCGTTCTGCAGAAGCAATGACAATCTTTGCGGTTGTTCAGGCGGGGCTTTTTCCTATTATTCACATGGGTCGTCCTTGGTTGGCATATTGGGTACTTCCAATTCCTAACCAATTTGGATCACTTTGGGTGAACTTCAACTCACCATTACTTTGGGACGTTTTTGCGATTTCAACTTATCTTTCAGTATCATTGGTTTTCTGGTGGACAGGATTATTGCCTGATTTTGCGATGATTCGAGATAGGACCACAAAGCCCATTTCAGAAAAAAATATATGGTATTCTTAGTTTTGGATGGAGCGGTCGTGTAAAAGACTGGCAGCGTTTTGAAGAGGTATCTCTTGGTTCTTGGCAGGTTTGGCAACGCCACTTAGTGCTTTCTGTTCACACCATCGTATCTTTTGACTTTGCTACTTCGGTAGTTCCGGGATGGCACAGTACTATTTTCCCTCCTTATTTTGTGGCGGGTGCGATCTTTTCTGGATTTGCGATGGTGCAAACGCTACTTATTATAATGCGTAAAGTTTCTAATCTTGAAGATTATATAACTGTTCTTCATATTGAATATATGAACAAAGTAATCTTGCTTACAGGTGGTATTGTAACTGTAGCATATATTAACTGAATATTTTATCGGTTGGTACTCAGGTATTGCGTATGAAAACTATACATATCTTTCATTTGGTGCAGCAACTGGACCTTACTGGTGGGCATTTTGGGCGTTGATTATCTGTAACTTTATTGTGCCACTTTCACTTTGGGTGAAAAAATTGAGAAGAAATATTATGTGGACTTTCTATTGTAGCACTTGTTATAAACATTGGGATGTGGTTTGAGCGTTTTGATATTATTGTTGCTGGATTTGAGTAAAGATCAGATTGACTTCTTCTTGGACAATGTTCTCAACCAACCTTTGTAGATATAGGAATATTTATTGGTACTATAGGATTCTTCTTTGTGCTTTTCCTTTTGTATGCACGTACATTCCCAGTAATTGCACAGGCAGAGGTAAAAACAATTTTGAAATCTTCTGGAGCAAGTTTTAAGAAATTACGGCCGAACATGGTGATGATCAACAGGCAGATAAACAGTTGAAGAATATCCACGGTGATGCTGGAGCCTGCTGCAAATGTTGAAGAAAGCATTTTTCGGTTCTGGTAAATCACGAGGATGACTGAAGAACATGTAGATTGTAAATTCTGAAGCTAAGAAGGAAAAATAGATAATCTGCTGGCAAATATTGGGAACTTTTGATCCTGCAATTCAGAACAGGATAATCTTAAAAAGATAAGCGGTAGTAGGCCCGTTATGGAGCAAAAACTACACCAATTGGGTATTTTTACTTTTGAACAGGTGAGTAGAATGACAGAACGAGAATACGACTTATTAGACGAATTATTAGTTGATTTCCCTGGAAGGGCAAGCGCGACGATTGGGCTGGACAGGCACAAACTAACTTAAAAACAAAAAATAGTTATGGCTTCAAAAAAGATACACGCTATTTATACAGATGATGATCTGTTGATCCAGGCGGTAAAACAAACCCGTGCAGAAAAGTTATCATATATTCATGAGGTTTATACGCCATTCCCAGTTCATGGCTTAGATAAGCTGTAGGACTTGGCACCAACACGAATTGCAATTACATCTTTCATATATGGATTATAGGTTTAACTGTTGCTGTACTGATGATGAACTATATGATGATTCAGGACTGGCCTCAAAAATATTGGGGGGAAACCTAGTTTTACTTATATCAGAATATGCCTGCATTTATTCCCATTATGTTTGAACTTACCGTATTTTTTGCAGCTCACTTAATGGTAGTAACTTTTTATATGAGAAGTAAAATTTGGCCATTTAAAAAAGCTGAAAATCCAGATGTTCGAACAACAGATGACCATTTTTTAATGGAAGTGGATGCGGACAACCACGATATTGACACGCTTACTAAATTTTTATACGATACTGGAGCATCTGAGATTAGTTTAATTGAAAACGAGCAAGACCATTAATATGAAAACACTTATTAAACATAGGAATTGCCATAATTGCCTCTGGGAGCATGGTTTCTTGTTTTAATAATAACAAACCAAACTATCAGTATTTTCCAAATATGTATGCAGCCGGTAGGCTATGAAGCATATGGAGAGTATGATGTTTTCCTAATCAACAGGAAGCAATGACCCCGCTGAGAATACCATACCTCGAGGATGGACAACCAGAAGAATATGAAAATACTACTGAAGGATTGTGACAAGCTAAAGCAGAATTGAAAAA
Organism: uncultured Flavobacteriaceae bacterium; assembly: GCA_963805885.1. Taxonomy (GTDB): domain Bacteria; phylum Bacteroidota; class Bacteroidia; order Flavobacteriales; family Flavobacteriaceae; genus Aequorivita. Next base: position 567,367 of record CAWDWC010000006.1, read on the forward strand.
GCCCTTACGAAATAACAGAAGAAAATTTAGCAATAGGAGAACAAATTATATCACTATTTACTGTGCAGTATGCCATGGAGATAAAGGAGATGGAAAAGGAATTTTGGCAACCCGCGAAAAGTTTTTAGGAATTCCCAGTTATGCAGATCCAGGACGAAACATTGTGAAGGGGGTGTATATCACGTAGAAACTTATGGTTTAAATGCAATGGGTTCATATGCATCACAAACCAATGAAAAGGAACGGTGGCAGATTGCAATGCATGTAATGGATCTTAAAGCAGCGCTAAATGGGAACCAGGTTTATTGGAAACTCACAAGGGTTCGCCCTGTAGATAGTACTAAAGTTGAATGGAACCAGTAGGAAGCCTCAACTACTTCAAAAGTGGAACCAAAATAAAGAATTAAAAGAGAATAGCTAAAGATATGTACACGCTACCAAGAAATTTAAAACTGTTTTCTATCATTCTTATGGTTCTCGGAATTATAGGAATAATCTATCGGTTTTTTAACCACACCGAAAACTGTTGAGGATGTAAAAAAAATAATGGCTGAACAAGAAGGTCATCATGGTGAAGGCATGCTGCTGTCGCACACGATGAAGGGCACACTGCAAACTTTGTGGATGAAGCTCGTGGACAAAAGGCTATTCTGAAGCTGCGATGGAACATGCCACAGATTTGAAGGCGAAGGTCACGGAGTAGCTTCACATGAAGAGCATGTATTGCACCAAATGCAAACAAGACCTTGGTCTGCGACTTTTGTTGCTGCATTTTTCTTTATGATGATTGCATTGGGAGCCTTGTTTTTTATGCGATTCAATATGCTTCACAGGCAGGATGGTCTCCAGTTCTTTATAGGATTATGGAAGGTATTACTACCTATTTGTTGCCCGGTTCTGTAATTGTTTTCTTAATAGTTGTTTTTGCTGGAACACATTTTTATCCTTGGCAAAATCACGATTTGGTGGCTGGAGATAAAATACTTCAAGGAAAAGCGGGTTATTTAAATTTTCCTTTCTTTGTAATAAGTGCCGTTATTTATTTCTTGGGTTGGAACTTATACCGTTATTTCTCAAGAAAAAATTCGCTTGGCACAAGCAGAGACAAATAATTAAAGCCTTATAGAAAGAACTTTAAGGCTTCTGTGTTCTTCCTGGTGTTTTTCTTCTTACCGAAGCTACAATGTCTTGGGATTGGTTTATGTCTATGACGCCACACTGGTACAGTACACTTTTTGCTTGGTATATTTTTGCAAGTATGTTTGTTTCTGCAATCACTGTGATTGCTTTGGTTACAATATCACTTAAAAGCATGGAGTAATACCTTTTGTAAGCGATAAGCACTTCACGATCTTGCAAAATTTATGTTTGCTTTTAGTATTTTCTGGACGTATCTATGGTTTGGACAGTTTATGTTGATATGGTATGCAAACATTCCAGAAGAAGTAACATATTTTATCATTACGAATTCAGGAATACAACCTATTGTTTTTCGGAATGCTTATCCTTAATTTTGTGTTCCCAATTTTGATATTGATGAATAGCGACTATAAAAGAATTCCGTGGTTTGTGGTTATAGCAGGTAGTTATTTATTTTGGTAGGTCACTATATAGATATTTTCCTTTTGGTAATGCCATCAACTGTAGGTCATAATTGGGCTTTTGGAATTCCAGAAATAGCAGCGTTTTTGTTCTTTTTGGGCTTATTCATTTTTATTGTTGGAACAGGACTTGGCAAAGTTTCATTAAGACCGAAAAATGATCCATATATTAAAGAAAGTGAAAACTACCATTTTTAATCAATTTAGTTTAAAGAAGATATTATAAGATGACCGCATTTTTAGTTATACTAGTAATCATTCTTTTTGGAATCTCTGTTTGGCAAATGAACAGAATATTCCAACTGGCAAAGGTAAAGCCATCAACCGATTCTGAAATAGCATCAGATAAGGATAATAACATGCAACGGTTATTTGATGATGGGCTTTCTCGCCTTTATGTATATTTTGACTATTGTCACTTTCTGGCTTTGGGGAGATGTTCTTTTGCCCGAATCAGGATCGGAGCATGGATCTAAAATAGACAACCTAATGTTGATTTCGATGATCGTTATTTTCTTCGTCGGAATTCTTACTCAGTGGTTGTTGCATTATTTTGCTTTTGTATACAGAGGAAATAAAGCCAAAAAAGCAACTTTCTATGCAGATAATGATAAGTTGGAATTTATTTGGACTATTATTCCGGTAATTGTTCTGGCAGGACTTATTATTTACGGGCTTTTTACTTGGACAGATATTATGAACGTTGACAAAGACGACGATCCATTGGTTGTTGAGCTTTATGCACAGCAGTTTAACTGGAAGGCACGTTACGGCGGAAACGACAATACACTCGGCGAGGCCAATGTTCGTTTAATTGAAGGCATTAACCAATTAGGTGTAGATCCTGCAGATCCGAATGGACAGGATGACAAAATAGTTACGGAACTACATTTGCCTGTTGGAAGAAAAGTTTTGTTCAAAATGAGTTCACAGGATGTTATTCACTCAGCATATATGCCACATTTTAGAGCTCAGATGAATTGTGTCCCGGGAATGATTACCCAATTTGCCTTTACCCCCACAATTACAACCGCAGAAATGAGGCAAAATGATAAAATAGTTGAAAAAGTTGCACGAATAAATGAAATTAGAACCGATAAAAATATTGCACTTACTGCCGCAGGCCAAGAAACTTTGGACATGTATGAGTTTGATTACTTGCTTCTTTGTAACAAGATTTGCGGAGTTAGTCACTACAACATGCAGATGAAGATTATAGTAGAATCAGAAGAAGATTATAAAGCTTGGTTGGCAGAACAGCCCACCTTGGCAGAACAACTTAGCAAATAAAACAAATAAAATTTAGCTTAAATAGATATGTCAGCACACGCACAGGTCCACGCAGTAGAAGATCACCACGACGATCACGGGCATCATCATAAAGAAACATTTGTAACTAAATATATCTTTAGCCAAGATCATAAAATGATCTCTAGGCAATACCTAATTACTGGTTTGTTTATGGGTACCATTGGTATATTAATGTCTTTATTGTTCAGGTTACAATTGGCTTGGCCAGATCATAAATTTACCATTTTTGAAATATTCTTAGGAAAATGGGCGCCAGACGGTGTTATGGACCCCAGCATTTATCTTGCATTTGGTTACTATTCATGGTACCATCATGGTATTCTTCGTATTGACAGCTGGATTAAGCGGTACCTTTAGTAACCTTCTTATTCCATTACAAATTGGGGCACGTGATATGGCTTCTGGTTTCTTGAACATGGTTTCATATTGGTTGTTTTTCCTCTCTAGTGTGGTAATGTTATTCTCATTGTTTGTTGAAGCAGGACCAGCATCAGCAGGTTGGACTATTTATCCGCCATTGAGTGCTTTGCCACAAGCTATTCCTGGATCAGGTGCGGGTATGACCCTTTGGCTAACATCTATTGCAATTTTCATCGCTTCGTCATTATTGGGATCGCTTAACTATATTGTTACGGTTATCAACCTTCGTACAAAAGGGATGTCAATGACACGCTTGCCTCTAACAATTTGGGCGTTTTTTGTTACTGCAATTATTGGGGTAGTTTCCTTTCCTGTATTGTTTTCAGCAGCGCTAATGTTGATAATGGATAGAAGTTTTGGTACTTCTTTCTTCCTTTCAGATATTTATATTGCAGGTGAAGTGTTACATCATCAAGGTGGTTCCCCAGTACTATTTGAGCACTTGTTTTGGTTCCTGGGACACCCGGAAGTTTATATTGTAATTCTTCCTGCAATGGGTATTGTTTCCGAAGTAATGGCAACAAACTCCCGAAAACCTATATTTGGTTATCGAGCGATGGTTGCATCCATTCTTGCTATTGCTTTCCTTTCAACAATTGTTTGGGGGCACCATATGTTTATTTCAGGTATGAATCCATTCTTGGGGTCAGTATTTACCTTTACAACATTATTAATTGCAATTCCTTCTGCAGTAAAAGCCTTTAACTGGATCACGACACTTTGGAAAGGAAACTTACAAATGAATCCCGCTATGTTATTTTCCATAGCCTTTGTTTCCACATTTATTACCGGTGGTTTAACAGGGATTATTCTAGGTGATAGTGCTCTGGATATTAACGTTCACGATACGTATTTCGTGGTTGCCCACTTCCACTTGGTAATGGGTATTTCAGCACTTTATGGGCTGTTCGCAGGGGTTTACCATTGGTTCCCAAAAATGTTTGAAGGGAGAATGATGAACAAGAAACTTGGGTATATCCACTTTTGGGTAACTGCAATTGGCGCTTACGGAATTTTCTTCCCAATGCACTTTGTGGGCATGGCAGGTTTGCCACGTAGGTATTATACAAATACAAATTTCCCATATTTTGATGATTTGGCAGATATTAATGTTGTAATGACCATTTTCGCAATAATTACTATTAGTGTTCAGGTTAGTATTTTTGTACAATTTTTTCCACTCTATTTTCTATGGAAAAAAAGGTCCAAAAAACCCTTGGAGATCAACAACTTTAGAATGGACTGCCGAAGTGAAACACATCCACGGAAATTGGGATGGGCCAATTCCGCATGTATATCGTTGGTCTTACGATTACAGTAAACTCAATAAAGATGAAACAGATTACGTGATTCCAGGGCAGGATTTTATTCCACAGAACGTTCCGCTTCAAGATAATGAAGACGAGATGGATCACTAATCCCTTAAAAATCATAAACTAAAAAAAGCCTTTCAATTTTGGAAGGTTTTTTTAGTTTATGCAAATAAATCCGTAGTACTACGTAGTAAATTTTTCCGCACTTTGCACTATCTTTACAGTATTGAGTTAATAATATGTAGGAAGTGAGGAATCTACTGTTTATTTCTGAAAGCCATACTGAAAAGTATGGCTTTGTTTTTTAAAGTAGCTTCCAAAGGATTGCTATATTTGTGTTATGAACGAACACCTCGATCCCACCGGAGAAAACCTTTCGCCACAGGAACTTGATATTGAAAAAAAACTCCGCCCTCTCAGTTTTGATGATTTTACGGGGCAGGATCAGGCATTGGAAAATCTGCAAATCTTTGTGCAGGCGGCAAACTTGCGTAGCGAGGCTTTGGACCACACTTTATTTCATGGCCCTCCAGGTTTAGGAAAAACAACTCTTGCATATATTCTTGCTAATGAACTGAACGTAAACATTCAGCGTCACTTCGGGCCCCGTTTTGGATAAACCTGGAGATCTTGCAGGATTGCTTACAAATCTAGAAGAACGCGATGTTCTTTTTATAGATGAAATACATCGCTTGAGTCCAATTGTAGAAGAATATCTTTACTCCGCAATGGAAGATTATAAGATTGACATTATGATTGAATCCGGTCCAAATGCGCGTTCGGTTCAAATAAACTTAAATCCTTTTACCCTTATTGGCGCGACTACACGATCAGGCTTATTAACCGCACCCATGCGTGCCAGATTCGGAATATCTTCAAGACTTACAATATTATACTACGGAATTGCTCACTACAATTTTACAGCGCAGTGCGGGAATATTAAATGTTCCTATTTCTATGGAAGCAGCAATCGAAATCGCTGGGCGAAGTAGGGGAACACCCCGAATTGCAAATGCACTTTTACGAAGAATCCGTGATTTTGCACAGATAAAAGGGAATGGTAATATTGATATTCAAATTGCAAAATTTGGGTTGGACGCTTTGCATGTTGATGCACATGGCTTAGATGAAATGGACAACAGGATTCTATTAACAATAATTGAGAAATTTAAAGGGGGCCCTGTTGGAATCTCTACAATTGCGACGGCTGTTTCCGAAAGTACCGAAACCATTGAGGAAGTTTATGAGCCGTTCTTGATTCAGCAAGGATTCATCATGCGCACGCCCCGTGGCCGTGAAGTTACCGAAGCTGCTTACAAACATCTTGGAAAGCTAAAAGGCCCTACACAGGGCGGATTATTTTAAAAATAATACTATGGAAGCAAAGAAAATTCCATCGGTTTCTGCCTTCCGGTTTTTGGTTCATTCAACCCAGATACTTAAAAATCCATTGCCTTTTCACCATAAAAACTTTGAAACCAAAGGAGATACCTTTCGGTTAAAATTGGGTTTTGGAAATTCGGTTATTTTTTCACGTGATGCCGGTTTTGCGCAATATGCACTCCAAAAAAATCATAGAAATTATAAAAAATCACCAATCCAAACCAGAGATCTTTCAAAATATGTAGGCTTCGGATTGTTGACTTCTGAAGGAGAACTTTGGCAAAAACAACGCAAACTCATTCAGCCAGCTTTTCATAAAAAGCAATTGATAAATCTATTGGATACAATTGATGCCGCTATTAAAACGGAACTGGCAAAAATTAAAACAGAAAAACCAATAGATATTTTTCCTGTTTTTAATGATCTTGCTTTTCAAACCGTGGTGAAATCACTTTTCAGCAGCGCTGTTAACCCCAAAGAAATAAATAAACTTCAGCAGATTACGGAATCTGCGCAGCAAATGTTGGTGAAAGAGTTGCGTCAACCCTATTTGGGATGGTGGTTTAAGTTAAGCGGACAAATAAATAAGCACATTTCAGAAACTGAGGAGGCGCGTACAATTTTGAAAAGACTTGTAAGCGAAAGAAGAAATTCCGGAAAACGGGAAGACGATTTATTGGATATGCTTTTGGATGCGCGGTATGAAGATGGAAACGCTATGGAAGAAGGTCAGTTGATTGACGAAATTTTAATCCTTTTTACGGCCGGTCACGAAACCACATCAAACGCACTGACTTTTACTTGTGAATTGCTGGCGAGAAATCCCCAAATTCAAGAAAAGCTTCATTCCGAAATAATTGAAGCAAAGGAAAAATCAGAAACTTTGATGGACTTTATAAAAAATTGTCCTTTCACTAAAAATGTTATTGAAGAATCACTTCGGTTGTATCCTCCGGCATATTTTATTGATCGTGTAAATATTGAGGAAGACGAATTTAATGGATTGAAAATTCCGAAAAATTCAAGTTTGTTGTTTTCATTGTTGGAAATTCATACAAATCCTGCAAATTGGGATGAACCGCAAAAATTTAAACCCGAACGTTTTTCAGAAGTTAATCCCAACCATTTTTCTGGGCAATACTTTCCTTTCGGTGCAGGCCCTAGAATGTGCATTGGCAATAATTTTGCGATGTATGAAATGGTTTTGGCCATTGCTGAGATTATGCGGAAATATAAAATTTCTGAAAAGGAAACACCAATAGAAATCAAGCCATTGATTACACTTAAACCAAAAAACGCTATTTTAAAATTCAATTTAAGATAATTTAGTGATTCAGAATTCTTCAAAATATTCGCAATTAATAAAAGCCGAGGCAAAACGCCTTGGGTTTATTTCCTGCGGAATAAGCAAAGCTGAATTTCTGGAGCAAGAAGCGCCGCGCCTTGAAAACTGGCTCAATAAAAATATGCACGGCGAAATGGCGTATATGGAAAACCATTTTGACAAAAGGTTGGACCCCACAAAACTTGTTCCCGATTCCAAAAGTGTCATTTCACTATTGCTGAATTATTTCCCATCAGAAACCCAAATTTCAGAAACCTATAAAATTTCAAAATATGCTTACGGCACCGATTATCATTTCGTAATAAAAGATAAATTGAAGCAATTAATGGATTTCATTTCCGAAGAAATTGGCGATGTTCACGGCCGTGCTTTTGTAGATTCCGCACCGGTTTTGGATAAAGCGTGGGCGGCAAAAAGCGGTTTGGGATGGATTGGCAAGCACAGCAATCTGCTCACCAAACAATTGGGCTCTTTCTATTTTATTGCTGAATTAATCATTGATTTGGATTTGGAGTATGACACTCCCGTAACCGACCACTGCGGAAGTTGCACCGCCTGCATAGATGCCTGTCCGACCCATGCAATTGTTGCCGACAAAGTGGTGGATGGCAGTAAATGTATTTCCTATTTTACCATTGAATTGAAGAACGAAATCCCAACTTCCCAAAAAGGCAACTTTGAAGATTGGATGTTTGGCTGCGATATTTGCCAAGACGTCTGCCCGTGGAACCGGTTCAGCAAACCGCACAACGAACCACTTTTCAATCCGAATCCCGAAATGCTCTCAATGTCCAAAAAAGATTGGGAAGAAATAACGGAGGACGTTTTTCAGAAAGTATTTAAAAATAGTGCAGTGAAGCGCACCAAATTTTCCGGCTTAAAGCGCAATATAGACTTCTTGAAAGATTAACCATTAAAATTGCTTCCTTTCGGTTAACCGATTAACTTTGTAAATTACAAAATTGAAATTTATGAGCAAGCAAAGCAAACGTCGCGAGGCCTTACTATATCACGCAAAACCAAGACCTGGAAAAATTCAGGTGGTTCCAACAAAAAAATATTCCACTCAACGGGATCTTTCTTTGGCATATTCGCCTGGCGTTGCAGACCCTTGCCTTGAAATTGAAAAGGAAACCAAAATGTTTATAAATATACAAACAAAGGAAACCTTGTTGCTGTAATTTCAAACGGAACTGCCGTTTTAGGATTGGGAAATATTGGTCCCGAAGCCTCCAAGCCCGTAATGGAAGGAAAGGCGTTGCTTTTTAAAATATTTGCAGATATTGATGTATTCGATATTGAAATTGCGACCGAAAATATAGATGAATTTGTTGCAACCGTAAAAAATATTGCACCCACTTTCGGCGGAATAAACCTGGAAGACATAAAAGCTCCTGAAGCTTTTGAAATTGAAAGAAGACTTAAGGAAGAGCTGAATATTCCCGTAATGCATGATGATCAGCATGGTACAGCAATTATTTCAGCGGCTGCATTATTCAATGCCTTGGAAATTTCAGAAAAAAAAATTGAAGATGTTTCAATAGTAATCAGTGGTGCTGGCGCTGCGGCAGTTTCCTGTACACAACTTTATAAAGCTTTTGGAGCAAAGCCCAAAAATATCGTAATGCTTGATAGCAAAGGTGTTATCCGAAAAGATCGCGAAAGCCTTACAGATGAAAAAGCAGAGTTTGCTACACATCGAAAAATTGATACTTTAGATGAAGCTATGAAAGATGCCGATGTGTTTTTAGGCCTTTCAGTTAGCAAATATTGTTACGCCCAAAATGCTCTTAAGCATGGCTACAAACCCAATTGTGTTCGCAATGGCAAATCCAGATCCTGAGATTGAATATGATTTGGCTGTTAAAACGCGCAAGGATATCATTATGGCAACAGGCCGAAGCGATCATCCAAATCAAGTGAATAATGTACTTGGGTTTCCGTTTATTTTCCGCGGAGCATTGGATGTTCGTGCTACAAAAATTAATGAAGCAATGAAAATGGCTGCCGTAAAAGCTTTAGCTGAACTCGCTAAAGAACCCGTGCCGGAGCAGGTAAATATCGCTTACGGTGAAACCAGGCTTACTTTTGGAAAAGAATATATCATCCCAAAACCTTTTGATCCACGATTGATTACCGCCGTTCCTCCAGCAGTTGCAAGAGCTGCGATGGAAAGTGGGGTGGCTCTTACCGATATAACAGACTGGGAAAAATATCAAGACGAACTTTACGAACGAATGGGTAGCGATAATAAAATCATTCGTTTGCTGGTGAATCGTGCAAAGTTGAACCCGAAGCGTATTGTTTTTGCAGAAGCGGATCACTTGGACGTACTGAAAGCTGCGCAGATTGTTTTTGAAGAAGGCATCGGTATTCCTGTTTTATTGGGAAGAAAGGAAATTATTCTTGAACTGATGGAGCAGATTGATTTTGACGCCGATCTTGAAATAATCGATCCTAAAAGTGATGAACAGGCTGATAAACAAAAGCACTACGCACAAAAACTTTGGGAAAAGCGAAAAAGAAGCGGTATTTCACTTTACACAGCTGAAAAGCTTGTTCGCGAGCGGAATTATTTTGCAGGAATGATGCTTAGCGAAGGCGATGTTGATTGTATGATTTCTGGTTATGCACGTTCCTATCCTTCGGTAGTAATTCCTGTTTTTGAAACCGTTGGAAGGTTTGAAGGTGTAACGAAAGTAGCCACAACAAACTTGATGCTTACCAAACGTGGCCCATTGTTTATTTCAGATACTTCTATAAACATCGACCCAACAGCGAAAGAGCTTGCGAAGATTGCACAAATGACGAACTATACGATGAAAATGTTCGGGTTGCAGCCGGTAATTGCAATGATTTCTTACGCTAATTTCGGTTCTTCCAAAGATCCACACGCAACAAAAGTACGTGAGGCGGTAGAATTGCTTCATAAAAGCAACCCCGATATGATTGTAGATGGCGAGTTGCAGACCGATTTTGCCTTAAACCCAGAATTGCTTCAAAGGAAATTTCCGTTTTCAAAATTGGCAGGTAAAAAAGTGAACGCGCTTATCTTTCCAAACCTTGATTCTGCAAATAGCAATTATAAATTATTGAAAGAGCTGAACGGTGTGGAATCCATTGGTCCAATAATGCTGGGAATGCGCAAGCCTGTGCATATTTTACAGTTGGGAGCTAGCGTTGAGGAAATGGTAAATATGAGTGCCGTGGCAGTTGTGGATGCGCAGCAGAAGGAGAAGCGGGTGCGGGAATAGGGAAGTAAGTAATTCCATAGTGTTTTCACCAATATTTTCACAAAAACCCCAATGGCATTTGTAAATAATTATACTATATTTGAGCCTTTAAGTTTTCGTTAACACATGATAACCCATATACAGGGCAGGCTGGTTGAAAAAAACCCGACAGACGTAGTGATAGATTGCAATGGGGTAGGGTACTTTATCAATATTTCCTTGCACACATTTTCCGAAATTCCCCAAAGTGAAAATGTTAAACTGTTTACTCATTTACTTGTTAGGGAGGATTCCCATACCCTGTACGGTTTTTCCAGTGTGGCGGAACGTGAAATATTTAGGTTGTTAATAAGCGTTTCCGGGGTTGGAGCAAGTATAGCAAGAACGATGTTGTCATCCTTGGCGCCAGAGCAAGTGCTGGATGCCATTTCCCAAAACGATATTACAACTATACAGTCAGTAAAAGGAATAGGAGCCAAGACCGCACAACGTGTAGTCTTGGATTTAAAAGATAAGATTTTAAAAGTGTACGGTTTGTCGTCTATTTCTGCTGGAATAAGCAATACGAACAAAAATGAAGCGTTATCTGCTTTGGAGACGTTAGGCTTTGTTCGCAAACAGTCTGAGAAGGTGGTAGATTCCATTGTGAAAGAAAATCCGCAGGCTTCGGTAGAAATGATTATTAAACAAGCTTTAAAAAATTTGTAAAATTTGAAGGCAAAAAATTACGTTTACAAGGATGGCTTTTTTAAGCTTTTAGCAATATTAAGTTTCATTTTGGTCAGCAATGCTTCGCTGGCGCAAGACTCAACAGCCGTAGGGAGTGAAATGGGAAGAATGGATTTGCCAACTCCCATCAGCATTCAGGATCTGTATACCTACGATCCCATAACCGATAGATATATTTATACCCAGACCTTGGGTAATTTTAACATTTCATACCCTATCATCCTTACGCCCCAAGAATATCAGCGATTGGTTCAAGAGGAGCAGATGAAGGCCTATTTTAAAGAAAAAATAGACGCTGCCGATGGTAGGAAAGAAGGTTCGGAAGAACAACAGAAAAATTTACTTCCTACCTTTTATGTGAATTCAAACTTTTTTGAATCTATTTTTGGCGGAAATACCATTGAAGTAATTCCGCAAGGTTCTGTAGAAATGGATTTGGGGTTGTTATACACAAAACAGGATAACCCGCAATATTCACCACGAAACCGAAGCAACTTTTCTTTTGATTTTGACCAAAGAATCAGCTTGAGTCTTTTGGCGAAAGTTGGAACCAGACTTCAGGTTACCGCAAACTACGACACCGAAAGTACCTTTGATTTTCAAAACCAGATAAAGTTGGAATACACCCCAACTGAAGACGATATTATTCAAAAAATTGAAGTGGGTAACGTAAGTATGCCACTTAACAGTACTTTAATTCAAGGAGCGCAAAGTCTTTTCGGGGTAAAGACGCAACTTCAGTTTGGAAAAACTACCATCACAGGAGTTTTCTCTGAACAAAAATCTGAAACCCGGACCGTTACTGCGGAAGGTGGCGCAACTATTACAGATTTTGAGCTATTTGCTCTGGATTATGACGAAAACCGTCATTTCTTTTTGGCCCATTATTTTAGGGACAATTATGACCGTGCTTTACAACAATATCCTTTCATCAATAGCAACGTGCAGATTACCCGAATGGAAGTTTGGATAACCAACCGCACCAGCCGTACTGAAAACGTTCGAAACATTGTTGCTTTGCAGGATATTGGTGAATCTGATCCATTGAATATTGGATTAAATGTTCCACCAGGAGGTTTTATAAATGCCAGCAGAAACGCATATCCAGATAATGGGAATAACGACTTTAATCCCTTCGGAATAGACCGAGGAGGAGTACAAACTATTCTTAATCCAGCAATTCGCGATGTGGCAACGGTGCGCTCAAGGTTTTACGGGCGTACAGGTAAACGAAGGAGTAGATTATGTAACACTTGGAAAATGCTAGAAGATTGGATGCGGGAGAATATTCGCTTAACTCACAATTGGGTTATATATCCTTAAATCAAAAATTGAACAATGATGAAGTTTTAGCGGTTTCTTATCAATTTACTGTAAACGGAAAAGTCTATCAAGTAGGAGAATTTTCAAACGACGGTGTGGAAGCAAACGGCGGAATGGAGCCTGGCGGAGGAACTAATCCTCCTGGACAAGGTGTAGGTCTTGCGCAAAATCTTGTTGTAAAACTTTTGAAAAGTAGCATTACAAATGTAAGCGAACCAAATTGGGATTTGATGATGAAAAACATATACCCAATTGGAGCCTACCAACTTGAAAAAGAGGATTTCAGGCTTAATATTCTTTATACTGATCCTTCACCATTAAACTATATTAAGGAAGCACAGGCAACCGTTGGTCATCCAGCAGCAGATTTACCGGATGATGTTAAGGATCAAATACTACTAAAAGTTTTTAATCTTGACCGGTTGAACTTCAACAACGATCCACAACAGGGAGGTGATGGTTTCTTTGATTTTCTTCCTGGAATAACCGTCGACGCACAAAACGGACGTATTATTTTCACAACAGTGGAACCTTTCGGAAAGCATTTGTTCGACAAATTAAATGTTCCCTCAGCCCCTGCTACCTATAACATGCCAGAAACCTATAATGCCAACCAGGACAAATACGTTTTTAGAACATTATATTCCGGAACAAAAACACAGGCCGAACAACAAGAGAGTGAGAAAAACAAATTTCAGTTAAAGGGAAGTTATAAATCCACAGGTGCCGACGGTATTCCAATTGGTGCTTTCAACATTCCACAAGGATCAGTTACGGTAACTGCGGGAGGAAGAACTTTGGTGGAAGGTGTAGATTATACCGTTAACTATCAACTTGGAAGAGTGCAAATTTTGGACCCTTCATTGTTGAACAGCAACATTCCAATCTCAGTAAGTACTGAAAACAATTCACTTTTCGGTCAGCAGAGCAAGCGTTTTACGGGCCTTAATGTAGAGCATAGATTCAGTGATAAATTTCTTGTGGGCGCAACCTATTTAAATCTTAACGAGCGCCCATTGACGCAAAAATCCTCTTATGGAGTTGAGCCTATTAACAATACTATTTTTGGAATAAACTTAAACTATTCAACAGAAGTTCCTTTTCTTACCCGATTAGTAAACCATTTGCCTAACATTGATACCGATGTGGAGTCCAACGTTTCCTTGCGTGGTGAATTTGCATATTTAAAACCTGGCGCGCCAAAAGTTTCAGACTTCAACGGAAAAACAACATCCTATGTTGACGATTTTGAATCTTCGCAGACAGGAAATGATATAAGCACGCCTTCAAGTTGGTCGTTAGCTAGTACCCCTCTTGAATATGGAGGTGAATTGGAAAATAATGATCTTCGATATAATTATAATAGAGCAAAACTCGCTTGGTACACCATTGACCCTATTTTCTACAGTAGCCAACGGCCCGAGGGCATTAATGATGAAGATCTTTCTTCACCATTTACCCGTAGAGTTTTTAGGGATGAAATTTTTCCAAACCAAGATATTATTCAAGGGCAAACACAAGCTTTGTTTACTTTAGATTTGGCATATTATCCATCACAACGTGGAGAGTATAACTTTAATCCAGATGCCGGAGGTACCAATAACCTTCCGAATCCAGAAACCCGTTTTGGTGGAATTATGAGACAGCTTACCACAACAGATTTTGAAAAATCGAATGTGGAGTATATCCAATTTTGGGTAATGGATCCTTTCATATATGAGGAAAATAACACAAACCCTGGTGGAGTATTAAATTTTGACCTTGGTAGCATTTCCGAAGATGTCTTAAAGGATGGTAGAAAACAATACGAAAATGGACTGCCAGAGGATGGTGGCACTGATAATACATTAGGCACTGCAATGGGGTAGGGTTCCTTCTAACCAGTCTTTGGTCTATACATTTGCTTCAGAAGGACAGGCGCGCACAAATCAGGATATTGGATATGATGGACTTAACGATGCAGACGAATTAACGGATCCTCAAAATCCGCCGAATTCTCAAAATACGGCTTTAAGATCTGCTTTTAGTGGGTTACCCGATCCCGCGAATGATAACTATCAATACTTTTTGCAAGCCGAGGGAAACATTTTAGATCGTTACCTTAAATACAACGGTACCCAAGGAAACTCGCCAGTAGAAGTTACAAATACAAATCGTGGAAGCACTGCGCAACCCGATGTGGAAGATATTAATCGTGACAACACAATGAACACGATAAACAGCTATTACGAATACAATGTTCCTATGTTCCCTGGAATGAACAGAGAAAACAATAATTATATTTCAGATGTAAAGTTACTGGACGTTACTACACAGGACAATAATGTAATACCAGTTCGTTGGGTGCAATTTAAAATTCCTATCAGCAAACCAGATCAGGCTAAAGGTGGAATTTCAGATTTCAGATCCATTCGTTTTATGCGAATGTTCCTTTCAGAGTTTTCACAAAGTACTGTATTTCGTTTTGGAACTATGGAATTGGTTCGTGGCGATTACAGAAGATTTCAGCAAACTTTAGACGATGTAACTTTTGAAGATCCTGCAAATGATGATACTTTGTTTGAAGTGCAATCTGTTAGTATAGAAGAAAATGAAAACCGTGAACCAATTCCGTATGTATTGCCTCCGGGACTAGTTCGTGAAGAGTTGAATAACAACAATAACATCATTCGTGAAAACGAGCAATCGCTTTCTTTGCGCGTTTGCGGATTGGAGCCAAATGATGGGCGTTCCGTTTATAAAAATTTCAACGTGGACATGCGCCAGTATAAAAACCTGGAAATGTTCATTCATGCGGAATCCATAATAAATGACAGTAACCCTACAGGGCTTATGGATGGACAGCTGCTGGCATTTATGCGTTTGGGGAATGACCTTACCAACAACTACTACGAAGTTCAAATTCCATTAAGTCCAACCAACTTCGGTGCACAAAGTGCGGAAGAAATT
This sequence comes from uncultured Flavobacteriaceae bacterium, assembly GCA_963805885.1. Taxonomy (GTDB): domain Bacteria; phylum Bacteroidota; class Bacteroidia; order Flavobacteriales; family Flavobacteriaceae; genus Aequorivita. The sequence continues at coordinate 582,974 of CAWDWC010000006.1, forward strand.
TGGCCAGAGGCAAACAGATTGAACCTACCGCTGGAGTTGTTGCAAGAAGTAAAAACAAAAGCTTTAGAGTTTTTTAGGAATAACCCAAATGCTGATCCAACAGAAGTGAAATTCTACCAACAAGATGAACTTGATGGTACTATTCCTGGTGGGCAAAATCCATTGAAAATTGGGATTAAAGGAAATCCAAGTTTTGGGAATGTTCGAACCATTATGTTGGGTGTTCGAAACAGCACGAATGATGATTTGTGTGGAGAAGTTTGGTTTAACGAACTTAGAATGTCCGAGCTTAAAAACCAAGGCGGTTGGGCAGCTGTTGTAAGTATGGACGCCAACGTTGCAGATTTTGCAACAGTTAGCGCTACAGGGCGAAGAAGTACCATTGGGTTTGGATCCATAGAGCAAGGCCCTAACCAGAGAAGCCGTGAAGATGTTCAAGAGTATGATGTGGTTACAAATGTTAATCTTGGCCAAATGCTACCCAAGAAATGGGGAATTCAATTGCCATTCAATTATGGTCGATCCGAGAAGCTCATAACGCCTCAATACGATCCAGAATTTCAGGATATTGAATTGGACTCAAGATTGGACAATACGGAAGATTCAGCTGAAAAGGACAGAATTAAAGAACAGGCTGTAGATTATACAAAGCGCCAAAGTGTAAACTTTATAGGTGTTAGAAAAGAACGAACTGGAGAAGGTAAGCCCAAAGTATATGATGTTGAGAATTTAACCGGATCATTTTCGTATAACCAAACAGACCATCACGATTTTGAAGTGGAGGATGCACTTGAACAAAATGTTCGCGCTGGAGCAACATACAATTATAACTTTACGGCAAAACCCGTTGAACCTTTCAAAAAGAACGATTCCTTATTTACAGGAAAGTATTGGCAATTTCTTAAAGGATTTGAATTTTAACTATTTGCCGACCAACATTTCCGTAAGCTCAAATATTACACGTCAATACAACGAGCAGAAATTTAGAGAGATTAATTTGCTTGCAGGGCAATATTGGACTTCCAACATTGTACCAGCGAAATTTCCTCTTTGACTGGCAATATACTATCAATCATAACTTGACAAAATCATTGCGTTTTAACTTTACTTCTTCAAACAATATGATTGTCAATAATTATTTGGATCGAGGATGGTTTTGTTGATAATGAAATTGGCGTTTGGGATGGTTTCTTTGATGTTGGGGATCCAAACCAGCATTTTCAATCATTGCAGTTAAATTATGACTTGCCTTTCAATAAGATTTCCGTTCCTGAAATTTATAAGGTCTACCTATTCCTATACTGGCGATTATCAATGGCAGGCAAGTAGTGACCTTTTCAATGAAATCCCCATTCAGTTGAGTGATGGAACTACACAATACTTATAATTTGGGTAATTCCATTCAAAATGCAAGCACGCACCAAATCAATTCAAGTATAGACATGAATGGTTTTTACCGTTACATTGGGCTTACAAAAATTAAAAAGAGCAAGCCTAAAAAATCTGCAGGAGGCGAAGTGAACCGGTGGTGGTGATGGCAAAGGCGGTGAAAAAGGTGCAGGCAATGAAGGAAAATCTGCAAGAGAAGAGAAAGTTGTCAGGAAGAAAAGAACGGAACACTTTCTAAACTGGAAACATCAGGTTCGCCAAGTGTTCTTGGTAGAGGAGCAGGCACTGAAGGAGGATTTAATGCAGGCGACAAAGCTTTAAACACGCTATTGGTTTGGCAACGATCATTAAAAAAATTCAGTTTAACTATCAGGAAAACAATGGTATTTTCTTGCCGGGATATTTGCCTTCAATTGGTTTTATTGGAACACTGAAACCAACAACAGGTTTCGTTTTTGGTAGTCAAGCAGAAATAGGGAATTGGCTGCTCGAAAAGGTTGGCTGACGCTTTACCCAGAATTTAATGAGCAATATACCGAAGTGGAAAGTCGCCAAATGGACATTCAAGCTAATCTAGAACCGATTAATGATTTAACCATAGACATAAACGGAAGCAGAATTTATTCAGAAAACTATTCCGAAAACTATATTGTGCAGGATGGGTTGTATCAATCTTTGACACCGAATACTTTTGGCAACTTCAACATTTCCACAGTATTGATTAAAACAGCTTTTAGCGCTAGTGATGAAAACAGTTCAGCGGCATTTGACGATTTTAGAACGAACCGTTTAACAATTGCCAACAGATTAGCTGAAGAACATTACCAAGGAGGAACAATTCCGCGAACCGCAGATGGATATCCTGTAGGTTTTGGAAGGAACAGTCAGGATGTGTTATTGCCTTCGTTCCTTGCAGCGTATAAGGGTAGTAATGCTTCCAGTGAAAAAACTGGTATTTTGAGGGATATTCCGCTTCCAAACTGGGATATTAAATATACTGGTTTAATGAACATTCCTTGGTTCAAGAAAAACTTTAAGCGTTTTTCACTTGCCCATGGTTATAGAGCGAGCTATACGGTTAACCAATTTCAGTCTAATTTAGATTACGATCCGAATGATACAGAAGCTATTGATCAGGCGGGGAACTTTAAAGTTAAAACACTATTGACAAACGTAAACTTGACTGAACAGTTTTCGCCATTGATCCGCATGGATTTTGAAATGAATAATTCAGTAAAAATACTGGCTGAAATGCGCAAAGATCGCGCACTCTCTTTAAGCTTTGCAAATAATTTATTGACAGAGATTAAAGGAAACGAATATATTATTGGGCTTGGCTATCGCGTTAAAGACCTTCGTATTGCAACCAATTTTGGAGGTAAGAAATCTGTGTTGAAAAGTGATTTGAACTTTAAGGTAGATTTGTCAAGAAGAGATAACATAACAATCATTAGGTATCTTGATATCCAAAACAACCAAACAACCGCAGGACAAACAATTTATGGAGCGCAACTGTCCATTGATTATGCACTTAGCAAAAACCTCACCGCGTTGTTCTATTATGATCATTCATTCTCTAAATATGCAATTTCTACGGCTTTCCCACAGACTACCATACGAAGCGGCTTTACATTGAGATATAATTTTGGAAACTAAAAATATTAATTTATGAATATACCAGCTAATTTAAAATACACTGAAGACCACGAATGGGTTAAAATTGAAGGCGATACTGCAACAGTAGGTGTTACCGATTTTGCGCAAGGCGAACTTGGAGATATTGTATACGTTGAAGTTGAAACCGTAGGCGAAACATTAGAAAAAGGAGCAGAGTTTGGAACCGTGGAAGCTGTAAAAACAGTGTCAGAACTATTTTCACCGTTGTCTGGCGAAATTCTCGAATTTAACGATAGTCTTGAATCTGAGCCAGAAAAAGTAAATTCGGATCCTTATGGCAAAGGGTGGATGGTTAAAATTAAAATCTCAAACCCAGATGAAATAGCTGAACTTTTGGATGATGCTGCATATAAAACACTTATTGGGGGGTAAAACCCTCTTTTTTATTGCGGTATTATACAGTTGTATTATATCTGTTCTCTTTTTTGTACCTAATCCCGACTTACCTGAAATTCATTTTTCGGCGGCAGACAAAATAGTCCATTGCCTTATTTATTTTATATTGATAAATTTATGGTTGCTCTATTTTTTTAAAAAAAAAGATTTCCGTTTTAACAGTAAATTGATTCTTGTCCTTTGGTTTTCAATCCTGCTTTATGGCATAATAATTGAGATATTACAGGGACTATTTACTGTTTCGAGAAGCGCAGATATTTTTGATGTAGCCGCAAATTTTATAGGCTCATTGCTTGGAATCTTTTTTTTCAGAAGCATAAAGCATAAATTTAATTTTTAAAATTTCAATTAAGTTTTAAATTGAATGATAATTTCTATATTTTAGCAACAAGTTAAACCCACTATTATGGAACCCAAAAAAAATCCAAAATCAGACGTAAGTCGTAAAAGTATGCTGTTTTTTCAGCTCGGAATGGTTGTTATGCTTTTTCTTGCATGGCAGGTAATTGAGTGGAAATCTTACGACAAATCTGATAATGACTTTGGAAAATTAGATGTAGGAGAAGATCTTGAAGAAGAAATCCCAATTACACAACAATTAACGCCTCCACCTCCACCACCTCCGCCACCACCAGCTCCGGAAGTAATTGAAGTTATGGAAGACGAGGCTGAAGAAGAAGAAACTATCATAGAATCTACCGAAGCAAAACAAGATGAAAAAATTGTAGAGGTTAAGGAGATTAAAGAAGAAGTGGTAGAAGAAGAAATTGCTGACGTTCCATTTGCAGTAATTGAAAACGTGCCTATCTATCCAGGCTGTGAGAATGAAAGCGGAAATGAAGCGAAAAAGAAATGTATGTCTTCAAAAATTAGCGAGTTCATAAACAAAAAGTTTAATAGCGATTTGGCATCTGATCTTGGTTTGGAAGGAAGACAGCGTATTGCTGTTCAATTTAAAATTGATAAAAACGGAAAAGTAGTGGATGTTCGTGCTCGTGCACCGCACCCAAGACTGGAAAAAGAAGCAGTTGATGTTGTTCAATCACTTCCAAATATGACACCCGGTAAACAACGTGGAAAACCAGTTGGGGTACTTTATTCACTACCAATCGTGTTTGATATTCAGTAAATAAAAATATATATTTAGTATAGATACCCCGTCTTTGTAATAGCAAGGACGGGGTTTCTCGTTTTTTGGCACAACAGTTGTAACTTATAAAGTGTTAACCTTTAAATCTCGTAATTATGAAAGCAACTGTAGAAAATGCCCGCAACAAAAGACAAGAAAAAAAACAAACAAACATTAAATGGAATTCGCGTTTATTTTTTCAAATAGGTGTCCTTGCTAGTCTGTTTATAGTTTTCTTCATTTTGCAGACTAATTTTGAAGTAAAGGAATATAAAATAACTTCTTCAGTTTCTGAAGGAATTATAGACCCGCCAATATTTACATACGTTTTAGATGTAGATCAGCCCAAACCAGTGGAGACTGTAAAGAAAATTATAGAAAAGCAAGTGCCTGTCCAAAAACAAGTGAAAAGCCCTGTTTTTGACGTAAGGCCAGATGAATCAAATGAAGTTGAAACACCAATTGCTGCCAATGACACCCCTGTAATTGATGCACCAATAACTCCAGAGCAACCTCCAATTGATACTAAACCAGTAGGGCCTACTTCTATATTAAATGTAGAATTTGTACCAGTATTTCCTGGTTGTGAGGCTTTGGGTACAAATTCTGAAAAAATTGAATGTATGTCTTCAAAGATAAATTCTTTTATAAATAAGAATTTTAGAAAGGAATTATTAGAAAACTTAAGGTCCAATGAAACGTATAAAATTTATGTCAATTTTAAAATTGATTCTAATGGTTTTGTAACCGATGTTTTTGCAAATTCAAATGACGCCAGTTTAAAGAAAGAAGCGCAGCGGGTTATAAATAATTTACCAACAATGAAGCCCGGAAAACAAGGAGAAAAAAATGTGGATGTACTCTATACCGTCCCGATTACCTTTAAGATCCAATAATAGATTTTAAATACAAAAGCTAAAGCTCCCTTTAAAAAAGGGAGCTTTTTTTGAAACCCGTCATTATAAAAAAACTGTATCTTTCGGGTTTAAACAAGCAAACTCCAATGAAGCAGTTTATCTTCCTTTATATTTTTTGTTTTTCAATAGTGTCATTAGCGCAAGTTCCTACAGCCCAATATGAGAAATATCCGGTTTTTAAGGAATGTGAAAATTCAGACGTTGAGGTTATGGAATATTGTTTTAAGAACACCCTGCAACAATTCATTTTTAATAATTTTCAAGTTCCCGAGATAGTTTTTACAGAAAATTACCAGGGAAATGTAAATGTTCTTTTTGAGGTTACGAAAGAAGGAAAGTTTAAGGTTTTATATGTAGATGGAATTTATGATGAATTAAAAACAGAGGCGCGACGTGTTTTTGAAAGCCTACCCGAAGTAAAACCCGCAACTTATAATGGAACACCGGCATATGTTCAGTTTACATTGCCTATTTCAATTCCCCTAATGGCTCCAGGACAAAGTATTTTACAAACAACAGAAATTGCTAAGAAAAATGAGAGAGAGGAGTTGGTAAATGAATATGATGAAGTTGTAAACCTTCCCTATAATAATGATGAATACAAAAGCAATATTAACATTCCACTTTCACACCATAATTACAGCCTCTTTGATCCAGCGATGAACCGCGTGGGTTTAAACAACCACACCGCACAAAAGCCCTATATTTATAGTGAGGTGAATAAATATTACGATTTTGAAGCAGCCAATAAAGAAATTTTAAAAAATAAAACTTCGTGGTTTGGCCGAAAACTTTGGAACGAACACCTTGTTACTTTAAAAGGAAAGGATTATTGGTTAACGCTTGATGCTGGTGTAGATTTGCAGGCTGGAAAAGATTTTGACGCAGATATTGACACCTATAATAATACCCGCTTGGTTTACACCCAAGGAAGTGTAGGGAAACAGCTTAGCTTTTTTGGGGTTATTTATGAAAGCCAAGGCCGTTTTGCAGATTATTTTAATAGATATGCAGAATCTATAAAACCTGATGGTGGAAATCCAGCAATTATTCCAGGACGCGGAATAGCAAAAGGCTTTAGATCAGACTCCTATGATTATCCTATTGCAACTGGCCATATTTCTTATACTCCTTCAAAATATTTCAATATTCAGTTGGGTCATGGAAAGACCTTTTTGGGCGACGGTTATCGCTCTTTATTGACAAGTGATAATGCCAGTTCGTATCCTTTCTTCAAAATAAACACTACTTTTTGGAAACTTAAATATACCAATACCTGGATGTCGCTCCGCGATGTTCGCCCCGAGGTTACAGAAGATGGTTCCTTCCGCACAAAGTATATGGCAAATCATTATTTGAGCTATAACATCACCAAACGTTTGAATATTGGCCTCTTTGAATCTGTAATTTGGCAGAACGATAACGGACGAGGTTTTGATGTTAATTATTTAAATCCCATAATATTTTATCGAGCTATAGAATTTTCAACAGGTTCTCGCGGCGGTAACGCTTTGATAGGAATCACCGGAAAGTATAAAGTGAATGACAATATAAACGCTTATGGCCAACTTATTATTGACGAATTTTCTTCAAGTGATGTTTTTGGTGGAAAAGGAAGTTATAAAAATAAAACTGGCTACCAATTGGGACTTAAGTATTACGGTGCATTTGGTTTAAAAAATCTTTATTTGCAAACGGAATATAATAGAGTTCGCCCATATACATATTCACACAACACTATAGTTCTAAATTATGGACACAATAATCAATCAATGGCACATACGCTTGGCGCCAATTTTTCTGAATTTATAGCCATTGCGCGTTATCAAAAAGGAAGAATTTATGGAGATGCCAAATTTATTGTTGCAAAACGAGGCTTTGAGTTCAACACTCCAGAGGATTCAAGTTTTTATGGCAGCAGTATCTACGGAAATGAAGATGATAGAATTTCTACTGATGGAAACGATGTTGCACAAGGAAACACTACAGATTTTTTCCATGCTGAAGTACAAGCGGGGTATGTAATAAATCCAGCCACCAACTTAAAAATTTACGGAAGTTTTATTTACAGAAATTTTGACCCCAAAGTGGACACCGAAACTGTTTTCAAAAACCAAACTAGTTGGGTTAATTTTGGAATCCGTACAGATTTGTTTAACTGGTATTACGATTTTTAAAAAAGCTTAATCCACATCATTGCTTCCCTTTACCTTTTCGGCAGGTTTGGGAGGGTTGGGAGGGTTGCTTTCTTTTTGATTAGCCTGCTCTATCATTTTTTCTACCTTTTCACGCGCTTTTCGGTTTTTTTCCGCATTGCTTTCAATGTCGCCGCGCTCTTTCGCTACTTCCTTGTAAATCATTCTCACAAAAGATTCCGTTGAGATAAATCCGTCTCCATAACCATTGTCATCATATTCTTTGGTTAAATCAGTCATTTTTACAACTTCTTCTTCTGTCTTTTTGTTTATGTAATTCATGGCTACCCTTTTGTAAACAATAGAAAGCATGTTTACAGTATTTTGAAGATCCTTATAAGTGCCAACATTGCCATGGCCAGGAATAATTTTGGTGTCTTCATTAATTACCATTATAGCTTTTTCAAGACCCTCTATACAACCTGTAATACTACCTCCATTTTCGGTATCGATAAAAGGGTATTTTCCATTGAAGAAAACATCACCGGTATGCAGTACATTGCTTTCAGTAAAATAAACCATTGCGTCGCCATCAGTATGTGCATTGTGGACGTGAAAAACATATATTTTTTCGCCGTTATAATGAAATGTTAGGTCTTCTGAGAAGGTAACCATCGGAAGAATTTCTTGGGGAATTTTTTTCTTTTCTTCATTTATCATTCCGAGTAAGCGAGTGCGAACATTTTCCTGTGAAAATATAATCGTTCCTGTTTGGGCCAAGTTTGCATTTCCGCCAGTATGGTCGGCATGAAAATGTGTGTTTACCAAAAACTGCACGGGTTTTTTGCTGATTGTTTTTATGTCTTTTTGAATTTGCTCAATACTTTCGGCAAATTGGTCATCTATCATAAAAACACCATCATTTCCAAAGCTAAGACCAATATTCCCGCCTTTGCCTTGTAGCATGTAGATTTTGTTGTTGACCTTTATAAGTTTTGTATACACAGCAACCCCATTGTCAGACTGTGAATAAACCGTTAGAACAGAGAAGAATAGTGTTGCGATAAAAATTAATTTGGATAGCATATTTTTTATGTTTGAAAATTGGTTCAAATTAATAAAAATGCTGAAATAAAAGCACAAGATTGTTGATAATATATTGCGAAAAAAATACAGGAAGCGTATCTTTGCCACGCCTAAAAATAAGAGCTTGTCTGTTACCCAATCACATTCCATTACCCAGTCAGTCATTAGAAATTTTACTGAAATCACCAAGCTTAGGCTTTCGGTGAGTGTGGTGTTTTCTTCAGTTGCAGGTTATTTGTTGGGTACAGAGTCCATTGACTTTTATATACTTTTTCTATTATGTGTTGGCGGTTATTGTATGGTAGGAGCTTCAAATGTTTATAACCAAATAATTGAGCGCGACTTAGATGCGCTAATGGACCGCACCAAAAACAGACCACTGCCTGCTGGACAAATGAGCGTTCGTTCGGCATTTATACTTGCCAGTGTTTTCACTGTTATAGGGATTGTATGTGTTGTATTCAATAAATCCTATCACCGCAATGTTTGGCGCGATTTCTATTTTTATGTACGTAAGCCTTTATACGCCTTTAAAAACAAAAACACCGCTTTCGGTTTTTGTGGGCGCATTTCCGGGAGCTATCCCTTTTATGTTGGGCTGGGTTGCGGCAACAGGTAATTTTGGAATTGAGCCAGGGACATTGTTTATGATTCAGTTTTTTTGGCAGTTTCCACATTTTTGGGCCATAGGCTGGTTTCTTTTTGACGATTATAAAAAAGGAGGTTTTTATATGCTTCCAAACGGAAAGCGGGATAGGGGAACGGCAATACAAGTTATTTTATATACAATCTGGACTGTACTAGTTTCTTTAATTCCCGTTTTGGGAATTACAGGAAAGCTATACTTAACGCCAGTTTCAGGTGTTTTAATTGGTCTTTTGGGAATTGGCCTTATTTATTACGCACTTAGACTTTATAAAGAAAAAACATCAAAAGCCGCCAAACAGCTTATGCTTGCTAGTGTGAGCTATATTACGTTGCTGCAAATAATTTATGTTGCAGATAAATTTTTAAGATGATAAAAGTCATTTTGACTTTGCAATAATTTAAAGATAACTTAAAAATGGATTTAACCGAAGGAACTGAACAAGATAAAAATAAATAGAGCAAAAAAAAATATGCTCTGGTTTGGCATTATTAGCCTAACAATGAGTTTTGCGGGACTTACCAGTGCCTATGTAGTAAGTAAAGAAAGTCCAGATTGGATTTCAGACTTTTAATATTCCGCAGGCTTTTTACATTAGTCTTGCTTGATAATTGTGAGTAGCATTACCGTACATTTTGCTTAAAGAAGCATATCAGAAAACGAACAAAATGAACTAGGAATGATGTTATTGGTTACTACTTTTTTATTGGGAGTTTTCTTTGTCATTTTTCAATTTGTAGGTTTTTCTGAAATCATTACAGAACGGATATAATTTTACTGGACCAACGAGTAATATAACCACTTCTTTCATTTATTTAATAGTTTTATTGCACATCGCTCACGTTTTTGCAGGGCTAATATCGCTTTTGGTAGTAATTTATAATCATTTTAAACTAAAATATGAAAACGGAAAAACTCTTGGTTTTGAACTGGCTGCAACTTTTTGGCATTTTGTAGATATAGTGTGGATTTATCTGTTTTTATTTTTATATTTTGTTTAGCTTAAATATTGATTTTAAAGCACACACAAAACATCATACCGTCCTATTTGAATAGAATTTTTCAAAATTAATAATTGATGTTTCGTTAAATAAAAATTAAACGTATTTTTGAACCTTATTTAAAAACCAATTCTTTTTATGGAAGCTACAGTTGTTAAAACAGGTACAGAAGGAAAAACCTGGGGTGGTGGAAACCAGCCACTAAAAGCCAGTTATGGAAAAATGATGATGTGGTTTTTCATCGTTTCTGATGCCTTGACATTTTCTGGATTTCTTGCCGCTTATGGATTTTCAAGATTTAAATTTGTTGACGCTTGGCCAATTGCCGATGAAGTGTTTACCCACTTTCCGTTTCTTCACGGAGTAGATGCGCCAATGTATTATGTGGCGTTTATGACCTTTATCTTGATCTTTTCATCCGTAACCATGGTATTGGCTGTGGATGCTGGCCATAAAATGCAGCAAAATAAAGTAATCTTTTATATGTTTCTTACCATTATTGGAGGTTTTATTTTCGTTGGGCTCGCAAGCTTGGGAATGGGCAACATTTATAAAAGGTGATTATGGAGCTGTAGAAACTAAAGGAGGGCAGATTGTCCAGTTTGTAGATAAAGAAGGAGAACGTGTAGCGCTTCGTGATTTTGCCGCAATACAACAGCTGAAAGAGCTGAGCAAACATGAAGAAAATGGAATATGGTTTAAAAGTGAATCGGAGCATTAACCGAGTATTTCTTTTGAACAGGTGAAAGATGGGTTTTTGGCCAATGACAATCTTTTGGTAAGAGTCAACATAAAAGATGAACACGGACACAACATAATTTTAAATCGTGAAGAATCCATTGCAAAAGTGTAAATGATGGGCAAATGGTGGTTGAAGGTGCAAATCTTACGCCACAATGAATACGGGCACCCGCTATTTGCAGATTTTTTCTTCTTTATTACAGGTTTTCACGGTTTCCACGTATTACTGGGGTATTCATTAACTGTATCATTTTTTTCAACGTAATATTGGGTACCTATGAACGCCGCGGAAGTTATGAAATGGTTGAAAAAGTTGGACTATACTGGCACTTTGTAGATTTGGTATGGGTATTCGTATTCACATTCTTTTATCTTGTATAAAATAATTATTATTTTAAAATGGCACACGAACAAGCACATAAATTGGCAATATTTAGAGGGGCTAATTAAAGTTCAAATCCAATGTAACTAAAATTTGGGGGGTATTTGTAATTCTTATCAATTGTTACCATTGTAGAAGTAGCCTTGGGTATTATACACCCAGACTTTTTGGTAGACATCGTTTTTGGCGATGAAACTGCTAAACTGGATATTCATCTTGTTAACACTTTTTAAAGCCTATTACATTACTTGGGATTTTATGCACATGCGCGATGAAACCACAGGCTTAAGACGCGCCGTAATCTGGACCACCTTATTTTTGATAGGTTACTTAGTTGTGCTTTTATTAATTGAAGGCGATTATATTTATGAAGTTTATAAAGTTGGATTTATAAAATTCAACTTCTAAGTAATATTAAGTTTTTAAAAAACCCTCTTTTAAGAGGGTTTTTTTATTTCTAATATTTAAAATTAACACCCAAAATATTGCCCAACCCCGTTTTACCCTGTACTTTTGCAAAAGTAAAAATACTGTAAAATGAAAAAGTATTTAGTGCTCGGCATCCTGTTTTTACTGCCCATTACGGCCTATATGTTTTTTGCCTCAGGGATAAACAATTTTGCAACCTTGCCAGTTTTAACACATTCCATTGCAGAACTGGATGATTTTAAAACCCTGGACGGAAAAGCCGTTCAACTAAAAGACCACATTACCGTTTTGGGTTTCTTCGGAAATGATTTTGAAGTTCACCGCGCCTACGCCTATAATCTTGCCCATAAAATATACAGCAAAAATCACGAATTTGCGGAATTTCAGTTTGTCATTTTGCTGCCTAACGGAACGCAGGAACAGGCAAGAGAAATTGAAGAAAAGCTGAAACAGATAGCAGATACAGATTCTTGGCTTTTGCATTTGGAGCCGAAGAAGATATCAATAATGTTTTTGATTCGTTAAAATCAGGTATTTCTTTGGATTCAAATTTATCAACCCCTATGTTTTTATTGTAGATAAAGAACGAAATTTGCGAGGAAGGGATGATGATGAGGACGAAGGTGTAATGTACGGTTTCGATTCCAGCGACATTGCCGAAATAAACAACAAAATGAGCGACGACGTAAAAGTGCTTTTGGCGGAATATAGAAGGGCGTTAAAAAAATATAATGCTGATAGGGAAATATAATTCAAAGGATTTCATTTAAAGTATTTCATCAAATGAAAAAGAATTATTCATACATAGGCATTTCCTTCGTTATTTTCATCTTCGGAATTTGGGCGGTGCCAAAAATTGTCAATACATTTTCAAAACCAGACCTTGCAACAATTGGTGATGTTCCAGCTTTCAGCTTTACTGATCAGAACGAAAAAACCATCACAAACGAAGCATTTAAAGGCAAAGTATATATAGCAGAGTTTTTCTTTACTACTTGTCCTTCCATTTGCCCGATTATGAAGGAAAATATGATCAAAATCCAAGATGCTTTTATGGGAAATCCAAACGTTGGAATTGCTTCTTTTTCGATTGATCCAGCACACGACACACCACAAGTGTTAAAGGAATATGCCGAAAACAAAGGAATAACAAAACCGCAATGGCATTTATTGACGGGTGAAAAGGAGAAAATATTCGAACTTGCCAACGAGGGTTTTAACATTTATGTAGGCCAAACTTACGAAGTGGAAGGTGGTTTTGAGCATTCCGGTTTTTTTGCATTGATAGACCAAGAAGGCAATATCCGCTCTAGGAAAGA
>CAWDWC010000007.1:0-127714 GCA_963805885.1 uncultured Flavobacteriaceae bacterium
AGCCAATCGTTTTGCGTCAAACTTGGCATCGTAACCATCAGTGGATTCTTCTGAAAAACTGATCAACATACCGCTACTCAGGCCGTAAGTTTCATTAGAGACCTGAAGCCAGATACGGTTTTTTGCAACAGAGGGTCTTCTGTAGGTATCGTTGTTGCCGGTAACGCGCATATAGTTTTTAAATTTCGCTGTTCCTGCGGCTGTTGCCTTGAACCCAAAACCTTGACCGGAAGATATGTATCCATTAGGCTTGGTAGGTTCTGACGGATCCATGTCGTTTGCTGCTTTCACACCCCCAGAGCTGTTGTACATGAAATATCGCCCATGTCGTAGTTTTTAGCATTGTATCCTGGATAACTTGAGCTAGCAGCTGTAAGATGCTCCCAGAAATATACTGCATCAATCATACTGTTATCGGCATCACCCAAAAATAAGTTAGCATCAATCGCTGAGGCATATGGGTTACCAATAATATTTGGGCTGGCATTTTGGGTTCCATTGTAAATCACATTAAAGTCCACTTGACCATTATTAAGTGTTCCCAAAGTATAATCAAGTGTATAAATACCGCTATCTAGGTTGTTTGCTTGCGGAAACACCAAATAGCCCTCCCCTGCATTTACAACTCCAGTATGATACTGCCAGTTGTCTCCTTCTTCATCTGCAAAGTTTTCCGCTAATGGATCAAAAGCTTCAACGCCAGGATCAGGATTAAAATTGGCAGTTAAATGGTGACGCACCTGATAGGCATTCCCATAAACTCCAGAACGCGTTCTGCCGTCATAGGACTTCCTAGTACCATAAAATATTTTGGTTCAAGGAAAGGAGTGATTTTCTGAACAGTAATGTTTCCGGTTTTGTTTACTGAGGCAGCATCATCAACTTGTACCAAACTACCTTCGTTTGCGATAAATAGGTTTCCATTCACGGTAATATCGCCTTCAACTTTAACATAGGTTCCATCCGGAACAGTAAGTGTCTTGCCTGCATTTACCACTAAGGTACAGGCATCAATATTACCCGTTGCTGTACTGTAGTTTTGATCAATGATTGCCATCATATTGTTCGTAGGTGCACCATTACTCCAACTTGAAGAACTATAAGTTGTAACCCCTGGGCAGTCTGTAAAAGCAGCTGCAGGACCAAAAAGATAATCCCCATCAAGCCCTGTGAAGGTACCAGTTAGCGTAATGTTTGTTCCAAAGGAACCAATTGTAAGTGCTGATGTTTCATCTCCAGCAGTTCTATAGGCAACTAATTGGTTTCTCGATAATCCTGTTGCAGATTCCCAACCAGTTATTTCCGCAGGAGTAAAATAAAATTTTACTGTAGTATTCCCAGAACTTGTTGTATTGTCAACCCCTATTGTGAAGTTTTTATCCATCACTAAGTTTGGCAAGGTGCTGCTGTTGTATGATTGAGCCCCAGTACCTGCACGTGGAACGGATGTATCGGTCCGCCATAGTCAAAACTGTTGTTATTTGTGATATCCGACATGACTTTACCCGTAGCAGCATCAGAGGTATAAATAGAACCCGCTCCTCCTAAATCAATTAGGTCATTCGTCGTTCCGGTATTAACAGCTGTTTGAACTGAAGTAGCAATTGTAGTTGTAATGGTTACATTATCAAATAATAATATTCCATTATTTGCAGATGAATTAAAATGTCGAATTACAAAATATCCTGTTTGACCAGCGATTGAAGAATTATTTATTGTTCTAAATTCACCGGCATTTGAGAAAGAGTTTCTTTCTTCTAACTTGATTCCCGAATTGATATTACTAGCGGAAGAAACATTTGTTGCCCAATAAACTGCATAATGCTCTACAGTAAGATACCCCCTACTGCCAAAACAAATTCAGTATTTGTAGCTCCCGCGGGAATAGTTATTTGTGGGCTTATTAGGTAGTTATTAGCATTTGCTTTTCCAGTGCCTCCTAATGGAACTAAGTTCGTCTCTGAACCGGGAAAGTTACCCGTAATTCCTGTAAAAGTTAGTCCCGTTAGGCCAGTCCAATTTCTTCCATCTCCATCGCCATCAAGTTTAGCCCATGATGTTGATTCAAAGTCTTCATTCAACAAAACAGTATTTTGTGATAAAACTGGAGCACTGTCGTCATCACTAATTGTCAAAATAAAATTATCGGCATTTGTATCTACATTTGCATCGCCCCCATTTGGATTTACTGTAAAACTGACAGAAACTGTTTCATCTCCTTCCACAAAACCGTCGTGATATATTCGAAGCACCATATTTTGTGCAGCTGTACTACCTGAGGGAAATGATATTGTTGGAGTCAATAGATCAAAATCAAGTCCAGAGGTAGCGGTACTTCCTCCATCAATACTAAAGGTTACATCCGCATTTGCGGAAGGCGCCTGAGCAATATTTAATGGAACACTTATATCGGTAGAATCACAATCTGTATTTTCCAATTCTGTTCTAGTTGATTCGGCAAAACCAATTAAAGGAGTTGATGCTACTACAACTCCAGTTACTATGAGTGAAAAGTTTTGTGATCCTCCGGAAAGGGTTCCTTTGTGCGTAACTGTGAGGGTATAGGTTCCAGTAGCTCCATTGATATCGATTCGCTCGAACGGATCAACGGTATTATCTCCATTAGTATTTGAATTAACTGCGTTCAATTTCCACGGGGTAAATGTGGTACCATTAGAAAGTCTAATATCTAAATCGTTTACTAATGCTGGGGTGCTACTATTGGTTCCGTTATTGATAGTTCCGGCAAGATCTGTCCAAGATATGGAAGCCATTAAAGGATCAACGCCATTTGCTTGCACTGTAATTTGATAGGTTTGTCCTTGAGAAAGTGATAATTCTTGAACAATAGCAGAGCCAGAACTGGCTGCTGCTGTAGTAAGAGTTTCAGCTGCTTTCTTTGCATTCATTAGTCCCCATCCGGTTTGAGCATCGGGACCAGCAGCAGCAACATCATCTGCTGTGTGTAAAGCTAATCCTTTTAAGGTGGCAGCTTTCATAAAGTTACCGTGAAGATTTACATAATGTTCCTGCAAAAGTAAAAGTGTTCCAGCAACGTTTGGAGAAGCCATGGACGTTCCAGTAAGGTTTCCATAAGCAGAATTTGAAGTTTCGAGGGTAGAATAAAGTGAAGTTCCATTTCCCATAATATCTGGCTTAATGCGATAGTCATCTGTTGGGCCCTCACTACTACCGGGATTTCGGTTAACCGAGCTCAGACTCCCATTTGGGTTAATAATAGCATCGTTGCCGTTGGCCACTACCATATTATTCTTTGCAGTTGTGTGTCCAGATAGTTTATCATAAGCGGACTGTCCGTCCAGTGGAGACGCATTGGAGGTGTCGTCCTGTCCGTCATTACCCGCAGCGACAACCATAAGGTAGTATGGGGCATTACGCATTATACCGTCCCAGTCACGGGCGTCCTGACCATATTGGCCGAACCAAGCATCGGGTATACCTGATGCACCGTATCCATAGGAGTGATTTGAAATAAGCATTCCGGCACTTGCAGCAGTGGTAGCTTCGGCAGTATCATTATTCCAATCATAGCCAATCGCGTTTGCTTGCCACGCCATTCCTTTTGCTGCTGGTTGCACACCCGAGGCTATTATGGTGCCAGTTACGTGGGCTGAATGGTAATGCAAAGCTGTTGTACCATCCCCTATGGAGAAACGGTCGTTGCCTCCAGGCCCCATCATATTCTTGATGTGTACTTCTTGCCAGGCCACCATCCCAAACATGGGCAGTCAAATCATCACCATTCAAATTCAATCCTAGGCCACCGCCGGTATTCAAAAAGTTTGCACGGGTAGAAATGGCAGCATTGGCATTAAAAGTTTGAAAATATATTGGTGTTCCATCTTGTGCAATAAACTGAAGTTCAAAAAGCACTCCTTCATCATTTTCATAACGTAGGGGAATATTGTGTAATATAGCATAGCTCTTGGCTTCAGCTCTATTTAGTGCCGCCTTGGATGAAAGTTTTGAAAATATATTGGACAATTCACTTTGATCGTAGCTCTGTACAATTTGAGCTATTTGTTTTGCATATTTATTTTGTGGTTTTAGTGTCTGACCATTTGCAAGAAAAATTCCAAAAACCGAAAAAATAAAAAAACAGCGGAAAAACGATTTTGTGTAGTGCTTGAACATAGTAGGAAATTTTAATTAATATTGCTATTTGGGGGGGGGGAATTAGATTGACTATTCAAAAATAACATAGATTCTCGAAATTTAATACTATTTTAAGAAATTTAATAGCATAAAAAAACCGCTTCAATTTATTTTGAAGCGGTTTTTTTATATTTAAGAATGTCTAATTATCCTCCAAAATCATCAAAACGGATGTTCTCATCTGGGATTCCAAAATCTTCACCCATCTTTTGAACGGCTTGGTTCATCAATGGTGGGCCACAGAAATAAAGTTCTATATCTTCCGGGGTTTCGTGGTGGTTCAAATAATTGTCAATCACTACTTGGTGAATGAAGCCTACAAAACCATCACCAGCTTCGTCGTGAATGTCTTTTTTCACTTTCCAGTTGTCCTCTTCCATAGGTTCAGAAAGTGCTAAATAAAATTTGAAATTAGGGAATTCATTTTCCAATTGCTTGAAATGATCCAAATAGAAAAGTTCTCTTTTTGAACGTCCACCGTACCAATAAGTTACTTTTCTGCCTGTTTTTAAGGTTTTGAAAAGATGGTACAGGTGTGAACGCATCGGTGCCATTCCTGCTCCACCACCTACATAAAGCATTTCTGCATCGGAAGGATTGATAAAGAATTCACCATAAGGACCTGAAATAACAACTTTATCACCTTTTTTACAGTTAAATATATAAGATGATGCAATTCCTGGATTTACATCCATCCAACCGCCTTTTGCCCGGTCAAATGGTGGCGTAGCAATACGAACGTTCAACATAATTTCACGGCCTTCTGCGGGATATGAAGCCATAGAATATGCTCTTTCAACCGTTTCATTGTTTTTCATAACCAAAGGCCATAATTTGAATTTATCCCACTCATCTTGGAATTTGTCTGGTCTTTCGTGTTCTTCGGGATGCGCAGTAATGTCCATATCTTCAAACTTCACTTCACAAGGTGGAATTTCAATCTGGATATAACCTCCAGCTTTGTAGTTCATATCCTCAGGAATTTCAACCACAAATTCTTTAATGAAAGAAGCTACGTTGTAATTTCTAACAACGGTAGCATCCCATTTTTTAATACCAAAAACCTCTTCGGGAATGTGGATGTTCATATCCTGCTTTACTTTTACTTGGCAGGAAAGACGTGCACCTTCTTTTAATTCTTTACGCGTAAAGTGTGGGGTTTCGGTTGGCAGTGCCTCACCTCCACCAGACAAAACATGGCATTCACATTGAATACAGGTTCCACCACCGCCACAGGCGGATGGAAGGAAAATTTTTTCGGCACCCAATGTAGAAAGCAACGAGCCGCCCGATGGAACTTCAATTACCTTTTCATCGTTTATTGTAATTTTTACGGGGCCCGATGGTGCTAATTTTTCTTTTGTGAACAACAATAAGGCAACCAATAATAAGGTCAAAACCAAAAGGGCGATTACCGTTACCGTTATAACTCCGAGCGTGCTTATTTCTAAAAACATATTATTGCTTCGTTAATGTTGAAACTTCTGAGACTGAAACCGCAGCAGCAGTTTCTTCTGTATTTTCTTTTTGGATTTGTTCAATTTTTACCTCAGCGGCACTTGAATCATCCTGAGCTGGTTTCTTTTCGTCACCTCCAGTCAACATTCCTCCAAAACTCATAAACCCTATTGCCATTAAACCTGTAATGATAAAGGTGATTCCCAAACCACGCAAGGGTGCTGGAACATTGGAATATCTAATCTTCTCACGAATGGCCGCAATTGCCAAAATGGCCAAGAACCATCCAATTCCAGAGCTAAAGCCATAGTTTAGCGCTAAGCCCAAAGTTGGGATATCTCTAGATTGCATAAATAAGGAACCTCCTAAAATTGCACAGTTTACAGCAATAAGTGGTAAAAATATTCCAAGGGAATTGTAAAGAGATGGTGAAAATTTTTCAACCACAATCTCTACCAATTGAACCATAGTTGCAATGGTTGCAATGAAAAGAATAAAGGAAAGAAACCCTAAATTATAATCGGCATATTCCTCACCGAGCCAAACCAAAGCACCATCTTTTAATAGATATTGATCTAAAAGCCAGTTGATAGGAACGGTCACCGTGAGTACAAATATTACTGCTGCGCCAAGGCCAACAGCGGTTGAAACTTTTTTGGACACAGCAAGATAAGAGCACATTCCGAGGAAGGTGGCAAATATCATATTATCTATAAAGATCGATTTAAAAAATAATTCTATGTGTTCCATCTTAATGTTCTTCTATAAGTTCTTTATTCCTTGAACGTTGTACCCAAATAATAATTCCGATAACTATCAATGCCATTGGTGAAAGCAACATAAAACCGTTGTTCTCATACCCAAATGCGTAAAGTCCAGTTTTTGCTATTGGGTCTCCCAAAACTTTGAAACCCAAAAGTGTTCCAGAGCCAAGAAGCTCACGGAAGAAACCAACGATTATCAAAATAAGGCCATAACCTGCGGCATTTCCAATTCCGTCAAGGAAAGAACGCCAAGGTTTATTTGCCAATGCAAAAGCTTCAAAACGCCCCATAATGATACAGTTGGTAATAATAAGTCCAATGAAAACCGAAAGCTGCTTGCTCAACTCATAAGCAAAGGCTTTTAGTACTTGGTCCACAATAATTACCAAAGCCGCAACAATAATAAGCTGTGCTATAATTCGAATTTTCCCAGGAATAACATTTCGCAAAAGTGATATAACCACGTTCCCCACGGCCAATACAACCATTACCGAAATTGCCATTACAATGGAAGCTTTTAGCTGTGCCGTAATAGCCAATGCCGAACAAATACCCAATACCTGGATGGTGATAGGGTTATTGTCCGCTAATGGGTCCAGTATTAACTTGCTGTCTTTTTTTGATAGAAGTCCCATATTTATTGTTCTTTATTTAATTTTTCCAAATAAGGAATGTATCGTTTAACATCTTTTTTAATCATCGCAGTTACCCCATTTCCTGTGATTGTGGCACCTGCAAGGGCATCTACTTTATAATCGTCTTTTCTTTCGTTCAAAGGGTCGTTGTTTCCTTTTGCTACGGTGATCCCCTCAAAGGCATTCCCATTCATAATTTGCTCGCCTTTAAAGTCATCCATAAAGAAACGTTCCTTTATATTCGCTCCAAGTCCTGGGGTTTCCCCTTTGTGGTCAAAATAAACACCTTCAACCACTAAATCTTTATCAAGAGAAACATAGCCCCAAATAGCATCCCAAAGCCCTTTTCCACGCACTGGAATAATATAATAGGTCACTCCGTCTTTTTCACCTATAAACAAAGGAAGCCTTCTTTTATAATTAGCATCGTCGTTTGCGTGAGTCTCTTCTTTTTTAATATCAATTAAATAAGCATTCTCATCTTCGGTAATCTCATCGCCCTGAATCACCAATTGTTTTTTAATGTATTTATGAAAAACTGCTTCAACTTCATTGGTAGGAATAAAATCTACACTTCCCGCTCCTTCATTATCGTTAACACCCATTGCATAAAGGATGTTCTGCTGCTTTTCAAAACGCTCGTTTTCAGAAATTTTTCCGCGCAGCCCTTGTGCAACTCCTGCTAAAAGACTTCCAACAACCAATACCATTATCACTGAAAATAGTATTGTATATGAATTTTTATCTGTAAACTTTGCCATTATTAAGCTGTTTTAACTTTTATTCGTTTCATTCTTTTCTTAATATTTCCCTGAATCACATAGTGATCTATCGTTGGTGCGAATACATTCAACAATAGTATTGAAAGCATAAATCCTTCGGGATATGCCGGATTAAAAACACGTATCATAATTCCCATGAAACCAATTAAGAAACCATAAATCCATTTTCCTTTGTTGGTTTGTGAAGCAGTTACGGGATCGGTTGCCATGTAAACAATAGCAAAGGCTGCACTTCCTATTATAAGATGATGCCAAAATGGCTCGCTCATTAATCCATAGAATTTGCTGCCATCCTGTATCCATCCTTGATCAACAATTCCGTTGAATATCAAGCCCATTACAAGTGCGCCAACAACTGCCGAAAGCATGATGCGCCAGCTTCCTATTTTTGTAAAAATCAAGAAAAGGCCTCCAATAATAATAAGGAATGTGGAAGTTTCTCCCACAGAGCCCGGTATAAAGCCCCAGAACATATCCCACAGGCTATAGACAGGTTCGCTGTTTGCTGCCAAAGTCCCTAAAATTGTTTCTCCAGAAATAGCATCGGGTTGACCGGTCATTGCCTGTGCCCCATGCACCCATACTTTATCGCCACTCATCCAAGTGGGATAAGCGAAGAACAAAAAGGCACGTATAGTAAGCGCAGGGTTCAAAATGTTCATTCCAGTACCTCCAAAAACTTCTTTTCCAATGATAACTCCAAAGATTACCGCAACGGCAAGCATCCAAAGTGGAATATCTATAGGAACAATAAGCGGCACGAGCATTCCCGTTACCAAGTATCCTTCTTCTACTTCGTGTTTTTTAATGATGGCGAAAATAAATTCGACCCCTAAGCCAACTCCATAGGAAACTATTACCAACGGCAAAACGGTCCAAGCACCTAAAATAAAGTTATCCCAAGTGAAGAAATTTCCCAATGGATCTAGCCTTAAAGCACTATCTATGGCCGCATAATGCTGATATCCAGCATTGAATATTCCAAAAATCAAACACGGAATAAGCGCCAAAATTACCGTGTTCATGGTACGTTTCAAATCGTCTGCTGAACGCACGTGTGCACCAGAATGCGTTGTGTCGTTCGGTGTGTACAAAAAGGTATGCAGTGCATTGAACGCAGGGGCCATTTTTGTGCCCTTGTACTTTTCCTTTAGCTTATGTAAATTCTGTTTCAATCCCATATACTACGTATTTTTCATTTTTTCAAAATGAATAATTATCCTATTTCTTTATACATTAAGTCAAGTCCGTTTCTGATGATTTGCTGGTGTGGCTGCTTGCTTACGCAAACAAATTCAGTAAGCGAAAAATCTTCCGGTGCCACCTCATACATCCCCAAAGCTTCCATGGCGTCAAGATCTTTCACCATACATGCTTTCAAAATTTGCATTGGGTATATATCCAGAGGGAAAACTTCTTCATAATTGCCAGTTACCACAAAAGCGCGGTGTTCCCCGTTGGTATTTGTATTGAGGTCGTATTTTTTATTGGGCGTTAACCAAGAAAAGGTTAGCGCTCTTGAAATTGATATTTTATTGAAGACTGGCTTGGTCCATCCAAAAAACTCGTAATCGTCTCCTTCCGGTATTACGGTTACTGTGTTGCTGTAGTAACCCAAATGTCCTTTTGGCGAAATCTTTTTCCCAGTAAGCACATCGCCACTAATAACGCGACCATTTTCATCTTTCAGGCCAGAGTCGTACAAAAAGGTTGCAGCTTCTGAACAAATTCTGGTTTTATAATATTTTGGAGTCTTTACCTCAGAGCCTGCAAGTGCAATAATTCTTTCTGGGTTAAACTTTCCGGTAAGCAACAATTCCCCAATAATTACAAGGTCCTGTGGCGCAATGGTCCAGACAATCTCGTTTTTATTTACAGGGCTTATTTTGTTTATCTGCGTCCCCACGTTTCCTGATGGATGTGGTCCAGAGATTGTGTGAAGCGAAATATCTTTTAAACCTTTAAAAGGTGAGTTTCCGCTTTTGGCAATCCCAACGTGCACTTTTCCTTTGGTAAGTTTGCTTAGAGCCGTTACAGCAGCCTGCAATTCTTTTTCTTTTCCTTTTAAGGAAAAATCCAAATCGTTTGCCAATGGCGCCGTGTTATAAGCAGAAATAAAGATATCTTTTGGTTCCTGCTCCGTATCAGCAATCACTGCATAAGGGCGTTGCATAATAAAAGGCCAGCAACCAGACTCCAGCAAACGAGCTTTAATAGCCTCAGCACTTGAAGAATCTGGGCTCAAAATGCCAAAATCCTTAAAAGTATCCTGTGGATCTGCTTCTATAATGATTTCTTTGATTACACGTTTCGCACCGCGTTCAATTTTGGTAAGTGTACCGCTAACAGGAGAAACAAACTTTATTAGTTCGTTGCTCTTTGAATAGAAAATGGTATCACCCGCTTGAACTTTTCCATCTTCACGAACCACCATTTTGGGGGTAATAAGATGAAAATCTGAAGGCCTTATTGCGAAGGTTCTGGATCGCGGGGCGCTAGAAAGTAATTTTTCTGCTTCGCCTTTTAACTTAATGGTAAGACCTTTTTTAATCTTAATGTCTTTGGACATAAATATGGATATTAATAATGTCTTTTTAATGTCCTATTGCCCCTCAAAACAAATGTGGGGGGAATAAGGGCGTGCAAATTTATAAATTAAATATACCATTGCACAATAAAAGGATATAATTTTCTGTGTTAAAAAGGAGTGTACTGCAATTTTAAAGTTATTTTAAAACGGGGAAGGGATTTATGGAGGAAATGCCTTTTGAGCATTTGAAAAAAATATGGTAATATTGATATAGATTGATGCCCATACCTATCTATTTGACATTTTTAGCAAAAGTTCCTTATGTTATGCTTAATTACTGGATATTGGGATAAAAGTTTGGGATATAAATAAGTTGACTTGATTGTGATGAAAAACCTAAACTCCATATTGGTAATTCTGATTTTATTTATTTCTTGTTCTGAATCCCAGAAAAAGGAACTACAAAACCGAACATCTGAAGCATCGGAATCAAAAATCAAACTGAAAAACCCAAACATTGATGAAAACTCAAACAATACACTAAAGTGGTGGATAAATTATTACCGAGAAATTAAACCAAATTTTTCTGTAGATGACTTTAACTTGCAGTCCACAGATTCTTTGACAACAATGCGAGGAAATGTTTTTGGGAATTTTGACGAGAACTTTGATTCTATCTATTCCGAATTTTTGGTTTATAGTCCTGACAGAAAACAATACGTTGATTTTGATAGTTATCAGTGGACTTTGGATGAAAACAATGAACCTTCTTTCGCAACAGACCAAGAAATAGATTTGATAAATCTAAAAAATAAAACTGTAAACAGAATCGCATTTAGAGGACCTTCACAATGGGTAGAAAATGTATTTTGGAAAAATGAATCGACGATTGTTCTTCTCGAAAATAATTACGGAAAACAACCAATTATAACGGAACTCAATTTAGTAAGCAAAACAGTTAAGACATTTAAATATCGAGATACTTTAAACTTTGAATCAAATTATTCTAAATTAAGATTTGAAGATAAAGGCATTAAATATGAATAAAAACTCAACTGCCAATACAATCTAAAATTAATTGTAAGTGCACTTTACTTAAGAATCCAAAATCTTTGGAACTTGCGGATTTTCTATTCGGTTAGTATTTACTAAATTAGATACTCAAAACACGTAACAAACTAAAAAATTGTTATGGCAACCCTGCGCAGAGTCCCAATATTAGAAAATAATTATGAAACGACGATTTTTTATAATTACATTGATTGCTGCATTACCAATGCTAGCGTTTGCAAAAATTAAATCAATATTACATATGAGAACGGAAAAGGGATTTAAAGTAGAGTCAGGGGAGGCCAGGTTTGGTATTCATTATAAAATGAAAGGTGTTACACTAAATACTCTTGACATTAAAATTTCAGGTAAGGACACTGAAAATGATTTGGCTGTTTTCGAACAAACAGGATTAACTCCAAATGGTGGGCCTCCATTGCATATTCATCCTAATCAAGATGAATGGTTTTACGTGATTGAGGGGAAATATAAATTTCAAGTTGGTGATGACAAATATCAAATGAATGCAGGAGACACGATTTTTCTTCCTCGAAATGTTCAACATGCCTTTGTTCAGCTTTCAGAAAAAGGTAAAATGATTGTTTCTTATCTGCCAGCCGGAAAAATGGAAGGATTCTTTGAAGTAACAGATAAATGGACATCACCTCCAACGAAAGAAGAAATTGCAAAAGTATTTGCCGATCATGATATGCAAGTTGTTGGTCCGCCCTTAAAAATTGATTAAGCAAATGACAATCCACTCCAATTTATATGAATATTAGCCAAATCAGTAGTGAATTTAATTGCTATGGACCCCAATAGGCTATTATTTTTACAATAACCATTAGCTTTCATTAGGACCAACAATTAAACAATGATAAAATAATAAAACATGAATTCACATTCTTGGAATACTTTTTTTGAAGACACTTATAAACTTAACAAACCTGCTCAATCAAAGCAATTAATTTCAAAAGAAGAAATCTCCGAAATAGAGTTATTGTTAATTAATGTTCTATCAGGGTTTTTGGCAAAAGATGAGCTGCATGTTGGTTTAAAAATCTATATCAATAACGAACTGCGCAATGATTATATTGAAAAAATAGCAACCAATCCTCCCGAGCGGAAACATTCGCTTGAAAGTTGGGCGCAACAGATTTTTGGTGACCAAAAGTTTGGCATTATCCTAATGGGCTTGGAGCATTACAGTAATTCCTTTTCTGAAAAAGCTGCCACTATAGTTCGCCCCCTTATTGAAATTGCCGGATTGCCACTTCATGGTTTATCTTTTCTTTTTTTTATGGGAAACTATGGCTTCACACCATTTGGAATTCATAAAGACGCCCCTGGGGAAGATGGAATTCTATTTCATTTGGGCCCAGGAAATAAACAGTTCTACACGTGGGATAATCCAAAATATAATGCAATAGAACATCATTCAAAAGTCTTTCACAATGTATCTGAAATGCTTTCAGAGGGCAAGGCTCATGAACTATCACCAGGAGACGTCATGTTTATCGCACATTATGTATATCATATTGCCAATACCCCCGAATTTTCCGTGAGTATTGTATTAGATTATATAAACCCTTCGAAAGACCGATTTGAAAATGAACTCATAAAAGAAACTGCTGAAGAGGGATTGTTACATAAAACTGAATATGAGAAACCAATAAAACTAGATGCAGCTCAGTCTAGCTTAAATGATCTGCTCGATATGCAGTCCGTTCAGAAAAAAATGGAAATTGCTTTTGCGAGAAAAATGCTAAGCTTGAAAAGCAATGGAGGTATTCAAAAAAAATCAAATAAGATAAGAGCCACTATACCTCCAACGGAAACTTTTTCAATTAAAGGCAAGAAAATATTTCCAATCTATTTGGATCAACAAGGCCCAAAAAGCATTTTGATATTTGCAAGAGGCCATCGCATCGTTAAAACACCTCATCCCATGTTGCCAAAATTAATCGATCGGTTAAACAAGGGAGAATCTATCTCGCTAACAACCCTAAAACAACTCATGGAACCGTCATGGGGCTTAATAGAAATTTTTAGCTTTATACAAGAACTTTTAAGCACAGAAGCAATTATAATAGACGGCATTACGCATGAAAAAGACATGCAACGAACAAAAGAAACACGCGAGCAACATTTGGAGGCATAAAAAATTAAATTGACAAAAATTATGATAACAATACTATCAAAATGGACAATCTTATTGTTCGGAACATTTATAATTTTTGTAGGATTTACAATGCTTTTTTCGCCAAAAAGAGCAAGAGCAACTTTAAGAAAAGCTGGAAGTACAAATTTTATAAACTATGCAGAGATTACAATCCGATTGATTCCAGCAGCAGCCCTTATTTTGTATGCTGATTTTTCTAAATTTCCATTAGCATTTAAAATATTTGGGTGGCTTATGTGCATAACATCGTTCGTGCTTTATTTTGTTCCGAGAAAAACCCACCACAATTTTTCAATGAAAAGTGCCGATATGCTTAAGCCAATTTATTTTCAATTGATTTCACCCTTTGCTTTTCTATTTGGCGGATTGATAATTTTTAATGTAATAAGGTTTTAGCAAGGAAATAAAAATGTTGCTTGAGGGAGATTTGCAGTAAAAAATCACACATCAATTGCATTACGAAAAACATCAACGGAAGAGGCACAAAATTTGTTTATCTTAGCTTTTTAAACCAGTATTATGTTAAAAACACTCTCCATTACCCTTCTTCTATTGCTTACGGTCTTCCCTACATTTTCCCAAATCGTAGAAAAAGTAGAACCTTCATACATTAGCACTGTCCAATTTCGCGGTGCTACAGACCTCAGCCAACTGCCTATTATACGCCTTGGCGAACAAGTAAATTTGTCGTTTGACGCCCTTAACGGTGAAGAAGAAGATTATTATTACACCATAACCCACCATAATTTTGATTGGTCTCCCAGCGATCTATCCAAAAGTGAGTACTTAGACGGTTTTGACGATGTTCGTATAGAAACCTACCAAAACTCACTAAACACCCTTCAAATATTTTCGCATTACCAACTTACCATTCCAAACCGCGAAACCCGGGCAATCGAAAAAAGCGGAAATTATTTGATTAGCATTTTCAATAGTGATAATGAACTTATTTTTACAAGAAAATTTATGGTCATTGAAAACATTGCAACTGTGGCCGTAGAAATAAAACGTGCCCGTGACCTCAGGATCATCAACGAGAAGCAAGTGGTCCAATTTACCATAAATTCGCCAAATCTGTTATTGATAAACCCAAAACAGACCGTAAAAACACTTGTACTTCAAAACAGCAACCTGAAAACCGCAATCAGAGACTTAGTGCCGCAATACACCATAGGGAATGAGCTTATTTATAGATACGACAAAGAATCATCTTTCGGGGGCGGAAATGAATTTCTTGCTTTCGACAATAAGGACGAACGCTCTGCCTCCAATGGTGTGCGTTCCATAGAGGTAACAGATGTGTACGAAAATTATCTATACACAAATATTCCAAGATATGACAGGCCTTACACCTATAATCCCGATATAAACGGAAATTTTGTGGTTCGCAATGTAGATGCACAAAACCAGGATATTGAAGCAGAATACGTGCGTATGCACTTCAACCTACAGTATTATGACGACTTGGGCGACAAAGAATTACATCTTTATGGCAATTTCAACAATTGGACCATAGACGGCAGCACCTATATGAAATATGATCCTAAAAGTGATTCCTACAGAAACGAGCGTCTTTTCAAACAAGGGTATTACAACTATAAATACGTAGTAGTGAACCGTGACGGAAGCATTGATGAAGGTGCTGTTTGCGGCGATTTTTGGCAGACCGAAAACGACTATACCGTTATTGTTTATTTCCGAGATTTGGGCGCCAGGTATGATCGAATCATCGGAATAGGATATTCAAATTCAACCAAAATCAATAACAATTGATTTTCTAAAATTTCAATTGAAATAACAGTTTCTTTTTCATAGGCCAATGAAACGTAAAAAAGATAGAAAATCCGGTGACAGAAAATCGTTGCAATACCGAGGAACAAAATGCCTAAACTGTGAACAACCACTTGACGTAAGTGATGTTTATTGCCCATATTGCTCCCAGTTAAATAGTAATAAACAACTTTCTGCAAAAGATTTTTTCAGTGAATTTATAAATAGCATTGTTGTTTTCGACTCCCGATTGCGAATAACATTAAAAGATCTTCTTTTCAGACCTGGCATCATTACTCGTAATTATGTGAAAGGACAACGCTTAAAGTACGCAAACCCGTTTCGGTTCTTTTTGAGCGTTTCTATTATTTACTTTCTATTGAACAGTTTGATTCAAATTATCCAGCCAAGCTCAGAGGTTGACCAGTTAGATTTAAATAACTCGAGTTCTGACATGATCGTACTGGACTCTTTGAGAAAGAGTTTTCCAGCTACTCCTTCAAAAGATTTTATGGCTTCAGATTCTTTAAAAAAAGAAGAACCCAAAAAAGCCTTCGAATTTATTTCTGAAGAGGCATTGGACACTATGTCTTTTATTAAAAGCTACACAAAAAGATTTTCACTCTACAATCAATATTATGAAAAAACTAAAATCAAATCTCCTGTTGTGGCCCTAGACAACCTGCATCACCAAAATACCGCCTTTAACAGATGGGTTTATTCAAAAAACGCTACCGTTGAGAAGATAGATGAAAAGCCTTCGGAGTTTATAAATTATGTCATTTCCAAAATACCTTTCTTCTTATTTTTCTTTACTCCATTCTTTGCATTGTTTTTCTGGCTTATTTATTCAAGAAGTAAATATACCTATATCGAGCATACGATTTTTATCTTCCATATATTCAGTTTTATCTTTGTGTCAATGCTAATCGCCATTGTTCCAAATCTTATTTTTGGATCTGAAATTTTGTATGGAATCCTCTTTATGATAATTGGTCCGATCTATTTTTACAAAGCATTGCGCAATTTTTACCGCCAGAGTAGAGTGATAACTTTAATAAAATTTGTATTTTTAAACATTGTGTTTGCAATAGGGTTGACATTTGCGGCATTAATTTTTGTGGCTGCAACCGCAGCAGTTTATTAAAAGAATGGTACAACAAGTTACACAAGGAATTAAGATTTCGGTAAAAACCGAATTTGATGGCACGTTTTACAAAAACCGTAAAATGCAATATGCATTTGCCTATACCGTAACCATTGAAAACCAAAGTAAAGACACTGTGCAACTAACTTCCCGCTGCTGGAAAATTAAAGACTCACTAAACAATACCGAAGTTGTGGAAGGGGAAGGAGTAATCGGTCAAAAGCCAATATTGCTGCCAGGCGAAAAACATAGTTATACCAGTGGCTGCCTTTTATACTCTCCATTTGGTGCAATGAAAGGCCATTACAATATGGTCAACTTCACAAATACCAGAAAATTTCGGGTTTCCATTCCGCTTTTCAATTTAAGCGCTCCTTTTTCAATGAATTGATTCTACTGAAACCCTGAATTCTACTGTTCCTATAATTCAAATACTGATTTACTGATTTCTTCTTTTTGTAAATCTTCGTATCGCATTTCTACAGCATTTTCCTTTTTTAAAATCTGTGTAATACTTTTTGTTTTTATGAAACCTCGATCCATTATAAGGCTACTGCTCAAATCGCCTTCGCCTGCGTTTTTGTGGAATTGGAGCAGTTTATCTTCTGAAGGTTTTACTGTTTCAAACAAAAATTCTGAAAACCATTTTTCTCGTTTTTTCTTTAAGTTCTCGGGGTATAATGGTGAGGAAGACCATATTTGGGGTGCCCACGGTTCTTCGGAAAAATGATATTCAGTTCCGTCCCAAACCAATTGAAACAATTTCAAAGCGGTTTTCCATTCAACCAAAACAGCAGTGAAAGGTTCTATTTCGTTGAAATCATAATTGGTTATTTCTGCTTTTAGATGGTCTGTTTTCAAAAGATCTTTTACTACCAAACCCCTACTCTTTCGGTAAAAAGGTTTTCGTTCGTGCGCTACAAAACCGCCATTCATCAAACAGACAATTCGTTTTTTATCACTTGCACCAATCCACGTTCCTCCGGCCACGGCATCTTTAGGATAAAGTAGTTTTACACCTTCTTCTTCATAGATTTCTGGCGGAAAAGTTTCACGCCCTGGAGCTTCATCGCGATTTGAAGTTAGTATAAAATCGTTGTTGGATTTTGGGATAAAAGTTATTGTACACATCTGCTAAAATTGAAATTTCAAATTGAAAGTGACAAATTCCAAATAAATTTCAAATAAAAAGTTCCAAATTCCAAATAAAATTCAGATGGCAAATACCAAGTTAAAAAAATGACTTAGCCAATTTGGGGTTTAGAAATTCAAGGTTTGCTGCTACCATTTTTGTACCTTTGCACTCTTCATAAACAGAAAAACAAAAAAGTTATGGGAAATGGATTTTTTGAAGTACCAATCGCAGTAAACGAACCAATAAAAAGCTACGCGCCAGGTTCT
Organism: uncultured Flavobacteriaceae bacterium; assembly: GCA_963805885.1. Lineage (GTDB taxonomy): Bacteria > Bacteroidota > Bacteroidia > Flavobacteriales > Flavobacteriaceae > Aequorivita. The sequence goes on from CAWDWC010000007.1 coordinate 17,896, forward strand.
CCAGAACGCAAGGAAGTACTTGAAACTTATAAAAAAATGTACGACACGAAAGTGGAAGTGCCTTTATTCATCAACGGTAAAGAGGTTAAAACCAAAGACACCAGCACGATGTCTCCCCCACACGACCACAAACACGTTTTGGGAACTTACCATAAAGCTACCAAGAAAAATGTGGAAGAAGCTATTTCAACTTCATTGGAAGCTAGAAAAAAATGGGCTGCAATGCCATGGCAACAACGCGCAGGTATTTTTCTACGGGCAGCCGAGTTGATTGCTGGACCTTACAGAGCAAAGATTAATGCTGCAACTATGCTTGCGCAATCTAAAAACATATATCAGGCAGAGATAGATTCAGCTTGCGAACTTATTGATTTCTTACGATTCAATGTTCAGTATATGACTGAAATATATGCGGAACAACCAGAATCTACTTCTGCTGCTTGGAACCGAATTGAATACCGCCCATTGGAAGGTTTTATTTATGCCATTACACCTTTCAACTTTACCGCCATTGCCGGAAATCTTCCTGCTAGTGCGGCATTGATGGGCAATGTGGTTCTTTGGAAACCGAGCGATAGCCAGGTTTATTCAGCAAAAGTTATTTTGGATGTCTTTAGAGAGGCTGGTGTACCAGCGGGCGTAATAAATATGGTAATGGGTGATCCAGTGATGATTACAGATACTGTACTTGCAAGCCCAGATTTCAGTGGAATCCACTTTACAGGCTCAACAAACGTTTTTAAAGGTATCTGGCAAAAAGTTGGAACCAATATTCACAATTATAAAACCTACCCGCGCATTGTTGGTGAAACTGGAGGAAAAGACTTTATTGTTGCGCATAAAACCGCAAACCCTAAACAAGTTGCCACGGCAATGAGCCGTGGTGCTTTTGAATTTCAAGGGCAAAAATGTAGTGCTGCCAGCAGATGCTATATTTCAGAAAGTATATGGAAAGATGTGAAAAATGACTTGGTTGCGGACATAAGCTCTTTTAAAATGGGTTCTCCCGAAGATATGAACAACTTTATTACTGCTGTTATCCACGAAGGCTCTTTTGATAAACTAGCAAAATATATAGATGCCGCCAAGAAAGACAAAAATGTGGAAATAATTGCCGGGGGAAATTACGACAAGAGCAAAGGTTACTTTATTGAACCTACAGTTATTGTTGTGAAAGACCCAAAGTACACTACTATGTGCACCGAGCTTTTTGGACCGGTTTTGACGGTTTATGTTTTTGAAGATAAAAAATGGGAAGAGACGTTGCATTTGGTTGACGAAACTAGTGAATACGCATTAACCGGTGCTGTTTTCAGTGAAGACAGATACGCTTTGGAAGATGCTGTGAGAATTCTCGAAAATGCTGCAGGTAATTTCTACATCAATGATAAACCTACGGGAGCAGTTGTTGGCCAACAACCATTTGGTGGCGCAAGAGCTAGTGGAACCAACGACAAAGCGGGAAGCAAATTGAACCTTTACAGATGGGTTTCACCAAGAATGGTGAAGGAGACTTTTGTTTCACCAACGGATTACAGATATCCTTTTTTGGGATAAGATTTGAATTAAATTAATTAAAAAACCCATCCCGAAATATTTCAGGATGGGTTTTTTAATTTTAAGTAAGGCTTTCCTTTACTGGAAGATTTTATTTTCGCCTAATTCAGCATATTGTGAGTTTTTTGCGCTGTTATCAGCTTTCACCACCATTACCACAAAACTTAAATTGTTAGCATTGTATTCAGCTGGAACGTCGAATGTGTATGTTTTTGAATGAACTTCATAAGCTGAGGTCTCTGGAATAGCATCACCGAAAAGCCCTGAAAGTGAGTTACGCAAAGCATCATCATGAATAAAACCTACAATGGGATTGCCCATTCCATAATAAGGACTAGCAGGAGTTGAATCAAAATAATTGGCTTGATCCGCAACAATTCCACTTTCCAACAAATACACCACCAATTTATCGCCTGGCTCGGAGCCATTTCTATAAACCACTTTTGCATCCACAGAAAGAGTAGAACCACTAATTTGTGAGTTGATAGCAATAGAAAGATCTGTCTCTAAACCTGCAATACTTGTTAATACATCAAAGTCATAAATTAGAGAACTAGGAGGTGTGGCATTCCATTTTACGGTTCTGTTTAATTGCGTTTGAGGAAAACTATCGGGCACATCAAATTCAGCCTGTAGATCGTCAACTTGAGCAAAATCCATAGGATCAGGTGGGCCAATTGAACTTTCATGTATTGCAACTACTGAAACGTGGTGATCAGTCAATACCTTCGCCGAATCAATAGCCACTAAAGCTTTTAAGCAATAGCCACACCAAGTACCTGTATAATCTTCTAAAACAATATTTCTTTTAGGAATATAAACTGAAAAGGTTTTTACTGGTGTTGTATAGCTTTCATTATTTACAATATATTCGGCATATACCTCAAAACTTCCCTCATTGGCGGAAGCAAAGGTAAATCCTGAAATAGCACTTCCATCTATATAAAAAGTTGCTTCAGAAGCAGTATTGTTCCCATTTCCGTCCAAGAGACCAAAAGTAATAGTTTGGTTATTCATCGCTCTGGAAACATCAATTATCAAAGCTCTTTCCGTAGGCGCAAGCACTTCAAAATTAAGAATATTACTAGTGATACTTTCATATACTGCTTTTACGGTATACGTTCCAGTACTAGTGAATGTATAAGATGGTTCTGGAATTTCAATATCATTCACATATATTTTTGAAAAAGAAGTATAATCTTCTCCATCACTTCCTGTAATCGTGAAAGTAACCATTTGATTTGTTGACAACACTTCAATTTCACCATCTCCAGCATCACTTTTTAGAGCTATTGAAAGGTTTTGCGTTTGAGTTCCAATGGGGTCCTCTTTTTTGCTACATGCAGCAATTGCTACAAATGCAAAAAGAAGTAAAAATTTAAAATAGGGATACTTTTTCATAACAAATTATTAAAAATGAAGTGCGCTAATATAATCTATTTATAAAAAAAGGCACAGTTTTAGAGTGTTAAATCAATAATTTTCAATGAAACAAATTAAGTTTTTATTAAAAATAACTTAATATTGCTTCTCTTTAATTAATTTTTAAAATTTATTTGATGAAAAAATTACTTCCCCTTCTTCTTGTATTGATCACTTTCGGTGCTATTGCTCAAAATGATTTGCCAAAAATTGATATGACTACCTTAGATGGCAAGGCAATCAATTCAAATGATTTATCCACGGACGACAACGTTATTGTAGTATCGCTTTGGGCCACGTGGTGTGTTCCCTGCATAAAAGAGCTGGATGCTATTAGTGAAGTATATTTAGATTGGCAAGCAGAAACCAATGTAAAACTCTACGCAGTTTCCATAGACGATAGTCGCGGTGTGAAACGTGTAAAACCTTTAGTAAATGGAAAGGGATGGGAGTATACTGTTCTTCTGGACACCAACAATGACTTTAAGCGTGCCGTTGGCGCCGCCACTGTACCATTAACCCTTTTAGTGAAAAACAATAAGATTGTTTACAGGCATTCTGGCTATAGCCCAGGCGCAGAGATGGAGCTTTATGAAAAAATAAAGGAATTTTCTACAGCATCTAATTAAAAATTTACCAACCAAACCTATAAAATGAAAAAACTTATTCTTGGAGCCTTTATGTTTATGGGCGCCATCTCCTTTTCGCAAGACAATGGCTACTTTTTTGGTGGCTTAGAATCAAACTCACAATGGCTTGTGCCAGATGATAAAATTGGTTTCGATGCTCCAGAAGATCGATTTAGATCTAATAATTATTTTCAGTTTAATTATACACTGGGAAAATTCACTGCAGGAGTTCAATATGAAGCATATCTACCTACAGTTCTTTTGGGATACTCCCCCACTTGGGAAAATCAAAATGGAATTGGAACGTATTATTTAAACTTCAAAAATGAAACCCTAGATGTTACTGGAGGTTATTTTTATGAACAATTTGGTAGTGGCTTGATTCTTAGAACATGGGAAGATCGCCAATTGGGGATCAACAACGCTCTCAAAGGACTTCGAGTTAAATTTACTCCAACTGCCAACCTTGACATTACAGGTGTTTACGGTCAAATCAGAAACGGTTTTGATGTTTCTGAAGGAGTCATGCAAGGTCTTGATGCCAATGCAGATTTAAGCGGACTTTTAAATATTGATGCCGTTGACCTGAAGTTGGGCGCAAGCTATGTAGGCCGTTACCAATCAAACGGTGCCAATGATTCCATTCCTGCAAACATTAATGCTTATGGAGGAAGACTGGATTTTGTTGCTGAAAATTTCTATGGAGGCGTTGAAGCAATCACCAAAGATCCGGATGTACTTGTTAACGAAGGCGAAATTGCCTCACCCCAACTTTTTGATGGCACAGCACTTCAAGTTAACTTGGGGTATGCCCAAAAAGGATTGGGAATTAATTCCACTTTCAGAAGACTGGAAAATTTCAGTTTTTACGCAGACCGTTATGCGGAAGGAAATTTATATAACGAACAAATTGTAAACTACGTTCCCGCCCTTACAAAACAACACGATTATTTATTGTCAAATATATATGTATATAATGCACAGCCTCGTTTATTTTTCGGTGATACTGAAAAAAGAGCCGGGGAAGTAGGTACACAGTTAGATGTTTATTTTTCGTTTGACAAAGAGTCTACCTTGGGAAAACTTGGAACCAAATTAGCAGGAAACTTTTCCTATTGGGCGGGTCTTGAGGCTACCTATAATGATGCCGAACAAACCTATGACGCAAAATTTATTGGAGATGGATCTCGTTATTTCCGCGATCTTAACATTGAAATCAAAAACCGTTGGTCTTCAAAATGGAGCTCTGTAGCCACCTTTCAAGATGTAATTATTGACAAGGGTGTTACTGAAGGGGGACCATTGGGAGTCCAAGGTGATATTAGAGCCCAAATAGCCGTAATTGAAGCAACACGTCGTTTTGAAGGCGGAAAAGCCTTACGTATGGAATTACAACATCTTTGGATAGACAAAAGCAGAAAAAATGTTGATAGAAAAAACTGGGCCGCTGGAGTATTGGAATACAACTTTAGCCCTGCCTTAACCCTTTACGCAGCAGATGCCTGGAATTATGAAGGCGAAGGAGAAATCCACTACTACAGTTTTGGCGGAAGTTATTCCAAAGGCTCTGCTCGTTTTGCATTAAACTATGGCCGTCAGCGAGGTGGTTTAATTTGCGTGGGTGGTGTATGTAGGTTTGTCCCTGAAAACACTGGCTTGACTGCCAATCTTGTTGTTACTTTTTAAGAAGTATACTTCATATATAATTATAATAAAAAAAGGGCTTCGAAATATTTCGAAGCCCTTTTTTTATTAGTTTGATTTATTAGATTACTGAACAACAATTTTAGTTGTCTGAGTAGCTCCTTTTTCGTTTTGGAATTGAACGATATAAGCTTGTGCGCTTAAATCTGACATATTAACTTCTTGACGACCTGTTTCAAAACGAGCTTGTTTTACAATACGTCCTCTTAAGTCGTAAACAAGCATACTTACCGGCTCATTAACATCCAAAACCAATTGATCGGTAACCACAGTAGACTGAACTTTTAATTTAACAACGTTATTATCGTTTACACCCAATAAATTAGGATCGTAACGATATGTAAAGGTTAAAGGCGTTCCTATTTCAGTAACACCATCTGCTTCATATTGATGGAAGGCAAAAATATAATCTAGAATATCTGTACCGTTACCTGGATCAGCATTTAAAAAGTGGTTTCCTTGACCTGTAGTTTCTCCAACAGCAATTGGGAAAACTTCTGGTGCAGTAGGAATTGTGAACCCAACTGAAAGATCAGTATAGCACTGTAATGCATAACATAATTCAAAGAACTCTCCTGTAGCATTTACAGCATCAACAAATTCAATTCTTGTATAAATTGTTTCTGACGGATTATCATTGGTAACGAAAAACTCCCAATTAGCTTCTGTTCCATATCCTTGAACTCCAAATTCCAAGACATCGCCATTGCTAAGTTCATTTCCATTTATGTCTGTCACGGTATATTGTGCATTTGCAATTGCAACAGAACCCAATAAGGTTAAAAGAAGTAATTTAAGTTTCATTTTTTTTGATTTTTAGATTAATTTATTTTCAATATTAATTTACTAAGATTTACAAAAGTAAAGATAAAAATTAAAAACCATCACTTGTTTATACATTCTATTACAGATATTTAACATTTCAACGCGAAAATTTGAATGAAGGTTCTATGAGTTTATTCAACTTTAGCTTCATTGTCCCATTAATTTATATTATTTTATACAATATTGAATTTCTGTATTTTTTAAATAGTATTTTTCATTTCAGTGAATTTATTTAAGGTTCTCTAATTAAAAAATAATATTTTAACACTTAAAGCATAAAAAAGTATAGTTCAAGCAATTAAAATAAATTATAAAAAAGTACATTTGTAGTTATACTTATTTTTTCAAAACATAAAAAATCTAAAAAATCATGTTAAAAAAACTACCCCTAAGTTTAGTTTTTACGTTGTTAGCCGCTGTTACATATGGTCAAACAATCGTATCAACTTCCCCTCAAGATCAAAATGTAGTTCTTGAAGAATTTACAGGAATCCATTGTGTGTATTGTCCTCAAGGTCATGCAATTGCAAAGGCAATACAAGACGCCCATCCTGATAACGTATCATTAGTCAACATTCATGTTGGAAGCTACGCCAACCCTGGCCCCGGCGAACCGGATTTCAGAACACCATACGGTTCTGCTATTGTTGGCCAATCTGGTTTAACAGGTTACCCGGGAGGTACCGTAAACCGACACGTTTTTCCCGGTCGTGGTATGACTAACGGAGGAACAGCAATGGGCCGAGGCAGTTGGACCATTTCAGCAAATGAAACTCTAGCAATAGGATCTCCAGTAAATGTGGGTGTTGAAGCAGTAATAGACGTTCAGACGAATCTTCTCACAGTTCACGTTGAAGGATATTATACCAGCAACAGCCCACAAGGGACTAACTTATTGAATGTTGCTTTATTACAAAACAATACCAAAGGACCACAAACAGGTGGTGGAGCAGGAAATAATTACAACCACATGCACAGACTTGTTGAAATGATTACTGGCCAATGGGGCGAAGTTATCAATACAACAACTTCTGGAACTTTTGTGGATCGTACTTATACATATACCATACCAGCAGATTACAATGGCGTCCCAGTTGAGCTTGCCGATATGGAAGTAGTTGCTTTTATTTCAAACACGCATCAAGAAATTCCTAGCGGAAACAGAGCATACCCAACCTACACTGGAATTACAAATGCAAATGATGCAAACCTTAGATATATTGCTGAACTTCCAAATACTTGTAGCGATAATATTGCTCCACAAGTAAACATTCAAAATACAGGTCAAAATCCAATTACTTCTTTGAATATAGAATACACAATCAACGGAGACGTTCATAATTATAATTGGACCGGTGAAATTCTATCACTTCGCAATGAAACTATTGAACTTCCTGAAGTTTCCTACACCTTGCAAGGAACCAATACCGTAGAAGTTAGTTTACCTAATGATGACGATAACTCCAACAATGATGCTTCACAAACTTTTGATGAAGCGGTTGCCGGTACAGGCACTGTTTATATGGAATTACATACTGATAATTGGGGAAATGAGTGCAGATGGAATGTAAGAGATGGCTCAGGTGCAGTTATATATATTGGCGGACCTTATGGTAACAATCAAACCATAAATGTAACTTTTGAACTAGCTGCAGACTGCTATTCATATACTATTCTTGATACTCAAGGAGATGGTGGTGGTGCTATAACAGTTACAGACAGTGACGGAACAGTAATATACGCTACAAATGGTAACTATGGCGCAGGAGCGACTACACAGTTTTCTAGCAATGGAATATTAGGTGTAACCCAAAGTCAACTTGACAATATTAGCTTGTATCCAAATCCAGCTAGTACTGTATTAAATCTTAAAAATGCTGAAAATGCAACCATCCAGGTATATGATATTCTTGGAAAAATGATTCTTTCACAAGAAAACATTTCTATGGATGAGCAAATTAATGTTGCAAACCTTCAAACTGGAACATACTTTCTGAAAATTTCCAAGGACAATCTTGTAACTACAAAGAGGTTCCTAATTTCAAAATAATATAGTTTCCATAAATATTTTAAAACCCCGACTTGTTCGGGGTTTTTTATTACTTTAAATTGGTCTTAAAAATTTTTGAAATGAATTATTCTGTCAGTGAAGAAAAAATCGTATTCGATGACCATTATAAAATGGTTAAAGCAAAAGTAACTTACGATACTTTTGACGGAAAACAAATAACCACCACCCGACTTGCTTTTGAAAGGGGAGATTCAGTGGCTATACTCTTATTGGAAAAAGACTCCGATTGCATTCTTCTAACAAATCAATTTCGTTATCCCACCTGCAAAAACAATCATGGTTGGCTATTGGAAATTCCTGCAGGATCCATGGAGGAAAACGAAAAGCCTAAAGATTGTATAAAAAGAGAAGTAATGGAGGAGTTGGGATATAAAATTGAAACCCCAAAATTAATTTCTACTTTCTACACTTCGCCGGGAGCTTCAACAGAGCGTATTTTTTTGTTTTTTTCAGAAGTCTCAAAAAATGATAAGATTGGAAAAGGCGGTGGAAACGATCATGAAAATGAAGATATACAGCTGGTTAAAATTCCTGTTTCAGAAGTATTTTCAAAAATTTTGGAATTGAAGGATGCAAAAACAATTCTTGCGCTACAGTGGTTTCTATTAAGCCATCGGGGCCAATAACCTTTTATTAACCCTTAAATTTCAAGGGCACATGCACAACGCTTTTGGTTTCAAAAAAATCTTCCTCAAAAAAATCCCTTAATGGAAATACTGTTGCTTTTGGATAATACTTGAGCTCTTCAGACAGATCTCCCCCTTTTAAATAGAGGATTCCATTTTTTCGGTCGTGGACACTTTTTTTTGCAACCTTTCCACTCACCCAATGTGCGAAAGTGTCCATTTGAGCGACTGCACGACTCACAATAAAATCATATTTCCCAGAAACAGTTTCCACGCGGGCATTGGTAGCTTTAACATTTTGAAGTTGCAAACCAGCCACAACCTCTTCTACCACTTTTATTTTTTTTCCAATACTGTCAACAAGATGAAATTCCACTTCCGGGAAAAGAATGGCCAACGGGATACCCGGAAAACCGCCCCCTGTGCCTACATCCAAAATTTTGGAACCTGGAAGAAATGTTTGGACTTTGGCTATGCCCAGCGAATGGAGTACATGGCGCAGATAAAGTTCATCAATATCCTTTCGGGAAACTACATTTATTTTTAAATTCCAATCTTCATATAGCGATTGGAGCTCCTCAAATTGATTCTTTTGATTATCAGATAATTGCGGAAAATATTTTAATACTAGTTCCATATTCTAAATTCAATCACAAAAGTATGCCATCTTTCATAAATTAATGGTTTTGAAACCTTACTTTTAAGTAAAAGATGATTATTTTTGTATTTTCCACAGTAAAAATCCCCAGTTAAACAAATCATTTTGACATATACTAATTTAAATTTTTCCCGAGTTGACAGTGCAAAATTCTTTAGAACCCTGAATACGCGTGTTAACGAATACTTTAAGGACAATAAGATTGCCCGAACGGGAAACTGGAAACTTCACCTTAAAACGGTGGTAATGTTTTCCCTTTATCTCACTCCATACTTTTTAATGCTCACACTGAATTTACCTGACTGGTTGCAGTTGATTTTTACAGTGATTATGGGTGTTGGCATGGCTGGTGTTGGCATGAATGTAATGCACGATGCAAATCACGGCTCCTATTCCTCAAAAAAATGGGTAAACAAGGTAATGGGCAGCAGCATGTACATTCTCGCTGGAAATGTATATAACTGGCAGGTACAGCACAATGTATTGCATCATACCTATACAAATATCCACGGGCACGATGAAGATTTAGAAGCTGGAAGAATTCTTCGTTTTTCAAAGCATTCAAAATGGCATAGGCTTCACAAATTTCAGCACATTTACAGTCTTTTCTTTTATGGACTTTTAACATTCAATTGGGTGCTAACCACTGATTTTTATCAGACTAAAAGGTACTTGAAACGTAAACTTTCCTATGGAAAGCTGCCAAAACCCGTTACGCAATGGAGTATTTTGGTTATAACAAAAATGATTTATTTATCGCTTTGGATTTTAATTCCAATACTATTTTTCAATATCGTTTGGTGGAAAATTTTAATCGGGTTCTTTATTATGCATTATGTTGCCGGTCTTATTTTAAGTATTGTTTTCCAACTTGCACATGTGGTTGAGGATACTGATATATTGCTTCCGGACGAAAGCGGAACTATGAAAAACACTTGGGCGATCCACCAGTTATTCACTACCGTGAATTTTTCAACCAACAACAGAATCGTGAACTGGTATACGGGAGGCTTGAACCACCAAGTAGAGCATCATATTTTTCCGAATATTAGCCATGTTCACTACAAGAATATTTCAAAAATTGTAAAAAGCACAACAAAAGAATTTAATCTACCCTATAAAGAATATAAAACCACCCGCCGGGCTATTATTGCACATTTCAGACATTTAAAAGAAATGGGGCTTAAGCCTGCAGTACCCGTATAATACTTATGGATCAAAGACTTTCAAAACGAGTGAACGAGATGGCTACCTCGGCCACGCTGGCAATGGCTGCCAAAACAAGAGAACTAAAAGAACAAGGAATAGACGTTATTGGTTTGAGTCTTGGGGAACCAGATTTTCCCGTTCCAGAATTTGTAAAAGAAGCGGCTATCCAAGCCATTAAGGACGATTATCACTCGTACACTCCCGTGGATGGTTATGGCGATTTGAAGAAAGCTATCATCACTAAATTTAATAGAGACAATAACTTAACTTATAAACCTTCCCAAATTGTGGTTTCCACGGGTGCAAAACAATCCTTGGCAAACTTGACAATGGTACTTTTGGATGAAGGCGACGAAGTATTATTGCCTGCTCCCTATTGGGTGAGCTATGCAGATCAATGTAAGGTTGCTGGTGGTATTCCAAAGGAGATACCTTCTTCTATTGAAACTGACTTTAAAGTAACTGCTGAAGCATTAGAGGCCGCAATTACGCCAAAAACAAAAATGATTATCTACAGTTCGCCCTGCAATCCAAGTGGTTCAGTTTATAGCAAAAAAGAGCTACGGGCACTTGCGGATGTTTTGGTGAAATATCCTAACATTATAGTTATCAGTGATGAAATTTACGAACACATAAACTTTAGTGGCAGCCACGCTTCAATGGCGGAATTTGATGACATGTATGATAGAACCGTAGTAGTGAATGGCGTTTCCAAAGCCTTCTCCATGACGGGTTGGCGTATTGGATACATTGGTGGACCAGAGTGGATTGCAAAGGCTTGCAACAAAATGCAAGGGCAAGTAACAAGTGGAGCCAACTGTATTGCACAAAGAGCCACTATCACCGCTTTGGAAAATCCGCCGAGCAAAATAAAATTTATGGTTGATGCCTTTAAAGAAAGAAGAAAGTTGATTTTAGGATTACTTTCAGAAATTGAAGGTTTCAAAACAAATGAACCCGAAGGCGCATTTTACGTGTTTCCAGATGTGTCCTATTTCTTCGGAAAAAAGCTACGCGGAAAAAAAATTAATACCGCTTCAGATTTTTCACTTTATTTATTGGAAGAAGCCAAAGTAGCAACCGTTACCGGCGAAGCATTTGGCGATCCTAACTGCATCCGAATTTCTTATGCAGCTTCAGAAAAGGACATTAAAGAGGCAATGCGAAGGATAAAAGAAGCCCTTGATTAACAATCTGTAACTTAAAAAAACAGGTAAATGGATTTGGTTAAAATTGACCAATCCCATTTAAATATTATATTTTATCTGTAATTTAGGCACATGAAAAATTAACTATAAAAACAAAACTTTTAATGAAAACGAGATTTACCCTATTTCTTCTTTTCTTCGCCTTCCTTATTCAGGGACACGCGCAGGAAAAAACAAATGCTACTTATGTTGGAAAGGTGGGATCGATGGTACACGTGCCCTCGATAGCATCAAGAACTGATTTACCTCCTGCAACTACAAAAGAACAGGTTATGCAAGATGGCAGAGCCTCAAAAAACTTGATTGTACCTGGCAAAGACCCACAGATTGAAGACGATTATTTCGTTCGAAATCCAGATAAAATGGAACAAATACTTAGCGGTAGAGCGCCTTCCTTGGTTTTTGATGCCGCCCAGTCAAGTTCACAGCCAACAGATCCATCTATTGGCGTTGGACCCAATCACGCTGTAGTTGTTTTCAATACTGGTTTCAGAATATTTGATAAAAGCGGAAACCCGCTAACGGGGCAAATTAGCCCAAACCCAACCATTTTTCCAAATGGAGGTTGTTGCGATCTTACCATATCTTATGACAATGCTGCAGATAGATTTGTTATGACATTTTTGGGCAGCGGAGCACAAATTGCTGTGTCCGATGGTCCAGACCCAGTGAATGATGGTTGGTATGTCTATACTATTCCACAAATAGATGACTATCAAAAACTGTCAATTTGGAGCGATGGATATTACATTACCCAAAACTCTGGAGATGCCAATAAAATTTATGCAATGGAAAGAGACAAGATGCTTCTGGGTGATCCTTCTGCACAAGTAATAGGATTTCCACTTCCTGGAATTGTAACCAGCGGTTTTTATAGCCCTCAAGCTTTAAATGTAACAAACGATGACTTACCTGCACCTGGAGGATTGCCAATTATATATTTACAAGATGACGCATGGTCTGGTGTTTCTCAAGATCACGTAAAAATTTGGACTGTTGATGTAAATTGGGCCACTCCTGGTAGTTCTACCATTTCCGCTCCTGTTGAATTGACAACTACTCCTTTTATTTCAGTATTTGACGGCGGAAGCTTTTCAAACTTGGCACAACCGGGTGGTGGCGCCGATATTGATGCACTTCAAGCAACTATAATGAACCAAGCACAATTTAGAAAATTTGGTGATCACAACTCTGCACTTTTCAATTTTGTGGTTGATACCGATGCAAGCGGTGGAGAACTTGCTGGAGTACGTTGGTTTGAACTTCGTCAACCTAGCGATGGACAGCCTTGGACCATCTACCAAGAAGGAACTTATACCGCTCCTGACGGCAAACACGCTTGGCATGCAAGTATGATGATGGACGTTCAAGGAAATATTGGTATGGGATATACTTCAATGGCAGGCCCCACTACTCCAGACCCTACAACTAAAAGAGTAAGTTCATACTATACTGGCCGCTATGCAAATGACCCGCTGAACACTATGACCATTGCGGAAGAATTGATTGCTCCCGGAAATCAAAATATTCCTGGTTTACGATATGGAGATTATAGTAAAATAGACTTAGATCCTTCTAACGATAAAGAATTCTGGTTCATTAATGAATATATGAATACCGGAAGAAAAGATGTAGTAGGTGTGTTCCAAATTGCTCCAAACTTTAATAATGATGTTGGAGTGGTTAGCATTGATGCACCAGTAACTGGAACACTTTCAAACAGTGAAACCGTTACTGTTACAATTTTTAATTACGGTCAAAACAGTGCCTCAAACATTCCCGTAACATTTCAAGTAGATGGTGGAGCTGTTATTTCAGAAACTTTTCCTGGTACAATCGCCTCGGCTGCAACTGCCCAATATACTTTTACAGCGACTGCGAATTTGGGTACAATTGGACAAACATATTCCATCACTGCTGAAACCAATTTAGCTGGTGATGAAGACACAACCAATGACGCCCGCACCAAATCTGTTACTTATTTACAGCCCAATGATATAGGTGTTAGTGCCATTACAGCTCCTGTTTCGGGCACAGATCTTACTGGTTCTGAAAACATAGTTGTTACAGTGAACAACTTTGGTGGCGAACCAAAATCAAATTTTGATGTAACTTATGATCTTGATGGAACTATTGTTACTGAAGTAGTAGCGGGTCCCTTAGCTGGAAATTCCTCTACCTCATATACTTTTGCACAAACAGGCGATTTTTCAGCTTTAGGAAGTTATAACCTAAGTGCATACACTTCATTACCTGGAGATAGCGACACTTCAAACGATTCAACTTCTGTTGTTATTGTTAAACAGAACTGTCAGCCAGTTGGTGATTGTTCATTTGGAGATGGTTTTCAGTTATTCAATGTAACAGACATAAACAATCCATCAGGCTGTGAAGGCTATGCGGATTTCACAAATTTAATTGCCGTTATGGATCCAGACTCTACCAATGACTTAACAGTAACAACAGGTTATGGAGACCAATTTGTTCGTGTTTGGATAGATTTTAATGATGATTTTGTATTTACAAATAACGAAATCGTGGTTAATAATGTGGTAATTGCTCCAGGACAAGGTAGTGGAACATATACTATTACAACAGATTTAGTAATTCCAGCCGGGGCAACGTTGGGTCAACACTTAATGCGCGCCAAAACAAACTGGGATGGCCCTGTGCCAGATGATGCATGTGAGGAAACTACATTTGGGGAAACTGAAGACTATACCGCACAAATAGGAATTCTAGGTGTTCAAGACAATATTTTTGACGAAAATGGTTTGACAGTTTTAACCTTAGAAAACAATAATTTCGACATTACTCTAAAAACAGTTAACTATTCTGGCGCTATGAATCTTTCGGTTTACAATACTTTGGGACAAAGATTATTGTTTAAAAAACTGGAAAACAATGGAAACGGATACAACTATAAATTGGACATGAGTTATGTGGCCAAAGGCGTTTATCTAGTTCGTGTTGGAAACAGAGACAATGGAAGAGTTAAACGAATCATCGTTAAATAAACCCATACTTTTTAATTTAGAAAGACCCAAAGTACAATTTGTACTTTGGGTCTTTTCATTAAATCTACTCCGTATTTTTTCAAAAACTGATAGTATGTTCAAAATATTCTTATTGGGTAGCGCCAGTGCATTAATCTTGGTTTCAAACAGCTTAGAGAACCCCACTTTTTAAGGACTAGAAATAGCAGCACCTTCATCAAAAACAGATTTCAGGATTTTTGGAAAACCCACTTCCCCACCCAATCGAAGAATAGGAGTTGTTCTAACCTATGGCAAGCAAATGGAAATACTTCAGAAGTAATCGAAAAAGCAAAGATATTAGCTCAAAAAGTAAACGAAATTTTAGTAAAAAACTAAAGTAAAAAACTTTGAATTATCTATTCCTCCAGAAAAAAGGAGTTAACAGAATAAGCACAGTAAACAATTCCAGCCTCCCGATAAGCATCAAAAAGCTGGACCACCATTTTGCGGCATCGGGCAAATAGGCATAATTACTAACAGGGCCTAGATCGCCTAGTGCAGGACCAATATTTCCCAATGAAGAAGCTGCACCTCCAAGGGCCGTTTTAAAATCTAAGCCAAGCCAGGAAAACACTAAAGTTCCCACAATAAAAGAAAGCATATAAAGAATGAAGAAGCCTAGAATATTAAAAACAATAGGCTGCGGCACCGCTTTTCTATTATAACGAACGGGCAAAATTGCGTGTGGGTGTAATGTTCTTTTAAATTCAAGGACGCCATTTTTAATCATAATTATATGGCGCATCACTTTAATACCACCCGCGGTGGAACCAGCGCAACCACCCAAAAACATCATTCCAAAAAAGAAAATTGTTAAAAATGGCGTCCAAAGCGTGTAGTCTGCACTCACAAAACCTGTAGTAGTAATAATGGTTAGCACCTGAAAAAGCGCATGGCGGACGGCACTTTCAAATGGCCCCCAGACCATCGGATGTGCAATGCTTGAAAGCGTAACATCTGCTTCAAAATAAATAAGAAGAGAGGCTACAATGGTCAACCCAACAATAAAAGCCGTATACAGCTTAAATTCTTCATCCTGAAATATTTTTTGGAACTTCCTTTTAAAAGCGAAATAACTAAGTACAAAATTACTTCCTGCCAAAAACATAAATACAATGATGATATATTGCACCATAGGATTATCATTCCAAAAAGCGACGCTGGCATTTTTTGTAGAGAAACCACCTGTGCTCAATGTTGATAACGAATGGTTTATAGCATCAAAAAAATTCATCCCCGCTAATTTCAATAAAATGGTTTCAGCCAATGTGTAGCCAACATAAATCAGCCAAAGTCTTTTTGCTGTATCCGTAATTCGGGGATGCAGTTTGTCCCCACCAGGGCCAGGCGCTTCAGCAGCGAAAAGCTGCATGCCGCCAATTCCCAACAAAGGTAAAATTGCTATTGCCAAAACGATAATTCCCATCCCACCTATCCAATGCGTAATGCTTCTCCAAAACAAAACACCCCGCGGTATGCTTTCAATATCAGTCAAAATGGACGCTCCCGTAGTGGTATATCCGCTCATCGTTTCAAAAAAAGCATTGGTAAAACTAGGAATTGCATTTGTAAAAATGTAGGGCAACGTCCCGATAAGTGCCATAAAAATCCAGCCAAAAGCAACAATAATGTATCCTTCTCTTTTTTGAATTTCCTTTCGGTGGTTTTTGGTCAAAAGCATTATAATTCCCCCAACACCCAATGCAACGGTTCCCGCCATTAGCATTTCTTTGAGCACACCATCTTCATAATACCAACTGACAATGGAAGAAAGGAGCATAAAACCCCCATTCACCATAAGCAAAAGGCCCATTAAGTGCGAAATTATTTTATAGTTAAGTTTTGTAAGTGAACTCATTATATAAAGAGCTTTTCCACTTTTCCAATAGATTGCGGAAGACAGCAAACCACTACTCTATCACCATTTTTTATTTCGAAATCGCCTAGGGCAATAATGCCTTCTCCGTTTCTAATGACTCCTCCAATAATTGCAGAAACAGGAAAGTCAAGATCTTTTATTTTTCTGTTGCATACTTTGGAATGCGAAGAGACCTGAAACTCGAGCAACTCTGCATTCATATTGTTAAGTTTCGTCATTGCAAGAACTTCGCCTTTGCGCACATAGCGGAAAATATTATTCGCTGCCAAAAGTTTTTTGTTGATAAGCGTATCAATTCCGATGGAATGTGAAAGCTGAAAATAATCCATATTTTCCACCAAAGCGATGGCTTTTTTTACCCCTTTAGATTTTGCGACCAAACAAGACATAATATTGGTTTCACTATTTCCTGTAACAGAAATAAAGGCATCCATATCTTCAATGGATTCTTCGGTTAAAAGATCTACATTTCTCCCGTCACCGTTAATTACAAGACACCCCGGAATATCATCGGCAATTTCAAAGGCTTTGTCTTTACTGCTTTCAATAAGCTTTACATTGAAGCTACTTTTGCAAAGATCTTTTGCGGTTTTGTAACCTATTTTACTTCCACCGAGAATCATTACATTTTTGATTTCCTGCCGAACTTTTCCAGTGAGTTTAAAAATTTGTTCCACTCCATTTTTTACAGTAGTAAAATAAACCTGATCGCCTTCTTTAAATTGTGTGTCTCCCCTTGGAATCAAAGTGTATTGGGTACCGAAACGCTGCAAGGCAATGGGAACATACTTTAATTCTGGATATATTTTCGCCACTTCTTTCACAGATTTACCCACAAAAGACGAAGTGCGCGAAAGGCTAAGCCCAATCATTGTCAAGGCTCCATTTTCAAACTCATAAGTATCATTGAAGGCACTTTGATTGAGCAAAAGTTCAATTTCGCTGGAAGCCAAGGATTCTGGGGAAATCAACTCGTCAATCCCAAATTTTGTGAAACCAACTTCATCTTTCCTGTCAATAAATTCGGTATTGGAAATTCGTGCAATGGTACGTTTGGCACCTAATTGTTTGGCAAGCACACAAACTGTAATATTTGTAGTTTCACTAGAAGTAACCGCTATTACCAAATCTGTATCTGCCACACGGGAGTCCTGCAAAACAGAAATAGAGGTCGCGTCGCCACGTACCACCCGAATATCCAAATGTGTGTCGGCATGTGCCAAGGAATCTCGATTGGTATCAATCAGTGTGATATCCTGGGATTCGAAAGAAAGCAGTTTTGCAAGGTGAAAACCGACTTCCCCGGCGCCAGCAACAATAATTTTCATTGAACTATTTTTTATTCCTTAAAATAATTTTTAGAGATTGAATTCAAAAAAATATTTTAAAAATGAATCTTGACAAAGATATAGAATTTTAACGCACCCCAAACAGAACCAAAATCATTGTATTTATCCCTGAAAACCATTGCAAATCTTAAAAAATATGTAGTTTTGCAGGCGCAATTTATGGAAAAGAAAATAACACCTTACAAAAATTCTTCCGAAGGGAAAAAGAAACAGGTTGAACAGATGTTCGACACTATTTCTGAAAATTATGATGGCCTGAATCGTATAATTTCATTGGGTTCAGATATTAAATGGCGAAAAAAAGTCATTAAAATGGTTGCCGAAAAAAATCCGATAAGCATTCTTGACATTGCGACAGGAACTGGCGATCTCGCCATTCAGTTTGCCGAAAAAACTTCTGCAGAAAAGATTGTGGGCTTGGACATTTCTGAAGGAATGCTTTCCGTTGCCCGCAAAAAGGTATTTGAAAAAAAAGTTTCAGAAAAAATTGAATTTGTGCAAGCAGATTCAGAAGCGTTACCTTTTGAAGACAACACTTTTGATGCAATTACTGTTTCCTTCGGCATCCGCAATTTTGAGAATCTTGAGAAAGGTCTTTCAGAAATTTTTCGCGTGCTCAAAAAAGGTGGCATTTTTGTGGTTTTGGAAACTTCTGTTCCAACAAAATTTCCCTTCAAACAAGGATATCATTTTTATTCAAAAACCATTTTACCACTTGTAGGTAAAGTGTTTTCCAAAGACAAAGTAGCCTACAAATATTTAAGCGAAAGTGCTTCGGTATTCCCTCACGGCGAAAAGCTCAACAATATTTTGCGCAAAATCGGGTTTAATGAAGTGAAAAATAAACCGCAAACTTTCGGGGTGGCAACCATCTATAACGCTACAAAATAATTTATGAAGAAGCTATTTTTTGTATTGGCCGTTTTATTCATTGCAAACAGCGCTCACGCTCAGTGGTTTTTCAATAAGGAACGGATTGCAAATTTGGAAAATTTTGATAAAAAGCGCTTTTCTTGGGGCTACTTTTTAGGCTTCAATAGCTATGATTTTAAAATTGATTACAACAACCAATATGCAGACGATAACACAGATATTCAAGTAGAGCGTTCTGCAGGTTTTAACGTAGGACTTATTGGGGATATGCGTATCAATCAATATTTCAACCTGCGTTTGGAACCAGGTCTTTATTTTACACAGCGAAATCTTACTTTTCCAGGATTTACAGAACCGAAAGACTATTTACGGGAGGTAAAATCTACTTACATCCACGTTCCGCTTTTACTAAAAGTTTCAACCAAAAGATTGAACAATATAAAACCATTTATAATTGGTGGGGTTTCCACTTCAATCAATCTTTCCAGCAACGAAAAGAATCCAGAGGACAACGAGCAGGGAAAATTCCGGATGACAAAAGGAACCAATTATTACGAACTTGGTTTTGGAATAGATTTTTATCTCTATTATTTCAAATTCACGCCTTCCATCCGCGGTGTTTTTGCACTTAATGATGAATTGGTTCGCGATGACGACCCCAACAGCCCTTGGACTGGAAACATCGACAAATTATCGTCGCGTGGAATTTTCGTGAATTTTACGTTTCAGTAAATCTTCTGAATTCGCTTAAAAGAATAGCGGTTGCCGTTGCCACATTCAGGCTTTCTGTTTTTTGTGTTTTTCCGAAACGGGGAATAGTTATTTTGTGTGTTATTTTTTGAAGTAAAGCTTCCGATATGCCATTGGCTTCGTTTCCCATTACGATTATTCCATCTTTGGGAAGTTTTTCAGAATAAACACTTTTTCCATCCATAAAACCTCCATAAATGGGTAATTTCGTTTTTTCGAAAAAAACTGAAAGGGACAGATAATGAATTTGCACCCGCGCCAAAGAACCCATGGTTGCCTGTACCACTTTCGGATTGAAACAATCTGCAGTGTCTTCAGAACAAAGAAGTTGTTGTACCCCAAACCAATCACACAACCGAATAATGGTACCCAAGTTTCCCGGGTCGCGAACAGCATCCAAAGCGACCATCAAACCGGAATTCTGTAAAAGTTTAGGCTTGGGGATTTCAAAAACGCCCAGAGAAGTGTTTGCTGTTTTTAGAAAACTTATCTTTTTAAGTTCAGCATCAGTTACAAAAAAATGATTTTCGGCTTCAATATTTGATGCAACCGTCGAAAATAGTGATTGAAGTTTAAAACCTTCTTTCAGCAATTCGGCAATAACTTTTGGCCCTTCACCCACAAAAAGACCAGTTTGGTCACGGTACTTTTTTTGCTGAAGGCTCGTTATTAATTTTGTTTGACTTTTGCTGACCAAAATATAGTATTTTTGAATTTGAATAAAAATGTACACTTGAAACGCAACCTCACAAAAATATCATTATTTATAGTATTAACCAGCTTGTTTTTTTCATGTAATGCAGTAAAGCGTGTACCCGATGGGAAATTTTTACTTACAGACAACACCATTATCGTTGATAGCATAGAAACAAAAGATGCTGGGGTTTACAGTCAATTGGCACAGAAGCCCAATACTTCCATCCCACTAATTGGAGTGCCTTTAAGCTTACATATATACAATCTTGCAGACCCACAGCCGGATTCTACCTATTATAAATGGCTTCACAAAAACCCAAAACGCGAGGATCGGCTTATTCGTCTTCTTTCTAAAAAGCAAGTGGACCAACTAGACAGCAGTTATGTTGGGATTAACAAATGGCTGCAAAAATCTGGAGATGCCCCAGTGGTTATTGACGAAAAAAAAATTGAAAAGTCTGTAAATAGATTAAAGCGCTGGTATGCGAGTTACGGGTATTTTAATGACGAGGTGGATTATAAAATTGAGCCTAGCGAAAAGAAGAAGAAAAGAGCTGCCATAACTTATTCCGTAAAAAGACACCAGCCTTATTTTGTGGGTGACACCATAATTGAAAAAATAAGTTCGCCCGTAGTTGATTCACTTTTTCAAATCACTAAAGCCAATTCATTCATTGTTAGGGGGAAACAATATGCCGCGAACGATTTTGTGAACGAACGCGACCGACTTACCATACAGTTTAGAAACTCAGGCTTGTATCACTTTGACCAAGAGTATGTGGGTTTTGAAGCTGATACCGTAAACACAGACCATAAAGCAGATATTACTTACATTATCCCCGATAGAAAAATTAGCGAGGGAGACAGTACCTATACGGTTCCTTTTAAAGTTCACAGTATTAATGAAGTTAGGATTGTTACGGATTTTACATATGAAAACAAGGATAAAAAATTTCAGGATTCCGTAAGTTTTAAAGGGTATAAACTCTTTAGTTATGGCAAAATGCGATTTCGTCCAAAAGCCATTACTGATGCCATTTCCATTACTCCCGGGAAAATTTATAAGGATATTGACAGGACCTTGACCTACAATCAAATTAGTGACCTGCGCATTTTTAAATACCCGAATATAAATTATGCCGAAGTAGAAAAAGATTCCACAGGAAGATTATTGAATTCTACTATTTTGTTAAGTCCGCGCGATCGTTTTACGCTTGGGGTGGATTTTGACGCATATACCTCAACCATTCAACAATTTGGAATCAGTTTTAGCGGAAATATTATTTTTAGAAATATTTTTCGCGGGGCTGAAATATTACAAATTTCAGGCCGTGGCAGTCTGGGCTCTTCAAAAGATGCCGCAGACAGCCAAAGTAGTTTTTTCAATATTTCAGAATTTGGCGGCGACGCAAAGCTTACTTTTCCTAGGATTCTTTTCCCAATAAATACTGAAAAGTTGATTCCAAAATATATGTCGCCTTCAACAAGTGTGAGTGTAGGAGCAAGTGTGCAAAACAATATAGGTTTGGACAGACAATCTATAAATGCAATTTATAATTACAGATGGAAGCCTTCAAAAATCCTTACCTATCAATTGGATTTAATGAACCTTCAATATGTGCGGAACCTAAATACGGAAAATTATTTCAATGTTTACAAAAGTTCCTATAATAGGCTGAACGAAATAGCGCAGGAATTAAATTATGATTTCGCTAATCCTTCAAACGACCCAATGCTTGAAATTCCTGACGAAACGGCTACATTCATTACAGATGTTTTACAGGAAAATATCAACTCTGACTCTGAAATATACCAAGAAGTTTTAAGTATTTCCGAGCGACAAATACGACTTTCAGAGAACAACCTGATTTTTGCTTCCAATATAACTTTAACAAGAGACACGCGGGAAAATATTAATGACAATAATTTTTCGCGATTACGTTTAAAACTGGAATCTGCGGGCAATGTGCTTTCTGGAATTTCAAATATTGCAGGTATTAAAAAAAATGATGCCGGAAATTATAAAACCTTGGGTGTTGTTTATTCGCAATATGCAAAAGCGGAAGCGGAATACATAAAACATTGGGACATAAACAGTAATAATATAGTTGCCTTCCGGGTTTTTGGAGGGATTGCCATCCCTTATGGGAACAGTAACAGTATTCCATTTACCCGAAGTTATTTTGCCGGTGGCGCTAATGATAACCGTGGCTGGAGAGCGTATGATCTTGGTCCTGGGAGCAGCGGAAGCATTCTTGATTTTAACGATGCAAACTTCAAACTTGCCCTGAATGGTGAATACAGGTTTACCATATTAGGCGCCTTTAAAGGTGCATTATTCGTAGACGCAGGGAACATTTGGAATGTGCTTGACAACATTGAAGACGAAGCAGCTGTATTTAATGGTATTGGAGACATTAAAGAACTTGCCGTTGCTTCGGGTTTTGGGCTTCGGTATGATTTCGGATTTTTTGTATTGCGTTTTGACGTTGGTTTTAAAACACACAACCCTGCAAATCCTATCGGCGAACGTTGGTTTAGGGATTATAATTTTCCAAATGCAGTATATAACATAGGTATTAACTATCCCTTTTAAACCATATAAATTTGTTATTTTTGCTTGATAAATATACTTAATTATGAGCCATGGAATTGTACCGGGTGTAGCAACCGGAAAAGAAGTTCAAAAAATACATCAATACGCAAAAGACAAAGGCTTTGCAATGCCTGCCGTGAACGTTGTGGGTTCAGACAGCGTTAACGCTGTTATGGAAACAGCCGCCGCTCTAAATTCGCCAGTAATTATTCAATTTTCAAATGGTGGGGCGCATTTTAATGCTGGAAAAGGTCTTTCAAACGAAAACGAAAAAGCCGCAATAGCCGGTGGCGTTGCCGGTGCAAAACATATTCACGAACTTGCAAAAGTGTATGGGGCTACGGTTATTCTTCACACAGACCATTGCGCTAAAAAATTACTTCCATGGATTGACGGCTTGCTTGATGCAGGTGAAAAATTCTTTAAAGAAAATGGAAAACCACTTTATAGCTCACATATGATAGATCTTTCCGAAGAGCCTATTGAAGAAAATATTGAAATCTGCAAGCGCTATTTGGAACGAATGAGCAAAATTGGGATGACCCTCGAAATTGAGTTGGGCATCACTGGCGGTGAAGAAGATGGCGTGGACAATACCGACGTAGATTCTTCAAAACTATATACACAACCCGAAGAAGTTGCTTATGCCTACGAAGAGCTTTCAAAAATAAGCGATCAGTTTACCATCGCCGCAGCTTTTGGAAACGTTCACGGTGTTTACAAACCTGGTAATGTAAAATTGACTCCTGTAATCCTTAAAAACTCACAGGAATATGTTCAGAAAAAATTCAATACGGGACACAATCCAATTGACTTTGTCTTCCACGGTGGAAGCGGTTCCACTTTGGAAGAAATTCGTGAAGCAATCGGCTATGGTGTAATAAAGATGAATATTGACACCGACATGCAATTCGCTTTTACTGAAGGTGTGCGTGATTATATGGTGAACAATTTGGAATATTTGAAAACCCAAATTGGAAATCCTGAAGGAGCTGAACTACCAAATAAAAAGTATTACGACCCAAGAAAATGGCTTCGCGAAGGTGAAATCACTTTCAAAAAAAGACTTGAACAGGCTTTTAAAGATCTAAACAACGTAAACACGTTGTAACCTTTGAGTGAAAAATAAAAATGTTTAATAAACAATAGTTTATGCCTTGGTTTAAAAGAACAAAAAAAGGGATACAAACCCCAACAGAAGATAAAAAAGACGTCCCAAAAGGATTGTGGTACAAATCGCCCACTGGAAAAATTGTTGATAGCGAAGAGCTTGAAAAGAATTTTTATGTAAGTCCCGAAGATGGCTATCATGTTCGCATTGGAAGTAAAGAGTATTTTGAAATCCTTTTTGACGATAATAAATTTAAAGAACTCGATAAAAACCTTAGCTCTCAAGATACCCTAAAATTCGAGGATAAGAAAAAGTATACAGATAGGTTAAAGGAGGCGCAGGACAAGACTGGTCTTAAAGACGCTATACGTTGTGCGGTTGGAAAATCGATGGGAGCCGATTTGGTTATAGCCTGTATGGACTTCAGCTTTATTGGAGGATCTATGGGAAGTGTTGTAGGTGAAAAAATTGCCCGCGCAGCAGATTACTCACTTAAGAAAAAAATCCCTTTATTGATCATTTCAAAAAGTGGTGGTGCCCGAATGATGGAAGCGGCGCTTTCGTTGATGCAACTTGCAAAAACAAGCGTAAAGCTCGCACAACTTAGTGATGCCGGAATACCTTATGTTTCTTTATGCACAGACCCAACCACTGGAGGAACTACTGCTTCTTTCGCAATGTTGGGCGATATAAACATTAGCGAGCCCGGGGCTTTAATTGGTTTTGCAGGGCCTCGCGTTGTTCGCGATACCACTGGAAAAGAACTTCCCGAAGGCTTTCAAACTGCCGAATTTGTTCTAGAGCACGGTTTTCTCGATTTTATAACCCATCGTCGGGATCTAAAACGAAAAATCAATCTCTACCTTGATTTGGTCATGAACAGACCACTTCGAGAGAAAATTGCATAAAAAAAAGCTGCCCGTTTTGGGCAGCTTTTTTCATTTTATCAAATTCAATTAATTCATTATGAAAGGATATTCTTGGCCATTGTAAATAAACACAGCCTGGTTGTCACATTCACCATCACCAAAATCAATTGCAGCCGTTACACCGTCTTGTGTAACTTGAAGTACACCGCTAACTAAAAAACGGCAGGATAGTTTTCGAACCAAGACATCAGTTACTTCCCCAGTTCGTTCAAAACCATTTGTAAATTCGGTTTGCCAATTTCCGGTTATGTAATAAACATTATCCAGCCAAGTGCCAGAACCTACACCTTCCACCCATTCGGATACTCTAAGGCCATTACGCGTTCCTGTTACGGTTGTGTTGGGGAAACTAACCGTTATACTTTCATTTAATGTAGATTGTGGATTTCCATTTTGGTTGGCAATTTCATATAAAAAATCACCTCCGCCGCTCACGCCATTATCATTAAACGTGAAATCATTATAAAGGTAATTAACCGTATAGGTACCGCCAACCAAAGGGCCATATTCCAATAGAATACTTCCTGAAACAACATTCCCATTGTTGAGCGTACAGGAATCTCCGAAATCTACCAAAACCAAAATATTATTGCCTTGGGTAGTTATGCTAATTTGCGTACAATCTGAAAATAAGGACAGCTGGTTAGGCCCGCGGCCACCAGTTTCATTTTCTACAAAGGCCTGCTCCATAATATTAAAGGTTCCTTCGGCAACATTGTCCATTTTTGCAGCTCTAGCCGAATCATCTGAAGTAAAGTTTACTTCTTCTGTAGATTCGTTATCTTCTTTGTCACAACTTGTGATAAAGAAGATTCCCATCGTAAAAATTGCAACAATTAATCTAAAAGAGATGATTTTCATAAAATTGAATGTTTAGGGGTTTGGTATTTATAACGCTGAAAACATTAAATTTGATATATTTTAAATTAATTTTGTTATATAAACATTAATTTTCAAATTGATTTTGTACTTTTGCAGCCTTGATTACCAAAAAGGTAGTCAGTACATAAAAATCATTTTAATAATATTGGCATGTATTTATCACCAGAAGAAAAAGAAAAAATTATTTAAAAAACACGGTAAGTCTAAGACTGACACTGGTTCAGCAGAAGGACAGATTGCATTGTTTACATAACGTATTAGCCCATTTAACAAACCACCTTAAAAGCAAATCAAAAAGATTACAACACAGAACGTTCTTTGGTAAAATTGGTAGGTAAGCGTACGATCATTGTTGATTATCTTATGAAAAAAGATATTATGCGTTACCGTGCAATTGTTAAAGAATTAGGATTACGTAAGTAATATATTCAAAGGGGCTTTTTTGAGCCCCTTTTATTTTAATTTCGAACTGCAATTTTCAGAACTTATTTCTACTGAAGTAAAACATATAGAAAAGCTACCCTTAGGTTTTTCATTGGTCAACCACAACAACACAACAACACTAAGCCTGAAAATCAGGTTTTGACCAAAATTAACGTACTCCTTGCTATTGCTGAAAAGCATATTCTTGCGGCGCATAAAATGAAAAACAAATGATACCTAAAGTATTTAAAGAGGTCATAGACCTTGGTGATGGAAGAGAAATTTCCATCGAAACCGGAAAATTAGCAAAACAGGCCCACGGCTCTGTAGTTGTTCAATCCGGAAAATGTATGTTGCTATGTACCGTAGTTTCAAATTACGAACAGAAAGATTTAGATTTTCTACCCTTAACGGTAGATTATCGTGAAAAATTTGCTGCTTCAGGACGTTACCCAGGTGGTTTCTTTAAAAGAGAAGCAAGACCAAGTGATGGCGAAGTATTAACAATGCGTTTAGTGGACCGTGTATTGCGCCCATTTTTCCCAAAAGATTATCACTGCTGAAACACAGGTGATGATTCAATTAATGAGCCATGATGATGATGTTATGCCAGATGCAATGGCAGGTTTGGCCGCTTCTGCAGCTATTCAACTTTCAGATTTTCCTTTTGAATGTGCTATTTCTGAAGCACGTGTAGGTAGAGTAAATGGTGAATTCGTAATCAACCCTACAAGAGCACAATTGGAAGAATCTGACATCGATATGGTGATTGGAGCTTCTGCGGACTCTGTGATGATGGTAGAAGGTGAAATGAAAGAGATTTCAGAAGAAGAGATGGTTGAGGCAATCAAATTTGCTCACGAAGCACATTAAAAAACAATGTGAGGCGCAACTTAGATTGGCCGAAGCATTTGGAAGAAAAGAGGTTCGTGAATATCCAGCAGAGCGTGAAGATGAGGATTTGATGAAGAAAATTCACGATATGGCTTATGATAAAGTCTATGCCGTTGCAAAAGCAGGATCTGCAAAACACGAAAGAAGTGCTGCCTTTTCTGAAATAAAAGAAGAGATTAAAGCCACTTTTTCTGAAGAAGAATTAGAAGATTTTGGCGATTTAGTTTCAAAATACTACAGAAAAGCTGAAAAAGCTGCCGTTCGTGACCTTACTTTAAATGAAGGTTTGCGTTTGGATGGAAGAAAAACTGACGAAATTCGCCCAATTTGGTGCGAGGTAGATTATTTACCTTCCACTCACGGTTCTGCAATCTTTACAAGAGGAGAAACACAAGCTTTGGCAACAGTTACTTTGGGAACTTCACGAGAAGCAAACCAAATTGACATGCCATCTTTTGAAGGTGAAGAAACATTTTATCTTCACTATAACTTCCCTCCTTTCTCTACTGGTGAAGCACGCCCAATTCGCGGAACTTCACGTAGAGAAATTGGTCACGGAAATTTAGCACAACGAGCTTTAAAAGGAATGATTCCTGCAGATTGCCCTTATACCGTTCGTGTTGTTTCAGAAGTATTAGAATCTAACGGTTCTTCTTCTATGGCAACCGTTTGTAGCTGGTACAATGGCGTTAATGGATGCTGGGGTTCAGTTGAAAAAACCAGTTTCTGGTATTGCAATGGGATTGATTTCTGATGGCGAGACTGGAAAATATGCAGTACTTTCTGATATTTTAGGTGATGAAGATCACTTAGGTGATATGGACTTTAAAGTTACTGGAACTGCAGATGGAATTACCGCTTGCCAGATGGATATTAAAGTAAAAGGACTTTCTTACGAAATTTTGGTGAATGCTTTAAAACAAGCATCAGCAGGCCGTTTACATATTCTTGGTAAATTAACCGAGACTATTGCAGCACCAAATGCAGATGTGAAGCCACACGCTCCAAAAATGGTTACTGTTACTATTCCAAACGAATTTATTGGTGCTTTGATTGGGCCTGGTGGAAAAGTGATTCAAGAACTTCAAAAAGAAACAAAAACAACAATCGTTATAAATGAAGATCCTGTTACTGAAGAAGGTATTGTGGAAATTCTTGGAACAAACCAAGAAGGAATTGATGCAGTATTGGCGAAGATAGATTCGATTACCTTCAAACCAGAAGTGGGAAGTGTATACGAAGTGAAAGTTATAAAAATGCTTGATTTTGGTGCCGTTGTAGAATATGTGGATGCTCCCGGAAATGAAACCTTATTACACGTTTCTGAACTTGCTTGGGAACGAACAGAGAATGTAACCGATGTTGTAAATATGGGTGATGTTTTTGATGTGAAATATTTTGGTTTGATCCTAGAACGAGAAAAGAGAAAGTTTCAAGAAAAGCGTTGTTGCCAAAACCGGAAGGTTATAAAGAACGTCCACCACGCGACGATAGCCGAAGTGGTCAAGAGACAGAGATAATCGTGGACGCGACAACCGTGGCCGTGACGATCGTAACAGTCGTGATAGAGATAGAAAAAGAGATTAATAGATTCCCACGAAAGTGGGAATCTGTTTAAGATTAAAAACGCCTTCAGTCCCGAAACTCGAGAGGGCGTTTTTTTATGACACAATTGCAGTACAGATTGAATATGCTTCATTTACCGACATAATAGCATAGTTAGAAGTATAACTTATAATTTTAACAAACCTTTAGTGATTTACCTCCCTTAGCATTATCCACTTAGCTAACAACTATTTATTTTTAATATATATCTTATTCAACTATTAGATCTCTTTCTCGTATAGTACTTGCAGTTATTAAGACTAAATAATTAAATAAATTATGAAAGTATTAGTGATTGGCGCAGGAAATATGGGATTAACCTATGCGGAAGGTATGGCAAAATCGCCATATTTAAATCGAAGAAATTTAATGATCTATGACGTTTCACCAGAAAAAACATGAAGCATTAAGTGCAATTCCACATTTTGATGCTTATGATAAACTTGAAGATTGCTTACCCAAAGCAGACGTAGTTTTTATAGCTGTAAAACCATACCATAGTGAAGAATTATTTTCAACTCATGAAAGGCCACAGTAAACGACGGCCAAGTTTTTGTTTCGTTAATGGCAGGAGTTACAATCAAGACCATTCAAGAAGGATTGGGCGTTAAAAAAGTAGTTCGAACAATGCCCAATCTTCCGGCAAAAGTGGGTAAAGGGATGACTTCCTTTACAGAATCTGAAGAAGTGAGCCGCATTGAATTAATTATGGTTCGCAATCTTCTAGATACTACAGGAGAAGCTATTCACGTGCAAAATGAAAATTTTATTAATGCCTCTACCGGTATTTCTGGAAGTGGACCTGCATATGTTTTCTACTTTATGCAATCTATGATGGAAGCTGCTTTAAAAATGGGCTTTTCAGAAAACGATTCAAAAGTATTGGTTACCCAAACATTTGAAGGTGCTGTAGCACTTTTCAATGATTCAGACCTATCTCCAACCAGTTGGATGGATAAGGTAGCTTCAAAAGGAGGTACAACACGTGCTGCTTTAGATTCAATGGAAGACAACAATATAAAAGAACTAATAAAAGAAGCTGCCTATGCAGCCTTTAACCGAGCAACAGAACTTGGAAAATAAATAAATAGTAAAACAAACAATATGAGTAAAAAACGAGTGGTTATAAAAGTAGGAACCAACGTTATGACGAATAAAGACAACCGCATTGTGGGTCCCATTTTAAATGAATTGGTTCGGCAAATTGCGAATTGTATGAAAATGACTATTGAACCCGTTTTGGTTTCTTCAGGATCTGCAATTGCCGGAAAGGAAGTGTTAGGTGATTGTTCATCTGAAGATCCTTCAACACGAAGACAAATATTTTCTGCTGTGGGACAACCACGAATGATGCGCCATTATTACAGTCTTTTTCACGATTACGGAATGCGCTGTGCACAGGTTTTGGCAACAAAGCGCGATTTTGCGCCTGGTAAACACCGTGAAAATATGATCAATTGTTACGAAGGTCTTAATGCACGAAGGCGTTGTGCCTATTGCAAATGAAGATGATGCTGTTTCCTTAAAAATGTCGATGTTCAGTGATAATGATGAATTGGCAAGTCTTGTAGCAGAATTGATTCAAGCAGACGCCTTAATTCTACTAACAGACACAGATGGACTTTATACAGGTCATCCAGATGATGATGATTCAGAAAAACTAGACACAAGTTCGCCACAATGAAAATGTGGAGACAATATGTTCAGAAAAATGAAAAAGGAGAAGGTGAAGGCCGCGGTGGTATGAAATCTAAATTGAAAATAGCAAAAGAAACAGCTCGTAAAGATATTCCAACCTTTATTGCAAACGGAAAACAAAAAAATGTAATCGTTGACATTATTAGAAGGAAAAGACGTAGGAACACGTTTTTACGCATAACACAAACTAATTATAAACTTGAAAGAAAGAAATATGCAATTGATAGATACAAATACTAAGAATAAAGTTTTAGAATCATGATACAATTCTCGACAAGACGAAGAGAAGATATTTTAGTTGCTAATAAAAAGGATTTAGATGCTTTTACCAGAGATGATCAAGCATTATATGATCGTTTGGTTGTTAACGATGCCAAAATAGATGGAATGATTAAAGCTATCACAGAAGTAAAAATCAAGAAGATCCTGTAAACCGAGAAATTTCAAGTCTTACCCTAGACAGTGGACTTGAAATCAACAATAAAACAGCACCCTTTTGGAACGATCATGATTATTTATGAATCGCGTCCAGATGTTACAATTGAAGCAGCTGTACTTGCCTTTAAAGCCAACAATAAAATATTGTTGAAAGGTGGTAAAGAAGCTTTCAATAGTAATAAAGTTTTGGTAGAATGCTGGCACCAAGCATTAGAAGAAAATGATCTGGAAAAAGATTGGATCAAAATGCTGCAAATGAATCGGGAGCAAACACAAGAGTTTTTAAGAAACCCAGATCGAGCCAGTTAGATTTAATTGTTCCAAGAGGTGGCGAACGATTGATTCAGTTTGTAAAAGAACACGCTAAATGTGCCGTTTTAATTAGCGGAAGAGGAAATAACTTCTTATATGTTCATAAAGATGCTGATTGGAAAAAAACGATTGAAGTTATTATCAATGCAAAAACCGATAAAATTTCAGGATGCAATGCGCTTGACAAAGTGTTGGTAGATAAAAATTTACCAAATTATGAAGAGAAGCTTCAAGAATTACATAAAGTGCTTTCTGCTTCAAAAGTAGAAGTTGAAATTTGTAGATGATGAAGTAAAGAAAGTATTAACAGATTCTGAAGTCATTCTCGATAAAAAAGTATGGTTTGAAGAATTTTTAGCACTTAAAATTAGCTATTGGTGCCGTGGATAATCTTGATGAAGCGATTTCGAAATGATTAACACATTACAGTGGCGGTCACTCAAGTGTTATTTTAACTGAAGATCAAAGAAGCTGCCAAAAAATTTATGGAACACATAGACAGTGCAGCTGTGTATCATAACGCCTCTACCCGATTTACCGATGGTGGACAAATGGGCGTAGGTGCAGAACTAGCAATTAGTACCGACAAATTACACCACCGTGGCCCATTAGGGTTAAAACAACTCGTTACCAATAAATATTATGTATTTGGTGATGGCCACGTGAGAGTGTAAAAAAAACCGAAATTAGTGTAAAAGCCTTCCGTTCCGATATTTTTGGAACTGGAGGCTTTTTTTTAGTCCACACGCAACCTTTTAAAAATTTTCAGACTATAGGGTAACACTGTAACGGAAATATTATGAAAAGACTTTTCTATATACCTATTATTCTTCTGATAGCTTTTTTCAATTCCTGCGAAAACGAGCCCATAAGTAAGGCAGATCCGTCAAATGTTATTCAGGTAGATTCTGAACTTTATAATCTTATTGAGCGAGCAGCGGGGAACGATTTTGAAAACGAACTAACCTGTATCGATTTCAATTATGCTTTTACACTGGTTATTTATGACGAGAATATGGATATTTTCGGCTATCAGATTATAAATAGTGATATTGAATTCAGCGAGTTTTTGGGAACGTTGGAAGAAGGAAAATCCATAAGCTTAAGTTATCCAATAACTAGTGTTTTAGAAAATGGGCAGCCCTACGTGATTAACAATAACGAGGAGCTGAAAGAAGCGATTGATAAATGCTTGGAGGCAGATACAATCACAAGCTGCAATCTCATACTTACTGAGATTACCTGCATTTGGAAAATAACTCATCTTGAAGGACCCAATACGGAATATGAAGGTTCCTATTTTGAAGTTAGCAGTTTCGGAAATGCAGGGTTTTATTTTCAAGAGGATGCTTTAGGCGGAACCTGGGTAACCTATTTTATAGAGGGCGAACTACACTTAAATATTTTTTTAACAGGAAATCAAGAAGTAAGCGATGATTGGAATTTTGATTGGAAAGTAGTAAGTTTTGACCAATCCCAAATGGAAATAACTAATGGAATCAATACCTATCGCTTAGTAAAAGATTGTTATGAACCCTGCCGAAAATTTCTTTATGAGGAATGTGAAACCGAGTCAGGATCTCAAATAGCGGTTTTTGATTTAGAAAGTTATTTTGAATGTTTCTTTCCATTCACCGGCATACCTGATCCTTCAACTGTAACATGGAGCTATTATGAAACCTATGAGGATATGCTTGCTGGAATTAATCCTATTGTCAATTTAATGTATGAAAACACTGTAAACCCGCAAATAATTTATATTAGATTTGATGATGCAAATACGGGGGTGTTTTTGGCTTCATTACCGATAATTTTAAAAGCTATTCAATGTTGATAAAAATTTTTTAATCTATTTGAACGAAAACGAACTCATAAAGCAGTGCATAAAAAACAACCGGACAGCCCAAAACGAACTGTTCCGGACGTACAAAGACACCCTTTATTTTACCTCTTTGAAATATTGCAGGAATGAAGTTGATGCCGAAGACAACCTGCACGATGCCTTTATAACAATTTTTCAAAAAATAAAAACTTTCAAAAACAAAGGCTCCTTTGAAGGGTGGATGAAGCGGATCACAATATATAAAGCCATTGATAAATATAAAGCAGCCAAACCGATAAATATTGAAATTAAGGATGACTTTCTGGAAGAAACAGTTGCTGTTGAAGAAACCACAAATCTAGATTTAGAAGTGCTTCTAAAGCTCATTCAAGAACTTCCCGATCAATACAGACTTGTCTTTAACCTATACCAAATGGATGGTTTTTCGCATAAAGAAATTGCGATTCTTTTAAATATTTCCGAAGGCACATCAAAATCAAATTACCACCGCGCAAAACTAATTTTACGCGAAAATATTATTGAGATAACTAAATCCCTCAATCCAAAAGCACATTAAAAATGGGACAAAAGAAAGATATAGGAAAGCTTTTTGAAACAAAGCTGAACGAAGGAAAAAAGATTCCCAATAAAAGTCTTTGGGACAAAATAAATTCTTCGTTGGACGAAGAAAAACGGAGAAAAAGAAGAATCATGTTTTATTGGCTTGTGGGTGGTGGACTCTCTGTTTTATTAGGATTGGTTATGCTCTTCGGAAATGGATTTTTTCTAAATAAAGAATCTTTAACACAAAAAAGGAACACCAATGTAATTGAAGATTTAAATACTAATTCAACAAAAGAAAGCAACGAAACGCTTTCTAAAATTTCAAAAGAAGATTCATTGATTGTTAAAAATGATAGCGGAGAAAAACTTTCAAAAATAGATACACACATTGAGAATTTAAAACAAAATGAATTAGTAAGTACTTCAGAAAATAATTCTGAAACTGAAGAACAAAAGAATTCTTCAAATAAAAAACCCGTGGATGAATCTTTCACCGTTTCCGAAAAGTATTATTACTACAATAGTCGTGACGGCAAACAACTAGTGACTGAAAGCAAAAAAGAAATTGACAGTATAGTTTCAAAACAGTATAAATCTTTGGACTCTATAACGGTCAAAAAAGTTGACAGTCTTGAATAATCCCGTAGCTCATTCTGTAGTTTGAAAAAAACAAAATCTTTAAAAAAAATTAAAACTTTTGTAACCTTTTGTTGGTTTGTTACGTATAATCCAGTACACAAGTTAAACCTTAATCTACAGGACAAACCTTAAATGAGACAACTTAAAATTACCAAGCAGGTAACCAACAGGGAAACTGCTTCATTAGACAAGTACCTACAAGAAATTGGAAAAGTTGACTTAATCACCGCAGATGAAGAAGTAGAATTGGCACAGCGCATAAAAGCGGGTGACCAAACTGCTTTGGAAAAATTGACCAAAGCGAACCTTCGTTTTGTTGTCTCGGTGGCAAAGCAATATCAAAACCAAGGGCTTACCCTTCCAGACCTTATAAATGAAGGAAACCTTGGTCTTATTAAAGCCGCACAACGTTTTGACGAAACACGTGGTTTTAAATTTATTTCATATGCCGTTTGGTGGATTCGCCAGTCTATTTTGCAAGCTTTGGCAGAACAATCACGTATTGTACGTTTGCCATTGAACAAAATTGGGAGCATCAATAAAATAAACAAAATGTACGCTTATTTGGAACAAGCCAATGAGCGCCCCCCTTCTGCAGAAGAAATTGCAAAGGAATTGGACATGACCATTAACGACGTAAAAGAGTCCATGAAAAACTCTGGTCGTCACGTATCGATGGATGCGCCGCTTGTTGAAGGAGAGGACAGTAACCTTTACGATGTTTTGAGAAGTGGTGAAAGCCCAAACCCAGACCGTTCATTGTTACACGAGTCATTGCGTACCGAAATTGAGCGCGCTCTGGAAACCTTGACACCACGTGAAGCTGATGTTATCCGTTTGTATTTTGGTCTTGGTGACCAACATCCAATGACTTTGGAGGAAATAGGTGAAACTTTTGATCTTACTCGTGAACGCGTTCGCCAAATTAAGGAAAAAGCAATCCGAAGATTAAAACATACTTCAAGAAGTAAAATATTAATGACTTATTTAGGATAGCTCAGGCTACCATAAACGTTAACGACAGTATAAGATTTCCGCTTTCGCGGGAATAAAACTGTTCGTTTTTTGATTGATGAATGAACCCTCGGCTGATTACCGAGGGTTTTTCATTTATAAATATTAAATATCATAAACTTTTTAATCTTTTTCATTCAATAATCCTGGCAGATTGTTGAATGTTTTTTCTATTGATTTATTTAGTATATTTATATACTTGAATTTATTTAAAAACACAACTCATTGTTCTTAAGTGTATTATATCTTTTTTTTCAAAAAAACTACACACTATTATACTTAATGAAAAATGAATAATGACTTATTTAAAAAGTCATTAACTACTTATAATTAAAGTTTAAATATTTATTATTTATAAGCAAAATGATTCTCTAATCCTATAATTTTTTCTGGGAACGAATAGTATGTTTAAGATATTTAAGAGCTATTAAAGATTTTTCAATCAAAAAAAATTAATAAATCATGAAAACAAATAGTAGCATTTTGGTTCTTCTGTTAAGTGTTACATTGTATTGTAATTCACTATTATCCCAAGTTCAGATTGGGCAGGATATAGATGGAGAATCTGCAGGCGATCAATCGGGTATTTCCGTTTCTATCTCTTCAAATGGAAACAGGGTTGCAATTGGCTCCAGATTGAATGACGGTAATGGAAGCGATTCTGGGCAAACAAGAATCTTTGAATATAGTGGCGGAAATTGGTCACAAATTGGAAATGATATTAATGGTGAGGCAGCCGGGGACGAATGCGGCCAATCCGTTGTAATTTCATCAAATGGAACCCGAGTGGCTGTTGGTGCTCCAAACAATAATGGAAATGGAAATAACTCTGGCCACGTTAGAGTTTACGATTTTATAAATGGGAATTGGTCACAAGTAGGTGGAGATATTGATGGCGAAACTATGGGAGATCGATCAGGTTGGTCAATTTCTTTATCTGAAGATGGTAACAGGATTGCTGTTGGCGCTATTTACAATGATGCAAACGGAAATGATTCCGGCCATGTTAGAGTTTATGATTATATAAATGGAAACTGGACACAGTTGGGCGGGGACATAGATGGGGAAGACCCGGATGATTATTTTGGATGGTCAGTGTCTCTTTCATATAATGGCAATAGACTGGCCGTTGGTGCCCCTAAGAACGATGGGGGCGGTGGAAATTCAGGGAGTGTTAAGATTTTTGAAATGATGGGCGGCAATTGGGTTCAAATCGGCGCCAATATTGATGGTTCAGCGGCATTTGATGAATGTGGTACTTCCGTCTCACTTTCTTCTAGTGGCGAGAGAGTGGCTGTAGGCGCCCCCCTTAATAATAACTCCAACGGTGCAGATGCTGGCCAAGTACGGGTCTTTGAATTTATAAATAATAGTTGGACACAAGTTGGCTCCAATATTAATGGTGAAGCCTTGTCCGATCACTCTGGAAATGCAGTTTCTCTTTCTCATGACGGAAGTTTAGTTGCTATTGGAGCTCCAGGTAATGGAAATGCAGGGGGCGGAGATGCAGGGCAAGTGCGTATTTATGAATTCAATGGGAATTCTTGGAACCAACTAGGAAATGATATAGATGGTGAAGGGTCAATAGATCTATCGGGAACCTCAGTTTCGCTTACAGCAGATGGTACTAAGGTAGCAATTGGAGCACCCTTTAATAATGGAAATGGAACCGAATCGGGACATGTTAGAGTGTATGGTTCTTTTGATTTAGGCATAACTTCATTTGATGCAAACGCAGTTAAGGTATTTCCCATCCCGACCCGCAATAAATTCAAAATATCGGGCATAATTTATGACGAAATTAGATTGAGTGATGTCATGGGAAGAACGCAATTTCAATCTTCCAAATATCTACCCGAAGTGGATATCTCTAAAATTCCTATTGGAGTTTACTTTCTTGAATTACGTTTAAAAGGACAACGGATAACAAAAAAAATATTGAAAGAATAATATTAAAATAGTTTAGCATATTACAAAATCTTTAAAAGATAGTTTTATTATAATTACTTTTGACAAAATTTCTTATAATGAACAAAACAATAATTGCCCCTTCCATTCTTGCTGCAGATTTCGCAAACCTTCAACGCGATATTGAAATGGTCAATAACAGCGAAGCCGATTGGTTTCATTTAGATGTAATGGACGGTGTTTTTGTTCCAAACATATCGTTCGGAATGCCAGTGATTAAAAGTATTGCTGCCCATGCTAAAAAACCTCTGGATGTCCATTTAATGATTATTGATCCCGATCGATATATTAAAACTTTTGCTGATTTGGGAGCGAACATACTTTCAGTTCATTTTGAAGCTTGTACTCACCTTCATCGCACCCTACAAGGAATAAAAGCTGAAGGGATGCAGGCAGGCGTAGCAATAAACCCACATACAAATGTTTCTTTATTGGAAGACACCATAAATGATATTGATTTAGTTTGTATGATGAGCGTTAACCCAGGTTTTGGCGGACAAAGTTTTATTGAAAATACATATAAGAAAATAAAACAACTTCGAAAAATAATTGAAGCGAATGGGGCAAATACTAAAATTGAAATAGACGGTGGCGTGACCAATAAAAACGCCAGAGAGCTTGTTGCAGCCGGTGCTAATGTTTTGGTTGCGGGCAGTTATGTGTTTGGATCAAGTGATCCTACCAAAACCATTAAAGAACTCGCACACTTAATTCTATAAAAATGCAACAACCAGCAATCCATCCATCATTTGATACATGGACATCATTTTTTCTGCTGGTATGTTCTTTCGGTTTTTTTCTTTCTATCGTATTATTCAGTAATAGAAAAGGCTTAAAAAGTAATTGGCCCATTATTCTTTTGGTTTTGGGATTTTCGTTTATCCTACTGCAATATGTTTTTTTCTGGACGGGTTATCTTCAAATGTATCCGTATTTGTATTTTTTTGACCATACATGGTATTTAATCTTTGGTCCGTTGCTTTATGCCTATATCACAAGATTTTTTAACAAAAGCTTTAAAATTAGATGGTATCATTTTTTACCTGCGGCGCTATCTTTTGTTTTAAATGTATTTTATCTTGTAAAATCCAATGGATATATAAACTTAAATGACTTTCAGGACGAAAAACTTTTCTATTTTTTTAGGGCAATGCGTTCCCCTTGGTTAGCTGGAATTTCAATGGCATTGTATATTTTTATTACACTCGACTTTATAAAATTTAATAAAACAAAGACTGTAAATCAATATCAAAATACCCGAAATAAATGGGCCAATTTTTTAATAAACCTTTTTACGGTGTTTGTTATCGCCTATCTCAGCTATTTCATTTTGGTAATATTTCCTTTTTTTAACTCCCAATGGGATTATGCCATTTCGATTGCCATGTCCTTATCCATCTATGGAATTGGGTATATGGTTTACCGCGAACCATCCATTTTTAATGGGGAATTAATGGCGAAATTATTTCTAAAAGAAACAAATACCCCCACTTTTTCAGAAGAAACCACCGAAGAATTTTATACTACACTTTTGGATTATATCGAAAAGAAAAAACCGTATTTAGATAATAATTTAAGATTGGTGCAACTTGCAGATAAAATAGGATTTTCAAGCCATACACTTTCAAAAATAATAAACGATAAAGCCGAAAAGAACTTTAATCAATTCATAAACGATTTTAGGTTGCGAGAAGCTGAAAGGCTCTTAATTGAAGATGAAACGATGCCAATTAAAAGTGTTTATTATGAAGTTGGCTTCAATAATAAAGCAACTTTCTATAAGGCTTTTAAAAATAAACATCACTGCACTCCATTGGAATTTAAAGAGAATCTTGAAACTGCTGAATAAGTCTCAATCTATAATTATTTACCTTTTTATTAGAATTCTTTCAGAAATTACACAACCCAAGAAACAACTATGAAAAAAAATATTCTACTTATAGTTTTAGTCTTTCAAAATTTTCTGAATTATTCACAAGACATTAAATTTATAGCGCTTCCAGGCTCAAAAATTCATTATCAAACCTTTGGTAAAGGAAACCCAATTTTAATCCTTAACGGTGGGCCGGGTATGAGCAGTGAAGGTTTTGTAACCCTTGCAAAGGAACTATCAATAAATAACCAAACAATTATTTACGACCAACGCGGTACTGGGCTATCCACACTGGACGAAATAGACGGATCTACCGTTACAATGGATTTGATGGCAGAAGACATAGAAACGCTCCGCAAGCACCTTAAAATTGAGAAATGGATAGTCATGGGACATTCTTTTGGGGGGATGCTTGCTTATTATTATGCTTCAAAATACCCCAATCGCGTAAAGGGAATGATTCAATCATCTTCTGGGGGTATGGATTTAAAGTTACTTTCTTCAATAAATATTACGGATAGACTGCCCCAAAAAGAACGGGATTCGCTCAGCTTTTACAATCAAAAGATATCTCAGGGAGATACTACTTATCAAACCCGCTTGAAAAGGGGCCAATTTCTTGCACCTGCCTATCTGTACAATAAAAAATATGCGCCCATCGTCGCAGAAAGATTAACACAAGGAAACAGCCAAATCAATAATCTTGTTTGGGCAAATCTTCAGGCTATATCTTTTGATGTGAAGGAGACCATGAAAACATTTAAAAAACCGGTTTTAATATTGCAGGGTGCAGATGACATCGTAAATATGGCCATTGCAAAAACTGCACATAAGATCTTACCTAATTCAAAGTTGATAGTTTTGGAAGAGTGCAGTCATTACGGCTGGTTGGAACAAAAGGAGAAATATTACAGTGAGATCGAAAATTTTGTTCAAGCTATAGCGTAAGGTATAAAATTGTGAAAAAGTAAACTTTTATAATTGTAAACCCTTCCCAAAAAGATTCTTTTCAATTTTATGTTTCAGAATTCTAAAAACATAAATCATGAAAAGTTCAAAACTACTCATTTCATTTTGCCTCATTTTTTTGACAACTATTTTATCTGCCCAAAATACTTTTATCTATGTAAGTGATGCAGGAAATTTCAACAATCCACCTTGGCAGATATTAAAATACAATTTAGACGGAAGCAATCCCCAAGTTTTTATTGACAACTCCTTTTTTACTGGTGAAGGTATTGGCTGGCCACAGGACATTCTTTTTTTGGAAGATCAAAACGCAGTTCTCATTTCGAATTTGGTAGGAAACAGAATTACAAAACACGATGCCAATACCGGCGCATATATTGAAGATTTCGCCACTGTTTCCGGCGGGCCAACCCGGATGAAGATTGGACCCGATAATTTATTATATGTGCTTCAATGGAGTAATGCTGACAATAAGGTAAAACGATATCAACTTGATGGAACTTTTGTTGACGAATTTACCAGTGTAGGGGTTGTACAAAGCATTGGTATGGATTGGGATAGTGCGGGGAATTTTTATGTTTCCTCTTATGGTGGTAGTACTATAAGAAAATTTGACTCTTCTGGAAATGACCAAGGAATTTTTATTGATATGCAGTTGGCTGGCCCCACAAATATTATGTTTGAAACTAATGGAAATATTTTGGTTTTGAATTGGAATGCAGGAAATGTTCAACGCTTTGATTCCGCAGGAAACCATATAGAAACTTTTACTACCTCAGTGACCCAGCCAGAAGGAATTGCAAAACATCCTGTGAACGGCAATTATTTTATAGGAAATGGTGGTGCGGGCCAAGTAGACCAATTTCAACCCGACGGGACATTTGTAGAAAGTACAATCCCAAGTGGATCCGGTGGCTTAATACAGCCCAATGCTGTTGTAATAAGGGATGCCTCACTTTCGGTTAAAGATCAAAATTCCCTGAAAAGTTTTTTAACCCCCTCTTATGGTTCAGAGTTCTTTTTGAATAATTTTGAAATTAAGGGTGTGGATTATCTGGATGTATATACTATTCTTGGCAAAAAAGTAGATACAATTTACCCAAACCAAAAAAGTTGGAGTGCAACTAATTTAAGCGAAGGTGTTTATTTTATAATCACTTCAATTCAGGGCCGAAAATTTCATCAAAAAATTGTCGTAAAAAAATGAATTGATATTTCCGTATATATACATATACTTGTACATTGAAATAGCTGTCGGTCTTTGCTTATCTTTGTGAAAAAATAAATCTTGGTTACGGAAACAGAAGTAATTATTATTGGTGCAGGCCCTATAGGTATAGCGTGCGCCTTGGAGTGTAAAAAGAAAGGCCTTGATTATATTGTGGTTGAAAAAGGCACCTTGACTAATTCGCTATATAACTATCCGCTCAATATGACCTTTTTTTCAACTTCGGAAAAACTGGAGATTGATAAGATTCCTTTTATAAGCAACAATCCAAAACCCACGAGAAATGAAGCATTGGAATATTATCGCCGAGTTGCCACTTCCAATAAACTTAAAATTAATTTATACGAAACAATTCTTTCAGTTAAAAAAACTGAGCGTTATTTCGAAATTATTTCAGAAAAAAATAATTACAAAGCAAAAAACATTATTGTAAGCACTGGTTTTTATGACATCCCGAAAATGCTTAATGTTCCGGGTGAGTCATTGTCAAAAGTGATGCATTATTATAAGGAAGCGCACCCGTTTGTAATGCAAAAAGTTGTGGTAGTTGGCGCAAGTAATTCTTCAGTAGATGCAGCACTTGAAATTTGGCGGAAAGGTGGCGATGTAACCATGGTTATTCGTGGTCCAGAAATTGGGGAGCGAGTTAAATATTGGGTAAAGCCAGATATAGAAAACCGAATAAAAGAAGGTAGTATAAAGGCATATTTTAATTCTGAAATTGAAAGCATTTCAGAAACCGAAGTTTTGATAAGGACCCCAAAAGGCACAGAAATATTAGAGAATAATTTCGTTATTGCACTCACTGGCTATAAGCCAAACTTTAATTTTCTAAAAAGTTTGGGAGTCCAACTTTCTGAAGATGGGAATTGCTTTCCAAAATACAATGCCAAAACTATGGAAACAAATGTGGAGGGCATTTACTTGGCAGGTGTAATTTGTGGCGGTATGGAGACCCACAAATGGTTTATTGAAAACTCTCGGATCCATTCTAAAATTATCGCAGAGAACATTTCACAAAAAATCAATACCCTGCAAAATTAAAATTTAGCAACTTCTTTGTGTAATCATACAGCTTTGGAAAAATTGCTTTAAAATCTTCTGGTGATTCAAAAAAATATTCGGCAAGCACAGCCATAAATTCATATTGATTTGTAAAGGCATAAGCGCGAAAATACACTGTTTTATCCAATTGGTCTTTTACATCTTGCCGGGTAAGCTGCTTCAGTATGTTTTGAAATTGTTTCGTAAAACGAGCTGAATCCAAATCTCTTGACTTTTTAGCCTCTAATTGCATGGCATGCATAAACTCATGAATTCCCACATTAAGGTTGTTATTGTCTATTTGAAACCCCTCTTCAAAATCTTTCCAGGAAAGCACCAATGCTTTCTCTTTAGGGTTAAATTCACCCTTGTGGTAATTATTGTTTACAGTGCTGTAAAATTCAGTTGGATATATAAGAATGAACTTAATCAAAGAGTAGGTATAATTTTTCCTACCAAAACTTAACATGCAAGCAATAGCAGCAATCAAAACTTGCATTTTATCTGTTACATTTATTTCACCCCTTCCAATAAATTCTTTTTCAGAAAGAAATTGGGAGATTCTATGCTGAAATTGTCTTTTATGTTTCTCTGAAAGTTTGTTATAAAAACTAAAATCACTTTTAAGAATTGCCGTTTGTGAAGGTAATAACTTTTTATAAACGAAATATTGTCTAAAAAGGGGTCTATCAAAATTTGCAGCATACAAGTTTTCAAAAACCCTGAACAAAAAGAAAGCAAAGCCAAGCAAAACGATACTGTATGCATAAGGTATGAGCCAAGGGGCGTAAGCTTCAGATTGAAGAAATAGCGGCATTCTTTAAATTAGGCATATAGGTTTGAAATAAGTATAACGTTTTTAGATATCTATTATTTTTTCAAAGTGAAATAAAAAAAATCCTCAGTATTTCTACTGAGGATTTTTATTTATTATAAAAATTTCTATTTTTTAGAAATCAAAAGTATAAAACTTATCCCAGAATAATTGAGTTTCTGGAGCATCACCACCAATTGCACTAGAAGCAGCTGCATAGTTTGAACCATTAAGCGTTTGCTCTCCAACTGGATAGTTGTATCGCACTGGGAAGCCTGACTGAGCATCTGTTGGTTGAACTAAAATTGGATAATCCAAACGACGAACAGAAAGATAGCTAGCAAAAGTTCTGTTATACAGTCCTAAATACGCTTGGGTACCAATTACTTGTTTCCAAGCAGGAGTAGAAGTACTTGCTGCCAATGCAGTTGTATAGTCAACTCCAGTTGTCCCAAGATATGCAGTAGGATCACCTGCGTTCCAATAAGCAAAAGAAGCAGTAATACCAGCCACATAATGGCTCTCTGCACTTCCACCAACTGAATAACCTCTTGCAGCAGCTTCAGCCATCAAAAATTCGGCTTCAACATATGAAAGAATTACACCAGGCTCAGTAGGATCAACAATACGGTCAGCTACGTGAGAGTAGTTAAAGTAAGTTGAAGGTGTTCCTATCTCTCCACCTAAGTATTCACCATCAATAGTTGTAAAGTAAGAAGCTCTACGAGGATCATCTAAACCATTCATAATATCAACAATAGTTGCTCCAGCAACATAGTCATTACGTCC
Source organism: uncultured Flavobacteriaceae bacterium (assembly GCA_963805885.1). GTDB lineage: Bacteria > Bacteroidota > Bacteroidia > Flavobacteriales > Flavobacteriaceae > Aequorivita. The sequence goes on from CAWDWC010000007.1 coordinate 62,002, forward strand.
ACTTAACACCAAGTTGTTATTCATTGGGTTATTGTTTGGTGCATTAGCAGAATATTGGTAGCTACCATTATCTGCATTGCTTGAAAACACTCCTGAAGATACAGCAGACTCAACAGTTGATTGAGATAACCAGCATCAACATCAGCAAGCATGATACCCATTCTAAGTTTCAGGGTATTTGCAAACATTTTCCATCCAGCAACATTTCCATTGTACATTAAGATCTTCAGTAGAACTAAAACTTCCATTTCCAGTATTCATACTGTTAATAGCAGCACTTAAACGAGAAATCAAATCTTTGTAAATAGTAAGTCCATCATCATATTTAGGCAAAAGGTTATCAATATCCAATGCTTCTGAGTAAGGAACATCACCATAAGTTTCAACTAAATTACTGAACGCATAAACATTTAAAACTTCAATGATTGCAAGTTTATTTGGCTTTAGATCATTTGTAATTGGGTTATCTGTAGCTGAAATAATAATTGCAGCTTCCTTTAAATCTCTTAAGACATCTCTGTACATTTCTCTCCAGTGATTATCCGGAATAGGACGTGTAGTTTGATCGTATTACTTTCATCCGTATAAGTAGTTTCCTGCAATTGTTGCGTCCATAACCTTAAGTTATTAAGGTTAACGTTAGGAGTAACTACTTGATCAGCAAGTTGCTTTTGGGCAGAAGAAAATAAACTTTCACCACTTACCGAAGTTGGGTCTTTTATATTTTGGTTCAGATCCTCAAGGTTATCTGAACACGACACGGCCAAAACTGCCGCTGTTAAAATTAAAATCAGTTTCTTCATTTTTCTATGTTATTAAAATTGTGCTTTAATGTTAAACCCATAATCTTGGGTAGTTGGCAATGCACCAGTACTATATCCTTGCAAGTTACCTGAGCTCAAACCTGATTCAGGATCAGCATATGGCAAATTCTTGTCGATAATCCAAAGATTAGAACCTGTAACACTAAACTGAAATCCAGTCATAAAAGTATTATCCAAGAATCTAGAAGGCATAGTATAAGTAAGGGATACTTGACGTAATTTCACATAACTAGCATCATAAACAAAAGCTGAGTTTGGCAAACCTCTTGCATAACCAAAAGCTCCATAGCGATCTGCACGAATACGGGTTGTGTTTACAGAACCATCAGGATTAACACCTTCGTTGATAAATCCACCACCATCATCAAGAGTATTTCTTACAGGATTTCCAAGGTCATTGATAAAAGCAGTGTTATCATATAAACCTGTAGCTTGTCCATAATATTGATCCAGAGAGAAAATGCTTCCTCCTTGTTGAACATCAATCAAGGAAACTAAAGGATAAATCTTTATAAGTAACAGTGTTTGTAATACCAGCCAACCAATCTGGATTGGTGTCTCCAATTACATTGTTTGAAGTAGCGGTAGAATGTATTGTCCGTTTGCTGGATCAACTACTCTTTGACCATTTAAGTACGTATAATCTGTACCGTAAATTACACCATAAGGCTCACCCAAAACTGCGTTGATAGTAACACCACCTTGGAAGCTACCCAATTGAAGTGTTTCGATTCCTTCTGGCAAGCTGCAATACCTCACTTTTGTTTTGAGACCAGTTTAGCATTCAATCCCCAAGCTAAAATTATCATTTTTAACTGGCATAGCGTTCAAAGAAACCTCAATACCTTTGTTTTCAATTTCACCAGCATTTAACAATTTACCAGTATATCCAGTAGCAGCTGAAATGGGCACTGTAACAATTTGGTCAATAGAGTTTGATTTGTAGTAAGCTACATCAAAACCAAGTCTGTTATTGGCAAATTTCATTTCAAGACCTGCCTCATAACTTTTTGTTGTTTCTGGCTTTAAATTCTGGATTGTTTCTTAGTATTTGGAACAGAAGTACCTATATCATTATTGATCACATAAGTATCATACCAATCTATCAAATGGTGCACCGTTACCTACTTCAGCATAGTTTAATCTTAATTTACCAAAAGTAATAGCATTTACGTTCAATCAATTTACTGAATACAAAACTGGTAGATACAGATGGATAATAGAAAGAACTGTTATCTTCAGGCAACGTAGAGAAATGATCTCTTCTGATTGTTCCATCAACATATACAATATTTCCAAATCCAAAAGAGGCACTTGCATAAACACCATCAACACCAATTTTTTCAGCTCTTCAACAGGGTCTTGGAGTGGAGAAGCACTGTTTTGCAACGAATATAAACCAGGAACCACTAAACCTCCAGCTGTTGAAGTGCTAATGAGAATTATAATTCATTTCTTCTAATGTTCGTACCCAAAATACCTGCAAAGCTAATGCTTTCAGAAAACTTGTGTATTGAAGTTAAGCATCAAGTCATAGTTGGTTTCTGAAGCAGTAATATCTCTTCTTAAATACCCTGAATCAACATTTCCTCGGCTGGCGAGGTACACACCAAAAGTTGTTGGTACAGAACCTACAGCTCTGCGCTCTTCTTGTTGCTCACTATAAGTATCTGTAGAAACTCTACCGGTAACATTTAACCAATCTAGCAATTTATAGTTAAATTCAAAATTACCAATGAAACGACTTCTTCCATCATTTTGATAGTTTTCATAACGAGTCCAATAAGGGTTATCCCAGAAAATTGGTGCAGAACCAGGCATCAGAATACCTGGGTTCCAAGTTACGTTTCTATGAGTTGCAAAATAAATATCTCTTTGTTGCTTTAATATCTACGTTTGTTTGCCACCATTGCTTCATATTACCAACAACGTTATCATTATAACCAGTAGAGTTACGGCCTAATGCATCTGTTTTAATATAATTGGCAAAACCACTACAGTCAATTTATCAGAAACATCATAAGTACCACTAAAGATAAAGTTATGTCTATCTAACTACTGTTTGGCAAAAATCCTGATTGATCAAGTTTAGTATAAGACAAACGATAAGAACCATTTTCCAAACCATTTGAAATTGAAATAGAGTTCGTTAAGGTTATTGGGGTTTCAAAGAAAGTGATTGGACCATTTTCCGCAGAACGCCAAGGCGTTGCTTTTCTGTAGTTTGGAGAATCTGGATCAAAAGAATCCCATTGATAAACACAGACGGTTTGGATCAAAAGCAGCACCATAAGAAGCATCTTCAGTATAAGGAGCAACTAAATCATCTATTACCATCACCATTAATATCTTCTAAAACAGTAATTGTCTGGTCCATCATAGTAATCACCATAACCTCCACCATATTGATCTTGATATTCAGCAAAAGTGCTCTTATCAATAAAACCAACAGTGGCATTGGAGTTAATAGTAACTCCAACACCTTTGGTTTTTTTACCTTTTTTAGTTGTAATGATAATAACCCCGTTAGCAGCACGCGAACCGTAAAGTGCAGATGCAGCAGCACCTTTAATACGTTTACAGATTCAATGTCGTCTGGGTTAATATCGGAAGCAGCATTACCATAATCATAATAGTTACCAGAAGCTTGACCTTGATTTGCATCGTTGGTGTTTCTGTTACTAATAGGCACACCATCAATAACAAACAATGCTTGGTTGTCTCCAGTTAAAGAGGTATTACCTCTAATTACTACGTTGGTAGAACCGCCAAAGTTGTTGTTTCTTCTAATGTTAAGACCAGAAACTTTACCCGAAAGGGCGTTTGTAAAGTTGTTCCCTTTAACAGTAGAGATATCCTCACCTTCTACTTCTTGTGTAGAATAACCCAATGATTGTTTTTCACGGGAAATACCAAGTGCAGTTACCACTACCTCATCCAATACTGAGCCAGCTTGCATGGTAACATTAATTTTATTTGAGGCCCCAACAGCATTTTCTTGGGTCTCAAAACCTACATAACTATAAACAAGTGTTTGTCCCTGGGCAGCATCAATGGTATAATTACCATCAAAATCAGACTGCGTTCCGGTACTTGTACCTTTTATAATTATGTTAACTCCTGGAAGCGGCAAACCTGTGTCATCGGTTACCATTCCGGAAATCGTTTTTTCTTGTGCAAAAGTGAGCTGCACAATCAACACTAATAAAAGTGTTAAAATTCCACTAAACTTTGTTTTCATTTTTTTGTTTGTTTGAATTAGCACATCAAAAGTGCCAATAAAATCTTACAATTCCAACTTTTAATGAAAGTAGATTATTAAAATTTTAACAAAATGTTAAATTAAAAAACAGGGGGTAGCACCCTTTTTTATGTTAATTTTATGCAAACCCTTGATTTCCTTAAGGTTTCAGGAGGCTTTTTGAAAAACAGAAAGTTTATTAATCGTGAAAAAAAAAACTATTTATTTTCAAACACTTTATCAACAATTGCCCAAACAATACAAATAATCGCACTTTTGTTGTTTTAAACGAAGTTTAACAAGGCTAATAAATTTATTGTTAAAGCGTTAATTAATTAGAGAAAGTCAAATAAAATAAGGATAATTCAAGAAATTTCCAATTTTTGAAAAGTCATCAATCATTTACTGGAACCTTCACCCTTGAATTGCTGTGAATTATTTTTGAAGAGAACATTAAAAGTAGTCAAACTCCCGTAGCAACGAGTTATATATTGCTGAAGGTCTATTTTATCCTGTTCAGCCATTTCTTTACTGGCGTTTATTTTTTGTTCCATCACCCTTAGTCGGTCGCGAAGCATTACTATTTTATGAAAAAAAGTATCAATAGGAATTTCTTTTGAAGCCAAATTTTTATCAGCAGGCTGCAAAACAATATTTCCGCCTTTCCATTTATCTGCTATAGGAACAATCTCGCTGAAACCGTTCCATTTTTTAAGAATATCACGAAGGCTTTTTTCAACTTCGTAAAAGCTTACAGTGTCCACTTCGTCTTCGGCTGCGTCAATAATTTCAAAACCATCATCCGTCGCTATAGTTTCCAGTCCGTTTTCAATAAATGTTACCCAATACATTTTTGCCGTAACATTTGTAACCACGCCTTTTCCGTATTTTGGATGATCTATACGAGAACCTATTCCTAAAATTTGTTTCATTGTAATTCAGATTTAGTCGGTAAAAATAAATAAAATGATTTTATACTTTAAAAGTCAAGCGCTCTATTTCTCACATAAAAAAAACCATCCAAATTTTAAATCTGGATGGTTTTTGAGTCTATCGAAACAGACCGGCCAAATACTACTTCTTCTTAGGAGCAGTTGGCGAAGCCTTTTTAATATCCTGTTTTTTGGTTTGTGGACCTTTTGCAGGCTGTGGCTTTTTGTTTTGCGGTTTTTGTGGCATAACAATATATTTTTTAAATTAACAATATAAAGGTAAAAGGTGCCTCTGTTAAATTATCCGCTCCTTGGCTAAAGTTTAACAATAGTTTTTTTATTGAAAAAATCAATCGTCTTTATGATCATCAATCACCTGCTGATTGCGATATTTACAGCACGGATCAATGTTTTCGTAAACTTCATCTTTGGCTTTTATATCTTGTGTATCGTGGCCGCTGTCTGCAACACTTTGCTGGATTTTCGTTAAATCCGTTTTCCCCTCATTATAAATTAGATCTAATTGATGCGTATCTACATTCCAAATGGCAGACTTTACACCTTTAGCCTGAATGGATGCTTTTTCAATTCGCTGTTTGCACATGCCGCAGACGCCGTCCACTTCTATGGTAGCCTTGGCATTCTTGTTCTGGGCAAAACCGGTAGCCCCAATTAAGAATATTCCTAAAATTGCAATTATATTTTTCATAAATTTCAGTTTAACGTTTATTGTTTAAATTAATTAATGCTGTATCGTAAACCTGCGTAATAAGAGCTACCAAAGATAGGTCCATATACGTACGTGGTATCAAAAGTTGTTCCAAAGGGATTGTCGCTTCCCACAATTGGGTTGGGCTGTTTAACATTTGTAATGTTTTCTCCACCAACATAGATTTCAAAATTAGTCGAAAAAACTTTTGTAACCTGTGCATTTAATGTTGAAATTGATGGTGAAAATTCTGAAAGGCCAATCGTGTTTAAATAATTTTCTGTGGAAGCAAATCGTTGCTCACCCACATAATTGAAAGTTGCGTCAAACTTCCAGTTTCCTCCTCTTGTGCTTTGATGGGTTTCATAGGAAGCATTTGCAAAAAAGCGATGATTTGGGGTTAAGAGTGTTTGCTTCTTTCCGCTTAAATAAGTGGTCTCCACGTCGTAATATTTATATGCTAATCTCATGTCAAAATGTTCAAAAGGATTATAATTGAACTCCACTTGAAAATTATTCGAGAAACTTTCACCTTCCAGATTATAAAAAATAACTTCGGAAGGGCTTTCCCAATCCACAACAATTTGGTTCACAAAATCGGTTCGGTAAAAATCGAATGTGATATCACTCTTTTGTCCAAAAAGATTAAAACCCTGCATATATGAAACGCCATAATTCCAAGCAATTTCAGGATCTAGTCCATAAATATTTCCACCTGAATTTAAAATATTTACGCTTCGCGAAGTAGAAAAAAGTTGCTGATTTTCAGTAAAAATATTTGCACTCCTCTTCCCTCTGCCTGCTGAAATTCTAAAAGCAGATTTATCCCACGGAGTATAGCGCAAATGGAAACGAGGAGTTATAAATGCTCCCAACCTATTGTGAACATCGGCACGAATTCCGGCAGTAAAATTTAAATTGCCCAAATTGTCAAAATTATACTCAAAAAATGCCCCGACGGAATTTTCAATCCTGCTAAAATTTTCAGTCAAAACCAATTCGTCATAACCATCATAAGTTGCGCTCAAGCCGGTTTTAATCTTGTGTCGCGAATCGCTGATTATTGAATTGTAAAGTAAATTGGCGTAAAAGCTGTTATGCTGAATATTATAGTCCTTCAATCCGAAATAAGACTCTTGTTTGTGATGGCTATAAGCAAGCTGCAATCCGCCAGTACGCCAAGGAATATCTGGGTTTACAAAACCGAATTTTCCAGACACATCAAAACGCTGGGTTTTTATTTCGCTTCCCCAAGCGTTTGTGGTTCCACGATCTGTTTCAGGATCAAAAAAAGTTTGTCCGGTCTGTTTTTCATCGTTTAAAAACCTAAAATTGAAAAAACCAACATAACCATTTTCCTGATCGGTATATTGCCAGCGGTTCATCACATTCAATTGCTGCATTAAAGGTGCGTCTAGAAAGGAGTCTTCATTATTGTCGAATTCAGTTTCACGAATATTTCCGTGTAAGTATAAACCTGTACTCCACCGCTCGCTAACTTTTGTATTGAGATGCGTATTAAGCTCAAAACGACCATTACCGGCGCCGTATGCGTTTACAAAAAGCCTATCATCTGTCATTGGCTTTTGCAATTCGGCGTTAATCTGTCCTGCAATACTTTCGTAGCCATTTGTAACGCTTCCAGCACCTTTGGTAATTTGAATGCTTTCTACCCAAGTTCCGGGAATAAAACTCAAGCCATACGTTTGTGAAGCTCCACGAATGCTCGGTACATTTTCAGTTGTTATCAAGATGTACGGACTTGTAAGGCCCAGCATTTTAATTTGCCGTGTTCCAGAAATAGCATCAGCAAAATTTACATCAATCGACGGATTTGTTTCAAAACTTTCTGCCAAATTGCAACAAGCGGCTTTCAAAAGTTCGGCGCTACTTACATTCAAAACATTTGCAGATTGAATAAAAGAACGTGAAGAAGCTTTCTGTCTGGCAGTTACTGTAACTTCATCGAGATTAGCGGTTGAAATTAAAGAATGTTTTATCCTTTTTGGCGACTCCACCGAAATAGTATCTGTTTTGTATCCCACAAAGCTTATTACGAGTTTTCTGTAATCAGGCTTATAGGGAATTTCAAAATTACCATCAAAATCGGTAACCGTTCCTATGGAAGTATTAATCCAATAGACATTTGCACCACCAAGAGACACCTCTTCATTATTTACGTTTTCAGTAATAGTTCCCATTAATTTTTCCTGTGAAAAAACACAGAGCGGGAGTATAAATAGTATGTATAATAGATTTTTCATTTTTTAGATTTGATTGAATATGAAAATTTACTCCAAAGAAAAGTGGAGTATAAATCATGAGGTACCCGCAAATGCGGGTTTGAATCAAATCAGGAAAGTCTCGTACAGAATATTGAAATCCCGTTCCAGGGGAGGCGGATTATAATCTGCGAAGAATATTTTTTCTGGTGAAGCTACTTCAACTTCATTAAGTATAAAAACAGTGACTAAAGTAGCAACAAAAGTTTTGTTGAGTTTTAAATTAAAGGATGCTTTCGCAAAATTATCGTCGGTTTTTACTTTGGTAAACTGATTTTTACAACAATGGTGATCTTCCCCAACAATGATTTTTTCACCACATCCGGGAACAACTTCGTCCATTCCACAAGAAAGCAGTTTTTCACCCAAGGTAATTTCAGCCATCATTTCCATCCCACTGCAGAAGTGCTGTGCATAGACAATACCTGAACTGCTGGCAAGCATCAGTATGGATAGGAATATGGAAATGATTTTTTTCATTGAAATGCAAAAGTACAAAAAAAGCCTCTCGGAAAGTTGGAAGCATTTTTTAAAATCATTTCAGTTTAGAATCTACTCTACCGCACTTCAGCATTTTATCGCCGAAATAAGGGTTTAAGATATCTTCACTGCTACTTATCCAATAGGCTCCTTTATTGTTGAAAGCCATCGGGCAGAATTGTTTATAAAGTGTACCAGACTTTAAAGCCCCTTCCAGCATATCTTCAAGCCCGTTGCTCAAAGCTTCAAAATTTTCGCGTTGAACTTTTATGTCTTTGGAAGTGGCCATTGCAGCAGCTGCATTTTGGGTGGCTTCGTTTGCATTTATGGCTTTAAGTTGTTCCTGTAACTTTGAAGCGGCCATTGCTGTTTTGGAAGCATCCGTATTTACCAGACCTGCTTCTATTTGTAGGTATTGGTCAAATATCGCTTCCACTTTTGGATCGTTAAATTCGGCTTCTGTTTTGGCTATTTCGTAGGTTTTAGGTTCGGTATTGTCTACAGTTACAACTTCCGGTTCGCTTTGTTTTAAATTGTCTTTGCAGGAAGAAACTGCAAATGCTGTAATAGCAAAGAAAATAATGGATATATTTTTCATTTGTAAAATAAATTTAGATATGCAAAGGTATCAAAAAATCAACGGGATTTATATTTCTGAAAATAAAATGCCGGAAGCAGGATAAGCAAAAATAAAGGCTGGATTAAAAATCTGCGCACGTAAAAAAGAACCAAATGACCACCATTTTCTTCCGAATTAAAAATAATGAAACTGAAGACCATAAAAAGTACAACGAACAATAAACTGTATAAAATAGTTGAGAGTTTAATTATTTCCTTATCAAAAAACACCAACCATAAAATTGCAAGGGATATGAGTGTATTCATCAAAAATCGAAGTGCAATGCCAGTTTGCAAGGGAAAAGTATCCATCTCAGGAAGCGGCATGGACTTATAATCCATTTTAAAAAATTCCAAAAGCGGATCGTAAAAGAGAGTATTTTCAAAAGCCCGTATCATTACCAAGAGGCTTGCAAGCACTGTAATACCGAATATTTTTAGAATATTTTTCATGGTGCCGAACGGGGTTTCAGCATTCGTACCCAAACCATCCATAAAACAAAAACCATGCCATAAATAATTCCCGGAAATACAACAGAGTGAAGGATTTTTTCATAATCTGGAAACTTGTACAAAGCAACAACTAGAATGGCAATTCGCAGAATATTCACAATATAAATCAAGACCGATCCGGCAAAAAGAAACAGAAATGTTTTTTTAAATCTTTCTGCAAAAGCAATAACAAAAGCGACGAATAGAATAATAACACTGATAGAGTTGCAGCCCTCCACAATGCTCACGGTATATTCATTCTCTATGGTCAATAACATTCCGTGTTCTAAATGATCGGACCTTAAAACAGAGCTATACCCAAATCCGTCAAGCACTGCGGCACTTTGTTTTGCTACAAGATTGGTTATAAAATCAGGGTAATATGTGCTATTTTCTGAAACATTTAAATAAACAGAATAAAAAATCGCGAGAACTAAATAGGTTCCCAAAAAAAGGCCGACAAATTTTATAACGGTTTTATTTTTTTTAAAAATCGCTCTCAATGCTTCAGTTTGGTTTTTAACAAAAATACAGGATTTGTTTTTGGTGTATGTATTCGTTTTAAAATACTTTTACCAAGTAATCTAGATTTAAAAAAACCTATGCCTTTTTCACATTTAAAACACAAAGTTAAAACCATTTTAGCTAACAGTTCAGAAAGCACTGATAACAGATTAACAGAGGTTTGTGAACTATTGCAATCTTCCGTTGGCTATTATGATTGGGTAGGTTTTTATTTTGCAAACGATGCCGAAAAAACTCTGCATTTAAAAGCATTTGCCGGCGAACCAACAGATCACACGGTTATTCCTTTTGGAAAAGGCATTTGTGGACAAGTTGCGGTGAGCAATAAAAATTTTGTGGTTCCGGATGTAAAAGCGCAAGATAATTACATTGCTTGCAGCATTACTGTGAAGGCCGAGATTGTAATCCCTCTTTTTAAGAATGGAAAAAACATTGGGCAAATAGATATCGATTCGCACATAGAAGATCCATTTTCTTTAGAGGACGAACGTTTTTTAGAATGGGTGAATGAAGAAGTTTCACAAATTCTATAAACTACATTCCAGTCCTGATTGCTTCAACTGGATCCAGTTTTGAAGCTGAAATTGCCGGAAGAATTCCTGAAATTAAACCAATTACTGCTGAGATTGCTGTACCAATAAACATATTCCATGGTGACAGCACAAATTCGAAATCACCTGTAAATTGAGAGGCAATAATTGAAACAATAAATACCAAAAACAACCCAATCAATCCGCCAATTACTGCAAGAATTATTGCTTCAAATAAAAATTGAAACAGTATAAATTTGTTCTTTGCACCCAAGGATTTTTGAATCCCTATTAAATTGGTACGCTCTTTTACGCTCACAAACATAATATTCGCAATCCCGAAACCACCCACGAGCAGTGAAAATCCGCTGATAATAAGCCCGATGATATTCATACTTCCAGTGATATTGTCTATAAAATCTGTAAGACCCTTCATTTGATTTATAAAAAAATTACTTGTTTCATCAGGTTTTAAGCCCCGTTTAATTCGAATTTTTTGAGTAAGCACCGCGATAAATTCGGCCTCGTCCACGCCCTTCTTAGGTTTCACTACAATTTGCGGAAAGGTTTTTTTGTTGTTATCACCATAAATTCTGCGCACTACATTTACGGGCATCCAAACCGAAGTGTCTTTTGAATTTCCTAATAAGCCCGCCCCTTCCTTCTTCAAAACTCCAATTACATTGAATTTTCTTCCATAAATCCGAACTTCTTTTCCAATAGCCATTGCCCCACCACCAAAAAGCTGATTGGCAATTTCATCACCTAAAACCACAACCATAGAACCACTATTTGATTCAGAACCATTAAAAAACCTCCCTTCGGAAAGTTTCAATGACTCAATGTTGTAATAACTATCTGTTACCGCACCAATTGGCACGTTATCAACTTGTCTGTCCTCATATTTTATACTTTCTTGGGGAACATTCAGCGTAAAAGTTGCCGCTTCAATATTTGGGGTATTGCGTTCAATGTATTGGTATTCATCATAGGTAACATCTGGAAATTGTTGCCATTTCCAACGTGGAATATCAGTTGGTCCAAATTTAAAACGCATGACAATAATGGTACTATTATCTAAACCACTAATACTCCCTTCTATTTCACGTTTCAAGGAATCTACCGCTGCAAGTACAGCTATAATTGAGAAAATTCCAATAGTTACACCAACCAAAGAAAGGAAGGTTCGCAATTTATTGTTTCGTAGTGCATTAAGCGCAAAATTGAAACTTTCCTTTAAAAGGCGAAGATAAATTAGCATTTACAATTTTTGATTAACGGTTTTGAATTTTCAAATGATTCGTTCCCAAACTCAAAATGAAGGGTTGATAAAATTATAAAAAGTAAGACGTTTTCTCTGTGGTTATGTTACAAATTTACTATTCAATTATGTACTTTTGCACCTTAATTTTCCATAATGAACAATTCCAAAAAAATTACGTCCGCTTTAATTTCCGTTTTTAGCAAAGAAGGTCTTGCGCCAATCGTTAAAAAACTGGACGAACAAAACGTAAAAATCTACTCTACTGGAGGCACCCAAAAATTCATCAATGATCTTGGAATCGAAGTGATTGCAGTGGAAGATTTAACTGACTATCCTTCCATTTTGGGGGGGCGTGTAAAAACCCTTCATCCTAAAGTTTTTGGTGGAATTTTGAACCGTCAGGACAACAAAAGCGATGTAGCCGAAATGGAGCAGTACAACATTCCACAGCTTGATGCGGTGATTGTAGATTTGTATCCTTTTGAAAAAACCGTTGCCTCGGGTGCTTCGGAAGAAGATATTATTGAAAAAATTGACATCGGAGGGATTTCCTTAATCCGTGCCGCAGCGAAAAATTTTAAGGATACAATTTGTGTTTCCTCTGTTGACGATTATACTGAGTTTTTGGAATTGATTTCAGCAAACAACGGTAACATTTCTTTAAAGGATCGCAAGCGTTTTGCCGCAAAATCTTTCAACGTTTCTTCAAATTATGATACTGCGATTTTTAATTATTTCAATAAAGAGGAAAACTTGCCGGCTTTTAAAATAAGCGAAACCAATGGTCAGGAACTTCGTTATGGCGAAAACCCTCACCAAAAAGGATATTTCTTTGGAAATTTTGACGAAATTTTCACCAAACTTCATGGAAAAGAATTGAGCTACAACAACCTTTTAGACGTTGACGCCGCTGTGAGTTTGATGAACGAGTTTAAAGGGGAAGCCCCAACTTTTGCTATTTTGAAACACAACAACGCCTGCGGAATTGCACAACGCGAAACCGTACAGCAAGCTTACATGGCCGCATTGGCGGGCGACCCAGTTTCGGCTTTTGGTGGAGTTTTGATCAGCAATGTTGAAATTGATGAAGCAACGGCAAGCGAAATCCACGACCTTTTCTGCGAAGTAGTGATTGCGCCTTCATATTCAGAAAAAGCGCTAGAAATTTTAAAAGGAAAAAAGAATCGAATTTTGTTGGTTCAAAAAGAAATTGAATTACCTTCAACAACCGTTAGAACTTGTTTAAACGGCGTTTTGGTTCAAGATAAAGACAATATTTCAGACAGTGCTGAAATTTTAACGCATGCAACAAACAATAAACCGAATTCGCAAGAGTTAGAAGACCTGTTATTCGCTTCCAAAATTTGTAAGCACACAAAATCAAATACGATTGTTTTGGCAAAGGGAAAACAACTTTGTGCCAGCGGAACCGGACAAACCAGCCGTGTTGATGCATTACGGCAAGCAATTGAAAAAGCAAAAGCCTTTAATTTTAACCTTGAAGGTGCCGTGATGGCGAGTGATGCTTTTTTCCCGTTTCCCGATTGTGTAGAAATTGCAGATAATGCAGGAATAACAGCCGTAATACAGCCTGGAGGGTCTATTAAAGACCAACTTAGCATTGATTATTGCAACGCAAACGAAATGGCAATGGTATTTACTGGAACACGTCATTTTAAGCATTAAATTTTATTACATTTGTTAAAAACCAAATCTAACATGTTAACCTTCAATACCACCGATTTTAATTATGGGATTTTTTGACTTCCTGACTGAAGAAATAGCCATTGATCTTGGTACCGCAAATACCCTGATCATCCACAACGATAAAGTTGTTGTGGACGCTCCGTCTATTGTTGCACGTGATCGCACTACTGGAAAAATAATCGCCGTGGGCCGTGAAGCCGCGATGATGCAGGGAAAAACACACGAAAATATTAAAACAATCCGTCCGTTAAAGGATGGTGTAATTGCAGATTTTGACGCAAGTGAAAAGATGATAAATATGTTTATCAACGATATTCCTGCATTGAAAAAGAGATGGCTAAAACCCTCCTTAAGAATGGTTGTTTGTATTCCCAGTGGAATTACAGAAGTTGAAATGCGCGCCGTAAAAGAAAGTGCCGAACGGGTTAACGGAAAAGAAGTTTATTTGATCCATGAACCAATGGCAGCTGCAATTGGTATTGGTGTTGATATTATGCAACCCAAAGGTAATATGGTGGTGGACATTGGAGGTGGAACCACTGAAATTGCCGTAATCGCCCTTGGCGGAATTGTTTGCGACAAATCCATAAAAATTGCTGGTGATGTTTTCACAAACGATATTGTTTATTATATGCGCACCCAACACAACCTGTATGTTGGTGAACGCACTGCTGAAAAAATAAAAATCCAAATTGGTGCTGCAACTGAAGATCTTGAGCTTCCGCCAGATGAAATGGACGTGCAGGGGCGCGATTTGCTTACCGGAAAACCGAAGCAAGTTCAGACTTCCTATAGAGAAATTGCAAAAGCTTTGGACAAATCCATTCTTCGAATTGAAGATGCAGTTATGGAAACCCTATCACAAACACCGCCCGAACTTGCCGCAGATATTTACAACACTGGAATTTATCTTGCCGGTGGTGGATCGATGCTTCGCGGACTGGACAAAAGGCTTTCGCAAAAAACCGATCTTCCTGTTTATATAGCTGAAGATCCGTTGCGAGCTGTGGTTCGAGGAACTGGCATTTGTTTAAAAAACCTTGCCAAATATAAAAGTGTGTTGATTAAATAGTTTTCGGAAGAAGTTAATTCCACTGAAAAATTTAAAGAGAATAGTTGCCCATTTATGGCGTTGCTCCCATTAGAAAGCAGAATATTATAACCCCACAAAGCAATGCAGCAGATTATATTTTTCTTCATCCGGAATAAAAATTTCCTGTTGTTTGCCGTGCTGTTTACTATTGCTGTAGCGCTTACGGTGCAAACCCACAATTACCACAACGATAAATTTATCAGTTCTGCCAATTTTATAACCGGTGGAGTTTATACTTTCAGGAATAACGTAACAGATTATTTATCTCTCGGTAAAGAGAACCAACAGCTACTCCAGGAAAATTTGATGCTTCGAAATAAACTGGATCAATATAAGGAACTAGTTGTTTTTGAAAAACTGGACAGTGCGATTCTTCCCAATAAATACAAATATTTCACTGCTCGAGTAATCAATAATAATTACACAAAAACAAAAAACCAGCTTACACTGGACAAAGGCCGAAAGGACAGTATAACAATTGATTTGGGCGTAATATCCTCTAAAGGAATTGTGGGAATTGTGAGTGATGTTTCAGAAAATTATTCAACAGTTCAATCTATTCTGAATACAAAAAGCAGGATCAATGCGAAACATAAAAATTCGAGCCATTTTGGGTCTCTGAAATGGGACACAAAAGATCCAAACGTAGCACAATTGGTTGATATTCCCCGTCTCGCCGAACTGAAAAAAGGAGACACTATTGTTACAGGAGGAAGATCTACCATTTTTCCCGAAGGCCTTTTAATTGGCACCGTAAAAGATTTTCATTTGGACAGAGATGACAACTATTATTACGTCAATGTTCAACTTTTCAACGATATGACAAGTTTAGAGCATGTGTATTTAATAGAAAACAACGAAGCCTCGGAAATTTTAAAACTTGAGAAAGGAGTAGGAGATGAAGAACAATGATATAATTATAAACATAGTTCGGTTTATTGTACTTGTTTTTCTTCAAGTATTGATGCTCAACAACATAAATCTTGCAGGATACATAAACCCTTATTTATATATCTTTTTTATTTTGATGTATCCTTTAGCCGGAAACAAGGGACTTTTAATTTTTCTTAGCTTTCTTTTGGGTCTTTCCATAGATATTTTTGAAGATTCTGGAGGTGTGCATGCCGCTGCTTGTGCATTCATCGCATACATTCGTCCTGTAGTTTTGAAGTATTCCTTCGGTGTTAGTTATGAATATAACAGTGTAAAAATTAGAAAAGCCGATCCTATGGAAAGGTTCACCTATATTGCTTCTTTGGTTTTTATGCACCATTTTGTGATGTTCTCTTTAGAAATTTTTAGCTTTAAACATATATTATTACTGTTGAAAAGCACCTTTTTCTCTGGAGTGTTTACTATAATTGTAATTGTTTGCACAATGATTCTTTTCAATAGAAAATCTACATGAGAAAAGTTGTACTTATAGCATTAGTTTTGTTTGCCGGCTTACTCTTTACAGCCCGGCTCTTCTATTTGCAGGTTTATGATGCCTCTTCCGATTCTCTTTCAGAAAATAGCGCCATAAAAGTAATGTATGATTATCCACAACGGGGCTATATGTTTGACCGCAACGGAAAACTTTTGGTATCAAACCAGCCTTCATATGATGTAATGGTAATTCCGCGTGACGTAAAGCCACTCGATACGCTGGAGTTTTGCGGTTTGTTGAAAATAACCAAAGAAGAGTTTAAAGAAATTCTTCAAAAAGCGCGAACCTATTCCCCACGATTGCCATCAGTTGTAATTCCACAATTGAACAAGGCAGATTATGCTTCCCTCTCAGAAAAAATGTATAAATATGAAGGGTTTTACATTCAGCGCCGTTCCCTTCGCGAATATCAGGTTGACCATTCGGCAAACGTAATGGGTTACATTGCGGAAGTGAACAACGCCATAATCGAAAAAAATCCATACTACCAAATGGGTGAGCTTATTGGCACCGCAGGGGTAGAAAAGGAATATGAAGATGTGCTTCGCGGCGTAAAAGGTGTAAAATATATTCAGAAAGATCGTTTCAATAGAGACATTGGCCCCTATAAAGATGGTATTTTTGACACCTTGCCACAGCGTGGAAATGATATTCAATTGACCATCGATGCCACACTCCAAAAATATGGTGAGGAATTGATGATTCATAAAAGAGGAGGTATTGTGGCTATTGATCCGTCCAGTGGAGAAATATTAACCCTTATTACCGCACCTAGTTATGACCCTTCTTTATTGGTAGGCCGCGATCGCTCCAAAAATTTCACGAAATTATGGTATGATACTATTGCAAAACCACTTTATGATCGAGTTTTGATGGGTGAGTATCCGCCTGGTTCGCCGTTTAAAACGTTGATAGCTTTGATCGGGTTACAGGAAAAGGCTGTGGATACTCTCGATAAGTTCTATTGCTATCGTGGCTTTCGATACGGGAATAGAACTTTGGGATGTCACAACCACCCTACTCCACTTGCAATGGTTGGTGGTATCGCCAATAGCTGCAACGCCTATTTCTGTAATGTGTATAAAAGAATTATTGACAAATACCCTACACCCCAGGAAGGAATTGATGCATGGCGAAAGGATCTTCTAAGTTTTGGTCTTGGTAATTTTTTAGGATATGATCTTCCCAGTGGAAAAAAAGGCAATATTCCTACTTCAAAATATTACAATAAAATACACGACTTTCCCACACATAACTGGTCTTCCTTGGCCACTATTTCAAACGCTATTGGGCAGGGTGAAGTATTGCTGACCCCGATGCAGATGGCCAATTTTACCGCGGCCATAGCAAACAGAGGTTATTATTATACTCCCCATATTATCAAAAACGTTATTGGGCCGGATACTATTCCTAAAAAATTTAAGGAAAAACATTATACCACTGTTGAACCTGAAAATTTTAAACCCGTAGTTGAAGGAATGTACCAAGTTTATCAACGCGGAACGGCTTCCTCAATACAAATTCCAGGAATAGCCATTTGTGGAAAAACCGGTACGGCAGAAAATTTCACTAAAATTAACGGCAAACGTGTTCAGCTTACCGACCACTCTATTTTTGTTGCCTTTGCCCCAAAGGACAACCCTAAAATAGCCATTGCTGTTTTTGTTGAAAACGGTTATTGGGGATCGCGTTGGGCGGGGCGAATTGCTGGACTTATGATTGAAAAATATCTAAAAGGCGAAATAACCCGAACCGATATGGAAAAATATGTGCTAGAGGGAAGCTTGGAAGCAGAATACGCCAAACCTTATAGCGGTCAACCTTTTACAATAAACCACTGATGACCGGAAGCAAGAGTTACGTACGTTTTGATTGGTTAATAATTTTTATTTACATCGCCTTGGTCGCTATGGGATGGGTTAATATCTATTCTGCCTCTTTAAACGATTCCGCAAAAGGCTTTTGGGATTTTGACCAAATATACGCTCGTCAATTTATGTTTATTTGTTTCAGCTTAATTCTTATTATTTTTTTACTTGCTATTGAATCAAAATTTTATGAAAGGTTTGCAAGTGTTTTTTATATAATTTCACTGGTATCCTTATTAGGTCTTTTTGTTTTTGGAAAAAATATATCTGGAGCCACTTCCTGGTATGGCTTTGGAAGTTTTAGCCTCCAACCAAGTGAATTTGCCAAAGCTGCCACTGCATTAGCGCTTGCTAAATACGTAAGCGATATTCAAACGAACATGCAGGATTTAAAGAACCAAATTGGGGCTTTCATTATTCTTGCTTTGCCAGCGTTATTTATAATTCCACAGCCTGATCCCGGTAGTGCCTTAATTTATGCAGCATTTGTGTTTCCTTTATATCGTGAAGGACTTCACGGAGTTTATCTGTTATTTGGTCTTTTCGCAACTATTCTTTTTGTATCCACACTTGCTTTTGGAACACTTTGGGTTGCCATAGGGGTTGTGTTAATAGGTGGGATTATCTTTTTTAGAAACAGAAAAAAACGTCCAAATATTTTAAAATATATTTTAATTGCAGCTACAAGTATTGTTTTTGCCCTATCAGTCAGTTATATTTTCAATAACGTTTTTGAACAGCGACACCGAGACCGGTTCAATATAGTATTGGGAAAAGAGGTAGATGCACGAGGAATTGGCTACAATACCCACCAAAGTGAGATTGCTATAGCAAACGGTGGCTGGTTGGGCAAAGGCTGGACACAGGGAACCCAAACTAAGGGTAACTTTGTGCCAGAACAGCATACAGATTATATTTTTAGTACCGTGGGTGAAGAATGGGGCTTTTTAGGAAGTATGATTGTTGTCCTGCTATTTGTGGCATTGATCATTAGAATAATTTTCAGGGCAGAAAAGCAAAAATCACAGTTTGGGAGGGTTTATGGCTATAGTGTTGCCGCAATACTTTTTCTCCATTTTTTTGTAAATATCGGGATGGTTACTGGTATTTTTCCAACAGTGGGAATTCCACTTCCTTTCTTTAGTTATGGAGGCTCGGCCCTTTGGGGTTTTACTATTTTACTTTTTATTTTTGTAAAGTTGGATGGTTCAAACTATCATTACGCCTAAGAAGCTGAAAACAAAGTTGAAGTTGAAATAAAATTTTACCGCAGACTGCTACTGATACTAAACCCTATTTCTTTCCCCAAGCTTTTAAATCAACCATCTGTTCCAAATTATTTTCGATAGAATCCGGTAACTCCGGAAAGAAATCAATTCCTGTTTTGGTTTCAATTTCATCAATGGAAACGGCGTATTCATAAAAAGATTCGCTAGAAGGTTTATTCGGAATAACGAACGCGATGGCTTTATAATTCCCATTGGAAACATCAACAACTATTTTATAGAATTCATTGGGAACCGATACATTTTCATCGCCAATAGTTTTCATATTTCCTTTTAAAACACCTCCTGTCACAACATAAACGCCGTCATATTTTTCAGCCCAAAACCTAACTTTTTGCTCCAATCTGTTCCAAATACCTGCATTAAAATCGTGATCCTGTGGACTTATATTACTGGTTAAAAAAGTTTCGTTGTAGGCTTCAAATGAATTCCGTCTATCTCCTGCCGGGCAAAGATGACCGCGATCATACCCGGAGTTTTTATAGTTGCGCCAATCTGCGGATATAGTTTTCACGCTTTTGTCTTCAATAAAATAAGGTCGTTCAAATTCGTTCTGTGAAAGGTCACTTTTTTTTAATTCATAGGCTACCCATTCTGCCTGTTCATCCTTTTCGGAATAGGAAAGTGTAAAAAAGTTGTGCTTAATAATAGCTCCTGTAGTTGAACTGGGAAGAAATGAATCATTAAATTCTTCAGAATTGCCTTCTATTGTATTTGATGTTTTGGAAACAGAAGCATCTTCTTTTCCCAAATAGTCATCGGCATAATACAAAGCAACGGTTACAATTATAATTACTAAAGGATAGATGTATTTTCGGTTCATTAAAATTTAATTAAGCATTACGCACGTCCATTGCATCTCGTAGCGCATTTCCTATTAACATAAAAGCGGTAACCAAACTCATAATTGCTAATCCGGGAATGAGGGCAAGATAAGGTTTTCCCAAAATGATATAGGCATAATGATCTTTTATGATTCCTCCCCAACTTGGCATTGGCGGCTGCGCTCCTATTCCTAAAAAAGAAAGGCCACTTTCAATAAGAATTGCTCCTGCAAAATTTGCTGCAGAGATAATAATTACTGGCGCCATACTATTTGGCAAAATATGTTTTACGATTATTCTAAAATCATTAAAACCTAAAGCTCTTGCAGCAGTAACGTATTGCATCTGTTTTACCCCCATAACCTGTCCGCGGACTACCCTGGCAACTTCTACCCACATGGTTAGCCCCACAGCGATAAAAACCTGCCAAAAACCTTTCCCTAGTGCCAGAGTAATGGCAATCACCAAAAGCAAGGTAGGAATAGACCAAGTAACATTAATGAGCCACATAATTGCCGCATCTACTTTTCCTCCAAAATAACCCGCAATAGCCCCCATCGTGATCCCTATCAACAATGAAATGAAAACCGCTACAAAACCAATAGCTAGTGAAATACGAATACCGATCAGCATTCTACTCAGTAGATCGCGACCGTATTTATCAGTCCCGAGCAGGAATTTTTTTTCTGAAATGTATTTATTCGGAATTTCTTTTACCGATGTAGCATTGGGAAAAAGAGAAAGCGCATATTCTTTTTGCAATCCGTCCGTACCATCTGTTGTATACTCAGTAATTTCGATGGAATTTTGTTTCAGAGAAAATTTTGAAACAGGAATCTCGGTATCTGCATTCTTTTTTCCAAAGAAAAAAACCGACAGCGGATTTTGTGCTTTAACAACCACCGGTATAGTAAGAATTTTTACTGAAAACCCAGGGTTTTTGGAATGTATTGAAAGATGCATTTGGTTTGCATTCTGTGAATTATCTGGCGCCAAAGCATAGGCAAAAATGGCAATTAATACACAAAGTGTTAAAAACCCCAAACTAAAAACGCCCCAAAAGTTTTTTTTGAACTTTTGGAGCGCTATTTTGGTTAAAGAAGTGGAATTTTTCACACTTCAAATTTAGTAAAAAATAGCTTGGTTCATTAAGAAACAAACTATAGGTTTACTTAAATATTAGTTTTTAATATCAGCTACTTTTCTAGCCTTGATGTTGTTTAACTTTAAATCTTCAAGTACGTGCACTGCTTCTTCAACATACATGTCCTTACTTAGATTTTTGTGCCATCTTTTACGTTTTTCAGACAAAGTGGTGTCTTGCTTCATTAAAGCGGTTTCATAAGGCAATGATTCAAAAGTTAAGTGGTTGTCATATTCATCAATTGCATCAAAACGCTTGGTTTCCTTTTTGCGTTGTTCAATTTCTGCGCTGTAATCTTTAAAATTCAGGTTTACCTCTTTTTCGTCCCTGCGCTCTTTTATCCATTTGGCGTTATCATCAATTAATGTCAATTGTTCGTTTTGGGCCATTCGTGCCTTGCTTTTTTGAATCGTTTCATCATAATCTATATATCCATCCCAAATGTCATATTTCGCAGCATCAATTTTATCATAAGGCAGTGGATTTGCATAATCACGTTCACCAATATCAATATAACTGTAACGGTCCGGCATTACTACATCACTCTTCACTCCTTCCAACTGGGTGGAACCTCCATTTACGCGATAGAATTTTTGTGAAGTAATTTTCAAAGCTCCCATGTCGCCCAAATCGTTTTTTCGCAGCCATTGATTTAAGTCGATAACGTTTTGAACCGTACCTTTTCCATAGGTTTGCTTACTCCCTATAATAATGGCTCGCTTGTAATCCTGCATTGCAGCTGCCAAAATCTCAGATGCTGAAGCAGAAAGTTCATTCACTAAAATAACCAAGGGACCGTCCCAAACTATTTCGCTGTTTTTGTCTTCAAGCACTTCTTTGTTTCCTGTAGAAGCTACCTGCACAACGGGGCCCTTTTTAATGAAAAGTCCTGCTATATCTACTGCTGTGCGCAAAGAACCACCGCCGTTATCACGAAGATCAAGAACGAGACCTTCCATTCCTTCTTCTTTTAAACGGATAATTTCTTTTTTAACATCGGTTGCTGCATTACGCTCCTTATAGTTTTCCATATCAAAATAGAACTGCGGCAAGTTTATAAGTCCAAATTTGCGATCATCCTTTTCAATAAGCGATGATTTTGCATACGTTTCCTCGAGCTCTACAACATCTCGGGTTATGGTTTTATCTGAAATGGTACCATCCACATTTTTAATTGTCAAGGTTACATTGGTTCCTTTTGGGCCTTTTATAAGTTTCACTGCATCATCTATACGCATTCCAACAATGCTAACCGCATCTTTTTCACCTTCTTGCCTTACTTTCATAATGGCATCTCCCACTTCAATCTTTTCGCTTCTCCATGCCGGGCCACCGCTAATAATTTCGATAACGGTTATGTAATCGTTTTTCTTTTGAAGCCTCGCTCCTATACCTTCAAGTTTACCCGACATTTGCAAGTCGAATCTATCTTTTTCGGGCGGCGCAAAATAATTGCTGTGTGGATCGTACTCTTCCACTATGGTGTTTAAATAAATTGCGAAATAATCTTTTCTTTCCAAATCTTTGGTGAAATCGAAATATTCGTCCAAAGAATTTTTTGTGGTTTCCCGAGCTTTCTTTTCAAGATCTGCCAAAGGTTTTGGCTTGAATGGCTCATCAGCCTCTGCTTCTGATTTTTTTGAAATTTCAGAATCCATCGCCTCTTTAGCTTTGGTTCCTTTAGAAGAAGAAATGCCCTCCTCTTTATTTTTTTGTTCTTCTACCAAGTCATAATACCCGGAGAGTGTTGTAAATTTTAGTTGCTTTTTCCAACGTGATTGAAGATCCTTTAATGACGTTGCATAATCAAGATTGTCATAATCTACATTAATGGTTTCCTTTTCATTAAAATCAAAAGACTTACCGAGAACATCAGGATAGATTTTTTTCACATCTTCCATTCGTTCTTGGAAACGATTGTAAACCAAATCGAAAAAAGAAAGGTCTTTATTTTTAATCTGGTCGTCTATTTCTGTTTTGTATTTGCTGAACTCTTCAACATCAGAAGCTAAGAAATACCTTTTCAAAGGATCGAGTCCATTTATGAAATTCTCATAAACATCTGCCGAAAACTCGTCGTTTATATCTTTCGGGTCGTAATGCCCTTTCTGAAGCACATAGGATATAAGGTCTAAAAGTAGTTTGTCTTTATCGGGATCGTTAAATTCCTTGGTAGTGAAACTGCAAGAAGCTACAGAAACAAAAACAGCAAGGAACAAAACTTTAAAATTTTTTTTCATTATCCGCATAGTAAGTGTATTATTTAAGAGTGCCTAAATTATATAAAAAACTGTGCCAATAAAGGATTTCGATACTAATTTTTTGTTAAACAGTTTCTTGGGCGCTGTTTTCTAAATTCAAGATTATAAAATGTATTTTTGTTTCAGTAAAATTTTATAAAATTATGTCCAAAAAAAGACCGCTCATTTTAGTTACCAATGACGATGGAATTAACGCACCAGGCATCCGAACTTTAATTGATGTTATGAATACCTTGGGTGATGTTTGCGTTGTTGCTCCCGATTCACCGCAAAGCGGAATGGGCCATGCAATAACCATTAACGATACATTGTATTGCAATAGTATAAAAGTAGTAAATGGCGACCCACATAAAGAATACAGTTGCAGCGGTACCCCTGTGGATTGCGTAAAAATAGCCGTAAATGAAATTTTGAAACGCAAGCCGGATCTTTGCGTTAGCGGCATCAATCACGGAAGCAACTCTTCCATCAACGTGATTTATAGTGGGACAATGAGTGCTGCAGTGGAAGCCGGCACATTGGGCATTCCCTCTATCGGTTTTTCACTTTTGGATTATTCTTTAGAAGCAGATTTCAAACCATCAAAAAAGTTTGTAAAGTCTATTGCAGAGCAAGTCATTAAAAACGGATTGCCAAAAGGTGTTGTTCTGAATGTGAACATACCAAAACTTAACCCTTCCGAAATAAAGGGTATAAAAGTCTGTCGGCAAGCAAATGCACATTGGGAAGAAAAATTTGACAAACGCACCAATCCCCTCGGCCGTGATTATTATTGGCTTACCGGCGAATTTGTGAACGAGGACAAAGGCGAAGACACTGATGAATGGGCATTGCATAACGGTTTTGTTTCCGTTGTTCCCGTTCAGTTTGACCTTACCGCACACCACGCAATGAAAGAACTTAACACTTGGGATTTTTAAATGTTAGATGCAAAATTTTAAATAACTAATATGAAACTCCACATAAAAGAAATATTGATTGGCCTATTTTTGGGTTTAGGCGCGAATATGGCGGGCACCTATTTATACATCTTCTTTTTTTCAAAACTTAGTTTGGAATCAACGCTAAAAGCAGCCTTAGAAAATGATTTTTTGGGAAGCTTAATTGCATTGGGCGCAATTTTGAACTTAATCGTATTTTTTATTCTTTTAAAGAAAAATCAATATTATCGGGCGCGTGGTGTAGTTTTGGCAACTGTTATTGCCGCTTTAGCAATTTTGATTTCGAAATTTTCCTGAAAAGAAAAGTGGTTTTAGCCATAACTCATTAACTTAGTAACCAAATAATCCAAAGATTATGACACGCGCCGTTTTTCCCGGAACTTTTGATCCCCTTACACTAGGGCACGTTGATATTATTAATCGTGCTCTTCCACTTTTTGATGAACTGATTGTAGCTATTGGCGTGAACGCTGATAAAAAGACGATGTTTTCTTTAGAGGAACGAACTCAATTCATAAAAAACACTTTTAAAGGAGAGTCAAAAATCACTGTTAAAAGCTATTCTGGCTTAACGGCAAAATTCTGTATTTCTGAAAAAGCGCAATTTATAGTTCGGGGTTTGCGAAACACTTCAGATTTAAATTATGAACAGCCCATCGCCCAAACTAATTATAAGATGGCGCAGGTTGAAAGCATCTTTCTAATTTGTTCGCCGGAAGTTTCAAATATATCTTCTTCAATTGTTAGGGATGTAATGCGGAATGATGGAGATTACTCTGGCTTGGTTCCAGATTCAGTTAAAAAATAATAAATTTTCAAAAAATCTTCAACAAAAAAACCCATTCAGTTTCCTGAAAGGGTTTTCAATAATTTTTAATAAAAAGAATTATAGCGCAGCTACGTGCTTAGCCATATTCGATTTTAAATTGGAAGCTTTATTCGAGTGAATAATATTTTTCTTCGCCAATTTGTCAATCATAGAAACAACGCTTGGAAACATAGCTTCAGCTTCTTTCTTATCAGTAAGCTCTTGGAACTTCTTCATCACGTTACGGGCAGTTTTGTGCTGGTAACGGTTACGCAAGCGCTTTGCCTCGTTGCTTCTTATTCTCTTTAATGCTGACTTGTGATTTGCCATTTTGTTTTTGTTAAATTCTAATTTTGTAGTCCGTAGGGGAATCGAACCCCTGTTACCAGGATGAAAACCTGGCGTCCTAACCCCTAGACGAACGGACCATTTTTTGTTTTAAATGCGGATGCAAAAATACAACTATTTTTGAATGGCGCAAATCCTAAATTGCTTTTTTCAAAAAAAATTAATAAGCTCTTGCAAACAGCACTTTTCTAGGTGATGGTTCTCCTGTAATCATGCACTACTCCCGCCTCAATCTTTCCCTCTAAAGGAATACATCTAATCGTGGCTTTGGTTTCGTTTTTAATTTTTTCTTCAGTCTCAGCTGTTCCATCCCAATGGGCTAAAATAAAACCACCCTTGGAGTCCAAAACTTTTTTGAATTCTTCATAGGAAGAAACTTCTGTGGTATTTTCAGTTCTATGGGAAACGGCTTTCTTATATAGATTATCTTGAATTTCATCCATTAAAGAAACTACCTTGTCAACTACATTTTCATTGCTGATAAATTCTTTTTGAAGTGTATCACGCCTAGCCAATTCTACGGTTCCTTTTTCCACATCTTTTGGCCCAATAGCAATTCTTACGGGAACTCCTTTCAATTCATACTCGTTAAATTTCCATCCTGGTTTGTGGGTATCGCGATTATCATATTTCACGCGGATTCCTTTAGAACGCAGTTTTTTCATTAAGTCCTTCGCCACTTTGTCTACGGCCTCAAACTCTTCATCTTTTCGATATATTGGAACAATAACCACTTGGTCTGGAGCTAAATTTGGAGGCAAAACCAGGCCATTGTCATCGCTATGCGTCATAACCAAAGCACCCATCAATCTTGTTGAAACACCCCAAGAAGTTGCCCAAACATAATCAAGTATTCCTTCTTTGGAAGTAAATTTCACGTCAAATGCTTTAGCAAAATTCTGTCCCAAAAAGTGGGAGGTTCCTGCTTGGAGCGCTTTTCCATCCTGCATCAAAGCTTCAATGCAATAAGTTTCCAAAGCTCCTGCGAAACGTTCACTTTCAGTTTTTGTACCCTTTATAACAGGCATAGCCATATAATTTTCTGCAAAATCTGAATACACATTCATCATTTGTTCAGCTTCTGTTATGGCTTCATCCTTGGTGGCGTGGGCTGTATGGCCTTCCTGCCAAAGAAATTCCGCGGTGCGCAGAAACAGTCGCGTGCGCATTTCCCACCGGACTACATTTGCCCATTGGTTTATTAAAAGTGGCAAATCACGATAGGATTGGACCCATTTTCTGTAAGTGTCCCAAATAATTGTTTCTGAAGTGGGACGAACAATTAATTCTTCTTCCAATTTTGCGTCTGGATCTACAATTATTCCGCTACCATCTTCGGCATTTTTCAATCTGTAGTGCGTTACAACAGCACATTCCTTTGCAAAACCATCCACATGGCTTGCTTCTTTACTGAAATATGATTTCGGAATAAAAAGTGGAAAATAAGCGTTTTGATGACCGGTTTCTTTAAACATTCTATCAAGTTCGGCCTGCATTCGCTCCCAAATTGCATATCCATAGGGCTTAATAACCATACATCCGCGAACTCCAGAGTTTTCTGCAAGATCTGCTTTGATTACCAGTTCGTTATACCATTTGGAGTAATCCTCTTCCCTAGTTGTTAAATTCTTTGCCATAGCCCTGTTTTTGGCACAAATGTTGTGTCAATGTTAAATGATTAGTTATTGTCCGCAAAACTACTTATTTTTATGATGTTCAACAATAAAATCACCACAGATATGTTCACTCAAATTTTTAATATAAAACGTTCAATGCCCATAGCAATTGTGGGGATCTTAGCCTTTTTACTCACATCCTGTGGAACCTACAATAAAGGATATAATCAAAATGACGGTATTTATTCCTCCGGTAATACTGCAAATGCAGAAGAAGAAAGCAATAATGAGGATGTTTCAAATGAAAAATCCAATTATTACCAGCAATATTTTCAAAGTAAAACTAATGCTTATTCAGATCTTCCCGAAGAAGGTGCTATTTTCACTGATATTGATGCCTATTCAACTACTGAAAGTTTAGATGAGGACGGAAATATTGTGATTGAAGAAAATTACAGCGATGAAGAAGGTTATGGCCCTTGGGGAAGCAATTCAGAAGATATTACCGTAAATATTTATAATTACGGAGGTTATGGCTATGGATTCTACCACAGGCCTTATTGGTATGGTGGATATTGGAATTATTATCCTTATTATGGCTTTTCACCCTATTGGGGAATAAGTTATGGATGGGGATATCCATATTATGGTTATGGTTACGGCTATGGTTATCCTTATTATTATGGTAATGGTTATTACAATTCTTATTACAATAACTATTCATATTACAATGGCGTATCATACAATCGAGGTAGAAGAAATACCGATTATAACAGGACGGAATCAAGAGGAAGAACCAATAATGTTTCCACGAGAAATTCTTCTTATAGTCGTTCTGAAATTTCACGCCGCATAAATCGAAATAATGTTAGAGCTAATAATACTACACGAACTATTCGCAGCAACAATACCACGCGTTCTAATTCAAATAATGTAATAAGAAATACGCGCTCCAACACAAACCGAAGTGGTAGTTATTCACAACCTACTAGGAGCAATACTACCAGAAGCAGTAACTACTCGACCCCTACTAGAAGCAGTAGCTCAGGTTCTGTTAGAAGCTCAGGTAGCAGTGGACGTTCCAGTAGCGGAAGCAGCAGAAGCAGTGGAGGTGGACGTGGTGGTCGCGGTTAAAATAATTCATGAAAATATTTTTTTATAAGTTTCTATCTATGAAAAGAATCCCTCTCTTCGTTATAGCTTTTTTTTCTTTGGCAATTACACAAGCACAAAACACAACAGACGGCTTAAGATACAGTACCGAACAAAATATTGGCACAGCCCGTTTTGCAGCCCTCAGTGGAGCGATGGGCGCTTTAGGTGGTGATTTTTCAGCTATAAGCACAAATCCTGCCGGTGGTGCAGTTTTTCTGAATTCCAGCTTAATGTTTTCCGCTTCCCTATTCGATGTTGAAAACAAAGCAAATTACTTCAACAACAGCGAAAAAAGTTTTTCCGATGAGGTGGCTTTAAATCAATTGGGCGGTATATTCGTTTTAAATAATTCAAACAAAGAATCAGCTTTCAAAAAGTTTACGATTGGATTGAATTATACAATTAATAAAAATTTCGACAATGAATTGTATATCGCTGGAACTGGAAATACCTCAATAGGCGATTTTTTCTTGGCGCAAGCTCAGGGAATTCCTTTGAATCTTTTACAATTACAGTCTGGTGAGTCCATTTCAAATTTATATCAATACCTTGGAGAATATGAGGGGAATGCTGCCCAAAATGCTTTTTTAGGTTATCAAGCGTTTCTTTTTGACCCCGTTGACCCAAATAATCCTTCCAATACAGCTTATACTTCCAATATTTCTGGTGGAAATTTCAACCAAGAGTACGCCTACCTTTCACAAGGCTACAATAGTAAATTTTCTATAAATCTTGCCACTCAAATCACAGATGATCTTTTCTTCGGAATAAATATAAATACCCACACCATTGAATTTGATCAAAGTTCTTTTTTACTGGAAAACAACGGAAATCCTGGCTCTACAGTAAATAGAATTGGTTTTGAAAATAATCTTTCCGTTACTGGCGCTGGAATTTCTGCACAAGTTGGAGGAATAGCAAAAGTGGCAAACAATTTACGGTTTGGGTTAAGCCTTGACACCCCCACTTGGTTCCAACTTTCTGAAGAAACCACACAAAGCCTCAAAAGCCGACATGTTTTTGAAGGTCAAACCCTTAATGAATTTTTGGATCCACGAATAATAAACGTATATGAAGATTACACTTTAAGAACTCCAGGAAAAATATCCGCAAGTGCCGCCTATATTTTTGGTCTAAATGGATTACTTAGCTTTGATTACTCCTATAAAGATTATTCCCAAATAGAATTTATTCCTATAAATGGCCCTAATTTTAATGACTTAAACAACACTTTGGAAAACACATTAAAAGCTGTCTCTACCTACAGAGTAGGTGCTGAATTTCGTAGAAATCAATTAAGTCTTCGTGGAGGATTTCATTATGAAGAAAGCCCATATCAGGACACTGACAATAATTGGTGATTTAATGGGTTTTTCACTAGGAGCAGGCTATAATTTTGGACGATTCACTTGTGACCTTGCCTATTCAAGATCAGAACAAGAACGAAATCAACAATTATATTCAGTTGGTTTAACTGACGCTGCCAATATAAATTCTATTTACAGCAATTTTGTAGCTTCTTTAGGCTTCAACTTCTAATTACTTTTGAATTTAGTCGCTGGCTAACAACATTCTATTTTATTGAATATTTTACTGATACTATTTTATGAATATTTACTTCTTTTAATTGATTTACAACATAGATATATCTTCACATTAATTATCAGATAGTTCAACAAATAGGATAGTTTAAAATAATTTTATGGCATAAAAAAACCCCGCAAAACTGCGGGGTTTTTAATTTTACATATTCAGTATTTATCGTTTTAAGGTAAAATGTCCTTTAAATTCCTTTGTTTTTCCGTCCTCGGTGTACTCGATTCGGAACCAGTAGTCGCTGGAGGGCAGCGGGCTTCCCCCGTAGGTTCTGTCCCATCCCGGGCCCAGTGGGCTCAGTTGCTTGAGCAGCTTGCCGAAGCGGTCAAAGATATAGATTTTTGCCGTAGGGTCGCCCGTGGCGATGCCGATGATGTTCCACGTGTCGTGGTAGCCGTCCGCATTGGGGGTAAAGTACGGCGGATAGTCGATCACCCCGACGTCGATGGTCACGCTGCCGCAGCCGTTGGCGTCGCGGATGGTCACCGTGTGCCCTCCCGGCGATACGTCCTCAAAGATATTGCTGTCCTGGAACGGGCCGTCGTCCAGCTGGTACACATAGTCCCCCTCGCCCACCGCGGTCACCTCGATGGTGTGGCTGTCGGCAAAGGCGCCGTTCAACAGTACCGCCCCATATTCGAGCGGCGGTGAGGATACGGTCACCGTGGCACTGGCCGTGCTCTCGCAGTTGGTGGCCAGCTCGGTGATGGTCACCGTGTAGACCCCGCCCTGCAGTGCGATAATGGACGGTCCGGTCTCCCCGACCAGGATCACCCCGTCAAGGTCCCACTGGAAGGTGTACAGCGACGGGTCAAGGCCCGTGTCGATGACCGGCGGCGATAGGCCGCCGTCCTCGGCCGCGATGGGGTTGCCGTTGGCGTCCACGCACAGGCGGTAGTCCCCGAGGACAACGTCCGGAAGGCTCTCCACCTTCAGCAGCATATCGACCACGGCATAGCACCTGGGCTCAAAGACATTCAGTTCATTGGTCACCCGCACATAGATGCGCTGCGGGTTGATGATGTTCACGTACGGGAAGGCTATGGCCCCAACGCCCGTCTCCGCACCCTCAAGGGTCTCGTAGAAGGATATGCTGAAGTCGGCCGGGTCCTGGCCCGCCAATATCCCCGCACGCAGATCGGAGACCTGCTGGTTGGTCACATCGTCCAGGTCGAACTCCGCAAAGCCATCGTTCGGCGGAAGGTTGTCGCAGATCACGAAGGGCTCCGCGGGGGCGACCGCGATGGCGCCAGGCTGCACGATGAGCTCAAAGCTCTGCACCCCTCCTATATAGCAACCTGTCTCCGTGTTCAATATGCCCGTATATATAGTCTGTGGGTTGTGGAGTTCTGGAACGTGGTAGTCCCGACGATACGGGGAAATCCAGCTTCGGCATCCAGTGCGGTCAGGTAAAAGCTCACCTCAAAAGGCGGTTGGGGCTGTCCGCCCAAAATCTCGCCAACCTTTGTCTCCAAATTAAACATACCTATCTCGCTGCCGCCAAATGCACAGGCAATATACGGCGACACGATCGCGGTATCGTCCGGCAATGGGTTGACGATCAGCTCCAGTTCCACGATCTCAAAACATCATGAATTTGGGTTGGTGGTGCGCACATAGATGGTCTGCGGGTTATTGGAGTTCTGGTACGCGGTAACCTCCGGCGCTACAATCTCGTTAATCCCGTTAACGGCATCATCGTAACTTACAAAGTAACCGATTGTCCAGTTGTTGCCGTTAAGGATCTGTACCTCACGGATGGTAAGGTCGAACAGCTCCACCCCGTGAGGGCGGAAGGACGATCAGTTCTCGTCGCAAGAGCTCTATCGGATCGGGAACTGTTGGGTTTGGATTGCTCAGTACCTTTAGTGTCAGTGTCGTGACCGATAAACAGGAACTGTTGCTGTCCTCTACCCTAACATACAATATCTGGGGCTTGGCCCCGATTGACGTACGCAGTCTCAGGGTCAATACGGTTCGTATTGTTTTGGGCATCGTCTTGGGTTTCAAAATAGGAAACACCTTGCGTAAGCACTCCATTGGTTATTTCGGCGTTCTTTACCGTAAGGTCGAAGGTGGTGGTACCGTCGTCTCCTCGCCAAGGTCATCGCAGAGCTCCAACGGGCTCGGGTCGGTTATCGGAAGGCCACTGTTCACTACCAGGTCGGATTGGCCTATCGCGAAACATTCCGTCAGGTCATCGTCCAAACGGACCCAGATAGTCTGTGGGTTCGTGGCATTGGTATAGGCCTCGGGGGCCACGATCCAGTTTATCCCCGCAAGGGCATCTGCCTGGGTCAGGTGGTAGGTAATGGCAACGTCCGTCTGCGGTGGGTCGCCCAATATCAGCTCCTCCTCAACCGTGTAGGGTCGATTCCGAAAACCGCTGTCGTCACAGGCAACAAGGTCCGGAAGGTCCTGTGGGACCACCGGGGGACGCTCGCCGCTAGCTCCAGCTCCACTATGGTATAGCAGCCGGTGCCCGCGGGCGAGCTATTGTAGGCCGCACGGACATATAGTGTCTGGTTAAACGCGACTATGTTCTCGTACGGGCTTGCCAACGGAAAATTGCCGCTATTGGCATCCAATAGGTTCTCGTGGTAGGTAATGGCCGATGTTCGGGTCACCGCCGCGTATCTCGGCGGTCTTGCTCTCCAGGTCGAAGGAGGTAAAGCCGTTGCCGTCCACATCGCACGCAACCAAGGGGGTTGGCGCAGGGAGCGGGGTTCGGGTTTACGATTATAAAGAAGCTCAGGGTCGCCCTACAGGTGTTCTGCCCCAGTACGGTAACGAATATCTCCTGTTGGGGGGTGTCAACGTTCTGGTAGGCGCCCGGGGCCGCAATGCGGATGTCGTTGTCCTGGTCATCCTGACTGGCGTAATAATAGACCGTAAGGCTAGGGTCGCCACCCGTAATTATTGGGGTGTTCGACGTTAGGTTAAAGGTGGAGATACCGTCATCGTTGGTGCTGCCCGTTAACTTCATCATCACAGAGGACAAGGTCGTCCGCGGTTCCCAATCCGGGATAGATGTCCATCTCGATCTCAAACGAGGACACCCTTGCGCAGCCCGTCGCCAAGCTTTCCAAGCGTACCCAAACAGTCCGGCCCGTACTTACAAAGGCGTCCGCCGGGTCAATAAAGTCAGGGTGCCCGCCTCGGCATCGGCCAGGCTGGTATAATATGTTATGGGCGCAAAATCCGCTGGGTCCTGTACGCCGTAGACAGCGCTGTCCTGGACGGTAGAGTCGAAAGATGGCCGTGCCGTCGCCGTCCTCATCGCACGCGAACAATGGGTCCTGAAGGGTTGCATCCGGGGCTGTCCGGCAAGGGGACCACGGATGAGCTTCCAGCTCCACAATGGTATAGCACGGAAGTATCTCGGGCGAGACGCTGTTGGCCACCCGCGCGAACACAATCTGGCTGTAGGGCACTATGTTCGTATAGGGGCTCAGTATCTCCGTTCCCGGAACACCAGGCCTCTGCCTGCTGCAGTGTCTCGTAATAGAAGAGGGTCACATCGGTCTCGCCGTTCAATATCTCGATATCGCGCACGCTAAGGTCGAAGGTGTCCACGAGATCCCGTCATCATCGTCATCGCAGATGCGTATGGGCTCCGGGTCCGGGTTCGCATTGAGGATCGTCAAGGAAGCACCGTAAGGGTCAGCGTGATCCTCAGGGAGCAACCGAACTCGGAGGTAACCCTCCCGATGACCGTCTGCGGGGTGGCAATGTCTTGGTACATGGTCGGGTCGGCGATGGGATTGTCCGAGGCCTCGTCAGCAGGGGTAGCGTACCACTGCACGGACAGGCCGGGAACGCCCCCGGTGACCAGGATGTCCTGGGTGGTCAGGTCAAAGGTCGATATCTCGTCGGTCGGGGTGCTGCCCTGAAGCTCGTCATCGCACAGCATCATCTCGAAGGGATTGCGGCACCAATATCGCCTCGGTGGTTGACGTCGAGGCGGTAACCGAATATGCCCGAACCCTGCCCGGGGTGGTGTACGCCGAACATCCCCTCTATACCTGTTCGCAGGATTCCCAGGAACGGATGCGCGAGATCATCGAGGAGCACCGTTTAAACCGGGTGGTCACCTCGGCCTGTTCGCCG
Source organism: uncultured Flavobacteriaceae bacterium (assembly GCA_963805885.1). Taxonomy (GTDB): domain Bacteria; phylum Bacteroidota; class Bacteroidia; order Flavobacteriales; family Flavobacteriaceae; genus Aequorivita. The sequence continues at coordinate 96,085 of CAWDWC010000007.1, forward strand.
ACGACCCATGAGCCGCTCTTTCAGTCGACCCTGCAGCAGGCCGGACTCAATAAATACTTTTTTGATATGGCCAATATCCGCGACCAGTGCAGCTGGGTCCATCCCAATGATCCGGAACGTGCCACCGAAAAGGCGAAAAGATTGACCCGCATGGCGGTTGCCAATGCCACCGCCGGTGAGCCACTCGATGAGCTGGAGTTTAACGTCGATTCCCGCCTGCTTATCGTCGGCGGCGGGGTCGCCGGGATGACTGCCGCCATTGAAGCCGCCCGCCAGGGATTTGGCGTCTATCTGGTGGAACGAGAAGGGCAGCTGGGCGGCCAGCTCATCAACCTGCAGCGAAGTGGTGACGGTCGCAAATTTGCCGATTTTCTCGCAACTTTAAACGAAAAAATAGCGGCCGATGAGCGGATCAGAGTCTTTACCAGCAGTGAGGTGGTGGAGCAGACCGGTTTTGTCGGCTCCTTTGAAACCGAGATAGTCATGCCCTCCGGGGCCACCAGGACGCTGAAGCACGGCGCAATCCTCGTTGCCACCGGTGCTGAAGAATACCGGCCGGAAATGCATGGCCTGGGGACGTTTGATTCGGTGATGACCCAGACCGATTTTGGTGCGGCCCTGGAGGACGGTAGCCTCGTTGACCGTCCACACTCGGGCGTGGTTATGCTGCAGTGTGCCGGATCCCGCGATGAACAACATCTGCCCTACTGTTCCCGGGTCTGCTGCAATCATGCGGTAAAGAATGCCCTGCGCTTTAAAGAGATGTTTCCCGAGGCGCGGGTCGATGTTCTCTACCGGGATATGCGCTGCTATGGTCTGGGGGAAATTGATTACCGGGCGGCCCGACAGGCGGGCATAAATTTTATTCGTTTTGATCCTGAAACCAATCCGGTCGCAATCAATGCCGGTGAGACGCGGAATTGATATCAGCGTAACCGATCCGTCCATACGTCTGCCGGTCCGGCTGCACCCCGATCTCCTGGTTCTGTCAACCGGCATGAAACCAAGAGAAACGGAGGAACTCGCCTCCATGCTGCGGGTGCCGCGTAATAAGGCCGGTTTCTTCATTGAGGCCCATGCCAAACTGCGGCCGGTTGATCTGCCCAGTGAAGGACTGTTTATGGCCGGAACGGCCCATGGCCCCAAGAGCAGCACTGAGACCATCGCCCAGGCCCAGGCGGCGGTAGCGCGAGTAGCGACGCTGTTTCGAAAAACAGCCTGAAGATGTCGGGGATCGTCTCAAAAGTCGATCCGACCAACTGCGCGGTCTGTCTGACCTGTGTGCGGGCCTGTCCCTATGGCGTGCCGTTTATTAATGATCAGCATTCGGCGGAAATCAATCCGGCCCTCTGTCAGGGCTGCGGCATCTGCGTCGCCGAGTGTCCGGCCAAGACCATCAGCATGGGTCGCTATGACGATAGCAATATACGGGCAAAGATCGAATCGTACAGCGCGGCCTGAGGTCTGAATGAAAGGTAATCTTCAGGAGGAATAACAGCCATGGATGACTTTTCACCCAGTGTCATTGTTTTTGCCTGCCGTCATTGAGCGTACTCCGCCGCGGACCTGGCAGGTTCGGAGAGAAGATCGTATCCCCCGGCAATCAGTATCGTCATGCTGCCCTGTACCGGACGCATTGACGAATCGCTGCTGCTCAAAGCCTTTGAAAACGGGGCGGATGGTGTGATGGTGATCGGCTGCCTGGAGGGTGACTGTCATTATGTCTCGGGAAATATCCGCGCCCGGGCCCGGGTTGAGCGGGTGTATGCAATTCTTGAGCGGATCAAAATCGGCCCCAACCGGATCAGAATGTATAATCTCAGTGCCGGAGAAGGCTCCAAGTTCGCCGCTTTTGCCAATGAGTTTGTCGAGCAGATTCGGCAGATCGGACCAAGTCCGATCAACCTGGTACGTGCCGGCAAGAAGACTGAAGCAGTAACCGAGAAGGAGGCAACATGATTACCGGAACCCCGAAACCAATTGAAGAAATAATGGAGATGCTTGAGCCCTATGACAATATCGTCCTGGCCGGTTGTCATGGTTGTGTGACTGTCTGTCGTGTCGGCGGGGAAAAAGAGGTGCAGGTTCTGGCCTCGACCCTGCGCCTCGCCAGAGAAGCGGCGGGGCGGACTATCACTATTAAGGAGGTAAGCCTTGAGCGCCAGTGTGATCCTGAGTATGTCGAGCAGATGCGCCCCTATGTCAGCGATTATCAGGCGGTCTTATCCATTGCCTGCGGGGCGGGGATCCAGTTTCTGGCGGAAAAATTCACTATCACACCATTGTTGCCGGGTATCAATACCGGTTTTCTGGGGGTGACCGAGCGGCAGGGGGAATGGTCGGAAAGATGTCAGGGCTGCGGTGATTGCGTTCTGCATCTGACCGGCGGCATCTGTCCGGTTACCCGCTGCGCTAAATCGCTGTTTCACGGCCCCTGCGGCGGTTCAGTGCAGGGAATCTGTGAGGTGGACAAAGAGATTAAATGCGGTTGGCAACTGATTATCGACCGGTTGATCGCCCTTGATCAGATGGAGAACTATGGCAAGCTGAAACCGTATAAGGGTTGGAATTCCTCAAGAGATGGCGGTCCACGCCGAATTATCAGGGAGGACATGATCTAATGAAATCGGCAAGCAATCTGGAGAAGGTACTGGCGGCAGGACACTTTTCAGTCACAGCGGAATGCGGTCCTCCCCGTGGCGCCGACCCGGACATCGTCCGGAAAAAAGCGGCCTATGTCAAAGGCAACGTCGATGCCTGCAATGTGACCGATAATCAGACATCGGTGGTGCGCATGAGCTCACTGGCCGGCTGCCTGCTGATTAAAGAAGAAGGAATTGAACCGCTTATCCAGATGGTCGTGCGGGATCGCAACCGGATTGCCCTGCAGTCGGATCTGCTCGGAGCCTCGGCCATGGGGGTGCGCAATCTGCTCTGTCTGTCCGGCGATCATCAGAAATTCGGCGATGATCCCCAGTCGAAAAATGTCTTTGATATCGATTCGATGCAGCTTATTCATCTGGTGAAGACCATGCGCGACGAGGGGGTTTTTCCCTCCGGAGATAAACTTCAAGGCGCGCCGATGTTTTATATCGGCTGTGCCGTCAATCCTTTTGCCGATCCCTTTGAGATCCGGGTACCACGACTGAAGATGAAGATGGAGGCCGGTGCTGATTTTGTTCAGACCCAGTGCATCTATAATATGGACAAGTTTAAAAAATATCTTGAGCTGGCCAAAAGAGAAGGGCTGCCGGACAAGATCAAGATTCTCGCCGGGGTTACGCCGTTAAAATCGGCCGGGATGGCCAAATTCATGCGCAAGATGGTGGCCGGCATGGATATTCCGGATGAGGTGGTCAACCGGATCGCTGCCGAACCAAAAGAAAAGCAGGCTGCTAAAGGCATCGAGATGTGTATCGAACAGATCCAGGAGTTAAAGGAAATGGAGGGTATTGCCGGTGTCCATGTTATGGCTATTGAATGGGAAGAAAAGCTTGCGGAAATCGTTGGTGGCGCCGGTTTGCTGCCCCGACCTGTTGTTAGTATTTAAGAACGTAGAGAAAGAAGAGAAATGTGAGAAAAAAATTAAGCATTTATAACGGAGGAAAGAAATGTCCGAGAAAAAAAAGATCCTGCTGGTAGACGACGATCCTGATTTTGTTGAGGCTGTCAAAGTAATTGTCGAAAGTGGCGGCTATGACGTACGCGTGGCATATGACGGCAAGGAGGGATTGGAAGCGGTTGAGGAAGAAAAACCGGACCTCATTGTCCTCGATGTGATGATGCCGGTAATGAACGGTCATGAAGCGTGTGCCAAGCTGAAAAGCAATGAGAAAACCGCCAGGATCCCGATTATTCTATTAACCGCCGTCGCTGATCGGGTGACGACCAGCACCTATACTCATCGGGATATGCTGGAAAGCGAGGCCGAAGATTATATGCCGAAACCGGTGGAGCCGGCGGAACTGCTCGAACTGATCAAAAGCTGGCTCAAATAAACCATTACCTGCTGTTTCTTGCCCAGTCAGGGCAAGAAACAGCAGGTATCACGAGGTATAATACCGGGACAAGGCTATGGATACTGTGCGCATTTTGATCATCGATGATGAAAAAGTTATCCGGGAAGGCGTGGAACGAGCCCTGGCCAATCGAGACTACCATATCGAAAAAGCCGAAGACGGAGACCGGGGTCTGGTTCTGTTACAGGAGCAGCAGTTCGATATCGTCCTGACCGATCTGATGATGCCGGGACTTGACGGTTTTGCGGTTCTTGACTGGATACGGCAGAACCAGCCCCAGGTGCAGGTCATCGTTATTACCGGATTTGCCACGGTCACCAAAGCCGTCACCGCCATGAAGCAGGGCGCCTTTGATTTTGTCGGCAAGCCCTTTACCCCGGATTATATTCGGGTGGTGGTCGATCGGGCCATAGATAAACTGCGGATGCGCGCGGAAACCGAACAACTGCGCGAAGAAAAAAACCGTGGGCTGGCGGCCATTGATAAGTCGCAGAGTCGTTTAAAGTCGGTGTTCAGCTGCATGGCCGAGGCGGTGTTGATAACCGATGCCGACGGTGTAGTGGTACTGCATAATCCGGCGGCGATCAAGATTCTTGAAATCCAGACTGACCCGGTCATCGGCAAGCCGCTGGCAGCATCGATCAGGGATCAGGGTGCAGCGGCCATGGTTAAAGAGGCGGTCAGTAAATCGGTGGTGGTCACCAGGGAGTTTGCACCTGGATCGATTTCCCGCAAATATCTTCGTGCCTATTGCTCGCCGGTGACGACCGAACAGGGGGAAGTGATCGGTTCGGTGACGACCTTTGAGGATGTCAGCGCCCATAAGCAAATTGATCGGATGAAATCCGAATTTGTTGCCATGGTCGCCCATGAACTGAAATCGCCCCTCGCCTCAATTGAACAAATGATCTACGCCCTGCAGGTTGGTTGCAAGCATGAGGCGGCCAGCTCCTGCAACGCTCTGCATAAGCGGATGACTACGCGGACGAAAGATCTGCTTCGTCTCATAGATAATCTCTTGAATCTGTCAAAGCTGGAAAGCGGCACCGTCGTTTTCAATCTGGAACCGGTGAAGGGCGAGGAGATGATCCGCGAAGTCATCGACATTAGCCGGCCACAGGCAGAAGCAAAAAAGATACACTCTCAGCTATGAACCATGCGGCGAGGAGTGGTGGTTTAATGTCGATTATGACCATATGCGTACAGCGATGATGAACATCGTCTCCAACAGCGTCAAATATACTCCTGATGATGGGCAGGTAGTGTTGTCCACCTCCATGTCCGGCGGTTTTGTCCAATTTTTCGGTGCAGGACTCGGGAATCGGGATCAGCAAGGAGGATATTCCCCATATCTTCGACCGCTTTTTCCGGGTCAAGGGCAAGGCTACCCGGCATATAACCGGCTCGGGTCTGGGGCTGGCCCTGGTAAAAGAAGTGGTCGAGGCCCATCAGGGATATATCGATGTTCAATCAACTCCCGATGTGGGAACTACTTTTGTCTTAAGCTTTCCCATCGTGCAGATAAACGGTACTCCGACATCTGAGCTCCAATTGGCCGACTAAGTGAAAAAGTCGCCCCTTGGCTGACGATGCACAGGGCGATGAGGCGCACTCTGTAGTTGAATTATCCTGTGCTAAGTCGTGCTTGTTCGTGGTCTCGCCATCTTTCTGAAAGAAAAATTTTCCTTTTGTGAAAAATTTGCTGGTAAATGTCTCCGGCTATTAGGTAAAGACCGTTGCCTTGTGATATAGTGTGAGGTGATGCGGAGGTACCTTCTGCGAAGGATTATCGAATACGAGGAACTTTACCAAGAAGTAAATATGGACGTAAGCAGGCAGGAACTGATTAAACAGCATATCGACTCTTTTCCGGTTCTTCCGTTGACTGTGATGCGGTTAATGGCGGTTACCAGCGATCCGGCAAGTTCGGCCCAGGACGTTGTCGATGTGATTCTCACCGACCAATCGCTATGTCTGACAGTTCTCAAGTTTTCCAATTCCGTTCTGTTTGGCCGTCCTCATCAGGTTGATTCGATCAAGACCGCTGTTTCCATTCTCGGTTTTAACGAAGTGCAGCAAATTGCCCTGGCTAAAGCACTTGTCAATTCGTTCAGCAGGGTTGCCAAGCAGCACAAAGCCTCTATCGATAAGTTCTGGGAGCATTCTTTTGTCTGTGGCATGGTGGCGAGGATCATCGGCCAGCGTTTACATATCGCTCCGGATATGTCCTTTATGGGAGGGCTTATTCATGATATCGGCAAACTTATTATGCTGGAAACTTTTGCCGATGATTATGCCCTGGAGTGGATGCTCAGCTTCAGCAGTATGGAGAATCGATCATGATGAGCTGCATATGTTTTCTTTCACCCACGATGAGGTAGGCGGGCATCTGCTGCGAAAATGGCTTTTTCCGGCTAACCTTATCGCTGCGGTTGAAGCGCATCACAGCCCTGATCAGGCAACGGCGGAGAAAGGTGTTGCAGCGATCATTCAGCTGGCCGATCTTTTGTCATTTTATTGCTGTAACAAGGTGTCTATGGATAAAAACGCTGTCGTGGCAACCATTCACAAGGATCTGCCCGATCTGGAGCCGCTATGGCAAAGCTGTGGGCTGGTCTGGGAAAACGATGCCGTAACTGACTGGTATCATTGGCTGGTAGATAATTATGAGCAGGGCGCTCATTTCAAAGAAGCTTTTTCCAGTTGAACTATTGATGTAATTTTTGTGCCGGATTTATGCAAATATTGAAACACACAGCGACCAAGGTATTTAGAGAACAGGTGCACCTGCTGTTTGCCAACTCGATGATACCGATACTCTTTTCGCTTATGGCCGCCGGACTGCTCTGCTGTTCGGTATGGACCATTGTCGGATAAGAGGTATGTTATTGTCTGGATGGCGGTATTTTTATCTCTTTCCATGATAAGAATCAGTCTTGTGATGCTCTTCAACAGAAAAAAAGCGACGGCTGTTGAAGAAGAATACTGGTACCGGGGCTTTTTGATCAGTACCTATGCCATAGCTGTCGCGTGGGGGGCTACCTCGATTTTCCTGTTTCCCGAGCGCAGCCTGTCGCATCAGGTGATTTTTATTATGATTCTGGTCGGCATGGCCGGCGGGGCAGTTTTTTCCCTGTGCTCGCGTTTACCGATTGTGACCGGTTTTATAAGCCTGCTGCTTCTGCCGCTCTGCGCAAAGTTTATAATTCTCGGCACGGTGGAAGACCTTGTAAAGGGTTTGCTGGTTTTCCTGTTCTGGGCCATTACCCTGATCGGAGGCATAAAAATCAACAGAAATCTGCGGGAGAATATCCAGCTTCGTCTGCAAAGTATCGACCGAGAAAAAAAATTGAAAATCAGTGAACAGCGCTATCGCCATATCTTTCTGCATGCACCTCTGGGAATTTTACATTATGACGCAGACAGCGCCATTGTCGACTGTAACGAAGAGTTTATCACGGATCCTCGGCAGTTCGCGGAAGTCGCTCATTGGAATAAAGATGTTCGATGTCGTTCGAGAACAAAAAATGATCACCGCCATCAAAGACTCGTTGCTCATCGGTGAAGGGTATTATGAAGGGAAATTATTCCTCGGTGACCGGTACTGCAACCACGCCGGTTCGGGCTTTTTTCAAAGCGTTAAACTCGCTTGATCAGATGCCTATAGGCGGCGTTGGTATCGTTGAAGATTTCACCGAAAAAAAACTGACCGAAGAACAGATTGAATATTTCGCCTCGTATGATTCCTTGACCGGGCTGCCGAATCGCCGTCTGCTGCTCGAGCATCTGCATAATGAAATTGCCCGGTCCAAGCGGCATGGTCATTATGGCGCGCTGATGTTCATTGATCTGGATAATTTTAAAACGATTAATGATTCCCTGGGCCATTCTGTGGGTGATGAATTACTTAAAGTTGTCGCCAAAAGAATTTCTGAATGTATCCGGCGCGAGGATACCGCGGCGCGGATGGGTGGCGATGAATTTATTATCATTATCACTGAGCTGGATCATTCAATCGGTCTTGCAGCCCATAAGGTGCGGGGCATTGCCGAAGAACTCTGCCTCTGCCTTTCCGCGCCCTGCCAGATAGAGGGCCGGGATCTGCATATTACCCCCAGCGTCGGCGTGACCCTTTTCCCAAAAGAGGATAAAGACGTCGATGATATCTTAAAACAGGCAGATACGGCAATGTACCGGGCCAAGGCTGCCGGCCGCAACTCTATCCACTTCTTCCTGCCGACTATGCAGGATGCTGCCGATGAACGGCTGCGCCTGAATACAGAGATCAGAAAGGCTTTGGAAGAAAAGCAATTCATTTTGTATTACCAGCCGCAGGTGGATGTCTCCGGTAAACTTTTAGGCGCAGAAGCATTACTGCGCTGGCAGCATCCGCAAAGAGGCATTGTTCCGCCGGTGGTTTTTCTCGCAATGGCCGAAGAGACCGGGCTTATGCAGGAAATTGGTCAATGGGTGTTGCGCGAGACCTGTCGCAATATCAAACAATGGAAGGATCAAGGTCTGCTTGATGAGGCATTGACGATTTCCATCAATATCAGCGGAAAAGAGATTGCCGTTTCCGATTTTGTCGCCATTGTAACCACTGTGCTCAAAGAAACCAAAGCCGATCCACATCACTTAGGAATTGAGCTCACCGAGGGAAGTCTTGTTTCTACCGGAAGTGATATCGTCCAGAAAATAAAAGCGTTGCAGCAGATGGGCATTAAATTTTCGGTGGACGATTTTGGTACCGGTTATTCATCGCTGAGTTATCTGCAGAGCCTGCCCCTCAACACACTTAAAATTGATCGTTCTTTTGTCAATGATATCAAAGATGCCAGCCATGGTGTGATTTTAGTCGATACCATCATTATGATGGCGCACAACCTGGGCTTGGAAGTTATTGCCGAGGGTGTAGAGACCGAGCAGGAGCTGAATTATCTCAACGATAAAGGATGTAAAGTATACCAGGGATACTACTTCAGCAAACCACTGCCGGTCGGAAACTTCGTCAAAGTGCTTGAGTCGGCGAAAACCGCAACCACTGTCGTCTGAAAATACATGATCAGATTGTCATCAGGATTGCATTTTTGGCGGCTAGCTTATAGCTGATGGTGTTGTAAAAAATCTTAATCTTCTTGGTTGTTGCCAACTTTACCAGTAGCCGACGCATGAAAAGCAGCAAATACGAACTGATCAGTCAGCATATTGACTCGTTTCCAGTTCTGCCAATGACAGTGACCAGGTTAATGCGTGTCACTAATGATCCGGATTGCTCGGTAAAAGACGTTGTGGCAACCATCCACTCCGACCAGTCCTTGTGTCTGACGATTCTTAAGATTGCCAATTCGGTCCTGTTCGGGCGTCCCCAGAAGGTCGATTCGATCAAGATGGCGGTGGTTATTCTCGGTTTTAACGAAGTGCAGAGAATTGCCATGACCAAAGCACTGATCAACTCGTTTGGCAAGCTGGCCAGACAGCATAAACCTTTTATCGATCGATTCTGGCACCATTCATTTGTCTGTGGGATGGCCGCCGGGGTGATCGCTCAGGATCTTGATATCTCCCCGGAAATTGCTTTTATGGGCGGACTTATCCATGATATCGGCAAGCTGATCATGTTGCAGACTTTTACCGAAGAATATGCCCCTCAACAGTGGATGGCCGAATTGAGCAATGAGCAGACGCTGTATGACGAGCTGCAGATGTATTCTTTTACCCATGACATATTAGGCGGCCAGCTGTTGCAAAAATGGTTTTTCCCCGACAGTTTAATCACTGCAGTCGCCTACCATCACCGTCCGGAAAGAGCGGTAAGAGAAACCGCTTTCGCCCATTGTATCCAGCTTGCCGATTTTCTGTCATTTCAGAGCTGCAACCGGCAATTGCTCGATAATGATACTCTCATCGCGCGCATGCACGCCACATTGCCCGGTCTGCAATCGCGTTGGCTGGAATTTAGCCGGCCCTTGCAGGATGCGGTAATAACCGGTTGGTTTGACTGGCTGGTTGCCAACCATGACCAGGGCTATGCGCTCAGTGAAGCGTATTCACCCTGAGGGAGAAAGGTGCGAGGCAGGACAGCATTGACAAGCAGCAAGTCACGGAAAAAGACGGGTAAGTCGCCGGTCCGGAAAATAGGGCGATTTTTGTGGCGGACTGTCCTGTTGTTTTTTGCTGCGTCTCTTTTTTCGTCGTGTTATTCCGCTTTGTTCCTGTTCCGCTAACACCTCTTATGCTGATCCGTTGCGGACAGCAGCTACTGGCCGGTAATACCCTGCAGCTCAAGCACACCTGGGTAGCAATCGATGCTATCAGCAGCAACCTCGCTCTCGCGGTTATCAGTAGCGAAGACCAGAATTTCATGGATCATTTCGGTATAGATTTTAAAGCGATAGAACAATCGGTTGCGGCCTCGAAAAAGGGGGCAAAACGGTTGCGTGGTGCCAGTACCATCTCGCAGCAAACCGCCAAAAACGTCTTTCTCTGGCCGGACAGAAGCTGGGCAAGAAAGGGTCTTGAGGTGTATTTCACTCTGCTCATTGAGCTTATCTGGAGTAAACAGCGTATTCTCGAGGTGTACTTGAACAGTATCGAAATGGGCAATGGCATCTATGGTGCGGAGGCGGCTGCGCAGCATTATTTCAAAAAAAGTGCCCGTAATCTGAGCAAGACCCAGGCCGCCGCCATCGCTGCCGTCTTACCCAATCCCCGCGAGTATAAAGCCAATCCACCGAGCAGGTATATCAACCGCAGGATTCACTGGATTTTAGGTCAAATGGACCATCAGGGAGAGCTGAGCTTCTGATAGACTACAGGCTAGTCTATCCATTCGTCAGCTGCGGCAGGACTGCAGCGGCAAAACTGAGGACAAAAAAGAAGCCGCACATATCGGTAACTGTGGTGAGTAGCGGGCTGGAGACCAGGGCCGGGTCCAGTTTTAATTTTTTAAGAATCAGCGGCAGCATGCCGCCAAGAAGAACCGACACCAGGGTATTGGCGGCCAGAGCTCCGCCGACGACAATGCCGAGCCAGGGATTTCCTTTCCAGAAATAAGCTACTCCACCTAAGAGCAGGCCGAGCACCAGGCCGTTAATGATGCCTACCTTGGCCTCTTTGGCCAGTACCCAGAGCAGCTCAGCTGGGCGGACCAGGCCGAGGGAGAGTTCGCGCATGGAAACGGCAACCGCCTGGTTGCCGGAGCAGCCGCTCATATCGCTGACCATAGGTAGAAAGACTGCAAGAGCAATCACTGCCGCCAGGGTGTCCTGGTAGAGAGCGATGACACTTGCCGATATGATGTTGAGAATGATATTCATGGTGAGCCAGGAGAGCCTGCGGCCGGAGCGAGTAAAGAGGGGCATGGTCCGAAATTCTTCACCGCCGATGATGCCGCTCAAGCGAAGAAACGTTTTGGTTTTTCGTCTGTTGATCGCCTCTTCAATGGCATTGGGCAGCACCACGCCAACCAGTCGCCCATCGTTGTCGACAACGGGTACGCCGTACAGGTGGTGTTCTTCAAAAAATTCCTCAAGCGCCCGAAGCGAAGCCTTGTCGGAGACGCTGAGAGGGTGAGGAAGCATTACCTGGTCCAACCTGGTTCCCCGAGTCGGAAACAGCATGTCATGCATCCGCAAAACACCAACCAGCTTTTCTTTTTGATCAACGACATAAAAATACTGCACGTGGTAATCGACGTATTCTTCACGATGTAACTGCAAATCATCCAGGACATCCTTGATCGTTTGGTCAACGCTATAAACCAAAAACTCGGAAATCATCAGACCGCCGGCGCAGTCTGGGTCATATTCCAACAGCATTCTGGCTTCTTTGGCGTCTTCTCTGCCCATTGCGGCAAGAATGGCTTGACTGGCCTGTTCATCCATCTGACCGAGAACATCGACCAGGTGATCACTGGACAGTTCTTCGAGAATCGCCGCTGCCTGATCCGACGGCATATCTTCGACCAGATCTGCTGCCTGGGCGTCGGGGATATCCTCAATCATATCAGCGGCATCTTCCGGGCTGAGAAGACTGAAAAGCATCTGCTGCTCTTCCTCATCCAGACGGGAGATAGTCCTCGCTGTCTCCGAGGGGCTGAGTGATTCTATGAATCGTGTTATCTGCTGGCTGTCTTGCGCAGCCAGCAGTTCACGGAGCATTTCCCATGAGGGAATTATTTTAGTCATATCATCAAAAATAAGTGCCAAATAAAATGGTCAATTCGTTCATTCCGGCGACCTCAGCGAGCATCTGGTTGATGCGCTCACGAATAACCTGTTGCTGGACTTCGGGTACTTTCAGCGACACGGCCACCGCTCCATTGCGCGCGGTGACAACTGCATTGGGAAAATCAAACAGCTTGTCACACACCTGAGCATGCAGGGCCGAATCGGCCAATGCTAGTTTTTGATGCTTTTGTTTCTTGAAAGGAAGGGAGATGGACGGCACTGACGATAAGATCGACGGCCTCGTCTTCGGATAAATGGCCGATGCGCAATGTCATGTTGTACATCTCGGGATCCATCAGGTCTATGCCATAGAGGAACATGCCCCATTTACGACGTTCCTCGTCATCGGTTTTCAGGGTGAACCGGGCCTTTTCCTCGGAAATATTTTCCCTGGCCATCTCGTCTACAACCCTTTTCTCCGTGTCGGCGATGATTCTCACTTTCAGCACATGGGAGATGTTGCTGACAAAATGATGGCCCAAAAGACCGTGGTAAATGACGTTGTCTTGCAGAAAATGCTGCAGAATAGCCGAGCGAATGGCAGCTTTGAATCGTTTTTTCCCATGCGGAAAACGGTCCAGTACGGAAAAAGCGTCATTCAGTCCGCGCACCAGCTTTATTTCCGGAAGATGAAAGGTGTCGAGATTTTCAACAACCTGGTCACGGGATAAACAGGCATAGCCTAATTTTTCAGCCAGTTTTTCGGCAATTGATTTACCGTGATAATAGCTCCCGCGGGAAATAGTGATAATCGGCATAAAGACCTCCTGGTGGTGGATGATTGGCGGAGATGAGTAGGACAGAGCTTACCTCCCAGCGCAGTTTAACGCAAGCAGGGCTCCGCTATTGTGTATATTTACCACAGAGGAGCGAGCTATACGACACCATCTTTCTTGACAAGAGCCTGTTTGATGCTAACAGGTCATAAGAGAGCTGTACACGCCGGTTAGGTTGGTCGGCAATTCATCCCATAATAAGGAGAAGCATGATGGCTGAAAAGAAAGAGAAGAAGGAGAAGAAGGAGAAGAAGGACAAAAAGAAGAAAAATTTGCCCAGTGAATGTTGCTCAGATTCAACTTGTAAAACAAAAGACAGTAAAAAAGATAAGAAAAGTAAAAAAGTTAAAAAAGAGAAGAAGGACAAGAAAGCAAAGAAAGACAAGAAGAAGTAAGCTTTTTGCAGTTCCGGTCCGGCTGGCTCTCTTTTGCCGGACCGGTGTATTTCTGGGTATTTCCGCTACGCCGTTACCTGATCAAGGCAACCATTTTCCTCTGCAGCATTTATTTCCTTCATCTCCAGAAACTGATCAAAATTCATCATTGCGTCGGTTATTCCATCCGGGGTGATCTCGATAATTCTATTGGCTATGGTCGAGACGAACTGATGATCATGGGAGGCAAAGAGCACGACTTCCGGAAAGGCCATCAAGCCGTTATTCAGCGAGGTGATCGATTCGAGATCAAGATGGTTGGTCGGCTCGTCAAGGATGAGCACGTTGGCATCGGCCAGCATCATCTTCGACAGCATGCAGCGCACCCGCTCGCCGCCGGAGAGTACCGAGGTCTTTTTGGTCGCCTCTTCCCCGGAAAAGAGCATTTTACCCAAAAAGCCGCGGATAAAGCTTTCATCAGTCTTCGGTGGCGCAAACTGCCGCAGCCAGCCGACCAGATCCAATGCATCGTCAGCAAAATAACCGTTGTTTTCCTTGGGAAAATAGGCATTTTTGATGGTCACTCCCCAGCGGAAGCTGCCTGCGTCCGGTTCAAGCTCACCGGCGAGAACCTGGAAAAGAGTGGTTTTCGCCAGACTGTTCGGACCGACAAAGGCTATTTTATCACCTTTGTTGACGGTCAGCGTCAAGTCTTTAAACATGCAGACTCCTTCAATCTCTTTGCTCAATCCTTCAATCTCTAAAATGATATCGCCACAGGCCCGTTCCGGCTTGAAGACGATATAGGGGTATTTTCGCGAGGAGTTGGGCATGTTGTCGATGGTTAGTTTTTCCAGCAGTTTTTTTCGTGAGGTGGCCTGCTTCGCCTTGGAAGCGTTGGAGCTGAAGCGCCTGATAAATTCTTTCAGTTCCTCCGCTTTCGCCTTGATTTTCTTGCTCTCGGTCTCTTTCTGGCGGAAATGGAGCTGACTGGCTTCGTACCAGAAATCATAGTTGCCGACGTATATCTCAATCTTGCCGAAATCGATATCGGCCATATGGGTGCATACCTGGTTGAGAAAATGGCGGTCATGCGAGACAATGATCACGGTGTTGTTGAAACGGGACAGAAACTCCTCCAGCCATTTGATGGTCTGCAGATCAAGCTGGTTGGTCGGTTCATCCAGCAGCAGGATGTCCGGATTGCCGAACAGGGCCTGGGCAAGCAGAACCCGCACCTTGTCGCTGCCGTCGAGTTCCTTCATTTTTTTCTGGCGCATTTCTTCCGGGATACCGAGGCCCTTGAGCAGAACCGAAGCCTCTGCCTCTGCCTCATAGCCGTTCATTTCACCGAATTTGACTTCGAGCTCCCCGGACAAGATACCGTCTTCTTCGGTAAAATCGGCCTTGGCATAGATGGCTTCCCGGGCGGCCATAATCTTATAGAGCTTTTTATGGCCCATGATCACGGTATTAAAGACGGTATGTTCGTCAAAGGCGAACTGGTCCTGATTCAGCATGGCGATGCGCTCCCCCGGTCCTTTACTGATGTCGCCCCGATCGGCATCGAGCTGACCGGCCAGAATTTTCAGAAAGGTCGATTTGCCGGCGCCGTTGGCGCCGATCAGCCCGTAGCAGTTGCCGGGGGTAAACTTGATATTGACATCCTGGAAGATGATTCTTTTGCCATAGGAAAGGGCGATATTGGATGCGGTGATCATGCGTGGTGTCCTCGTAGTAGAGCCAAAAAGAAAGATTCCGGAAACCTTCCTCTGGCATAGAGTGTACTGGAAAAAAATGCTGGGTGCTGACGTCGGGCCTTATTCTTGCTCAGGAGCAGGCGGTTCTTGCGGTGCTCTCAGGCTCGGCCTGTTTTTCCTGTTTGCGCAGTCGTTTTTCTTCTTTTTTCTTTTTCTTGGCGAGTTCTTTTTGTCGTTTTTCGTATGAATAGTTTGTTCTGGCCAAGAACTCTCCTTCGTGGTTCGTGTTCGGCATAAATTCAGATAAAAAAAGCCCCCGCAGGAATGCGGAGGCTTTTTGTGGTCGAACCGAGCTCATTACTGCTGGACTACATTGGCCGCAGCAGGGCCTTTGGGGCCATCAACAACTTCGAAGGTCACGCGTGCGCCTTCTTCAAGGGATTTAAAGCCCTGAGCCTGAATTGCTGAATGATGCACAAACACATCGTTGCCGCCATCCTGCTCAATAAAACCAAAACCTTTTGAATCGTTAAACCACTTTACTGTTCCTTCAGCCATCTTGTACTACTCCTTTTTGCTGGGTTCCTTTGGAACCCTTTGTTATATAGTCGAACCATCACTGTGATGCTTCGACTGGACGTCTGGATATCCAGACAAATCAGAATTATCTTTGTACAGGTTTGCTCGTTCCAAAATCAAAAGAACAAGCCTTACTGCGTCGGCTTTTGCCTCGGGTGGCCGGAGCCGGTTTTCTGCCGCGCGGCCGTTGCTGGGAATAATTATCCCGGCGATTTTCAACTGCCACTTCGGCATCTGTGGAAGCTGCGAAATGAAGAGGGGTTGTTTCTACTGGCCATTTTTTTGCCGAGAGTACGTTCGATATGGGAAATCATCTTGCCATCTTCCCTATCGGCAAAAGTCAAGGCCTGGCCGCTTCGGGTGGCCCGGCCGGTACGACCGGTTCGGTGGGTGTATGTTTCGGCGGTGTCCGGCACATCATAGTTGATGACATGGGAAATGCCAAGGACATCGATACCCCGGGCGGCAATATCGGTCGCCACCATAATTTTATAGGTGCCGTCGCGAAAACCGTCCATCGCCAGCTGCCTCTTCTGCTGGGAGAGATTGCCCTGCAGCGAGGTGGCATTGAATCCGGCTTTTTCCAGCACCAGTGCCAGGCTCTTGGCCTTGTATTTGGTACGGGTGAAGATCAGGGTACAGGCCATTTCCCGTTAGCCATGATGCTTTTCAGCAGAGAGGTCTTTTTGCTTTGGCAACCTGATAGAGAACATGGGAAATAGTCGGTGCGGGCAGAGTGTGGTTGATCTGCACGTTACCGGCTTATACAGAATTTCTTCTGCCAGGTGGCGAATTTCCGATGGCATGGTCGCGGAAAAAACCAGCGATCTGGCGCTTTGTCGGCAGTTGTTTGATTATTCGCCGGATGTCCGGCAGAAAACCCTTATCGAACATATGGTCGGCCTCATCGAGAACCAGTACCTCAACTGCTCTCAGGTTAAAAGCTTTGTCGTTGAGCAGATCGAGCAGGCGACCGGGGCAGGCGACGACAATTTCTACACCGGCGCGGATTTTGCTTATCTGCGGCTGTTTACCTACGCCACCGTAAACGACAACACTGCGCAGGCCGGTCTGTTTGCCCATTTTGCGATGTTGTCATGGATTTGCTCCGCAAATTCTCTGGTAGGCGCGACAATCAAAGCTCGAACTATTTTGCGGGGACCGTCCTGTAGTCGCTGCAAATGGGTAAAACAAAGGCTGCTGTTTTTCCGGTGCCGGTCTGAGCCAGGCCGAGCATGTCACGGCCTGCAAGGATGGATGGGATGGCTTCTTTCTGGATCGGGGTGGGGCTGGTATAGCCGCAGGCAGTGATGCCGGCGTTTACCTTGGGGTGTAACTGAAAATCATTAAAACTCATAATACTCCATTGTATTTCGTGGTGAGATGCCGGGATCTATCCCTGGTCTCTCGATCTGCGAATCCTTTTAGATCCGCTAGTAATTCTTTTATATTTCTTATATATGTTTGATGCCGGTGATGGATTTTTCCCTGATCCAACATCTGCACATAGCTGAATGCCTTCTGATTGCCTTGAAAAGTGAGTCTTGGATGAGTTCTGTATTTCAGAACTGAGCCATGAGCCTAAAGGGTGTCAAATATGTTTTGGTTCTGGTGTTGAGAAATTCCGACAAAAAAGAACCATACTGTTTTAAGTAATCAGCATGTGCTTCGACGGCAACGAACGACGCTTGGGAAACAACGAGGTTAACGAGGACTACCTGAAGGGGATGTGCTCCTACTTAATTTAATTCAATGAGCGGCACTATACTCTCTTTTAAGAATGTGCAAGGAAATAAAAGAAATTAACTGCAGACATGGTCTCGATCATTAAATGTCTATTTTTAGATGTCTGCGGTTAATGTCATGCTTGGTTGTGATTGAAAGATCTTTGATAAACGTACGTTAGTTATGTCTCAAGATTAGGAATGCTGAAAATGTGCGTCGACAGGATTATTTCCATTTGAATTCTGTTTCGGCTTGAAGCTCTGGGCGATATTTGCAGCTGTAATCCCTGAAGAAAATTGCGCAGGATCTGATCTTTGCAGCTGCGATAATTTTTATGTCCGGGCTTACGGAAAAAGGCACTGAATTCGTGCTTACTCATCGGTAAATCTGACCAAGATCAGGATATTCAGGATATCTTGTCTTTGAGGTTTAAGGCGATTTTTAATTTTCGAAAAATAATATTGTTATTTAAACGTTTTTCCGGCTTGGTTTGCGGCCATCTTTTCTGCCCCGTTTATCGTTAATCAATCCATTGAGAAAGGCTGCCAGCTGAATGTCACTGCAGTTCTGAAAGGCAGGGTCATCATCTTTTTTCAACCAGTCACTGATTTGCGCCCGAGTAACTCGATAACCAGCCAGGCCAAAGAGGGCAATCATTTTGATCGGTAAAGTTGAAGGTATAGCGGATACGGCGCAATATATCGTTATTCTTCAAAGTAATTCCTTTTTGGTGCATTTCCAGGCGAAATATCCGGCCCTGCCTGTCATTTATCTGCCGGATTACAGATCAGACAGAAAACAGTTTGATCTTCAAATTTCTCCAACTAAGCATTACAGTACCATAACGGTCTGTTGTACTCAAGCTAATCTCCAAGTGAACACCTACCAAAATCATTTCCCTCGCAACAGACCATATTGACCTTCAGAATGTAGTACGTTCGTCAACAATGGTAATGGAGTTACTTGAGAGCATGCGATGTAGTGCCGGAACACCAGCAAATACATCGACAATCAGTAGGTCCTTCCTAAAACCTTAACCAAGGAGAATGCCCATGTCTGAGAGTGTTTACAAAATTATTGAAATGGTCGGATCAAGCCCAAAATCATGGGAAGAAGCTACCCAAAATGCTGTCAAATCGGCCGGCATGAGCCTGCGTGACCTGCGTATCGCCGAGGTTGTAACCCTGGATATGAAAATTGACGAAGGAAAGCCGGCTGCTTATCGGGCACGTGTAAAGCTTTCCTTTAAACTTCTTTCCGACTAATCAGCATCTATAAAGATCCTCCGGACAAGTCGAAATGGAGGGCAATGGGTCGGATTCTATATTCCGATCCTGGTGTCTGTCAGTGCTACTCTCTGACCTGAACTGCTCGCTACTGCCGACAGCCTTCTCGGGTCTTGATGATCCATTGATTTTTTTGGATAATCGTCGTGTTTGAACCTGCCAGAGAGTTGGATTTCGCGGCCAGGGATCGGGCCTGCAGATATTGCTGCTGCTGCAGTTTAATCTCCGCCAGTTGTGACCAGAGCATGGCATCTTTAGGTGCTACCCGCAGGCCTCTTTCCAGGGTTGCTGCGGCAAGATCGGATCTGCCCTGACGGATCTGTTCGCTGCCTGCCGGCTGAAATCAGCGGCGATGGGATTGATCGCCGGGCTGCCTCTTTTCCCGGTGTGTTTCCGGAAGCGGTACAGGCACTGGCTCAGGCACCGGTTCAGGCATCGGGATAGCTTAAGAATCTGGTTGGCGTTCTTGCGGTGGCGGCGGTGGATAATAGACAGGTTGTTTCTCGGTGGATAGACGGCACAGCCCTGGAAGAGCAGAGCGCTTAATATCCCGATGGATAACAGTTTGCAGTCGTTTTTGTTATGTTGGTTCATGATGCTTTTAAAGTGTAAATGAGTGTCGCGTAGTTGCTGACTGAGAAGTCCAGCAATCTGTTTACTGGAAAAAATCAAAAATATTATTTAACCCTTTATTGAGACAGTTTTTCCAGGGTTATTGTTGCAGCGGTCATTACAGTTAACCACCTCGGGCAGCAGTCCGTCGTTAATAAAGGGCATAAGAGTTTCTGTAACCGTGTCACATTTTTGGTTGAAGATCGGACCTGTAGTCGATATCTGCATAATACCAGTTGATATTATCGGGTGGTTGCAGTTGCAGGGGACTGGTGTTGATTGCAGCCATGGTGGCCGCCCATACTCCCGAGGGCACCGGTTGCGCCGGTCAGACCGGTGGGTTTGTTATCGTCGCGGCCAACCCAGGCAACGGCAACATGCATGCCGCTAAAACCGGCAAACCAGGAATCGCGCAAATTATTGGTGGTCCCGGTTTTTCCTGCCACAGTGAGTCCTTCCGGCAAAAGCCGTTGCAGCGAGCGTTGCTGTACCCTGCGGTGGTCACAGCCTGCAGGGCGTTTGACAGACAGAAGACTGCACCGGGTTCGACGGTCTGCTCAACAGTCAGGGGATAGCGCTGCAAGGTGTTATTTTCCTGATCGGTCACCGCAAGGATGGCCCGAAGAGGCGTTTGGTAGCCACCGGCCGCAATGGTCTGGTACATCTGCAGAACTTCAATGGGCGGCAGTTCGACCGCTCCCAGCAAGCAGGGACGGATAGGGATTGATATCCTCCTGTATGCCGAGTTTTTCAGCGTACCGATAACCGCATCGAGTCCCAGGGTCCATTCCCAGCTGCACGGTGGCAACGTTGTACGAATGGATCAATGCCTGCATCAGTGGCAGTGGCCCATGGGAAAGATGATCATAGTTTTCCGGCTGCCAGTCTTTGCCGCCATGCGGTCGGCACTGTAAGCGGCAGTGTCGTAGATGGTTGTCAGCAGATTGTATGACTCGGGGCCGGGCCAAAGCGGTCAGGAAAACCGCCGGTTTGATTATCGAACCGATGGGTCGTTTCATGTCCAGTGCCCGGTTAAATCCCGCCTGGCGGGGTGCCCGGTTGCCGACCACAGCGACGACCTCTCCCTGGTCGACCGAGGCGATGACCAGGGCTCCCTGGAGTGTTTGCGTATGTTTCGGCACCCCGTCGTTTTTCGATGGCGGTCAAGCTCATCTGGTCAGGCTGTTTCCGCCTTTTGCTGGATAATTGGGTCAAGCGTGGTGAAAATCGACAATCCTTCGCTGCGTAAATCCTCGTCTTTGTAGTCCCGTGCCAGCTGCCTGCGAACCAGCTCGAGAAATGCCGGGTAGAGGGTTATGCCGGAAGGGGTTTCCTGGGTCACCGCCAGAGGCTTTTTTTTGCAGTTGATCACTTTCTTCGGGACTGATCAGTTGGGCGGACGCGAGGATAGTCCAGCACCTGATTACGCCGTGCTTTTGCCCGCTCCGGCTGATTTCTGGGGTTATAGTAGGATGCTCCTTTGACGATTCCAACCAGCAGGGCAAGCTGTTCCGGCTCCAATTCGTCAAGATCACGACCGAAATAGAACCGGCTGGCCATGGCAAAGCCGTGGATGGCACGTTTTCCGTCCTGGCCGAGATAGACTTCGTTGAGATAAGTCTCCAGAATTTCGTCTTTGCCGTAGTGGTACTCAAGCAGCAGAGCCATAATGGCCTCGTTGGCCTTTCGGAGAAGGGTCTGTTCACTGCTGAGAAAGATATTTTTCACCAGCTGCTGGGTCAGTGTGCTGCCGCCCTGGACGGTTTTTCCTGCCCGCAGATTAGCCAGAGCGGCGCTGACAATCGCCGTCGGCCGGATACCCCAGTGAGAATAGAAAGTTGTCTGTCTTCAATCAGCAGCAGGATCTTGATCAGCAATTCCGGGGCATCTGCCAGTTTGATCAGCACCCGGTCTTCATTATGATTTGGATAGATGGAGGCGTACTGGACCGGTTCCAGAGCGGAACATGTTGAGCCCTCGTCTATGCTGCCGGGCTCGGAAAGAGCGGTGATGGTCTTGTCATGTAGGTCAGCTTGATGGGCGTAGCAGGTTGCACCGATCGGGAAAATGAAAAGCACGGCTGTAAATGCTGTAACTGGTTGCCCTCGAATGTCATATTCCCCGGGTTTTTCAGGAATATCATTTTTGCTGTAATGCAACTGGGTCAGTTCTTTTTTAAGGCGCTGATAGTTAGTGTCTTGCCGACATACAATTCCAACGGCCGGGCATAGATCCGGGCAGGCAGTTCCCATCGCCTGCCTTCAAACCAGCTGGTCAGATGTTCGTCGAGCTTGGTTATAGATGGTAGTGCATAAAATACCGCACCGGCTGCTACAACCAGAACGACAAGCGCCGGCAGAAATAATTTCTTCATAATTCTTAACTTGAACGTAAGGCCGGCAAAGAACCGACCGCAGTTGTTCTACAGTTCGATTTCCTGACCAAATTCCATCACCATGGCCTTCTTACCGATACTCTCCACCTCTTTTTTGAATACCAGCGGATCGGCTTTGATGACCGGAAAGGTATTGTAGTGCATGGGGATGGCCAGTCTTTGGGTTGGCCAGTTCCACGGCTTTCACCGCATCCGTTATGCCCATGGTAAAATTATCGCCTATCGGCAGGAGCATATAATCGAGCGGGGTCATCTCGCCGATGAGTTTCATATCATAAAAAAGCCCAGTATCGCCGGTGTGATAGAGGGATTTGCCGTCGATAGTCAGGATCACCCCGGCAGGTTCTCCTGCATAGGTGTTGTCTGGGGTCATGGAACCATGATGGGCGATGGTAAATTTCAATTTGCCGAAAGGCAAAGGTATGCGCTCCGCCGATATGCATGTTGTGGGCACGAAATCCCTTGTCGGCACAGTAATTGGCGAGCTCGTTGACGCAGATAAACAATGGATCGGTCCGCTTGGCAATCGTAAAGGCATCACCGACATGATCGCCATGCGCATGGGTCAGGATAATGAAATCAGCAGTCAGCTCAGCCGATTTGACCGGGCATGTCGGGTTGTCATCGATAAAGGGATCGATGAGAAGAACCTGGCCATCGTCGGTTGTGATCTGAAAAGAAGAATGCGAAAAGTATCTGAGTTTCATCTCCACCTCCAGGGATTAATTGAAAAAAAATGGTACCGTAAAAAATCTTTGTAAAATTTACCGAAAAATGGGACACACACAGGTGTGCCCCTGCGGAGAAATTTTGCCCATCACTTTTTTACCAAGGTGCCAAAGGTAATGGAGTCTGCAAGATGACAGTAGCAGCAATTTCCTCCGTTTTCAATTTGTTTGTCCGGGGTTTAAGCAGCAGGGTGACAGGCGACACATCTGCTATCAGGGCAAGAACTCACTTCCGGGTGCGTGAGAATCGCCGCCGCCGACCAGGCTTTACTGTTCATCGGCACCCCGCGTTTTTCAAGTTCGGTTCCGGTGGCGCCATCAAGGAGGATGATGTGCTTCTGCCTCAGTTTCTCTTCGACAAATGACAATGTTGTCATAATTTACCTGAGTATTTTTGAAATTATTATCTTTTTATGCTGGGAATGTTATTGTAGCACAATATGTGAATTGCAACGAAGGGAGAAAAATGAATCAGCATAAACAGCATGTTATTGCAGGAATAGGGGAGCTTCTTTGGGATGTTCTGCCGGATGCCGAGGTTATCGGCGGCGCACCGGTAAACTTTGCCTATCATGTGACGGCCCTTGGTGCCAGGGGCATTCCCATTACCACCATCGGCCGGGACGCTCGGGGAGAAAAAGCTCTGGACGAGCTGCAGCAGCGCGGCGTTGATACTGCGGCGATCTCCACAGTCAGTCAATATCCCACCGGATTTGTGCCTGTCGTCCTTGAAAAAGAAGGCAAGGCAACATATGTCTTTCCTGACCAGCTGGCCTGGGACCATCTGCTGATCAATGATTATGCCGCAGCGCTGCCTGCCGGCCTTGATGCGATATGTTTTGGCACGCTCGGCCAGCGATCGCCACACTCGCGCCGGGTCATCGGCGACTATCTGGACAGCCTCAGGCCGGCGACGGTGAAGGTCTTTGATATTAATCTTCGGCAGAATTTTTACTCTCGACAGGTGATTGAAGATTCTCTTCTGCGGGCCGATATATTTAAACTCAGTGAGGAAGAATTGCCGGTACTGGGCCAATTGCTGGCACTGCAGGAACCAATGGAGCAATGGCTTAAGCTGATAATAAAGCGCTACAATCTGGCAATGGCTATATTTTCCCGAGGCGACAAGGGGAGTCTGCTGTGTACTCCGGACGATTTTTCGGATCATCCGGGCATCATCGCCGACGTCAAAGACACTATTGGTGCCGGAGATTCGTTCACCGCTGCGGCAATTATCGGTTATCTGCGGGGCTTGACGCTGGACGCGATCAATGCACAGGCTAACAAGGTTGCCGCCTATGTCTGCTCGCAACGGGGCGGCATGCCCTACCTGCCTGAATTCAGCAATTTTAAGGAGATACTATGACTGCAAAATCCTTTCAGGACTATTATCCGGAGCCGCTCAAGTACTGCTATGGTTGCGGCCCCAAAAACGAACATGGTCTGCATATAAGCAGCTTCTGGGACGGAGACGAAGCGATTGCCACCTTTCATCCCCAGGACTTTCATATGGCTTTTCCTGGCTATGTCTATGGCGGATTGATCGCCTCGCTGATCGATTGCCATTGCGTCGGGACCGCAGCGGCCGCAGCATATAAAGAAGAAGGGCGCGAATTGGGAACCCTGCCGGCATTTCGCTATGTTACCGGATCGCTGCAGGTTGATTATCTGCAGCCGACCCCGCTTGGCCCACCCATCGAAATCCGGGCCAGGGTCGACGAGATCAAAGGGCGTAAAACTATTGTCCTGGCAGAGGTACTGGTCAATAAGGCCGTTACCGCAAAGGGCCGGGTAATCGCCGTGCGGATGCCGGACCATCTCCGTGTCGAGACGACCAGTTAGAAAGAAGCGACAGGCAACGGCCTCGGAATATCTCAATATTCCTCGAGATCAACCTCCATGAAGTTGAACCACATCCCATTATGCTGGGCGTGGTCCAGCTCGATCTGCACCACATCCACGTGGCGTTCTTCGATATCGAGTAACTTTTCGAAGACGATTTTGATCTGGCCGTCGGTTTTACCGCAGGCGTCTTGATAAAAGGCCGAGGTTTCTTTTTCCAGTTTCAAGGCGCCGGCCAGTGCTGTTTTGATATCCCCCAGCATCCGTTCGGGAATCTCCGCCTGCAGCTTCTCTATACCTGATTCAAGCTGTTTTAAGGTGGGAATGGACGAAACCAGCCGGGTAAGATCAATAGCCCCGTTGGTTTTTAGCTGTTCCCGGCTGTAGAGCAGAAAATCAATATGGCCTTGTTCATCGTTGCCGAGAGCCCGAAAGATCTCCTTGCCTCGGGTATCATCGATTTTTTGCTCGGCATGACGATAAAAGTCGCGGATTTTTTCTTCGTATTGCAGGGCTGTTGCAAAAAACTCATGTGAATTCATATAATTTTCCTCTTCTACAGCTTTCCAGTTAACTCTCTTAAATCCTTACATGACTCAGTAAGGTCATTTAGTGACTACTATAGCTACCATCAGTTGTTTGTCGACCGGGCACTAGTTGATGGCAGCATATGGGTCGGACTGCCTTGAAAAATTTCCGCCGCTTCCGCCTCGGTTTCCGATAAGGTCGGGTACGGATGGATGGTCAGGGCGAGATCTTCGGCAACCGCTCCCATTTCGATGGCCAGAGCCATTTCACTGATCAGGTTTTCGGCGTTTCGTCCGGTGATACCGGCACCGAGAATGCGGCCTGATTGCGGATCGGTCAAGAGTTTGGTGAAGCCGTCGGTCATGCCCATAATCTGGGCTCTGCCGGAATATTTCCAGGGAAATTTCTGAACGCTGCAGGCGATGTTTTCTGCCGCTGCCTGCTGCTCGGTAAGGCCGCACCAGCTGATCTGCGGATCGGTATAGACCACCGCCGGCAAAACACGGGCATCAAAGGCGGATTGCATCCCGCTGATGACTTCTGCCGCCACCCTGCCCTCACGGGTGGCGGTATGGGCCAGCATCACCCCGCCCGTGACATCGCCAACGGCAAAGATATGGCTATCGGCCGTCTGCTGCTGCGCATTGATTACGATAAAGCCGTTCCGGTCAAGCTGCACCTTCGTCTGCTCCAGACCAAGATCGCTGCTGTTGGCGGATTCGGCCGATAGCCACCAGGGCCCGGTCAAAACGATGCTGCTCGATTTTTCCGTCCCGCTGCCAGCGGACTGTAACGCCGTTGTCCTGCTCCTGTAAAGCGTCCACCTGCACCCCGAAAAGAATGTCGGCAAAGAGCCTGGACAAGCGACTTCTCTAACGGCTGCACCAGATCGGCATCGACCTGAGTGAGTAAGCGATCTTCACGTTCCACCAGGGTCACCCTGCTGCCCAGTGCATTATAGATCGAACCAAGCTCCAGACCGATATAGCCGCCACCAACCACCAGCAGTTCTCTGGGAATATCGGCGAGGTTGAGGGCGGCGGCGGAGTCCATTATCCGTCCCTCCGGCGTGCGCAACGTGCCCGGCATTTCAATCGGTTTTGAGCCGGTGGCGATGATACAGTGTTTGAAGCGTACTCCGCTGATATCCGCACCGGTAATTCGTACGCTGGTTGAATCGGCAAAGGCGGCACTGCCTGCAACCAGCAGGACTCCTCGGCGCTTGGCCAAGGTGAGGAGTTCATCCGCCATGGTCGTTACTACCTGCTCTTTCCAGGCCCGCATGGCAGCAAGATCAATTGTCGGTTCGCCAAAAGCAATACCCATCTTTCCTGCTTCTCCGGCATCGACAATACGTTCGGTAAGATGCAGAAAAGTCTTCGAGGGGATGCAGCCTTTATGCAGGCAGGAGCCACCGGGACGCGGGAGGGGATCGACCATGATGACATCAAGGCCAAGATCGGCCGCCCGGAAAGCAGCACCATATCCACCCGGACCACCACCGATAACCAGCACGTCGGTGTTCATTGCCATATCGCCCATAACCATCTTGCCTTCTCCTTCTATATCATAGTAATAAGCAGTTCATCGGGGTCTTCCAGGGCATCTATAACCAGTCGCAGAAAACGAATCGCATCGGCACCGTCAACGACCCGATGGTCGAAACAGAGGACAATCGGCATGATCAGCCGGGGTACGATCTGCTGTTCGCCCCGATCATCGGTGATGACCGCGGGCTGCATCCGCCCCTGGCCAAGACCGAGAATCGCCACCTCCGGATGATTGATAATGGCCGAAAAGGAGCTGCCGCCAAGGGCTCCCGCGTTGGTGATGGTAAAGGTGCCGCCCTGCATTTCTTCACGGGCATGGGTGCCGGCGCGCACTCTTTTAATGGCGCCGTTCACCTCGATGGCCAGTTCTTTGATACTTTTGCGATCGACGTCTTTTATCACCGGTACCAGTAAACCTTTTGGGTATCTACGGCGATGCCGATATTGAAAAAGCGTTTGATAATGATTTCCTGGGACTGCAGATCAAGACTGGCATTAAAATACGGATAGGTCTTCAGGGCAGTGGCGACCGCCTTGATGGCAAACAGAGTCATGGTCAGTCTGCCGCCGGCTGCCTCGATTTCGGCCTTATGCTTTTGCCGAAAGGCTTCAAGCCTGGTGATATCAACCGTATCCTGGCTGTGGACATGCGGGATCTGTGTCCAGGAGCTGGTCATCTGGTTGGCGGTTGCCCGTCTGATTGAGCGAAAGGGCTGTCGTTCGACCTGGCCCCATCTGGTGAAGTCCGGCAGGCTGCTGCGGCCAGGCGTTGCGGCGGTCGGTGCCGTGGTTGCGGCGTCCGGTGCCGGGACGTTAGCTGCGGTGGGACTCTCAGCGTGCGTCGACTTCTTCCGGGCATGGTTATCGACATCTTCTTTGGTGACAATACCGCCGGAGCCACTGGGCGTGACCGCATGCAGATCGACTGCGAGTTCGCGGGCCAGTCGTCTAGTCGAAGGCGAGGCCGGAACCGGGGGTCTTTTTTGGTGCTGAGGTGCAGCTCGCTGTTCGGTGATTTATCTGCGCTGTCTGCTGCGGCCGGCGAGCTTTCGGCGGGTGGCGGTGGTGGAGCTGTCGATTTGCTCTTAGTGGCAAAGCTTATCAGCACATCACCGACAACCGCCATATCGCCGACCTTTACCATAATCTCGCGCACCGTTCCGGTATAGGGAGAGGGAATCTCCACCGCGGCCTTATCGGTCTCGATTTCCATAATCACATCACCTTCTGTGACGGCCTGGCCAATGCTCACCGGGAGAGCGAGTATCTCCGCTTCATGCACCCCTTCGCCGAGATCGGGTAACCGAAAAGACGTGGTCATAGTTGCTCCGTGTTTTGTTTTATAGTGTACTTGACAATGTTCTGCGCGCCGCGGTTGTTATCTTTTTAATAGTAGGCAGATAGCTTTTTTCCCGACTGAAGTAGGGAATGATAATATCAAAACCGGTGACCCGTTCTATCGGCGCCTCCAGATAGTAAAAGGCTCCCTCCATGAGTCGGCTGACAATTTCCGCGCCCGGCCCGAAACTGCGGGGTGCCTCGTGAATGACCACTGCCCGGCCGGTTTTTTTTACCGAAGCGACCATGACACTTTCATCTAGGGGTGAAAGGGTGAGCAGATCAATGACTTCTGCTCCAATGCCGTCTTCCTGCTGCAGCTCTTCTGCCGCCTCAAGGGCTCTCTGCAGCATTGCGCCATAGGCGATAATGGTCAGATCGTCGCCGGCGCGGGCAATATGCGCCTTGCCGATGGGCAGGCTTTCTTCCTCTTCCGGAACTTCTTCGCGAAAGGCGCGGTAAAGGGCCTTTGCTTCGTAAAAGATTACCGGGTCGGGATCGCGGATGGCACTGACCATGAGGGCGCGGGCGTTGCGTGGTCCGGAAGGGATGACCATCTTCAAGCCCGGGGTATGCGCCCAGTAGGCTTCCCGGCTTTCCGAGTGGTGCTCCAGGGCTCGGACTCCGCCGCCGTAAGGGGCGCGCATGACCAGCGGTACGGTAAGGCGTCCCTGCGTCCGCCAGCGCATACGTGGCGGCATGGTTTTCCAGTTGATGAAAATTCTGATAGGAAAAACCGGAAAATTGAATTTCACAGACCGGCTTCAGACCGTAGACAGCCATGCCTATAGCCATTCCGACAATAGCCGCTTCGGCTAAAGGCGTATCGATGACCCGTTCCTTGCCGAACTGCATCTATTAGTTGATCGGTCACCCGAAAAACACCGCCGTCGCGACCGATATCCTGGCCAAGCAGCAGCACTGCATCGTCTTTAGCCATCTCCTGGCGCAGCGCGAGGTTCAGCGCTTCAACCATGGTCATCTTAGCCATGCTGCACCTCCCTATCGCTCTGCTCCAGTTCACCTGCCAGTTCAGCCTTTTGTCTGCTAAGGGAGGGCGGCATATCGGCATAGAGATGGTCAAACATGTCAAGCGGTGCCCGAGTTCGTTCATCTGCTGTTCGGCCCGGTCGATCGCGGTCTGGATCTGCTTTTTGACCTCTTCTTCAAGGGCCGCCATGTCATCTTCGGTGACAATATTTTTCTGCAGCAGATATTTTTGATAGCGAAGCAGCGGATCTTTTATCTTCCAGGCTTCGACCTCTTGTTCAGAGCGATATTTTTTGGGATCGTCGGCGGTGGTATGCATCATGATCCGGTAGGTGACGCATTCGATGAAGGTCGGCCCGCCGCCGGCTCTGGCCCGCTCGACAGCCTCAGCAGTTGCCGCATAGACTGCCAGGATATCGTTGCCGTCCACCTGGATTCCGGGCATCCCGTAAGCCAGGGCTTTTTGGGCCAGGGTTGCGGAAAGGGTCTGTCGGGCAAGAGGGACGGAGATCGCCCACTGGTTATTCTGGCAAATGAAAATGACCGGAGCCTGATAGACCGCAGCGCAGTTTAGCGCCTCGTGGAAGTCACCTTCGGAGGTGGCGCCATCGCCGAAAAAGGTCATCACCACCTCATCGCGTCTTGCGGTACTGCGCCGCCATGCCCAGGCCGACTGCATGCAGGACCTGCGAGGCGACAGGTACCGACATCGGCATATCGCGCTGATTTTTATCAATGATCGTGCCTTCATTATAGCCGTTGTAATAGAGCAGGACACTTTCCAGCGATCTGCCGCGCATGATTTCCGCAGCGGTTTCCCGAAAAGAGGGTACCAGCCAGTCGCTGTCGCGGAGCAGCGCCACGGAGCCGATCTGCGCCGCTTCCTGGCCTTTGATGGGTGGAAAGGTGCCGATCCGGCCCTGCCGCTGCAGATCGAGCATCCGCTCATCAAATCTTCGTCCAAGCAGCATGGCATGAAGCATTTTGAGATGGGCATCGTTGGCTATATTCGGTTCCAGCTCGGGATCGAGCGTGCCGTTTTCATCGAGAATGGACAGGTGATCAATATTGTCAGGCAGAGTAAGATGTTTTCGACCCATAAAAGAATCTCCTGGAACGCCATAGGGAAATTGATATCATCTAAAATATACGCCAGCTTTTCACTGACAATATACCCATGATATTGGCAATTTCAATTGATCAAGTGGTATCAAATAGCGAGAATAGTTTTAAAACTGGGATTTGAACAGGGAAAATTCTTCTTTCAGGTTCTGTAATTCCTGGCGCAGTTCATCGATCTGCCTGGACAGCTCTTCAGTTTTTTCGATCGACTGGCCGGCATTGCCGATTTGATTATTTTTCGGTCTGAAGAATGGTTGCCGGGCTCTTTTCCTCGGGGTTGCCGCTTAACAGATGGGCATAGCGAGACTCTTTGCGGCCGGGCTGCCTGGGCAAGGCATTGACTAACTGCATATCTGTCAGGTTGGTGAGGGTTTTCTGGACCTCGTCAAGATCGGAAAATGGATAGAGCCGCTCGGTCCGACTGCGGATTTCACCGATTGTCTGGGGTCCACGGAGCAACAGGATGCATATAATCGCCTGCTCGCCGGGAACGAGTTTTAAATTCCTGGGCGAAAATCTGTTCATATTTGGCCACCCGGCTGAGGTTGCTTTGCCGGATGAGTTTGCGCTCTTTTAAACCGTTGAGGGCATAGAGTACCGTCTCTTCATCATACGTAACGACTGGATCCCGATTGGATTTCTGGTTGCAGGCATTGATGAGGGCGTTCAGGGTCAGCGGATAATAATCGGGAGTGGCCATCTCCTTTTCCATTAAGCAGCCCAGCACCCGGACTTCGTCGTCAGTGAGGAGTATATCCATAGAGTTTACCTTCTCTTGTATGATGGGTCGTGAAAACGCTCGTCAGGATCTGAAATATCGACCAATGCGGTCGATAATTGTCGAGGGCATCTCGAAAATATCGACCAGCAATGTCCGTTGACCGTTTTTGCCGACCCCGGCCAGCTTAAAATCCGAGTAAAACTTTTTGCCGCAGGATGGACAGGCCATGAGCATCCCGCCAATATCATTTGGAAATCGTAATTTCTGGCCGCATTTGGGGCAGTCTTTTTCGGTATGATTAGCCATGGTATGTCGTTTACCTCTCTTTTTTCCCGATTTATATATTTGAGGTATTATAACCGAAAATGAACTTTTTCTCGACTGTGTTCCGCGAGGGCGGGTAACTCCCGTGGAGTTTTTATGGATACATTGAATCGGCAGACAGCATAACCTGCTCGGTAAATTGCCATTTTTCCACATCAGCAAAAGAGCGTTGGTTGCGTCCCGGTGTAACGGCAGTTACTGTGTCGAAATGGAGTGGACCCTGCGGTATGTTCAGCTTCGAGACTAAGGTGATCCTTTCTGCCGATGGCAATGGCAGATAGAGAAGGCTCAGATGAGCATCTAAATGGTGGTTGCCGGGTTTGCGACAGGAGGCGCGAAGCGTATCGACAGAGGCATGATAGGCCGGGAGCTTAACCGGACAAAGATGTGATTTGAAGCGATCAGGACCATGCTCCAGGCCAAGAATGTCAAGCTTGAAAGGGGCGAATCCTCTGGTGGAGGTTTGTAAAATCTGCTGCGGTGTCTGGTTCTTTTGTCAATTGCATCGACAGCACCTGACATGCGGGAGGAAGCGGGAGCGTGGTATTTATCAGCCAGGAAGTTAATAAGGACGCGTCAATTCCTGCCGGGCAGGCTCGGCCGGCATCAGCCAAAAACTGATCGGTATAGTTGCTGAATGGGTTTTTTCAGGCCGCCGCGCAAACCAAGCCGTTTTGCAAGACCGGCAGCGGGGATGAGGCCGACAATCGGCGGGATATTTTTCGAAATTGGGTGCATACGGGTGCGGCAAATACTTTTCTGATTACCCCTCAAACTCAGCCTGTCGGAATAG
>CAWDWC010000008.1:0-37048 GCA_963805885.1 uncultured Flavobacteriaceae bacterium
AAGTGGGGTAAGCGCCTATCTGGGTGGCCTCATTGGCGCTGGAAATATGGTTACGGCCAATTCTTCTGCTTGCGCCACAGGCACAGAGGCACTTTTGATGGGGTATGAGCACATTGCCCATGGAAAAGCAACCTATATGCTCTGTGGCAGTACAAGTGATTACGGACCTTACATTTGGGGTGGCTTTGATGCGATGAAGGTTACAACCTATAAATACAATGATTCGCCCGAAAAGGTTGCAGGTCCAATGAGCGCAGATGCTAGCGGATTTGTTCCTGGAAGTGGGGCAGGGGCCTATTTATTGGAATCATTGGAAAATGCGCAAAAACGCGGGGCAACCATTTATGCAGAAATTTTGGGAGGTGCAATAAATAATGGAGGCCAAAGAGGAGGAGGGAGCATGACCGCGCCCAATAGTATAGCAATTCAAAAATGTATAAAAGACGCATTGAAGGACGCAAACATTTCTGCTTCGGAGATTGATTATATCAATGGTCACTTAACCGCAACAATTAAAGATCCGGACGAGATTGAAAACTGGAGCATTGCACTAGACCGGAAAGGGAATGACTTTCCCTATATAAATTCCTTAAAAGGAATGGTAGGCCATTGCTTGGCTGCAAGCGGAAGTATTGAAATTGTTTCGGCAATTCTTCAGCTTCACGAAGGCTTTATTTTGCCCAATATAAATTGTGAAAATTTACACCCAGGAATCACCAGAATTATTTCTCCGGAAAAAATTCCGATGAAAATGGTGAAAACACCATCACAAACTATAGCCAAAGCCAGTTTTGGTTTTGGTGATGTGAACGCTTGTGCTATCTTTAAAAAAAATTAAAATCATGACATCAGAAGAAATTTATAGCCTTCTTGAACCTATTATAAAAACGTATTTGCCAGAGGATGTTTCTGCAGAGAAAATAAATCGAGATAGTGATTTGACACGAGAACTGAATATAAACTCGGCACATCTCGTGGATATTATTTTAGATATTGAGGATGAGTTCAACATTGAATTTAAAAATGAGGATATGGAAAGCCTTCGCAATGTAAATGATGCAATTTCACTTATTCAGCAAAAGATTTCTGCTTGAAGAAAACATTTAAATTTTTATATTCAATTCTTTCTTATCAATTCGTTAATTCCTCTTTATAATCCCGTTAAAGAGGGTTAAAATATTTGCTTTACCTTTTTGATTTATTAATTTTAAGTAAATCAAAAATATAAAGCCATGAAAAAATTATTTCTCTTATTATTTGTTTTTACAACTCTTTCCGCATTTTCACAAGATCCATTTCTACAAAAATCAAGTCCTCAAGCAAAAGAGGAAGCTATTAAAATTACCAATCTTTATATTCCGGAACTTGCCTTAACTGGAAAGCAACAGTTATTGTTTCAGCAAAAAGTTGAAGAATTTTTAATTAGAAGGTATAAAATAGAAGCAGCGTTTGAAGGAAAGGAAAAACTTAACCTTTTATATCAACTTCAGCAGGAAGAAACGGATGAAATGAAAGATATAATAACACGCCCTCAAATGAACGTGTACAAAAAGGTTAAACCAAAAATTCAACCCTTGGAAACAGTAAAAAAAGAAGAATAATTATTCGTCTTTTTCAATGAAATTTTCATTTTCTGTTGTTCGTTCAATTTCTGGATCGGTATCATTTGATGGGCTTTGTTCCAAACCTGCAGAGTCAACCTCAAAAAATTCCATGATTTCTGGTGGATTGTCTATTTGTTTGGTCCGTTTTCCTTTAATGGCAATAGGTCTTGAAATTACGAAATCATTCTTTTGAATGATTTTAAGCCAATCATTGGAGTCGAATTCTGCAGTGCTTTCTTCATTTAAGTCGAGTTCTCTTTTGTCCACAAGATCCCCAATTTTAACACCAAGAGTCTCGGCAATTTCAGCCCACTGTGTGTCGGAAACTTTCGTTTTGGCCAAATCTATGGCCAAATATTTTTCGTCAAGCCCCGTTAAATAACTTAATGTATGTCTGCCCACACGTGTATTGCTACTATATATAAGGGTTAATTGTCTTTCATCTCGTGCTATCACTCCCATATCATTCATCTGTATTTAGTTTTTTTCTTAAGTTTTTTTAATGTTGAATATAATCCTTGAAAAGTTTTAAAGTTTATTGTTGAGTATTTTATTGTTAATGTGATTTTAATTTTTCTTTTCTTTTTTGAAGCTGTGAGCGAAGTTCATCTATTACTTTTGCTACAGAAGCTTCAAAGGAGCCTTGTGAGGTTTCGGCAAAAATAGTGGGACCCGGCATTGCCAAACGAATACTGCATATTTTTCCAACTTCAGGGTTGGAAGTATTCTCTTTTTTAAAATAGACGTCTGCACTTACAATTGAGTCATATTTATTTTCAAGCTTATTTAGTTTTTCAGCCACAAAAGCTTCCAATCTCGGACTCGCTGTCACCTCGTGGTACTCAAAGTTTATGTTCATAATTCGTTGGTTTTATTTATCAATTTTAAAGATACAATAGCCAAAAATCCATTCCAAACTTTTAATAGGAATTTGTGAAATTAATCTTCATCAGAGGACTGTGGGTTTGGATCGGGGATAAGTAGAGAGGCAATTATTCCTGCCACCAAAGAAACACCAATAACGCCAAGCGAAAGCCATTCAGGAATTTCAACATTATGTGAAAGGATCATTTTTACCCCAACAAAAGCAAGTATTACAACTAGACTATAATTGATATATCGAAACTTCGTCAACATTCGTGAGATCAAAAAATACATGGAACGAAGCCCCAAAATTGCTAGTATATTCGAACTGAAAACTATAAAAGGATCTGCGGTAATGGCAAGAATGGCAGGAATACTATCCAGTGCAAAAAGAATGTCCGTCAATTCAATAATTATTAATGCAACAAAAAGTGGGGTAGCGGCGCGAATGCCCATACGTTTGATGAAAAATTTATCGCCGTCCATTTTGTAACTAACGGGAAATATCTTTTTAATTAAACGAAATATCTTAGACTTTTTCGGATTAAATTCAGATTCTTTGTGAACCAACATTCTGAAAGCGGTAAACAACAGAAAGGCCCCAAAAACATAAATTATCCAGTCAAACTTATTGATTAATGCAACGCCAAAGAAAATCATTAAAGCCCTAAAAACAATTGCTCCCAGAATTCCCCAAAACAAAACCTCATGCTGGTATTTCTTCGGAATAGCGAAAGAAGAAAAAATAACGGCAATTACAAAAACATTGTCAATGCTTAAGGAGAGTTCTATTAAATAACCCGTTATATATTTTAGTACAGCAAGTTGTGGTGTGAGGTCTGTAGGGTTCTCAATCAAACCATCTTTGAAGAGCCAGTAGATAACCCCTGAAAAACCAAGCGCAATCGTAACCCAAACTGTGGTCCAAATTGCAGCTTCCTTGGTTTTAATAACGTGTGGATTCCGGTTAAAAACACCTAAGTCCAAAGCAAGAAATAATATAATAAAAGCAATAAAAATTCCCCAGACGATCATTAATTAAAATTTTTAAGCAAAAATAAGTGCAAATACGGTTGTAAAAATATACAGAAATGTTAATACTGAGAGAGAGCGTTAAATCTTTTTTAAAAACTTTTTAAGCCAATACAAACTTGGTATTTTTAAAATAAAAAATATGGAAAAATTGACTGCAATACAGAAAATCACCCCTTTAGACCACCCTGTTTTAGACAGTATAAAAAACAGATGGAGTCCGAGGAACTTTGCGGAAACTCCAATCACGGAAGAAAAAGTGAAGATATTATTGGAAGCAGGCCGCTGGGCTCCAAGTGCTTCAAACATTCAACCGTGGCGTGTTATTTGGGGGATTAAAGGAACCGAGATGTACGATCGTATTTTTGATTGTTTGGACGATTTTAACCAAACTTGGGCAGGCAATGCACAAATGTTGTGGATAAATGCTTTCAAAAAAACAATGAATAAAAATGACAAGGACAATTTTCACGCCTTGCACGATCTAGGACTTTTTATGGGCAATGTGGTTCATCAAGCCCACAGTATGGATATTGCTGTGCACCAAATGGCGGGAGTTCAGTTTAAAAAAGCCCAAAAGGAGTTTCACTTTCCAGATGACTATCACGTAACAACTGCTGTGGCCTTTGGCTATTTTGGTGGTGATCCAGAAGATTTACCGGATGATTTAATGAAACAGGAACTCAAGGAAATGCGAGAAAGGAAGCAACAGGAGGACTTTGCTTTCAACGGAAATTTTAAAGATAAAAACCAATAAATTAGACAATTATGAGCAATAAAAAAAGACACGCCGATTTTCAGGATGAATATAGAAAGTCATCAAATTTTGGAAAATCTCCAACAAATGAAAACCTTAAAATTAAGGGCGATGGGGAGTTAAAAGTTGAAAAGGATGCTAAAATGAAATCGAAATCAGAAAAAAAGAAGATTTCTGAAGCCCTTAAAAAAATAAATTTGGAAGAAGAATAAACTAGCATTAAATAAAAAATTATGAAAATAGGAGTAATAGGAAGTGGAAATATAGGAGGAAACCTTGGAAAACACTGGGCAAAAGCAGGACATGAAGTTTTGTTTACCTCAAGGCATCCCGAACAATTAAACCAATTGGTGCAGGAAGCAGGAGGGAAGGCAAAAGCCGTAAGCCTTGATAAAGCATGGGAAGAAAACGCAGACGTCTATCTGTTGGCAGTCCCTTTTAAAGCAATTGATAAACTCGCTGAACTTTACGCAGGAGAATATAACAATAAGGTTATAATTGATGCAACCAACCCATACCCCGAAAGAGATGGTCAAATGGCACAGGACGTTCGTGACAGTAATCGAAATGCTTCGGAATATACTGCAATGAAATTTGGAACAGCCAAAACATCCAAAGCCTTCAACACAATTTATGCAGATCACTTGAAAGACAGAGCATTTAGAGATACGGATAAATTGGCAATTCCATTTGCGGCCCAAGATGAAGATAGCAAAAAAGTGACCCAACAACTCATTGAGGATATTGGCTTTGAAGCAGTTTATTTAGGCGGACTTGAAAACACGCATATTATGGATCCTAATCAAAAGATTTACGGAAAATCCACTAACAGACAACATTTGGAAGAAATGATTAAAGAGTAGCATCATTACTTTATAAAACACAAGGTTTCGTTCCTGATAAAATAAATAATTTTATCTTCGAGGAACGAAACCTTTTTGGTATCACTAGTACCACAACATTATATGTCAGAAGAAAAAAATAGCAAGTCCAAAGAACAAAAGAATATTGATAAGGAGCTTAAAAATTCTGAACCTTCAGAATTGACCACCGCAAAATCACACGGAGAAATTCTGAAACAGCAGATTATAGAAGGGCAGGAAACGTATGATAAAAACCCTGTAAGTATTCTATTAAGTTCTTTAACAGCAGGACTGGAGATAGGCTTTAGTTATCTATTGATTTGTGTTATGTTTTATACCCTCAGCGGAAAAGTTGCTGAAGACACTATAATCAAAGCCTTAGCACTTGTTTATCCTGTAGGGTTTATTATGATAATACTTGGTCAATCCATACTTTTCACGGAACAAACCTCCTTACTTACACTACCGGTTTTAAACAAGAAAAGAAGCCTAGCAAGCCTCTTAAAACTTTGGGGGCTGGTTATCCTTGGAAATTTGATTGGAGGTTACCTAATTGCTTTTTTATTGGTTTGGTTCGGGCCCAGTTTGGAAATCTTTGATTTGAAAACAATAGAAAAGATAGCGACACACGTAACCCAATACAGCAATATTGTGATATTGGTAAGTAGTATACTTGCAGGATGGTTAATGGGTTTGCTATCATGGTTGGTGGCTGCCTCCAAAGATACATTGAGCCGAATTTTTATAATTTTTATGATTACAGCTGTTTTGGCATTTACAGGACTTCACCATAGTATAGTTGGTAACGTGGAAGTATTTGCGGGATTAATCAGTTCACCGGCTATATCGTTTTTAGATTACATCTCCTTTATTGGCTTAGCACTTTTCGGAAATGCCCTAGGGGGGTTTGTATTTGTTGCGTTGCTTAAATACCGTGCCTTTGTTTATGATGTGAAGGGCTGATTCTCTTTTGCCACATGAAACATTATTATAAAATAAAAATCCCTTTACGCAAAGGGATTCTTGTTTCATTTTTTAGCGATTGTAAACCTTAAGTAGGATCAATATTGGCCCCCGGTTTCGTTTTAGCTTTTGGTTTTGGTTTTGGTTTTGCTTTTGCTGGTTTTGAAGTAGCTTCCGGTTTCTTTTTTGGCTTGTCATCTGGCATCGATTTCATATCTGGTGGTGTTGGCATAATTGAAAGATTTTAGGTTATACAATGCTTAAAGATAAGCATTTAATCGATACTTTTCAATTTATTGCTATTTATGATAGTATAACCTTTTTGAATTTGAGTAACTTAGCATTACTAACCAAATAGTATGAAGCTAAAGTCTTTTTTTAAACAATGCCACGAGAAGGAAGTCTTTAAAATGTTGTCTATTTATGTAGTATCTGCGTGGGTTATCCTTCAGGTGCTCTCCATAACTTGGCAACCATTGGGCCTTCCCCAAAAATCTGTTGCATTCTTGATTATAGTACTGCTGCTTTGTTTTCCGCTCTATATATTCTTCCTATGGAAATTTCGAATTGTACCATTGCAGAAATTAGAAATTGAGGATGATGGGAGGGAAGAAAAGAAAAGAAATGCTTTTCAGAAAATGTACTTTTCAGCTTTGGGTGTAATTACTTCCCTATGTGTAATTGCCGTGTTTTTTATCGTAAATAGAAATTTTTCCCAAGCAGCTGTTGACAATCTTCCCAATGTTGTAAAAAGTGATAAAATTGCGGTACTAAAATTCGGAAATAATACAGGCGATCCACAATACGATATCGTAAGTAAAATGGCTTCCGACTGGATAATCCATGGAATTACTGAAAATAACGTGGCACAAGTAATAACCCAAGACCTTGTAGATGAATACAAAACAATTTTAAAAGGAAGAAAAATAGAGGAAGATGAAACAACCATAGTCAAAGAATATTTAAAACCCAGTAAAATCATTTCGGGAAATTTCTACCTTAAAAATGGAAATCTTCTTTTTCAGGGAATGCTCATAGACGGAAAAACAAACAAGACCATCATTTCCTTCAAGCCCACGGAGTGTGCAGCTGAAAACCCATTAAAATGTATTGAAGACCTTAATGAATCCATAACCGGCTATTTCATTACGGAAGACAAGAAAAAACTGATGTTACAGGAAAACCCTCCTAAATATGAAGCCTACAAATATTTATTGGAAGCCAAATACAGTAATGACAATCAGGAATACATTAATCTTTTAAATAAAGCCATCGCAGCCGATTCTACATATTTTGAGCCTAAGGTATTGCGTGTAGCCCATTATTACAACCAAAAGGAATTTAAAAAATCTGATTCCCTTCTGAAATTGATAAAACCAGATTCCTATACAAATAGGCGCCAATTGAACTTGCTAAATATGCATAAAGCATTATTAAAAGGCGACAACCGTACTGTTTACAAAACAATTTTAAATGAATATAAAATAGCGCCTTTAGATTTAATAACCAATAAAACCGCTATGGTCGTGGCGCTTCAATTTGTTAACCTACCTGAAGATGTGGAGCCGATTTACAGAATCATCAATATGGACAGCCTAAACATTCAAAATTGCCCGTATTGCATACAACGATTGTATGTAAAGGGATTTGCGGATGTTGAATTAAAAAAATACAGTACTGCTATAAAAACTATTGAAGGTGCCCAGCAAGAAACCGAAGCAGAACTACTGAACCGTCCTTTGGTAATTGCCTACGTTAGAGCAGAAAAAAAGGAGGCCTTGGAACAATTTCTACGGAAAATAAATTTAATCGCAACCCCAGCGAAGACTCAGGAACTGTACCTCCTAGCCGGAAAAGAATATATGTTGAAAGGCGATACACCAAACGCCAATGAATATTTCAATACTATAATAAATACTTCGCCAGAAACATTGACACCCAACACGTTAGCTAACGCTTTATTTTATAAAGAAGAATATGAAAAGGCAAAAAATATTTTAACGAAAATTCATATCAAGGAGCCTGACAATATTGAAGTTATAGCAAAATTAGCCATAAGCAATTTCAAACTCGGAAATATGGCTGATGCTAAAAAAAACCTAAGCACCTTAGAAAATTTAAGGGCTGATTATCAGTTTGGGGAAGTAGATTACGCCCTTGCACAATATTATGCAGCAACAGATAATCAAGATGAATTATATAAACACCTCCTAAAAGCAGTAGCTAACGGACACTTATATAATTGGAAATATTTTAAAAACGATCCCCAATTCAAGAAATACAATAAAACAAAAGAGTTTGAAGAGGTAATGAATTTTTGGAAATAAGTATTTTAATCTTTTCGCTCTTTAATTAAAAGACAAAAAAAATGGCAAAGCTTAAAAATGCCCACGCACTGTTAATTGGGGTAGGCAGTGAGGATTTACCGGAAACAATTAATGACGCCAAAGCATTATACGAGATTTTAGGTAATAAGGAAACCGGTAGTTATTATAAATCAAACCTAAAAATTCTTATAGGGAAAAAAGCAACCCGCAAAGGCATTCTAAAAGCCTTTGATGATTTATTGGAAAGAACCGATGAAAATTCCTCAGTATTGCTTTTTTACTCCGGCCATGGTGGTATGTACAGCGATAACACCTTTATAAAGGACGAGGCCAAAAAGAAGCCAGAAGCAGAGAATCAAAAGTACTTCCATCTGTGTCCATATGATTATGAGCCAAAAAAATACAAAACCACTTGGATTAAGGCTGAAGAAATAAAATATAAAATCTCGCAATTAAAATCGCGAAGATTGATTTTCTTTTTAGACTGTTGCCACGCCGCAGGAATGACCGCAGGTGTTTCAGGACTACAGCATAAACACACCAATGCAGACGGTCTTGCCCAAAACTTGGATGACGGTCGAGGTATGACCATAGTTTCTGCCTGTCGCGCAGAACAGTTAAGTGTTATTTTGGAGGGTGATGAAAACAGTCTTTTCACCAAATGTATGATTGAAGTTTTGCGGGGAGATGCTAAACATCGATGTTGGAAGATCCATTTGTGCGCATATTTGAGGTGGTTACAATACATATTCAAGAGAGTACCAGAAATATATCCCGACCAAAACCCATATGCAAATCTTCAAGTATTTGAGGATTTTGTGGTGAGTTTTGTTTCAAATTTGATGGATGAGAACGCTGATGAAGATGAAATTGAAGCTTTAGCAGAAGCGTCCAAAACCGTTAAAAAAGAACCAGTTACAAAATTTAGGGAAACAGAAAATAGTAATAGCGCCATTTTGTTTGTACACGGGTTTTCCGGGGATGCGGAAAACACCTTTTCCGAAGCGCCAAAACTGCTTGATGGACAATGAGGAAATGGACGGCTGGGATATGTTTCCGTTAGGGTATAGCGGCAATGTGGTTCCTGAAATGGGGAAGAATATTTGGGCCTGTGCGAGTGATATTAAGCGCAATTCCGACTTTTTAAATACTTCAATAAGAAATAAATTTTCAAAGTATAAGCGTATTGCCATCGTAGCCCACGATTTGGGTGGAATTGTGGCGCAGCAAGCTATTCTGCAATTGGATAAAGTAGATTTAGATAGAATCAGTCACGTGCTATTTTTTGGTACACCTAGCAACGGTTTGCCAGAAATACAGCTAAAAAACTTTTTTACTTACGGCAACTGAAGAAAAAGAACTGAAAGAAGGAAGTCCGTATATGCGAAGACTTAGGAATGACTGGGATGGGAAATTTCAAAATAAGTATCCTTTTACCTTTAAAACCATTGCTGCAACCGAAGATGAATACGTTCCCATAACATCAAGTTTGGAGCCATTTCAGAAGCAATATCAGGAAATAATAGAAGCAGACCACTTTTCATTGGTACAGATTGATGATACTAATGATGATAGCTACCAACTGCTTTTAAATACCTTGATGAACAAGAGTTTTCTCAATACGTTTTCGAATAAGGAAGAGGTTAATATTGCTTTGGGAGAATACAATGCTGTAATAAATTCGTTGTTACCAAACCTGAAAACACTTGATGCCAAAGGCTTGGAGCGCTTGATGTACGCTTTGGAAGGTGCGGGCAGGGAAGAAGAGGCCACTAAAATTCTGAATGAGCACCCAATGGCAAAAAGCAATTCAAAACTATTGGGTATTATGGGAGAACGTTATAAAAGACAGTACTTAAATAACTCTGGCGCTGAAGACTTAAAAATGGCCATTA
Source organism: uncultured Flavobacteriaceae bacterium (assembly GCA_963805885.1). Classification (GTDB taxonomy): domain Bacteria; phylum Bacteroidota; class Bacteroidia; order Flavobacteriales; family Flavobacteriaceae; genus Aequorivita. The sequence goes on from CAWDWC010000008.1 coordinate 10,306, forward strand.
AACACTATGCAGAAGCCTTAAAAATAGCTGAAACGAAGAAAGACCATTCACAAATCTATTTTCACGCTATAAACCTGGCGTTTTTAAGCTTGCAGCAAGAAGATAAAGCAGCAATGGTAAACTATGCAGACCAAGCGTTTGAAGCTACGGAGAAAGATCCGTTTCCGAGTTTGTGGAAATTGGCAACGCTTGGCGAAATATTTCTTTATAAAGGAGATTTTGAAAATTCTAAAGCGAATTATGAAAAAGCTGCAGCAATGGCCGGTTTGCGCGAAAAGATTTCCATTCATACCAATGCTTATAAAGCATATATAAGCTTAATGCAAACAGACAATCCTGAAGATCCTTTTATTAAGTTTTTAAAAACAATTTTTTTGACCTAACAACACTACTTTCTGTAGAAACTTATACATCCTAAATAGCTTATTTATAGATTCTTTTTCATAGGGAATAGAAAAATAGGGCAGTTGCCTTATTTTATTTAGTTAAAATTATTTGAAGCTTGCATACTGTAATTTTAAACTAAATAACAATGAAAATTAATCTCAATATTACCATTATACTGTGTTTACTGTTAGGAATATACAGTTTTAGTGTGAACGCCCAAACGTGGGAAAATCTGGGGAATCCTGAAGTAGGAGGACAGCCCATAGACAATATGTATAGTATTGAAGGCCATACCTCGGGTGTGTACCTTTGTACGGACCGCGGACTGTTTAAATCTACCAATGGAGGCGCCAATTTTACAAATCTTACTTGGGAAAGTGGCATTACGGCAGGACTTCCCATTTTATGCCTTTTTATAGACGATAGCGATGGTGCTATGTATATAGGAGGTGAGGGCGCTGTATTTAAAAGTACAAATAACGGTGCTTCTTGGTCTGCAACCGCAATAACAGCTTCTGGTACCATTAACGATATTGCCAAGGCAGATACCAATCTCATTGCGGCTTATGACCAAGGTTTTAGCAGCGGGGGCGTTTATTATTCTTCAGATGGCTTTGCCACTTTCCAAGAACCCTCAACATTGCCAGACTTGCAAATGTTGGACCTATTGTATTTTAACAATAAAATGTTCTTGGCGGGCGATGCAGGTATGTATTCCAGTACCGATGGCGGTGCAACGTGGGGCGTTCAGGGAACAGGGCATCCAGCTAACGGGCGTTATATAAAAACCGTAGACCTTAACGGAAACCTGTTTAGTGGCGATATTAACGGAAAAGGCCTTTTTAAGAGTTCAGATAATGGGGAAACGTGGGCTATACCAGATACGGGAACGTTTCAGGATTTTTGCCAGGTGTTTGACCTTACTGCGGGCAGCGGAGTTGTTTTGGCATTGACCGATGGTGTAAATTGCAATCCACAGGGAATTCCCATTAGGTACAGTGATGATGATGGTTTAAGTTGGCAATCTGCAATGGGCAATCTGCCCGGTGCTTATTATAATGAATTAGGAAAAAGTGCCGACGGATCGTGTTTTTACGTCTATGCCTTGTTTGATAATTTGTTGTACACAACCTGTGATCTTGCATTAAGTGTGCCTGAAAACAGTTTAGGAACTATTAAAATAGCTCCGAATCCATCAAAAGGGATTGTTAGAATATCCGGTATTGAAAACGGAACTATGACTTTGGTAAATACCCAAGGGAAAGTTTTAAAAACATACAATAACATTCCTGTAGATAAAACAATAGATATTTCTGAATTTGCCCAAGGATTGTATTTTTTAAATATAGTAAACGAAGGAAACAATAAAACCTTTAAGATTATTAAGAATTAAATAAAAACTATCCATTAAATAGGGCAGCCTATAATTATTTCACAAGCGATGAAAAGATTATAGGCTTTCCTGTTTCCAAATATACTATTTTACATAATATAAATTATAGAACATTCATAGCAAATATGCGAATAGCGCTTTTCGCGCTATTTTACATAATTCCGTTATAGCGCCTTTAGGTCTATAACAAGCAATTATGTAACAGCATATTTGCGCCTAGCTCCAACGACTGTAACTATAATTCTATCGCCTGTCCCTCATTTTTCATTGCGGGGTAAAATTGCCGAATTACATTATAGAACATATAATGATACCTGCGGATAGCGCTTTTTCTGCGCTATTTTATACATAGAAATAATAATAACTAAAGTATTTCGTCATAACAATTCAATGCATATCTTGCGTTTTCTGGTATAATCCAGTTGGTTGCGGTATTTGAATAAGCTACATTATCTACCTGCACACATTCCAACGCTATGTTTGCAAGCCCAAAAAAGAATATCAAGATTTTAGTATTGTTGTTATTGTTTACATTCACTGTTTTCAAACTATAATTACACATTGCCCTAATGGTCACAAGATTTGTGTTTTTGGAAAGGTCCAGTGTGGCAAGATTGGTGGTTCTTATATCTAGGTTTATCAATTTGGTATTTGGGCTAAGATCTATTTCAGAAAAGGAATTGTTGCCGCAATAAAGACTTTCCAAACTAAGATTGTTACTTACATCCAGTGTGCTTAGATTATTATTGGCACAGTTCAATGCTACTATATTTACAAACTTTTCAATACCGGTCAGGCTTTCAATATCCTTAAAGGAAACATCTATGCTGCCTTGATACGCAGTGGCTTCGGAAAAAGTTATTTCATTGTCCTTATCGGTATTGATTTCAAAATTGTTCAAAACTATTTCCTTAAAAACCATATCCTCAAAATATACGAAGGGTCCCTCCCCTATGGTATAATTGAAATACAGGGTTTGCTGTTGTGGATTTTCTTCCGTCTGTATGCTTTCTTTAGCGCAGGATATTGTTATGAGCTGCGCTAAAAATATGAGTAGTACTATCCTTTTTATCATAGTCTTAATTTTTTAGTTCAATTATATATAAATGTACAGCTTAGAAGCCGCCCATTGCGTGCCATCACGTTCAACCATATCTATGCGATCTGAGCCTGCAGTTGGCAGTGGTATAGTAGTTTCATCAAATTTCAATTCAAAATCATACTTTCTAGAATTAGCCAACGGAATTAAAACATTGCTTGTCATTAAAAGTGCTTTTGCTTCATTTGGCATAACAACTTCAATGGGATTGCTGAATTGAATGTCTGCATCACTAACTATATGCAGGTTATCCACAGGTAACAAACTGTCATTAATAATATAATAACACCACTGCGTGGCTCTTGCGGAAAACGAAATAGCAAATGTAATTGGGGCATCATTGGATGCTAAAGACAGTATATCATCAATGGCGATATGTAAATTGCCAAGGAGGTTAGTATCCTCCCTTTCATGCAAGCTTGGGTGGAGAACTGTTTGGTCTCCAATTGTTTCATTTTGGGGGTCAGCACTAGAAAATGAAACAATCCCGCCTATGGAAAGGTCTGTATAATTATAAAATTTCGGATCATTGATCGTAATATCAAAATCAAAGGCCGTGATGCCGTGGGTTTTGCTTAGTTGCGCTAAAAAGGAAGTAATGGTTTCCTCCGAAGGGACAAATAATTGAAATCCATTTTCTGTCAGTCTTAGCACAATGCCCAGTTGCCCAATAATTTCCTTAAAATGACCAGTGGGTCTAAATTCTATAGCACGCATAAGGGTATCCTCAAAATAGGAATGGAACACCTGTACAGAACAAATTGATTTATAGGTAGTTTGGTTCATAACCCGAAGATACTAAATTGTAGTGAAATAGTTTTCTTAAAGCAACTTTGTGGGCATGCTTTGCAAACGTGCGCCAGCGTAATATTTTAAGTACTGTGAAAGTCTCGCGCTTAGAGGTTTAAATACTTTATGTTTTTGTCCGCACCTAGACCTAAGACAATCTTATCTTACGCGTCCAGCTAGCCATTTACTAGACTTTTTTAACTTTTATAAGGGATCTCTTTGTTAAATAATGTTAGCAAGAATGGTAAAGAGCAAGGAATTTAATAGCTTGTATCAGTATTGCTAAAACAGCATTGAATAATTTAAAAACAAAAAGTTATGAAAACACCAAATTTTGAAGACAAACAAGGAAAACACCCCATCCCCCACGCAAAAGGTATCGCTAAGGACGATAACCTAAACCCAAAATCGCAAACGGATGGAAAAGGTGCGAAAAAAGAAAAGCAGGAAGAGGAGTAAAAAAGAAATCAGGTTGAAACAACCGCTAAAAAACATACATTTATGGGAAAAAAAACACAAATGTTAGACCCAAAGAATAAAAACGAACAGAATATAGAAAAGCAGGATAGTCCTATAGAACCAAATTCCAAACCAGAGGTCGTAAAAGAGCCTAAAAAAGAAAACCCCAAAAAGGTGCCAGAATCAAATGATCCTGCGGGCTATGGTGAATCTGAGGACGTTAAGGAATCTCCCTATAAGAAGAAATAGAGTTTTTATTTATTTTGAATCTTAAAGATAAAAAAAGCGCCGGAGATATTTAATCCCGAAGCGCCAAGATCTTCTTTTAAAAAAAGAAAAACGCTTTAGGTTATAGGCTGTAGGCTAAGATTTGTGAATTTGTGGGTATGTGAGTTGGTAATCGTAAATCTGAAATTAATTAACAAATCCCAATATCACCAATCTTAAATCGGCAATCAAAAGCTCCTTCCCCACTCATTACTCATTAATAATTATTCATTACTGATTGTTCAACGTCATTGCGAAGAAGCGACCCAAGGAGCGACTGAAGCAATCTGTTTTGGTGTAGTTCTATTCATGACGGCAAGTAGCTCCACAACAGACACCCCACAACCTAAATGGTTACAATAGTTACAGCCTTAGATACATTTGTCATAGCCACAAACTAACTCCCTTTGTACGTTTGTATTGCTTACTACCCCGAACCTATGAATAAGTAATGGTTTATATATACTGGAACAATTTCTATGGAACTACCAAACGAAATCTACCTAAATATAAAAACCTAAAAGAAGGTGATTAAACAAATAAACTTCAAAAAATGAGAACACTCCTCTTTATTATTTTCTTAGGCAGTCTACATCAAAATATAGCTGCTCAGGTGGGAATAGGTACTACCAGTCCAGATCCTTCTGCCATACTGGATATTAATTCTACCGACCAAGGATTATTGATTCCAAGAATTAGCCTCTCTGATGTCACTGACACCAGCTTGGATGGGACTACTAACGCAGCAACAGGATTACTAATTTGGAATACTAACGCAGCAGTAACAGGTGGAAGCGGCATAGGGTACTATTCCTTTAACGGAACAGGGTGGCAAAAGCTTACAACAGCTGCCGACAACACAAAGGTTCTTCTCAAAGTAGAAAGTTCTACCATGTCAATCGGTTTTTCTACGGGTAATAATATAGTTCCATTTCTGGATACGGTAGCCATTAATTATGGTTCTGGGGCTTATGATACTGCGACAGGAACATACACTATTCCAGAAAATGGAGTATATGAGATAGACCTTTCATTTAATTTAGGTATTGTTGCGCCCTATGAGATGGTTATGAGTTATCGGGTATATCTCAACGGAGTTTATTATGCAACAAAATTTGAGCAGAAAGGCAATTCGATTAATACTAGCTACGGAGTGACATTTTCAACCTCCTTTACTGAAGCGTTTACAACAGGTGATCAATTAGAATTACGGGTATTTCCTCTAGCAGGCATATCTGTATTTGGCGGTGCCATACCTGCCGGGAGAGGAACGAATCTTATCATTAAAAAAATAGATTAAAAGTGATTCTATCACGATGCATGCCAAATCTTATAATAAGAAGAACAATTCAATTTTTTTATTAAACCTATGCTTTCTAGTACGGGGAGATTGGTTGTTATAAAAAAAAGTCTGGAAAGAAATCTGTTAAATCTCACTTAATTGTGGTTTAAGGTTTTATTAATTATAATGCGCCTTGTATCATATTCCGTTAGTTTTAGATAAATTTTAAAAAATAATATTATGGGAGATTCAACAAATGACTTCGGCAAGAAGCGCGATCACAACCAATATGGTGAAGTGGAGAAAGATCCCGAGGATAATAAAAGGAATCGAGATTTACCAAAACCAGGCAATAAGGGGCTGAAAAAAAAGTAATAAAGTTATAAATTATATAACATAGAGAGCCAATTTAAACTAGTAATAAAGGCTCACTCTGTCTTTGCCCACAGCAAACACCTTTTCAAGACAGCTTTATTCTATCCACTTTTCCTCAACACCTCCAAAGGCGAACTCCGTAAAACCTCCCGAATATTACTCAACCCAATCCCCAAAACCAATAGTGAAATCCCAGGCAGAAAAACCAAGAACGGGATTAGCGAAGGTGAAAAGGGTTCTTCAAAAACAAATACAGCCAAGAGCAAGCTGCTAACCAATGCCAAAAGGATGCCCAAGAGACTGCCTAAAATTCCTAGAAATAAATATTCCAAGGCGGTAATGGTCAAAATTTGTTTGTTTTTTGCGCCCAATGTTCGCAGTAAGACGCTTTCCTTTATGCGCTGGTATTTACTGGTACGCACTGAGCCTATTAAAACAATAATCCCTGTAAGGATGCTGAAAAATGCCATAAAATTGATAATCCAGGATACCTTATTCAGGATGTCTTCTATTACCGTAAATACCTGTCTTAAATCTATAACAGACACATTGGGGAATTTAGTCACCAATTCCCGTTGCAGCTTTGCTGAACTGGCTTCCGTTGGAGTATAGGTTGCCAACACGTTAAACTGTGGTGCATTTTCCAATACGCCTTTTGGAAAAACGATTGAAAAATTAGGTTGCAGATTGGTCCAATCTACTTTTCGGATGCTGGTAACCACGGCTTGCATCAGTACGCCTTGCACATTAAAAACAACAGGATCGCCAATGGTTATCTTTGCATCATTGGCCAAATTATCTGAGATAGAAATTGGGATGGTATCCCCTGTTTTGTGCACAGCCACCCACTCCCCTGCTATAATTTCTTCGGAATCGGTAAGTTCACTGCGATAGGTGGTTCTAAATTCATGATTTAAAAGCCAGCCTTTTACTTGTGAAGTAGTATCCGTTCGCAAGCTGCTTACCAATTCATTTTTTATACTGTGCATCCGCATGGTAACCAGCGGAATATTATCCAATACAGGCAGATCATTCGCTTTAAAGGTATTTACCACCTCATCAATTTGGTCTGTTTGCACGTCTAAAGTGATCAAGTTTGCACTTTCTGAGGTTTGGCCTACTGCTGTTTTATCCAGTAAAATATCCTTTGTAAAGTAAAGCGTACTGATTAAAAAGGTCCCCAAACCAATAGCTACAAGCAGTACAATGGTTTGGTTGTTGGGACGAAATAAATTCAGCAAACTTTGCCGTGTAGTAAACCCGGCACCCTTGGGAAAGTAGGTTTTAACCAATTTCATGCTACCAATTGCAATACCTGCAAGGATACCGAAGGTTACGAGAACTCCGCCGATAAAGGCCAATGCAAATAACCAATCTTGCAGCAACCAATAGGAAAAGACGTATAAAAATAAAACAACTATAGCAATAACGCTATAGGTGGCTTTTTTTGATTGTCTTGAGGTGTTTCCACTAACCCGAAGCACTTCCAAAGGCGAAACGTACCAAGTGCGCAATAAAGGCAATAAGGCAAATAAAACCGACATCACCAAGCCTAAAAGAACGCCTATGATTAAGGGTTGTGCGGTAATGCTAATGGTTAAATCGAACGGTAAAAATTCTTTTAATACAATGGGGAAAAGTTCCTGCAGCCCCACTCCTATCGCGGTTCCAATAATACCTCCCAAGATTCCTATACCCGCAATCTGAATCAGGAAAATCAAAAAGCTTTGTTTTCTGGACGCACCCATACATTTTAAGACGGCAATCGCCTTTATTTTTTCCTTGATATAGATATTTACCGAACTGGCAATCCCTACACAGCCTAGCAAGAGCGCAATAAAGGCGGTTAGGTTTAAAAACGAACCTACATTGTCATACCGGCGCCCCAATCTGCTGCTGGTGCTGGTGTGGGTATCCAAATCTGCGTTTTCTGCCTCGAGCATGGGTTGCAACTTTTTTTCCAATGCCACCAGATCGGTATTGGGTTGCTTGAAAAAATACTGATATTCCTTTCGGCTTCCAAACTGTAACAATTCGGTGTCCGCTATAAATCGATAAGGAATAACCACCAAGGGTGCTACAGAACTGGAGACGGCGTTATTTCCGGGAATAGCGTTTAATGCGCCTGCGATGGGCAGGGTTATTTCGCCTATTTTTATGGAGTCTCCCGCTTGAAGGTTGTATTGCAACATTAAAGTGGCATCTACCAAAACACCACCTAAAGCTTGATAGGAAGTGGCGGCTGTAACTGGCTGTGTTTTAAGTGTTCCGTAAAAAGGGAAATCACCTTGTAAGCCACGAACACGGACTAATTTAGTACCGTCATTTTTAGGAAAAGCGACCATCGAAACAAAATTTACTTCCGATGCATCTGGTTTTAAGGAATCTATAATTGCCTGCGCCCGCTCATTCGGAAGCTGATCCGTATCAATAAGGAAATCGGCACCCATCAACGATTTTGATTGCCGTTGTATATTAGTGTTTAGGTTCTGGCTGAATAACTGAATGGAAACTACGGCGGCAATCCCCAATATAATGGAAGCCATAAAAAGCAGTAAGCGCGCCCTACTCGCTTTGGCATCGCGCCAAGCCATTTTAAAAAGCCAAGCGGCGTCTGATATTAGATTTTAACTGAGGATTGTTCAAATTTGTACGGTTGTTTCATTCGTTAAAATCTTGCCTCCTTTCAGTCGTAAAATTTGCTGTGTTCTTGCGGCTAAATCTAAGTCGTGCGTAATAATCACTAGCGTAGTTCCTGCCTCTTTATTAAGGTTAAAAAGCAATTGTATCACTTTTTCACCGGTTTCTTCATCTAGGTTGCCGGTAGGCTCATCTGCAAATAAAATTGAAGGGCTATTTGAAAAGGCTCTTGCAACAGCTACCCGCTGCTGCTCCCCACCCGATAGTTGTGATGGGTAATGGTGAACGCGATCTCCCAAACCCACTTTTTCCAATAATTCCTTCGCTCTGCTAACGGCGTTTTTGGCGCCTTGTAGCTCCAAAGGCACGCTAACGTTTTCTAGTGCGGTTAAGGTTGGCAATAATTGAAAGTCCTGAAAAATAAACCCCACTTCTTCATTGCGCAACTGTGCGCGTTCGTCCTCATTAAGGGTGTTTAAAGTATGCCCGCATAATTCAACCGTGCCTGCACTGGGTGTGTCCAATCCTGCAGCTAAGCCCAGTAAGGTGGTCTTTCCACTACCCGACGGCCCAACGATGGAGAATGTTTGTCCTTTTTCAACTTCAAATGAAACATTATGAAGGACCGTTAATTGCTTAGAACCACTTTTATAAGTCTTTTCCAGCCCGTTAATCTTTAATATCTTTGTCATTTATATTTTATAGAGGTAATGAAATAGTTATTTATTAAAATTTTAATTATTTCACGAATGTCACGTTGAGCGCAGTCGAAACGTCTTTTGTAACTTCCAATAGTTCTCGACTGCGCTCGAACGGACATTCAAATAATTTTTATAATAATCACAGCACTTATGCCGAAGTCCAAAACTACACAAAGCCAATTAAATAGTACAGTTTCCCCGTGTCGAAACCTCTTAAAGTTTTGTTATTTTCTATTGGCTTTTGTGTTACTATCCTGCGGAAATGATACAAAATCAAAAGCTACTGTAGATACAACAGAAACTACTACTGGAACGGAAGCTCCAGCAACCACCTCAAACAAGACCATCTTGTTTTTTGGCGACAGTATTACAGCAGGACTTGGCCTAGATGATACCAACGATGCCTTTCCAGGCATTATCCAGGCTAAAATTGACTCCTTGGGGTTGAAATATGAAGTTGTAAATTCTGGGGTGAGTGGGGAAACTTCCGCCGGCGGCAAAAGTAGAATCGATTGGATCCTCAACCAAGATATAGATATATTCGTTCTGGAACTTGGCGCAAACGATGGGCTGCGCGGTGTACCTATAACAGAAACCAAAGCAAACCTGCAAGCAATTATAGATGCGGTAAAAGCCAAAAACCCCAATACAAAGATCATTTTGGCTGGGATGCAATTACCCCCCAATATGGGACAGGAATACACAACCCAATTTAAAACCATTTTCTCCGATCTGGCTTTAGAAAATAATCTAGCCTTTATTCCTTTTATTTTGAAGAATGTTGGTGGGATCAAGGAATTAAACCAGAATGACGGGATACATCCCACCGCTACGGGGCATAAGATTGTTGCTAATACTGTTTGGGAAGTATTGAGGCCGGAGTTGTAGTTCCTCATTGCGAAGAAGCGACCCAAGGAGCGACTGAAGCAAATCGAAAATTCAACTTAGTTAACCCGCCTATGTGTAATTCCGCTCCCGATAAAAAGCAACCACAAAAGTTAAACTAAGTTGTAGCTTCCATCTCTCCCTTCGGCCTATCGAAAAAATTCCGTAGAAAATGAATTTATTGGAGGATAAAGCAAAAATCCTTCTTAGTACACAAAATCCTTGGTAGTTTCTCTCATAAAATTTTCCGCTGCCAATCTTAGCATGCTACAAGCTTTATTTTTGCGCCGGAAATAAAGAAATTTTCAGGAATCTTTTCGTAAGCCTAGACCTTTTTGTTTCTTGCTTGCCCTGAGCGCAATCGAAGGGTGCGGCAATGGCAAAAAGAAAAGAGAGAAACAATCGAAGAAATCTACCCAGGTCTAGTTCCCTTCATGACAGTAAATACACTCATGAGATTGCCACGCTACGCTCGCAATGACCCTTCGTCTCCGCTCAGGACAGGCTATTTTGAATCATGATATTGCTTCTTCCGATTGGATCAAAATAGAAAACCCAACAACGCACCCCTATGTCGTTTGTAGGCAGTATCTTTGCCATAATTAGCCTAAATAGCACCCTAAGCCTTCATTTATTATATTCCTATGCCTTTTAAAAAATTACATCCCGATATCCAAGAGAAGCTTGCCCAGCTTGAAATAACTACCCCTACTCCATTTCAGAGCGCAAGTATTCCTATTATAAAAAGCGGCGCCAATGTGTATTGCATAGCTCCAAAGGATAGCGGAAAAACGACCACGCTTATACTTACCACACTTCAAAAATTAAAATGTAGAGCAATCGGAAATGCACCACGGGCCTTAGTTTTAGTAGAAAATAAGGAAATCGCGATGGAGTTATACGATACCTTCTTATTTTATACCAAAAACAATTCGTTACGGGTTTATGTAGGCTATGAAGAGCTTCATAACGATGTGCAAAAATCGGAAATCGCAATGGGGGTTGACATTCTTATCTCCACGCCCAAGAGTATGAACAAGTTGTTTTTGACCAATGGGGTGAGTATTGCTGATTTAAAATTGTTCAGCATAGACGACGCTGCCTTTCTAACCCAAAAATCGGCCTATGCAGCCATTATGTCCATTACCCAAAGTATTCAAAAATGCCAGTATGTATTGTATTCAGAAAAAATGCACCCCATGCTGAAAAGATTTGAGGATTATTTTATGGAATATTCTAAAGTAGTTAGTAGTGAGTAGTGAGTATTTACTTCTGGTATGTCTTTGATGTAAAATGAATAGCGGAAAAACAACTTCCTTAAAAATTTTAATTTAAAAAATCATTTTTTTTTCCGACATTGACCGTTCAAATCCAAAAATTTAAAAACTTAAAAAAATAGCTACAATGGCAGACGATTTTGATTTATTAGAAACAGATAAAAATAGCACACAGGGTAAGGTGGATGTCAACTGGGGCAAGGCCGTAGACCAGATGAAGAGCAAATTGGCCCAAGAAGATGATCCTGAGGTTAGACAGCGAATTCTAAATGCCACTTTAGACGATGTTGTAGGGATGGCCGAAAAAGATCGCGGTAATTTGCTGGATGCCATTAAAGATCTTACCGATTACCAAGATGAAGTGGGAATTGTTTTTGAAAAATTTAGCACGCTAAATCCAGCGGAACAAAAAGTTATAGATCAAGCTGCAAAAGATCTTGAACGCGCAAAAATGGAGCTTGAAGATGCCGAAAAAGTAACGGACAACTGGTGGAACAATCTTTGGGGCCGCAAAGCTAGAATAAAGAAAAAGGAACAGGATCTGGTTGCCGCACAAAAGAACCGTGACGGAGCAGACATGAAGGCAAAGCAGATGTTCCAAGCACGTATTGAGAGTGCAGACGTTCAAACTCTATTAAACGAACTTTCTTATAAAAGTCAGGCTGCTGTAGATCGTCTTAAAAACCGGGAAGTTGAAATTAAGGAGGTTGAAGAAAAACTGCAAGTAGCAATAGTTGAAGCCAGTAAAAACCATACTAAAGCCTTAGAAAAAAAGAAGGAAACTGAAGCTAAACTAGAGCAACAATATGCGCTTTTAAAGCAGGCCAGACAGGCTTTGGAAGAAATCAGCGATAAGCAATCGCCTGCCTATAGCGAGGCGATTGGAAAAGTTACGACCCTTGAACAGCAAGTTGAAGAATTGGAAGGTCTTAAAAATGCGTACACTACTCTAGCCGCAAGTAAAGATAGTTTCGTTCAAAAGCACAATCTTACTATTAAGGTATTAACATCCTTACGCAGCAACTTACAAACGCACCGTGCAAAATTAAAGAGCGATACAGACGAGCGACTTAAATATTATGACGGGTATGTTGTGGCATTAAAGGCTAGAACAGATCAAGAGTTTGCCGCAATTTTAGAGCATTTAGGAGTTAAAACGGATGAGCATATTGGCGCTACCTTAGCTTCAATGCACAGTGCCAGTGCCAAGGCCCGACAAGATATGATGGACAATATTCCAGTTCACGAAAAGGTGATGCAAGGTGTTTACTCCAGCTATGCCGAATCTTTGCAGGAAATCAGGAAAAAAGATAACGAAATCCAGAAAAATTTCGCAGACCGTTACGGTATCGATATGAAAGAAATCTTTGAGGAATATTACGCAAAAGATGCAAACGCTCCCTCAGGAAATAACGACAATCCAACACCACCAAAACCAACGGCGACAGATGATCTTCTTAGTTAGACGTGAGACGTGAGAAGTGAGACGGTAATAAAAATGATAAAGGACTAAATAACGTGAAACATAAGACAAAAGGTTTAAGTTTGAAAACATCAAGTTTTTAGTTTGATTTAAATTAGTCCTGCCTCTAGCGTCCTATAGCAAAGCGGTCCTAAGTTATATTTCCCAAATTCATAATTCTGAATTCATAATTCACAATTAAAATACATGTCACTAAGTTCCATAGTTACCCCTTTAGACAGTGCTGTTCTTGAAACCAAGGATCAGTACAAGGTATATTTTAAGATTGTAAACCACGCGTTTAAAAATCTTCAGGAGGCAATGGCGAAAATGGATATTTGTACTGCCCTGGAAGTAACTTTTATAAAACAATATTGTGAGTTGCTTACCTATTCCCTTGAAGCCTTCAGAATAAAATATCTTTTTGATGAGGAGGAAAAAATGCGGATTGACCTTACTGAATCTGGATTTCCCAATTATTTGGAATTTAGATACCTTATCAATGATCTTAGCCTTAAGCGTGAGCATTTAGATAAGTTACCGGCAATAGATACATTAAAAAAAGAATTTCTGGAAACTCTCTTAAAAGAACACGAACCCATTTCAGAAAAAAAATTACAGCAGGCAGCATCCATAATTTATTATACTTCTGTGGACCAAAACTATATTTTTCGACGTTTTATTCAAGGTAAAATAGTATTGAATACAGACAAGAGTGAAGGCGAATATATGGTGAGTTGGAGTTTTTATGACATTACACATAACCGTGCGTTTATCTGCTTTTTGAATTTTGATTTGTATAAACAAACGCTGGAGGAATATACCGAAACTATCTATCAAGTGTTAGAAACCGTTGCCGATAGGAATATGAGTTTGGATATGATGGCCTATGCAATTGACAAAAAACTGCCTAAGCTATTACCGAAAAAATTACGGGTAATGGATTTTGGGCCGTTGCACAGCATTTTTGCAAAAGATGAACTGGAAATAACACACGTTTTGCTTAAAGGGATTGTAGATAAAACACTGGATATTTCGGCACACGCATTTTCAATTTCAATTGATGAAATAACTAGTTCCGGCAATTTTAGCGAAGGCAATATTTTCAACAGGCAAGAATTGCAAATTTGGGAGAGTAAAAAACCCCAAAAGTATTTGTTTACCTCCCACCGCGTAATGCAGCTGCTGTATGATAAAATTCCGGAAACACTCCATTCACTCACATTAGACCCAATTGAAATACCTGAATTAAAATTAAATTAATGGAACACAACAGTACATTTCCCATAAAACTTTCTGAATTGGAAGCACTTCGTGATGAGGCAACCTCCTACTTAAAAGGAATACAATGGGAACAAGGCAACAAAGCAAAAAGCCGCGACAAAAATGTAGCAGATACGTCAATTATGATGTATTTGGCAAAGGCAAATGGCACGGCCACCAACGAAGTTATTTCCATTTCGAAGACAATCTTATCCCTAAAAAAGAGATTGTTACCAGATTCAGTTGCCATTCCGTTAAGGTTAAACCAAGCACTTTTGGCCTTGCAAGAGGGATTGACAATGGCTATTTGGTTACGTGACAATTATGCGGATGCATCCGGTTTGTCAGCGTTAAGCGAAAAGCTTTCTACTTTAGATGCTGGCCAAAGACACGAATTTGACAGCAAACAGCAAACCGCTACGGCCTTTATGCTTTACGGCTGCGCCTACCGGATATTATACGAGTTAAAACCGACCGTTTCAGACGATTTGGCGGTCATGAAAAATAAGTTTGCCGGCATTCCAGAATTGTCGCTAATGTCGCCACTTAAAGGTATTTCGTGTATGTTGTTTTACTTCGACAAATACCTGAATCACCCAGAAATTATAACAAGCGATGAAGATGTAGCCGTTTTTAGCGTTGTGTTTTTTGAAGCGATTATTGCTGAAATCCAGATGCGAATCGCTTCGTTGGATTTTACCGAAACCATTGAAGACCGAACCTATAAACTTGAAAAAAGCGACTTCGCCATTTCAGGATGGGAAAATACCATGGAAGGCACTGCAAAAAGTGTGGAGTTCAATAAAATACAATTTGAGGAAATTGTTGGAAACCGCGATGCGAAGCACTTCGCACGACGTTTAACCGAACGGTTGTTGAGTTATGATTTTCAGGCGAAGAAAAACCCGTTTCAAGAATTGGGTGGATTTATGCCTGTATTCATGGGGTATGGAATTCCTGGAACAGGGAAAAGTATGTTAATCGCGGCCATTGCCACTAGGTTGAAAGAACATTGCGATGCTATGGATATTCCGTTTCTTTTTCACCCAATGCCAGATACACTGATATCCACCTTTCAAGGAGGTAGCGCCGAGAAAATGGTGCAATGGATGAAACCTTTAAGCGATCCAACAAGACTGATATTTGCACCCATTGACGATGCCGAAAATAATTTGCAGGAACGCACCACGCAAGGCGTTTCGGCCGGTGTAAAAGAAGTTATTGGCGTTTTCCTAAGATATACCGAGGGGGCTTACGCCATAAATTATGGCAATAGTAGCATCGGTCTTTTTACCAACTTGCCTGAAATGTTGGACAAAGCAGTAATAAGCCGTGTTCAAGGTAGATTTAAAATTGACGGTGCCAAAACCATTCCAGATTTTATAGACCAAGATTATCTTTGGTGGCGCAAGTTTGAAAAAACGATGCCGAATTTTGTGAATATGACGAATCCTGAAAAATATAATTTTCTTAGTGAACAAGGATTAATTCAGAATTTGGGCGAAATATTAAATCAGAGCGAAAAACCGACTGAAGCCAAGGTTTTGGAAATTTATGAGCGTACGGAACAACAATTTGACACCAATCAACATTTATTTTTCGCTGAGTTGTATAAAAACATTCAAAAGGAGTTCGCGTTTTTCTCTTCCCGTGATATCAGAAACATTCAGAGCGCCATTTCATTGCGGTTATCAGATTTCGATTTGCCAAAGCAATGGTTTGAAGATCCAACACTTTATTTCAAAAAAGATTACGACACAAAATTCAAAATGTTGCAGGATTTGATGAAACAGAATATGAAAGGTCTTAATTTTAGTGATATTAGAAGGCAGGAAACAGTAAGATATTTAGACAATGTGGCAACAATTGCAGATACCGACTTTAAACGACAGGTTGAAGGGCGCATTGCCGATATGAAAGTACAAATTGCCGCACGGCAGTTTTTTGAGTAAAAACAGTTGCAGTTTTAAGTAAAATCAAACTTTGAAGAGCCGGACCGAATATAGTTAGGCACATAAAAAAACCATTTTGGAAAAATTAAAACAAACTGGATTATTTGGCAATGGTCTTGTAAATGTGAACGGCAGTTTAGTAAAACGTTACAACGGTTGTTTGGCTTTGCTTGGGGTTTCGCCAAGTAAATTATCAATGTTTTCAATAGATGCAAACGGCTGGAGTCCAGAGATTGCCGAAGAAAAAGGCAATAACTTTTACCTTAATATAGGCGAGGCAAATGCAAATGCCATAATTGTTTCACCAAAACAGGAAGGCAAACCGGTTTTTATGCCTTATCACAGTTTTGACCGTGATTTGATGGATTCGGTTTTTGCGGCTTATCGCAATCAAATTAATGATATAACCAAAGATTCTGCCCTTGTGGTTCAGTTAGATCAGAATATAGATGCGTATTATGAATCGTTCGATTTGCTGAACTATAACAAAATCACGATAAGTTTTCAATTGCTTGACGATCTTGAAACAAAACAAAAAGAACAGGAAGATCTTATAAAATTATTCAATACAGGAAATAATTTTATCAATCGGGAAATTCATCAAAAGATACTCGATTCTGCCAATAAATATGGCGATTTACGCAACCGGAAACTAAAATTGACCGATTTGGTTTTAGATATATCTTCCTTTTACACAAGAGCTTTCGGGGGTGTTTTTGTGCTTCAGGATTTTATAAAACCCATACTGGTTTTTGAATCTAAAGAATCATTCAATCAGGCAATTAAAAATACTACATACGATGTGTTACTGTTTCATATTGAGCACGAAGAATTGCTGATACGGCTTAAAAATGATATTATTACTGAGGTTAATTATTCCAAAGTGACAAAAACGGAACGTTATGAACGCATTAAAAAACATCTATTTTCAACTTATTTAAAAGAACCGGAACACCCCATTGGCGATATTTTAAACAGTAGATTATTATTCAAAAAATATCTAAACGAATTACCTGTTGAAGCACAAAGGCAAATTATGTGTGTTGAAATCTACAACCAGAAAAAAATAGTTGAACGTGATTTAATGCCTGAAAATGTAATAGAACCTATCTATATCAAGGCTTTACAAGAACCACATTCATCGCTTAAACCTGAAAATCAAGAAATAATCTGGCAATTGTTAACTAGAATTGTGCCTGCAGATCCTGTGCATTTATATTGGTACGACAAAGAAAGATTCTACAAGCAATTTACTTTATGGAATGGTAGTTATAAAGATTGGGCTATAGATTGTATCTTAGAAGAACTTAAAACCAAAACAGAATGACTTTTGAAATCATAGTTTTTATCGCTGCCGTTTTATTCGGAATAATCTTGTATTGGACAGAATCTAAAAGCAATCGTCTATACCGGTTTTTCAATAAGCTCACGCATAGTAAAGAGTTACAGATGAAGCCTGAAAACCGAAAAGGATTTATACATCAACAGAATTTTCTCTTGCGGTTGGTTTGGATTACATTATTATATTTAGTTGTAGCCGCTGCAATTTCAATTGTATTACCTTTTGTGGTTAATTATCTTCAATATTTTATATCGGCAATCGTGGCAACAATTCTTGGTACTTACATCGCGTCATTATTTCTATTTGCGAGAGATAAAACCAAGAAAGAAAATCTGGAAAAAGCATATGCTAAGGGCAAAGAAAGTATTGGCGAATTTACCCAAGACATCCGCGAGAATTTTGAACCCAAAAAAGACATTGAGCCTGAAGCAAAACCAAATACAGAAAGCGAGGCCCCAAAACAAAGTGCTAGGGATAGATTGAAGGATAAGGGGATGATAAAATAGTTATGAGGTGAGTTGTGAGTTGTGAGTTGTGAGTTGTGAGTTGTGAGTTGTGAGTAAAATATTAGAAATCTAAAATTAGAAACACACTAAATCTTTGAGTTTAATAGGATGAAAAAATACTGGCAAAAAGGGCCTAAACAAAAGAGAATTGTTATTATAGGCAGTATAATATTACTGCTTTTAATATTCTTTTTACGAGATGACTATCAACCGGTTCTACTTTTTCTACGGAAATTTATTTTTCTAATAATAATAGGTGGCTTGTTTTTATGGTTTGCAATCTCAAAGTTTAGAAGTGCGCTTAATGGGGGGCGCCGGATTCTTATCCTATTGGGAATTGTAGCATTTTTTGCATGCGCCTGGTTTTTTGGCTGGCAAATTGGGCTGTATAAATATATGCAGACCTATAATGTATATAATAATCTAAATTTAATTGAATTAGATGAGCTTCCATTAACCCAAAACGAACGCATTCAACCGTATAACAACATTGTTACAATGGCGTATGAAAGTATTGGCGAAACACAGGAAGTATCGCCACCGCAATTAGTGCGCGTTGATAGTACTAACCAATGGACAATGGCGGTACAACCAGCAGAGGAATATATTTGGCAGCGTATAAATGACAATACGGAAGAACTTTTTGCGGTTGAAAGCACCTCCCCTTTCCCAAGGTTTTCAGATAAAAATAGAATTCCGGTAACATTTTCGATTGGCGAATCGTTAGCTTTTAGCCGAAACACCTACAATGCGGTTGTACAGCGTTTTAATATTTTCCAGCTTTTTAATTTAGAGCCCTCCGAAGTTTTTTATATGAAAGACGACAGCGGTAAATGGGTACAAGTTGTGAGTTTGATACGTTGGAAAGGTTTCTTTTTCCCCTACCCTGCCTATGGCGGCGTGATGGTAATTGAACCTGGCGTTCACGGATTTTCAGATTATATAGAGCGCATAACAATTGGAAAAGGAACTTATATTTCTCCAGATGAAATTCAAAATTACCCTTTCCTAACAAGACAGAATACTTTGGCAGAAAGAGTTTCAAGACTTGAAGCGCAATCCTTACAATTTTTAGCAGGATTTACAGATCCGTTGCCTTGGAATATGGAAACGGCAGTAAAAATTCCAGATTTGGCAGACGATCAAAATCAGCAACCTTTTGTAACAGATTTTAATTTCAGCGGAATGGATGTCGACGCCTTTAGCGGATTATACCACTGGTTTGGCTTAGAACCAATTGGCGAAGAACGCACAAGTTTGTCATTCAGCGTTCTTGTACCTGCAGATGGAACAGATAAATTGTACTATTACAATCACGCAGCAAAGAAAGAAGGATTGGCTGGTGTAAGCGCAATGCCCTTAAAGGTAATTGAATCGAGAAAAGAATATGATTGGTCTGTAAACAAACCGGTAGAATTTAGACCTTTTATAAAAGAGATTGCTGGAAGAAAACGATTGTTTGTATTATCGACTGTAACCTCAAAACGCGACGACAGCAAAAAATTTGACGGTGCCGCTACACCAGATTTGGCATTGATAGATGTGGAATATCGCGACGTAGTATGGGTAGATGCGAAACATCCAAGCGAATGGAATACATTAATTTTAAAACAATTGGGCGAAACCTGGAAAGCTTCGGAAAGACTTACTGATAAAGATTTATATCCTGAGAAAACTGAAATAGATATTCAGCCTACAACGGTTAAGGATTCTGTTTCCATTGAGGCGAACACCAACAAAACACAATGATTCCCAAACTACATTATATAACGCAAGGAAGTTCTACGAAGGAGCATTTGGAAAATATCCAGAAGGCTTGTAACTCCGGGGCGGAATTAGTGCAATTGCGTTTAAAAGGCATTTCAGAAAAGAAAATTTTAAAAGCAGCCCATGAGGCTAGAGAAATTACCGGTCATTTTCAGACCAGACTGATTATTAACGATTATTATAAAATAGCCAGAGAAGTTAAGGCAGATGGAGTTCATTTAGGAAAAACAGATGCCTCCCCTTCTGTAGCTAGAAAGCATTTATACTCTTGGCAAATTATAGGTGGAACTGCAAATACCATACAGGATTGCGAAACACTACTTGACAAACAAGTAAATTATATTAGTCTAGGCCCCTTTAGAGCAACAAAAACTAAAACTAATTTACCAACAGCTTTAGGTTTAACTGGCTATACTGCCATTACAGATGTTTTAAAAACCGGTACTCCCATTATTGGGGTTGGTGGCATAACAACAGAAGATGTTGCGGCAATCTTAGAAACGGGTATTTCCGGAATTGCTGTATCTGAATCGATTACCCGTGATTTTAATACCATAAAAGTCTTTAATCAATTGCTTAATGCATCTTCTACAGCAGAGCAAAGGTATACTTTTGAGTAGTGAGTAGTGAGTAATGAGTTCCACTAGTTTTGGTGGATGAAGAATATGGGTATTAAAAAAGCCCATCGGTTAAGACGGGCTTTTCTTGAAAATATAAGAATATATAATTAGTTAACTTTTACGTTTACTGCGTTTAATCCTTTGTTTCCTTCTTGAAGGTCAAATGTAACTTCATCACCTTCTCTAATCTCATCGATTAATCCAGAAATGTGTACAAAGTGATCTTTTTCAACTCCTTCTTCAGTGATGAATCCAAAACCTTTAGTGTCGTTGAAAAATTTTACTGTTCCTTTACTCATTGTAATGTAATTTAATTTATTAATAATTATTAGTTTGCAAAGATGGTGCCATTAAATTAAATGACCGCATATTAGTTAGTTTATTATTGTGGATTTGTTTAAGTGTGGAATTGTTGGTTTTTTTAAAAGTACGAAATACGAGCGACGAGATTTTGAATTATGAAAAATTCACCTCCTTCAATTGTGGTATATTGCATTAATAAATCAGTTCTATGAAATGCCTATTAACAAATTGCAAATCAACTGAAGATATATATTGGGGCATTCCATCTTCCTATTTCTCAAATATTTTATACAGATGAAAATAAACTTATTGTCTTGTGATGCCCAGCGGCCAGATAGAAGAGCGATAGCCCAATGTATAGTAGCGCTTTCATCAAACATGAATGAATCCCTATCTAATGAACTTACAGCTATACTATTAGAAGGAGATGCTGTAGAAATTGAAGTGGAAGACAAAGACAGTGGTTCTGCTTTAAGAGCTTTGCGAAAATTAGCTATTGACTACGAAATTATTGAATGAATAACTCCTACCAATCAATAGTAAAATAATCTTATACAATTTACTACACCCTTACTTTCCTTTGTAGATACCATCAAATTTAAGGATTCATAAAAATAACTATTGCTTTTCTTACAAAGCAAAGTGGCCTAAAACCAGAACACCTTAAGACAAAAAATTATTTGGTGTTATTTAGGTATTGGGAAATTGAGAGTAAACATTTCACATTTTAACTATAAGATTGCCAGCATCTTAAATAAAGCCCAATTAACAAAACCTTGTTTGCTTTCTAATTTTAAATAGCTTTGTTTTGTATTATATCCCTAAACATTATGATGCGAACAATAGTTTATATTAGCAATGCCGTTAAATTATTTGAAGAAAAGCATTTGGAGGAACTATTTTATGAAATCCGCCAAAATAACTTTTCCAAGGATATTACCGGAATATTAATATATAAGGAAGGAACTTTTATTGAAATTTTAGAAGGTAGAGATCAGGACATCTGCAAAATGTTCAAAACTATCCAGCAGGATAAGCGCCATAATAATATAACCACAATTTTGGACCGTATGAATGGTAAAAGGCTCTTTACTAAATTTCGAACAGGTTTGAGCTCATTGAACAACTCTCGACAACTTGACATACTTGAAAGTCATTTAAGAAATCGCATTGATTCTTCTCACTCCCATAAAATCCTTGCTGTATTAGGCCCGTTTCTTAATATAAGAAATACCTCAATGAATATAATCACTACCTAGGCTATTCTCAAATTTTATGACCGCATTTATTAGCCGAATCTAAGAATCGGTTAAAAAGGATTTACAGCCTTACTCTATTCTTACTATTAAATTTTGGTTCTATCGGACTTGGAAGCCTCCTGGCTGATAAAAGCCCGCGCTCAGAATGGTATGCTAATATTATCTATTGGCCGGACTTTTTATAATAACTGGGTAAAGCTAGTTATTGGGTTCTTTCTATTTAATTATTGGCCTTAATATTTTGATTCACTCGAAATAAGTTTTCTGGATCATAGGTAGCTTTAATTTTTACCAATCGATCGTAGTTATGTTTATAACTCGCTTTAACACGGTCTTGCCCTTCTTCCATCATAAAATTAGAATAAGCGCCACCAGCAGAATATGGATGCAAAGCGTTGTAATAATCTTTACACCAAGTGGTGATTTTTTCAGCATTCTCTGGATCTGGATCTATACCTACAATAACACCCGCATATTTAGCATCTCTATATGCCCAAGGAGTTTCATCTGCTCCAACTCTACTTGCGGCACCGCTTATTGGATATAAATGCATTTGCGATAATGGTGTTGGTATATTAGAACCAAATTTTAAATGTTGCGCCCTCACTTCTGGACCTAATTCGTTAAAAAAGTCTGCTCTCCAATACCATTGCAATCCTGGAGGCATTAATCCGTCAAATAGCGTTTGTATAGATGGATAAGGCATTTCACCCACATGCTCGAATAAAGGATTTTTGGCCATTATAGGCTTGAATATTTCTTCTGCTTTATCCATAGTTCCAGTATAGCACCATACAATACCACAAAATTGCTTATTGTGTAAATGTTCTGGAAATGGTGGTCCAGGAATAATCATGGTAGCAATGAATCCGTTTAACTCTTCTGGCGCGCTATTAATAAAACTGTGGTACCATTCCATAATTTCTTCTGTTTTTTCGATAGGCCATAAAGTTGGACCTCCAAAAACAGTTTTTACCGGATGCGCTTGAAATTTAAATGAAGTAACCACACCAAAGTTTCCACCTCCACCTCTAATAGCCCAAAAAAGGTCAGTGTTTTGGTCTTTATTTACTGTAACAAAGGAGCCATCAGCCAAAACCACATCGGCTTCAAGAAGGTTGTCTATAGTCAGACCGTATTTACGGGATAAATGCCCTACCCCTCCGCCAAGGGTCAATCCTCCCACTCCTGTGGTCGAAATAATCCCTGCCGGAACTGCCAGCCCGAATGGATGGGTGGCGTGATCTACTTCGCCCCAAAGGTTTCCTCCCCCTACTCTAACTGTATTATTTGAAGTATCTACTCTTACAAACTTAATTCCTGATAAATCTATAACGAGTCCTTCATCACATAAACCTAAGCCACCGCCATTATGACCGCCACCTCTTATAGCAATTAATAAATTATTTTCTCTGCCAAAATTCACAGCAGCTATTACATCAGCAACATCTACACACATTACAAACATTCCTGGATATTTATTAATCATTCCATTATACACTTTCCTTGTATCATTATAATCAGCATCAGATGGCAATATAATGCGACCCCGCAATTGGGCGGCAAAGGCTTCTATTTCTGAAGGAGCTACATTTTTTACTAAATTTTTCATGATTGGTTGGTTTTAAATTAAATTTTTAAGCGTAAACACGAAAATGAAAAACATCCGGCCGTGAGTAGTGACCTACTACATCAAATCTGCGTTTTGCCGCAATGATATCTTCCAAATTTATTTCGGCATATAAAATACCTTCTTTAGCGTCTAAAGGACCTGAAATTATAGCACCGCTTGGGTTTATAATGCAACTGTTGCCTGTGCTAATCCATTTTTTATCTTTGGCATAAATTTTCTTCAATTCATCTGGTAAGTCATCAATATGAAGTGTCATACAACAGCTTACCACAAAAACACCTCCTTCTCGGGCAATATGTTGCATACTACCTAACCAATTAGCACCTTTATCCCAAGTTGGCGCTACATAAATTTGAGTTCCAGCCTCATATATTGCTGTTCTTGCCAAAGGCATAAAGTTTTCCCAGCAAATTAACCCCCCTATTTTTCCTATATTCGTTTTATAGGCTTTAAGTGTGCTTCCATTTCCTTGAGCCCAAATAAGTCGTTCGCAATTTGTTGGTATTAATTTGCGATGCTTTCCTAAGATGGTTCCTTCATTATTTATAAATAAAATAGTATTATAAAGACTTGCGTTACTTGTTTCTGAATTTCGTTCATTCATTCCCATCACCACATTAATATTTTCTTTTTTGGCTGCTTCGCATAATTTATCCGTGGTGTCGTCTGGTACTGAAACTGCATTCTTCAACTAACTTAACATACAATTGGTTTAGTTGTTCCGTTTTATGTGGTGGGATGGACCAAACCCAATCTGGATAGCCCAAAATAAAAGCCTCTGAAAAAACGATTAATTTTGCCCCGTTTTTTGAAGCTTCTTCAATTGCTGAAATCGCTTTTTCCAGGGTTTTTTCTTTATTTAAAAAAACAGGCGTTAGCTGTGCTGCTGCTATTTTTACAGGTTTCATAAGTCACGAATTTTAAATTTGAACCAATTAGAATTATTATCAATAGATAACTGAATAATTTGAACACGATAAAATTACAGGATGAATTCCTGTAATAATGTCATAATCGTTTCAATTACTATAACAATAGTTTCCTTTATAGGAAATTAAAATAAGTGACGTTCCTTATAGTTTGGAAAAAGATTTTGGGAGTATGCTAAATCTTTTTTTAAATGCTCTTGTAAAATAGGTAGGGCTATTAAAACCTAAATCATATGCTATTTCTGCTATCGTTTTAGATTTATTTTTAAGGTAATAAAGCGATTTCTGCATTCGTAGTTCTTGAATAAATTGACCTGGGGCTAAACCAGTAATAGATTTTATTTTACGGAAGGTCTGTGCTTTACTTAGGCCTATTTCATTATAAATCTTATCTAAATTAAAATCAGGATTGTGAATTTCAGTCTCAAAAACAGTAACTACTTTTAATATTAAGGAATAATCATCGGGTTTAACAACCTTAAATGTAGCTCCATTTAATTTTGGAGCGTGGGGGTCCTTGGCTAAAATTAGCTTTGTATTTAAATCCAAATAAATGGTGCCAACATGCCCTATCTTATTAAAGGTGTTAATTTTAAACTTTGTTTCCTCAAATAATTTCTTGCCATCTTCATCTACGGGATTTCCTGTAACCAGACTTATCTTAAATTCGTAATGCTCTGGGATCGCATTTAATAATCTCTTAATTTCAATTGCGCAACTAGCCGCATTTACTGCATCCACAAAAGTTATTAAAATTCCTTTATCTGCTTGCGCAATAGTAACGCCATAGTGATTACTTACAAGGTTATAAATCTCGTTGGTATAGTGATTAAAATTACCCGTAAAATCAGTGGTATCAACAAATAAAAATGTTCTGAATCCGGCATCTACTTCTCCAGAAGATTTAATAGCTAGGTCATTTTTGGTTTTTGTAGCGTGTAAAAATAGGTTGTATTCATCGTCTGAAACTTCAATAATATTACAAGCTGTATTTCCATGTGATTCTTTATGGACCGCATTGCAAGCTTCTTTGCTTGGGCCTTTCATCAAACAAAATATTTTTTTATTATCGGTATCTACCCAATATTTTATCTGAATAACTCCAAACCGTTCTTGAATTGCCACATCTTCCATGTGTGCTTTTACAACATCTTCTACAGAAAAATCATCTGAATCTACAGTATGAATATCCATGTACAAAGGCATAGTATTCTAATTTTATCATGCAATTTAATCATTTATTTCGTTTTTACACTTTTAATGACTACTCTAATACCTTCACCTAAAAAGTATATGAACACCCTGATAAAGAACCTTTTGCATTAAATTTTTTCAAAGAACGTTAGTATAGCTTTTCGGTTTTACCATCAACTCGAGTTATAAAGTGCTTACCATATATTAATACTTTGAGGCTTGTATATTTTGATTAAATCCGAATCAATTATTTGTGTTGTTATTTTGAAATAATCATATCTTTTAAAGACCATAGAATGGCCAAGACGTCTTTCTTTGAATCTTCTGAAATGGAATTCTTATCCAATGCGGCAAAAATATCATCCATTACGTGCATATATTCACCTGGACTGATATTCATACCGGTGTGGGTCGTTACCATATCTTTACCCGAATAGTGCTCGGGGCCTCCACTTCCAGCACTAAAAAAATCTATAGTGTGTTTTTTGATAATTGCTAACTGTTCGGGTTTTTCTTTAAAAGGAAGAAACCGGGCGTTTATAGCTGGGTTATTCATATGCGCATTTACAGTATCATCTACGATCAATGAAATGCCTTCTTTGCCTCCTAGGCGTTCATAAAGTGTTTTGCTCATAATATTGATTTTAGTTATAACCCAAAACTAAGGAGACAGAATAAGACACACCGCTATAATTAATTCAAAAAATGACAATTTTGAACCATTGGGGAATTATAAAGAGTTGCCGTTAAGCTAAATATTCTTGTATGTATTTTGAAGGAAGAGTTCCATATTTATCCATAAAGCATTTTGAAAAATAGGCAGAACTATTAAACCCGGTTTTAAAGGCAGCCTCAGAAATATTATCTGTTTTTTTCTGTAGTAAAGATAATGCTTGCTCCAAGCGGTAATCCTTTATAAAAGTATTGGGGGATTTTCCCAGGACTGCCATCATTTTACG
>CAWDWC010000009.1:0-143950 GCA_963805885.1 uncultured Flavobacteriaceae bacterium
CGGCCCACCCGTACGCCGGGTGCTCGGCGGCGTGGGCCACCATCAAGGCGTCGCGCTCGCACTTGGCCAGCACGCTCGCCGCGGCCACCGACGCGCACCAGCGGTCCGCCTTGACCCGCATGTGAACCGCCGGCACCGCCGGTGCCGTCCCCTCCCACAGCTCGAGCTGATCGGTGCCGCCGCTGCTCAGCCAGTCGTGCGAGCCGTCCAGCAGCACGACGTCGGCGTCGAGGCCGAGCGTCGCGAGCGCTCGCAGACCCGCGAGCCGAAGTCGACGATGCCGACCGCGTCGATCTCGGCCGCCGAGGCGTGCCCGACGGCCCTGGCCAGCCCCAGCGGTTCAAGGCGGGCAGCAGTGCCTGGCGCGCTGCCGGGGAGAGCAGCTGGAGTCGGCCACACCGGGCGGCCCCGATCTGGTCGACGGCCCCACGGCCACCGCCCCGACGCTCACCGGGCCGGCCAGGGCGCCACGGCCGACTTCGTCCATGCCGACCACGACCCCGCACCGGACCGAAGCAGGCTGCGCTCGAGGCGAAGATCAGGGCGTTGCCGGTCACGGCCCGGTCGGCGCCGGCACGTGGGCGAAGGTCGCGCCCGGGTTGCGCAGCAACGTGGCACGGTCCAGCGGCCACAGCGTCACGAATGCGACCCCGACGACGTCCTTCAATGGGACCGCGCCACCCCCGGGATTGCCCTGGTGGTAGCGGGAGTCCTCGGAGTTCTGCCGGTTGTCCCCCATCACCCAGGTACCCCTGCGGCACGGTGACGGAGAACTTGATCTCGCTCGGCACCGAGCCGGGCGCGATGCCGGCTCGTCGATCGCCACGCCGTTGACCATCAGGCGACCCTTTTCGTCGCAGCACTCGACATGGTCACCTCCGACCCCGATGACCCGCTTGATCAGGTGCTCACCGGAGTCCTGCGGCAGAAGACCGATGTAGGTCAGCACGGGCACGCAGCATCAGGCTGGCCTCCGAGCCCGACGGCGGCTTCACCGGGGGGAGCCAGCCGCCCGGGTCCTTGAAGACCACGATGTCGCCGCGGTGCACGTCGAACGGGCCGGCGGCGAGCTTGGTACATCACCCGGTCGCCGACCTGAAGCGTCTGCTCCATCGAACCGCTCGGGATGTAGACGCCTGCGCGAGGAAGGTCTTGATCACCAGCGACAGGACGATCGCGCTGACCAGGATGATGACCGACTCGCGCAGGACGAGCACCCACCCGCTGCGAGGGCGCTGGCTGCGGACTGTGGCGCGGTCTGGCGCGGGCTCGTCGTGCACGCGACCACTCTGCCATGCCCGCCGCGATGGTCCGGCAACGGCTGCATGGACGGGAGCGCCAGGAACGCCGGCGGCGGCCACCCTGTGGTGACCGCCCGCCCAGGACGTGGTCCGCTCAGCGCGTGACGGACTCGCGCTTCTCGCGGATCTTGGCCTTCTTGCCGCGCAGCTTGCGCAGGTAGTACAGCTTCGCGCGACGCACGTCGCCACGCGTGACGACCTCCATCGTGTCGATCGACGGGGAGCCCACCGGGAAGGTGCGCTCGACGCCGACACCGAAACTGATCTTGCGCACCGTGAAGGTCTCACGGATGCCACCGCCGGACCGCCGGATGACCACACCCTGGAAGGCCTGGATCCGGGAGCGGGTGCCCTCGACGACCTTGACGTTCACCTTGACGGTGTCGCCGGGCCGGAAGGCGGGATTGGTCGCGCAGCGAGGCTGCATCGACCGAGTCGAGGATGTTCATGACACTCCTTCGCTCCTGCCACAGGTCAGGCGCGCACATGTCAGGTCGGGCATTCCGTCTATTTTCATTGTAAATAGAAATATATCGCAATATGTGGTTTGAACTTCCGAAGCTTACCACCAATGAAATAATGGCGACGGCATTGAATAAGATGCTAAATTGACCGTATTCTGAAACAGTCATATTTCTAGCTAATAAGAATTGCACTGCAAAACCCAAAACCGCACTTATCCCCTGTATTAAAAAAATTAATAACAGTTGAGATGATTTATTTGAAAAGATTTTTTTTGAAATAATCTTCATACCCTAATTCGGCTCAGTTTTATTCTTATTTATATTATTTTCTCAACCTTTTAACTTATTCAAAATAGGGGATTCAGATAAAAAAGTGCGCTCAATCATCAATCTGCAGTAATTGTCCATTGTAGTATGATATGAAAAAATATTTTATTTATAACCGTTAAATTATATGCTATTTAAGATGAATAATCACTTGAATCCACCCACTAAGCATTTAAAGTGTAACAAAAAATTACCCTAAAGTTTTTGTGTTGAATTTTCTAAAACTCCCTTAACATCATATACAATTGAAAGTTCCTTTTTTAGATTTTTTAAATCTAGGTTCAAAAACTGTTTATGTGCAACGGCTAATACTACTCCATCAAACTGTTTATCAGGCAACTCCTTCGTAGATTGAGTGTTGTATTCTTGCGATACTTCTTCTGGATTTGCCCAAGGATCGTAGGTGGTTACTTTTATACCATAATCCTCTAATGCAGCAATCACACTTACTATTTTAGTATTGCGGACGTCAGGACAATTTTCCTTAAAAGTAATTCCCATCATCAGCACTTCAGCTCCATTAATGGAAATTTCTTCTTTTATCATACACTTTACTACCTGAGATGCAACGTATTCGCTCATAGAATCGTTCATACGCCTTCCCGCTAATATAATTTCTGGGTGATAGCCGTGTTCTTGCGCTTTTTGGGCTAAATAATAAGGATCAACACCTATACAGTGCCCGCCAACTAGTCCGGGTCTAAAGGGTAAAAAATTCCATTTTGTCCCAGCTGCTTTCAATACTTCATGTGTATCTATTTCCAATAGATTAAAGATTTTTGCAAGCTCGTTTACAAAAGCTATATTTATATCACGCTGTGAGTTCTCTATTACCTTGGCTGCTTCTGCTACTTTTATACTCGGCGCCAAATAAGTTCCGGCAGTAATTACGGAAGCGTAAATAGCGTCTATTTTATGCGCAGCTTCAAGGGTAGAGCCCGCAGTTATTTTTCGAATTTTATCAACCGTATGTTCCTTATCGCCAGGATTAATACGCTCTGGAGAGTAACCTACATAAAAATCGCTGTTAAAGGCAAGGCCACTATCTCTTTCAAGTATTGGAACACATTCATCTTCAGTCACCCCAGGATAAACGGTAGATTCAAATACAACAATATCACCCTTTTTGAGAACTTTACCCACCGTCTCGCTGGCGTTGTGTATAGCCGTTAATACCGGTCTGTTATTTTTGTCTATGGGTGTGGGCACTGTTACAATGTAAAAATTGCAAGATTGAATATCCATTAAATCAGTTGTGCAAAACAAACCGTCTTTTGGCTTTTCCTGTAGATCTTCCATAGACCCATCTTCAAGAACAGGAGCCAATAGACCAATAGGATTTGATTTTAAAAGTACTTTCTTAAGAAACGCTGCTTCCACCTCTAAGGTGCTATCGTTGCCATTTTGAAGTTCCTCTACTCTATGGCGATTTATATCAAATCCCACCACGGGGTACTTTGTAGCAAGAAGTCGAGCCAGTGGTAACCCCACATAACCCAAACCTATTACACCTATTTTAACTGCATCGCTGTTTTCCATTGTTTTACGATTTTATATTTTAAGTGTATTTAAAATATGCACTATTATTTTCTAAAACTTAAATCAATTAATTCAAAAAAAATTGGTGAATAAATACTAGGTAAAGCCCAACGCAAAAAATTGAAGATGCAAAGGTAAACAACCTATTTCGATAAAATGTTTGCTTTTGTCGATTAAATGTTAATTATAGGTTAATAATTAAAGTATAGGCTTACAGCTAGTTACAATAAGAAAATGAAAAACCTCTGACAGCAGATGATTGGAAACCAAGGCAATGAATATAAATATTAAACACTAGTGGAATTTGTTAAAAATCCTACATTAGCCTTTCTTGTTTTGTTGTAAAAATTTCAAACAAATTACTTTTTTAAACAATAAATAATCAAAATAAGGCTCAATTGAAAGCAAATAAAGAGCCGTAAAATAAAACACATAAAATAATGTTCGTATTTACGGCTCAGTTAATCAAACAATCATCCCCGCCGCCACAGTCTCATTGGTATTGTCATCAATCAAGATGATACTTCCTGTTGTACGGTTTGTTCCATATGAATCAATCATTAAAGGTTTAGTGGTTCTTATGGTTACTCTTCCTATTTCATTCATACTAAAGGTTTCCTCGTCCTTTATGCGATTATAAGTGTTTATATCAACTTTGTACAAAACACTTTTAATCATCGCTTTTTGGGAGTTCTCAGTGTGGTAAACCGTGTATTTAGCTCTTGGCTGTGAAGGTTTGTTGCTCATCCAGCACAACATTACATCAAATTCTTGCGAGGTTTCAGGTCTATTATTGGCTCTTACTATCATATCGCCTCTACTTATATCAATTTCATCTTCCAATGTAATGGATACAGACATAGGCACAAATGCCTCATCAACTTCCCCGTCAAAAGTGTCAATACTTTTAATTCTGGAAGTAAAACCAGATGGAAGTGCTACTACCTCATCTCCTTTTCTTAATACCCCACTGGCAACCCTACCTGCATAACCGCGGTAATCTATAAAGCCTTCTCTTTGTGGACGCAATACAGTCTGTACGGGAAAGCGTGCATCAATTTTATTAAGGTCATTGCTAATGTGCAATGTTTCTAGGCTATACAGTAACGTTGCTCCTTTATACCAATCCATATTGTTAGATCTGTTAACAACGTTATCCCCATACAAGGCACTAATTGGAATATAGGTAATATCCTGGGTCACGAGCTTGGAAGACAATTCCTCATAATGTGCAACAATATCGTTGTATATAGACTCGTCATAATCCACAAGATCCATTTTATTGATACAAACAATTAAATGTGGTATCTGCAAAAGGGAAGCAATAAAAGAGTGCCTTCTGGTCTGTTCTATAACTCCGTGCCTAGCATCCACAAGAATGATTGCGGCATTTGCAGTAGACGCACCCGTAATCATATTACGCGTGTACTGAATATGCCCAGGAGTATCCGCAATAATAAATTTTCTCTTTGGGGTAGTAAAATATCTATATGCAACATCTATAGTAATTCCCTGTTCACGCTCTTCCTTTAGACCATCTGTGAACATGGCCAGATCAATATTGTCGTGTCCTTTTTTCTTACTTGTGTTTTCAACAGCCTCCAATTGATCCTCAAAAATTGATTTTGAATCGTAAAGAAGTCTTCCTATCAGTGTGCTTTTTCCATCATCAACACTTCCTGCAGTGGTGAAACGTAGTAGTTGGTTTTTGTCAATTTCCATGTTTATTGCTTTAGGCCTTAAGCTATAGGCTTTAGGCTTTATTCTTCTCAAATTTATTATAGTATTTCTATTTTCCTTTTGCTTATAGCATATTGCCTAAAGCCTATAGCTTTCAGCCTATTCCCTCAATTTCTTACTCAAATTATATAACTTCCTTTTAATTTCATTAATCAAATCTGAAAGTTCTTTTTGTTTTTGATCATTAATAAAAGATAGGTCTTTTGCTAAAATGAAAAAGTATTCCAGCTCATGAGCAGATCCCAGGGCAATTTGAACAAATCTATTAAAATCCTTATCCGAATTTCGTCCGCAGCCTTCACAAAAATTAGATGGAATTGAATATGCAGCCCTTTGCATTTGCCTTGTTAATTGAAACTTTTCCGAATCAGGAAACTCAGATGTAATTTTATAAACTTCCAAAACAAGTTGGTGACTTAAAGTCCAAACGTCATATTTCCTAAAATCTCTCATATTTTAATGCTTTAAGCTGTATGCTTTAGGCTTTATGCTTTGAGTCCTGTGCTTGTTATCTTTTATATTAAGTTTACGTCTTTGCATCCTAACTTTATATTATTTACTCCTTTTGAACATTCTTAATTTTCACTTTATTAAATCGCATATAGCTTATAGCCTACAGCTTACAGCTTACAGCCTAAAGCCTAAAGCAACAAAACTAAAAATACCCCTGCCGCTTCCTATCCTCCATCGCCGTTTCAGATCGTTTATCATCTGAACGATTTCCGCGTTCCGTCATTCGCATTGCTGCAACTTCTTCTACAATTTTTTCTAAAGTGTCCGCATCACTTTCAATTCCACCTGTAATAGTAATATCACCCAAAGTTCTGAAACGGATTTTCTTAGTTTGAATTTTTTCACTTTCTTCCAATTTCAAATGTTCAGAAACAGGAATCCAAGAATTGCTTCGCCAAACCACTTCACGCTGGTGCGCCAAATACAATGACGGAATTTTGATATCTTCTCGTTTAATATAGTTCCATACGTCCATTTCGGTCCAATTACTTATTGGAAAAGCACGGAAATGCTCGCCTTCAAAGTGTTTTCCGTTCAGCAAATTCCAAAGCTCTGGACGCTGGTTTTTTGGGTCCCATTGTCCAAAATCGTCACGATGTGAAAAGAAGCGCTCCTTGGCTCGGGCTTTTTCTTCATCGCGACGCCCGCCACCAATAGCGCAATCTACTTTGTTAGTTTCTATAGCGTCTAATAAAGTTGTAATTTGAAGTGCATTTCGGGTAGCATTCTTCCCTTTTTCCTCAGCAACTCTTCCTGTATCAATAGATTCCTGGACAGAGCCCACAATTAGTTGCACACCCAATTCTTTTATTAAATCGTCACGAAACTGAATGGTTTCAGGAAAATTATGCCCTGTATCAACATGCATTAATGGAAAAGGAATTTTGGATGGATAAAAAGCTTTTTTCGCCAAATGCGTTATAAGAATGGAGTCCTTTCCTCCCGAAAATAAAATCACGGGGTTTTGAAACTGTGCCCAAACCTCTCTAAGGATATAGATTGCTTCCGATTCCAATTCATCGAGATAGTTTAAATAGTATTTGCTCATTTTTAATTGTTTTTATAAGTGCTTTAGGCTCTTTAGTCTTTGCTACTTGGTCTTATCTTGGTTCTTTATTCTTGATTCTTGATTCTCTCACTTATTTCCTTCATAATCAAAACAACCGCTTCTTCCACAGAAACCATCGTCGTATCAATCTCAACATCCGGTGCCATTGGGGCTTCATAGGGTGCATTAACACCTGTAAAATTTTCTATTTCTCCAGCTCGGGCTTTGGCATAAAGTCCTTTTACATCCCGTCGCTCACATTCTGCAATGGGTGTGTTCACAAAAACTTCAACAAAATTATCATATCCAACAATTCGCTTCACATTTTCGCGATCCTCTCTGTAAGGCGAAACGAAAGAAGCGAGTACCACCAAGCCAGCATCAATCATTAAGTTGGCATACTTCAGCAATTCTTCTGATATTTTCGGTTCTGTCTTCTGGAGAAAAGGACAGGTTATTGTTCAATCCTTTGCGAACATTATCGCCATCCAAAAGATAGGTGTGTATGCTTTTTCGAAACAAGTGCTTTTTCCAAGGCATTTGCAATGGTGGATTTCCCTGACCCCGAAAGCCCCGTAAACCAAATAAGAAAGGAACCGTGATTCATTAAGGCACTTCGTTCTTTTTGTGTGATACTGAAGTTATGTGGAATTACATGTTTCTCCCATATGAATTTTATTTTATTTTTGAATCCGTAATCAATTCGATACCAAACTCTTTCGTGAAGATAATATAAAATCATTTTTGTTAAAAGTTCTGACACCCCAATCTTGAGCCCCGTTAATGGGTTTCCAGTAACCAACCAAGAAAGCAACATAGTATCTAACGTTCCAACACCGCGCCAAGTAAAGGTTTTGGCTATGTGGCGTTTTCGGCTTTCGCGAACAACTCCTTTTTTTGAAAGATTGATCTTAAACCATACCCGTTCGTGGAAGTAGTACAAAATCATTTTGGTAACCACTTCTGCGAAACCGATTTTCAATCCAGTCAAAGGATTGCCCGTAATAAGCCATGATAGCAGAATAGTATCTATAGTTCCAACAATACGCCAGGTAATGGTTTTGGCAATATGTCTCTTTCTGGATTGGTCTTGCATTAGGCTTTTACTACAAAATAATTGTTCAATAAGTTTGATTTGTTGTACTGCATAGGTTTGCCTGTACTTTGGTCAATTACATCTACTCCAACAGCTTTGCAAATAGCGTGTCCAGCGGCAGTGTCCCACTCCATCGTTGGGGCATAACGCGGATATATGTGCGCCAAACCTTCAGCGACCAAACAGAATTTTAAGGAACTTCCTTTTGAAACTATTTCAACTTTGTTTTCTTTTTCTATTTTCGCAATAAAATTTTTGGTTTCCTCATTCAAGTGGGAGCGGCTGCCCACAATTTTTATTGGAGGCACAATAACGGCTGGTTTAATTATTTCAGCTTTTTCAAAAATTTCCTCAATTGTAGTTTTTTCAGAAGTAAGAGTAATCTTTTTTGAAGTTTTTCCATCTTCCGAAGTAAAGAAGAGTTCTTTTGAAACTGGAACATAAATCACACCAAGCAACGGATTTCCATTTTCAACCAAAGCAATGTTTACCGTAAACTCACCATTTCGCTTAACAAATTCCTTTGTGCCATCCAGCGGATCTACAATCCAGCAACGTGTCCAATCCTTTCTTTCCGAATAATCAAGCTGGCGGTTTTCTTCACTAATTATAGGAATGTTAGTCATCTTTAGAAAGCCATTGATGACCTCGTTGGCATTTTTATCAGCCTGGGTTAAAGGAGAATCATCACCCTTTGTTTCTACGCTGAAATCTGTTTCGTAAATTTTTAGGATTTCCTTTCCAGCATCCAAAGCAGCCTGAATGGCTACGGACAAGTTTGTTTTCATATGTAGGGCTTGTTTCGGCGCGAGAAGTTACAATTTTTGAGCAAAGCAGTTATAATGAATAAACTATTTATATAAATTTTAGTATTTGATTGTCTGTTATCTCTTTGATCTTGACTAATTAAGGATTATTATATTTCCGAAGGCACTTATTCACAAACTCTCCCTTAGTCTTCCAGAACTTCAGCCTAGAAGGAAAAAACTTTTTAAATTCCAAATAACAATCACTAACTACTCACTACTCATTACTAATTTGTCTCGTCCTAAAATAGCTATACACAAAAACAGTGTATATGAACTACCAACAAGATGGGATTTATGGATCTCGCAAGAGTCCCCAAGGTCATTACGACAAGCGATTAATCGAGAAAATTGTTCAGGAAGTAGAAAATGGCCTTCCGAGAAAGGAAGCCGAGCGCATCTATGGACTTGGCAAGAGCTCATTGGGCACCTGGATGAAACAATACGGTTCCGTTCATTACCGGGAAAACCTTAAGCGCAAAAGCTATACGAACCTCCAGAAGCGTACCATAGTTACGGCCGTCGAACAGGGAAGGATGACCATCAAGGAGGCCCAAGCAGCCTACGGTATCAGATCGGGAAGAACCATAAGAGGTTGGTTATTACAATATAAATCAGAAAAAGTCGAGATTTGTATTGAAAATACCTCGCCAATGGCCGGAGAAAAAGCATCCCCCGAAGATCTTGAAAAAGCTGCCCTGCAAAACGCACTGCAAGAGGCCGAGCTCAGGATAAAGGCCCTGAACACCCTAATAGATGTGGCCGAGGAACAGCTCAAAATTGACATCAGAAAAAAGTCTGGTGCCAAGCAGTCATCAAAATGAAACAGGATTTTCCCCAATCAGGAATAGCCGTTTTATGCCGATTGTTTGGCAAGACAAGGCATGCTTATTACGATTCCCTATGGCGCAAAGAGGGCGCCCTGGTCAAGGAAGATATCATTCTTCAAGAAGTACTGGCCATCCGAAAGGACCTGCCGCGACTTGGTACAAGAAAACTGCACTATGTGCTACAGAACAGATTGATGTCGCATAAAATCAATCTGGGCAGGGATTATCTGTTCGATCTTCTCTCAGAACATAAGTTGCTGGTGCGCCAACGAAAAAGAAAGGCCTTTACGACTGACTCAAGACACTGGATGAGAAAGTACGGAAATCTGGTCAAGGGGCTCGTTGTGTCAAGACCGGAACAACTCTGGGTCAGTGACATCACCTATATCCGGTTACCCAATCAGTGGGGATACCTAAGTCTAATAACAGATGCTTACTCCAGAAAGATAATGGGGTACAGTTTCCGCCAAGACCTCTCAGCGGAAGGCTGCATAGATGCCTTGGCAATGGCCATCAATAACAAAATCTACGATGCATCTCTTATCCACCATTCCGATAGAGGCTCGCAATATTGCTCCCATAAATATGTAGCTGTATTACTGAAAAACAATATAACCATCAGTATGACGGAAAACGGAGATCCTTATGAAAACGCAGTGGCGGAAAGAGTCAATGGATCATTAAAACAGAGTTCAACCTTTACAGCAGTCCTTGGGGTTTGAGCAAACCAATCAACAAATAGAGAAAAGCATCAAAGCCTATAATCAAATAAGGCCACACGCAAGCTGTGATTATCTAACACCCAACCAGGCCCATCTGCAATCAGGGAACTTGAATAAAAGATGGAAGAACTATAATAAGTATTTTAACTATGAATAAAACAGATGTATAGCTCTTTTAGGATTAACAGTTACATTTGTATAACTATATCAGGATTTATTCTATTAACCTGTATAGTTATTTTAGGACGGGTCAATGCCGACTGTACTCCATAGATACTCCATAGATACTCCCTAGATAACCCCTACAACACCCCATGTTCATCGAATCTAACCCGAGGATGCCCCACCCCACAACCCACCAATAGACAACTGACACCCCCATTCACGGATACGCCATACCAAAGCCATAGATACTTCATTAAATTGTAAGAAAACAGGCCTTTTTTCCTACAAATTTAAAATGTTAGGTAAAACTGCTTTATAAGCGCCCTAAAATCAGTGGCGCCAAGTAAGTATTCATAAATAATTTTTTCCATTTGAAGCCTACTAAGTCCTTCTCGTCTTTCGTACTTCGTCCCTCATCGTTCAACAACCGCTTCAATAAATCAAACAATTGCAAAATTCACCCCGTTTAAGTACCTTCAACTTTTAAAAAATTAAATCCATGAAAAACCTTTTCTTTTCGGCGCTCTGCCTAGCTACCGCAGTCGCTTTTTCCCAACAACCCGCTACTCCCGCAACCACTGTGTCAAGTAGCATCAGTCAAAAAACACAACTGGCACAAGCTTCTCCTGTTAAAAACCTACCTTTTAAAAGCATTGGCCCTTCTATTATGAGCGGCCGTGTGGTTGATTTTGCAGTAAATCCAAACAATCCTATCGAGTTCTATGTGGGTTACGCTAGTGGTGGTTTATGGCATACCAACAATAACGGCACTTCCTTTACACCTGTAATGGATAACAGTCCAACACAAAACGTGGGTTGCGTGGCGGTAGATTGGCAAAATGGCACCATTTGGGTAGGAACAGGTGAGGTGAATGCCTCCCGTTCCTCATACGCCGGGATTGGCCTTTTGAAAAGCGACGATAAAGGCAAAACCTGGCAAAACATGGGGCTCACAGACAGCCATCACATTAGTAGTATTCTTATAAATCCGTCCAATCCCAATGAAGTAATTGTAGGTGCAGTGGGTCATTTGTATTCTCCCAATGAGGAGCGAGGTGTTTTTAAAACCATGGATGGCGGCAAAACGTGGAACAAAACACTTTTTATAAATAACCAAACAGGAATTATTGAAATTTCCGCAAATCCTAAAAACTTTAATACCATGTATGCCACCGCTTGGGACAAAGACCGTAAAGCTTGGAATTTTGAAGGTAGTGGTGTTGGCAGTGGTGTTTATAAAAGCACGGATGCCGGAAGTACTTGGACAAAAGTGTCTAACGAAAACAGTGGCTTGCCAATAGGCAAGGGTATGGGCCGTATGGGTACGGCTGTGGTAGATGACAACACGGTTTATTTAATTGTTGACAACCAATTCCACAGAAAAGAAGAAGCTAAAAAAGAAGAAACAGACATCCTCATTAAAGACGATTTTAAAAAAATGGACGTGGCTGCCTTTCTTGCCTTGGACGATAAAAAACTGAACGAGTTTCTAAAAATGAACGGTTTTCAGGAAAAATACCAAGCCGAAAATGTAAAGCAAATGGTTCGCGTAGGCACTGTAAAACCTGAAGATTTGGCAAAATATCTAGAAGATGCCAACAGCGCGCTTTTTGATACGCCCGTTATTGGTGCTGAGGTGTACAAAAGTACCGATGGTGGAAAAACCTGGAAGAAAACCCACGAAGGTTTTTTGGATGATTTGTATTATTCCTATGGCTATTACTTCGGAAAAATCCACGTGGACCCTAATGATGCTAACAAAATATATGTTTATGGTGTGCCCATTCTAAAATCTGCCGATGGCGGAAAAACGTTTGAAACAATTGATGCCGATAACGTCCATGGCGATCACCACGCACTGTGGATAGACCCCAAAATGCCCGGCCACTTAATTGATGGCAATGACGGTGGCGTAAACATAAGTTATGACGATGGCAAAACGTGGATAAAGAATAATGCTCCTGCGGTTGGACAGTTTTATTCTGTAAATATAGATAACGAAAAGAATTACAATGTTTATGGTGGCTTGCAGGACAATGGCGTTTGGGTAGGGCCACACGATTATGAAGCAAGTCCTGGCTGGTTGCAAGAGGGTAAATATCCGTATGAATTTATCTTTGGCGGCGACGGAATGCAAGTTCAAATTGATAGTCGCAACAGCAATATTGTTTACACAGGATTTCAATTTGGGAATTATTACAGATTGAACCGAAATGGAGCCGAACCGGTTTACATTCAGCCAAAACACGAATTAGGAGATAGTCCGTATCGTTTCAACTGGCAAACACCTATTTTGTTGAGTCCACACAATCAGGACATTCTCTATTTGGGCGGAAATAAATTAATGCGCAGCATGAACCAAGGTGATGATTGGACCGCGATTTCAGAAGATTTAACCCAGGGCGGAAAACCTGGCAATGTGGCTTATGGAACCCTGACAACTATTAGTGAATCCCCATTTCAGTTTGGATTGTTATACACAGGAAGTGATGATGGTTTGGTCTATGTTTCAAAAGATGGGGGTGGAAATTGGATAAAGATATCAGACAGTTTCCCAAAAGATCTTTGGGTGAGCCGTGTGATAGCTTCTTCACATAAAAAAGAACGCGTGTATGTTACACTAAACGGCTATCGTTGGGATGATTTTAAACCCTATGTGTATGTGAGCGAAAACTATGGCGCAACTTGGAAAGACATTAGCAGCAATTTGCCAGCTTCATCAGTAAATGTGATTAAGGAAGATCCGGTAAATGAAAACCTATTGTATTTAGGAACGGATAATGGTGCTTATGTTTCTTTCAATCGCGGCGAAAGTTGGGAGGTATTTTCAAAAGAGTTGCCAAATGTTGCAGTTCACGATTTGGTGATCCAGCCCGAAGCAAAAGATTTGGTTTTGGGAACCCACGGACGATCGCTGTATGTTTCCGATATTTCCCTACTTCAAAAATTAACCGATAAAACAATGGGTGAAGTGGTTCTTTCTGAAATGAAGCCTGTAAATTTCTCACCTCGCTGGGGAAGCAAATGGAGCTCTTGGGGCGAGGTTTATGAACCAAAAACTAAAATTCAGTTTTATACCCCACAAAGCGGAAAAGCAACAATAACTATCAAAACCGAAGACGGAAAGGAACTTCAAACGCTGAGCATTGATACAACAAAAGGCGTAAATGAGTTGGATTATGATCTTTCAATTCCCGAAAAAGCCAGTAAATTTTTAGAGAAGAATGATGTGAAAGTGAAGCAAGCCGAAAACAAGAAACAGTATCTTCCGAAAGGAAAATATAAAGTAAGCGTTTCAGTAAATGCCAAGACTGCAACTTCCGAATTGGAGGTGAAGTAGCCAGATGTATTTAAACCCATTCTAAATAGATTTTAAACAATTAAGAATGTTTGGCAACAAGCTACTTGAAGCGTATTTTTGTACAACTATTCTTGAAATAAAACCATAATGGCAATATTATCTTCTTCAATTGCACGAAAAGTTGCTATGGCACTTTCCGGCTTGTTTCTTGTGTTGTTTTTGACACAACATTTTATCATCAACATCACTTCGGTTATCGACCCCGAAACTTTTAATAGTTGGTCCCACTTTATGGGGCACAATATTTTAGTGCAGTTCGTTTTTCAACCTATTTTGATTTTTGGGGTGGTTTTCCATTTTATTATGGGAATTGTCCTTGAAATAAGAAACAACAATGCACGGAAGATCAGCTACAAATCTTTTAAAGGAAACAAAAACTCAACTTGGGCTTCGCGAAATATGATTATTAGCGGCGCTGTTGTTTTGGCGTTTTTAGGACTTCACTTTTACGATTTCTGGTTTCCCGAAATAATCCATAAATACATTGAAAGCAATCCGCTTGATGTTACACGCTATTATCCAGAGTTGGTTCATAAATTTGAAAGCCCCGTACGAACAGGCTTGTACTGTTTGGCCTTTGTGCTTTTATCACTTCACCTTTGGCATGGCTTTTCTTCATCTTTTCAAAGTATGGGATGGAACAATAAGTATTCAAAGGGGTTAAGGGCATTCACTCAGTTTTACGCAATATTTATTCCGTTAGGCTTTATTTTCATTGCC
Source organism: uncultured Flavobacteriaceae bacterium (assembly GCA_963805885.1). Classification (GTDB taxonomy): domain Bacteria; phylum Bacteroidota; class Bacteroidia; order Flavobacteriales; family Flavobacteriaceae; genus Aequorivita. The sequence continues at coordinate 14,633 of CAWDWC010000009.1, forward strand.
CTGTACCTTCATTTTAATCAAATCCACTAAAAAAAAAGCAATGTCGAAATTAGATTCCAAAATCCCAAAAGGACCCTTAGCCGATAAGTGGACAAACCATAAAAACGATATAAATCTCGTAAATCCTGCCAACAAACGAAATATTGATATTATCGTTGTGGGTACTGGTCTTGCGGGTGGAAGTGCCGCTGCAACCCTTGCAGAGTTGGGCTATAATGTAAAAACATTTTGTTATCAAGATTCTCCGCGCCGTGCACACTCTATTGCCGCACAAGGAGGTATCAATGCGGCTAAGAACTATCAAGGCGATGGCGATTCAAACTACAGATTATTTTACGACACCGTAAAAGGTGGCGATTATCGTTCCCGTGAAGCCAATGTGTATCGTCTTGCTGAGGTTTCTGCAAACATCATTGACCAATGCGTGGCACAAGGAGTTCCCTTTGCCCGTGAATACGGTGGTTATTTGGACAACCGTTCCTTTGGAGGAGTTTTGGTATCACGTACTTTTTATGCAAAAGGACAAACAGGCCAACAATTGCTTTTAGGAGCTTATTCAGCAATGAACCGCCAGATAAACCGTGGAAAAATTACACCTTACAACCGTCACGAAATGCTTGATTTGGTTATTGTTGACGGAAAAGCGAGAGGAATTATTGCCCGCGATTTAGTTTCGGGTGAAATTGAAAGACATTCCGCGCACGCGGTAGTTATTGCTTCTGGAGGTTATGGAAATGTATTCTATCTTTCCACAAATGCCATGGGAAGTAACGTTACGGCTTCGTGGAAAATTCACAAAAGGGGCGCCTATTTTGCCAACCCTTGCTATACACAGATTCACCCAACCTGTATTCCTGTTTCTGGCGATCATCAAAGTAAATTGACTTTGATGTCTGAATCTTTAAGAAATGATGGTAGAATTTGGGTTCCGAAGACGAAAGAGGATGCTGAAGCAATTCGCCAAGGAAAGAAAAAACCGAAAGATCTTTCAGAAGCCGAACGTGATTATTACTTAGAAAGAAGATATCCTTCCTTTGGAAACCTAGTTCCGCGCGATGTTGCCTCACGTGCCGCAAAAGAGCGTTGCGATGCAGGTTTCGGGGTAAATAAAACCGGACAGGCTGTATTCCTTGATTTTGCTTCGGCAATAGAGCGCTACGGAAAAGAGCAGGCCGCAATGCACGGTAACCATAATCCTTCCAAAGAAGAAGTAACAAAACTGGGGAAAGAGGTTATTGAAAATAAATATGGAAACCTTTTCCAGATGTACGAGAAGATCGTTGATCAAAACCCGTACGAAACACCAATGATGATTTACCCTGCAGTGCATTACACCATGGGCGGGGTTTGGGTTGATTACAACTTGCAATCCACCATTCCCGGTTGCTATGTTACCGGGGAAGCCAACTTCAGCGACCACGGTGCAAACCGTTTGGGAGCTTCGGCCTTGATGCAAGGTTTGGCAGATGGTTATTTTGTATTGCCATACACAATAGGCGATTACCTTTCAAAAGATATTAAAACAGGAAAAATTCCAACAGATACCAAAGAGTTTGACGAAGCCGAAAATAAGGTTCGTGAGCTATTAGAGAAGTTGATAAATAATAAAGGAAAGCATTCCGTAGATCATTTTCACAAACTGCTTGGAAAAATTATGTGGGACAAATGTGGAATGGCGCGTAATGCCGAAGATCTAAAATCGGCGATGTCTGAAATTAGAGCTTTGCGCGAAGAATTCTGGAAAGACGTAAAAGTTCCCGGCGGAATGAACGAAATGAATGCAGAGCTTGAAAAAGCAACACGCGTTGCAGATTTCCTTGAATTGGGTGAATTGTTTGCAAAAGATGCCTTGGACAGAAATGAATCCTGTGGCGGCCACTTCCGTGAAGAATACCAAACCGAGGAAGGGGAAGCCCTTCGCGACGACGAAAACTATATGTACGTCGCCGCTTGGGAATACACCGGAGATCCTGGAAATGAAGTGCTTCATAAAGAAGAATTGGAATACGAAAATATTGAGGTTAAATCGAGGAGTTATAAATAGAGTTAATGGTTAAGCGTTAGGTGTTAAGGGAATGTAATTGAAAAGGAAATTAAAGTGGGCAATATAAATTCTTTTGAGGATTTAGAGTGTTGGAAATCGGCAACCGACTTAAGACGCTATGTTTCCAAAAGCATTTTGCCGAAATTTCCAGCAGATGAAAAGTTTGCCCTTACAAGCCAGTTAAGACGTTCTTCCCGATCGGTTTCCGATAATATTTCGGAAGGATATGGAAGGTATCATTTTCAAGAGAATATTCAAGCGTGTAGAATGGCACGCGGTTCTTTATGTGAATCATTAAATCAGGTTATTATCGCTAGGGATGAGGATTATATTAATGACGAGATTATGTTGGAATTCCGACAGATTTATGAAAAAACCAAAGCTATTCTAAACGGCTATATTAATTATTTAAAGATTGCCAAGAAGCAATAATTATAGAAATAAAAAGTGTTTAGCGCTTAACGCCTAACACTTAACACATAACTTTTAACATCATGAAGTTAACACTTAAAATTTGGCGTCAAAAAAACGCAACTACTAAGGGAGAATTAAAAACATATCCAATTGAAGGAGTAGAAGGAGACATGTCTTTTTTAGAAATGCTCGACGTTCTCAACGAAGGTTTAATAAACAAAGGCGAAGAGCCAGTGCTTTTCGATCACGATTGTCGCGAAGGTATTTGTGGCACTTGTTCATTGCAAATAAACGGAGAGCCACACGGGCCTGATAGGTTGGTTACAACATGCCAGTTACATATGCGTATGTTTAATGATGGCGATACTATTGTGATTGAACCCTTCCGCGCAAAAGCTTTTCCAGTTATTAAGGATTTGGTAGTGGACAGAAGCTCATTTGATAGAATTCAGCAGGCGGGAGGGTATATTTCGGTAAATACTTCTGGAAACACCGTTGATGCCAACACCATTCCCATAAACAAACACGATGCCGATGAATCTTTCAATGCAGCAACATGCATTGGTTGTGGTGCTTGTGTGGCGGCTTGTAAAAATGCCAGTGCAATGCTCTTTACTTCCGCTAAAGTGAGCCAATTTGCCTTGCTTCCACAGGGTAGAATTGAAGCAACCGAGCGTGTTTTAAATATGGTTGCGCAGATGGACAAAGAAGGTTTTGGAAACTGTAGTAATACAGGTGCCTGTGAAATTGAGTGTCCTAAAGGTATTTCCTTGGAAAACATTGCCCGTATGAACCGTGAATATTTAGGTGCTAGCTTGAAAGGATAAAAAAACTTCGTATAAAAATGAATAAATCCCAAGTGCATAGTACGTGGGATTTTTTTATTGCCGCCGTGAAAATTTTTCAGGATTGAGTAGTAATGGCTCTTCTTCTTTATTTAGATTGCGAAGTATAATTGTCAAGAATTTATCCGTATCATAGGGTTTTACGATAATATCGTTCATTCCCGAAGCTTCAATTTTGTTTCTCATTTCTTCAACTTCAATAGCGGTCAGCGCCAAAATTGGAATTAACTTGTTGAATGTTCTAATTTCTTTGGTAGTTTCAATTCCATCTTTGCCCGGCATATTGATGTCCATTAAAACAAGGTCAAAAGGATCATTCTTTATTTTTTCAATAGCAATATCGCCGCTTTCAGCAATATCGCAAACTATTCCGTGATTTTCAAGTATTTTCTTCGTGACAATTTGGTTAATTCGGTTGTCGTCAACCACAAGGATCTTTTTGTCCTTCAAAATGCTGTTGTCGTCTAATATTTTGTCCTGAAGTAAGTTTTTCGAAACTTGGAAGCTTAGCGTAAAACTAAAAGTAGATCCTTTGCCTTGTTTGCTCTTTAGCTTGATGGAAGAGTTTGAAGCCTCCAGCAATTTTTTTACGATAGTAAGCCCAAGGCCTGTTCCTTGTATTTTGAAATCGTCAGAATCTACTTGTTGGAATTCCTCAAAAATGGCTTTCTGTTTTTCCTTTGGAATACCAATACCTTGATCTTTAATGCTGAAAAGTATGGTTACTTCATTTTCAGAAATTGACTCTTCTTGGGCAGAAATATAAATATTGCCATTAGTAGTAAATTTTATGGCGTTGCCCACTAAATTTATGAGAATTTGTGAAAGACGCACACGGTCACCAATAATTGTATGGGGAATATTTTCTGAAATAGCTACGTGCAATTTATTTTTATTCTGAACCAAAGCATATTGAAAAGACGAAACTATAGATTGGACCAAATCCTTTAAATTGAAGGGCGCTTTCATTTCCTCAAGCGTGTTCGATTCCAGCTTGCTTATTTGAAGCACATCATTTATAAGCGCCAAAAGGTAGTCTGCAGAAAATTTTAGGTTTTTTAAATCTGCTTGATGATTTTTGAGCGACTCATCTTCCAAAAGCACAGAACTTAAACCAATAACACCATATAGCGGGGTTCGTAATTCATGGCTAACAGTTGAAAAGAACTTGCTTTTTGCCAAAGCTAATTTTTCCGATTTCTGTTTTGCTTTTAAGTATTGCTGGTTTTTTTCTTTTAACGTAAGGGTCAGTTTTTTTCTTCCTCTGTGCGATATGTAAAGAATTATCAAAAACAATCCCATTAATAGGGCTGCCCCAATAAAAAAGTAAAGCAGAATGTTGCTTAGCAAAGCTTTTTCTGAATATAATTTTTTTTCTAGTTCTGCCTGGTGGGCCTGTTTTTTATATTCATTGACGCTAAATTGGGCAGCTGCGTTCTGAATAGCCATTAGGCGCTCTTTCTCAAATTGGACAGATGAAAGACTGTCAAATTTTTTCCGGACCAAAAAAGCCTCTTTAAAATTACCAGTATCAAAAAGAGCGTTACTGTATTCTTTGTACGCTTCAATTAAATTGTCATCAATATAATTTCCTTTTACCCCAAAGGCAATAGCCTCTTTAAAGTTTACAATCGCTTCTTTTGGTTTGTTTGAATGAAGTTTCAACTTGCCCTCAAGTAAATTCATTTCGGTTGTTAGGCCTTTAAAACCCATCGCGTCTATTCCTTGTTGTGCTTTGCCGAAATAAAGTTGCGCTTTTTCTTGATCGCCTTGGCTAAGATATGATTCGGATATGTTGTAATAGACCATGGATGCCTCCAAAGTATCATTTCTTTTTAACGAAAGGGGCAATGCTTTTTCAAAATAAGGAAGGGCAGAATCGTGTTTTTTTTCGGCCAAATAAAGCGCCCCCATAAAATTATAGGCACGAGCTATTATAAAGTCGTCTTTTGAATTTTCTGCAAACTCTAAGTAAACATTTGCATAATCATGCGCATTCTTAAAATCTTTAAGATATAAAAAAGAAGCCCCCATCATATATCGGGAATAAAAGGCTGCATCTTTATCGCCAATACGTTCAGCAAGTTTTATATTTTCAATGGAGGTGAATATTACAGAATCGTATTTTCCTTCAAACAGCATATAATCTGTCCGGTCTTGCAATGCCTTTAGGGAGTCCTTGAGCACACCAAACTCTTGTTCGTTTTGAATTGAAATAGTGTCTTGGCTATTTTGGGCAAAACTTATTAAGGGGATAAACAGTATTGCAAAAAGTAAATATTTCAACATTCAGAAAAGTTCAAAGTAGGTTTTTTAAAGAGCACTAAAATAACATATTATAATGAAATTAATAGGCTAAACCATTTTCCTTAATGTTAAGGAATTAATATAAATCAAATTTATAAAAACTAGTAGATTATATTTAGGTTAGAGAAATAAAGTCTTCAAATTCTTGTAATAAAAATTTATCTTTAGATACTAAATTACAAACCATGAAGTACTTACTTTTTATACTCAGTCTTATTTCAGTTTTATCTATTAATGCGCAAACAATGAAACCCAATGATCCCTTAGCACATACTTATTCAATAGTGGCACGCGATGCAAAAACAGGAGAAATGGCTGTAGCTGTTCAAAGCCATTGGTTTAGTGTGGGCACGGCTGTTTCCTGGGGAGAGGCTGGTGTTGGGGTTGTTGCCACCCAATCGTTTACTAATAAATCATTCGGTATTCGCGGGTTGAAATTATTGAAAGAAGGAAAAACTCCACAAGAGGCACTAGACATCTTGTTGGGCGATGACGAAGGTAGAGATTTCAGGCAAGTTGCCATTTTAGACAAACAAGGCAGGGTTGCAACATTCACAGGTAAAAGTTGCATTGATTTTGCTGGTCATGCAAACGGCGATAATTTTTCGGTACAGGCAAATATGATGCTGAACGATAAAGTAGTGCCAGCAATGGAAAAAGCTTGGAAAGAGCACGCTGAAATGCCTTTGGCAGAAAGAATGGTTGCTGTTTTACAAGCGGCACAAAATGCTGGAGGTGACATTCGCGGAAAACAATCTGCAGCATTGTTGACCTTTGCACCCGAAGCTACAAAAGAACCATGGAATGACAAACTTTTAGACTTACGCGTTGATGATTCAGAAAACCCTGTTAAAGAAATCGATAGGCTTTTAAAAGTCTTTCGCGCCTACGAACATATGAACCAAGGCGATCTATATGTTGAAAAGAATGAAATGAAAAAGGCTATGGACGAATACAATGCTGCTATGAAAATGTTTCCAGAAAATTTGGAAATGCAGTACTGGACGGCGATAACCCTAGCTAATGATAAACAAATTGAACGAGCTGCTGAAATGCTTCAGAATATTTATAAAAAAGATAAAAATTGGAGAGAGCTTACAGTGCGTTTGCCGAAGGTGGGCTTACTGAATGTTTCAGAAAAAGATTTGAAAGAATTACTCAAGTAAGTTTTAACACTTTCACTTTCAATATATTTTTATTAAAAACGTTTTGTAATAAATCAAGTCTGGATTTATGCGAAAACAGTTTATCTTTTTACTTTTTGTTTGCCTAGGATTTAGTTCCATTGCGCAAATAGGCGCTGTAATTGGAAAAGATAATCGCCATAATGAATATGTTTCCGTAAAAAACAAAGCCCCTTTTTCTACTGCAAAACTTGCTTTTGCAATCACAAAAAACGCAACTTCAGACAAGATAAAGTGTTTGCAATCTATAAATGGATAGCTTCCAATATTTCTTATGACAATGAGTTACGGCTAAGCCCAAAGCTTCAAAAAGAATTTTATACTTCCGAAGAAAATGTAATAAAAAAAGTTTTGGAGCGAAATATGGCTCTTTGCGGTGGTTTTGCTTTTCTTTTTAAAAGTCTCTGTGAAGATGTGGGCGTGCCTGCAGAAGTGGTCCATGGGTTCACAAAAGATTATTCGGGGAAAATTCAAAAAAACAAAAAACCAAACCATACTTGGAGTGCCGTAAAGCTAAATGGACAATGGCAATTGCTTGATATTACTTGGGCCATAAGTTATGGCAGCAACAATAAGACAGATGATTTCTGGTTCTTAACGAGCCCTGCCAATTTTATTCTTTCCCACTTTCCGGAAGACCGTAAATGGACATTATTAGGCAATTCTATTTCGTTTTCAGAATTTCAAAGACAATCTGTAAAATAAAAAACCTCCACATTGCTGTGAAGGTTTTTTATTTTATCAAACAAGGTTGATACTATGCCTCAGCGTTTGGAACGATAGAAACGTAGCTCTTGTTGTCTTTCTTTTTGGTAAATTTCACTAGACCATCAACTTGTGCGTGCAAGGTGTGATCTTTACCACCATATACGTTTTCACCTGGGTGATGCGTATATCCTCTTTGTCTTACGATGATATTTCCAGCAATGGCAGCTTGTCCACCAAAAATCTTAACGCCAAGACGTTTCGATTCTGATTCGCTACCGTTTTTGGAACTACCAACTCCTTTTTTGTGAGCCATGGTTTATAGTTTTTTTAATTAATAATTTCGATTATTTGTTTTTAAGCAATTCTTTCGCTTGCTTTACCCATCTTCAGCTTCAATTTTATCGCGGGTAATTCCGTCGATTGCTGAAAGCTCTTCGCGGTCTGCAGCTTTAAATTTGCTGATTTGCTCCCAAGTATAAATACCTACTTCGTTAAGTTTTGCTTCATAAGCTGGGCCAATACCATTGATGAGTTTAAGTCATCAGCTTCTGCTTTTGAAGCGGTACCGATACTGTGAAGTACTTTATCGATGTTCATTTCGATGTTAGCATCTTCAGCTCTGTGCTCAGCACGTGTTACAAGATTTTCGCTTACTTCAACTTCTTTTTTCGCTTTTGCTTTTGGCGCGGCTTTTTTAGTTTCAGCTTTAGCGGCTGGCTTGGTTTCTTTTTTTGGAGCAGCTTTTTTAGTTTCAGCCTTAGCTTTAGCATGTTGACTTTGCTTCTTCCTTTTTGCAGGTGTAGCTCCTGAAGCTACAATGCTTTCGATTATGATTTCAGAAAGATACTGACGGTGACCGTTTTTCTTACGGAAACCTTTTCTTCTTTTCTTTTTGAATACTATAACCTTGTCACCTTTTAGGTGTTTTACGACTTTGGCTCCTATTTGAGCTCCGTCTATAGCTGGGGCGCCTATAGTAATATTGTCTCCATCACCAATAAGAAGAACATTGTCAAAAGACACTTTTTTACCTTCTTCTACTGGCAAACGATTAACAAAAACCTTTTGGTCTTTTGCAACTTTTACTTGCTGCCCTGCTATCTCTACAATTGCGTACATAGCGAATCGTTTATAAATTAGTTAAACAAAATGCTTTCACCGTCCGGTAAAAGCGGGTGCAAATATAATTTTTAAAAAGGAAACAACAAAGTGTTTTTTATTTAATCTTTTCAGAACCAATTATCAAAGTGGTATAGCTTTATTTTAGAAACTTAAAAAGTCTTTGGTTGTTTTTGGGATTTGGCACTTCGACTGCGCTCAGTGTGACAGTTTTTGGGATTTGGAATTTTATTTAAGTGTGTTCCTGTTTCCATCCTGTGTGTTCCAGGATTTTTTGAGAAGTTGCATAAAAGAGAGCGTTAAAACCAGAGTAGTGGCAAAGCCCATGATTAATATTGATATTAATAACATAAGGGTTCCCATATCATATTCAACATTCCACCTTTCCATAATGGCATCAGAAAATTCTGCGTCAATTTGGTACATATAGATGGCCATAAAAACAGTGAAAATTATAGATGCAATTCCGCCCGAAAACAGGCCTACCTGAAAACCCTTTTCATATTTGAATTTGTTTTTTCGCGAAGCATAATTTTTCATTGCCAGATAAATTCCGAAACCGAAGATCAATCCATTAACTGAACTTAATACTGGGTACTGATGTAATCCAACTAATTTTAAAAGAAGAAAATATGCAATTAAAATTACTGCAATCCAAATACCGTAACGCGAATATACTTTGAACATAATAGTTAGTTTTACAGTCAAAAGTTACAAAAACTTGTTGAACCTTTTGCAAATGGTTTGTTAACTTTTTTGAATGAATGTTGAAACAACTTTATTCCCAAGTAATTGTTTCCATCAATTTCCGAATGTCTTCCCGAAGATAAACTACGGCAGGATAGATGGAATCGAAATTGGGTTTGGCATCAAAATAAAAAGCACCGTTCAAAAAATGGTTGATGCTGTCGGTTACATAAAATTCAGCTTGGGTGGCGGCGTTTCCATTTATCATATAGAACATTCCATAAACGTTTTTGTCTGGATTAATAAAAGGTTGCTCTGGAATGCTATTAGCTTTAATGGTATGGTCGTAAGCCAATTTTTGTGCGTCTTGCAATAAAGAATCTAGATTATTGTTCCGAATATCTTGATAGGTCAAATACAAAGTAGCCTTCATATTTGGGTAATATATATTGGTGCCACAACGTTTCTTCTTAACCATTATGGCATTTTCGTTCATCGAAAAATTATAGGGGCAATCTGTTTCAACAGTATGATATTCAGGCTTTGGATAGTCCAAACGAAGCATTGCCGAAGGTTTTACCAAAACATCATCTTCGCAGGAAGCAAGATGAAAAGACTTGAAACGAAAAGGTAAATTAGACTATTTATTTTCAATGGTAAGTTTTATTTGTTTGATGCGCTTGCCCTCAAACGCTTCAATTGTAAACGCATAATTATGAAAGGATATTACTTCGTTCTTCTTCGGAAACCCTTTTGAAATTTCTAAAAGGAATCCCGCCACAGTTTCTGCTTCGCCTTTTTCATCTTCAAAAAGTTCTGGATCTTCGGGCTTTATTACTTTATAGAAATCTTTTAACGGTGTCTTTCCTTCAAAAACAAACGTGTTGTCGTCCAATTTTGAAAAGATCAAATCCTCATCGTCAAACTCATCGCTAATTTCGCCCACAATTTCCTCAATAATATCTTCCAAAGAAATTAAACCACTGGTGCCGCCATATTCATCAACAACAATGGCGAGGTGCATTTTCATTTCCTTAAATTCATTGAGCAAATCATCCAATTTTTTATTTTCGGGAACAAAATAGGCATTTCGCTTCAAGGTTTTCCAATCAAGAATTTTTCGGTCTGTATACGGAATCAAATCTTTCACATACAGAATCCCGGTAATATTGTCGATACTATCTTTATAAACGGGAATTCGGGAATAACCCTTCTCTATGATTTCTGGTAGAATTTCCTTGAATGGCTGATCTTCGTTTAACGCAAAAATATCCATTCGGTTTTTCATCACTTGTTTGGTGTCGGTATTTCCGAAGGTTACGATTCCCTGTAAAATTTTCTGTTCCTCGTGTGTGGTGTCTTTATTTGAAAGTTCCAAAGCCTGCGAAAGATGGTCAACGCTTATGTTCGATCTCTGCTTCCCATACCGTGCGTGCAAATAAAGTGTTGCAGAGCGCATGGGCAAACTGATTGGCGAAAGTAATGTGTCCAAGACATTGAGCGGCTGCGCCATAAAAACAGCAAACGAAATACGGTTGCGGTTTGCATAAACTTTTGGAAGAATCTCGCCAAAAAGCAAAATGAAGAAAGTTACAACGCCCACTTCAACAATGAAGCGAATATCAATTCCGAAAAAATTGGCTTGAATACCCGAAAAAAGTGCATCGCTCAAGGAGTCAAAGATTAGCACGATGGCAATGTTTATAAAGTTATTCGCGACCAATATCGTGGCCAACAACTTTTTTGGTCTTGCCAGTAACCGTTGAACAATTCCCAGTTTTTTTGCAATGGACTTTTCTTCATTGGTTTCAAAATCTGAAGGTGTCAAAGAAAAGAATGCCACCTCAGCTCCTGAAATAAGGGCCGAACAGGCTAATAAAACAAATAGTAAAACGCCACTAGTTATTTGGGTAAAGTCCAAAACGGCAAAAAAGAATAAACCAGGGGGGTCCGTGTCCAAGTTATTGGTTTTAGTTAAACGTTAAAAAGGAAGGTCGTCCTCTTCTTCAGAAACTGAATTGTTGTTTTGTGGTGCCGATGAAGGCTGGGCTTTTTGAGCATTCTGCCCAGAACCACTATCAGCAGAATTATTGCTATCACCTTTAGGTGTCAAAAAAGTGAAATCTGTGCAATGTATTTCTGTGCTATACCTGTCCAAACCTTTATCATCCTGCCATTTTCGGGTTTTTAAGCGGCCTTCAATATAGACCATGTCACCCTTTTTTAAATATTTTTCACAGATTTCAGCGGCTTTGTTGCGCACAACAATATTGTGCCACTCTGTATTGGTAACACGCTCATTGGTTGTCTTGTTTGTATAGGTTTCATTGGTGGCAAGCGGGAAACGGCCCAAGCTGTTTCCACCTTCAAAATAATGCATTTTCACATCATCGCCGGTATGCCCAATCAACATTACTTTGTTTAGTGTTCCACTCATAGTTATTACTTTTTCAATTTGTGCAAAGGTAGATTTTGCGTTTTAAATATAAGGAATTTTTGAATTTTTATATGAATTGATTTCTTGTCACACTATTAAAGTATGGAAAATCAATAATTCTCAAAAAACTCCGACACAAAATCCGCAATTAAAACAGGTACGGCATAATTGCCAATTTCTGAAACAGGAACAGCGGTTTCAGTCTCTCCAGAAGTTTCAACAATCCAAAAACGCGTATGTAGATGCTGGTGTGAAAGCTTGTGGATTAATTGTTTTTCATTAAAAAGTGAAATGCTTTCAATGTTTAAATTTTTTGAAAAATCATCAAATTTTGGGAGTTTTTGTAAAGTTGAAAGATTTATTTCTTCGGAAGTTTCAATCAATGGAAATTCGTACAGTTTATGCCAAATTCCCTTTCCCGTCCGTTGTTGCAGGATTGTCCGTTCATTTTCAGAAAGAACAACCAAATAATTGAAATATCTTTTTTTAACGGGTTTCGATTTTATTTTCACAGGAAGTTCCGAAACTTTTTTCTGTTGATAAGCCACACATTCGTCATTGAAAATACAGTTTTCGCAATCTGGACTTTGCGGAACACAGAAGCGTGCACCAAACTCCATAATAGCTTGATTAAAAGTGCCGGGTTGTTCCTCGTCTATTAATTGCTGCGCAAGTTGTTTAAATTCTTTTTGCCCAGCGGTTGTATTAATAGGAGTAGAAATTCCAAAAAAACGAGATAGCACACGATAAACGTTTCCGTCTACCACCGCTTCGGGCTTGTTGAAAGAAATACTGGCTATGGCACTGGCGGTATAATCGCCCACACCTTTTAGTTTTAAAAGATCTTCGTAGTTATCTGGAAATATACCGTTCATTTTTTCCGAAACCATTTTTGCGGTGGTGTGCAAGTTTCGTGCGCGGGAATAATAGCCCAAGCCCTGCCAAAGTTTTAAAACTTCATCTTCGGGAGCGTTTGCCAAATCCTCAACTTTTGGATATGCTTCCACAAACTTTAAATAGTAGGGCAAACCTTGCAAAACCCTGGTTTGTTGAAGCATGATTTCTGAAAGCCAAATACGATAAGGGTTTACTGTGTTTCGCCATGGCAATTCACGTTTGTTTTGTAAATACCACAAAATGAGTTTATTGGGAAAATGAGGTGCTATTTTTGGCATTGGATAAAATTAATCTATATACCTTTAAATTTTAAAGGATTAAGGTTTGATTTATTGATTTTAAAATATGTATATTTGCGGTCTCTAAAAAAAATCTAGTAAAAGAAAATTAATTAAAATTTAAAAGCAATGACGAAAGCAGATATCGTAGCAAAGATTTCAGAAAAATTAGGAATGGAAAAGAATGAAGTTCAAGCTACAGTTGAAACCTTTATGGAGGAAGTGAAAAATTCATTAGAAGGTGGTGACAATGTTTATTTAAGAGGTTTTGGAAGCTTTATTATCAAAACAAGGGCTGAAAAAACAGGAAGAAACATTTCAAAAAACACAACTATTAAAATACCAGCCCACAATATTCCGGCTTTTAAACCTGCAAAAGTTTTTGTTGAAGGTGTAAAGACCAACGTGGACGTAAAACTATAATAATAACCAGTCCTGAAGTCAATTTGGGACATTAATAAAAACTTTAGTATGCCAAGTGGTAAAAAAAGAAAAAGACATAAGGTAGCGACTCACAAGCGCAAGAAAAGACGTCGCGCTAACCGCCACAAAAAGAAAAAGTAGTTTCTAAACTACTTTTTCTGTTTTAAAAGTGTTTCGAAAATTGTACCTTTTTGGTGCCATTTTCGAATAAAACAAACAAAAAATCGTTCTTTGAAAATGAGATTGCAGCTGCCGGCTTTTGGTTATGGTGCAGTTTCGCCGGATTTTTATATAAAATCTGTGAAAAATATTGTTTAATTAGTCCGCATTGTGCGGGCAACAAAATTAATGTAACGTGAACAACGAATTATTTATTAGATCCGGTTCACAAGAAGTTGATTTTGCCCTTTTAAAGGATGGAAAACTTATAGAACTTCACAAAGAAGAAGAAGGTAATAATTTTACGGTAGGCGACATATTTCTTGCCAAAATCCGTAAAACAGTTCCCGGGCTTAATGCCGCCTTTGTGAACGTTGGCTACGAGAAAGATGGTTTTTTACACTATCACGATCTCGGTCCAAAAGTGCTTTCACAATTAAAATTTGTTAAAAGCGTAAGTTCAGGTAAGTTAAAAGATTATTCCTTAAATAATTTTCCATTTGAAAAAGAGATTGATAAGCACGGCAACTTGAATGATGCCTTAAAAAGCAATCAATCTATCTTGGTTCAAATTGTAAAAGAACCCATATCCACAAAAGGACCACGTATTAGTTCCGAGCTTTCTATAGCTGGAAGATATATAGTTTTGGTTCCCTTCTCCGATCGCGTTTCTGTTTCACAAAAAATAGAAAGCAACGAAGAAAAAGACAGGTTAAAACGCTTGATAACAAGTATTAAACCAAAAGGATTTGGTGTAATTATACGCACCGTAGCCGAGGGCAAAAAAGTAGCAGAACTGGACAAAGACTTACAAAACCTTATAGATCGCTGGACAGCGATGTGTAAGAAGCTACAAGGGGCGCACCACCCTTCAAAAGTGCTGAGCGAGCTAAACAGGGGAGCCTCTATCATCCGTGATATGTTTAACGATTCATTCTCTGCAATACATATTGACGATGAGACCCTATACTTGCAAATAAAAGATTATGTGCAGGAAATTGCACCAAAAAAAGACAATATCGTAAAGTTCTATGACTCCAATGTTCCGATGTTTGAAAAATTCGGCATCGAGCGGCAGATTAAAACTTCCTTCGGAAAAACAGTGTCAGGTAGCAAAGGAGCCTATTTGGTAATAGAACACACCGAAGCAATGCACGTAATAGACGTGAACAGCGGTAACCGAAGCAACAAGCAAAAAACACAGGAAGGCACAGCGCTGGAAGTGAATATGATTGCAGCCACTGAGGTGGCAAGACAGCTAAGGTTGCGCGATATGGGAGGAATTATTGTGATTGATTTTATTGATTTGGCAAATGCCAATCACCGCAAACAGCTCTACAATCACCTTCGTGACGAAATGAAGGACGATAGAGCAAAGCACAAAATTCTACCCCCAAGTAAATTTGGGCTAATACAGATAACTCGTCAACGTGTTAGGCCAGAAATGAATATCAAGACCCGTGAAGAAGATCCTAGTAATGTGATTGACGGGGAAATTGAAGCACCTATCATTGTTATAAATAGAATAAATGAAGAGGTAAAACGCCTTTTCAAAAAAGACTATAAAAAGATAACTTTAAATACACATCCTTTTATAGCAGCCTTTTTAACCAAAGGTTTCCCAAGTGTGCGCACCAAATGGTTTTTGGAGCACAAAAAATGGGTAAAAATCCAACCTCGGGATGCGTATACGTATCTTGAATATCATTTTAACGACAAAGACGGTGAATTGATAAAATAACCAAAACCCCTTCAATTAATTTTGAAGGGGTTTTTTTGTGTCCTGTTGTTTCTATGGATACGTTTGATGTTTTTCTTGTTTCTTTCAGCGAAGCGGTCTTGGCTCATGGTTCTTTTCCTTTAAATTAAAAATCATTTATCTTCACATAAAATTTGAAAGAAACATTGCAACCCCATAAAACATACACCGTTGAAGAAGCCACTAAAAGAATGGAACGCTATTGCGCTTACCAAGAGCGCTGCCATAAAGAAGTAAACCAAAAATTGTATGAAATGCGGATGATTCCCGAAGCGGTGGATGAAATAATAAGCCACTTGTTAAGAAACAACTTTTTAAATGAAACGCGCTTTGCGCAAGCTTTTGCAAGGGGAAAATTCAGAACCAAAAAGTGGGGCAAAAACAGAATTATGAATGAATTAAAGCGACGTGAAATTTCAAAATACAATGTACAGATTGCTTTAAAAGAAATACCTGATTCCGAATATTACAAAACCTTTGAAGCCTTGGCAAAAAAACGATTGCAACAATTGGCTTCAGAAAAAAATCTTCAGAAAAAAAGAAAAAAATTTGCGGACTATCTTTTTTATCGTGGTTGGGAGAGTGAAATGATTTATGGGAAGGTGGGGGAAATTTTGAAATAATAAAGCCTAAATATTAAACGAAGCCCCAACATTCACCGAAACCTGATTGTGCAGTTTTTCGGCAGGGGTTAGGGCATCTGTATTGTATTTGGAAATTGGAACGCTCACTTCCGTAAACACACCAAATCCACTGGTAAAGAAATAACGGGCACCCAAATGCCCACCAAAGTTTTTCAGACTGGCGTAAAGTCCGGGATATACATCAAAGTTTTCATCTACCTTTATCACGTTGCCAAGATTTGCATTAAAACGAATGCGAAAATCAAAACGATCCTCAAATTTTGCAAAAGGTTCTTCATTGCCGTCGAGATCCCGCACTTTGTCAATTCCTAAAAGATAAGTAGAGGTTACGCCCAACGAAATGTTTTCACCCACACCGAAATCAAGACTTCCCATAATTCCGGTGCCGTTGTTTTGAATGTTAGCACCAATTTGGAATTTCACGTCGCCCTGCCCGGAATATGCCTGTGCAAAAGTTAGCTGGAAACTAAGAAGCGCAAATACAGTTACGAATACTTTCATTTTTTGAAAAAATTAAAGGAAAGGTACTGAATTCTTAAGAAATTAAAGTGCTTTGTTGGTTCGAACAATAGCTTGTTCGTTTTTCCAATCTATCCATTTTTGACCTTTAAGCTTTCGCATCAATTGGTCAAAATAGCGCATAAAGGCAATATTGTAAACGGCTTTTGCCAAGTTTTTGGGGTTTCGGGGAATGGCGCGCAGGCTCATGGAAAAACCGGGCGTAATGTAGCGCATATAATGCCAGTACCCTTCAGGCATGTACAAAACGTTTCCGTGCTCCAAATTTGCCTTGTAACCTTTTGCTTCCTTTAGCGCAGGCCATTTTTTATAATCTGGATCGTGAAAGTCAATGTCTTCTCTCGTAATTAAAGAATGGGGTATTTTGTAGAGGTAATCGTTTTGCTTTTGGTCAAAGAGAATTACTTCCTTTTTTCCTTCAAAGTGAAAGTGAAAAATATTTGCCAAATCGATATCATAATGCATAAATGTGTATGAATCTTTTCCGCCAAAGAAGAGCATCGGCAGGCCTTTCATTAGTTTCAATCCAAAATCTGGATAGTCAAAATCGTTTTGAAGTTGCGGTACCTCCTTTAGAATATTCCAAAGAAATATACGGTATTTGGTGGGTTCAGTTTTTAGAAGCTCCACATATTCGCGCATTTTCATCTTGGCGTGCGGTTGGTTAAAACCGTCTTTGTGGCTTACTGGGCGATTGTCGTAGAGTGGCACCATTATATCTCCGGCAATATCGGCCAT
Organism: uncultured Flavobacteriaceae bacterium; assembly: GCA_963805885.1. Classification (GTDB taxonomy): domain Bacteria; phylum Bacteroidota; class Bacteroidia; order Flavobacteriales; family Flavobacteriaceae; genus Aequorivita. Next base: position 31,795 of record CAWDWC010000009.1, read on the forward strand.
ATAATCAAGGTCCCATTTTTTAAAAGCAGGCCACTCCTCTGTAAACCTTTCAATAACGACGGGTTTTTGGGGCTTGAAGTAGTTTTTGATAAAATCTTCTTTGGTAATGGTTTTTACCCTATCAATTTGCTGTAGCTGCATAGTTTTCATCAACTGTCAAATTTACAAATCTCAATGTATTGTTTAGGTCAATGTTAATATAACTTTAAGGATTTAACAAAAAACAAAAATCCCAAACTCCTATTTATGGAATTTGGGATTTGTCCCGATAGTTATCGGGATTGAAATTTTCAGCAGTTTAATCAGCTAAAATCATCACTTTGTTATTGTTGCACTCAACGGTTCCGCCAGAAATCTGTAGTACCCATTTTCCCTCCTCTTGGGTGAATTTTTTCTGAAACCCTTCCGCAATTGTTGGATTTCCTTTAAACTTTACTTTACCTTCCTGCAAAACAGAAACAATAGGAGCGTGGTTGTTCAACATTTGAAATTCGCCTTCCACACCCGGAACAGTAATGCTTTCTACTTCTCCGGCCACTAAGGACGCTTCGGGGGTTACTATTTCTAAGTACATATTTTCTAGTTATTGAGTATTGAGTATTGAGAAATTAGTATTGAGTAAATCTAAATACTCAATAACTAACTTCTAATTACTATTTTAAGCTTCAGCAAGCATTTTCTCGCCAGCTGCAATTGCTTCCTCGATGGTTCCCTTAAGGTTGAAGGCTGCTTCTGGAAGATGATCTAATTCACCATCCATAATCATATTAAAACCTTTGATGGTTTCTTTAATGTCAACCAATACTCCAGGAATACCTGTAAACTGCTCCGCTACGTGGAAAGGTTGGGAAAGGAAACGTTGTACACGACGTGCGCGACCAACGGCCAATTTATCTTCTTCGGAAAGTTCTTCCATACCAAGAATCGCGATGATATCCTGTAATTCTTTATAGCGCTGTAAAAGCTCTTTTACTCTTTGTGCACAACCGTAATGCTCTTTTCCAAGAATAGATTCGGAAAGAATACGAGAGGTAGAATCCAATGGATCCACCGCTGGATAAATACCAAGCTCCGCAATTTTACGTGAAAGTACGGTTGTAGCATCCAAGTGGGCAAAGGTTGTTGCCGGTGCTGGATCGGTAAGGTCATCCGCAGGTACGTAAACCGCCTGTACAGAAGTAATAGAACCTCTTTTTGTTGAAGTAATACGCTCTTGCATCGCACCCATTTCTGTTGCCAAAGTTGGTTGGTAACCCACCGCTGAAGGCATACGCCCAAGAAGTGCAGAAACCTCAGAACCAGCTTGCGTAAAACGGAAAATGTTATCTACGAAGAAAAGTACATCTTTTCCTTGTCCTTCGCCAGCTCCATCACGGAAATATTCAGCAATGGTCAAACCTGAAAGTGCAACACGCGCACGTGCTCCAGGTGGCTCGTTCATCTGTCCGAATACGAAAGTAGCTTTAGATTCTTTCATAGCAGTTTTATCTACTTTTGAAAGATCCCATCCACCGTTTTCCATAGAGTGCATAAAGTCATCTCCGTATTTTATAATACCAGACTCAAGCATTTCGCGAAGCAAGTCATTACCCTCACGGGTACGTTCACCAACACCAGCGAATACTGAAAGACCACCGTGGCCTTTCGCAATATTGTTAATCAACTCTTGAATAAGTACCGTTTTACCAACACCAGCACCACCAAAAAGACCAATTTTACCACCTTTTGCGTAAGGCTCAATAAGGTCAATTACTTTAATACCTGTGAAAAGAACTTCGGTAGAAGTTGAAAGATCTTCAAATTTTGGTGCATCACGGTGAATTGGAAGCCCATTGTCGCCAGCTTTTGGCAAGTTTCCGATACCGTCAATAGCATCACCGATTACGTTGAAAAGTCGGCCGTAAACATCCTCGCCGATTGGCATTTGGATTGGCGCTCCAGTTGCAACAGCATCTACACCGCGGCTTAAACCGTCAGTAGAATCCATTGATATGGTACGCACCATATTTTCACCAATGTGCGATTGAACTTCAAGAACCAAAAGGTTTCCGTGGTTGTTTACCTCTAAAGAGTCGTATATTTTTGGAAGTTCCGATCCGCTTTCAAACGCAACGTCAACTACCGGGCCAATAATCTGTGCAACTTTTCCTGTACTTTGTGACATGAGTAACTGTTTATTTTATAGTTATCTAAGGGCGAAAAAACCACCCCTGTTTTGAACGGTGCAAAGATAGTTTTTTCTGAATTAAAATTGCAATGGGAATGTTGAAAAAATTTGTAGTTTTTTATGAAAAGACGCAACCTCTTTTTATAACCTGTGAAGTCTAATAGAATCAGAGCTTTTCACAGAGTCCTCGAACTTCTTTTGCAAAAAGTTCAATTATTTTTTTCTGAAGTTTATCATCTTTGTGAATACTGCGCCCGTCAATTTCAACAACAGGCGTAAGCTCGCCCATTGTTCCGGTTGCAATCACGCCGTCTGCATTGTAAAATTGAGAAAGTGTAATGTCTGCTTCTATAATTTCAATATTGTGTTTTCCGCACATTTCCATCACGGAATTTCGTGTAATTCCAGGTAAACAAGCATGTGCAAAAGGGGTAAAAACCTTTCCGTTTTTTACCATAAAAAGGTTGCTACCGTTAAGTTCAGCTATAAAACCACGGTCGTCCAGCATTAATCCGGCATCCTTTCCTGCAACGTTAGCCTGGATTTTCGCAATAATATTATTGAGCAAATTGTTATGGTGGATTTTACTGTCCAAAAACTGAGGTGAGTTGCGTCGCTGGCTGGTGCTTATCACTTTTATTCCGTGATTATTGTCGTAAACCAATGGTTTCCATTCAGCCAAAACAATTAAACAAGAACCGCTTTGATTCAATCTTGGATCCATTCCGCTGGTAATTTTTTCACCGCGTGTCAACGTTAAACGGATGTGCGTATCATCAGTCATTCCGTTGGCATCGAGGGTTTGCTTAATAGCTTTCTTGATAAATTCTTTCGAAGGAATATCTGCAAACATTAGTGTTTTTGCAGATTCGTGCAAACGGGTTAAGTGTTTGTCCAAACAAACAACACCTTCAGGGTAAACGCGCAAACCCTCCCAAACGGCATCACCACCCTGCACTGAGCTGTCAAAAACTGAAACTTTTGCTTCGTTGCGCGGATATAATTTGTCTTTTATAAATACTTGAATGTTGTCGTTCTTGGGGTTGGATTTTTGAAGCATTGTTTTTTTAGTTATGAGTTATGAGTTATGAGTTATGGAGTTTCTATATTAAAACTTCAATTACTTAAAATATTATTTTTTAAAGTTTCATAATAAGGTAGCGCCTCTTTCAACAAAGGTTTCAAATGTTCTGGCAAAGGTTGTGAGCTGCTTTTTTGAACGGCAAAACCTTCGCTGTTGTGCACATTGCCATACCAGTGTTTTGCCCAAATGCCATCTTGCGGAATGCCGCCTTTTTTCCAACGAAGCATTTTTTCAGAAAAAGGAATATTCAATAAGTCACAGAGTTTTTTTAGATAGGCTTCAGGGCTTTTCAAAAGTTCATCGCTGTCAATAACGATTGGGGTTTTTTCATTTTTCTTCAGAAATAAAAATAGTTCCGAAGCTTTTTTGATACCAATATCGTTCAAGGTAGGTGTGTGGATTACTTTTGAAAAGGAAGCAATCAATTTTTTTGGGTGCCTAATTAAAATGACATTTTCCCAGCTTAGAATAAAATTTGGCGAATCAGACAAATAATGGTGTGCCATTCCTTTTACAAAAACGTTTTTCTTTTTTGAAAGGGAGTTTATCTGCTCAACTACTTTTTCTTCCCTCAATTCCATTGTTTGCAGGATTTCTATTTGCGAAGGATGCTCATTTTCCAAAGAAGTATTTTGAAGATAATATCCGTAAAAAGGCTCGTCCAAAACCGTAATGTCTTCGCGCTGTGCGAAGGAATACATAAGTGCCGTGGAAAGGTTTCGAGGACCAGAGATTAGGTTGATGACTTTCATTTGAATAAAAGTATCAATTTATTTGGAAACAGGACTTAAGGGAATGGAGAAACAGGACTTTTTGACCCAAGACGTTTTGAAACTTGGAACCTGAAACTTGAAACCTTGAATTATTCCACCGTAACAGACTTCGCCAAGTTACGCGGCTGATCCACATTGCGGCCTAGCATTACGGCAATATGGTATGAAAGCAATTGTAACGGAATAGTTGTAACTAATGGGGATAATGCTTCTGGGGTATGTGGTACTTCCATAACATAATCTGCTATTTCCCTAACTGCCGTATCTCCTTTTGAAACTACTGCAATAATTTTTCCTTTTCTTGCCTTAATTTCCTGAATATTGCTCACCACCTTATCGTAATGATCGCTTTTTATAGCAATAACCACTACAGGCATTTGCTCATCAATAAGTGCGATGGGTCCGTGCTTCATTTCAGCTGCGGGATAGCCTTCGGCGTGGATGTATGAAATTTCCTTTAGTTTTAAAGCGCCTTCTAAAGCTACTGGAAAGTTGTAACCTCTTCCCAAATAAAGAAAATTGCGAACGTTTTTAAATACGGTGGCTATTTCTTTTATTTTGTCTTCGGTCTTTAAAGCTTCTTCCACGTGGCTTGGAATAAGTTCCAATTCACGTAAATAAAGCATAAAATCACGATGGCCGATTGTTCCTTTTGCCTTCGCCAAGCGCAGGGCCATCATTGCCAAAACGGTAATTTGTGTTGTAAATGCTTTGGTTGAAGCAACACCAATTTCAGGTCCAGCGTGCGTATATGTTCCACTGTGGGTTTCCCTTGAAATTGTGGAACCTACAACGTTGCAGACGCCATAAACGAATGCGCCTTTTGACTTTGCAAGTTTTATTGCAGCAAGTGTATCTGCGGTTTCACCACTTTGTGAAATGGCAATAACAACATCGTTTTCTGAAATAATTGGGTTTCTGTATCGAAATTCGGAAGCGTATTCCACTTCAACGGGAATTCTAACCAAATCCTCAAAAATATATTCGGCAACCAAACCGGCGTGCCAAGAAGTTCCGCAGGCCACGATTATAATTCGGTCAGCATGGATGAATTTTTCAATGTAATCCTCAAGTCCGCCAAGTTTTACAATCCCTTTTTCCGCAAGTAATCGACCGCGGTAGGTATCTTTTATTACTGCAGGTTGCTCGTGGATTTCCTTTAACATAAAATGGTCGTAACCACCTTTTTCAATTTGTTCAAGATTCATTTGAAGCTCTTGAATGTAAGGAGCTACAAGTTTATCGTCTTTAATTTTCCGAACTTTTACATCGCGACCAAGGCGTATTATGGCCATTTCCTCATCCTCTAAATAAATGGCGTTATTGGTAAATTCAATAAAAGGCGAGGCATCACTAGCAACAAAAAATTCACCATCGCCAATTCCAATGGCGAGCGGGCTACCAAGTTTGGCTACTACGATTTCATCGGGTTTTTTTCTGTCGAAAAGCGCAATTGCGTATGCGCCTACCACTTGGTTTAAAGCAATTTGAACGGCTTTTCCAAGTTTTACCTTTTCATTTATTTGAATATCCTCTATAAGGTTTACCAATACCTCAGTATCTGTGTCAGATTTAAAAGTGTACCCCCGTTTCATCAACTCTTTTTTAAGAGCGTCGTAATTTTCTATAATTCCGTTATGAATGATTACTAAATCACCACTGTTTGAATAATGTGGGTGGCTATTAACATCATTAGGCACACCATGTGTTGCCCAGCGTGTATGGCCAATACCAAGACTGCCTTTGAGTGAAATTTCTTTTTCAGCCTTTGTTTCAAGATTTGCAACTTTGCCTTTGGTTTTGCAAAGTTGGATATTGGTACCGTCAAAAAGTGCAATTCCAGCACTGTCATAGCCTCTGTATTCCAAACGTTTCAGGCCGTTCATAATGATTGGGTATGCTTCTCTTTTGCCAATATAGCCTACAATTCCACACATAAGTAAGGTTTAGTTAGGTTCAGTATAATAGATTTGAAGTTTTAATCTTTTTTCTTGATTTGGAGTTGCATTCCCGTAAAGAATGGTTCCTTCAGGTGATATTACGCTGCTCGCGGGTACCTGTTCTATATTGGGTTCCATCGGGTTTAGAAGTTTTGAGGTAGTCCGTGTCAGTACGTTTTGTGATACTACAACCCCCAAAGGGACATTGGTGCTATCTTTATTAATTAGATTACTAACGTGGGCAGTGATTTTTAATTTATAATATTCGCCATTACCATCACTTCCTCTTTGCAATTTTCCAAAATGGTTTGTCAAGGCATTTGCTGCATCAAGTCCAGCGGTGGAGTCGAGGTTATAGTCTGCCAAAACATTACTGTTTTTAAGGTCGTATATAATAATTCGCTCCGGCTCAGTAGCACCGCCAACCATTAAATCTTGGTTTACATAAAAAATGAGATTTGCCTCATTTATGAGCCATTTTTTATCGCGAAGTGTTTCAAGGTCATCTGCAATGCCATTGTTATCGTTGTCTTTTCCAAAAAGTTCAACTATAGATATAATACCATCACCACCACGCAGATAGAGATTTTCATCCCCGGTTTGAATATTAGGGTTGCTAATGGCAGTTTGTATTTGTTGCGGCAGTTGGTTTTCAAAAGTGTTCACGCTAATGCCGCCAAAATTCAGTTTGAAGACTCCGGTATCCCGTATGTCTGGATCGGTTTCATCGTCAAAGCTATAGAAAATAGATACGTATGCCTTGGTAACATCAAAAATGAAAAGACTCCCGTTATCTGTGGGAGAATCTACTTTAAAATAAATACCTCTTAAGAAATTTTTAAAGTTATTATTGTTTCTAAGTTCTGGACTTCCTTCCTTATCAATTACATTTTCTTGAAAGAATTCTACCGGAAGTTTTACCCGAAGTCCGGGTGCAATTTTTTCTTCCGTGTCAGTGCCTTCATTTATAATATAACCATTTTCGGTAGGGAGAAAGTTTTCGACTGAAGCCAATTCAGGGCCTAGAAATTCCTCAAATGTAGGGCCTTGATTTGTATAATAGTTTTGAAATTCTTCAAAACCTGAATTAGGATCATATTCCCTTAAAAAGTAATTGGAAGGAAAAATAGATAGGTTTATGGGAGTAGCGCCATAGATTGAGTCCAGTTCGTATGTTGTTGTACTGTCTACTGTAGTTGCAGTACTAAAATAGGGTAGATAGACAAAAACACTATCCACCTTTGCGCTATCGCCGAATTTAGGATCATTAGATTGTAGTGTTAGCTGTGAGAGCAAATTCACCTTAGATTTTCCATACACGGGGTCGTTATATATCCCAAGTTGGTAGGCAGGCAATCTATTGCTCTGCAAGGGTCCAAGTTTTCTGCTGTATGCCACAATGGTTTGGGATTCGTCCAAAATACCGTTGGGGGTTTCAGTTCCTAAAATTTCAGAGCCAATTGTTGTAATGTCTTCTTGACAAGAGGATAATACAATTAAAAGAAGCAAAAGAGTACCAGCTATGGGCAACAAATTTTTAATTTTCATCAGTAATTTTTAATTTTTTATCGGTCAGATGTAATTTGCCATTCTTGATCTTCAATTCCAATTCAGGACTGGTTTCATCACAAGAATGTGAAGGATATTTAATCTAAAACTTTTAAGCGGTAAAAGTCTAAATATGCTTGGGAAAAATTATCCATATTATGATATTTTAACACTGGTTTATCAATAGTGTTAAGAAAATCTTCAAGCTCTTTGGGTATTTCTTCCGAAGCAACAATTATTGCATCAGAGTTTTTAATAGCAATTTTCATCAGATTCACATAACTTGGATCTTCAAGCTCTCCAATGGCTTCTTCATCTATGGCATCAAACCTAACTTTATCAATGGTGTTTTTAGCTAACGTTCCTTCAAAGCCTTGATTGTATACAGAGGTAACTATTTTACTATTTTCAAAAAGTGGTTCGTTGCCGTAATAATTTCTTAGATAAAGTGGAAGAAATGAAGCCAGCCAACCGTGAACATGAATAATATCTGGTGCCCAGTTCAGTTTTTTTACGGTTTCAATTACACCTTTTGCAAAGAAAATAGCACGCTCGTCATTGTCTTTGTAAAAATTGCCTTCTTCATCCGCATAGGTCGCTTTTCTTTTAAAATAATCTTCATTATCAATAAAATAAACTTGGATGCGCTCTTTTGGGATAGAGGCAACTTTAATTATTAAAGGCATATCAAGATCGTTGATTACCAAGTTCATTCCAGAAAGGCGTATCACTTCGTGCAGTTGGTGCCTTCTTTCGTTAATATTGCCGTAACGGGGCATGAAGATACGAATCTGGCCGTCGTTATTGTTAATCATTCTCGGAGCTTCAAACGACATTGAAGAAATCTCGGTCTCAGGAAGATAGGGTATAACCTCGGAAGACACATACAAGACTCTTTTATCTTTCATCTATTGGGTTTTAGGTATTATTTGGAATTTGCCACGAAGTATCGAGGCATTTAAAAACACGCAAAATTACGAAAATTTATGTAGATTGTCTTTAATATATTAATTTTGCCCGCTCTTAACCCAATTTTATGGTAATATATACCCAGAAAGAAACATTGGTGCAGGCCTTGTCTTCCGCTAAGAAAAATGACAAAATAGGTTTTGTGCCAACAATGGGTGCATTGCATAAAGGACATATTTCTTTAGTAAAGAAGGCTTTAACTGAAAATGATGTTGTGGTTGTGAGCATTTTTGTAAACCCAACCCAGTTCAACAATAGCGCAGATCTTAAAACATATCCACGCACTCCAGAAGATGATATCTCTCTTCTAAAAAATTTGAAAGGCGAAGTTATAGTATATCTGCCAGAGGTTTCAGACTTGTATGAAGATAGTGTTTCCGCGAAAATCTATAATTTCGGAGGTCTCGAGAACGAAATGGAGGGCAAACACCGAAAAGGACATTTTGACGGAGTTGGAACTGTTGTGAGTAAACTTTTAAAGATTGTAAAACCTCACAGAGCCTATTTTGGGGAAAAAGATTTTCAGCAATTGCAGATTGTTAAAAAATTGGTTTCTATTGAAAATATTCCCACAAAAATCTTGGGATGCCCTATTTTAAGGGAAACAAACGGCCTTGCAATGAGTTCGCGAAACAAAAGACTAAATACAAAACAATTTGAAGAAACCGCGATTATTTATAAAACGTTGAAAGAAGTGCAGGAAAAATTTAGTTCCACTCCCATTGCAGATTTGAATGCCTTGGTTGCGGAACGATTCTTGCAAAACCCACATTTGAAATTGGAATATTTTGATATTGCCAATGAAGAAACCCTAAAAACAGCAAAGCGAAAAAACAAAGGTTCAAAATACAGAGCTTTTATAGCAGTTTTTGCGGGCGAAGTCAGGCTAATAGATAATATGCCTTTAAATTAATATCTTTGCACCATGCAAATACACGTAGTAAAATCTAAAATCCATAGGGTAAAAGTTACTGGTGCCGACCTAAACTACATAGGCAGTATCACTATTGACGAGGATTTAATGGACGCCGCCAACATTATTGAAGGCGAAAAAGTTCAAATAGTAAACAACAACAATGGCGAACGTCTTGAAACCTATGCCATTCCTGGCCCGCGTAAAAGTGGAGAAATCACTTTGAACGGCGCCGCGGCAAGGCGCGTTGCTCCAGGCGATGTACTTATACTTATTACATACGCCTTGATGGAATTAGAAGAGGCCAAGGCCTTTAAGCCTGCGCTGGTTTTCCCAGACGAGGAGACAAATCTACTCCGTTAAATTGAGCCGGTCCCTTTCAAAATTTTTGCAAATTGCCATACCATTGGGATTGGGAGTTTTCCTCATTTGGTATATCTATCAATCTTTTACTCCACTACAGCTGTCGGAGACGAAAAAATATTTTGCAGATGCCAATTATGGTTTTGTAATCCTTTCTGTCGTGTTTAGTGTTTTGAGCCATATTTCCCGCTCCTATCGGTGGAATTTTTTACTGGAACCATTAGGCTATAAAACCAAATTGGCCAATAATTTTATGGCAATTTCAGTAGCGTATTTAATGAACGTTTTCATTCCAAAGAGCGGTGAAATTTCCCGAGGGATTATTTTGGACAAATACGAAGACGTGCCCTTTCAAAAAGGTTTTGGCACCATCATTTCTGAAAGAGTAGTAGACCTTGTATTCCTGTTATTTTTTACAATTTTGGCCCTAATAATAAAGTTTGATGTGCTGTACGATTATGTTGCTGAAAGCATTCCCTCTTCCATTCTATATTTAATAATCTTCGGTATTGCTTTGATTGCCGTAAGCATTCCGCTTTATATGAAATTTTCAAAATCGAACATCAATAAAAAACTGAAAGACTTCATAATAGGTTTGAAAGAAGGTGTTTTCAGTATTTTAAAAATGCGAAAGAAAGGAGCTTTTCTTTTTCACACGTTTGTTATTTGGGGGCTTTACTTACTTTCTTTTTATACGGCATTGCACGCTTTGCCCGAAACGGCAAACATTCCTTTTGGCACTATTATTATCACTTTTGTAGTGGGCAGCTTCACCTTTGCATTTACAAATAGCGGTTTTGGAACCTATCCTGCCGCGGTTGCTGGAATTTTAACAGTTTTCGGAATTACAAAAACCGTTGGCGTTGCTTTTGGATGGATTGTTTGGATTTCAAATATGTCCTCCATTGTTTTTTTCGGGGTGCTTTCACTGCTGCTTCTTCCCCTTTATAATCGCAAACGGCTAAAGTTGTAATATTTCTGATATATTTTTTACTTTCGGAAAATCCACAATTTCAAAATTTGTTATCTTTCCGAAGATTAAAAAACCTAACCAATGAAAAAATTTCTGCTTTTCGCTTTTTGCGCTTTAATTAATTACACCTCCTTTTCCCAGATTATTTACGAAGAATTCAACTCTACCAAACTCGGAGAATCCCGAAGGTTAAAAATTCAGCTCCCAAGAAATTACGAAACAAATACAGAAAAAAAATACCCCATCGTTTTGGTGCTAGATGCCGATTATCTTTTTGAGCCTGTGGCCGGAAACGTAGATTATTTCAGCTATTGGGAAGATATGCCTGAGTCAATTGTTGTTGGAATTATGCAGGGAGATAGACGTTATGACGATTGTTCATACGATGAAAATACATTTATGCCCGGTGAAAAAGGTGCACAGTTTTTTGAATTTATCGGCTTGGAATTGATTCCATATATTGACAAAAAATATCGCACGGCGAAATTTATCATAGGTGTTGGGCACGATTTTACCGCCAATTTTCTTAATTATTATCTTTTTAAAGACCCACCGTTATTGAATGGTTATATCAACTTGAGCCCAGATATGGCACCCATGATGGATGAACGGCTTGCGGAGCGAATTCCAAAAATTCAAGGAAAAATATTTTATTATTTGGCAACTGGAACTGACGACATTAAAGGGTTAATGGAATCTGCCGAAGGCTTGAACGTACAATTAAGTGGATTGAAAAGTAAATCCTTCAACTATTATTATGACAATTTTGATGGCGCAACACATTACTCTTTGGGTGGCCGAGGCATTCCAAATGCTTTGGAAAAAATATTTTCGGTCTATAGGCCCATTAGTAAAAAAGAATACAGCGAAGTATTGCTGAAAATGGATACGCCAATTAGCCAATATTTGTTGGATAAATACAAGGTGATTGAAGATCTTTTTGGGATTACAAACAATATTCGCGTCAATGATTTTATAGCAACTGCAACTGCTGCTGAAAAGAAAAACCAATGGGAATCTTTACGCGAAATTGCTACACTTGCAAAAAAACAGTATCCAAACACAGTGCTTGGCGATTATTATATGGGTCGTTATTATGAAGAAACCGGCGAACCCAAAAAAGCCATGAAAACCTTTCAAGGGGCCTATGATAAGGAAGAAGTGGATTTTATAACAGTAGATAAATTATTGGACCGGGCCGATAAAATTAAGACCGATTTTGGGTATTAAAACTAAAGTTCATTAATTACATTTCTATGAAGATACGCCCAGTTTGTAAGTGCATTGGTTGTATTTTCAATTTCAAGTTTTGTAATAATATTGCTTCGGTGTTTTTCAACGGTTCGGGTTGAAATAAAAAGTGCTTCTGCTATTTCATTGCTGCTCATTTGCTGCGAAACTAATTTTAAAATGGTCTTCTCGGAAGCAGTTAAATGGTTAATTTTTTTTAAATCTTCCGACACACTTTCCAAAGAAGCTGCTTCAAAGGCACTGCTGAAACATTCTTCGTTTTTTAAAACAGATTGAATACAGTTTTCAATTTCAGAAAAGGAATCTTCCTTCAGCAAATAACCATTTATTTGAAGCGCTTTTGCCTGTGAGATATAATCAATTTCCTTGTGAAAGGAAAGCAAAATAAATTTAGTGGCTATCTGCTTTTCTTTTGCCATTTTTATGACTTCAAAACCGGTAAGGATCGGCATATCTATATCCAAAAGAGCTATTGTGGGGTTTAGGGTCAAAAGAAGTTCCAAAGCCTGCATGCCGTTTACTGCCTGGCCTATAACATTGTAATCATTGGTAGTAAGTTCTTCATTTAATCCTTTAAGGATCATTGGGTGGTCATCTGCAATAACTATGGAAATGTCTTTTTTTTCAATCATTTAAATTGGAATAATAAGTGTTATTGTTGTGCCCTTGTTAATTTGGCTCTTAACATCAATTTTTGAATGTAAAATTTTAGCGCGTTCTAACAATGTTTTCATTCCGAGGCTGTTACTTGTTTTAAATTTTTCAGAATGTTCAAAACCTTTGCCATTGTCCATAATAATAGCTTCAATGGTGTTTTTCTTTTTTTCGATGGTCACGGAAGCAGCTTTTGCTTCCGCGTGCTTCACCATATTGTTTAACACTTCTTGAATAATCCTATACAAATGTAGTGATGCTTCTTTGCTTAACAAAGCATCTATGTCCTCAATTTCATGTGTGAAAAAGATATTTGTATTTGCATCTACCTCGTCAATCATATTCCTGATTGCAACCGTGGGTCCTAAACGCTCCAATGTTGCAGGATGAAGGCCTCTTGATATGGTGCGCAACTCTTCTAGAGTGTTACTCGCCAAAAATTCCATTTCGGGATTACCGGTGGTTTTTGTTTTCTTGGCCAAGAGCATCAATTTTTGCCCTACGCTGTCATGAAGCTCACGGGCCACGCGTGTGCGTTCGTCTTCTTGCGCTTTAATAAGATTATGGGTATAGGTTTCACTTCGCTTTCGTTCCGCTTTGTTTTTGTAATAAGAAAAAAGAAAAATACCCAAAACTGTTAGGAACAATATAGAAGCCCAAAACATCGAGGTTCTCCAAAAGGGAACTTTTATGGTAAACAAATATTGATAAGGAGTGTTTTGCCAAACCCCATCACCATTGCTCGCCGTAAATTCAAAAGTATATTTTCCAGGAGGCAAATATGAAAACACAACTTTTGAATCTTCTGTGGGCATTGACCACTCATTGCCGTTGCGGAGTCCAATTAATCTGTATTTATACTTAACCTCTTCCGGATTGGTAAAGGTTATTGCCTCCATATTAAAGGTCAGGTAGTTTTTTTGATAGGGAAGCACCAAATCATTTTTGATTCGGTATAAACTATCCTGCAAGGGTTCAGAAAATAAAAAAATTTCTGAAAGATCGAGCTTGGGGGGTTTTGTATTTGGTATAAATTCTTTTTCATTAAAAACGAGCATGCCGCTCAATGAGCTCGCCAAAATAGTTTTGTCTTTAGTTATCGTAATTGAGTTAAGGTCGATATCATTCTCAAGAAAATGTGCTAATGTTCTATATTGGGATGCTACTATGCTATCTTGTTTCAATAAAAGACCCAAATCTACTTTAGACAGAATATCTCTGCCGGCCAGCCACAAACTATTGCCATCAACCTTCAGTGCTCGAAAATGTTTTAAGGGTGCAAATCGCGCTATATCAAAAGTTTGAATTTTAAAGTTGTTGCCTGAATAGGTTATATGGTAAAGTTTTTTTTCACTTCCTGCGAGTACTTCGTTTTTGTTAATAACATCGATACTTTTAAAGTTATAATGATTTAGAGGACTCAATCCAGGAATGGTATCTACCTTATTGTCTTTTAATTGAAATAAGCCTGCAATTTTGCAAAGAATATATCTGTCAGCAATTGGTACCATCGCAATTGATCTTCTTGTATTAATGTAATAGATAGAATCTTTCGCTAAGACTTTTATTTTATTGGTTTCAAAGATAAAAGTCTGGTCGCCCTCTTTATACAAAAGATTATAATCTCCTTCATCAATAATTTTTGGAGCCTTGTTTTTGGAGAGTTCAAGTATTTCCTCGTCAGTTGTATAAAGCAGGTTGTTTTCTGGCGTTACCAAAAGGTTATTTATAGTTTTGTTTTGGGTGATTTGTTTTATATTTTTTTCATTGTCAATTGCAACCGCTCCGCCATCGGTGGCAACAATCCAATCCCCGTCCCATTCCACTACGCTATTCACAGATTTTGACGGTAACCCTTGTGTATCGTCATAAATTTTAAATGCAGTATCTCGAAAGCGTATAATACCTTCGCCATAAGAAGTCATCCAATGGTTGCCTTCAGTGTCTTTTATTATCCTGTAAATATATTTTGAGGGAAGACCCTGCGCTTCACTAATTACTTTTAAACTGCCCGTTTGCTTATTGAAAATACCGAATCCATTGCCTTCAAAACTTAAATAAAACTCATTTTCGTTTTCTTCAAAAATTCCATAAATACGGTTTTTGTCAAAATCCTCTTGTTTGAATTTAAACATAGACAGCGTTCCTTTTGATATTTTATAAAGCTCGCCATAGGCACCCACCCATATATCCTTTTTAGCATCTATAAAAACTGAATAGCATATATTGTTTATGCCATCTTTTTCATTGAAAATATTTTCTAGCTTAAGAGGATTAAGGGTCAATTTAAAGATACCCATATTTGAAGATGTTATATAAATGGTATTTTGGTCATACCAAGCAGCACTCTGAAAATTGGAATATGGATTTTCTTTATCCATTTTTACTAAATATTCCAGCTTTCCGTCTTTGTAGGTTACAATGCCTTTTACACAAAAGAGATAAATAGTTCCGTCTTCACTTTCCAAAAAATAGGTTACACTTCCTAAAGAAGAAAAATCAACGCCTTTTGGATTGGTTATTTTTCCATTTTCAATAATACTTACTCCGTTGTTGAGTGTCCCTACCCAAATACGCCCTTTGGAATCTTCAAAAATACTGAAGCAAATATTAGAGACCAGCCCGTCTTCTGTAGTATAGTTTTTGAAAGTCTTTCCGTTGAAACAACTTATCCCCCCTGTAGTGCTAGTCCATATTCTATTTTTGCTATCCTGCAGGATGGCATAGGTTTCGTTGTTAACCAAGCCTTCCTCGACCTTATATTTTTTGAATTGGTATTGCTGGGCGGTTAACACCAAAGAGCAAATACACAAAAAAAATAGTGTGAGGAATAAGCGTTTCATTTTAGCGAAGGTTTGTAGCGTAAATATATTTATTTTAGCGGAACTATTATGGCCAAAACAAAATCCACATTTTTCTGTCAAAACTGCGGCGCGCAATATGCCAAATGGCAGGGGCAATGCAATTCCTGTAAAGAATGGAATACCATTGCTGAAGAAATAATCCAAAAAGCCGAAAAGGTAAGTTGGAAATCTACTGAAAACACCTCAAAAAGAGTTGCCAAGCCACAGCGTATTTCAGAAATTTCCACCCAAGCTGAAGCTCGGTTGAATACAAAAAATAATGAATTGAACCGTGTACTTGGCGGTGGATTAGTCCCCGGTTCATTGACACTTTTGGGTGGTGAACCCGGAATAGGGAAAAGTACGTTGATGCTTCAGATAGCACTTCAACTTCCTTATAAAACGCTCTATGTTTCTGGTGAAGAAAGTGCCCAGCAAATAAAAATGCGGGCGGAACGAATTCAGCCAATTTCAGAAAACTGTTTCATTTTAACCGAAACAAAAACGCAGAATATATTTAGAAATATTGAAGAAATTGAGCCGGATATTGTGGTTATAGATTCCATTCAAACCTTACACACAGATCATATTGAAAGCACCGCCGGAAGTATTTCCCAAATCCGTGAAACTGCTGCTGAGCTTATAAAATTTGCAAAGGAAACAGCAACTCCGGTTATTTTAATTGGGCATATTACCAAGGATGGAAATATTGCTGGCCCCAAAATTTTGGAACATATGGTCGATACGGTTTTACAGTTTGAGGGCGACAGAAACCATATTTACAGAATTTTGCGCGCCAATAAAAACCGCTTCGGCAGCACGAACGAATTAGGTATATACGAAATGCAGGGCAGTGGTCTTCGCGAAGTTTCAAATCCTTCGGAAATATTAATTTCAAAAAATGAGGAAGATTTAAGCGGTACAGCAATATCTGCCACTTTGGAAGGAATGCGGCCATTGATGATTGAAATCCAGGCTTTGGTAAGCAGCGCAGTTTACGGAACGCCACAGCGAAGCGCTACGGGTTACAACGCAAAACGTTTAAATATGATTTTAGCCGTTTTGGAAAAACGCGCAGGCTTCAAGCTTGGAGCAAAAGATGTTTTTTTAAACGTAACTGGTGGAATAACCGTTGACGATCCAGCGATTGATTTGGCAGTAGTAGCCGCAGTACTTTCCTCAAATATTGATATTGCTATAGACAAGCGCCTTTGTTTTGCGGCTGAAATTGGTTTAGCTGGAGAAGTTCGGCCAGTAACGCGAGTAGAACAGCGCATTTTGGAAGCCGAAAAACTCGGGTTTACTTCTATTGTGATTTCAAAATACTGCAAAATTCCGAAGAACAATTTTCATATAAACATTATTAAAGTTGCGAAAGTACACGATGTGGTTCATCATCTCTTTGGTTGATTTTGGTACAATTTCTGTTACTTTAGCACAGCTATGAAGCAAACAGTTTTTTTTAGCCTACTTCTTTTAAGTGTAACTTTATCAAGCTGCAAGGAAGAAATTCAAAAAGCAGCTGATGTATTGGTGAAGCCTACTGCGCGTGAAGCTTACGAACGTAATTTTTCAAAAAACGATTCGCTATTGCTTCGGTGGAAAAATGCTTTTGAAAATTCAAAGCGCGACAGTATTCAAATTACATTGCCGTATTCTGAAAGCGGTGTTTTTTCCACAGAAAAGTTCAATGTTTACAGTTACAATGTTCAGTTGAAAGAGGGCGAACGCATTGTTGTTGAAGTTGGAAAACAGCGAGATTCCTCCTTTGTGTTTGTAGATCTTTTTCAGGCAAAAAGCGATTCCCTTAAGTCTTTCAAACTTTTAAAAAGTTCCGAAGATAAAAAATCTAGTCTTTCCCAAGAAATTGAAACGTCAGGTTTTTATAAAATTATAGTACAACCAGAAATGAAATTGCAGTTTCCTTTTGTGCTGAAAATTTATACAGAACCGCTTTATGCTTTTCCCGTAAGCGGTGGCGGCAACAAAAATATCCAAGGTTTTTGGGCAGATCCACGCGAAACCGGAAGCCGTTCCCACGAAGGGATCGATATTTTTGCAGATCGTGGAACCCCAGTTATTGCAGTTACGGATGGCATAGTTGAGTCTGCTGGCGAACGCGGTTTGGGCGGAAAGCAGGTTTGGTTAAAGGACGACCTTTTTGGAACAACAATTTATTATGCACATTTGGACAGAATCGTCGTATCTGAAGGTGAAAAATTAAAAAATGGCGATACACTAGGTTTTGTTGGTAACACTGGCAATGCAAAAGACCTTCCGGCGCATCTTCATTTCGGGATTTATAAATCGAAAGGTGCGGTAAACCCACTTTCCTTTATCAAAAAAACTGAAATTCAAACCAGCGAAATGCCTTCAGCAGTTACAAAAGCGATTACTTTGAAAAATAATACGGATGTTCGGAAAGGCCCCTCTTCAGTTTTTAAGCAATTCGGAAGTTTGAAAAAGAATGACACACTTATCGTTTTGGGAAAAAACCAAAAGTGGTTTCACATTCAAACCTCTGATAGTTTGAAAGGATACATAAATGAAACTGAGATAAAACCACTTCTCCAAATTAACTTTTTTTTAGCCTTAAGAAAATCGCATATTGGTATCTTTAGAATTCAATTCTCAAAAAACCATTATGTCCATCTTTTCGAAAATAAAACAGACCCTTCATTTAATGCAGGATATTGACCTTGATGCACTGGGGAAACTTTCGCAAAAAGTAGATCTTTCAGAAATTATGAAAACCGTTGGCGAACTTGACGATCGCCAATTGGCTGGTTTGATGCGAATGCTGAAACACAAAGGCGGTAAAAAGGGACAGCACAAACTTCCTCCAATAGATGGCGATTTTTACGATATGGCTTTAAAGCTAACTCCCCAACAACGCGAATTGCAAATAAAAGTGCGCAATTTTATGGAGGATGAAATAAAGCCCATTGCCAATGAATATTGGAACAAAGCCGAATTTCCATTTCAAATTATTCCCAAAATGGCAGAATTGAATATTTGTGGACTTACCTATGAAGGTTATGAAACACCTTATGAAACTTACGTAATGGAAGGAATAATAGCGATGGAACTTGCCCGCGTTGATGTTTCCATATCTACCTTTTTTGGAGTGCATAGCGGCTTGGCGATGGGTTCCATTTATATCTGCGGAAGCGAGGAACAAAAACAGGAATGGCTTCCCAAAATGGCGCAAAATGGAGCTTATTGGCGCTTTCGGTCTTACGGAACCTGAAGTGGGTTCTGCCGTTGCGGGTGGTTTGGGAACTACTTGTAGGCAGGAAGGTGATGAATGGATTTTGAACGGACAGAAAAAATGGATCGGAAATGCCACATTTGCTGATGTAACCATTATTTGGGCACGCGATGAAGCTTCCGATCAAGTGAAAGGATTTTTGGTTCGAAAAGGGAATCCAGGTTTTAAAGCTGAAAAAATTGAAAATAAAATGGCGCTTCGAACCGTGCAAAATGCATTGATAACAATGACAGATTGCCGCATTCCCGAAAGTGACAGACTACAAAAATGCGATTCTTTTAAAGATACCGCAAAAGTTTTGCGTATGACGCGTGCTGGGGTAGCTTGGCAAGCCGTGGGTTGTGCAAGAGGTGCTTATGAAGCAGCTTTGAAATACACAAAAAAACGTGAACAGTTTGGAAAACCGATTGCTTCCTTCCAATTGGTTCAAAATCATTTGGTGGAAATGGTTGCCAATCTTACCGCCATGCAAACCATGTGTTTTCGCCTTTCCGAATTGCAGGATGAAGGTTTGTTGACTGATGAACATGCTTCTTTGGCAAAAGTATTTTGCAGTATGCGAACCCGCGATGTGGTAAGCCAAGCACGGGAAGTAATGGGAGGCAATGGAATTTTGCTAGAGTACGACGTAGCCCGTTTTGTGGCCGATGCAGAAGCAATTTACAGTTACGAGGGAACGAAAGAAATCAATTCCTTGATTGTGGGTCGGGCAATTACTGGATATAGTGCGTTTGTTTAAGGCGCCGGATTTGGTATTTGATTGTGAATGACATCAATCTCCTTTAAAATTTCCTTGGAAAGTGAAATGTTGATGCTTTCAATATTTTCCGAAAGTTGTTTAAGGGAAGTTGCGCCAATAATTGGAGCAGTTACAAATTTCTTCTGAAGAATAAATGCTAAAGACATCTGTGCAAAACTTAAATTGTATTTTTTGGCAATTTCATAATATTTTTCGGTGGCTTCCAAAGCAGGTTTGCTGCTGTAACGAGTGTATTGTTTAAATTGGTTAATTCGGGAATTTTCATTAGCTGTTCCGTTTAAATATTTTCCGGTAAGCGTCCCAAAACCTAAAGGCGAATAAGCCAAATAACCAATATTTTCACGTTGAAGAATTTCACTTAAGCCCAATTTCATCTTTTCGGTTTACTAAATTAAAGGGATTTTGAACAGAAGCAATTTTCAATTTTCCTTTTCGCGATTCCTCGATGCAGCGCATACGCCAAAAGGTGTTTCATTTGAAAGTCCGATGTGGCGAATTTTTCCGGCTTTTACAAAGTTTTCCAAATCTTCCAAAACTTCAGCAAAATTATCTTCCCAAACTTCGTCTTCTTTATGTGTGTAATCAAGTTGGCCAAAATAGTTGGTGTTTCGCTCTGGCCAATGAAGTTGGAATAGATCAATATAATCCGTTTGCAAACGTTTCAAACTTTTATCAATGGCGTCTTCCAAAGATTTTTTACTGAAATCCAACGGCTTCCTAATATGGTCCATCGAACGGCTTGGTCCAGCAATTTTCGAAGTAATAATTAAATCTTCGCGATTCTTTTTTTTTGAAAGCCAATTGCCAATATAAGTTTCCGTTCTCCCCTGCGTTTTTGGGTTTGCGGGTACGGGATACATTTCTGCACAATCAATAAAATTAATTCCTTTTTCAATGGCAAAATCGAGCTGTTCGTGGGCTTCGGCTTGGTTGTTTTGCTGGCCCCAGGTCATTGTGCCGAGGCAGAGTTTGCTGATTTTTAAATCGGTATTCGGGAGTATCGTGTATTTCATTTATTAGTATTTTCAGAATAAAAAAACTCCATGGTATAGTCCAAATATTCTGGCTTTGAGATGCCTTCGGAATAAAAAATATTTTCTTTTTGATTATATCTTTTTAAATAAGCTTGATTAATTTCTTCTTGGATTAATTCCGCCGGGTCTAGTTTTTTCCCTTTTACATCAATTACTTTTTCGCCATACTTCAGTTGCCCAATACCTGTTTCAAGAAAGGCCGTGAACCAACTTTTGGCACTTTTATTCCAGCTTCTAGCAAAAACTCGATTGTTGACTTTTACGACCCAAATTTCCAAAAATGAATCTCTTTCAATTCCACCTTTTATCTCGGTGTAATTATGGTTTTTTAAATGTGAATAAAAATCTTTAGGAAAATCCATTTACTTGAGTTTAAAATTCTAATTCCACTAAATGCGGGCAATGGTCGCTGTGCATTGCATCTGGCAAAATCACAGCGCGTTTCATATTCTTTTGTAAAGGTTCCGAAACCAAATTGTAATCTATCCGCCAGCCTTTGTTGTTATTACGGGCATTGGCACGGTAGCTCCACCAGGTGTAATTATCTGGTTCTTTATTGAAATGACGGAAACTGTCTATAAAGCCACTTTTCATAAACCCGTCCAACCATTTTCTTTCAACAGGTAAAAACCCAGAAACGTTTTTATTCCGAACGGGGTCGTGAATATCTATCGCTTCGTGGCAAATGTTGTAGTCGCCACAAATAACCAAATTTGGAATTTCTTTTTTCAGCTTGTCAATATATTTATGAAAATCATCCATATAGGTAAGTTTGTGTTCCAATCGGTCGATATTTGTACCGCTGGGCAAATATAAACTCATCACGGAAACATTATCAAAATCCACACGGATGTTTCTTCCTTCAGCATCCATATATTCAATACCGGTACCGTATTCCACATGTTTCGGTTTTATTTTTGAAAAAATTGCAACGCCGCTATACCCTTTTTTTACAGCGCTGTACCAATAATGATAGGGATAGCCGGCTTTTTCAATTTCCTCAATTTCCACTTGGTCAAAATTGGCTTTGGTTTCCTGAAGGCAGATAACATCTGGGTTTGCAGCTTTCAGCCAATCAATAAATCCTTTTCGCATCGCGGCACGGATTCCGTTTACATTGTATGAAATAATTTTCATTGTAAGTAGCTTTTATTAAAGGCCACTAAGTTAATTAACATTGTATTTTTACACGCCTTGGGTGCTTAAAGATTTTCATAATATATTCACAAAATATAATGCGCAACATTCAGTTATAGTGATGATGAAGTTTTACCTGTTAGTTTCTTTACTTTTTATTGCCACCATTGGCTATGCACAGGATATTTCTTCAAACTATCGCGAAAAGAAAGTAGCAGTTAGAGACACTGTAGTTTTGGACAGCGTAAGCATAAATCCGAAACGATTTGCAATTCTCGATAAAGATGGAAATTCACCGAATCCTTTCAGCTATCGCATAGATTTCAAAAAAGGAATCATTATTTTTTCTGAAGAATTACAGCAACAGCAAGATTCGCTCACTATTCAATATTTGCGATATCCAGATTTTTTGACGCGGGATTATTTCGCTCTCGACCCTAAAATTATAGTTGAAAATACAGGAAGCATTAACAAATTGTATTCATTGCAGGAAAGTACAAACCAAAATACTTTCACGCCTTTTGAAGGGTTAAATACTTCTGGAAGCATTTCGCGAGGCGTTACTATTGGGAACAATCAAAATGCGGTTGTAAATAGTGAACTTGACCTCCAAATTACAGGAAAATTGAGCGATAAAGTATCTATTCGAGCTTCCATTCAAGATGCCAATATTCCAGCACAAGAAGGCGGTTATTCGCAAAGTTTGAATGAATTTGACCAGATTTTTATTGAACTTTTCGGCGACAATTGGAACATTCGCGCAGGTGATATTGATCTTGCAAAACAACACTAGTTACTTTGGAAGATTTACAAAAAAGGTACAGGGAATCTCTCTGGGTGGAACTTTTAATAATGAAGATGGTTCCAAAATCTCTGCTTTTGCATCGGGCGCTTTGGTTCGCGGTGTTTTTTCAAAAAGCGAATTTGTTGGGCAGGAGGGAAACCAAGGACCCTATAAATTGATCGGACCAAATGGGGAACTTTATATTTTGGTAGTTTCCGGCAGCGAACGGGTTTATGTGAACGGCTTGCTTTTAAATCGTGGCGAAAATGAAGATTATGTTATTGATTATAACGCAGGTGAAATAAAATTTAACCCAACCTATCCCATAACCAGCAATATGCGGATTACGGTGGAGTATCAATATACCGATAGAAGCTACACGCGGTTCATTGGTTACGGCGGGGGAAATTATTCCAGTGAAAATTTAGACTTGGGCGTGTATATTTATTCCGAAAATGACGCTAAAAATCAACCGCTTCAGCAAAATCTTTCCGAAGAACAAGTGGCTATTTTGCAGGCTGCGGGTGATGATCGCGATTTAATGAACGCGCCTTCTGCCATGCCGGACACATATTCCGAAAACAAAATTCTTTATAAAAAGGAAAACTTAAATGGTGAAGATATTTTTGTGTTTTCAAGCAATCCCGATGACGAACTTTTCAGTGTCCGATTTTCACTTGTTGGCAACAATAATGGCGATTATGTGATAAGTGACAATAATGCCATCAGCCGTATTTTTGAATATGTTGCTCCGGTAAACGGAGTAAAGCAGGGTAATTATGAGCCCATTATTCGTCTAAATGCTCCTATAAAAATTCAAGTTGGTGGTTTAAATGGAAGCTTTCACCCTTCGGAAAAATCTCGTATTGATTTTGAAGTTGCGGGAAGTAAAAACGACCTTAATCTTTTCAGCGATATCGATGACAATAACAATGATGGTTTTGCGGGAAGATTGGCATTTAAACAACGTGTTTTAACAACTGCCGACACACTGAAAGTAGATGCTTTTGGCTCTTTGGATTTTGTGCAAAGAGATTTCAGAACTGTGGAAAGACTTTATAACATTGAGTTTAATAGAGATTGGAATCTTGTAAATCCAATGGGAAACCAAAGTTTTGTTATTTCAGGCGTTGAGGTTTCACACCCAAAAATTGGCGGAGGGCGTTATGAGTTCCAAAATTTGAACTATACGGAGAATTTCAACGGAACACGGCATGTAATCGCTTCGGAATTAAAACTGAAAAAACTGAAATTGCTAACATACGGAAGCTATTTGAACAGCAAGGCAGATTCAATTTCCTCAAAATTTTTCAGATTGAATAATATCACAACCTATTCCCTTGAAAAAGCATGGTTGGGGGAAAAGTTGCATTGGAAGACAACCGAATAAAAGATGTGGATCGAGATAGCATTTCGCCTATAAGTCAGAAATTCAGTTCTTTTGAAGTCTTTTCAGGTATCGGCGATAGTACAAAAGTTTTTGTGGAAGCAGGATATCAGTTCCGTGTGAATGATAGTGTTCGAAATAATTTACTTCAAAAAGTAAATTCATCAAATACCTATTATTTAAAATCACGACTTATAAATACTGAAAACACGCAGCTATCAGCGTTTGCGAACTACAGAACTTTAAAATATGAACCTTTTTTAGGTGATGGAACCGGCATAAACAATCCTGCACCGCCCACAAATATTTCTCGCGAAACGGAGCGATCATTAAATTCAAGAATTTTATACAATCAGGCTTTGTTTGATGGTGGAGTGCGGTGGAACACCACTTTAGAGTCTAACAACGGAGTTATCCCGCAACAAGAATTTACGTATATAAAAACAGATGCGGGGCAGGGCGTTTACACTTGGATTGATTACAACAATAACGGAGTCCAGGAGTTGGAAGAATTTGAGGTGGCACAGTTTCAGGATCAAGCGGAATACATCCGGATTTTGCTTCCAAATCAGGTATTCCTGAAAATAAGAGAAAATAAATTCAGTCAAATTCTCACCTTAAATCCACAGAATTGGGCTAATAAAGAAGGATTTAAAAAAGTGTTGTCACATTTTTATAACCAGACTTCCTATGTTTTGGATAGAAAAGTGAAGCGAAAAAAAGATGGCTTCAACATAAATCCTTTTGAAGATGGTGGTGACGATCAGTTGGGGCTCACGCTGAATTTTAGAAACGCTTTGTTTTTCAATAGAGGGAAACAACATTTAACCACGAGTTATACTTTTATTTCCACTTCCAGCGACAATTTGCTTGCCACAGGCTTGCAGCGAAGTGAACTGAAAAGCCATCAATTGAACTTTAATCATAAATTTTGGGAAAGTTGGTTGCTGAATTTAAAAGGTGCTACCGGCAGCAATGAAAGTCTTTCAGAAAATTTTGCGAACCGAAACTATCGTTTGGATTCCTATGAATTTAATCCGAAGGTTTCCTACTTACTCAGTCAACAAACGCGTTTTGATATGTTTTATGAATTTAAAAATCAAGACAATCAATTGGGCGAGATGGAGATACTAAACCAACAAACCTTAGGTTTTTCTTTTGCATATACAAATGCCGAAAAAGTTTCAATAAATGGTGAATTCAATTATATAGACAACAAGTTTGAAGGCAGTGCTTTTTCACCTGTAGCCTATCAGATGTTGGAAGGCTTGCAGCCTGGAACCAACTTTACGTGGAGATTACTTTTTCAGAAAAGGATAACGAAATATTTGGATGCCAATCTTTCGTATTTGGGAAGAAAGAGTGAAACTACAAAAACGGTACATACGGGAAGTATTCAATTGCGGGCGTATTTTTAATTTTGTATCTTCATAAATCAATTCAAAAAAATAGAAAATGTTTTTAAAAATAGGATTTGCAATCATTTCAACCTTAATTCTTTCCTGTGGCACCACAGAAAAGAAAACCCAAACTACTTCCACTTCTGAAACAACAACAACCTCGGAAACCACTACAAACACTGAAACAATGGATCCAAAAAAAATGATGGCAGCAGGCTACTTGCTGGGAACCATAGTATATTCTGACAAAGAGGGTGATTGTCCTTATACCATTCAGATGCCTGGCGATAAAATGGAGTTTTATTATTTGGATCCTATTAATTTAGAAGAAACCTACAAGAAAGACGGACAAAAAGTTTGGATTAAATTTGCAGGTTTGCGCAGAATGAATCGGTGCGATAAAGCTACTCCCGCAGAAATTATTGACATAAAAAAAGGAGGATAAATAAATACCCTCCCTTTTCAAAATATAGAATTAACCACTTAAAATTTTTAGGAAAGCCAATTTTTATATGAAATGGTCTCCTTCATTTTTTCTGAAATTTCATCAATAGAAATACGTTCCTGCTCCATCGTGTCGCGATAGCGTATGGTTACGGTATTGTCTTCAATAGTTTGATGGTCAACGGTGATACAGAATGGCGTTCCAGCAGCATCTTGACGACGGTAACGTCTTCCAACGGCATCTTTTTCGTCATAAATTACATTGTAATCCCATTGCAGATCGTCAATAATTTTTTGTGCAATTTCTGGCAAACCATCTTTTTTAATCAAAGGAAGAACTGCAGCTTTTACAGGGGCCAAAATGGCTGGTAGTTTTAGAACAGTTCGCACACTTCCATCTTCTAAAGTTTCATCTTGGAGCGAGTTACTTAAAACTGCTAAAAACATTCTGTCTAAACCAATGGAGGTTTCTACTACATAAGGCACATAACTTTCATTCATCTCGTGATCGAAAAACTGTAATTTTTTCCCAGAGAATTTTTCGTGTGCTTTTAAGTCGAAATCCGTGCGGGAATGAATTCCTTCCAATTCTTTAAAACCAAAAGGAAAGTTGAACTCAATATCCGCTGCGGCATTGGCATAATGGGCTAGTTTTTCGTGATCGTGGAAACGGTAATTTTCTTCACCCAGTCCTAAGGAAAGATGCCATTTTAAACGGGTTTCTTTCCAGTACTCATACCATTTTAGTTCTTCGCCCGGGCGAACAAAAAATTGCATTTCCATCTGTTCAAATTCCCGCATTCGGAAGATAAACTGCCGTGCAACAATTTCATTTCTAAAAGCTTTTCCTGTTTGGGCAATTCCAAAAGGAATTTTCATACTTCCGCGTTTTTTGCACGTTTAAAAAGTTTACAAAAATACCTTGAGCAGTTTCAGGACGAAGATAAAGATCCATCGCACTATCTGCGGAAGCTCCCAATTTTGTTCCAAACATTAAGTTGAACTGTCTCACATCGGTCCAGTTTTTTGAACCCGTATCGGGATCGGCAATTTCCAATTCTTCAATGAAGGCTTTTACATCGGCCAAATCTTCTTTTTCCAGTGATCGGGCCATGCGTTCTAAAATGGAGCGCTGTTCTTCAAGATATTGAACAACCCGTGGATTCGTGGTTACAAATTGTTCTTCATCAAAAGCATCTCCAAAACGATTTTTTGCTTTTTCAATTTCCTTTTGGGCTTTTTGATATAACTTTTCGGCATAATCTTCAATTAGCACATCAGCCCGGTAGCGTTTTTTGGAATCTTTATTATCAATCAAGGGGTCGTTAAAAGCATCAACATGCCCAGAAGCTTTCCAAGTCGTGGGATGCATCAAAATTGCGGAATCAATCCCCACAATATTTTCGTGCATATGCACCATGCTTCTCCACCAATATTCTCGAATGTTTTTCTTTAATTCTGCACCATTTTGGGCGTAATCGTACACTGCGCTAAGACCGTCATAGATTTCGCTGGATGCAAAAATATAACCGTACTCTTTTGCGTGTGAAACTACTTTTTTAAATTGATCTTCGTGATTTGCCATAGCGCAAAAATAAAAAAACCGCCGTGATAAGTTCACGACGGTTTCATTTATTTTAAAATTTACTTTTCGTATTGCGTAATAAACTTATTTAAGCTCCATGGTGGTGGTTGCAACTTGGCTGGCACCATCAAAAAGGTTAATAGTATATCTACCTTCTACTAGGTCAGATTCGGAGGAGTTTACTAGAATACAAACGTCAAGTTCATCATTTTCATAAAATACATTTGTAGAAGCACTATAGTTAAGGTTTTTGTCCTCAAATTGTTTAACTACGTTGTCACCCATCATTTTATTTTTTGGGTTTATCACTTGAACATACAATATTCTGTCCCCTTTTTGCGCAATAGCATTTGGAGCCAATGTAAAACATGTTCTTATTTTATCTGCACGACTGGCGCGTTTTGTATCAACTACCTTTCCACTGTTTCTTATAATTACAGCTTCTCCACGCAGGTCAGTAGCTTTAACGACAGAACCTTTTTTAATGGTTTCGTTCATTGCCATATTTTCTTGGCTAACAGAATCTACCACCATTCGGGTGTTAGATAGCTCCATTGAAGTACTGTCGCGTTCCATGGCAAGTTGTTTGTTAGCGGCAATTAGGCTGTCGGCACGTTTGAAGAGCATAGATCGCTCTTGTTTAAGTCTGCCTACTTCCGCTTTATATCGCTCTATTAGGCCAATGTTGGCTTGTGCATCTTTTACAGAATCCAAAAGAACAGTAATTCTTTCACGAGCAGCAAGTAAATCTTTGTCTTTAAGTTCGTTCTCCTTAATTACTTCATCATAGTTTGCAATTAGTCCTTCAAGTTCTTGTTCAATATCTGCTTTTTGCATCTCAAGATTTGATACTGTATTTTTACTATCGTTGAATAGTGTTACGGTGTAAACCGCCAAGGCAATTAACAAAACGGATAAAACCCCAATAAGGATCTTAAATTTGCCACTGTTGTTTTCATTTTCTGTACTCATAATTAATAAGTTAAGTTTAAGTGGTAAATGTAGGTAGGTATTTCTTTAACAAACGTTTACAAAATGGTAAAAATTCTTAAAATATGTTAAATCTGCTTTTTCCTAAAACTTGTAATGGTTGTAAAGAACTCCTGTTAAAGGGTCAAGAGGTTTTGTGTGCAGAATGTATTCATGCTATTCCTTTGGCATCTTTTCACAAAACTGGAAGCAATATGCTGAAAAACAAATTTTACGGAAGGTTTTTGGTCCAAAATGCAACAGCACTCATCAATTTTCAGAAAAGAGGAGTTACCCAAGAATTGCTACATAATTTAAAATACCGCGGACAAAAAGAAATAAGTTCGTTCTTTGGAAAATGGTTGGGAGCAGAACTTGCAGAAATTAAAGCTTATCAAGAAATAGATTTGGTTATTCCGGTGCCGTTACATAAACAAAAGCTGAAAAAACGAGGCTACAATCAAGTGGAAGGTTTTGGAAAAGAGATTGCTTTAGCTTTGAATATTCCCTATAAAGATGATATTTTAATAAAAGTTTCAAAAACTGGTTCGCAGGTTTTCAAGACGCGCATGCTTCGTTTTGAGGCCGAAGAAGTGTTTACCGTTCAAAATTTGGAAGAATTAAATAGCAAACATGTTTTATTGGTGGACGATATTATAACCACAGGCGCTACGCTTGAAAAATGTGCACTGCAGTTGCTGAAAGCTGAAAATGTAAGTATCAGTATAGCTACAATTGCAACAACGTAAAGTATTTCCAAATAGTAAAATGTTATTGTTTATTTTTGAAACCGAAACCTATCATTAAGTAATTTAATAGCACTCAGTGAAACACCGCCTTCTTTATATTCCCATTGCATTTTTATTTATGCTTTCGTTTGTGGACTGTGCAAAAAAAGGAACACCCTCTGGTGGGCCACGAGATACTATTCCGCCGACGATTGTTAATAGTAACCCAGAAAATTATAGCACGAACTTTACGGGCAGCGAAATTGAAATACGCTTTGATGAATATATAAAGCTTAAAGAAGTCAATAAGGAATTGATTATTTCACCCCCGATGAAATTTGCGCCAGTCATTACGCCTTTAAGTACCTCAAAAACGCTGAAGATAAAATTGATAGATACTTTAAAGCCTAATACAACTTATTCGTTCAACTTTGGGAACAGTATAGTAGACAATAATGAGGAAAATAAATTTGATTATTTTAAGTATATTTTCTCAACTGGAAGTTATATTGATAGCTTAAAACTTTCCGGAAAAGTAAAAGATGCACAACTTATTGCACCGGAAATTCCGACTACGGTAATGCTTTATGAAGTGAACGAAACCTTTACCGATTCCTTGATCTATTCTGAAAAACCAACTTACATAACAGTTACCAAAGATAGCACTGGCACTTTCGAACTGAGCAATTTAAAAGAAGGTACGTATTTACTCTTGGCGCTTAAAGAAAAAAATAACGATTACATTTTTCAGCCACAAAACGATAAAATTGGTTTTGTAAAACAATTAATTACATTACCCACAGATTCAACATATACGATTACGGTTTTCAAAGAAACCCCAGGTTATAAATTTTCACGGTCTAGTCAAGTGGGTAAAAACCATATTGTGTTTGGTTATGAGGGGCGCGCGGACAGTTTAGATATTGAATTGCTTTCCCAAGTGCCAGAAGATTACGTTTCAACTGTTTTTAAAGACGAAAAGAAAGATACACTCCATTATTGGTTTAAACCTGCAATTGAAAAAGATTCGTTGATTTTTAAAATCGCCAACGGAAATATTATTGATACAGCCACTGTGCGAATGCGAGAACTTTTTAAAGATTCCTTGAAAATTTCGGCACTAAAAACGGGAACGCTTAAATTAAAAGATACTTTTAAATTGCGAGCCAACACACCACTGGTTTCTTTTGATGCTGAAAAATTTCAAGTGATGGCGAAAGATTCTTCGTTTGTGGAAACCACTGTAAAATTGAATAAAAAATACAATTGGGCTGAAGTATTTTTTCCGAAAAAAGAAGACCAAAGCTATCTAGTGAAGGTTTTTCCAGGGGCGTTGACAGATTTTTTCGAAACGAACAATGACACCCTTCAATTTAGTGTAAATACTCGACTTACTTCAGATTATGGCACACTGAACCTAACTTTGGTGAATATAAACCGATTCCCCGTAATTGTACAAATGGTAGACAGTAAGTACAATATTGTAGGAGAAGAGTATTTAAACGAAAACAAACCTGTGTTTTTTGACGCACTTTCCCCGGACAAGTATTTTTTAAGAATAATTTACGACGATAACCAAAACGGTAGATGGGACTCAGGAAGTTTTCTAAATCGTTTGGAGCCCGAAAAAATTATTTATTACCCTAAGCAAATTGAAGTACGTGCCAATTGGAGCTTGAATGAAACGTTTACGTTAAAATAAAATGATCGCGATCGTTCAAAAACTGTAAATGCTTCCGGTTGGTTGCAATGTGTTCTTTTTCCAAAACCACCGTTTCTGTAAATTCATCAAAACCCGAAGAGGAAATTTGCTTGCCCAAAACATCGTAGACTGCTGAATGACCAATATATTCGTGGCCGCTGCCATCAAACCCAACTCGGTTTACGCCTATGCAATACGCCATATTTTCAATAGAACGGGCGCGTAACAAAATGTCCCAAGCAAGCGTGCGTACTTTTGGCCAATTGGCAACATAAATTAAAACATCATAATCTTCTGTATTTCTTGCCCAAACTGGAAAACGCAGGTCATAACAAACCAAAGGACAGATTTTCCATCCTTTGTAATCAACAATTAAAAGCTTGGTTCCAGCGGTATAGGTTTCGTTTTCCTTTGCTAAAGTAAATGTGTGTTTTTTATCATATTGTTTGTAACTCCCATCAGGAAAAACAAAAAACATGCGATTGTAAAATTTATCGTTTTCATAAATAATAACGCTTCCAGTTATGGCACAATTTCTTTTTTGTGCTTCGGAAATCATCCAATTTAGAGTTTCTCCATCGTTTGGTTCGGCAAGTTTTTCAGCATTCATTGAAAAACCAGTTGTAAACATTTCGGGAAGAACAATCAAATCGGTTTCGTCTTGAATAAGCTTTATTTTTTCTGAAAACATTTTGCGATTGGCTTCAGCATTTTCCCAATGCAACTCACTTTGAATGATTGTAATTTTAAGATTCTCTTTCAAATTGTACATTTTTCTTTATTTGCTATTCCTTTTCAAGCAGTTCCACCATTTCCCGTATTCCTTGCATTTTCGCGTGATCTATGGCAGTGAGGCCTTTATCATCTTTTATTAATTTGTCTGCATTTTTGTCCAAAAGCATCCAAGCTATCCCTTTTCGACCAAAAGTGGCAGCAAATATTAAAGCGGTGGCACCGTTGAAATTTGTTATGTTAGGATTAGCACCATTTTCCAGCAATAGTTTTGCAATATGGTCAAAGCCCTTAAAACAAACTCCCATCAAGGCAGTATTGCCCGAAGCATCTTGTTCGTCAATGTTTTGTGGGAATTTTAAAATAATTTCTGAAATATCGTATAAACCATAATACGTTGCGAGTAGCAAAGGGGTGGAGCCACGTGCATCTTTCGTGGAAACCAATTCAGGATTACTCCTCAAAAGTTTTTCAACTTCCGAAAAATCTTCCTGTCTTATGGCATTAAAAAGTTGTTCTTTCATCTGTTATAAAAGTAAAAAAACAGAGCCACATAAACTGCAACTCTGTTTTAATTTTTAATTTGTATAATAAAATTATTTCAAATCAAAGCGATCTAAATTCATCACTTTACTCCAAGCTGAGACAAAATCTTTAACGAATTTCTCTTTCGAATCTTGAGTGGCATAAACTTCGGCAATCGCGCGAAGCTCTGAATTGGAACCGAAAATTAAATCGGCTCTCGTTCCGGTCCACTTGAAAGTATCGCTTGCGCGATGGCGTCCTTCGAAAACTCTGTCGTCATTTCCAATGGCCTTCCAAGTAGTTCCCAAATCTAGAAGATTTACAAAGAAATCATTGGTTAATGTTTGGGGCTTATCTGTAAATACTCCGTGATCAGAGCCATCAAAGTTGGTTTTTAAAACGCGCATCCCACCAACTAATACTGTCATTTCGGGAACAGTAAGTGTTAATAATTGTGATTTGTCAACCAATAATTCCTCAAAGGAAGCGTGTTGTTCGGACTTCAGATAATTCCTGAATCCATCTGCAGCAGGCTCAAGATGTGCAAAAGAATCTACATCGGTTTGTTCTTGTGAAGCATCACCTCTACCAGGAGTGAAAGGTACAGTTACATTATGACCGGCATCTTTCGCGGCTTTTTCAATTGCTGCACATCCACCAAGAACAATTAAATCTGCTATTGAAACTCTTTTATCGGTACTTTGACTGTTGTTGAAGTCTTTTTGAATTTCCTCAAGTTTACTCAAAACTTTGGATAATTGAGCGGGATTATTCACTTCCCAGTTTTTCTGTGGCTCTAAACGGATTCGAGCACCATTTGCTCCACCACGCATATCAGATCCACGGAATGTTGAAGCCGAGGCCCAAGCGGTAGAAACCAATTCAGAAATACTAAGACCTGTATCTAGTATCCTGCCCTTTAATGAAGCTATATCTTTATCATCAATTAAAGTGTGGTTAATAGCTGGAATAGGATCTTGCCAAAGCAATTCTTCAGTAGGAACTTCAGGTCCCAAATAACGGGAAACGGGTCCCATATCTCGATGTGTCAGTTTATACCAAGCACGAGCAAAAGCATCTTCAAACTCATCTGGATTATCACGAAAATGTTTGGAAATTTTTAAATACGCTGGATCTGTTTTCAAGGCAATGTCTGCTGTGGACATCATTAAGTCCTGCGTTTTGGACTTGTCGTGGGCCATTGGTGCTTTATCTGCATTAGAAGCTGCCGTTGGCTTCCATTGATGGGCGCCAGCGGGACTTTTGGTTTTTTCCCAATCATAATCTAAGAGTACTCTAAAATAATCGTGATCCCATTTATTTGGAATTGGTGTCCAAGCACCTTCCAAACCACTTGTTATGGTATCGTCGCCAAACCCAGATTTATAGGAGTTGAGCCAACCTTTACTCTGGGCTTCAATGTTTGCTCCTGCAGGCTCTGCAGCAACATATTTTTCGGGATCAGCAGCACCGTGTGCTTTTCCGAAGGTATGTCCGCCAGCAACAAGTGCTACGGTTTCATAATCGTCCATTGCCATTCGGCCAAAGGTTTCACGGATATCGTGTGCAGAACCAAGGGGGTCAGGTTCTCCATTCGGTCCCTCAGGATTTACATAAATCAAACCCATATGCGCAGCTGCTAATGGTTTTTCAAGGTGTCCTTCTTCGTAACGCTTATCGTTGCCCAACCATTGTGTTTCTGATCCCCAATAAACATCTTGTTCGGGCTCCCAAATATCTTCCCGTCCTGCGCCAAAACCAAAAGTCTTGAAACCCATAGATTCCAAAGCACAGTTTCCTGTAAGAAGTAATAAATCTGCCCAAGAGATTTTTTTGCCATATTTTTGCTTTATAGGCCAAAGTAGTAATCGGGCCTTATCTAAGTTTCCATTATCAGGCCAGCTATTCAAGGGAGCAAAGCGCTGATTTGCCGTATTACCACCACCGCGACCATCAGTAACTCGGTAAGTTCCAGCGCTATGCCAAGCCATTCTAATAAACAAACCTCCGTAATGGCCATAATCTGCTGGCCACCAATCCTGTGAATCTGTCATTAGTTTTACTATATCTTTTTTAAAGCATCGTAGTCAAGTTTTTCGAATTCTTTTTTATAGTCGAAATCATTTCCCATGGGATCCGACTTTGAACTTTGTTGGCGCAATACATTTAATCGTAAACTGTTTGGCCACCAATCACCGTTTGTTGTTCCACCCCCAGCAACTTGGTGTTGTGTGTTTCCGAAATAGGGGCATTGGGAGGCGTTACTATCATTTATTTCCCAAACATCGCTGTTATTTCCATTTGGGTTTCCGTTTTTATGATAGTTTTTATCTTTTTCATTTTCCATTATTGAAGAGTTTTGAAGTGTATTCTACGAAAATAACAATTAAAACCGCTGATGCTTTAAAAATCAATCGGTTGTTTTAATCTATTAATTGATAAAACTTATAGCACTTTAGGCAATAAATAAATTTTGACAATTAGAACTGTTTTAAAATTTGTGCTGCTTCGGCTAAGGTTGCATCTGTTTTTGCAAAGCAAACGCGTATTTGCTTAAAATCTTTTTTTCCTTCATTAAAAACGGAAGTGGGAATAGTAGCAATCTTAAATTCCTTTGTAAGCCTTTCCGCGAAATCAATATCACTTTCATTGGAAATTTCAGAAAAGTCGAGCATTTGAAAATACGTTCCTTGGGAAGGAATTATTTTGAAGTTAGACCCTTTCATTAAATGCAAAAAGAAATCCCGCTTTTGCTGATAGAAATCTGAAAGTTTTAAATAATGATTTGGGTCTTTCAAATAGGTGGACAATGCTTTTTGAATGGGATGGTTTACGCAGAAAACGACGAATTGATGTACTTTTTGAAACTCTATCATCAAACGCTCCGGTGCTGCGCAATAGCCCATCTTCCAACCAGTATTGTGAAATGTTTTTCCAAAAGAAGCAGTAACAAAACTTCGATCCGCCAATAGTTCAAATTTTGAGGCGCTTTGGTGCACATTTCCGTCAAAAATGATATGCTCGTAGACCTCATCACTTAAAACCAATAAATCATTTTCCGCTACTAAAGTTTGCAGTTGAAGCATATCTTCTTCAGACAAAAGCATTCCCGTTGGATTGTGTGGACTATTGATGATTATCATCTTTGTTTTTGAAGAAATTTTATCAGCTACTTCTTGCCAATCCACTTTATAAAATGGAGGCTTTAGCTGAATAGGGACAATTTTTCCGCCAAATAATTCCACGGTTGGTGCGTAACAATCATAGGCTGGAGTGAAAATAATTACTTCATCACCTTTGCTAATTGAAGCAGCAATTATAGTGAAAATAGCCTGCGTTGCTCCAGCAGTTACTGTGATTTCTGTTTCAGGATTGTAGAAATGATTGTGAAGATTTTCAATCTTTTTTGAAATTTCCATCCGAAGTTCAAAATCTCCTGGCATTGGTGCGTATTGATTAAACCCATCGCTCATTGCCTGATCCACCAAGGCATTCAAGGCGGGATCGCTGGGAAAATTTGGAAAGCCCTGACTGAGATTTAGGGCGTGATTATCTGCGGCCATTTTGCTCATTTTAGCGAAAATGGAGGTTTCAATATTTGGTAGTTTTGATTCAATCATTTTGTCCAGTGTTTATGTAAACTAGTATATCATTAATGCACTTGTTCAAGTTAGTCTTTATTTCCTGTGTCCAAAAACGGAAAACGGTATAGCCCATTTCTTGTAGTTTTTTGTTTACTTGACGATCGCGCTGCATATTCCGTTCAATTTTTGGAATCCAAAAATCTCTGTTGCTTTTCAATGTCTCTTTCCGTTCTGGCCAATTGTAACCGTGCCAAAATTCGCCGTCAATAAAAATGGCAAGTTTGTATTTTTGTATGGAAACATCGGGTTTCCCGGGAAGTTTTTTACTATCAACACGATACTGTATTCCTTTTTTCCAAAGCGCTTTTCTGAAGAGCAATTCGGGCTTGGTATTTTTTCCACGAATCTTGCTCATTATTTTTGAGCGCTTTTTAGAGGTGTAAAAACCCGATTCTTCTTTGAATCTTGGGACTTTTATTTTTTCATCTTCATAAATCATTCACATAATGTAATAATATCTTTCTTGGTATAAGTTAAATATTTTTCAACAAAAAACCCCCACAAATCTGCGAGGGTTTTTTATTCGAAAATCGTAAATCTACAATCTACAATCGTTAATCATTTAGTATCTGTAATACTCAGGCTTAAAAGGTCCTTCTACATCAACACCAATATAATCGGCTTGCTCTTTGGAAAGTTCGGTAAGCTCAACCCCAATTTTCTCAAGGTGAAGTTTTGCTACTTTTTCGTCCAAATGCTTTGGAAGCATATATACTTCGTTTTCATAGTTTTCACCATTTTTCCAAAGCTCGATTTGAGCTAAAGTTTGGTTAGTAAAACTGTTGCTCATTACAAAACTTGGGTGGCCAGTGGCACAACCAAGGTTTACCAAACGGCCCTCAGCCAAAAGAATGATGTCCTTTCCGTTAATAGTATATTTGTCAACTTGTGGTTTAATTTCAACATGCGTACTTCCGTGGTTTTTCTTTAACCAAGCTACTGCAATTTCGTTATCAAAATGTCCAATGTTACAAACGATGGTTTTGTCTTTCATCGCTTCAAAATGTTCTCCGCGAACGATGTCTTTATTTCCGGTTGTTGTAATTACAATGTCTGCATTGCCAACAACTGTTTCCAGTTTTTTCACTTCAAATCCATCCATTGCAGCTTGCAAGGCGCAAATTGGGTCAATTTCAGTAACAGTAACAATACTTCCGGCTCCTTTGAAAGAAGCGGCTGTTCCTTTACCAACATCGCCATAACCGCAAACAACAACACGTTTTCCGGCCATCATTATATCTGTGGCACGACGCACTGCGTCCACAGCACTTTCGCGACAGCCGTACTTATTGTCGAATTTACTTTTGGTAACGCTATCGTTAATATTGATGGCCGGCATTGGTAAAGTTCCTTTTTTTACACGCTCGTAAAGGCGGTGAACACCAGTAGTGGTTTCTTCAGAAATCCCTTTTACGCCAGCTGCAAGCTCTGGATATTTGTCCAAAACCATATTCGTTAAATCGCCACCATCGTCAAGAATCATGTTTAATGGCTTTCGGTCTTCGCCAAAGAAAAGCGTTTGCTCAATGCACCAATCAAACTCCTCTTCGTTCATTCCTTTCCAAGCATATACTGGAATTCCAGCGTCGGCAATTGCAGCGGCAGCGTGGTCTTGGGTTGAAAATATGTTGCAAGAACTCCAAGTAACTTCAGCGCCCAGAGCTTTCAATGTTTCAATAAGAACCGCAGTCTGAATGGTCATGTGAAGACATCCAGCAATGCGCGCACCCTTTAAAGGCTGCTCATTTCCGTACTCTTCGCGAAGACTCATAAGCCCCGGCATTTCAGCTTCAGCAAGTTCAATTTCTTTTCTCCCCCAGTCTGCAAGGGAAATATCTTTTACTTTAAACGCCGTGTAAGGCACAGTTTTCGTTGACATATTTGTTATATTTATACCCGCAAAAACGGACATTTATTAAAAATTAATTTTCTTATTTTAAGTCTGCAAAACTACAAAATATCCTTTTAAAATTTATGCCACTTTACAAAACTATAACAGTAAACCCATATACTAAAGTATTCATTTGGAAGATTGAAGAATCTTTTGAAGCCCTTTCAGAAGGGATAGATCTTACGGAAAACTGTTCCAATAGGGTGTTGAACATGAAAAGTGATTTGCATCGTCGCGGTTTTATGAGCATTCGGCATTTGATGGCTTTGGAAGGATATACCGATTTCGATTTGTATTATGACGAAAACGGAAAACCGCATTTAACAGGCGATAAACATATCTCTATTACACATTCCTTTCATTTTACTGCAATTATTATTAGCGATATAGAAGTGGGAATAGACATTGAAATGCAGCGTCCTAAAATTCTTCGCATTGCCCATAAGTTTACTCCTATTGAAGAATATCGGACCATTGCTAATGAAGATGCAATGATGCGAAAACTAACCATTGTTTGGTGTGCCAAAGAATCACTTTATAAAAGTTTTGCCGAAAAAGGGGTGAGCTTTTTGGAAAATATTTATGTGGAAGATTTTAGGCTAGACAATAGCAAAACCACAGCAACAGTAACTTACGAGGACAAACAGCAAGAATATCATGTAGATTTTCTCGAGTTTGAAGACTTCACCTGTGCATATGCTCTTATTTCTGAAAACAGCTAGATGGAAGGCATATTTTACAAATCTTTTCTGAAATCGGTTGCCGAAAAGGATAAGCAACTTGCCATTTTGATTGATCCCGAAAAATTCAATATTTCTTTAACAAAATCATTTCTGAATAGAATACCCATTGAAACAACTCATCTTTTCGTTGGCGGTAGTACCGTTTCCAATGGTGAAACCGAAGAAGCTGTAAAAGCTTTAAAGGCGGAATCCAAACTTCCAATTTTTCTTTTTCCCGGTGACCATTCACACATTACAGCATTAGCTGATGCGCTTTTGTTTTTAACGTTGCTTTCAGGAAGAAATGCAGAATACTTAATCGGACAACAGATAAAATCCATTTCGAAATTGAAAAATTCGGCTTTGGAAATTATTTCCACGGGCTATATTTTGATTGATGGCGGAACTGATTCCGCAGTTTCAAAAGTGACGAAAACGGAACCACTTCCGCAGAAAAATATTGAAACGATTGTGAATACGGCTTTAGCCGGACAATTTATGGGCGCGAAACTAATTTATTTGGAAGCGGGTAGTGGTGCTAAATTTCCCATAAAAGCTGAAATTATTTCGGAAGTAAAAAAAGCAATTAATATTCCATTGATTGTTGGGGGAGGAATAAAAACGGAATCACAAAAAAATGCTGCCTACATGGCCGGAGCAGATATGATTGTGATGGGAACAGCGTATGAGTAAATTCCAAACCTTAAAAAACCAAAATCCAAAAACTGCTAACCGCTTCTGCCAACTCACTACTTTTATAATTGTAACTTTGAAACAAAAATTTCAAAATAATGAAAATTTCAGTTGAACTTACCCTCACGCCTTTACAGGACGACTTTGAACCCGCAATTATTAATTTCATTAAAAGCCTTCGAAATTCAGGGCTTACCGTTTTAGAAAATCCGCTCAGCACACAGGTTTATGGCAATTATGATGAGGTTATGAATCTGCTTCAAAAGGAAATGAAGATTGCGTTGGAGGCCGTGGAAAGAGGATTGCTTTATATAAAAATAGTAAAATCGGACAGAAGTGATTATGAGCCCCATTTTTGATTGGTTTTTTGCGCAATACGAAGATATTCCCACGTATTTAATAGTACTTGAATTAATTGGGGTTTTCTTTGGTTTTTTGAGTGTTTGGTTTAGCAAGCAAGATAATATTTTGGTCTATCCCACTGGAATTATTAGCACGGCTATTTTTGTGTATATCCTTGTTATCTATGGACTTTTGGGCGATATGATGATTAATGCGTATTATTTCGCCATGAGCATTTACGGTTGGTACATTTGGACCAGAAAAATAGATGCCACACATTACACTCCAATCACAAAAGCCACAAAAACCGAAAACAAACAGTCAGTATATATTTTTATAGCAACACTGATTTTCGTTTTCGCGGTATATGATTTTTTTGATAAATGGAACAGTTGGACAGCCTATGTTGATACTATTACAACTGCCATTTTCTTTGTGGGAATGTGGCTTATGGCGAAGAAAAAGCTTGAAAATTGGATTTATTGGATTATTGGAGATATCATTTCGGTGCCACTTTACCTTTATAAAGGACTCGTGTTTACTTCTTTCCAATACTTTTTATTTACTATTATTGCCATATATGGCTATCGTGCTTGGAAGAAAAACTTGAACATACCCGAAACCAGTCTGCTAAATTGATAAAAGTAGTTTTATACGGTCCCGAATCTACGGGAAAAACCACTTTAGCTAAACAATTGGCTGAACACTATAAAACATTTTGGGTGCCGGAGTTTATGCGTGAGTACCTTCAGAAAAAATGGGATTCTGAAAAAAATTTGGTTTCTAAGGAAGATTTAATTCCCATCGCCAAAGGACAGTTAAAACTTGAAAATGAGTTTTCGCAACAAGTTGAAAACCTATTGATTTGCGACACCAATTTGCTGGAATTGAAAGTGTATTCCGAATATTATTACAACGGATTTTGCCCTTCGGAAATAAAAACTGAAGCAACCAAAAATAATTACAGCATCTACCTATTAACCTATATTGACACACCTTGGGAAGCGGATGATCTTCGCGATAGACCCAAGAATCGCGAGGAAATGTTTTGTACTTTCGAGGCCGAATTGAAAGAACAAGGTTTTTCGTATGTAATTTTAAAAGGAAACCAAAAAGAACGATTCGAAAAAGCTGTCAAAATTATTGATGAATTGCTGAAGAAGAATAAAAATGCTTACTGAAAAAAACCTACAACAAATAAAAAATCACGGTCTTTCCGAGGCTAAGGTTAAACGCCAACTTGAAATTTTTAGGGAAGGAATTCCTTTCGTAAATATTCTAGAACCCGCTTCGGTCACTAATGGAATTGAAGTGTTTTCTGAAAAGGAACAACAGTTTTATTTAAATCTTTTTGAGGCCGAAAACGCTACGCTTGAATTGCTAAAATTTGTTCCAGCTTCAGGGGCAGCTACTCGAATGTTTAAGTTTTTGCATCAGTTTTTAGAAAATTTCAACCCCGAAAAGGATTATTTAGAATCATTTCTGCAAAAGGAAGAAAACAGAAATTTAAAAATGTTCTTTGAGTCAATTGATAATTTTGCGTTTTCTTCTTTGGTAAAAAATAAATTAGAAGAAAAATATTCTGATTTTAAAAATTTCGAAAAAAGAAAAAGATACTTTCTCTTTGTTCGGGAAATGCTGGAAGAAACTGGATTAAATTTCAGTAATACGCCGAAAGGACTTGTTCCTTTTCACAAATATGAAGAAAATTATGTTACCGCTTTTGGCGAACAACTATTCGAAGCGGCTTTTTATGCAGCTACAAACGGCGTGGCCAATCTTCATTTTACAGTTTCCGAAGGCCACGAGAAAAAATTTAAAAAACGCTTTGACGAGGTAAAACATATTGTAGAAAAGAAGACAGGAGTTCGTTTTAATATTTCGTACTCGTTTCAGAAAAAAGAAACAGATACAGTTGCGGCAACCTTGGGAAATGATTTGTTTTTAGATGAAAACGATGAGCTGCTTTTTCGTCCATCGGGTCACGGTGCTCTCTTGGAAAATTTAAACGATTTGGATGCCGATATTATTTTCATAAAAAACATCGATAATGTCGTTTCTGAAAATTATGTTGAAACCATCGCTTTTCAGAAAAAAGTACTTGCTGGAAAATTGATTTCCCTTCAGAAGCAAATCTTCGGATTTGTTCAAAAACTTCACTCAGAAAATACTTCCGAAGAATTGCTGAAAAATAGTTCCGAATTTATATCCAAAGAACTAAAAATTAAAGACACGCCTATAGATAAAGAATCTATTCTTAAAATTTTGGAACGCCCAATCCGAATTTGTGGCGTGGTTGAAAATACTGGGGCCCCAGGCGGCGGGCCTTTTCTAATAACTGATAAACAAGGAAATATTTCGTATCAAATCGTGGAAATGTCACAGATTGACACTAATAACCCGAAACAAAAAGGTTTGGTTGAGAAAGCCACACATTTCAATCCGGTAGATTTGGTTTGTGGGATGCGCAATTATAAAGGTGAAAAGTATGATTTGCTAAAATTTTCAGATCCCGATGCAGGTTTCATATCTCAAAAATCCTATCAAGGAAAACCCATAAAAGCATTGGAGCTCCCCGGACTTTGGAACGGCGCCATGGCAAAATGGAACACAGTTTTTGTAGAAGTACCGCTTATCACTTTCAACCCAGTGAAAACTGTGAATGACCTTTTAAACAAAGTGCACCAACCTAAATGAATACGGAATTATTAATTTCTGAACTCAATTTTAAAGCCATCCGCAGCAGTGGCCCTGGCGGGCAGCATGTAAATAAAACTGCTTCAAAAGTTGAAGTTTCATTTAACTTGGAAGCTTCCCAGGCACTTTCAGAAACGGAAAAGAAACGACTTCACCTCAAATTAGCTTCAAAGATCACTTCCGAAGGAAATATTACACTTCAGTGTGGCGAAACCAGGAGCCAACACCGTAACAAAGCAATTGTTATTGAAAGGTTGGTAGCACTGTTCCAGAAAAATTTGAAAGTTGCAAAACCTCGTAAAAAAACAAAACCTTCAAAAGGCGCAATTGAAAGACGTTTAAAATCAAAAAAAGAAAACGCATTTAAAAAATCCAACAGAAGACCTCCCAAACTCGATTAGTGTTTTTGTAAAAAAACTGTATATTTTTTACACAGTTGTACTTCTTTTTTATACACTTTTCACTTATTCCGAAAAAAACAAATACAATTTAAAACTCTGTTATACTGTGTTTTAATAAAATATTCTATGGCCTTTATTCTGTGGCACTACTTTTTCT
Source organism: uncultured Flavobacteriaceae bacterium (assembly GCA_963805885.1). Classification (GTDB taxonomy): domain Bacteria; phylum Bacteroidota; class Bacteroidia; order Flavobacteriales; family Flavobacteriaceae; genus Aequorivita. The sequence continues at coordinate 74,278 of CAWDWC010000009.1, forward strand.
ATATACAAGACAACAAACAAACTTAGAAACAAATAAATAATTTTTAAAAGCAAAACAATGAAAAAGTTAATTTTAAGTACAGCAATCGTATTGGGAGGTTTAACCGCTGCAACCGCGCAAAATGACACGGAGCCAACCGCAATGACCGAGCAAAAACAAACTGCCGTTGAAGCACAAGTGGAAAACAGAATAGAAGCTGCACAAGATGTGGAAACCGCTGTTGCAAAAGCTGAAATCGTTGTTGCCGCCGATGCTGTTCAAGACTATAAAGAAGTTAAAGCTTCTGAGGTGCCACAAAACGTTCAAGATGCAGTAGCTAAGGATTTTAGCGGCGCTACTATTTCTAAGGCCTATGTGAATGCCAATGGAGAATATAAAATTCAACTTGCCACAGCAGACAAAAAAGCTGCAACTGTGTATGCAAATGCAAAAGGTGAGTTTATTAAAAACGATATGAAGAAGCAGTAAACTGCAGGTATTTTTAGATTCAATACTTCTGAGAAAGGCGTCCAAAAATGGGCGCCTTTTTTTATGATAAATTTAGAGTTTGCCCAACTATATACTCACTATTTTTACGTTCTCAGAAAACGTAATGACGCAGCAAATACATATAGTTGAAGATGATGTGGCTTTTGGAAAAATGCTCACTTCTTTTTTGGAACGAAAAGGTTTTCAAGTTTCGGTTTCCCTTACCGGGGAAAGTGCACGAAAAAAAATAACTGAAAATAAGTTCGATTTACTCATTACAGACTTAAAACTTCCAGACGATTCTGGTTTGGAATTGCTTGAATTTTCCCAAAAAACAGCCCCTAAAACAAAAGTGATTTTAATGACGGGCTATGCAGAAGTAGACACCGCGGTGAAAGCCATAAAAAAAGGTGCGCTTGACTATATTTCGAAACCGTTTCGGCCCGAGGAATTATTGATGATTATTGAAGAGGATGCTCAAAATGCTGAATCTTCAAATACCTTGGTTTCAAAAACTCCTGAAGAGAAAAAAAGAACTGCACCAAAAACAAATTCCGAAAAACACAATTTTGTTTTTGGAATCAGCGAATCTTCAAAAAAGTTCAACGAATACTTGAAACTCGTCGGGCCAACAGATATGGGTGTTTTGATTCAGGGAGAAAGTGGCACAGGAAAAGAAGTTGCTGCAAAAGCCATTCACAAATATAGTTCGCGAAGGGATCAAAATTTTGTAGCTGTAGATTGTGGTGCCATTCCCAAGGAAATTGCAGCCAGTGAATTTTTTGGTCACGTAAAGGGTAGTTTTACTGGAGCGGTAAATGACAAAAAAGGCCATTTTGAAGCAGCCGATGGCGGCACACTTTTTTTGGATGAAGTGGGAAATCTCTCCTATGAAAACCAAATTCAATTACTTCGTGCATTGCAGGAGCGGCGAATAAAGCCAGTAGGTAGCAATACAGAAATTGAAGTAGATGTTCGCATACTTTCTGCCACAAACGAAGATTTGCTGAAAGCCGTTTCCGATGGTAAATTCCGAGAAGATTTGTACCATCGGTTGAATGAATTTTCGATACACATTCCGTCACTTCACGAACGCAAAGAAGATCTTTTTCTGTTTATTGAATACTTTTTAGCAGATGCAAATGCATCTTTGGGAAAAGAGGTTTTGGGGCTTTCAAAAGAAGTGGAAGAAGCCTTTAAAAATTATGCCTGGCCAGGCAATTTGCGTGAATTGAAAAACGTAATTAAGCGCTCTGTACTATTAACCAATTCAAGTTTGATTCCTTTGGAGGTAATTCCACGAGAAGTTTTATTTTCTGATAAAGTGAAGAGTGGAACAGTCGATTTTTCAAAAGAAAGCAATGAAAAACAACTTATTTTAAACGCCTTGAACGAAACTGATTTCAATAAGACCAAAGCCGCAAGACTGCTCAACATTACCCGAAAAACGCTTTATAACAAACTTGAGCGCTATCAAATAGAGTTGTAAAACTATCTATTTTCGAGAGCATTTTGTAAATCTCGAATGTTCAATATAAGTTTTTCAAAATCCATTTTCATTTCCACAACATCAGTCGTTTCTTTATCGTAAAATTCCATTTTTTCTAAGATGGGAATTACTTCTTTTGCTATTATTTGACGGAACATCGTGAGCATTCTGTGAGCAATTTCTGAAATCGTTTTTACATCTTTTTCAACAATCAAATTATTTATTTGCTGAAGATCTTTCTCTGTTTGAACCTTGAAAACCTCTAGCACCTCTTCCAAAGCTTTGGGGGTATTTAAAAAAGATTTTAAAAGCGAAAGGTCGAATTTTTCATTATTTGAGGACTTTATTTCAGAAGGTTCTTCGAATGTTTTTTCTTCTGCAGCATCACCGTGTTCTGAAAAGATTTTTTCCAACACAGAAATGAGTTCCTGTTTAGAGAATGGCTTCGGAAGCATTTCGGCAAATCCTTTTTCAAAATAGAAATCACGGTGGTGCTCCCGATTGCCCGTCATAGCTATGATTGGTTGATTCTTATAGGAAGAAATTTCTTTGCTTTTCAATCTTTTCAAAACCGTAAAACCATCGGTTTCCGGCATTTGAATATCGGTTAGAACGAAATCAAAATAGATTCCAGTAGATGCTGCGTTGAAATTTTCAAAACTGCTAAAAGCTTCTGAAGCAATATTCATCTGCTCGAAAATTTCCTGCAAAAGAGAACGCATGGCTGCGTCATCATCAATTATTACAGCTTTTAAACCGTTAAAGGAGTTTGTTTTTTCTGAAGAAATTTTGGACAAAACCCTTTCTGAATTTTTGAGAGGTATCTTTAAAATAAAGGAGCTTCCTTCGCCTAAAATACTTTCAACCTGTAAAGATCCACCTAAAAGTTCAGTCAGTTTTTTTGAAATTGCAAGCCCCAAACCACTGCCGCCAAATTTGTGTGCAATCTCGGTCTCGGCTTGTGTAAACTCGTTGAAAATAAGCTTCTGTTTCTCTTCAGAAATACCAATTCCTGTATCAATAACGGAAATTTTAATGTTCGAAACTTTATTTTTATTTTCCAGTTCTTCCACCTTAATTTCTACGCTGCCTTGTTCCGTAAACTTGAAAGCGTTGCCCACCAAATTGTTAATAATCTGCCGAATCCGTAATGGATCGCTCTCAAATATTTCACTTTTTATCCCTTCTGATATTGAAATTTTTAACGCAACCGGTTTTTCAAGATATAGCTGTTTTACCGCATTTCCAGCATCAAGAATTATATTTTCAAGAGAGAATGGAATGCTTTCAATAGGCAACTTACCTGCTTCTAATTTTGAATAATCCAATAAATCATCCACCAAATGTGAAATGAAATGCGAGCTTGATGTAATCTGGGCCAAATAGTATCTCTGCTTTTTGGAAAGACTTGAATTTTCAAACAACTCAGCATATCCGCTGATAGTGTTCAGAGGGGTTTTCAAATCGTGGCTTACTGTGGAAATGAGCTGCTCGCGACTTTTCAAAAGCGATTCGGCATAATTTTTCGATTCTTCCAAATTCTTCTTATAACGTTCTGCCCTAAAAAAATCTGAAAGAATAAAATAGGAAAACAGTAAAACCACGATACCGCCCAAAATTCCAGCAAACTTCAAAATCTGTTTTGTGCGTTCCATGGATTCGGCGCGTTGTTGCTTTTCGAGATTGTTGTTTTTCGTAATTTCTCGGTCAAAACTGCTGATTATTTCGCGCAATCGTTCGGATATGTTGAGATCGTTACGGATCAATTCATTCTCCTTTTGCATTAAGGATTCACGAATACGGGAGTTTTCTTTTTTCGCTTCGGCAACAATATACCGCGAAGCGGTAAGCATAGAATCCACGGTTTTTGATTTTACAGTGGAAGTGTCTCGTGTAACGTCCCTATTGAGGTAGTCTGCATAATTCTGCCAGACTTTAAGTTCCTTATTACTGAGCTTTGAAGGATTTTTAATTAATGATTCAACGGAGTTTAATCCTACGGAAGCTTCCAGTTTTCTCACTTCCCGCATAATATCGTCTAACGAAGTGTCTTTTTGGTTTGTAAGCCGTAGAATGCGCAGTTGTTCAATATTTCGATTTTTTTCCGTGAGCAATGAATTAACACTGTCCAATTGTTTTATTTGAAATTCGTTATTGGTGAGCGATTTAATCTCTTCAATTTTTCTGAAAAGCGAATCAGTTTTGACCATATATATTTCAAAGTCGTCATCGCTCTCGGTTAAAAGAGCGAGCCTTGAAAATCCATCGGTTTCATAAACCAGATTAATGAGTGTTCCAGTTTCAATGAACTTTTTTTCACCAGTACTTTCAGTAGTTTCGGCTGTAAAATTTTTGAATTCTGAATATAAAAAAACTCCAACTAACACAGATAAAGCACCCAAAACAAGATAGCTGAGGATGATCTTAAATGTGAACTTGTTTTTTGAAGTAGCCATTGACCAAATGTAAAGACTATAAAAAAGGCGAAGTATTAAGGATATGATAAAAATTTGAACCTAATAAATAAAATGAATTGTATATTTGCTGAACATCTCAAAGGGGTGCAGATTTTAGTCATGGGTTATGAGTTATGAGTTATGAGTTGAAAAACTCTGAACTCTGAACTCTGAACTCTGAACTCGAAGAAGCTGAGATTATACCCAAAGAACCTGGGCGGGTAATGCTGCCAAGGGATATAAGTAGAAACCCCCTGTAATATTGCAAGACGCAATGTTCTCAGGGTTTTTTTATGTAACCATTTAACAAACCAAGAATAACGCCCCTTTTATTCGTATAAAATATTTTTTTACGAATGAAAAAGTTATTGATTTCCGCAGTATTTACTTCATTGTTTATCACGGTTTCAGCTCAGGAAACGCAAGAAAAATTACAGGACTCCACAAAGATTGAATCTTTGGATGAAGTTTTGGTGCGAGCCGTCCGTGTAGATGCAGATTCCCCAATTACACATTCAAACTTAGACAAAGAGGAACTTGAAAAACGAAACCTTGGGCAGGATATTCCGTATATGCTTAACTATTTGCCGTCGGTGGTAACTACGAGCGACGCTGGTGCGGGTGTGGGGTATACTTATATTCGTGTTCGCGGTAGCGACGCCTCACGTGTGAATGTTACACTTAACGGAATTCCGTATAACGATTCCGAAAGTCAAGGAACGTTTTGGGTGAATTTACCCGATTTTACTTCTTCGGTGCAAAGTTTGCAGCTGCAACGCGGCGTGGGAACTTCAACCAACGGTTCGGGGGCTTTTGGCGCGAGTTTGAATTTGTTGAGCGATGCCGTTTCACAAGAAGCGTATGGCGAAATTGCAAATTCCTTCGGGAGTTATAACACACATAAACACAATGTCAAGTTCAGCACTGGCTTGCTTTCCGATCATTTTGAAGTAGCCGGAAGGTTGTCAACCATTCAATCTGATGGTTATATTGACAGAGCGAGTTCCGACTTAAAATCGTATTTTCTGCAGGGAGCATTTGTAAATAGAAACACCTTGATTAAAGCACTTGTTTTTGGAGGAAGAGAAGAAACTTATCAGTCGTGGAACGGTTTGGAAGATACCGAAAAACTTGAAAATGATAGAACGTATAACACCGTTGGAATGTACACTGATGAAGAAGGGAATATTCAGTTTTATGATAACGAAGTGGACAATTATGCGCAGGATCACTATCAATTGCTTTGGAACCAGCGCTTCAATAATAACTGGAGTACGAACGTGTCCTTTAATTACACAAAAGGAAAAGGTTATTTTGAACAATACAAAGAAGATGAAGATTTTGAAACCTACGGTTTTGAACCCATTGAAATTGGCGGCGATACCATCAACACTACAGATTTAATTAGACGCCGTTGGTTAGATAATGATTTTTATGCAGCAAATGCAAACCTGAATTACAAAAACGAAAAAATAGATTTCACAGGTGGCGCTTTTTATAGCTACTATACTGGTGATCATTATGGTGAAGTAATTTGGGCACGCTACGCGAGCAATTCTGAAATTCGGGATCGTTATTACGAAGGAAATGGTGAGAAAAGTGAATTTACCGTTTTTTCAAAAGCAACTTATAGAATTAATGAACAGTGGAGCTTTTTTGGCGATTTGCAGGGCAGGTTTTTGAATTATAAAACTTCGGGTATTACTTCAGATTTGGCACCTTTGAATGTAGATGAAATCTACTCGTTTTTCAATCCAAAAGCAGGTTTAACTTATAAGCTGAACTTTTTTAACCAATTCTATTTCTCCTACGGAAAAGCCCATCGAGAACCATCAAGAAACGATTATGAGCAAAACATCACCACAGCTGAAAAGTTGGATGACTTTGAACTTGGTTGGCGCTTTGCTTCTGAAAAGACAAAGGTGAATACAAATATTTTTTATATGAATTATAAGGACCAATTAGTGCTTTCCGGCGAATTGAACGATGTGGGTGCTGGTTTAAGAACAAGCAGTGGGAAAAGCTATCGTTTGGGATTGGAGATTGATGCCGAAATTCAACTTTTAAAAAATTTGAGAACTATTCCCAATATAGCTTTGAGCACGAATAAAAATGTAGATTTTGTTGCCTCCCGCGATGGCGAATTGGTGAATTTGGGCAACACGAATATTTCGTTTTCGCCTTCTGTAGTAGCAGGAAATATGCTAGAATATACACCAATCAAAAAACTGCAATTAGGTTTTCTTTCAAAATTTGTAGGGGAGCAGTATATGGGCAATATCGATAGCGAAGCTTCAAAATTGGACAGCTACTTCGTCAATGATTTGAACATTGTTTACACTTTGGATACACTTCCGTGGATAAAAGAAGTAGTTTTCTCGGGGTTGATAAACAATATTTTCAACGTGAAATATATTTCCAACGGCTATTTTTATACGTATGATGATGATTTCAGTAACCCGGGAACTGTTACAACTGTTGAAGGTGCTGGATATTATCCGCAAGCGACAATTAATTTTTTAGTCGGGGCAACGGTAAAATTTTAATTGCTAACAACAACAGTATTTCCATTTAGCTGTGCATTATACTGCTGCATGGGATACTTGCTGCCTGGTTCTGTAGTGTGCTGTCCTGATGTTATGAAATATTCATTATCGTCAGTAGAGCAAGGGCAACTAGCAATTACGCCCGTCAACTCCATACGTGAACAACTGCTAGGTACATGGTTTGGGTCTGTAAGGTCAAATGCTAAATATTGGTTTTCACTAACACAATAAACCACAATTCCCTTGATTCCCTGAGCGGTAATAATGTAATTCCCTGGAAATTTTAAAGGATTGTATTCGGGTAGATTTAGATTTAAATTTAGGCTTACCGCAGGATCAGTTAAAAAGGGATTGCGCTCTTGTTTGTCGTCATTTTTTGAACACGACAGCATTCCAAAACCAATCAAAAGAAAAAGAACTATTTTTTTCATAAATACAATTAAATTTTAAGGTCGAAATTACAACAAATTACAAAACAAGTAAATTTTTAGTATATTTGTTAAACACAATCCCGTCACAGTATGGGATTTTTTCAATTTATTAAAGTGAGTCCCGCCACGAGTCGGGATTTTGTTATATTAAAGAATATGTATGTTCTGCATACACAAACGATGAAGTTATGAGTAAAGTATCTTATTACACTGCCGAAGGATTAAAAAAATTAAGGGACGAAGTGGACCACTTGCGCGATGTGGAACGCCCAAAGGCGTCAAATGCAATCGCTGAAGCCCGCGATAAAGGTGATTTGAGTGAAAATGCCGAATATGATGCTGCCAAAGAAGCACAGGGAATGCTCGAAATGCGCATTGCCAAAATGGAAGAAGTTTTAGCAAATGCCCGTTTGATAGATGAATCACAATTGGATTTGAGCAAAGTTCTGGTGCATTCAACCGTAAAGATTAAGAATCAAAATAACGGAATGGAAATGACATATAAGCTGGTTGCACAAAGCGAAGCCGATCTTAAATCTGGGAAAATTTCTGTCGATTCTCCCATTGGTCACGGTTTGCTAGGAAAAGAAGTTGGCGAAGTTGCCGAAATAAAAGTACCAAATGGAGTGCTTAAATTTGAAATATTGGAAATTTCAAGAAACTAATTATGGCGTCAATTTTCACACAAATAATAGAAGGGGAAATACCGTGCTACAAAGTTGCGGAAGATGATAATTTCATCGCTTTTTTGGATATAAATCCAAATGCTAAAGGTCATACGTTGTGTGTGCCTAAGGAAGAAATCGATAAGATTTTTGATATGGGCGAACATATGTATCTTCAGTTAATGCAGTTTTCCCGAAAAGTTGCCCGAGCATTGGAAAAAACTGTTCCTTGCAAACGTGTGGGAATGGCTGTTGTAGGATTGGAAGTGCCGCATGTGCACGTACATCTTATTCCATTGAATGAAATGGACGATATGCGCTTCACCAAAAAAGTGAAAATGACTTCCGAAGAGTTTGAGTTTTTAGCTGAAGCAATTTCTGAGAAGCTTAAACCGTAGGAATCAAAACATAAACAACAGCGGCAACTAGAACGATTGCCACAACTACCAAAATATAAAATAGTGGTTTTACCTTTAAATATTGTTTATTGGTTTCCGCTATTTTTTTGTTATAGTCAAAAACACGCTCAATGTCTTCCGTCCAATTTACTGGATAAATATTGTTTTTGCACGTTTGGCAATATAATTTGTTTTCAATTTCCGTAGCTGGTTTTTTAAAGAATGGTGTTTCTTTTTCTTCTTGTGTAAAGGTAAATTCCAGACCATCAGTTCCAAAGCAGGTTGGACAGTTATTCTTTAAACGCGCGGTATGTAGAGTGTGGATTTTATGTTTCATTATTAACTGTCAGTCTTTAGTGCGATCTCTATTGTGGTACCTTGGTTTGATGATACTTTTTAAAACCCGAATTTTCCCGTTGTGATATTCTTCAATAATACGCTTTGCAAGTGAAAGTCCCAAGCCCCAGCCGCGTTTTTTTGTAGTATAGCCTGGTGTAAAAATTCTTTTAAATTCACTTTTTGTAAGCCCTTTTCCCGTGTCGGTAATATGTAAAAAAGCATATTTTGAATTCTGCTCGATGGAGATTGTTATCTTTCCTTTTCCCTTCATGGCATCAATACCGTTTTTTACCAAATTCTCAATAGTCCAGCTGAAAAGTTGTGGGTTCATTTCAACATAAATTGGTTTTTCGGGAACATTAAGTTGAAAATTTATGAGTTTGGAAGTGCGTTTTTGCAAGTAATAGAAAGTAGCTTTTGTTTCTTCAACCAAATCATGCTGCTCTAGATTTGGCACCGATCCAATTTTTGAAAAACGGTCTGTAATGGTTTCCAAACGCGAAATATCTTTCTCCATTTCGGTGATGTATTCCGGGTTCACGTTTTCACTTTTCAATATTTCTGTCCAACCCACCAAAGAAGAAAGGGGGGTCCCAATTTGATGCGCAGTTTCCTTTGCCATTCCCGCCCAAAGTCTGATTCTGTTCGGCAGATTTAGAGGTTTTGTAAAAAAGATAAACGGCTAAAATGAAAAGAAAAATGATCAAAATCAATGCTGCGGGATAATATTTCAGTTTGTTTATCAAAGGTGAATTTCCGAAATAAATTACAGAAAGCACTTGATCGTTATACTTCACTTCCAAGGGTTTGTATTCGGAAGTGAAACGTTCAATAAGCTTTTGCCGGGCCGTTTCGTTTTTTAATATTTCTGGGTCTATATTTCTTCCGTCATAAAAGTCCTCTTTTAAAGTATGAAGAATCATAGGGGTCGTACTGTTGCTTTGGATGATGGTAAGTGCGGTTTCCTGAGCTTCCCTCACCCGCAATACTTTGCGCCAATTCCCCTTGTGCCACCGCCCAAATCTCCATTTTCTTACGCTCGTTTTCCTTTAGTTGAATAAAGAAAATATAAGTATTCCACAAAATTAGGCTGATAATAAGAATCGAAGCTAATATAAAACCCCAGCGGGAGAGTGTTTTGTTACTCAGCATAAAGAAATTTTTTCCAGTTTAAATATAAAGCAAATATGTTGATATTATTGTACAATCATGTTTTTAGAAGCTATAATCTTTGGGTACTTTTGCAAGGAATGATCTCAATAGAACCACACGAATTATCTACTGGAAAACTGCACGGATACCTTTTGGGGGCAGTTTCGCCACGGCCAATATGCTTTGCAAGCACCATGGATAAAGAAGGAAACGTGAACCTTTCGCCTTTTAGTTTTTTTAATGTTTTTAGTGCCAAACCGCCAATCTTGGTATTTTCACCTGCAAGACGCGGTCGTGATAATACAACGAAGCATACTTACGAAAATGTTTTGGAAGTGCCGGAAGTGGTTATTAACATTGTGAATTTTGACATGGTGCAGCAAATGTCCCTTTCTTCCACAGAATATGCTAAAGGCGTAAATGAATTTACAAAAGCCGGGTTTACAGAATTGGCTTCCGAAATGGTAAAACCACCGCGCGTAGCTGAAGCTCCCGTGCAATTTGAATGTAAAGTGAACGAAGTTATTGCACTCGGCACAGAAGGTGGCGCAGGAAATTTGGTGATTTGTGAAGTGGTGAAAATTCATATAAAAGAAGAAATTTTAGCCGAAGATGGAAGCATAGATCCATTTAAAATAGATGCGGTTTCAAGACTTGGCGGCAATTGGTACAGCCGTGCTAAATCCGGTCTTTTTGAAGTGCCAAAACCATTGACAACACTCGGAATGGGTGTGGATATGCTTCCTGAAGAAATCCGTCACAGCAAAGTGTTGACAGGAAATGATTTGGGAATGTTGGGCAACGTAGAAAATTTCCCAAATTCAGAAGAAATTAATACCTTTATAAATGCTTCGGAAGAATTGAAATGGTTGCGAGATGAGGGCAATTCTATAGAAATACATAAAAAAGCACAAGACTTTTTGTGTGAAGGGAAAATCGACAAAGCTTGGATGGTGCTTTTAAGTAAAAAATAAAACGAGAAACAATAAAGATTAAACAATTAAGCAAAGAAAATGGAACTACAAGGAAAAATTAAGATGATAGATGAAACCAAAACCTACGGAAACAATGGGTTTAGGAAACGCGAGCTGGTAATTACTACCGAAGAACAATATCCACAACATATTTTAATTGAATTTGTGCAGGACAAAACTGACTTACTGAATAATTATAAAGTTGGTCAGGACGTGAAAGTGAGCATTAACGTTCGTGGACGTGAATGGGTGAATCCACAAGGTGAAACCAAATATTTCAACAGCATCCAAGGATGGCGCGTTGAAAATTTATCACAAGCACCGGCAAGTGGCGATATGCCTCCAATGCCTCCCGCAGAAGCCTTTGAGCCTGCTAACGATTTTAATGAAGAGGAACACGACGATCTCCCCTTTTAATTGCGTTGACCATTCCTATGATTTAAAGGGCCTCGAAGAAATCCAATTTTTCTTTGAGGTTTTTTTATGCGAAAATTTTTATCAATTTTGAATAATGCATTATCTAACCGAAAAACTTTGGTTTCCTACTCCTTCGGATGCTACCGTTGATGGTTTGCTAGCCATTGGCGGCGATCTTTCGGTGGAGCGGTTGCAACTTGCCTATAACTCTGGGATTTTCCCTTGGTTTGAAGATGATCAACCTATATTGTGGTGGAGTCCGGATCCGCGAATGGTTTTGTTTCCCGAAAATTTTAAGGTTTCCAAAAGTCTTCGGAAAACTTTAATCAGTAAAAAATTCAAGATCACTTTCAATCAAAATTTTTCAGAAGTCATTAATAACTGTGCAACTGTTCCGAGGAAAGGACAAGCTGGAACTTGGATTACGGAAGAAATGCAGGAATCATATATTGCTTTGCACAAAGCAGGGCACGCTATTTCTGTTGAGGTTTGGGAAAATGATAAAATGGTCGGTGGTCTTTACGGAATAGACCTTTCGCAGAAAAAAGTGTTTTGTGGCGAGAGCATGTTCAGCTTGGTGAGCGATGCTTCAAAAGTGGCGTTTTACCATCTTTCAGAATATGCAAAAGCTAATAATTATAAGTTTATAGATTGCCAGATTTATAATACACATTTGGAAAGTTTGGGGGCGGAGGAGATTGGGAGAGAGGAGTTTTTGGCATTACTTTCTTGATTTTCTTGTGAAAAACTGTATCCCACAGCTTTACCAAAACAATTAAAAAACTCTATCTTCGTAACCCACAATTCATTAATCTTATGAAAAATAACTACACAAAATATCTTTTGGTATTATTGATGGCATTGCAAACCGCTTTTGCTATTTCACAGGAAAAACCAAACCTTCCGCACAATTTAACCGAAACTGAGAAAGGATTAATTTCAGAATTTCAGTTTACAAGCCCGAGACTTTCAGCACCACCTTCTGGCCCTGTTCGCGCTGCGGCAGAATGGGAAGAGGTAGAGTATCTTTTAGTTACTTGGCATCCTTCTTATCCAAATATCCTTCGTCAAATAGTACAAGCGGGGGTTCAGGAATGTAAAGTTATAATCACTACACAGAACGAAGCTTCGGTTGCTAATTATTTGACCACAAATGGCGTTGATCTTACCAATGTAACTTTTTTGGATGTTCCATGGGACAGTATTTGGATTCGCGATTATGCTGGAAATACCATTTATTCTGATGATGTGGGCGAACTTGCATTAACTGATTGGATTTACAACCGTCCGCGCCCAAATGACGATGTAATGCCCATAGCCCACGCGGCACAAGCTGGAATTCCACTTTATACAACCAACTCTGGCACCAACGATTTGGTAAACACAGGTGGAAACTATATGAGTGACGGTATGGGCAATGCTTTTGCCTCAAATTTAATCTTGAATGAAAATGCCGCCGGAAACCCCTATGGTGTTAGCGTTAAAACCGAAGCCCAAATAGACGGTATTATGCAGGAATATATGGGCATTAACCGATTTGTAAAAATGAATACGTTGCCTTATGACGTTATTCACCATATTGATATGCATATGAAATTGCTTGACGAGGAAACCATTCTTGTGAGCAAATATCCTCCCGGAATAGCTGATGGTCCCCAAATTGAAGCAAATATTCAGTACGTTTTGGACAATTTTCAATCTCCATTTGGAACTCCATATAATATAGAATGGATTGATGCGCCACCAAGTACAAATGGAAATTATCCTAATACTGGTGGGCCTTATAATACTTATAGTAATGCGGTTTTTGTAAATAAAACAATTATGGTTCCCACATACCGCCCAGAAGTTGACGCCCCCGCATTGGCGAAATATCAGGAGATGTTGCCAGGTTACAATATTGTGGGCATAGATGTAGATAATCCAGGTGAAAATTTAATAAATTCATTGGGCGCTATTCACTGCATTACGCACACCATTGGTGTTGCAGACCCACTTTGGATTGTGCATCAACCAATTGATGAAGCTAATGCGGGAAGTACAGTAACCATTGATGCTTTTATAAAACATATTTCATTTGTGGAACAAGCCAAAGTTTTTTGGAGGGAAGAGGGTACAAATACCTATAATGAAATTGACATGGCGCCCTCAAACTCTGATTATTGGACCGCAGATTTAACTATCCCGAATACACCGGTTAATATAGAATATTACATTTGGGCTAAGGCATTTTCTGGCAAGGAATTAACCCGCCCCATTGTTGCGCCGGAAGGATATTGGACCATTCAGGTGGAAAATCTTTCAGCAGATGAGTGGGCGCAGAACCATATTTCAGATGCCTATCCAAACCCAACTAAGGGTGAAGTATCATTTAATATGAAAGCAATTCAAGGTCCAGTGAATGTGAAAATTCATAATCTTTTAGGTCAAAAATTATATGAGGCCAATCTCGAAAATGGCAACGGAAGAATAACGTTAGACCTAAATCAAAACTGGCAAGGCACGTTATTGATTACTTTTGAAGGCGAATTTGGAAAAATTCATAAAAAGGTAATTAAGTTATAAGTTAAAATTTCAAATTACTATTGAAAGCCACAATAATATGTGGCTTTTTTAGTTTTTTAGAACAACAAACCTCTAGGACAATTGCAATCCCAAAATACTGTAGCTTTTCATAAAAATTAGAATCCCCAATGATTACAAAGTTTAACCTACTTACCTTTCTGCTATTCGCAAGCATTTCAACCGTTTCTTTTTCACAATCTAGCCCGCACAAAACGGATGTCAATAAAGATATTGATGTAGTTCGTGTGTATGAGCAAGTGGTGAAGGAAGGCTACGGAACTCCTTTTATTTATAAAAAATTGGCAACGGCATATTATTTCAAAAGCGAATACGGAAAAGCATTAGCTTGGTTCCAAAAATTATTTGCTGAAGAAAAAAACACAGACCCTGAACTTGCTCATCAATACAATCAAACCTTAAAGGCGATTGCGGTTACTAAATCAGCAAATTCAGATAAAAAGTCTTTTCTAAAATAATTACACCTCGTGAAAGCGGAAGCAATCTTCAATGTGGTCATTGACCATTCCTGTGGCTTGCATATGTGCATAAACCACTGTGCTGCCCACGAATTTAAAACCACGTTTTTTTAAATCTTTGCTTAAGGCGTCGCTAAGCCCAGTTGTGGCGGGAGCATCTTTGTGCGATTTCAGGGTATTCTTTACGGGTTTATGGTTCACAAATTCCCAAATGTAGTTGCTAAAACTTCCGAATTCTTTTTGAACTTCCATAAAGAGCTTTGCATTTGTAACCGCGGCATGAACCTTCAGTTTATTGCGAATAATTCCTTCATTTTGAAGTAGCGAATCAATTTTCGATTGGTCGTATTTTGCAATTTTTTTATAGTCGAAATCATCAAAAGCCTTTCTGAAATTTTCCCTTTTCCGAAGAATCGTAATCCAACTTAACCCAGCCTGAAAGGTTTCTAAGATTAGAAACTCAAAAAGGGTTTTATCATCTTTCACAGGCACGCCCCATTCCTCATCGTGATATTTCACATAAAGGGGATCGTTCCCACACCACCCACAGCGTACTTTTTCTGATTCCATAAGTTTATTTTACTGTCTTGACACTACGTACTGAATACTTATTTACTGTTGTCCGGGAAAATTAAATGTAATCGTTCCCAATTGTTTTGTTTTTGAAGCATCAGTATTGAAACGCGCTTGTTCAGAATATTCCAAAGCCGCATCTATCAAACATTCATTGGATGTAGTGGAAGCGGTTCTGTTATATGAATTCTTAACTACTTTCCCCAAATTATTTACCTCAATATTAATCACGACTTTTCCAGACCCATAGCAAGTATAAACAGGATTGGGCAAATCCATGTCTCTTCGGTTTATCAATTGATAACTTATAGTGGTATTTCTATTGCCGCTTTTTACAACAGCTTCTCCTTCTTTGCCACTTTCACTGTTGGAAAATTTTTTCTTTTTTTGTTTTTCAGATTTCGTTATTACTGAAGTTCCAATGCCGTTATCGTTTTTTGCATTCTCTATTGCTTCGTTCATTTCCTGAAGTTTGCCTTCGGTGGTTTCCGTAATTTCTTTTTCATTTTCTATGGACGAAATAAATTTTTCGGCTTCGTTGTATGCACGGTTGGTCTCCACTTTTACTATTTCTGGCGTAAGCTCAGCAATAGCGAGATCTTCGGGAAGTAAGTCTTCGGGAGCCATAACCACATCATAGGTTTGCTCATTGGTTTCAACTTTTACCTTTGACAGCTTAATGCTATATAGTAATAGCACCAAGATGCCAGTAAGCATTGATGTAATGAGGAAAGCTCTGTATGAATAATTGAAATTCATTATTGCAAGTACCGAAATTTTGTGCAAAATTCCACAAAAAGGCTGAAAATTAAGAGGGTATTAGCGTTATTTTAACTTGGAAGCGATGCTTCAAAAGCTTCAATTCCAACTGCATTTTCAACAGAATAATCGCCAATTTTTGTTCTTCTAAGAGCGGAAAGATGCGCGCCGTTGTCCAAGGCCTTTCCAAAATCATTCGCTAAAGAACGAATATAAGTGCCTTTACTGCAAACCACGCGAAAGTCTACTTTCGGAAGATCAACCTTTGTTATTTCAAATTCTGAAATGGTAACGGTTCTGAAAGGAATTTCAACTTCTTCCCCGCTTCGAGCGAATTCATACAATCGTTTTCCGTCTTTTTTCAATGCTGAAAAAACAGGCGGTTGTTGCTTTATTTCACCTAAAAATTGCTTTGTCGCTTCCTTTATTTTTTCTGAAGTAATTTCTGAAATAGCAAATGTTTGGTCAATTTCGGTTTCCAAATCGAAGCTGGGAGTGGTTGCGCCCAAAGTGAAAGTGCCCGTATATTCCTTTTCCTGTGCTTGAAAAGTGTCTATTTTTTTGGTGAATTTTCCTGTGCAGATTATCAAAAGCCCCGTTGCCAAAGGATCAAGTGTGCCAGCGTGGCCGACTTTTATTTTTTTAATTCGGAAGGATTTTTTAATCAGCCACCGCACTTTGTTTACCGCTTGGAAGGAAGTCCATTCCAAAGGTTTGTCTATTAAAATTACTTGGCCTTCTTTGTAGTCTTCTTCAGTCATTAAATTACCGTAAGTTCTTGAATAAAAAAGTGGATTAATAAAACTGAGACGCCAGCGATAATTCTATAGTAACCAAATATTTTAAAACCGTGCTTGCTCAAATAATTGATAAATGATTTTATGGCAATCAAAGCTACTACAAAACCAACAACATTGCCAATTATCAACAAGTTTACTTGTTCCGAAGAAATCTGGAAACCTGCTTCGTAATAATCGTAACTTTTCTTCACAGTAGCACCCAACATCGTTGGAATTGCCAAAAAGAAAGAAAATTCTGCAGCTACAGTTCGCGACAGTTTCTGACTCATACCACCCACAATGCTCGCGCCGCTTCGGGAAACCCCGGGTATCATTGCCAAACATTGGAAGAAGCCGATTTTTAAAGCGGTTAAATAGGAAATTTCTGTCTGCTCCCCATCGCCAAACCAATCGTCCACTTTTAAAAGAATAAAACCGCCAATTATCAATGAAATAGCAACGGTGATTGGGTTTTCCAAAAGACTGTCAATAAAATCACTCAAAAGCAGTCCTAAAAATACGGCTGGAAGAAATGCGACGAAAAGCTTGTAGTAAAAATCCATGCTCTGGAAAAAGCGCTTAAAGTATAAAACTACAACGCTCATAATAGTTCCTAGCTGGATAACTATGGTAAAAAGTTTGGTAAAATCATCGGCTGCAATCCCGAAAAACGAAGAGGCGATAATCATATGCCCAGTTGAAGAAACGGGCAAAAATTCTGTTAAACCTTCAATAACTGCAAGGACAATAGCTTGTAATGTATCCACTAATTTTCTTCTTTGCTATCAGGTTTTAATAAAATGGCGTAAACTTCAATGGCGAATCCCAAAAGCACCATTGCCGGCGCCAAACGAATACGGCGCCAGTTGTAAATTTCAGGATTGAAAACATTGGGGTCATCGCTGCCGCCGCCGGTCATCAATATAAAACCAAGTGCGATAAAGGCGATGCCAATGAGCATGAATTTGTAGTTTTTTCTATCAAAAACAAACTCTGGTTTTGCTTCTTCTTTTCGTTTCTTTTCTCCCATAATTGAAAGTCTTCTGGTTTCAGCTCCTCGACAAGCTCAGGGCGATTTTCTTATTTAATAATACAGATCATCCGTGCGTAAATTCAAAAAACGCTGTGTGGCAATAAAAGTACTGATCCAAGTAATGATTACGCCCATTAAAAGTATAAAAACAAAAAGAACTGTGAGCAAAACGGGGTCGCCTAAAAGTTGCAATTGTGGGAAACTTTCGTTGAGGTAATATAAAACCAAGGCCATACCTATCATTGCAACAACAGCACCAACTATTCCGAGACGAACGCTTTTCCATACAAAAGGCTGACGAATAAATTTCTTGGTCGCCCCTACCATTTGCATTGTTTTTATTGTAAATCGTTTTGCGTAAATGGAAAGCCTAATGCTACTGTTTATAAGCAATACGGCAATAAACGTAAAAATTCCGCTGATTACCAATACCCAAAAACTAATGCGCTGTACGTTTTCAGTGAGCTGGGCAATCAAGGGTTTGTCATAAATTACATCATCTACAAAACCCTTGCTTTTAAGCTCGTTGGTTATTTCTTCCATTTTTTGTGGCGTTACGTAATCTGCCAAAATATAAACGTCAATGCTGTTTTGAAGTGGATTATCACCTAAATATTCAATGAAATTCTCGCCTAAAGTTTCAGAATGTTCCTTTGCGGCATCTTCTTTTGAAACAAAAGTTGCTGACTTTGTATATTCTGCCAAAGCCAAACTCTGTTTTAATTGAGTAACTTCAACCTCTTTCGCTGTGTCTTTCAGAAATACGGTTATCGCAATCTGTTCTTTAAAATAATCGGCTACTTTTTTTGAATTCAAAACCAGCAATCCTAGCAATCCCAATAGAAAAAGCACCAACGAAATACTAATAACAACTGAAAAATAGGAAGAAATCAACCTGCGTTTTTGATATTTTTCAAAAGAAGAACTCATAGGGTTTGCCGAATTTTGCCGTAAAAATACAAGTAATTTTACATCTTGTGTTAAACAACGCCGAAAGTTTCCAATTTGTTATAATAAGATTAAATTTGAAGTGCCTTAAATTTAATTGCTATTTTAAAAAATCTACTGAAATATCTAAAAATTTCCCGTCCGGGACTTTGGTTCCCAACAATTTGGATTTATTTGGTTCCTTTTGACCTTTCTTCATTTTTCTGGGAAAAACCACTTTTTTGGATAGGTCTAATTTTTGTCACTTTTCCTTTGAATTTCTTGGTTTACGGGTTGAATGATTTTACGGATGGAAAAGCAGATTCATTAAACCCACGAAAAGGAAATTATCTTTTTGGAGCCAAACTTAGCAAAGAAGAATTAAAGTCGGTTCCATGGTATATTCTTATGGTAACCGTACCTTTTCTAGCCTATTTCTCATATGTTGGCGGTGGCGAATTGTTTATTTTGCTGTTGTTTATGATTGTTATTAATATTATTTACAATTACAAACCCTTCCGACTTAAAGAGCGTCCACCATTCGAGATTTTAATGCAAGTGGGCTATGTTTTTACAGCTCTTTTTAGTATTCTTTTGAATGATTTGGAGATGATTCCATGGCAAACGTTGCTTTATCTTTCCCTTTTTGCATTTCAAGCACACATTGCTGGGGAAATCATGGATATTGAGCCCGATATTTTGGCTGAAAAAAAAACCACTGCAGTATTAATTGGTAGAAAAAAAGCGAAATTTTTAATGTTGTTCCTGCTTTTGTTCGAAGCTTATATTCTGAAATTTTGGTTTGATGATTGGGTGTTGTCAAGTTTTTGGCCGCTTTCGCAATCTGGCTCATTTTAGATATTTTCATTTTTTTTAAAAACAAACCATACACAGTAAAGCAGATGAAAATTTTCGGAATCGCAATTAATATTTCAGCGGTGCTCTCGATGAGTTGGGTGCTTTATTCCGGAAACCTACTCCACCCAAATTTTTAAATTATAGGGTTTTACTTCTTCCAATAAACCTTAAATTTGTTCCCAAACTCCGAAGCTATAGCGAAGGAGTTCATTTTTTTATCTGAAATACTACGAATGAGCAAATATCACTTCAACGAAATAGAAGATAAGTGGCAGCAAATCTGGCGCGAGAAAAAAACTTTTAAAGCTGAAAACAAAAGCGAAAAACCAAAATATTATGTTTTGGATATGTTTCCCTATCCTTCCGGTGCAGGCTTGCACGTTGGGCATCCGCTCGGGTATATTGCCAGTGATATTTACGCCCGCTACAAACGCCATCAAGGTTTTAATGTGTTGCATCCGCAAGGGTATGATTCTTTTGGACTTCCGGCGGAACAATACGCTATTCAAACTGGGCAACATCCCGCAAAAACTACCGAAGAAAACATTGCGCGTTACCGTGAACAGCTTGACAAACTAGGTTTTTCATTCGATTGGAGCCGTGAAGTGCGTACTTCAAATCCTGAGTATTACAGATGGACGCAGTGGATTTTCCTGCAGCTTTTTGAAAGTTGGTATGATAAAGATCAAAATAAAGCGCGTGCAATTGAAGAATTGCGTGTTGTTTTTTCTTCGGAAGGAAATATGCACGTAAACGCGGTTTGTGATGAAGGAATTGAACATTTCACCGCTTCGGAATGGCTTGATTTTTCAGAAACAAAAAAACAGGAAATTCTTTTAAAATATAGATTGACTTATTTGGCCGAAACCGAAGTAAACTGGTGTCCGCAACTCGGTACCGTTTTGGCAAATGACGAAATAGTAAACGGCGTTTCCGAACGTGGCGGTTATCCCGTGGTTCGAAAAAAGATGAAACAGTGGAGTATGCGAATTACTGCCTACGCCCAACGTTTGCTTGATGGACTCGATAAAATAGACTGGCCACAACCCTTGAAAGATTCTCAAACCAATTGGATTGGACGAAGCAAAGGAGCTACTGTGGAATTCAAAGTCCTTCCCCCAGCCCCTTCCGAAGGAAGGGGAGCAGATAGTGCTGGATATTTAACAGGAAATTCCAAAATAATAGGCACTTTACTTTCGCGAGCTAAAGAAATGCGTAAAAATCCAACAAAAGCAGAATCTGTTTTATGGAACGAATTACGAACAAAAAAAGTAGGTTTCAAATTTCGTCAACAACATCCAATCGATAATTATATAGTTGATTTTGTTTGTCTTTCGAAAAGATTAATAATTGAAGTTGATGGTGAAATACACCAATATCAATTGGAAAAAGATGGTGAAAGAGAATTGTTGCTAAAAGAGAAAAAAGGATTCAAAATTTTGCGTTTCACAAATGATGAAGTTATAAATAGTCTTGAAACTGTACTTTTGAAAATTGAGGAAACTTTAAAAATACTCCCATCTATAGAGGATTCGGAACTGGCCTCAATCCCCCCTTTGGGGGCTAGGGGGACAATCCCTGTCTTTACAACGCGCCCCGATACTATCTTCGGTGTAAGTTTTATGACTTTGGCGCCGGAACACGATTTGGTTTCAAAAATTACAACTGCGGAACAAAAAGAAGCTGTTGAAAATTATATTGAAGCTACTGCAAAACGAAGCGAGCGCGAACGAATGGCCGATGTAAAAACCATTACCGGCGTTTTCACGGGCGCGTATGCAGAACATCCTTTTACGGGTGATTCCATTCCAATTTGGATTGGCGATTACGTTTTGGCGGGTTACGGAACGGGTGCTGTAATGAGCGTTCCCTGTGGCGATCAGCGCGATTATGATTTTGCGAAACATTTCAATCTGCCCATCCCGAATATTTTTAAGGATGCAGATATTTCTGAAGAAGCCTATTCCGATAAGGACAATACAATTATTACCAACAGCGATTTTTTAAATGGCTTGAATTATCAGCAAGCAACGGAAAAAATCATCGCTGCTTTGGAAGAAAAAGGCGTTGGCGAAGGCAAAATAAACTACCGTTTGCGCGATGCCGTTTTTAGTCGTCAGCGGTATTGGGGCGAACCGTTCCCGATTTATTACAAAGACGGAATGCCGCACGCCATCCCAACGGAATGTTTGCCGTTGCGCCTTCCCGAGGTTGAAAAATACCTTCCTACCGAAGAAGGCGAACCGCCTTTGGGCCGCGCCTGAAAATGGGGTTGGGATGAAAAAAATAATAAAATTGTTTCCACTAAACATGTCTCCCGGAGGGCAGTCGAGGGGTCTTCTAGTGAAAACGGAATTTATCCTTTGGAATTAAATACGATGCCAGGTTGGGCGGGAAGCAGTTGGTATTTTTTCCGATATATGGAAGATGCAAAGCGCGACGAAGTTTTTGCTTCAAAAGAAGCATTGAACTATTGGAAAAACGTGGATTTATACATTGGCGGAAGCGAGCACGCTACCGGTCATTTATTGTACAGCCGTTTTTGGGTAAAATTTATGCACGACCGCGGCTTGGTTCCGGTTGAAGAACCTTTTAAAAAGCTGATAAACCAAGGGATGATTTTGGGGGAGAGTGCGTTTTTAAAAGTTTTTCCAATTACAATTACGTGGGGTGAAGAAGAAGACTCTTCTCAGGAAATTCAAAATTTATATAAAAAAATCAGAAATCAAAGTTTTGTTATAGCTTCTAAATCAAAATACTTAGATTTTTTGAACAATCCAGAAGTTTCCAAATTGAGTGTTTTATTAACCGAAAAAGAGGAATATTTTCAAGAGATTTTTAAAAAGAAATTTCCAAATACTAATCAATTTACTATTTCTTATTCGAATGCTATTGATACTCATGTTGATGTTTCTATAGTGAACCTTCAAAATGAATTAGATCTTGATGCCTTTAAAAACTGGCGAGACGAATATAAAGATGCAGAATTTATTAATGAAGATAATGGCAAATTTAAAGTTTCCCGCGAAGTAGAAAAAATGTCAAAAAGCAAATACAACGTAGTAAACCCCGATGATATTTGCAACCAATACGGCGCCGATACTTTAAGAATGTACGAAATGTTTCTCGGCCCTCTGGAACAAGCAAAACCATGGAATACCGCCGGAATTACCGGCGTGCACGGTTTCCTAAAAAAACTTTGGAAACTCTATCATTCCCCCTTTGAAGGGGGCAAGGGGGATGTTTCCCCATCGCAAGAGCCAAATGATTTTTACGTTTCCGAAGAGTCAGCCTCAAAAGACAGTTTGAAAACACTTCACAAAACCATCAAAAAAACACAGGAAGATATTGAGCATTTCAGTTTCAATACTTCGGTTTCTTCTTTTATGATTGCTGTGAACGAACTTACTTCTCAAAAATGTAATTCCCGCGAAGTTTTGGAACCGTTGGCAATTCTTATTTCGCCTTATGCGCCACACATTGCCGAAGAGCTTTGGCAGAAATTGGGGCATTCGGAAAGTATTTCCACCGCGCCTTTTCCAAAATTTGAAGAAAAATATTTAGTGGAGAGCACGAAGGAATATCCAATATCCTTCAACGGAAAAATGCGTTTTACATTGGAGTTGCCGTTGGATTTAAACAAAGAGGAAATAGAGTCTGCCGTAATGGCACACGAAAAGACAGCCCAGTATTTAGAGGGTCGAACGCCTAAAAAGGTAATCATCGTTCCCGGAAAAATCGTGAATATTGTAGGTTAAAAATTAGCACGCTTTTTGATTTAATTTGAAGGAAGAATTTTAAAAACGAAATAAAATGTTTGGATACTATATAATTGCAGGGATCTTCTTTTTGGTAAGTTGGTACGTTAGCAACAAATTGAAAAGTAAGTTTAAAGAATATTCGCAAGTCCATCTTCAAAATGGAATGAGCGGAAAGGAAATTGCCGAAAAAATGCTGGCTGATAACGGAATCACCGATGTAAAAGTTATTTCAGTAGCCGGTAAATTGACAGATCATTACAATCCAGCAGACAAAACTGTAAACTTAAGCGAACCTGTTTACATGCAGCGTAACGCTGCAGCGGCAGCTGTTGCCGCTCACGAATGTGGGCATGCCGTACAACACGCCACTGCGTATAATTGGTTGAAAATGCGTTCGGCAATCGTTCCCGCAGTTGGAGTTGCTAGTAAATTATCCAACTTTGTGATTATGGCAGGTTTGATAATGACAGCGATGAATATTATGGGTGCTTTGGGGAATGTCGTATTTTTTATAGGAATACTCCTTTTTGCCGCAACTACTGTTTTTGCCTTTATTACACTGCCCGTGGAATATGACGCGAGTAATCGTGCTTTAGCTTGGTTGGAAAGCAGTAAGATGGTAACTCCTCAGGAACACGATGGAGCAAAGGATGCATTAAAATGGGCAGCTAGAACCTATGTTGTTGCAGCACTTGGTTCACTGGCAACTTTGTTATATTTCATTTCCATTTTCTTGGGAAGGAGATAAATATTTAAATAGATTATAATTACAAAGCCCGCATTAGCGGGCTTTACTTATTTTTATAGGTCTTGCATCCTGCTCCTAAGCAAGGTGAAGGTTCTCGGGATTATATCCTAAATATTTTACTTCTTCTTCCCTAAAAATTACTCCGTTTTTTTCCAATTCTTTTAGAATAGGTTCATAAACTTCTTTAGCAATTGGACGTTGAATCCCAGGCGTAGTAATTTCACCGTTTAGAATTTTTATAGATGCAATGGCTACTGGCAGCCCAACTGTTTTTGCCATAGCAGTGTGGGTTTGGTCCTCACCAATCAAAGCCATATGGCTATCAATTTGGTATTTTTCTCCATCCAATTCATACCCAAATTTGTGGTACATCACTATCATGTCCTTATCCTCTGGCGCTAATGTCCATTTGTCTTCCAATATTTTTTGTAGTGCCATTGCAGGTGTTGCGTTCTTGATGCCAATTGTTTTTTCACCATTGAAAAGATCTAATTCCTCCAATTTTTCCCACATCAAATCGTCTTGATCTATTTTTAGTGCGTAGCGGAGTTTAAGCTCTACGGAATCTGTTGGCGAGTAGGCCAAAAATAAGTTTACAAACTCACGATACGTTAGGTTTTCAGAATCTGGGATGGTATAGGTGTCATCAGTCATTCCCAATTGAACAAACATATTCCAAGCCTTGCTAAAGCCAACTCTTCTGATGGTTCCACGGTATAGGGTAAGAATATTTTCAAGTCCGTAAACAGATTGATACTTTAAGGAGTTTCTATTGGCTAATACTTCAAATTTACCATAACCTTCAATATTGATGAACTCTGTTCTTCGGAAAAGTCTGTGATAAGGAATGTATTTAAACTTCCCTTCCTGTATGAATTCGGCAGCACCACCTTGGCCAGCTAACACAACGTTACGAGGATTCCAGGTGAATTTATAATTCCAAAGGTTGTTGTCGCTTTCAGGAGCTATTAATCCTCCGCAGAAGGATTCGAAAAGTAGCATTTTGCCACCTTTTGCACGAATTCTGTCTATCACTTGCATTGCGCTCATGTGGTCTACTCCAGGGTCTAGACCTATTTCATTCATAAAAACCAAACCTTTTGATTCGGCTTTGTGGTTAAGTGCTTGCATTTCATTGCTTACGTAGGAAGCTGTAACCATATGCTTGCCAAACTCAATACAATCTCGAGCCACTTCAATATGGTAACGCGCAGGCAGCATCGAGATTACCAGATCGCTGTTTTCAACGGCTTCTTTTCGTTGCACATCGTTAAAAACATCGAGCATAATTCCGCGTGCATTGGGATGTCCGGCGGTAAACTTTTGTGCCGCCTGTATGGAAAGATCCCCGATGGTAATAAAAAGATCTTCCTCTTCACTTTTCTCCAGCAAATAGCGGATTAAACTTGTTGCAGATCTTCCTGCACCTATAATTAATATGTTTCTCATTGGGAGAGTTTTTTGTTAACTTTGAGGGTATATTTATGAATGACGAAATTACTAATTCTACTTTTTAAAAATGACTGTTTTTGATAAAAATATAGCAGCAATTGGAGCATTTCTCCTAGCTGTGACCATAGCCATTGGAGCTTTTGGAGCCCACGGATTAAAAGAAATACTGGATGCCCCTGCACTCAACACATTTGAAGTTGGGGTTCGTTACCAAATGTATCATGCTTTGGGAATTTTAATTTTGGGGATTGTGCCTTCAATTTCCAAAAATTTAAAACAAAAGATTTTTTGGCTTTTTATAATTGGAATCCTATTTTTTTCAGGTTCCATCTATTTACTTTCAATGAATTCTATCCTCCCTTTTGAAACTTCTGCCATTGGATTTGTGACGCCTTTGGGAGGTTTACTTTTTATAATGGGCTGGTTTTTGTTGGCTTACGGATTACTTACGTTAAAGAAGCGATAATTTCTTTTTAAATTCCGAAGTCTGTCCAAGATTTGTTATTTTTGTAGCCTACAAAACAAAAATAAGTTATGGTGGATAATAACCAAACTACGAAATCGATTTCGGTTGACAAATACGGAATCAATAATGCAAAAGTTAATTATCAACTTTCTTCAGAACAACTTCACGAAGAAACATTACAAAAAGGCCAAGGGAAAGAGGCCGCCAGCGGTGCTCTAGCGATAGATACTGGAGAGTTTACTGGAAGGTCGCCAAAAGATAGATTTATTGTAAAAGACGATATTACGCGCGACAAAGTGTGGTGGGGAAACATAAACATTCCCTTTCCGCCAAAAATGTTCGATGCGCTTTATGACAAAGTCATGGATTATCTTTCCGGGAAAGAAATTTATGTGCGTGATGGCTACGCGTGTGCTGATGAAAAATACAAACTGAACATCAGAACAATTACGGAAACACCTTGGTCCAATATGTTTGCCCACAATATGTTTCTTCGTCCTAATGATGAAGAATTGGCTTCTTTTGACCCAGAATGGCTTATAGTGAATGCTCCTGGATTTTCAGCAGACCCCGAAGTAGATGGAACCCGTCAGCATAATTTTGCCATACTGAATTTTAGCAAAAAAATAGCTTTGATTGGTGGTACAGGATACACCGGTGAAATTAAAAAAGGAATTTTCTCCGCACTTAATTTTATTCTCCCTGTCTATAAAAACACAATGCCAATGCACTGCTCCGCAAATGTGGGTGATGATGGTGAGACTGCTATTTTCTTTGGACTATCGGGAACTGGAAAAACCACACTTTCTGCAGATCCAAAACGAAAATTGATAGGCGATGACGAACACGGTTGGACTCCCGATAACACAATCTTCAATTTTGAAGGGGGTTGTTATGCAAAAGTGATAAACCTTACCGAAGAACACGAACCAGATATTTTTAACGCTATAAAACCAGGGGCAATCCTTGAAAATGTAGTGATGGACGAAAATGGCGAGGTGGATTTTGCAGATACCTCCATTACGCAAAATACACGGGTAAGCTATCCAATTTACCACATTAAAAACATTCAAGTTCCCTCTATTGGTTACAATCCGAAAAATATTTTCTTTTTAACTGCAGATGCTTTTGGTGTTTTGCCTCCTATTTCAAAATTGACCCCAGGGCAGGCTGCTTATCATTTCATCAGCGGCTATACTGCGAAAGTTGCTGGTACTGAAGAAGGCATCAATGAGCCAACTCCTAACTTTTCAGCTTGTTTTGGAGCTCCTTTTATGCCACTTCATCCAACAGAATACGCTGAAATGTTAAGCAAAAAGATGAAAGATGCTGGCGTAAATGTTTGGTTGATAAACACTGGCTGGACCGGCGGTCCTTATGGCGTTGGAAGCCGAATGAAACTGAAGTACACCCGTGCAATGATTGCTGCGGCTTTGGAAGGAAAGTTAAAGGATGTTGAATTTGAAAAGCATCCAATTTTTAACTTGATGATGCCAAAATCCTGTCCAGATGTTCCTACTGAAGTGCTTAACCCAAAGGAAACTTGGAAAAACAAAAAGGCTTATGATATTCAAGCTAATGAACTTTCAAATTCCTTTAAGGAAAACTTTAAAAAATTTGAAGCTTATGCAAATGATGAAATTCTTTCAGGAGCGCCCGCTTCATAATAATTTCAAGAATAACTTATAAATAAAAAGGCTTGCCAGTTGGCAAGCCTTTTTTAATTGCAATTAATTGAGCTTATTTTTTGTTGTTTACCTCTTTAATGTATTTTTCCAAAGCCATCGTCATTGAAGGTGCTTCAGGAGTTGGGGCTTGAATATCTACGCGAAGGCCTTGTTCAGTAGCTGCTTTTACCGTGGTGTTTCCAAATACGGCTATTCGGGTATCTTTTTGATCGAAATCTGGAAAGTTTTCAAATAAAGATTCAATTCCGCTAGGACTGAAAAACACCAAAATATCATAATAAACATTCCGCAAATCTGAAAGATCACTGATTACTGTTTTGTAAAAAGTAGCTTCTTTCCAATCTACTTTTAGTTCGTTAAGAACAAGTGGCACTTCAGGCTTTAGTTTATCTGATGTTGGAAGTAGAAATTTTTCGTTTTTGTATTTTTTGATCAATGGGGCCAGTTCAGAAAAAGTTCTTTTCCCCACATAAATCTTTCGCTTTCTGTACACCACATATTTTTGAAGATAATAAGCAACAGCTTCACTCAAGCAAAAATATTTCATTGTGTCCGGTACCTTAAAACGAAGTTCTTCAGCAATACGGAAATAATGGTCTACAGAGTTTCGGCTTGTTAAAATGATGGCCGAGTATTTTGTAAGATCAACTTTTTGGGAACGCACTTCCTTGCCTGATACGCCTTCTACGTGAATAAAAGGACGAAAATCAATTTTAACCTTCTGTTTTTCGATTAAATCGAAATAAGGCGAATTTTCAATTTTAGGCTCGGGCTGAGAAACCAAAATAGTTTTCACTTTCATAGATGTTCCTGATTTTTTTAAATATTATCTTCTCAAACAAACGTTTTATAAAGAATAATATAAGGTGAAATTTCAAGTGCGCAAAGATACAAAATAAAATAGAAGAAATTGCGAATTATCAATTTTCCGTTTTTCTTATAGCTGTAAAGCAGTGCAATAGCGTTTAGGGTTGCGATGATACCACAAAAAATAAGCATTGCCTGTGGCTGTGGTTGATAAATATACAACAAGAAAAGATTAGCAATGAACAATAGGATCGCTAAAAAGTTTCTGTAGCTGAGTTTTTGATACAGATAGTTATTAATAATTTCATCTAAAGAAAATATATTCCCTATAATTTTTTCCAAAGAAAATTTTATGAGCACAAAAACAGAATATGCGGTACAGATCTGAAGAAAAAGCCACTCATTTTCTTGAACTTCGGAAGGGTTGAAAACCTTAAAAAGTAAATAAAAAAACACTGAGACACAGATTACCTGCGCAGCGAAAAGCATAATATTAAAAGGATGGTTTATCTCGTCATTTTTTCCATGCACGAAAAAGTATTGATTTGTTATAGGCAACATGGAAAATTCATGGAATCTTTTGGGATAAAAATATTTGGAGAGCGCAAAAAGAATAAAACATCCCAAGAGCATATAGGTGGCCCAATCGGTCGATTCGATAAGTCTTGCGTTAAAATCCACCTTAATTTTTTTGTAAAGGTACACCAAAATAAATTTTCTTTATGCGCCATCAATTAGATTTTACTTCACATTTATTTGCTCAAAAAAAGGTACATTTGCGCTAAAATAGGAGTATGTCCAAGGCGGTAGTGGTGGTGCCAACCTACAATGAAATTGAAAATATAGAGCGACTTTTGCGCACTGTTTTTTCATTGCAACGCGAGTTTCACATTTTGGTTGTGGATGACAATTCTCCTGATGGCACGGCAGAAGCGGTTGAGGCCAATTTCAAAATTTATCCCGAAAAGCTTTTTTTACTAAAAAGAGCTGAAAAGAATGGCTTGGGAACAGCTTATATTGCTGGATTTAAATGGGCGCTTGAAAATGGATATGATTATATTTTTGAGATGGATGCCGATTTTTCACATAATCCAAACGACTTGATCAGATTGTTTAATGCTTGCCACAAAGATGGAAACGATATTGCTATCGGTTCGCGATACGTGAAAGGTGTAAATGTGGTAAACTGGCCAATGAGCAGGGTATTGATGTCTTGGTTAGCTTCAAAGTATGTTCAATTTATAATGGGTATCGATATATACGACACTACAGCAGGTTTTATTTGTTACCGAAGAAGTGTTCTTGAGAAAATAAACCTAGATAACATTCGTTTTGTGGGCTACGCTTTTCAGATTGAAATGAAGTTTAAGGCGCATATCAGTAAATTTAAGATAAAAGAGGTGCCGGTAATTTTTACGGACCGCACCAAAGGAGAATCAAAAATGAGTTCGGGCATTATTTCCGAAGCTATTTTTGGTGTGATTGCAATGAAATTTAAAAGTGTATTTAACAGAAAAAGATTCAATGAAACATCTTTTCATTAAGTTTTAATAATAAGCAAAATATTGAAGGCAGATGTTCCATTTGTCCTTTTAAAAAGAATATAATCGGCAAATGAAAGCAGTTTTAATTAAGAATGCGAATATTGTAAATGAAGGAGAAATCTTTAAAGGCGACGTGCTGGTACAGGACGGGCGTATAGCGGAAATTTCTGAAACTATCAGCATGAAATCTGCGGAAACGAAAGTTATCGATGCGGATGGTAGCTATTTATTGCCTGGAATGATTGATGATCAAGTACATTTTAGGGAACCGGGCCTAACGCACAAAGCAACCATCGAAACCGAATCAAAAGCTGCGGTAGCGGGTGGAATCACTTCGTTTATTGAAATGCCGAACACGGTTCCGCAGGCTACAACTATTGAATTATTGGAAGAAAAATTTGATATTGCCTCAAAAACTTCTTGGGCCAATTATTCCTTTATGTTTGGTGGTACCAATGATAATTTGGAAGAAATTTTAAAAGTTGATCCACAAAAAGTGGCTGGACTAAAATTATTCCTAGGCTCTTCCACAGGAAACATGTTGGTGGACGATCCAAAGATTTTGGAAGAGATATTCAGCAAGACAAAATTGCTTATTTCTGCCCATTGTGAAGATGAGGCGACGATTAAAGCGAATTTAGAAAAATATAAAGCTGAGTACGGCGAAGACATTCCCATAGAACTTCACCCAAAAATCCGAAGTGAAGAGGCGTGTTATATTTCTTCCTCAAGAGCGATAAAGCTTGCCGAAAAAACGGGTGCACGGCTGCATGTTTTTCACCTTTCAACAGAGAAAGAAACACATCTTTTTAGTAATAAAAAACCGCTTTCTGAAAAGAAAATTACGGCCGAGGTTTGTATTCACCACTTGTGGTTTACCGACGCCGATTATAAAACGAAGGGAACCAAAATAAAATGGAATCCTGCAGTTAAAACTGAAAAAGACCGTGACGGCCTACTGAAAGCACTACTCGACGATCGCATAGATGTTATTGCCACAGACCATGCGCCGCACACTTTAGAAGAAAAAAACAATAAATATTTAAACGCTCCGTCTGGAGGCCCTTTGGTGCAACACGCTTTGGTTGCACTTTTGGAAATGTATCACAGAGGAAAAATTTCGTTGGAAAAAATCGTAGAAAAAACCGCACACAATCCGGCAATTTTGTTTCAAATAAAGGAACGCGGATATATTCGGAAAGGGTATAAGGCAGATTTGGTTTTGGTTGACCTCAACTCGCCATGGACGGTAAAAAAGGAAAATCTTCTTTACAAATGTGGATGGTCGCCATTTGAGGGTGCAATTTTTAAATCCCGTGTTACACATACACTCGTAAATGGAATTGTGGTTTATGAAAACACAAAATTCCCAAATAAAAGCAATCCTGAAAGACTTACATTTAACAGATAATGAAGCACTGGACAATCATTTTGTTTTTCACTTTAGGTTTTTTTGGTTGCCAAGATGTAAAGAAACCTGAAAAGCCAGAAAATCTTATCGCAAAAGATAAAATGATCAATATACTTACCGAGGCTTATCTAGCCAATGCTGCCAGAAGTGTGGATAACAAATCCATTATTTCCAAAGGAATTAAAATGGATTCGTTGATTTATAAAAGTTTTGGTGTTGACAGTCTTCAGTTTGCAAAAAGCAACGAGTTTTACGCTTCAGATGTAAATATGTATATGGAAATTTTTCAAAAAGTTGAAGCGAAACTTACCGGAATGCAAAAAAAAATGGATAGTATTCGTGAGATTGAAAAAAGTCGAAAAGACAGTATCAGTAACGATAAGATTGTAAAAAAATTAAATACTGAGCCCGTAAAAGACAGCCTAATCTGATATTTTACTAGTTTCTCTTGTTACTCTTTCCAGCGTTGCGTCTAACGGTGTAAACTGAAGTTCTAAGTTGTTTTTTATTTTGGAAGCATCATAAAAAGATGTTTTGAACATTGAGCGGACTGTTGCTTTAAACAATTTTCTCCTTTTTCCAAAAATTTTACCCAATAACCAATCTGCGTTGCTAAAAAAGAGCATAATTGTTTTTGACAATTTTTTTGATGGAGGTTTTTTTCCAAACAAAGGCGCCAATTTTGAAAGCAATTCTTTGTAAGTAACATTTTTACCCACTAAAATAAACTGTTCGTTTTTTGTTGAAGAACCCATCAGCAAAATCATCGCTTTTACCACATCTTGAACGTCTACAACACCCATGCCTCCCGAAGGATAAAAAGGGATACCGCTTGAGCCTAATTTGATGAATACTTGACTGCTACCGCTATCAGGAGAGTTTCCCAAAATAATACCAGGATTAACGATTACGGCGTCCAAACCTTCCTGTGTCCCACGCCAAACCTCCATTTCGGCACCAAATTTTGTAATGGCATACACACTGTTTTTTTCATCCGGATTCCACTGGGTTTCCTCGCTAATCAATCCTCCGTTTAGGGTACTGCCAAAGGTGGCTACAGAACTTACATAACAAATTTTCTCTACTTTTTTCGCAGGCAAAGATTTACAATATTCGCCGTGCCTTCCACATTTGCTTTTTTAAGCACTTTGTATTTTGAAGGGTCAAAATTTACAAATGCAGCACAATGGTAAACTTTTGTAATATTCTTAAACGCCACAGTTAATGCGGGAACGTCGGTGATATCTGCTTCCACCCATTCAATTTTCTTGAAAAGAGGATCTACTTCGGAGGTGTACAATGCAAAAACATTTTTCACAGCGTCTATGTCGCTATTCTTTCTGTGAATTGCACGTACCTGCGAGTTTTCCTTTAAAAGAAAATAAAGCAAGTGTGAACCTACCAAACCCGTGCCGCCAGTTACTAATATCATAAAGCGAAAATACCTTTTTTTTCTTAAGAAATTCAGAAATAGCTAATGTTGCTCCTAATTCTTAATTCTGCACTCTGAATTATAAACTGAGAACCCTATCTTTGCAGCTTCCTACTCCAAAGCCTTTGCGACGGAGTTATAAATTTAAAAAAATGAAGCTGAAAAATTTCGTTGAAGAACTACAATGGCGAGGCATGATACACGACGTGATGCCTGAAACTGAAACACATCTTATGGAAACAATGCGATCTGCTTATGTGGGCTTTGACCCAACTGCAGACTCTTTGCATATCGGTAATTTGGTTCCTATTATGCTCTTGTCTTTCTATCAACGCTGTGGACATAAACCCATTGCTTTGGTTGGTGGAGCCACTGGAATGATTGGAGACCCTTCTGGAAAAAGTACCGAGCGAAATTTGCTTGATGAAGCTGCTTTACGCCACAATCAGAAATGTGTAAAAAATCAGCTTTCACAATTCTTGGATTTTTCTTCTGGCGCTGAAAATCAGGCTGTATTAGTTAATAATTATGACTGGATGAAAGAATTTTCATTTCTTGATTTTATTAGAAAAGTAGGAAAGCACATCACGGTAAATTATATGATGGCGAAAGACTCCGTGAAAACGCGATTGAGCGGTGAAAGCGCGGAAGGACTTTCGTTTACTGAATTTACTTATCAGTTGATTCAAGGATATGATTTTCTTCATCTGTATAGAAATATGAATTGTACGCTCCAAATGGGCGGCAGTGATCAATGGGGAAACATAACTACGGGAACGGAATTAGTAAGAAGGATTGCTGGCGGTAAAGGGTATGCGCTAACCTGTCCATTAATTACAAAAAGCGACGGCAGCAAGTTTGGGAAAAGTGAAGGAGGTAATATCTGGCTGGATGCCAACAGAACTTCCCCGTACAAATTCTACCAATATTGGCTGAACACCAGTGATGACGATGCCGAAAAATACATAAAGATTTTTACCTTTTTGGACAAGGACACAATAGATGGGTTGGTTATAGAACACAAAGAAGCACCACATATGCGCTTGCTTCAAAAAAGATTGGCACAGGAAGTTACTACAACGGTCCATAGTGCTGAAGAGTTTGAGAAAGCGGTAAAAGCTTCGGAGATTTTGTTTGGAAATTCCACTTCCGAAGATTTAAAAACACTGGATGAAAAAACATTTCTCGATGTTTTTGATGGTGTGCCACAAGCAGAAATTTCAAAAGAGGAAATAAAAAGCGGAATTGATATTATTCAGGCTCTGGCTGAAAAAACAGGGTTTTTAAAGTCTAATGGCGAAGCACGCAGGGCTTTGAAAGAAAATTCTATTTCTGTAAATAAAGAAAAGGTCTTGGATGATTTTACCGTTTCCGAAAAAGATTTGATTAATGGTC
The DNA here is from genome assembly GCA_963805885.1 of uncultured Flavobacteriaceae bacterium. Classification (GTDB taxonomy): domain Bacteria; phylum Bacteroidota; class Bacteroidia; order Flavobacteriales; family Flavobacteriaceae; genus Aequorivita. Next base: position 108,287 of record CAWDWC010000009.1, read on the forward strand.
AATTTGTATTGCTGCAACGCGGAAAGAAAAATTACTTCATTATAAAAGTAGTTTAATTTACCGTTTATATTCCATGAAAAAATCCCCGGCAAAGTTTGCGCGGGGATTTCTCAATTAACTAACCAACCAAATTATGAAAAATCATCACTTTTTCACATCTATTTGGTCGGAGGAATAACAAAAAGCTTACGTTTATTTTATCCAAATTCTGTTAAACATTTCCCTATAAAACCATCAAATTGCAACCGCGAATATCGCTCGAGTCAAAACGCCCTATAACCTCGAAAGAACCATCTGCGAAGGTTTTACCGAGATCTTGTGTGGCAATAAACGCACAGGAATTGAGATTGGCTAAATCAATAACATTTATTCCGCCGGTTTTTTCAACGGTATAGGAAAGCGCATCTTCGGTGTCTCGCGTTAAAATTTTCATCCAGGGGGGGCAGGAAAAAATCCCATCCCCTAGGGAATAGGCCTGTGAAAGTAATTCCGTCATTCCATATTCGCTGTGAATCTTGGAAACTCCGAAGCCTTTTTTTAAAATTTCGTGAAGTTCCTCTTTTATCATCTCTTTTCTGCGACCTTTCATTCCACCAGTTTCCATTACGATTGTATTATTTAATTGAAATTTTCTTTTTTCAATTAAATCAAGAAGTGCATAAGAAACACCAATAAGAATTGATTTTTGACCACTTACTTCCAAAAAGTCCAGCTTTTCTATCAATGCGTCCATTTCATATAAGTAAAAACCACTATTGGGATTATTGCTCTTTTCAATCAAATTTTCCACCATATAAATAAGCGAAGAGCCTTCGCGTTCCAAATAGGAGGGTAGCAGTGCTAAAATTGCAAAGTTTTCAGGATTTCCGTATTCTCTTTCAAAGGCTTTTTGGAAACTTTTTTCGTAAATACTTAAATCAGATACATAGTGTTTACTTGTTGTGCTTCCAGTTGTTCCGCTGCTTGTGAAAATTGTTTCTTCCTCTAAATTTTTGGAAATTATTTTATGGCTTTTAAAAAATTGGATGGGCAGAAAAGGGATTTGCTCAATACATTTTACAGCAGAAGGCTCTTTGTTCAAAAGGTCACAGAAGTTTCTATAAACACTAACATTTTCATATTGAAATCGGAATACCTCAATCGCTAGGCGCTCAAAATCTTCGGAAGAATTAATATTAAAAATGTTTTTTTCAAGCATATTTTAAGTACCCTAAATTTAGATTCAAAAATAGTTAAATAAAAAAAGCTCCTGCTGAAACAGGAGCCTTAAGTTGAATTTTTTTAAAATTATTTAATAACCATTTTCATGGTGGTAGGAAGTTTTTCCCTGCTCAATTTTTAAAATATAAACACCACTTTTTAATGAAGAAATATCTAATCTTTCCCCATTTAACACTGTCTTTAAAACTTGTTTTCCCAGTACATCAAAAATGGATATATTCTTAACTCCGCTTAATTTTGAGCTTATATATAAATAACCATTTGATGCAGGGTTTGGATAGATATTGAAAACGTCAGACCTTGATTCAACAATATTTAAAACACATGCATTTGTAGCGCGCAATGTTGGTAAGTTAACACAAAAACTTCCAGCTCCGTCGCTTTGGATTGACTCTGTATCCTTGTTCCCATTGAGGTCTTCATCATATTGAACGGTTTGGTTCAGTCCAGCCAAAAGCTCAGGGTCATCGTCATCGTTGGTGCCGTAAACAATCGCATCAATTAAGTTTGTGTTTGTAACCGGCGTTCCATTGGGAAAATTGCTTGCATCGTCTTGGTGAATAGCGATAGCATCGGGGCCGTTTTGAATTGTGTTACTTGTTCCTATGGAAATATCCACTCCGGGCGTAGCACTACTACCAATGATGAAAAATCCCTCCGCATCTGTAACATATCCGGTTAAATCTACTGTTTTGTAGCTTTCGTCGTCTGAACCATTGTAGAAAACCACAATATAACCCTCAAGTGAAAAATTTGGGGAATCTGATAGAATTTCAACAAACTCCGTAACGTCTGTTCCAGTTTGATCCACATCCACTTCATTTATCTGTATTTGTGAAAAAGAAATGGCGTAGAACAGTAAGATTGCAATAAATGTAATTTTTTTCATAACTCCCTGTTTTTAAGATATATAATTAAAGTTAAAAAATATATTTTAGCTTTTAAAACTTACTTTAAATTATTTTTAAAGTCGTGTTTTACATCTAAAAATGATGTAATTGGTCGTGAGTTTCAATATTATTAAAGCGTTACTATATCGTTAACAATAAGTGAGCTGAACATTTCCTGAGTTTAAATAATAGTATCTTTGGACGATTAAAAAAGATGAAAATTTAATATGAAAAAAAAGGATATTACAATTTTATTGGTCGATGATGAACCGGATATTCTTGAAATAGTCCGATACAATCTTTCTTCGGAAGGCTACACTGTTGAAACTGCTGAAAATGGCGTGGAAGCTATCGCTCAGGCAAAAAAAGTGAAGCCGCAATTAATCATTATGGACGTGATGATGCCAAAAATGGATGGGATTGAAGCCTGTGAAAAAATAAGAAAAATCCCTGAACTCTCCGAAACCGTAATAACTTTTTTAACCGCCCGCGGGCGAAGACTATTCCCAAATGGCAGGTTTTGAAGCTGGTGCAGATGATTATATTACAAAGCCCATCAAGCCAAAAGTGCTTGTAAGCAAAGTAAAGGCATTGTTCCGAAGATTTAAGGAAGATGAAGAGGACGAAAAATAAAGCTCGGCAACTTGACTATTAATCGAGAGGAATATAAAATTATGCTTGGTAAAGAAGAAATGGTTTTGCCCCGAAAGGAATTTGAACTTTTGGCGCTAGTTGCCTCAAAACCAGGAAAGGTTTTTAAACGTGAAGATATTTTGGACAGTATTTGGGGCAATGAAGTAATAGTGGGCGGCCGGACAATAGATGTGCACATTACGAAAACTTCGTGAAAAAATTGGTGATGATAAATTTAAAACCGTAAAAGGAGTAGGGTATAAGTTTGTAATTTAATGCAGAACTATGAAATTTTCCAAAAAATATAGTTTTGCAGCATCTCAACGTCACTGATGATTGCCTTATTTTTATCGCTATGCGATTGGGATTTTTCTGTATATTTTTTCGAATTTCTTTCTGGTTGGTTGTTCTTTTCTTTTTATTTCTTTTCTGATTTCGCTTTTTCATCATTCAATATCGGGTGGAGAAATTTATTTACTTCAGAGATAAAAAAAATATATGAAGATGTTCGTATTTTGGATGAAAACAATTTCCTCAAACCCTCTATAACTACAGATATGGAGGTGCTTACCCGCGAAGTTGAGCGTTTTGCAAAGGACAAAAAACTTGAGATCGAAACCCTAAAAATTCGTGAAAACTACCGAAAGGAATTTATGGGCAATATTTCACACGAACTGAAAACCCCGCTTTTTACTGTTCAAGGTTACATTTTAACCCTTGTTCGATGGCGCAATAAAAGATAAAAAAGTTCGAAAAAAATATTTACAGCGTGCCAATAAAGGAGTGGAGAGGCTTATCTATATTATTAAAGATTTGGATATGATTACGAAATTGGAAGTTGGTGGTCTTGTTCTTAACAAAGAAAATTTTAATATTATTGAACTCGTTCAAAATGTTTTTGACTTGCTTGAAATGAAAGCGGCCAAAAAAAATATTTCCTTGGTTTTTGATAAAGAATATACAGAAAGAATTATTGTTACACGCAGATCAGAGAGCGCATTGAACAAGTGCTCATCAAACTTAATTGTAAATTCCATTGAAATATGGAAAACAGGATGGCACGACTGAAGTGAGCATTGAAAATATTATAAAAAATAAAGTAATGGTGCGTGTTACTGATAACGGGGAAGGGATTGAAAAAGAAAATTTACCGCGTATTTTTGAACGATTTTTCAGGGTGGATAAAAGCGGTTCCCGAAAAGAAGGTGGTAGTGGACTGGGACTTTCAATTGTGAAACATATTGTTGAAGCCCATGCTGAAAAAATATACGTAGAAAGCCAGTTTGGTATTGGCTCCGAATTTTCATTCACCCTCGAAAAGGCCAAATAATTCCGTAAAATTTGCGGTTGATGCGATAACGTTTTTAACCCTTTATAAACTGAAACTTTATTTAGCTTTTTCAGTTTGAATTTTTCCTGCTTGCAGCGAGGGAACAATGCCCAAATTCCTTAAGACGTTTTGCCAAATATTCCTGCTCATATTGTCCTGGCGTAGGTATAAAAAATGCTTTTTTTTCAAGCACTGCCAAATCCATAATGGTTGTATAACCCGAACGGGAAATAACAATCTCGCTTTCATTTATGGCTTTTTCAAGTTCATCACTTTTCATAAAATTTACCATTTTTATGTTTCCGAATGTCTTGCCAATTTTGTTCTTTTTCAACTATTTCCCTGAACCATTAAAATGTCTTTTTCGAATTTTTTAAATCATCTTTCAAAGCTTTTCTTCCAAAAGTCCGTTGCGGTTCAGGGCCCGAAAGCAAAACAAAAAAATCATATTTTTCGGAAGTTCCTTTTTTTTCATTCGACTTAAAATACCAATATATTTTATGGGAAAGCTTCTCGCTCTAAATGCCCAAGTTTTCCGCTGAGGTTCATTACTACGTCTTGCACATCCGGCACCCAACAATCATCAAATTTTCTAATGATATTTTGATGCATTTTACTAGTGAAGATAGTGAAGTTCTTCCGGTTAAAACATTCAGTTGGTGTGTAATAAATACAGAAGGAACAGCTTTGTTTCTAACGCCAAATCTATTATCGCTAATTATTCCATCTATTTTTCCTTTCTTAACAAGCTGTTTCACGATCTTTTTTCTCTGCCTTCATCGTTTTTTGAATCTGAGGAAGTTTCAATAAAAGTTTCCATTTAAAATAGTTTCCCTTTTTGGGATATGTAATATTGTATGAAGGAAGTTCAAGAAGAGTAAATTCTGGAAATTCTTTCTGCAGATAGTAACAGTGCCGGTCCGTCTGAAGCTAATAAGTACATTAAAATCATGATCCAGCAATGCCCGTAATAATCGGAATGCAACGTGTAGCATGACCCAAACCCCAATGTAGTGGCGCAACCATAATTGTTTTCTTTTTCAGGCATAAAAACAAAGGTAGCAATAATTGCTGCGGTAGTATATATTTCCTTAATTTTACCAAAAAATTAAAATTTTGGGAAGTAAGAACAAACTAAGGCGATTTAGGGAAAACGAAACTTTTGATAATGTGGTGCAACCATCGCGCGAAGAAGTGATTGACAACGATTCTTAAAATTGAAAGGAAATTGGCGAAAAAAATTCTTCAAAAACGACAATCCCTTGGTTTTGGAACTGGGTTGTGGAAAAGGGGAATACTCCGTAAATCTTGCAAAAGCTTATCCAGAAAAAAATTTTTTGGGAATAGACATAAAAGGTGCCCGTTTTTGGCGTGGTGCCAAAACTGCTTTGGAAGAAGATCTGCAGAATGTAGGTTTTCTGCGAACGCAAATTGAACTGTAGACCATATTTTTGACGAAAATGAAGTAGATGAAATTTGGATTACCTTTCCCGACCCGCAGATAAAATACAAACGAACCAAGCACCGATTGACCAATGAGGAGTTTCTTCAGAAATACAAAAAAATTCTAAAACCGGAAGGGTTTGGTTCACCTTAAAACCGATAGCGAATTTATGCATGGCTACACCCTTGGGCTGCTTCAGGGTCTGGACGAAACCATTGAATATGCCCATCACGATGTTTATGGCAATGCCAAGGTGCTCCCGCGGCCGTAACGAAAATTCAAACTTTTTACGAAAATCAATATCTGGAAAAAGGAAAAAAAATTACCTACATTAGGTTTAAATTCCGTTCTGTATAATTTTAGTATCTTCACAACCAAACCTGCGGTTTAATGGCCATATGTGTATAATTTTATTATTGGCTTTCACGGCTTCATTTATTGGTGTTATTCCATCCGGGTTTGTTAAATATGACTGCTGCCAAAATAAGTATGAAGGAAAACAGTAAAAAGGCGGTTCTTTTTTCAGTGGGTGTTTGCATTACTGTTATCTTTCAAACCTATATTTCGCTATTGTTTGCGCAGTATATTGACAATCATCCCAAAAGTGGTGATCTGTATTGCAAAAAGTTGCATTTGGCATTTTTGTCATCATAACCATTTATTATTTTTTTATAGCAAAAGATACACGGAAGGAATTGCCTGAAAATGAACACCATTCAAAAACCAACCGGTTTTTTGCGGGTATTTTTCTTTCGGCTCTAAACTTATTCCCATTGCCATATTGGGTGTATATTGGGGTATACCTTTTCGGCATTTGGTTGGCTTAGCTTTCACACCCCGCAATCTTTGGAGCTGTAATTGGTTCTGGCAATGGGCACATTTGCCATCTTTACTACTATATATTAAATTTTTTAAAAAAATGAAGGACAAGAAATTTCTGAAAATAAACCTAAATTATGTAATTGGTGGTATTACGGGTATTATTGCCATTATTACTTTATTAAAAATTTTAAAAGATATTGTAAAATGGCCGACGAAGGTTTTTTTGAAAAGGTCTATCAAGTTGCAAGACAAATTCCTTATGGCAGAGTAACTTCTTATGGAGCGATAGCAAACTATTTGGGGCTGCAGGAAGCGCCAGAATGGTAGGTTGGGCAATGAATGGAAGTGGCAGTAAAGATGTTCCTGCGCATCGGGTGGTGAACAGAAAAGGGTTACTTACCGGGAAACACCATTTTCAAGGCACAAATTTAATGCAACAACTTTTGGAAAGTGAAGGGATAGAGGTAGTTGACAATAAAATCCAAAATTTTGAAAAACTATTTTTGGGATCCGATGAAGGAACTTTGAAAAATTAGTTCAATTTTTAATCTACAATATTAGTAATTCAAAATTGATCAATTTGAAAAATTTAAAATCCAAAATTCCAAATAGGTTTTCCATAAATCATTTCAATCTTACACTTCATATTCCAAAGTTTTCCAGTATATTTGCACTTTAGAATCAATCTAAATATTAAGTGAAAAAGAATGAGTATTTCAAAACAAAATATCCTTAAAGCCCTAGAAACAATAACTGTTTCTGGCGAAGGAAAAAATATGGTGGAGAGCGGTGCCGTGCAAAATGTAGTGACGTTTGCAGATGAAGTTATTGTGGACCTGAAACTTTCCACCCCAGCACTTCACATAAAAAAACGCGCCGAAGCAGATATTATTAAAACCATTCACGAAAAAGTGGATGCAAACGCCAAAGTTCAAGTAAACATTAAAGTTGAGCACCTGCAAAACCCAAAACCCAAACCAAATTAAAGGAAAACCAATTCCTGGAATTCAAAATATAATTGCCGTTGCTTCTGGAAAAGGAGGCGTTGGTAAATCTACTGTTACCGCAAATTTGGCGGTAACACTTTCAAAAATGGGCTTTAAAGTAGGTATTTTGGATGCAGATATTTATGGGCCATCAATCCCAATAATGTTTGATGTGGCAATGGAAAAACCACTTTCAGTAAATGTGGATGGCAAAAGCAAAATGAAGCCGGTTGAAAATTATGGAGTAAAAATTCTTTCCATCGGTTTTTTCACTCAACCCGACCAAGCCGTAATTTGGCGAGGGCCGATGGCCGCAAAAGCTTTAAATCAAATGATTTTTGATGCCGCTTGGGGCGAACTGGATTTTATGTTGATTGATCTTCCGCCAGGAACTGGAGATATCCATTTAAGCATTATGCAATCATTGCCAATCACTGGAGCGGTTGTGGTAAGTACTCCGCAAAATGTGGCTTTGGCCGATGCCGAAAAGGAGTGGCAATGTTCCGGCAGGAAAATATTGATGTTCCGGTTTTGGGGATCATTGAAAATATGTCCTACTTCACTCCTGCAGAACTTCCTGAAAATAAATATTATATATTTGGAAAAGAAGGAGCAAAACACTTGCCGAAGATTTAAAAGTGCCATTTTTGGGCGAAGTTCCATTGGTACAAAGTATTCGTGAAGCAGGAGATATAGGAAGACCAGCCGCCTTCAAACAGCGACCCAAACCGAAGAAGCTTTTGAGGAAATTACACGAAATGTGGTGGAAGAAATGGTTAGAAGAAATGAAAATTTGCCACCAACCGAAGCAATAAAAATTACAACAATGGCAGGTTGCAGCGCCGTAAAAAAATAATAATGACAACGCAGGAACTAACAATAAAAGTAGAAAAAGCATTAGATGAAATTCGTCCATTTTTGCAAAGTGATGGTGGCGATATTTCCTTGTTTCCATTGAAGGAGGAAAAGTGGTAAACGTTCAGTTGCAAGGTGCTTGTGTAGGTTGTTCTGTAAATCAAATGACCTTAAAAAGTGGTGTGGAAATGACCATTAAAAAATATGCACCCCAAATTGAAAAGGTTGTTAGCGTTTCACAATAATGACAATCGTCATTTTTTCAAAACATTTTCACAACTAAATTTGAAGTAAAATAAAGAGTGCATCTTTCATGATTAAAACAGATATTCTTATAATTGGCGCTGGTCCTACGGGGCTTTTTGCCGTTTTTGAAGCAGGATTACTTAAATTAAAATGTCATTTAATTGATGCACTTCCGCAAGCTGGCGGACAGTGTTCCGAAATATATCCTAAAAAACCTATCTACGATATTCCTGGTTTTCCAGAGATACTTGCAGGCGATTTGGTAAATAATTTAATGAAGCAGATCGAGCCTTTTCAGCCAGGTTTTACCTTGGGCGAACGTGCAGATACCATTGAAAAACTAGAAGATGGTTCCTTTATTGTTACAACTGAAAAAGGCACAAAACATCATGCGCCAATCGTTGCAATTGCTGGTGGCTTGGGAAGTTTTGAACCACGAAAACCGCCAATCACGAATCTTTCAGATTTTGAGGATAAAGGTGTGGAATACATTATTCGAGATCCAGAATTTTATCGTGATAAAAGAGTGGTTATTTCCGGTGGTGGAGATTCTGCTTTGGACTGGAGTATTTTTTTGACAGATGTTGCGAAAAGTGTGACATTGGTTCACAGAAGAAATGAATTTCGCGGTGCATTGGACAGTGTTGAAAAAGTTCAGGAACTTAAAAATCATGGAAAAATTGAATTGATAACCCCAGCAGAAGTCGTTGGGTTGGTTGGCAATAATGGTTTGAAAGAAGTAGTCATAAAACAAGGCGCAGCCAGTTTTTAATCGCGAATGCGACCATTTTATTCCTTTATTCGGCTTGTCGCCAAAATTTGGTCCAATTGCAGATTGGGGACTTGAAATTGAAAAAAATGCAATTAAAGTTGACAACACTTTAGACTATCAAACAAACATTCCAGGAATCTATGCCATTGGTGATGTCAATACCTATCCAGGAAAATTGAAACTGATTCTTTGTGGTTTCCATGAAGCAACCTTAATGTGCCAAAGTGCTTATCAACGTATATTTCCCAGATAAACGATATGTAATGAAATATACTACCGTTGGTGGTGTAGAAGGTTTTGATGGCAGTAAAAAAGAAGCGCCAAAAGCGGTAATTAAGTCAATTAATTAATAAATGACGGACATCAAAGTTACAATAATCGATCGTCAAGGCATTAAGCACGAGGTTGATGCTCCAACAGATATAAATATGAACGTAATGGAGATAGTTCGTTCCTACCAATTGGCTCCTGAAGGAACCATCGGGATGTGCGGCGGAATGGCGATGTGTGCTTCCTGCCAATGCTATGTTTTAAGCGACCATGAACTTCCCGAAATGAGTTATGATGAAGATTTAATGCTTTCAGAAGCATTTAATGTGAAAGAAAACAGCCGACTTGGATGCCAAATTTTTATAAAAGAAGAGCTTGAGGGTCTGGAAATTGAATTGGCCCCGGAGGTTTAGCGGAGTATTTCAGCGGCCTTCGCAAATATTTTTTCTACAAATTTTTTATAGGCAACCGCTGAAGGGTGCAAACCATCTGAAGCAACCAAAGCTGGGTTTTCCAATCCTTTTTGTGTTATTGGGGTAATATTTTCAAAATGTACTCCTTTTTCAAAAGCTATTCTGTCTGCATAAATATTGTAGCGCTCCAGTTCTTTTGTGGCTTTTTCAGCTTTTCCAGATTTTTGACCGAAGGGTGTAAAACCGTAATCTGGAATTGAAATTACAATTACATTTTCTGGTTTTCCCTTTGCAAAAGCGATTGCCATATCAACAGTTTGGGAAATTCTTCTTTATAAATTGAAAATGGTTTGTCTTGATATTGGTTGTTTACGCCAATGAGCAACGTTACCAAATCATAATCTTTTGAAGGATTTTCAGCAGCAATTGCCGAAAGTAAATCTGTAGTTGTCCATCCCGTTTTGGCAAGTATTTTTACTGAAGTTTTTTCTTTTGAAATTTTGTTCAAGCTATCCGTCAATTGCTTTGGGTAATTGCAGTCACCACAAACGCTTTCGCCAATGGTATAACTATCACCAAGCGCCAGATATTTATAAGTTGTTTCTTTCGCAGAACTATTCTCTTTTTTAACAGCACAGGAAAACGAAACCAATGCCATTAAAAAGATTACAATATTAAATTTCATCATTTTTAGAAATTGCTTTATATTACTATTAATCAGTTTTATAGTCAATCAGCTTTTGGGGTCCTTCTAACAATACACTTTGAACTTTTAGCGTTCCATCTTCTGTGGTTGAAATCTGCCATTTTATCAATGAAATCTCGCCATTTTCTATTTCCATCCCCGTGATGCTTCGCGGATGCACACAACTTCCATCGTTAAAAAAAGCAATATCACCAGGTTCAGGAAATCTTGGTCTATGGGTATGCCCAATTATTGTAAAAAGATTTTTGTTTTCAACAATCCAACTTTTTGTTCGTCTCTCCACTTTAATAAGTTCCTTATAGTTTTTTGCTGGACTTGTGGGGTCGCCAATGCCAAAAATCTGTAATTGTCGCCAAAGGACTCTAACCATAAAACGATTGAATTTCCAACCCACATAATTCATCCAATCTGCTTGGTGGCCATGCATCATAAAAATTTCCTGTTTGGTTTCTTCGTGTTCCAAAACCAAGCCTTCCGTAAATTGAATTCCTGGGAACAATGGTGCATCTTTTCCTGTTATTTTATCAAAATATGTAAAGAGTGTTTTCGCTACAAATTTTTGATTCATATAGACCATATCGTGGTTCCCGACCAACCTGTAAAGTCTGTTTTCAGCATAAAAAAGCTTCATCAGATCATACACATTTTGGTGGGCTTCCAAAATATCCTTAAAAAAGAGATTCTCCCAAAGCTCATCGCCATCGCCAATTTCACAATAGGTAAAGCCATTTTTGTAATAATCCTGCAATGCGTGAAAGTAGATGTTCCGGTTATTGGCAAAATCGTCCGCAAAACTGTTGTCTCCGCGATGACAATCGCTAAAAATAACAAACTTGGAATCATCGTTAAACGTAATGCGACGTGCAGTCTGGTAGGCACGGGACATTCTGTTTTTTGAGGACATGCTTCAATTGTTTTCTGAAAGATACAACTTGCCTTAGAAACAAAAAAGGCTTCGAATTAACGAAACCTTTTTTAAATTTATTTTGAAAACTATTTATTGAAATGCATTGAGTCCAGTAATATCCAGACCAGTGATCAACAAGTGAATATCGTGGGTTCCTTCATAAGTAATTACACTTTCAAGATTCATCGAGTGGCGCATAATGCTGTATTCGCCAGTAATTCCCATTCCGCCTAGCATTTGTCTAGCTTCTCTGGCAATGTTGATCGCCATATCTACATTATTTCGTTTCGCCATTGAAATTTGAGCGCTAGTTGCAGTTCCAGCATTTCGCATTACGCCAACACGCCAAGCAAGCAATTGTGCTTTGGTGATTTCGGTAATCATCTCTGCAAGTTTTTTCTGCTGAAGCTGGAATTGGCCAATGGGTTTTCCAAATTGAATTCTTTCTTTAGAGTAACTAAGTGCTGTATCATAACAGTCCATTGCAGCGCCAATTGCACCCCAAGCAATTCCATAACGTGCAGAATCCAAACAACCAAGTGGCGCGCCCAATCCTGATTTGTTTGGAAGCAAATTTTCCTTCGGAACTTTTACATTGTCAAATATAAGCTCGCCCGTTGCCGAAGCACGAAGCGACCATTTGTTGTGTGTTTCGGGCGTTGAGAAGCCTTCCATGCCACGTTCCACGATTAAACCGTGAATTCTGCCTTCTTCATTTTTTGCCCAAACTACGGCAACTTGTGCGAAAGGAGCATTACTGATCCACATTTTAGCGCCATTCAAAAGGTAGTGGTCGCCTTTGTCTTTAAAGTTGGTGGTCATTCCACCCGGATTGCTTCCGTGGTCGGGCTCGGTCAATCCGAAACAGCCCATCCATTCACCGGAAGCGAGTTTTGGTAGATATTTTTTTCGTTGTTCTTCATTTCCATATTTCCAGATTGGATACATAACGAGAGAAGACTGTACCGAAGCAGTACTGCGAACGCCGCTATCGCCACGTTCAATTTCCTGCATAATCAAACCATAGGAAATTTGGTCAAGTCCAGCTCCTCCGTATTCCTCAGGAATATAGGGTCCAAAAGCGCCAATTTCAGCAAGACCGCTAATTATTTGTTTTGGAAATTCCGCTTTTTGGGCGTATTCTTCTATAATGGGCGATACGTCGCGCTTTACCCAATCGCGGGCAGCTTGGCGTACCAATTTGTGTTCGTCGGAAAGTAATTCGTCAAGGTTATAGTAATCGGGAGCTTCAAATAAATCTGGTTTCATTTATCTATAATTTTAAGGAATACAAATGTAGAAATCACAAGTTAAAGACCTACATTTTAAGATAAAAATCCTGCACTAGTTTTTTGTATTTTTCGGTGTAATCGTGGCGGGAAGTTTCAATGGTAAGGTTTTCTATTTTCGGGGAAATTTTTTCAAAGGAAAACTCCAACAAACTTCTTTTTTCTTCGGAATTTTCATTGCCCCGAACCCTGCAAATTTTGTTTGGAAACAAATTCACTTCCGAAGCCATTTTGATGAAATTTTCTTCTTCTTTTCTTGGAATAATAACTGCAAAAATTCCTTCATCAGAAAGCAAAAGCGAAGCGCTTTCAATCAATTCATCAAATGGAAGTGCATCGTAAAATCTGGCCAATTCTCGTGAAGTAGAAATAATTTCCTCCCCTTTTGGGAGAATCCGCCAAGGCGGAGAGGGGGAGAATAAAAAGGCGGGTTTGAAATAATGAGATCGTATTTATCTTCAATTTCATCCACAAATTCTTCCAAAGAAGCGTGATAGCAAAACAGGCTGTCGCCCCACGGAGAATTCTCAAAATTGTCAACGCACTGTTCGTAGGCGTTTTCGTCAATTTCAATGGCATCTACCATTTCAGCATTGCATCTTTGTGCCAATTGCAAAGCAATAATTCCAGTTCCAGCGCCAATATCCAAAATTGAAAAAGGATTTTTATTTACTGAAACCCAAGCTCCAAGCAAAACGCCATCTGTGCCAATTTTCATAGCGCAGCGGTCTTGTTCAACGGTAAATTGTTTAAATTTAAAAGGCTTCAAGGGATTTTAGATTAACGATTGCAGATTTTTGGAATTTGGAATTTGTTTTTTGAATTTATTTGAATTTTGTAATTGGGTTTTGGAATTTCTACAAATACATTTCAATCAACCCTTCAGGAACATTCAAAAGAATGGTTTTGTTTTCACGATCCACTTTTTTTATGAAATGGTCGATCATCGGGATCAAAATTTGTTTTCCTTCCCGATCAATTTCAAATAAAGCTTGTGAAGTGGTGTCGTTAACTCCAGTAATTTCACCAATTTTTCCAAAAGATTCATCTTCGGCAGTAAAACCAATAATTTCGTGATAGTAGAATTTATTGCCAGTAAGTTTTGGAAGAAATTCCAAAGGTAGATAAAGATGTGCGCCAATAAGTGCATTTGCTTCCTCTTCGTTTTTTACATCTTCAAAACGCACGCGCAGAAGTTCGCTTTTGTGCAGTGAGCTTTCCTCAATAAAAAATGGAATCAGGTTTTTGCGTTGTTCCACAAAAACCGATTCCATTTCAGTAAAAAGTTCGGGTTCGTCTGTATCTAATTTTATTAGCAGTTCCCCCTTAAAGCTATATTTTTTAACGATTTTGCCTAAGTAGAAGCAGTTCTCCTTTTGCATCGTTATAAAATTTATGCTTCTTTTTCGTCTTCCTTAGTTTCTTCAGCAGTCGGAGTTTCTTCCGCTTTTGCTTCAGTTTCTTCAACTTTTGCTTCCGCTTCAGCAGCAGGAGTTTCTTCTGGTGCAGTTTCAGCAGTTGCTTCAACTTCTTCAGTTGCTTCCTCTTCTGCAGGAGCAGCGGCAGCAGCGGCATCAGCAGCACGTTTTTCGCTTACAGCTTTTTCAGCAGCAAGTGCTTCTGCTTTTGCTTTTTGTTGTGCTTCAGAAAGAGTTGCTTTTTTGTGATCGATAGTACCTTTTTTAGATTCCAACCACTCGTTGAATTTTGCTTCAGCTTGTTCTTCTGTCAAAGCACCTTTGCGAACACCACCAGCAAGGTGGTTTTTCATTAAAGCTCCTTTGTAAGAAAGAATAGCGCGGGCAGTATCTGTAGGTTGAGCTCCATTTTGAAGCCATTTTACAGCGCTGTCCACATTAAGATCAATCTGTGCAGGGTTGGTTGTTGGATTGTAAAATCCTAATTTTTCAAGAAATTTACCATCTCTTTTGCTACGGCTATCCGCCGCGATAATCCAGAAATAAGGCTTACCTTTCTTCCCGTGTCTTTGTAGTCTGATTTTTACAGGCATATTAAATTAATTTTTGGGGTTCCCGACCCCGGTTATAATTAAGGACGGCAAAGATAGTATATTTTCTTTTTGAAATTCAACCAATTAAAGTTTTTATTTTACATTTGTCAAAACCCCCTAAATCCACTTACCTATGAAAAAATTTGTATTTGTTACTTTTAGCGGCCTTATCGCTTATTTCCTGCGAAGATAAGCAAATAAATGAGGTTGCTTTGCAGGCAAAAGTAGATAATAGACTTTATATTTCAACAGATGCGCGCGCCGCGCTGAATGAAGATGGAAGTGTTACAATTCAGGGTTTTACTGACGAAGAATCCATAACAATACACCTTTCTCGTTTATCTGAAGGTAATTTTGCAATTGGTGAGGGGCTTCCCAATTATGCCGTTTTTGAGGATATGGGCGGAAATATATATACTACAAATCCTAACGGGGAAGGAGAAGTAACTATTTCAGAATTAAACGAAAACAATAAAACACTTTCAGGAATCTTTTAATTTTAATGCCTTTCTTCCAGGCATTGATACAATTTATGTTTCAAAAGGAACAATGTTATAATGTCCCTTATTCTGGGCGGAGAAATTACTGATCCTACAAATGCGGGAACTTTCAGCGCCAAAGTTGATGGCAATCACTTTTTTCCAATAACCGTAACTTCCCGCAACACTGGCAACACTATTGTAACTTCAGGTAATACAGCCAATGCTACAATCGTGATTTCTGTTACTGCAGAAGTGGAACCTGGCGAATATACTTTGCCCCGAGGTGGTTTTGCTGCAAAATATCAAGGTGCAAATGGACCGGAAACCACTGCTGTGGGTTAATAAAAATTCTTGAGCACGATATTGCTGGCAAAACAATTAAAGGCACATTTTCTTTTTATAACAAACATGACCGAAATAACCGAAGGTCAATTTGATGTTGCCTATTAATTAACATTTTCTACGAAAACCCCATTCAAAGGTTAAACCTTGTTAAATTAATTAAACTTAGGTTAATAATTCCTTATACGCATTTATTCATGGTATATTAGGATATATCCGAATGAAGTTGAACAGTTGTCTTTATTAGAGGAATGATTATGATGATGAAAAAATAACTGTATAATTTAAAACGAAAGAATATGAAGTTTACTGAAAAAATGACAAACAAATTAAACGAACTGTTAGAGAAAAATTATGACGCTGAAAAGGGTTATAAAAAAGCTGCAGAGAAAGTGGATAACACAAAACTGAAGCAATTCTTTAACGAACAAGCTCAAAAAAGAAATGGTTTTGGTCACGAAATAAAAACGGAAATCAAAAACTACGGTGAAACTCCTGATAAAGGTGGAAGTACCACTGGGGCAATGCACCGCACATGGATGGACATTGAAACAGCGTTTTCTTCAAATAACGAGGAAACAATTTTAGAAGAAGTTCAAAAAGGTGAAAAAGCAGCTGTGGAGGAGTACAATGAAGTAATTAACGACACTACATTGCCGCCCACAACACAGAAAATTTTGACTGAGCAGCGTGACACCATCCAAAGCGCTTGTCAAAGTGCCAAAAATTTTGAAGCTGTAGTTTCATAGAAATTATAATTTGAAAAAGAAGAATTAAACCGTTTTCGGAATTTCCCGGAAACGGTTTTTTATTGTGAACAACTACTCATAATTTTACTTCCCAAAAGCCCTCGGTTTTTCTATTTTTACTTCCTTAGTCCAGAAATCTAAAATCCGCAATCAAAAAATCGTTAATCCAATGTATTTAATCTTCGATACAGAAACAACAGGTCTTCCCAAACGCTTCAACGCTCCCGTTAGCGATAGCGATAATTGGCCGCGCTGTATCCAGATTGCTTGGCAGTTGCACGATGCAATGGGAAAGTTGATTGAGCATCAGGATTATTTGGTGCAACCCGAAGGTTTCAATATTCCCTTTGATGCAGAAAAAATTCACGGGATTTCTACCGAATTGGCAACAGCAGAAGGAATTTCTTTGGAAGAAGTGGCGAAAAAATTTCAACAGGCGCTTTCAAAAACAAAATTTATCGTCGGTCAAAATGTAGGTTTCGATGTAAATATAATGGGTGCGGAATTTTTCCGTCTCGGAATTGAAAATCCATTGCCCCATCTTCCTGTTTTGGACACCTGTACCGAAACTACTGCCCAACTCTGCCAAATTCCCGGTGGTCGTGGGGGAAAGTTTAAGTTGCCAACATTAACGGAACTTCACGAGTTTCTTTTTAGCGAGCCTTTTGCCGAAGCCCACAATGCTACTGCCGACGTTGAGGCCACTACCCGTTGCTTTCTTGAATTGGTGCGCCGGCAGATTTTTACAAAGGAAGAGCTTGATGTGCAGCCAGATTATTTCGAGAATTTTTCCGAAGAAAACCCAAAAACCATTGAGTTTAATCGGGATTGAAGCACATCAACCTGAAAAAAGCTTCTGAAAGAATCAGAAAGCAAATGCAAGCGCTTCCGGAAACAGAGAAAATTTCTTCCGAAGAAATAAAAGAAAATATTGCCACACTTGAAGATGCGCCTTTTGTGCACCTTCACAATCATTCACAGTTTTCAATTCTGCAATCCACATCCAGCACCTTGGATTTGGTAAACGCAGCCGTTGAAAATAATATGATAGCTGTGTCAATAACCGATTCCGGGAATATGATGGGCGCCTTTCATTTTGTACAGGCCGTGAGTAATTACAACAAGTCGCTCGCAGATTTGCCAAAAAATGAAGATGAAGAAACTACATCAAAACCATTAAAGGCGATTGTAGGTTGCGAATTTTTTGTCTGTGAAGACCATCTAAACAAAACCCACAAAGACAATGGCTACCAAATTGTGTTGCTCGCCAAAAACAAAAATGGCTATCACAATTTGGCAAAGATGGCATCCATCGCTTATACCGAAGGATTTTATTACGTGCCGCGGATTGATAAAAATATAGTTGAAAAATACAAAGAAGACATTATTGTTTTAACTGGAAGTCTTTACGGGGAGGTTCCCGGAAAGATTTTAAACATAGGCGAAAACCAAGCCGAGGAAGCGTTGCTTTGGTGGAAGGAAATGTTTGGGGACGACCTATATGTGGAAGTTATGCGCCACAATCAGGAGGATGAAAAACGTGTAAACGATGTTTTGGTTGAAATGGCAAAACGCAACAATGTAAAACTCGTTGCCTGCAACAATACCTATTACATTAAAAAAGAAGATGCCAACGCCCACGATATTTTGCTCTGCGTAAAAGATGGTGAAAAGCAGGCAACACCAATTGGACGAGGTCGTGGTTACCGTTACGGTTTGCCAAACCAAGAATATTATTTTAAGGGTCAGGACGAGATGAAGGCGCTGTTCAAAGATCTTCCAGAAGCCATTTTGAATATAGAGGAAGTGGTTTCAAAAATTCAGCCTTATTCTCTGCATCGCGATGTATTGCTTCCCAATTTTGGGATTCCCAAAGAGTTCTTGAAGCCAGACGACATTGATGGGGGCAAGCGTGGAGAAAATGCTTATTTAAGATATTTAACTTACGAAGGTGCAAAAAGGCGTTATCCAGAGTTGATTGAGGTTTCGTATGAAGTGCTAACAGATTCTGAAATTCCGGAGGGCGCTTCCGAAAGGGTAAAAGAGATAAAACAACGTTTGGATTTTGAGCTGGATGTAATTGCCAATACTGGTTATCCCAGGTTATTTTTTGATTGTACAGGATTTCATCGCCGAAGCTCGAAAAATGGATGTTTCCGTTGGTCCAGGCCGTGGTTCCGCAGCGGGAAGTGCGGTGGCGTATTGTTTGGGAATCACCAATATCTGCCCAATTAAGTACGATCTGCTTTTTGAGCGTTTCCTAAATCCAGATCGTGTGAGCATGCCCGATATCGATATCGATTTTGATGATGAGGGCCGAAGCAAGGTAATGGATTACGTAATTAACAAATACGGAAGCAACCAAGTAGCACAGATTATCACCTATGGAACGATGGCTGCCAAGTCTTCCATTCGCGATACGGCGCGGGTTTTGGATTTGCCCTTGAATGAAGCGGATAGAATTTCGAAGCTTATTCCGAATATGACCAAGCTGAATAAAATTTTCGGTTTGAGCGATGCGGAATTGCGAAGCCGTTTCAGAAGCGATGAACTTCCAAAAGTAAACGAACTTTTAAATCTCTCCGAAGGAAGTGATTTGGAGGCACAAACCATCAATCAGGCAAAAATCCTTGAAGGGTCCGTTCGAAATACTGGAATCCACGCCTGCGGTGTAATCATTACACCCAGTGATATTACCGATTTCGTTCCCGTTGCCACTGCGAAGGATTCCGATTTGTACGTTACACAGTTTGATAACTCGGTTGTGGAAAGCGCCGGTCTTTTAAAGATGGATTTCCTGGGCCTGAAAACATTGACCCTGATAAAAGACACCGTAAAACTCGTAAAGCACAAACACAACATTGATCTCGATCCAGATAATTTTCCTTTGGATGATGAGTAAACATACGAGCTTTTCCAAAGAGGAGATACGGTAGGTATTTTTCAGTATGAATCTGCCGGAATGCAGAAATATATGAAGGAATTGAAGCCTACGGTTTTTGCAGATTTAATTGCAATGAATGCGCTGTATCGTCCAGGCCCCATGGAATATATTCCTAGTTTCGTACGCAGAAAACACGGCGAGGAAGAAATTGAATACGACCTTCCTGCAATGGAAGAATACCTGAAAGAAACCTACGGAATTACAGTCTATCAGGAGCAGGTGATGTTGCTGTCGCAAAAATTGGCTGGCTTTACAAAAGGTGAAGCCGACGTTTTACGAAAAGCAATGGGTAAAAAACAAAAGGCGGTACTCGATAAAATGAAGCCGCAATTTGTTGCCCAAGCGGCTGAACGCGGCCACGATGCCGAAAAATTGGAAAAAATCTGGAAAGATTGGGAGGCATTTGCGAGTTATGCGTTTAATAAATCCCACTCTACCTGTTACGCTTGGATTGCATACCAAACAGCATATCTAAAAGCCCATTATCCAGCGGAATATATGGCCGCGGTGCTGAGCAATAACATGAGCGACATAAAACAGGTAACCTTCTTTATGGACGAATGCAAGCGGATGGGGCTTACCGTTTTGGGCCCAGACGTAAACGAGTCTTTCCATAAATTTACCGTAAATGACCAAGGTGCCATCCGTTTTGGTATGGGTGCCGTAAAAGGTGTGGGCAGCAGTGCCGTTGCAACCATTGTAGAGCATAGAAAAGACGGAAAATACAAATCGGTTTTTGACTTGTCTAAGCGAATCGATCTGCGTTCCGCAAATAAAAAAGCTTTTGAAAACTTGGCGTTGGCGGGTGGTTTTGATAGTTTCGACACACATCGAGCCCAATATTTGCACGATGATGGCGATGGGGTAATGTTTATTGAAAAAGTGCTGCGGTACGCCGCAAAATATCAGGAAACACAGAATTCTTCACAGGTCAGTCTTTTTGGCGATGCCAGCGAAGTACAAATACCTGAACCCGAAGTGCCGCCTTGCGAGGAATGGGGCACAATGAAAAAACTGAAACAGGAACGCGAGGTAGTCGGGGTATATATTTCAGGCCACCCCTTGGACGATTTCAAGATTGAAATGAAAAGTTTTACCAATTGCAAGGTTTCGGACTTTAACCGTTTGGAAGAGTACCTCAATAAGGAAATGTGTTTTGGAGGTGTTGTTAGTGATGTGCAGCACAGGGAATCAAAAGCTGGTAAGGGTTGGGCAATTTTCACCGTTGAGGATTATGAGGACAGTTATGACTTCAAAATTTTCGGGGAAGAATATTTAAAATGGCGCCATTTCTTGGTTCCGAACAGTTTTATATATGGACGTGTTTTTGTGAAAGAAGGTTGGACAAACCGTGATACTGGTAAAAAAGGGGAACCACGACTTCAGTATAACAGCATCCAATTGCTTCACGATGTGATGGAAACACATGGAAAAAAACTGACACTCACCATTCCCTTAAATGAATTGAAGGAAGGAAAAATTAATTCGCTTAAAAACCTAGTGAAAACCCACAAAGGTGAAAAGCAATTGTTTTTTGTAGTGTATGAGAATGAGGAAAAAATTCACCTTACTATGCCCAGCAGGAAGCATAAGATCAATATCTCAAAGGAATTGCTTGACGAACTTGATAGGGAGCAGTTGAGTTATAAGCTAAATTGATCTATCCATTTAAACCTACAACCAGAAACCATAGCCAGGAACCAAGAACCAAGAACCAAGAATCATAAAATAACCGACAACAGACAACCACAACCGACAACCGATTATAGAAATAAACAATACATTCATATCCTAAACATATATTAACCCCGTAAGTTTTCGCAAAAAAAAGGACTACTTTTGTGTATTAATTAAAAACAAAGATTATGGCATTAGAAATAACAGACGCAACATTCGAAGAAACCGTTTTAAAAAGTGACAAACCGGTATTGGTTGACTTTTGGGCAGCCTGGTGCGGACCTTGCCGAATGGTAGGACCCATTATTGAAGAAATAGGAAAAGAATACGATGGCAGAGCTGTGGTAGGAAAAGTAGATGTAGATGCAAACCAAGAGTTTGCAGCTAAATATGGAGTGCGTAACATTCCAACTGTTTTGGTTTTTCAAAATGGTGAAGTAGTAGGCCGCCAAGTAGGTGTTGCCCCTAAAAATGTTTATGCGGAAGCAATTGATTCGCTTTTGTAAAATAATATAAAAAAGAAAAATTAAAAACAAAAAGGCTTGGCGTATTGCTAAGCCTTTTGTTATTTTAGTGAAATAGTAAATCGCAGATTTACGTTATTGAACTAACCCCGCTGTATAGCGGGGTCTCTTTAAACAAATTTAGAACTTGAATTAAAAAAATGTCAGGTCGAGCGCTCCCGAGGCTTCGGGAGAGACCTCTTTTTGATATAACACACTTAAAAACCTCTCGACTGCGCTCGAGGGTACAGAACGAAAATTATGAAAAAAACAGATAAAGTACAGGATAAAATTGACGGGAAATTACTTGAAGAACGTAAAGTCTTCCTTTGGGGTATGGTAGATGACAAGAGCGCACGCCATGTTGTGGATCGCTTGATGTATCTTGATGCACTTAGTCACGACGAAATAAAATTCTACATAAACAGTCCAGGGGGTTACGTTACCTCGGGATTTTCAATTTATGACACGATTCGCGAAATTAAAAGTCCGGTTTCAACTATTTGTACTGGGTTAGCTGCTTCAATGGGAAGTATTTTGCTTTCCGCAGGCGAAAAGGGAAAACGCTTTATACAACCACACGCACGTGTAATGATTCACCAACCCAGCGGCGGAGCTCGCGGTGTGGCCAGCGATATTGAGATTACCGCACAGGAAATTTTGAAAACAAAGGAAATTAGCGCTAGAATTCTCGCTGATAATTGCGGTCAGAAGTTTGAAAAAGTAATGAAAGACTTTAACCGTGACCATTGGATGAGTGCCGAGGAATCTGTTAAGTACGGAATTGTAGATAAAATTCAAAAATAGTTATGATTTCAGAATTATGAAATTGTTTCCTATTTAAGCATAACTCTTAACTCATAACTCATAACTCGAAAATTGCATATAGAAAAAGAAATAAACGAGATTACGGGTTTTAAAAACCTGGAGCTGCTTGCAAAACAAGTGGTGGAAGGCTTTATTTCTGGACTTCATAAAAGTCCCTTTCACGGGTTTTCTGCGGAGTTTGCAGAGCATAAAATCTATAACAATGGCGAAAGCACCAAACATATAGATTGGAAGCTTTTCGCCAAAACGGACAAACTCTATACCAAACGCTACGAAGAAGAAACCAACCTGCGTTGCCATTTAATTGTGGACAACAGCAGCTCTATGCATTACCCAAAGTTGAAGCAGTTCAATATAAATTCCTTAAACAAAATAGGTTTTTCTGTATTGGCCTCGGCAGCAATCATGAATTTGATGAAACGCCAACGCGACGCCGTAGGTTTGAGCATTTACAGTGATGTATATGAATTTTATGCTTCGGAAAAGGGCAGTGAGCGCCATCACCAAATGTTGCTTCAAAAATTAAACGAAGCCTTGCTTTCTTCAAAAGAAAAAACCGAAACCAAAACCTACGAACATCTACATTTAATTGCCGAAAAATTGAAACGCCGCTCCTTGGTTTTCCTTTTTACAGATATGTTCCAAAGCGATGCCGAAGCGGAAAAACTTTTTGAAGCACTTCAACATTTAAAATACAATAAGCACGAGGTTATTCTTTTTCATACTTTCGATAAAAAGCGAGAGGTAGATTTTGATTTCAGCAACCGCCCCAAACGGTTTGTGGACGTTGAAACGGGCGAATTCGTAAACCTCTATGCCGATAATATAAAAGAACAGTATGAAAAGGCAGTGAATGATTATTTTGTGGAATTGCAATTGCGCTGCGCACAATACAGAATAAAGTACGTGCTGACTGACATTAACGAAAGTTTTAACAAGATTTTGACCACCTATTTAGTGGAACGTCAGAAGTTTGGATAAAATAATAATTTTATTTTTTAAAAAAATAGTTTGCCAAAATGAAATGGAGTGGTATATTTGCCACCGCTTAATACGGCAAGGGAGCAATCCCAAAATGTATGGTAACAAATTTTCACTTTGCCCAACTGTTGTTGGGGTCCGCCGAAAGGTAGATTGAAAACTTGGTCTGGTAGTTCAGTTGGTTAGAATACCTGCCTGTCACGCAGGGGGTCGCGAGTTCGAGTCTCGTCCAGACCGCAACTAAAATGTTGTGTTGAAGTATTAAAGTTTAGTTTAAGTACTTTGTGGTTTAGAATTAGACCGATGAGAAGCTTTTCCTAAATGGAGAGGCTTTTTTTGTTTTTGGACCATTTAGGAATTATTTTCTAAGGGATAGCTTCTGTTCAGATCATCGGTACACGTGGTATTTAGTTTGTAAAAAAGTATTTTATCTGGCCTTTTAAAATTAAATCCCTAGTTTTTTTATTACTAACGACTTAGCATCTAATCTAGGATCAATATCGGGATCAATATAAAGAACATTACCTATATTCACTATCATTTTGAATTTGTAATCTTCTGCAACTTTTTTTGATGTTGTTTTTAAAATTGTTAATAATGGGTTCTTCAATTAAATTCATGATTACCTTTAGTTCATGTTATATTTTATATCTCTTTATTACGTTTTTCAAGTCTTCTTTCAAATTCCATAATGTGCCTTTCCATCTCATTCTTTTGATTGATACTTAATGTTTCATTTTCGATATTTGAGGGGTATTCAAAATATTTTTGTTTAAGAGCAACCTCTATGGGTGTTCATTCACTTCCTTCCCGATTTTCTGAATCTACGTATTTTATTAATTACTACTTTAACAGCGGGAACTGTGTCCCATATGACTTGATATCGCACATATCCCATATCTTGTGCTTGAGTAGTCTGGAATCCCTATATAAGTATGGTTATAACATCCATGGATAGTAATTAGACCGATGAAGAGCTTTTCCTAAAGCCTGCACTGAGCGGAGTCGAAGTAAATGCGCTCCTTAAAATTAATGGCCATTTTTTTTGGTGTAGTTACCTTTGCCATCATCATTTCAGGAGTTATATTGAATGTAATATAATAGCCAATAGCACAGCCGTAACATATTTTATGAATTTTAAGCCAATCTTAAGAAAAACCAAATCTCACCTTAATTAAAAATTGTAACTTTTGTCAGCATGAGAATTTTAATTGTAGAAGATGAACCCGGTATATATAATTTCCTCAAACAAGGCTTAGAGGAGGAGTCTTATGCTGTAGATATTGCCGAGGAAGGGAAGAAAGGTCTTCATTTAGCCCTTTCTGGGGATTATGATCTTTTGCTGCTTGATTGGATGGTGCCCGGTATGAGCGGGATTGAAATATGTCGTCAATTTAGAAAGGAATTTAAAGATACACCTGTCATTTTTTTAACCGCAAAGGACACTGTTGATGAAACCATCTTCGGACTTCAAGCCGGCGCTAACGATTATATAAAGAAGCCTTTTCATTTTGAAGAACTTTTAGAGCGAATTAAGGTGCAACTGCGCCCTAAATCTGGGGAACATTCTATTTTTAAACTTGGAAGTATCACACTGAACACTACAACGCATCAAGTGCTTAAAGCTGGAGAAGTAATCAATTTAACACAAAAAGAATTTGCACTTCTGGAATACCTTATACGGAACAAAGGTATAGTCTGCCGAAGGTCCCGTATCATTGAAAGTGTCTGGGATATTCACTTTGAATACAACACTGGGGTTATTGACGTATATATTAATGCCCTTCGCAAAAAATTAAAACTAGGGGAAGATGAAAACTATATTCAAACCGTTCGTGGAGTTGGCTATGTAGCAAAAGAAATATGAACTTAAGTTTTCAAAATAGAATTGCATTATATTATATGATAGCCACTGCCATGATTATGGCCGTGGCTTTTACAACTGTTTATTTTGTAGTGCAGGAAACGGTTTTTCAAAATCTGGATAACGACCTATCTTTTGAAGCTGAGAAGCATACGGGCGAAATTAAAATCGTAGGAGATAAGATTAAAATAAAAAATAAAAAGGGATGGGAACAAAGAGAACATCGGGAAGTTCAAGTAAACCCTGTCTTTATTCAAATACTGAATAAAGACGGCGAATTTATCGACAAATCGCCAAACCTTAAAAATGATGTCCTCATCTTTAATGCACAACAAAACTACGGGGGGCATTTTAACGCGAAACTGAACGGTAAAGCCATCAGGCAAGTACAAGTGCCTATCGAGGAAAGTGGCAAGATCAGAGGTTTTATACTTGCGGCAATGTCATTGGAATCATCTAAGATGGTTCTACTCAACCTGCGGAATGTTTTGATTGTTTCTTATTTACTTCTATTGGTGGGATTGTATTTCATCTCAAGATACTTGGCAGGACGCGGCATCATTCCAGTAAAAGTTATAACCGAAACAACAAAGCGGATTACACAGAATAATTTGAATGAAAGGGTGGTTTTGCCACAAAACAAAGACGAACTCTATGAATTGTCAGCGGGGATTAATCAATTATTACAGCGTATTGAAAACACCCTAGAACGCGAACGGCAATTTACCTCAGATGCTTCCCATGAACTGCGCACCCCTTTATCAACCTTAAAAGGCACGCTCGAGGTATTGATTCGAAAACCAAGAGAGCAGGCGGAATATGAAGAGAAAATCAAATTCAGTCTTACGGAAATAAACCGAATAACTGACACCTTGGAACAACTATTGCTCCTGGCGAGGTTAGATACCACCGCAAAAACAGTTGACCAATCCTTAGTTCCCTTACCCACTGTAATAGACGAAATTCTTTCAAGACATAAAAAACGTATATCAGAAAAAAAACTTGTAATAGATTTTAACAAGGGTGCTGCTCTAGTAAGTGTTGTGCCAAAGTATTATTCCAACTTGATATTAGACAATATTATCGGCAATGCCATAAAATATTCCAAGGAGAATAAGACGGTACACATTACAATTACTGAAGCCAATTCTAAAATTGTTTGTAAGATTCAAGATGAAGGAATAGGCATCAAAAAAGAGGATTTAAACAACTTGTTCAACCACTTTTTCAGGTCGGATGCCCTAAATCATAAAAACATTTCAGGAAATGGTTTGGGACTTTCCATAGCCAAAAAGGCTGCCGATGCCATACATGCCGAAATTCTCATAGAAAGTGAATTTGGTGTAGGAACCACTTTCACGATTGAATTTTAAGCGAATCTTAAGAATTCCTTTAGCCCAGCCTTAGTTTGCGCTGCTACATTTGATGTGTAATTCAAAAACACATAAAGATGTTAACAGCACCACACATTCATGCAATGGTTATCCACTTTCCGATAGCCTTAATCTTAGTTGGTTTTCTCTCAGAGATCATAGCGCTAATCAGTAAAAAGCCATTTTTCAAGCATGCCGCATTCTACCTCTTATTTCTAGGTGCTGTAGGTGCTATAGTAGCTTACATTAGCGGAAGTTATGCAGGAAGTGGGATGACTGATGGCATACTACAAGAACCCATGGAACTTCATGAAGAAGCTGCTGTTATAACACTTTGGCTTGCTATCATTACTGCATTATTTCGTGTGGCAATATACTACTTCAAATATGAAAGAACATGGGCTAAATGGGTTGGCATTTTTCTATTTGCTGCTTTAGTAGGGTCGGTTGCCAGAACAGGTTATTTAGGCGGGCAATTGGTTTTTCAACATGGAGCAGGTATTGAATTGACACTGCCAGATTTTGGAGATCAATCCACCGAATAACATCAATATTTTAATCAATTCTTAAGAAATAATAAAGAAAACCCACAGCTAGGTGGACATACATTTACGCAATAATTAATATAATTTAAAAATAAATAAAATGAAAAAATCAGTAGTAGTATTAGCACTTGGAATGGTATTCTCAAGTATGCTTTTTCAATCTTGTAAAGACAATGTTGATAAAATTGAAGTGAAATCATCTGAAGAATTAGGACTAGAGGCTATGAACGATACAGCGGAAAATAAAGACCCTCAAAAAGCAACTATTCAGAACATGAAGGATGCGTTTAAGGGTGAAACTACCGCACATGCTAAGTATGCCGCGTATAGTAAAAAAGCAGTGGAAGAAGGCTTTCCTGAAATTGCGATGCTTTTCAAAGCGGCATCTGAAGCAGAATTGATACACGCCAATAATCACAAGGTTGTGTTGGATAGAATGGGTGAAAAAACCCCAGAAGTTACACCAGAATTTACGGTAAATTCAACCAAAGAAAACTTAAAAGATGCCATTGAAGGCGAGAGTTATGAGTTTAATACCATGTATCCTAATTTTATAAAAGATGCCCATGCTGCAGGAAATTATATGGCACAAATAAGTTTGACTTATGCGTATAAAGTGGAACAAAAGCATAGGGATTTCTATATAAAAGCTTTAAAAGCTTTGGAAGATGGAAATGTAAAATCATTGCCTTCGCTGTATTATCTATGTCCAACTTGTGGAAACACATACGCAACAACTGCTCCAGCAAGATGTGAAATATCAATGTCGGATTCCAAATTATTTGTAAAAATAGATTCACTATAGTTTAAAATTTTGGTTTTTTATAGTGTTGAATGGTTGGTAAAGGCCCTGAACAATGTTTGGGGCTTTTGTTATTTGTGGTTTTCCAGAATACTATTATTAAGCCAATCTTAAGAAACCGCTTAGAAATCTCTTAGATACTCTATATACTTTTGAGGTAGTACAAATCAATGCATGTACACAAGTTTAACAATCTAAATATAAAAATTATGAACGACGCACATTTTCATTTAGTAGTAACCCATCTTCCCATTGTGGGAGTATTGATTGGGTTTTTGGTCTTACTCACAGGCTATTTCACAAAAAACTCCCAAGTAAAGACAACGGCATTGGGTATTTTCATTTTTAGTGCCCTAGCAGCTATTGCTGCTTTTTTTACAGGGGAAGGAGCTGAGGAAATCGTAGAGAAGCTACCGGGAGTAAGTGAAACCCTTATCCATGCACACGAAGAACAAGCAGAAATTTTTTATACTATGATGTTGATCCTGGGGGGGCTTTCCCTAGTGACCATGCTTATTCACTACAAAAAATACGCTTTCGCTAAATATGGTTTTATTGTGGTGCTACTCCTGTCTATAAGCAGTATTGTTATGTCCAAATTTGTGGGTACAAGTGGGGGTGAAATTGTTCATGCTGAAATTAGAAGCGATGCCAATAATCTAATTCAACTGGATTCCCATACTGACGATGATGACGATTAAAAGCGTTACGGGCTCGTGTCCACACCCCGTCAATTAAAGTTAAAGTTGACACTCCTCCCTTTCAGGGTGGGGAACACCTGCTTCTATTTGGGTTGAGCTTGTCAGGCGTTCCTTCCCCTTTGAAAAGATTTCATTTTGAACCAGATTTTTAGAAAAGGGGAAGGTGGCCGCCACTGATAATTTTATTTTACTGTTATTTTTCCAATTGGCGGCCGGAAGGGGTTTGGCTTACTGTTTTTAGGAATGGAATAGTACCCCTTCCGTCTCCCAACCCTACAATTACACAATTATACAATTCCCGCTTCCCGCTTCCCGCCTCAAAACCCTGCAATTACACAATTAAACGATTAAACAATTACACAAATCCCGTCTCACATTCCCATCTCACGTTTCACGCATCAGAACCCCACAACCCACAACCCAAATCCCAAATCCCACAGCCAATACCTCCCGTCTCACTACTCCCTACTAACTACTCCACAATCCAACAATCCAACAATTCAACAATCTACATAAGGTAAAAACAACTCCAATTGTAATTCAAAAACAATCTCTTTTCAAGATTTTTCTGTAATCTCCCCGTTTATTATTAACTTGGATACCTCTTAAAAATAATAAAACAACTATGTCCGATCTTGAAATTGCAAAAACAATAGAACTAAAACACATTACCACTATCGCTCAAAAACTTGGCCTGGAGGCAGACGATATTGAAATGTATGGAAAGTATAAAGCCAAACTCCCCCTTGCTAAAATTGATCTGAAAAAAGCTGCAAAGAGCAATCTAATCTTGGTCACCGCTATTTCCCCAACACCGGCTGGTGAAGGAAAAACTACCATGTCGATTGGCCTTTCCGAAGGATTGAATCAATTGGGAAAGAAAACAGTGGTGGTACTTAGGGAACCCTCGCTTGGTCCCGTTTTTGGTATAAAAGGAGGAGCAACAGGAGGTGGCTATTCACAGGTACTGCCCATGGAGGATATTAATCTGCATTTCACAGGTGATTTTTCTGCCATTGAAAAGGCACATAATTTACTTTCCGCCGTAATCGACAATAATATTCAAAGTAGGACCAATTCCCTTGGTATCGACGCCCGAACGGTTACGTGGAAACGTGTCATGGATATGAACGACCGTTCCCTGCGCAACATTGTTATTGGTCTTGGAGGAACTACCTCCGGAGTGCCAAGGGAGACAGGTTTCGATATCACCGCCGCATCAGAGATTATGGCCATTTTATGCTTGGCAAACGACATGGAAGACTTGAAAAAGCGCATGGGGTCTATCTTTATAGGCTATACTATGGATCGCAAACCAGTGTACGCGCGTGAGTTAAAAGTGGAAGGCGCTATGGCGGCCCTACTCAAGGATGCAATTAAACCGAATTTGGTACAGACCATAGAAGGGAACCCTGCTATTATACATGGAGGACCCTTTGCGAACATCGCACAGGGAACGAATTCTGTTATTGCAACCCGAATGGGAATGACTTTAGGCGATTACACCGTTACCGAAGCTGGTTTTGGAGCCGATCTGGGTGCCGAAAAATTTCTCGATATAAAATGCCAAAGCGCGGGCCTTGCCCCAAAAGCAGTGGTGATTACTACTACTATTAGAGCCCTTAAATATCACGGAGGCGCCGATTTAAAATCGTTGACCGAACCCAATGTGGATGCCTTGCTAAAAGGAATCCCCAATCTTGAAAAGCACTTGGAGAATGTGCGTCAATTCAATATCATCCCTGTTATTGCAATCAATAAGTTCGTGACCGATAGCGATGAAGAGATTGCCGCTATTGAAGCGTTCGCAAAAAAGAATAATGTTCGGGTAGCCCTTGCAGAAGTTTGGGAGAAAGGTGGAAAAGGGGCATTGGATTTAGCGAGACAGGTTGTTGAGGTCGTAGAATCAGGAGAATCCAACTTTAAACCCCTTTATAGTTGGGATACTGGATATGACTTCAAAAATTGAAACCATAGCCACTAAAATATACGGAGCTAAGAGTGTTGATTATAGTGCATTAGCACGAAAAAACCTTAGGACAATAACAGCTTTAGGGCTAGATCATTTGCCCGTTTGTATTGCAAAAACCCAAAAATCCTTGTCAGACGATCCAACGCTAATAGGCCGTCCAAGAGACTTCACCATTACCATTCGTGAAATTGAAATCGCAGCGGGAGCTGGCTTTGTAGTGCCAATTACAGGCGATATGATGCGTATGCCGGGGCTTCCTGCACATCCCGCTTCAGAGAATATTAATATCGATAATGAAGGAAATATTACGGGGCTGTTTTAAGTTGAGGCTGAGTAAACCGATTCTTCCATCCGTATTTTAACACTGGCATCCGTTATTTTCCTTTAAATTTGGGTAACGGATCCTTTTATGTAAAAAATATCATGGCAACCAGGAAATATGAAGGCAGTAAATTTGAAATGGAAGCTTCACAAAAAATTGTGGATTGGCTTACCGTTGAAGAAGCGCTTCAGATAGATATTAATAATACTCCTTTCACCGTTTCCATGAGAACACCCGGCGAAGATGAAAATCTGGTTCGTGGCTTATTGCATTCGGAAGGAATCATAAACGATGTGAACTTTATTCCCGATATTGTTCTGAAAAAAGAGAATGACGAAGGGGTGGTAACCATTGTTAATGTTACTATTCCAAAGGATAAATTAGGAGATGGCTATTCCAATAGTCGTAGCCTTTTATCGGTTTCTTCTTGCGGAATCTGTGGGAAAACAGAGTTGGGAGATCTCGCATTTGCTGGCAGCCCTATAGATGATGCCCAAAAGATTGATATGGAGTTAATCCATCAGTTATTTGAAAAAATGAACACCTTTCAGTCAGACTTTAAATTGTCTGGTGGAACGCATGCGGCCGCTGCCTTTACCATAGACGGCAGCTTGTTGTGTTCTATGGAAGATATAGGAAGACACAATGCAGTAGATAAGGTAGTAGGGAAATTAATCACTTCAAAAAAACTACATGAAGCAAAGATCATTACCGTTAGCGGCAGGATTTCCTATGAGATAGTGATTAAATGTTTTAAGGCAAGAATCCCATTTTTAGCAGCCGTTTCGGCACCATCATCGCTTGCGGTAGATTACGCTAAGGAATTAGGGATTACCTTGTTTGCCTTTTGCAGAGGGGAAAGGGCAACCTGTTACTCCAATGCACATCGCACGAAATTAAATAAACAAAATAGTAAAGCCAGTTAATGATATGTCCGATAATTTAAGTGAGCTACTAGGTAGAAAATCAGTAGAAGAAAGTCTTTTTAGTAAGTTAGGAGAACTGGCAAAACCCACCGGATCTCCTAGTGAGGAAGCACTGGCTAAATTGGCCGACGAATTCCTTATCGGGAAAGCAAATGCCTATGGAACAGCAAGTTTTTACGATTTTCTTAAACCCGAAAATAAAGGCAAGGAAGTGTATGTTTGTAACGGAACGGCTTGCGTTTGTGCGGCAACACAAGAAAGCGTAATTGAAAACCTTGAAACGAAATTCCAAAAAGATCAGATAGGTCATATGACCTGCCTAGGCAGATGCCACGAAAATAGCGCCTTCCATTATAAAGGGAAAAACTATTCAGGAAATGCCATCGGAAAGTTGGATAAAATTCTGGAAGCCAAAGAGCCCTTGAATTCTGATTTCTATACGGTAAAAGCTTCAGGAGCGGCTATACTAACTACCCCATTTACTGATATTGCGCAGTACTACAAACCTTTTAAGGAAGCATTAAAAAAAGATTCGGCAGTAATTTTAGAAGAAATAAAGCTATCCAATCTGCGGGGACGTGGAGGGGCAGGTTTTCCGATGGGAATGAAACTGGAGTTTTGCCGAAATGAGAAGAATGACACCAAATTTATCATCTGCAATGCCGATGAAGGCGATCCAGGCGCCTATTCCGATCGCTATTTATTGGAAGAACGACCGCATTCGGTTTTATTTGGAATGCTCATCGCAGGATATGTAGCCCATGCCAGCTATGGTATTGTGTATATCCGCGCAGAATATCCGGAGTCCGTAAAGATTGTTCAGGACGCCATTGATGCGCTTCGTGATGTAGGCTTGATTGGTAAAAATATTGAAGGCAGTGGTTTCAATTTTGATTTTAAAATTATACAGGCACAAGGGTCTTATATCTGTGGTGAAGAAACAGCACTCATCAATTCCATTGAAGGACAACGCCCTGAAGTTCGCGTTAGACCTCCTTTTCCCGCTCAAAAGGGATTGTTCAATAAGCCAACCACCGTTAATAATGTTGAAACACTTGCCGCATTGCATTTTATAATCGAAAAGGGCGGCCAAGCTTGGAAAAATATAGGAACAGAAAGATCCTCCGGAACCAAACTAGTTTGCTTGGATAGCTTTTTTAAAAACCCAGGGGTATATGAAGTGGAAATGGGAACACCACTTAAAAAAGTGGTCTATGAATTGGGTGGCGGATTTAAATCCGAAGTAAAAGCACTTCAAATTGGAGGGCCTTTAGGCGGATTGGTGCCGATTGACAAAATAGCGGAATTGACCCTAGATTTTGAATCTTTTTCAACCGCTGGATTTTTATTGGGACATGCTTCGGTAGTTTGTGTTCCGAAGTCATTTCCTATCTTGAAATTTATAGAACATCTTTTTGATTTTGCAGCCTATGAGAGTTGCGGAAAATGTTTCCCGTGCAGGCTCGGAACAAAACGCGGACAAGAACTAACTGAAAAAGCATTGGAGTCTGATTATAAGATTGATCGCAAACTGTTTACAGACCTCTTAACCACCTTGGAAAAAGGTTCCCTTTGCGCCCACGGGGGAGGAATTCCACTACCGGTGCGCAATGCATTGCAATATTTTGATGAAGAACTAAAACCTTATTTCAACTAATACTTTACCTATGAATACGGCCTATATAGATAACGACCCTTTTGAAATAGTTGAAGGAGAAACCATGTTAGCTTTCATCAGACGCTATAAATCGCAAAAATTAGTGCCTACGCTATGCGATGCGCCTAACCTAGATCCTTTTGGGTCTTGTAGAGTATGTAGCGTTGAGGTGGCCATGGAAAAATCTGGGAAATTGAGAACGGTGGCATCCTGCCATACACCAGTAGCGGCCGGACAATATATTTATACGAGTTCGGAAGCCATTAAATCCCTGCGGAAGAATATCATTGAATTGGTATTGACAGATCACCCCCTAGATTGCCTTACGTGTGAAGTAAATGGCAATTGTGAATTACAAACTGTAGCCGCTGAAGTAGGTATTCGAGAGGTTCGTTATCCTGAAGGTGCCAATCATCTGTACAAAAGTAAAGACTTAAGTCATCCGTATATGACTTCAGATTTATCGAAATGTATTAACTGCTATCGCTGTGTTAGGGCTTGTGATGAAGTACAAGGGGAATTCATCTTGAGTATGGCTGGAAGAGGGTTCGATTCACATATAATCAAAGGCCTGGATGATTCATTTATGGATTCAGATTGCGTGAGCTGTGGGGCTTGTTCGCAAGCTTGCCCAACCTCCGCTATTTCAGATATATTCCAATCAAAAGCACTTAAAACTGCGGAAACCACAAGAACCATTTGTACCTATTGTGGCGTAGGTTGTAATCTGGAAGTAGCTACCAGCAACGGTGAAATACTTAGTATTCAAGCACCTTATGATGCCGAAGTAAATCAAGGACATACCTGTATTAAAGGTCGCTTTGCCTTTAAATTCTATAATCACCAGGACCGATTGGATTCCCCAATGATAAAACGAAATGGGAATTTTGAAAAAGTAAGCTGGGATGAGGTGTATGAATACATCGCCTCTAAATTGAATGGGTATAAAGAAGAATTTGGACCCGATTCCATCGCTGGAATCTCTTCGGCTCGCTGTACGAACGAAGAAAATTATTTGATGCAGAAATTTATCAGAGCGGTTATTGGCACCAATAATATTGATGGGTGTGCACGTGTATGCCACTCCCCAACGGCTTTGGGAATGCAACGCACCTTAGGTACTGGAGCTGCTACCAATTCTATAGACGATCTTAAGGATACAAACTGTATTATGGTCATAGGGGCAAACCCTACGGATGCACATCCAGTAACGGGTGCTAAGCTAAAACAGTTCGCCATGAAATCGGGTAATGTATCCATTGTGATTGATCCAAGACGTACCGAAATTGCGCGTTATGCAACCCATCACATTCCTTTAAGACCGGGAACTAATGTGGCGGTGCTTAATATGATGATGTATTATATCATTGCGGAAGACTTGGTTGATGTAGGATTCATAGACGCAAGAACAGAGGGCTACGAAGATTTCAAAAAAGAAATCCTCAGTATCGATTTGGACCATTTAGAGTCTGTTTGCGGCGTGGATAGATCGGTTATAAAAGAGGCAGCTATTGCCTACGCAACCGCTCCTAACGCGATGTCATTCCACGGCTTGGGTGTTACGGAACACTCTCAGGGAACTTTTACAGTGATGCAGATTGCAGACCTTGCGCTACTCACAGGAAATATTGGAAGAAGAGGAGTTGGTGTCAATCCGTTAAGAGGACAAAATAATGTGCAGGGTAGTGCCGATATGGGGGTACAACCCCATCAAGGAGCAGGATACTTAGATATTACTAGTGACACAGTAAATAAAAAATACAATGAGTTTTATGGTGTCAATGTCCCTAAAATGATTGGCTATAAAATTCCTGAAATGTTCGATGCAGCCCTACAGGGAAAATTAAAGGCACTTTGGGTTATTGGTGAAGATATCGTACAAACCGATCCAAATACGAAAAAAGTGATACGGGCTTTGGAAAATACAGATTTGGTCATCGTTCAAGAACTCTTTATGACCGAAACTGCAAAATATGCCGATGTCATTTTGCCAGGAGCGTCCTTCCTTGAAAAAAGCGGAACGTTTACTAATGGCGAGCGACGTATTCAAGCCGTGAGACAGGGTAGTTGAACCCATTGCAGGAGCTAAGCCTGACGGGCAAATTATCGTGGAAATCATGAACAAAATGGGTTATCCACAACCTCCCTATACCCCAGAAGGTATGCTAGAGGAAATCTCCCAAATTGTACCTTTCTTTGAA